>CAWGMC010000016.1:0-173221 GCA_963823545.1 uncultured Chloroflexia bacterium | reverse complement strand
CCACCCGGGAGGGGCGCACCGGTCATGATGCGGGCTGCCTCGCCGGGAGCAAGCCGGGGGACTCCCCGGGTCAGGTCTGTGCCGGCGGGGATGTCCGAGACCACGCGCAAGGTTACGTTTGAGGTGGATGAATCGGATGATCGGATGGCAAATCCGTCCATCGCTGAATTGTCAAAAAGGGGGAAATCGTCTGCCGCGTGGATATCCCGGGCGAGGACGCGGCGCGCGGCTTGTTCAAGCGGGATTTTTGTCTGCCCGACGGGTTGGATGGAATGAAGGATGCGTTCCCGGGCTTGCTGCACACTAAGAAGGTTCATGGCGCCTGTCAAAGACGGCGGCATTATACTCCATAACGTGTATAATTAAGGACGGAGGTTATGGCATGGAAATCACCTGGTATGGGCAATCCTGTTTTCGATTAACTGAACGCGGCATGGCAACCGTGGTAACTGACCCGTTTGACCATAAGCTTATTGGCTACAGCCCGCTGAAGCTCAAGGCTGATATCGTTACGGTCAGCCACGATGCTCCGGGGCATAACAACACGGACGCCGTCAAAGGCACTTCGCATCTAATTGACGGACCGGGGGAATTTGAGATCGGCGGCGTTTTTATCACCGGCGTCCAGACCGATGCGGCTGGCAAGAAGGCAAAAGACGCGCCGCGAAATACCTTGTATGTCTTTGATTACGACGGCATCACCGTCGCTCATCTTGGCGATCCCAAAAATGTCCCCACCCAGGCGGAGGTGGAGGCGCTCGGCACGGTGAACGTGGTGCTGGTGCCGGTGGGCGGCGGGAGCGGGTTGAACGCAGCCAAGGCTGCGGAAGTTGTCAGCCTGCTTGAACCCAACCTGGTCATCCCGATGCACTATGCCACCCCCGATTCGAAGGTCCAGCTCGATTCGCTGAACAAGTTCCTGAAGGAAATGGGGCTGGGTGAAAACACCGTTGAAAAACAAGCCTCGCTTAAGGTGACCCGTTCAAGCCTGCCCGAGGAAACGCACGTCGTGACACTCGAGTATCAACGCGATTAGGAGACGAAGTGCCGGTCAAAGTATTAATGACCTGGGATATCGCCCCCGAACGCGAGCAGGAATACTTCGAGTTTGTGATCGGCGAGTTTGTTCCCGGTGTCCAACGGATAGGTCTCCAGCCGGTTGAGGCATGGGCGACCATGTACGGCGATCAACCGCAGATCCAGGTCGGTCTGGTGGCGGAGGATGCGATGTCGGCGCGCCGCGCCCTTAACTCGGCGGAGTGGCTGAGGATATCCGAGCAGTTGATGGCATTCGTAAGAAATTATTCCCAAAAGATCGTACCCGCGCGCGGCGGGTTCCAGTTCTAACCGGACTGATAGAGCGAGAGAATATCTCGCTCTACTTTTTATCATGCAACGTCCCTGGTCCATTTTCTTTCTCCTGACCATACTTGAAGGCTGCGCTGCCCTTGTCGCCCTTCTCCTAATACCCGGGGAGGGATTGTCGGTCGCGCGCCTGGGGTTGACCGTCCTCATCCTCCTGCCGCTCGTGGCATCAGGCTGGTTGTTTTTCCGTTCCCTTGACGCTGGCTGGCGGGCGAACCACCTGGATCCCCGGAAACACCCCGGGATTTTCCGCCTGGCGGGAATCCTCTCCCTGCTTCTCCTGTTATCTTCCGCATTCATCCTTTTCCTCCTTCGTTACTTCGATCCTGAAGCAACAGCATCTTATTTTGTCCGGGCGCGCCCTGCGTTGATCTACCTGATGCTCATCTCCGCGCAGACGGGGCTTTGGGTAACCACCCTTCGAAACGGCTTTCATCTCCAGGCATTGCATGCAGGGCGGGGAATCCTGATCCCAACCCTGGTAGGATTCGGGATATTCATCCTCTTGTGGGTGATCGTGGCGCTAACGGGATGGGGAGTCATTAAGGATACAAGTTATTGGGGTGAACCCGGTATTCCCATCCTGGGCTGGCAACTGGCTTTGACATTACTGGTGGGTTTTGGCCTCCTTATTTATAGTTCTCGATCGACCCCGACAAAACGGTTGGACACGATCCTTCCAATTGCCATCTGGCTCATTGCTTTCGCGCTGTGGATGAGCGTTCCGTTGAGCACGCTGCGAAACAGCTTCTACGCGCCCATCCAGCCTCCTTATGATCAGCCGTTCCCTGCCTCGGATGCCGCGTATTACGATTCGGATGCGCAGAGCCTGCTGGCAGGTTATGGGTATGTTCACGCCATCCCTTCGCGTCCATTTTTCATCCTTTTCCTCGCAGGCTTGCACGCGCTGATGGGTCAGGAGTATGCCCGGATCGTACTGGGACAGACGGTGATCTTTGCATTGCTGCCCCTGGCGCTGTACTTCCTGGGAAGGAAAATGCACAGCCGGACTGCCGGAGTGGTGGTGGCGCTGCTGGCGATCTTCCGGGAATGGACCAGCCTGTGGGCGGCATCGGAGGCACGCGTCAGCAACACGAAGATGCTGCTCTCGGAGTTCATCACCACGCTGGTGTTGATAGCATTCCTGCTCCTGGTGATGCGCTGGTTCCGGGAAAAACGCAACGGTCCGTTCCTGGCGTTCGCGTCGGGCGGCATGCTTGGGCTGCAGCTGCTGCTCCGGACCCAGATCGCCTTCATCGCACCGGGGATCATCCTGCTGGCGCTGCTGGTCTCCCGGGGGGATTGGAAAAGGTGGATAGCGCAGTCCCTGCTCTTTGCCGCAGGACTCATCCTTGCGATCTCACCCTGGGTGCTGCGAAATTACACGATCACGGGCAGCGCCTCACTGGATGACCCGACACAGATCAAGGCGGTCGCCAGCATGTACAGCGGAGGGACGCCCACCTCCAACTACCCGCTGTTCGAGGGGCAGACACCCGAGCAGATGAGCCAGTACGTGGTGAATGTAATCCTGGAAAGACCGGGATACGTGGCGGGGTTCGTGGTGAACCAGTTCTTTGCCAACAGCATCGATACGCTGCTGGTGCTGCCCATCTTTGCGCGCTACGATGGATTGAGCGCCCCGATATATCCTTACTGGGGAGAGTGGGATACCTATCTTTCGCCGGGGAACCTCCTGCTGTTGCTCCTCTATCTAGGTGTGATATCTGTCGGACTAGCCGCAGCCTGGAAGCGGTTAGGCTGGGCAGGATTGCTGCCGCTGGTCGTTTTTGTTTTCTACGCCTTCTCCACCAGCCTGGCGCGGTACTCGGGATGGAGGTACATCTTCCCGGCGGACTGGGTCGGGTATTTCTACTTTGGGATCGGCGCAGTCGAATTATTCTCATTGATCCTTATCCTCTTTGGGACTGATGCAGGGAAGGTATTCGCTGAACCGGTCCCAGTGGTTGACTTGCCTCCGGCGCGGGGTTGGAGGTATGCTGCGTTGACAGGCATGCTGCTCCTGCTGGGAGGACTCCCGTGGATCGCGGAGAATGCCATCCCGAAGGTTGAACCCATTTGCGCGGATCCCATCCCGGACTGCTTCCCCGCGGGCGGTGTCGGGGAGAGGCAGGTCATGGATTTCCTCAGCCAGCCGAATGCGAGGATGCTGACGGGGAGCGTCCTGTACCCACGGTACTTCCCGCGCTTTGACGGGCTGGCATCCACCAATCCCGTGCCTGCATTCGCGCCGCGCGATTTTCCCCGGATGGGATTTTTCCTGCTGCTCAGAGCGGGGGATATCGAGCAGGTCATCCTCCCGATGAAAGGGTCGCGCCCGTTCCCACACGCCGAGGAGGCGATCATCCTTGGATGTGTCAGGGATACGTACATCGAAGCACGCCTGGTGCTCTTCCCGGGGACGGGGGAGATGTTCACGAACGGCTCGCTCGAGGAGCCCTGCCCAACGCCATGACCAGCATCGCAAAAAGGCTGCTCGAGTGGTACCGCCTGCACGGGCGGACATTGCCCTGGCGCGGGCACCCGAATCCGTATGCAGTGTGGGTCTCGGAGATCATGCTCCAGCAGACGAGGGTGGAGGCGGTCATCCCGTACTTTGAACGCTGGATGAAGCGCTTCCCGACGGTGCAGGCGCTGGCGGAGGCACCGGAGCGGGAGGTGCTCAACCAGTGGGAGGGATTGGGATACTACTCCCGGGCGCGGAATTTGCATAAAGCCTCCAAAATAGTGGCGGGTGAGTATGGCGGGGAACTGCCCCGGACGGTGGAAGAACTCCGGAAATTGCCCGGCATCGGACGATATACGGCAGGGGCGATCGCATCGATGGCATTCGGGCTGGACGAGCCGACCCTGGACGGAAACCTGAGGCGGGTGTATGCCCGACTTTTCAACCTGGAGATCCCAGCCGATTCGGCGGAGGGAGAGAAGGCGCTCTGGGCGCTGGCGGCGGAGAACCTGCCGAAGGGGAGGGCGGGGGACTTCAACCAGGCGTTGATGGACCTGGGGGCGAGCATCTGCCTGCCCAAAAAGCCGCTGTGCGGAGCCTGCCCGCTGAAGAAGGCATGCCAGGCGCAAAAAATGGGGGTACAGGAAGCGCGCCCGGTGCTGAAGCCCAAGATGGCAGTACCCGCCTTCACCCAGGCGGCTGTGGTCATTCTGCAGGGCGGGCGGGTGCTGCTGGCAAAACGCCCACCCGAGGGGCTGCTGGGAGGGATGTGGGAATTCCCGAACGGGCGCGTCGAGGGGAATCCGAGGAGGGGGCTGGCAAAAGCCGTGCAGACGGGATACGGGCTGAAGGTGCGCGCGACCGAGGCGCTGGGAAGCCTCCAGCATGCATATACCCATTTTCGGGTCACGGAACATGTCTTCATGGGAGAGCTGAAGAGTCCCATGGACATCAAAGAGAAAAAACCCGGCATGCCGAAAAACATTAAATGGGTAAAATTGTCCGAACTTGAGAAATACCCGATGGGAAAGATGGACCGGCAGATCGCAAAAAAATTGATGACAAGGCTGACCACATGACAATCACTCTCCTGCTCGACCTGGATGAAACCCTGCTGGACACCAACCTGCAAGCGTTCATTCCAGCCTACTACCAGAAACTGGCGGAGCACCTTTCCGAGAAAGTGCCACCCGAGAACCTGCTTAAATACCTGATGCTGGGCACCAAGATGATGGTCAAGAGCGAAGACCCGGGGCATACCCTGAGGGAGGTCTTCAACGAGAATTTTTATCCCAAGCTGGGCGTGGACCCCAAGTCGGTTCAGAAGGAGATCGAGGAGTTCTATGACAAGGTCTTTCCGACGATCTCCGGGGTGACCAAAACGATCCCGGGCGCGGTGGAATTCATCGAGTGGGCGTTCGCAGCGGGGCACCGGGTGGTGATCGCGACCAGCCCGTACTTCCCGCAAAAGGCGACGTACCACCGCCTGCGCTGGGCTGGACTGCCGCCGGAGAAGTATCCCTTTGCGATCATCTCCTCCTACGAGGATTTCCATTTCACCAAGCCGAACCCGGCTTATTTTGCGGAGGTGCTCGGACGGCTCGGATGGCAGGACGACCCGGTCCTGATGGTGGGGAATGATGTGGAGCAGGACCTGATCCCGGCGGCGACGCTGGGGCTGGCGACCTATCATTCGACCGACGTGACCCCCTCTGCAAACGGATTCGCGGCGACGGGTTCCGGGAAGATCGCGGAACTGCGGGGATGGCTGGAGAGGGCGGACCCGGCTTCGATGATGCCGGCATTCACGACGCCCGCCTCGCTGCTGGCACTGCTGAGGGCGACACCTGCCGCGCTGAACGGCATACTCGAGCCGCTCCCTGGAGATGTCCTGAAGAAGCGACCGGCTGAGGAGGAATGGTCGGTGACCGAGGTGCTGTGCCATATGCGGGATGTGGAACGGGAGGTGGACCTGCCGCGCATCCGGAAAATCCTGGACGAGCAGGAACCGTTCATCCCGGCGGAGATGCCGGACGAGTGGGCGAAGCCGCGCGGGTACCGGGAGCAGGACGGGATGGAGGCGCTGAGGGAGTTCACGGCGGCTCGCATGCAGACGCTGGAGATGCTTGGCGGGTTGACCCCGGAGCAATGGTCGCAGGAAGGCGCGGCACTCGATCCTGGGACCGACCTCGCTGCAGGAACTGGTGGGGTTCAATGCCGAGCATGACCGGTTGCATATCCAGCAGGTGTGGAAGGTGGTGGGGGGGAAGTGATTTACGATTTACGATTGACGATTTACGATTGGGGGATGTTATGCATGGTTAATGGAGAATGGATCATGGGTGATAGAGAGTAGAGAGTAGAGAGTAGAGAATAGTGAATGGTGAATGGTAAATAGTGAAGGTCGAAAGTCGAAGGTCGGGAAATGGGACGCGGATGGGACGCGGAGAGGGGAGGGAGGAAAGAAGAAAGAGGCAGAGTGACTTGGGTTTGACTGGCTGGAAGGGGCGTGGAAACTTGCCGACGTAGCCGACACCTGCACTGCGCCAAGCGCAGTGCGGTGCAAGTGTGGCGGCGAGAAGCCAGCTCGGCTGAAAAAACCTGCCGCGAGAGAGTCCGCGGGGAAAAGAGGTTCGAATAGGTTTTCTCTCGTAAAACGGGCATTGGAACCGAGGTTCGAATAATTTCCCTTCGTAAAAAAAGCATTCGAAACGCGGTTCGAATAGGCTTTTAAGCCATTTTTCATGGGGGAGATTAATGCCAGATGAGAAACCGTTTTGAAATTGGAGGTGGCATTTGTAGGAAAAAATACGCGGAACAATCCTTTCTGGTTGGAGGAATAAGGCAGTGTTTTAAAAAGTTGATGACGTTTCGTATGAGGATGCGGGATCCTGGAAAGGGCTGGTTGGGTAGTGCCGGGAGATTGCTTCGGGAGTACCCTCGCAATGACACCTGAAACATTAGAAACGATCTCGAAACACCTACATTTTTTGAGTCAAGTTTGAACAACAAGTCTCTGGTGTTGGAAGACGGTTGGCTCCAGCGATTCGGTCGCCGGAGTGGGCGATGGGGGCTTGAGGCTGCCTCGCCCGAAGAAACATGATATCGCGTCGATTTTTTAAAATAAATCCAAACGAATGACCTCTGGCTGGGGGTGATCAGGGGCGGGGGTTGGGGCTGGTTATTTTTGTGGTCCATGAGCAATTCGTGTACATTTGTAAATTTAAATCCAAACGAATACCCTTTTTCGGGGTGATTAAAGGCTAAATCCGAGTAGTAATTGAAGGTTACAGGTTCCATGCAGCAGTGTCCATATATTAAAATCGTCCCCGACTTCCTTAGGGCGTCGGGACAGGGTTATTTTAGAACAATTGTTCTTATTTGTCAAGGGGGAGAGTGGAACGTCCTGAAGGTTCGAGGAGGTCTGCTTGGTGCCCGAGGAAACCTTCGGGACGATTTATTGATGGAATAGCAAGAGGAGCGTCTTGAACTGTGATTTTTATGATTGAATGATTGGCATGATAATTCGTCCCCGTCGTCACCCCGCATCCGATCAAGGATCAGACAAATTTTCCTCCCCGGATGTGCTTTCATCCGGGGAAAGGATTAAGGTGTACAGCGTCGGAGACCTGCGGTCATAGTGACGGCGGGGCACTTTTCAGTGTGCTACGCGGAGACCCTCACCGAGTAGAGATTTTAGCGACCTCTCTGAGCGAGGATGATTTGTGCGAGGAGGACCGGCGGGGGAATGCCCAAAGAACGGGCACACGTGAATTCCCCGCCTCAGGGCATGGAAGTCGGCTTAAGCCGACTGACTGCCATCTTCAAGAAGCGGCGGCGGTCATTGGAATGGCGGGATTGCAGGCAGGCTCCAGCAACTCACGTCGTTGGGGTGGGCGATTGCAGCTTCAAGCTGCCTCGCCCAAACACCCTCGCCGAGCGAGAATTCCAGAAAGGAGAAATTTCGAGAGAGTATCCGTGTCAAGTTTGAGAGACTGCATCGTGAGCATACGCCGAATAGACCGAGAGCACCAGCGAGCCAAGAATCACAAGCACGCCAAACACCATGATGCTTTTGAGAAGATCGTTGAAGAAATAACCAAACGGGAATTGACCGACGGTCCAGACCAGGAAAATGACCAGCGACCAGGGCCACAGCCTGGCTGTGAAACGGATGAGACCGCCCGGCTTTCCGTTCAAGGGACGGTTGATCCGGATCCCGGCGAGTCCGCCGACGAAGGCGATGATGGGCGGGAAAAAGCCACCGCCGAAGAGCAACAGCAAGACCGCGAGCGTCATCTGCACCCAGCCAGCGTGCCTGCGCTGAATAAACCAGACCGTCCAAACTATCAGCCCCAGGCTGAGAAAAATGGTCAGGATGCCACTTAACAGGAAGCTGGGCAGGATGCTCATAGCCGGTTCGCAGGCGTGCCACATCCTGACCGGGTCACAAACAGCCTCTCCCCAGGAGGGAAACATCAACCCGGGCGGTCGAACATTACCTTGCAGGATTTCGAAATAGCCATGCTCCAGGGTGGCTAAACCGGCAGTAATGCCAAACCACATTGCGACTGTTTTGGTTGCTTTTCTCATGCCTGCTCCTTTGAGTGTGAAAATAATAGTCGAGTTACCAGCAGATGCCAGATCATCCAAAACGCCCTCGTCAAGCGAGCATCATTTTGTTCCCCTATAGTCAACAAGTTGGTCGCGCTCTATTCGTAAGTTGACCTCTTCCAAGGGAACATATCGTACTTCTTCGACTAGCAAACTGGCATCCGGAGTTCCATTTTGGACAACAGCAAAACACCTACCATCCACATCTTCCGGCTTTGTAAAAACAATAGAATATAAAACAAGTTGGTACTTATTCCATATCAGTTCGACTCTACAATCAACTGTATCACGGCTCATGTGTTCGTAGCCAACATAATCTGGAGCTCCAAAATGAACAATAACAGCATCCAATGTCAACCCATAATCCAAGCTAATCTCAATATCTCTGAGCTTATCGTTTGCAATTCCTAGACGCAAGCACGGTTCCCGGCGATTTACACAAGTAATGATTATCTCTTTTCCTTGAACCCAGTTTTCAGGGTTTAAGTCGGGCATAGATTTGGGTATTATCTGGATTGTTTTTTGATCTACAAAATTCAACGCTGAAACTGTTGTTAATACTTCTCTTTCCTCCGAAACGCCGATTTCCAGACCTTTCCAACATGGCGCGGTACATGGTTCGTCTGTCAAAAAGATGATTTCATTGAAATTTGGCATAACAGTCGGTGGGACACGTTGACCTGATGAAGAACAGCTAGTAGTCAGCAGTACGAACATAACCAAGAAGAAGAGGCGAGCCGAGAAGTTGTTTCTCATGACATCTCCAGTGGTTTAATCTTAGAAACATTCTTCTATTGATAGATTGTATTTTTGTTTTAACATAATTTGTGACGATTGGATCCTAAATTGCCACTGCTTGGGATCACGTATGCCATGAACAATTCTGCCCAGTACTCTCTCTTGTTCTCTTTTGCATATTTTGTAGTAAATCTTTCGACAGCACTATTCGGATCCATACCATAGTACAATCACCAATAGCGCAAACTTTTTTATATGGTTTAGTTAGGATTACTAAATCATCACTTAATTTAAAACCTGACGAAAATCCCACACATGTCCCAATTCGTGAACTACAACTTCTTTCGTAAACCCATCGGAACTGAACGCGCCATTGAATAGCATTGCTTCACCCAAAAACTGATCGATTGCAGGAGAACTTGCCATCAGAGTAATCCGCCGCAGTTAGGCGATAGAGCGGGTCATAGGTGAGGTTGATAGTCACCGTAACTATCGATAATTTCCTGCTGGGACAAACCATCTGCAAGTAGAAGTGGAAATCCAGCGTCCAGATTCAGGGTCACTAATCGGGTAAGTAATTAGAAAAGTGGCTCCATTTTTCCTGCCCAAAGGAGGTCTGCTGCCCTCCTCCAACCCAAACTTCTTGAGGCACTACATATTCATCACCTGGAAATAAATGTCCTTGATCTGTCAAAACAGAATACCTATTAACTTCATAAATAAATATATAAACTTGATCTTTCAGACCCGTAGGTGGGGTTGGAATTTTACCGTTACAAATTATGTCGGTATGGTAATAATCCCAAGTGGCCAAAGAGAGAACAATAAGCCGAGGAACTCAGAAAAGCAATCAGCGTCAATATGCCTATTAGGGAGTTATTTTCTTTTTTTTCATGATGTGTTTTTCTCTTGATCCCTCGCTCAA
Organism: uncultured Chloroflexia bacterium; assembly: GCA_963823545.1. GTDB lineage: Bacteria > Chloroflexota > Anaerolineae > Anaerolineales > Villigracilaceae > Denitrolinea. Next base: position 163,112 of record CAWGMC010000016.1, on the reverse strand, counting down.
CGAGGGTCTCCTGACCCGGCGCCTGGCATGACCGCAGGTCTCTACTTGTCTACGCTCTGCCTGGGTGAAATGGCGGCCGGTGCCGAGCGAGTGTATAAGCGCAGCCGAAAGCGCAAGATTAATACGACAAAACCATGTGCTAAACTGTCAATGGGTAGCGCAGAGTTGATTTAGTTAGTAGGCAGTTTAGTCAGCTGTAACTTGAAAATATTCAATATTTGACGAAAGCGTGCCCATCCATGCATTGAAATCAATGAAGTAGGATTCGGAATCAGTCCAACCAAGAGAACCAAAATCATAATTAGTATAGATCATTTGCATGGAATAATTGCCTTCCGTAATTACACCAAAGATATCGAGCAACTCAATAGTTATTCTGGAAGTATCTCTTGGTGTTATAACTGAATAAACTCCGGGGGTGGAAAACCTTCATCCAAAAATCCGGGGAGGGAGAATAATCCAGTACTTTCAAGCGGAGATCCTGTTTCCGACGAGGTTACCAATATTTGTATACCATACGAAGCTGAGGTGCTATTCCCAAAAATCCACATAGAGTCCATTTCACGTATATTAATGTTTTCATCCGTTTTATTTACTAAAGACACTACAACTTTTATTTCTTTCCCTTCATTGAATCGTTTTTTTGAAAGGGCGATCTTTAATTCAAGATCATCCTTACGGGTTTCTAATTGGGAGTCGGATCGCTCAAATAAACCATCCATATTTCCCCAGGCAACAGCAGTTCCTGTGGGAGGCTTTGTTGTTGCACGCATGTGCATGAGGATATTACCAACATGCATGAAAGTATAAGAGTTATTTTCTGCTGTTGATTGCACATTTTTGCCTCTAGAAAACCAGAGCATCTCCTGACCTCGGCGCCTGGCATGACCACAGGTCTCCACTTTTTTACGTTTGCCCGGGTGAAATGGCTGCCGGTGCAGAGCAAGTCGAGACAGACTAGTTACTATCTGCTATTTGCGAACCCTACATATTCGGTTTCAAGCAGGATAAATTGGGCATCTTGAGCCGGAATTCCTGATTCACTAGAAACGTATGTAAAATCGTACGGATAAACAGGGTAGTCAAAGCAACGCACAATCTTATTCTCTGATGCAAACACAAAGAATACCCAATTATCATATGCGGTTGTGTACGTTTCACATACCATCCAAGATATTCCGAAACGGTAGGTCAGTTCTTTGAATGTTGAATAAGGACCAATAATATAGAGGCGATCCCACCTGAACGAAGTGATGGTTGAAAAGTCGACGAAGGGAATTTCTCCGTTTTCGTATTGAGCGAATGCATTGGTTATCTCCTGGATCGGGGATCGGGCGTCGGGGGATGAGGATTAATCATAACCCGCTTTATTGTATATATAACACTAGGAAATCCAAAGATGCAGCAAAACGAGGTCGAAATTACCAGTAACAGTACCACCATTATCACTCACGATGTGCTTCGTTTCATTTTTTTCTTCAGTAACTCCATCAGTTCAGCAGCGGAGACCTCGCCGAGCGAGTTCCTATCTGCTGTTTGCGAACCCTACATATCCGCTTTCAAGCAGTATAAATTGGGCTTCTTGGGCCGGAATTCCTTCTTCACTAGATACAAAAGTAAAATCATACGGATCAACGGGATAGTCAAAGCAACGCACTATCTTGTTCTCCGAAGCCAGGCAAAGAATACCAAACCATCGTGCCAGTATGTATTTGTATAACATTTCATCCAAGATATTCCAAATTTATAAGTCAGTTCTCTGTATGACGAAAAGGGCCGATAATATATAAAGCCGATCCCACTTAAACGAAGTGATGGTTGAAAAGTCGACGAAGGGAATTTCTCCATTTTCGTGTTGAGAGAATGCATTGTAAATCTTGCTTCAAGGGTCAGGTGTAGGGGGAGGAGTAGTGACAATAACCCGTTAAATGTATAAATAATATCGGGGAAATCCAAAGAGACAACAAAACGAGATCGAAATTATCAGCAACAGTACTATCAATACTCGCGATGTGTTTCGTTTCATTTTTTTCTTCAGTAACTCCATCAGTTCAGCAGCGGAGACCCTCGCCGAGCGAGTTACTATCTGCTGTTTGCAAACCCTACAGCCCCACTTTCAAGTAAAATAAAATGTGCTTCTTGAGCCGGAATTCCTGCTTCATTTACGACAGAAATAAAATCATACGGATCAACGGGGTAGTCAAAGCAACGGACTATCTTATTCTTCGATGCAAACACAAGAAATACCCAACCGTCATATGTGGTTGTGTTCGTATAGCATGTCATCCAAGATGCACCATAACGGTAGGTTAGTTCCTTGTATGATGAATACGGACCGATAATATAGAGTCGATCCCACTTAAATGGAGTGATGCTTGAAAAGTCGACGAAGGGAATTTCTCCGTTTTCGTATTGAGCGAATGCATCGGTAATCTTATCTATCATTGGGTCAGGCGTAGGGGGAGGGGCATTGATAATCGCCCGTTTTATCTTATAAACAATATCGGGGGATGCAAGGAGACAACAAAGGGGAATCGAAATTATCAACAACAATATTAACAATACTCGCGATGTGTTTCGTTTCATTTTTTCTCCAATAGTCCATCAGTTCAGCAGGCGCCGTGACCGGTTGGAGGCAGACGAAGCCCTCGCAGACATAGGCGGTGGAGCGACCGTTCACCAGGGGGCGATCCTGCAATAATTCCGGGGCGCCGGCGGGCGGGGGGTGGGGGGATGAGGCAAGCACCAGGTCGGGGCGGTAATTCGAACGAAGGAGGTTCAGCAACTCGAGGGTGGAATCCGCATCGCCGCCAGTAACCAGGGCAACCTGCTTTACACGTGAGCGAGCGAACCAGGCGGTTGAGAGCCAGCGACCAAAGGCGGTGGGGTAGCGGACAGAGAGATCTGCCACGAGGCGGAGGGAAGATTCGGCGAGATCGTGGAAATCCCCGCGTCCGGTGAGAGCGGAGAGTTTTAGCAAGGCTTCCGCGGCGAGGGCGTTGCCAGAGGGAGTGGCATTGTCCTGGAGATCCCTGGGGCGCAGCGGCAGGGGCTCGCCATCCGAGGGAGTATCGAAAATCCACCTTCAGGGTGACCGAATTTGGCGACCATCTCCTGCGCCAGTCCGAGCGCGGAAGTGAACCACTTGTTATTGAAATCGGTCTGGTAGAGTTCCAGCAATCCGAGGATGAGCGAGGCATAATCCTCGAGAAAAACCTCGTCCGTAGTCCTGCCATCCCGCCAGGAGCGATGCAATTTGCCGTCATGATAGAGATGGGAAAGCAAGAACTCGGCACTTCGTGTAGCCAGTAAGTGATAACGGTTGTTAATTGGCGAACCAGGTTCCTTTGCAGGTCCGGGGAGGTTGGCGTCAGTCAAAACGCGGGCAGATTCTGCGAACGCGGCGAGCATCAACCCGTTCCATGAAGAGAGGATCTTGTCATCCGTGGCGGGGCGAACGCGTTGACTGCGGATAGTCAATAATGCCTGATGACAGGCGGCTAGTTTAGCGGGGACAGACTCCAATGGCAGATCGAAACGGGCGGCGAGGCTTGAGTCATCCAGGGCGCGCTGGAGGACGGTTTTACCCTCCCAGTTGCCCCTGGCGGTGAGACCATAGGCGGCAGAGAAAAACTCAAAGTCGGAGGCAGCGGAGAGGGCATCCCGAATCTCATCCAGAGTCCAGACGTAGAATTTTCCCTCCACGCCCTCGGAGTCGGCATCCAGGGAGGAATAGAAACCGCCATCGGGATGGGTCAGCTCGCGGGCGACGAAATCGAGCGTGCCCTCAACCACACGAAGGAATGACGGGTCGCGGGTGAGCTGCCAGGCGTGCAGATAGGCGCGGGCAAGCTGGGCGTTGTCGTAGAGCATCTTCTCGAAATGCGGGACCCGCCAGAAGTTATCGGTGCTGTAGCGCGAGAAACCGCCGCCGACCACATCGTACATGCCGCCACGCGACATGACCTTGAGCGCGTGCAGGGCGGCTTTAAGAGACTTGTTATCAGGCGAGGAGGCGTGGTTGCGCGCGCAGGAGGAATTCAATCGTCATCGGCTGGGGGAATTTGGGCGCTGAACCCCAGCCGCCATAACCCCAATCGTAGGTCTCAAGCAGATTCTTCTCCGCCAGCGTCCAAATGCCCGGAGGTGAATCCGCTGCCGCGCCTGGAGCAGACTGACCTGGAGATGCTGGATGAGCTGCGCGCCGACCTTTACGATCTCGGCGCGGCGGTCCTTCCAGGCCTGGGCGAGGGAGGTGAGGAGCTCACGGAAGGAGGGCAGGTTGTGACGCGGTACGGGCGGGAAGTAGGTGCCGCCGTAGAACGGCTGCAGATCCGGGGTGAGGAAGACCGACATCGGCCAGCCGCCGCTGCCCGGTGAGAGCGGTCACGGCGCTCATGTAGATGGCGTCCAGGTCGGGACGCTCCTCGCGGTCGACCTTGATGCAGATGAAATGCTCGTTCATGAGCGCGGCGGTGGTCTCGTCCTCGAAGGATTCGTGCGCCATGACGTGGCACCAGTGGCAGGCGGCATAGCCGATGCTGAGGAAGATGGGCTTGTCCTCGGCGCGGGCGCGGGCAAGCGCCTCCTCGCCCCAGGGATACCAGTCCACGGGGTTGTGGGCGTGCTGGAGGAGGTAGGGGCTGGTCTGGTGAGCGAGGCGGTTGGTGGGGGGCATGGGGGAAATGGTTAATGGTGAAAAGTGACGTCAGCGACCTGAATGGGGCATTTCAGTTCAGCGGGTTGATGGGTAGCTCGTCGAAGGGAGGAAATATCCACTTGCTGAAGCGGAAAATCCCTTATTGTAAAACACAATAATAGCGCAATATTGTATGTGATGGAAGTCGCAAATTTCATCCATCAATATAACCAGGACAATCCCAACCAACCACAAACCGCCCAAGGAGACAGGGAATGAAAACAATGCTTCGTTTGATGATGATCATATATATGTTGAACCGAGTTGACAGTTTCGCCCGCGCCAGCCTCGAGCACGAGGAGAAATCGCAGAGTAGATGGGGGTAGGGTTGGAAGTGTCGTTATGAGTTGTATAATTCTGCTGATCATATCCTTGGGAGACCAAATGAAAAATATTCTTCGTATCATCATTGGCGTAACCATGCTTCTATCAGGATGTGTGCCTGCGCCGCAGCATAATCCGAACGTCACGGCAACTGCGGCATCACCCGTTCCCACTAAGACCATATTACCCACTCCCACGCCAAGTGCAGTCATACAGACACAAGCGCTGCTTTCTGGTTTTCCCGGCGATGACTATTGCAAACTCGATGCGCTCATCCCCTTAGGAGCGAAAGTTGATGTGATCGGTACTTATCATGATTACGTTGCAGTCGTATGGGATGGTAGTGCCGGGCTGCAACAAGGCTTCGTCGCTAAATCCAAGCTTGATGCAGTGCCCCCGGGCATCCCGGAACTGACAGCCGAAGAGGTGCCTTGGGAGCCTCTTCTGGATTTCAGTACGTGGACATATTACACGTCCGCCAACAACGGCGAGTTGGTGATTGAGCCCGCTACAGAGGAACAGAGCGATTGGGCTGTTGACCCGGGTCGTCATCCCGTGGAGGTTCCGCTACGCATGCACTTTGGACTGCAGCGTACGTACGAGAATTGGGCTGGCATCCGCATCTATGGCACATCCGATGTCGCAGACCCGTGGTGGAAAGGCATCAACCGCATGGACATCACGGTGGACCGGCAGCAATATCGCCTGTGTGTCCGCGACGGGTCGAGCGAAAACTGCAACGCCGATATCCCATTATCAGTCCCTTCTGACCAGGAACTAACGCTGCAATTCATGGATATGAATGGTAAGCAAATTCAGGTGCTGGATAAGGACAACAACGTTCAACAGGAGATTGATCTCACGAACATTGCCGGACTCAACCTACCCAACGGGCTCTTTCCCGAAGGCTGGTTCCAATTCGGCACCACAGTCGGCGCTCCCGAGAGGCTCAAGGTCATCCATCCATCCGTCACCACGCTGCCGGCGGGGACATACCAGTCATCGTGGCTGGAGTCACCGGGATTGAAGGACCTGGCTGAGCCGCACGGCATCCGAATCGGAACCGAGTTTAACCCCGAGCAGCTTGTGGACACACGCCTGTCCGCGGTCTTCAAGCATGACTACAATGTCGCCATCATCGGCGCGTTCAGCGATCCGAAGCTGTGGAACCGAACCGGGCAATATGATTTCGCCACGCTCGACAAGATCATCGACCAAACCGCACAGCTCGACGTGACGCTGTATGCATCGCACCTAGTCTGGGGAACCACCGATGAGGAAGGTGGAATTCCTGCCTGGATCCGTACCGGCAACTATTCGAAGGATCAACTACTGGATATCCTGCACCAGCACATCACGACCCTTATGACACGCTACCGGGGCAAGGTAAAAATCTACAGCATCGCCAATGAAGCGCCGCAGCGCGACCGCTACCCCGGCGCGGATTTCTGGTTCGACCACATTGGATCGGAGTACATCGATAAAGCATTCCAGTGGGCGCGCGAAGCCGATCCCGATGCTATCCTGATCCTGAACACCGACAACAACGAAAGCCCGCGTGATGCTGACACGTCCTACAACATTGAGGCACAGTACCGCATTGTCAAGCGGCTTAAGGACAAGGGCATCCCATCGACGCGGTCGGTATGCAGATGCACCTGTTCCTGTCGTGGAACAGCCGCGTTGTACCGAAGGAGGCGGACGTGGAGGCGACCATGAAGAAGTTCGGCGACCTGGGTGTGCAGGTCATGATCACCGAGATGGATGTGAACCTGCACGAGATGAGTGGCACGCTGGAGGAGCGAGCCCGCGCTCCAGAAGCAACTCTATGCCGATATGATGACCGCCTGCATCAAATCCAAGGTCTGCACGCTGTTTGCCACATGGGGTATTGGCGACGCGACCAGCTGGGTCACCGCTCGCGATATCCATGCGGTCTATCCCAGCTACACGCCAGATGCGGCGCCGTTGCTCTTCGACATGGAATACAATCCCAAGCCCCCATACTTTGCTCTAGTTCAGGTTCTGAGTGGCCCCTAGGAGTGGAAATCTGGAACGAGGATCGTCAATGGTGAATAGTGAATGGGACCGCCCTCAGCCCAGCATCCTTTCAGGATACTTCGCGATCTCCCAATGGGAGAGGGGGAAGTTCGATGTATGAGAGTATTACATTCCAATGCTGTATGAACCTAAGATTCACTAAATTATATCTTTACGGGGTTGCCCGTTTCGGCGGATTTTATAAGAGCAAGGATGGCGGCAAGATTGCCACGGCTGTCTTCGAGTGTAATTCGTGACGGCTTTCCGAGCAGGATGGAGTCGCACATATCGTCCACTTCGCCCATGTAAAGCTCCTGCCCTTTGATTTGGAGAGTTTCGGTCTGGTCACCGTGTTGCAGGATAGATGTCGTTTTTCAATCCAGGCTTATATGGAACGGGGACACTCAATGTCGCTTCGGAGCCAACGATCTCGATGAACGTTCGAAACGGGGATCGGAAGCCTGAATCGAATTGGGCGTGGACGCCGTCCGCGAATTTCATCTGACCGAAGAAACTTACTTCGGTTCCTGCCTGACTTTGCGGGTCTGGATCCGCTTCGCCAGCCGACCCTCCGCCCAGGGCTGAGTCTTCGATCTGCCAGCCAAACACTTCGATGGGTTCCGCACCGACAAGCAGACGCGCGTACGAGATGGGATAACAGCCCACGTCCCAGATGCTTCCACCGCCCATTTGTTTGAGGCTGCGGAAGTTTCCCTGGCGCGACAGGGTGTAGGTGAATACGCCTTTGATGAGTTGCAGTTTACCGAGCGAGCCGTCCTCCACCAATGCCTTCACTTTCAGTGTCTGCGGGTGGTGGCGGTACATGAAGGCTTCTGCCAACACTTTCCCCGTCTCTCTGGAGGCGGCGATCATCGCGTCCATTTCGGCGAGAGTTAGTGCGATCGGTTTTTCACACAGGACGTGTTTACCGGCTTGCAGGGCTCTGATCGTCCACTCAGCGTGGAGGTGGTTGGGGAGGGAATTGTAGACAACGTCAATCTCAGGATCGGAGAGCATCTCTTCGTAACTGCCGTAAGCGCGGGGAATCTTCCACTGCCGGGCGTACTCATCCGCATTGGACCGGCTCCTCGAAGCAACGGCAAGCAGCCGGGTCCGCGCGGAGGCGTGCAGGGGTGGAATCAGGGCGCGGTTGATGCGCGCCGTTGAGAGCAGCCCCCAATTGAGCCGTCGTCCAGTCAAAATACTCCTGAAAAAATCAGACCTGGTCATGAGAAAGAGGTCAGGGAAGCAAGATCCGGTCTATCCCTTGAGCGAGCCAGCCAGCAGACCGCGCAGGAAGTAGCGACCAAGGAAGATGTAAACCAGCAGGGTGGGCAAGGCGGCCAGGAGCGAGCCAGCCATCTGCACGTTCCAGGCGATGATCTGGCTGCCTGCCATGTTGTTGAGCGCCACCGTGATCGGCCAGTCGACGGTTGCCGGTGAGCACCACCGCAAAGAGAAAGTCGTTCCAGGCGGAGGTGAACTGCCAGATCAGCACGACGACAAAACTGGGGATGGAGATGGGCAGCAGAATCTAGCGATAGATGCCCAGCATGTCAGCGCCGTCGATTTTGGCGGCTTCGAGCAGTTCCTGCGGCATGCTGGCATAATAGTTGCGGAAGGTGAGGGTGGTGATGGGGATGCCGTAGATGACGTGGGCCATGACCAGCGCCGGGATGCCGCCCAGTCACATGGGCGCATGGTGGCGTTCATGAAGACCACCAGCGGGATCAGGATGCTTTGGTAGGGGATGAACATGCCGAAGAGGATGAGCGGGAAGATGACGTCGGCGCCGCGGAATTTCCACTTGGCGAGGATGAATCCGTTCAACGAGCCAAGCATGGAGGAAATGAGCGCGGCGGGGATCACCATGAGGAAACTGTTCCACAGGGAGGGAGAAAGCTTTGCCATAGGCTTCGATGTAGTTATCGAGGGCGATGCCTTTTGGAAGATTCCACATGGTTTTCAGGTCGATCTCTGTCAAAACTTTTGAAGCCTGTGACCAGCATCACGTACATGGGGAGCAGGTAGAAGATCGCCATGCGCGATCAGCGGGATGTAGAGCCAGTATTTTGCCGATGCGAAATTTGGATCTTCATGACTGCGCCTCCGTCTTGAGGGTGTAGCGAATGTAAGGAATGATGAGGACAGCCACGCTGATGAGCAGGAGGATACCGATGGCCGCGCCGCGCCCGTAGAACAGACCGTCGAAGGTGGTCTGCCACATGTAGATGGCGGGCACATCCAGGGGAGTTGTTTGCCTGCCACCGCCACGATCAGGTCGAAGACCTTGAGCGACATGTGACCGAGGATGATCAGTGCGGAGAGTGTGACGGGGGAAAGCAGCGGAAGGATGATACGACGATAGATCTGAAATTCGCTTGCGCCGTCGATCTGGGCAGCTTCGCGCAGTTCCATGCGGGATGGAGCGCAGGCCCGCCAGGTAAAGCGCCATGGTGTAGCCGGACATCTGCCAGATGGCTGCCAGCGCAATCGCCGCGATGCCCCAGGTCGGGGTGGTGTGCCATTGGTTGATCAGAAAGTCCAGGCCCAGGTTAGTAGAACAACAGGTTGAAGCCGCTCATGCGGTCGCCCGTCGGCGGGGTTCATCAGCCAGCGCCAGACCACGCCGGTCACGATGTAGGAAATCGCCATGGGGAAGAGGAAAAGACTGCGGAAAAAGCCTTCCCCTTTCAAGCCCTGGTCGAGCATGACGGCCATGAACAAACCCAAGAACGATACTTCCGAGCACGAATACCCCCGTGAAGATCAACGTGTTGCGAATATCCACCTGAAAGCGCGGGTCGGAGAACAGTTCGATGTAGTTGTTGAATGCCATTCCATGTGTAATCGGCGAGTCAAGCCCCTTCCATTTGCTCAATGAGACACGCACCGACCAGGCGATAAATCCATAGACAAAAATCAACACCGCCAGAGATGGACGGTGAGATCAGTAGGATGAAAGATAGCGATCTTTGTCTCTTGAACATGCGACTGGCCTCTTTCTTCGTGAAAAAACGAATTGAGGCTCCGTCGAATCCCGAGCGGAGCCTCCATATTGTACTAACGCTAAGACTTACTTGCAGGGACCAGAGGCTGCGCAGGCGGCAACGAGCGCAGCCTGGAAGGCGGCCACATCGCTATCCGGCGATGAACAAGCCCGAGAGCGGTATCGATCTCGGTCTTCCAGGAGTTGTTGGCAACCACGCCGTGGGTCAGCGAGCCGACGACGACATTGGTGGACCAATCGTCCATGGCGGACTGCAGATATTCACCAAAGAGGGACTTGTCGCAGTCGGTGCGGGCGCAGATGGAACCCTTGACCGGGTTGAAGGCTTCCTGACCTTCCTTGGAGCCGGCAATCTTCAGCCAGGCAATCGCGGCTTCTCGGTCGGGCGCGCCAACAGCCAGCACGAAGGAGTCGGAGAGGAACTGGAAGACGCCGACGCGTGCCGGGAACGGGAGCCCAGCCGTAATCGGTCTTGGGGGTCTTGCCCAGTTCGCGGAAGTAACCTTCAGCCCAGTCGCCCATGACGTTGAAGGCCGCATCGCCATTGACGACGAGTTGGGCGGCATCCTGCCAGTGAGAGGGAGGCGGAGTTGCTGTTGGTGTAGGTCAAGACCTTGGCATAGTTCTCCAGCGCGGTGGTCACTTCGGCGGCTGCCCCAATCGGTGGTGCCATCCCACAGGCCGTTGTATTTGTCGGCGCCGAGGGTGCCGAGCAGGACAGTTTCGAGCAGGTGCATCTTGGTCCACTGTTCGCCGAGGGCCAGCGGGGTGACGCCAGCGGCTTTGAGGGTGTCCATGGCAGCGAACCACTCGTCCATGGTGGTGGGGACTGTCGATGCTGTTGCTCCGCGAGGATCTTCGGGTTGTACCACAGCACGTTGGCGCGGTGGATGTTCACCGGCACCGAGTAGATGTTGCCATCCTGCGAGATGAGCGGGATGAGGGTCTCGGGCATGACAGCCAGCCAGCCTTCGGCCTCATACAGATCGTTCAAGGGCTCGATCTGTTTGCCGGCTACGTAGGTGCCGATCAATTCCTGACCAGCATGACCCTGCCAGCTAATCGGGCGGGTCGCCAGCCTGCAAGCGGGTGGCGAGCACGGCGCGCGCATTGGTGCCAGCGCCGCCGGCAACCGCGGCATTGACGAATTCAACGTCGGGGTACTTGGCATTGAAGACCTTGATCATGGCTTCGAGACCAGCAGCTTCGCCGCCGCCCGTCCACCACGAGAACACTTCCACTTTCTTGGCGCCGCCGCATGCCGAAAGCGCAAGCGAGGCGATGATCAATACGCTCAACAGAGCAAAAATCTTTTTGTTCATTCTTCTCTCCTTTTGAAAGGTTGATTGGAATTGGACAACACGGACAGTGATCTTTTAGGGAAGGATCATGTTTTGCAGAACCTCACCTCCTTTCAACCTGGGTTGGATGAGACAGCACATCGTCCACGACGATCGCAATTGCTCCAATCAGGCTGGCGTTGGGTCCGAACGAGGACATAATCACTTCAGCCTGCTGGTCAATTTCCGGAAGGGTGTGATGCGGGATGACTTCGCGGATGGCGGGCAGGAGATATTCTCCCGCGATGCTCAACGGTCCGCCGAGGATGATCTTATCGGGATTGAAGATGTTGATCAGACCCGCAAACCCCTGACCCATGGCGCGTCCCGCTTCCGCGAACGAGGCGATGGCTTCATGGTCCCCCGCGTCCGCGGCTTGTTTGATGAGCGCGATGGAGAGAGGGCGCGGGCATCCGCCATCAATTTGGGGATGATGCTGTCGCGCTTCACTTCGAGCCGCGCCTGCACGCGTTGGATGATCGAGAACTGGTTGGCGTAGGTTTCCCAACAGCCGCGATTTCCGCAATGACAGGGAGTTTGAGAGTGATCAGTCATGATGGGGAAATGACCGATCTCGCCCGCGTAGCCATTCTTTCCGCGATACAAATTGCCGTTTAGAAAGAGCCCGCCGCCGATGCCCACGCCCGCGAAAACGAAGATGAAGTCGCGGAAATAACGAGCGCTGCCAAAAAGGTGTTCGCCAATCGCGGCCGCGTTGGCGTCGTTCTCCACATGGACTTTGAATTTTATGGCTTTCGAGAAAATCTTTCGGAAATGGACGTTCTTCCAATGCAGGTTGGGGGCAAAGATGAGCATGCCCTCCTTCAAATCCACTGTGCCTGGCGTAGCCAATCCCATGCCCAAAAAGCGGTACTTTTTTTTCTTTCCCACCGTGATCGCATCCTTGACCAGATGCAGGGAAAGCGCCAGCATGCTTTCCTGTCCCTGAATGGGATCGGCATCCTCTTTCCGCTGCCAGACGAGGTTGCCGCTAAAGTCCGCGATCCCCACTGAGACAAAGTCCACGCCGAGTTCAAGACCGATGATGTAACCGCCATGCGGATCAATTTCCAACAGGGTGGCGGGGCGACCCATCCCAGCGGAGTTCACCCCGATCTCGTGGACAAGATGGCGCTCGATCAACTCGTCCACCAGGCTGGATACGGTGGACTTGTTCAAGCCCGTCGCCACAGCCAGTTGAGCCCGAGATAAGGGGGCTTGCGCCTGTATCAACCGCAACACGGCGGATAGATTGGTTTCGCGCAGGAACGTCTGGTCAAGGGCGTTGGCTTGCATAATTAGTATGTTGGAGCTACAAACTAACTATATTATATCCCTATTGGTTATTTTATCAACTTAAAAAATCCATGACTTGGGGAGGGTGGAGAGAAGGAGAGATAGAGAGTAGAGATAGAGAGTAGTGAATGGTGAATTGGGATGGCAGTGGATCGGGTAGCTGGAGGTGTAAGCCAGGTTGAGGTTGTCTCGCCCGGGTCGTGAGCGGGCATTTCAATTTGTGAGGGGAGTGACTTCACCTCAGTCGAGCAAATTAGGCGGGGATTGCATTCCTCCGCTTCGCCGACTACATGAAATCTGCCGAGCAATTAGAAGATATTGGTCACCAGGGCAAAATGCGTTAGCTGTCAATCTTGTGAATCAGGGCGGTAGTCATGTTCCAGGTGCGCTCCATGACCTCGGGATCCATCTTGTCGAAGGTGTCGGCTGTGACATGCCAGTAGGGGGAGACGCCTTCACGGGTCATGCCGAAGATGGTGATGGCGGGCACCTTGTACGCGGATGGCGTCCGCCATCTCGGTGTTGCCACCACTGATCTTTGCAGGGTAGGCTTTCCATTCGGGATGTTCCCCTGCAAGTTTCTCAACCATGGCAAGCAGGTTCGGGTCCGCCTTGAAGGGGACGATGATGCCCTCCCGGGTGAGCCAGGCGGGACCGGAGCAACCGAGCATCTCGAAGACAAGGGCTTTCGGGTTCAGCATTTCGGCGCGATGGCGGTTGTAGAAGTCGATCATGCCGTAGTGCTGGACCTCCTCGCAACCGGTGCAGACCGCAAACACGCGGGTGTTCTGAAGAGGATGTGCTTTTAGTTGTTCCGCGAGGGTCAATACCATGCCAACCGCGGTGGCGTTATCGTTCGCGCCGGCGGTGAACGGGGTGGCATCCGCCTCGATGCAGGCAGCCCCGAGGAGGAGGGCGCAGATCGCGGTCGGGATGGTGGCGTACCAGATCCACGACCAGGGGAAGAAGATGCCGAGGATATAAAGCAATGCCTGCGCGATGAAGGTGATGAAAACGACCGTGGTCATGTTGTCATAGACCTTCACGTGGGCGGGAGTGCGGAAAATGAAAGGTGTGCGCTGACTGTCGAGGTGACCCACGAGCACCAGGTCCTGTTTGTGCTCACCGGCAGGAGGGATGACGACATGCACGTTCTGGCTTTCGCCCTTGGGGATGATGCGCCGGTAGAAGTTGTCCTGAAAGCCAAGCTCCTGCAGTTCAGAGACGAGGACGAGGACGCTGAGGAGAGCCGCGATGAGGGCAGTGACCCTGCCGCCGAGGGGGAAGATGATGAAGGCGACCAGCATCAAGACACAACCGATCAGGTGCGGGAGGAAGATGGAGCGGGCGCTGAGGAAGGTCTCCCAGACTGGTTTGAGACCCATCTTTTCGAACTGCGCCTGGGCATATTGCGCGCCCTGTTTTTCCCCTGCGCGTGTCGGACTGCGCGGACCGATGTCCACGGAAAGGACGCGGATGTGTTCCAGCCATTTGGAGACATGCGGGTGAGTGGAGGTGGGTTGGGGCATGGGTTCCTCGTTTTTGGTTGATTGTAATGCATTGGGGAGAGGAGAGAACAGAGAGTATAGAGTAATGAATGGGGGAGGGAGGCGACGTGCACTCTACATGCGTGAAGCACGGAAAGGGCGGGGGGACCCCAGCGGAAACCGTCCACGAATGATTTACGAATACACGAATATGATGATGAGGTTTGCTGGAGAGGCGATGATATTACCGATCTTGAAGCGGCGGATTACAAATCCGCCGGGAGCAGGAATAGTCGGGCGGATATAATCGGGGGATGGATTCGGTAAAGGCGGACAATGGAATTGAAATAGGCAGGATCGTCCGGACACGGCGGAAGACAATCGCGCTGGTGATCGAGAAGGATGGGTCGCTGACCGTGCGGGCACCGCTCAGGGTGTCGATGAAGTTGATCCGGGAGTTCGCCGGGAAACATGCGCGCTGGATCCGGAAGAACCAGGAGAAGGTGCGCGCCCGGGCACCGGCACTTGAGAGGAAATTTGCCGCGGGTGAGACATTCCTCTATTTGGGAGAGGAATATCCGCTGGAATTTGTCAGTGGGCAGAAGACGAAACTCATCCTTGATGGCAGTTTTCGGATGGCTGAGGCGGCGCGGCGGGAGGGAAAAGAGGTCTTTGAACGCTGGTACCGGGCGAGGGCAAAAGAGATACTGCCGGAGAGAGTCCGCGTGATCGCCGAGAGACACGGATTTCAATACCAGAAGGTGCGCATCGGGTCTGCGCGGACGCGCTGGGGTTCGTGCAGCTCGAAGGGAACGCTGAGCTTTTCGTGGCGCTTGATCCTGGCGCCGATGGAGGTGGTCGATTACGTGGTGATCCACGAGTTGTGCCATACGCTCGTCCACAACCATTCCGCGAAATTCTGGAAGGAAGTGGAACGAATTCATGCCGGAATACAAGCAATACAGGTCATGGCTGAGAAAAAACGGGCAAAATGTGATGCTCTAATCAGGATGAACCGCCGTGGGCGATGGACGCCGGGCGAATTAGAATGGAGATATGAAACCCTTTCAACTGATATTTACCTTTGCACGCAGATATAAAACGCCCCTGATCGTGACCGCCCTGAGCATGCTGGCGCTGGTGGGCGTGCAACTGCTGATCCCCTGGATCGTCAAATTACTGGTGGCGGAGATCACAACGCCGGCGTGCAAGCCTCGATTCGATGGATTACGTCACGCGGCTGACCGTCATCGTGCTGGTCGTCTTCATCGCACGGGCGGGTCTGCAGTTCCTGCGTTCCTACATGGCGCACGTGGCCGGCTGGGGCGTGGTGGCCGATGTGCGCAAGTACATCTACGACCACATGCAGCGGCTTTCGCTGCGCTTCTACGAGGACAAGCAGGTCGGGCAGTTGATGTCGAACGTGGTCAACGACACCGACCTGTTCGAGCAGCTCATCGCGCACGCCATCCCGGATGTGGTGGTCAACGTCGTCACCTTGTTGGCGGTGACCGCCGTCCTGTTCACCCTGAACTGGCAGCTGACCCTGCTCAGCACTGATCCCCATCCCGCTGGTGATCCTCTCCCTGCGGGTCTATGCCAAATATGTCCGCCCGGCCTTCCGCCACCGGCAGAAGGAACTGGGCGACCTGAACGCGCTGCTCAACGACAACCTGTCGGGCATCCGCGAGATCAAGGCCTTCACCCGCGAAGCACGACGAAGCCCAGCGCGTGTCACCAGCGGATCGACAACTACCGCAAGTCCCTGCTAAGCGCGCTGCGCCTGATGGCGATCTTCCAGCCGTTCGTGGATTTCACCTCCTCGCTGGGCACGCTGATCGTGATCTTCTTCGGCGGGCGGCTGGCGCTGCAGGGGATGCTGCCGGTGGCGGACCTGGTGGCGTTCTTCCTGTACCTCGAGAGTTCTACACCCCGGTGCGCAACCTGAGCGGCGCGTGGGAGGCGGTGCAGTCCTCGCTGGCGGGCGCGGACCGGCTGTCCGACCTGCTGGCGGAGCCGCAGGAGCCGCACAACGTCCGCGGGCGCGGTGCCGGTCAAGGGCCGGGTGCGAGGCGGATATCGTCTTCGAGGATGTCAACTTTGAATACATCCCGGGCATGCCTGTGCTGGAGGACATCACGCTGGATATCCCGGCCCGCTCGGTGGTGGCGCTGGTCGGACCGACCGGGGTGGGCAAGTCCACGCTGGTCAGCCTGATCCCGCGCTTCTACGACGTGACCTCGGGGCGCATCACGCCTCGACGGGCGCGACATCTGCAGGAGTACACGCTCGACAGCCTGCGCCAGCAGATCAGCATCGTGCTGCAGGATGTGTTCCTGTTCTACGGGACGGTGCGCGAGAACCTCCTGTTTGGCAGCCCGATGCCAGCGAAGCGGAGATCGATCGCGGCGGCCAGAGCCGCCAACGCCCATGACTTCATCACTGAGCTGCCGAACGGCTACGACACGCTGATCGGCGAGCGCGGCGTCAAGCTCTCCGGCGGGCAGAAGCAGCGCCTGTCGATCGCCCGCGCCATTCTGAAGGATGCCCCGATCCTGATCCTGGACGAGGCCACCTCCTCGGTGGACACCGAGACGGAACTGCTCATCCAGCAGGCGATCGAGCGCCTGATGAAGGGACGCACGACCATCGTCATCGCCCACCGCCTGTCCACCGTGCGCAACGCCGACAAGATCGTGGTGCTGGAGGATAAAGCGATCCTGGAAGCTGGGCACGCATGCCGAGCTGATCCGGCGGGATGGATTGTATAAACGATTGTATTCGGTGCAGCAGGTAATAGCTCCGGTCGAGGGTTGATAGTAGAATTGGATCGGGATATTTAGAAAACAGTATAAATCACAGATTCGAGGAGATTGCCACGTTGGGAGCCCGACGGCGGGCGGAAGTACACCGCCCTCGCAATGACAAACTAAAGGAAATGCCATGACCCTTCCAACCACCATCACTGTCATCGGCGCGGGAAGCGCCTCGTTCGGCGAAAATACGCTGTCCGCCATCCTGCGCTCGAAGAAACTGAGCGGCTCCACGCTGAGGCTGGTGGACAGGAACAAGGATACGCTTGACATCGTCCTGCGCCTGGCAAACCGGCTGAACAAGGAATGGAAGGCGGGATTCACCATCAGCGGGCATGCAAATCACCAGGAGGCGCTGGAGGGGGCGAAATTCGTGGTCAATGCCATCGAAGTGGGCGCACGAGAAAACCTGTGGCGCAAGGATTTCGAGATCCCCCTGAAATATGGCGTGCGACAGCCATACGCGGAGAACGGCGGACCGGGTGGATTTGCACACGCGGCGCGCAATATCGGTCCGATCATGCAGATCGCCCGACGACATGGAGCAAGCCTGCCCGGAGGCGTGGTTCGTCAATTTCACCAACCCGATGATCCGCATCTGCGACGCGGTCAACCGTCACAGCCGAATCCGCTCGGTGGGACTCTGCCACCAGATCTATGCCGCGTATGTCATGGTCGGCGTGGCGCTGGCGAAGGACCTGGACATCGAGGTGCCGCCCGGATTGACGGGCTTGCACGCGGCAGTGGACCAGTACGCGGCACATGAGCGCGTGCGCGAGCAGATCGTGCCGATGCTGGACATCCGCGCGGCGGGGTTGAACCATTTCTCATGGATCCTTTCGATCCATGACCGGCGGACGGGAGAGGACCTGTACCCGCTGCTGCGCAAGCGCTTCGCGGAGCTGGATAAAAAGTTCGAGCCGCTCACGCAGGATGTCTTTTCTGCTTTCGGCTGGTTGCCCGTGCCCGGCGACACGCATTTGTGCGAGTACCTGCCATGGGTGTGCGATCCCAACACAAAGCCCTGGGAGAAGTACGACATCAAACTCTATGACTGGGAGCTGATGGCGGCTGTGCGCGACTTTGAGCTGGACCGGCTGGACAAGATGGCGAACGGGGAGATGACCATCGAAGGCTTGCTGGACACCGACTTGGAGGGCGCGCTGGAGATGATCGAGAACATTGCAGGGGGGACCACGCATTATCACCTGGCGGCGAACCTGCCGAACGAGGGACAGATCCCCAACCTGCCGTTGGGCGCGACCGTGGAGACGCCGGTCGTGGTGGATGGCGCTGGAATCCACCCGGTGCATGTGGGTGAGATGCCCGGTCCGATCGCTGAACTGCTGCGCCGCGAGACGACCGTTGCGCAGTTGTGCGTGGACGCGGCGGTGGAAGGAGACCGGGGTAAAGCCCTGCAGTGCCTGCTGCTCGATCCTGTGATCGGGGATATCGAGACCGGGAAGAAAATCCTGGATGACTACCTGGAGAGCTACAAGGAATACCTGCCCCAGTTCTGGCGATAAAAATGCGGCTGGCTGTATTATCGGACATCCACGGGAACATCCCGGCACTGGATCAGGCGCTGGAGGAGATCGACCGAATCGGGGTCGATGGATTCATCGTCGCAGGGGATATGGCGGCGGGACCACAACCGGAGCAGGTGATCGAACGGCTGAGGGACCTGAACTGCCGGATGATCCGCGGCAACAACGAAGAGTATCTCATCAAGCTTGCATCGGAGGATGCGCCGGGATGGTGGCATACCGCGCGGCAATTTGCCTTCATCCGGTGGAATTTCCGACAATTGAGGGCGGAGACCATCGCATTCCTTAAATCACTCCCGGAGCAGATGGTGATCACACTGCCCGGGCTGGAGCCGATCCGCGTGGTGCATGGTTCGCCGCGCAGCATATCCGAGCTGGTCTATCCTGATGAGGATATATCAAAGCTGGATATTGCGCTGGACATGGTCCCGGAGAACGTGCTGGTGTTCGGACATACGCACCTGACCCTGGCAGATGAGAACGCAAAGGGAAAGCTGGCGCTTAATCCCGGGTCGGTGAGCGGGACCCTGAATGGGAAACTGGGTGGAAGTTACGCCATCCTGACATCCGGTGATGGTCAATGGAGCGTGGATCTGCATGACCTGCACTACGATATTTCCCTGGCGCGCAAGGCATTCATCGAGACGGGATTGCTCGAGGCTGGCGGGAAAATTTCCGAATGCTGGCTGCATGACCTGGAAACCGGGGTCAACACCCTGCCGCGATTCGTGGAATACGCCTACCGACTCTCTGCAGAGGCGGGCAATGCAGACCTGCCTTACGTGCCGGATGATATCTGGGAAACAGCTTCGAAAACCTTTTCTTATAGAATATAATCCATCCCCGTGCTCACCCGTTTATTTCGTCAGACGAACATCCCGCCCGAATACCGCGCCAATTTCCTGCATCTTTATCTTGATATCGGCTGGTTCGGCATCCTCAGCGGTTCGGCGATCAACTTCCTGAACATCTATGCCGCGCGGCTGGGGGCGTCCGCCCTGCAGATCGGGTTGATCGGGGCGTCTTCGGCAGCGGTCAGCCTGTTATTCGCCATCCCTGCCGGGCGATGGGTGGCAAAGCGCAACACCGGGCAGGCGGTCTTCTGGTCCTCGGTTTTTTACCGCCTCGGTTACGCATTATGGATCCCCCTGCCATGGCTCTTTAATGCCCAGGGACAGATCTGGGCGCTGATCGTCCTGACCTTCCTGATGGCGATCCCGCTCTCGCCGCTGGGCGTTGGCTTTAACGCGCTGTTTGCGGAAGCCGTTCCGAGCGAATACCGCGCGCACGTAGCCGGCATGCGCAACATGGTGCTGTCGGTTGCATTCATGGCAAGCTCGCTTGCCTGTGGGTATATTCTCAATGCGGTTCAATTTCCAACAGGTTATCAGATCGTCTTCGCGATAGGATTTATCGGCGCGGCGATGAGTTCGCTGCACCTGTATTTCATCCGCCCGTTGAAGAAGGATCGCGCCCCGCTATCCGCCGAGCGTCGAATCTTCAGCTCCCAGAAGGACCGACTCGCTCCGGTCGGACATTTTAAAAGGACCTTTTGGCAGGGTGGTGGTGGTCATGCTTTTCTTCCATCTCTCGCATTACATCGCGACCCCCATCTACCCACTCTACAACGTCAATGTACTTCACCTGAACGATAATCACATCGGCATCGGGACCGCGCTTTTTTACCTGACCGTGTTGATAGGCTCCATGGGTCTGAACCGCGCGGTACGCCGCATCGGGCACAAGCGTGTTACAGGATGGGGGATGGTCGGCATGGCGCTCTATCCAATCATCCTTGCCCTCTCCCACACCGTCTGGCAGTTCTACGTCGTTTCCCTGATAGGAGGGTTCACCTGGGGCTTGATGGGCGGGGCGTATGCCAATTACCTGCTCGAACGGATCCCCGACCATGACCGCCCTGCCCACCTGGCATGGTACAACATCGCACTGAATGCGGCTGTCCTGGCTGCCTCCTTTCTCGGTCCACTTGTCGCTGATTCGGCAGGTTTGGTTATCGCATTGATGATCTTCGGAGTTATGCGTGTGCTCGCCGGTATGGTTGTCCTGCGGTGGGGGTAAAACAAAACAACCCGGAAAAACCAGGTTGTCTGAGAGGTAACATCATCCACTTCCATGAAAACATACATCCATCTCACGATGTCACATCAATACGCACTCCCTGACGCCTTCCAGGAAGACGATGTTCGTTATCCAGAGAGCCTGGTTGAATACTTCCTGCGAGAATATACTCACGAGGGTGATACCATCCTGGATCCTTTTGCTGGTTTTGGTACAACACTTATTGTCGCTGAAAGGATGGGACGGATACCATTCGGCGTGGAGATAGACCTAGATAAAGTGAATTTTGTGCGAAGTAAGCTGGTCCGCCCGGAAAGTATAATTCATGGAGACTCACGTTTATTGGAAAATATCGACCTTCCTGCAATCGATTTTTCCATTGACATCACCGCCCTACATGACCAAAGATAATCATCCAGAAGATCCATTCACAGGTTATCAAGCCATGGGCAAAGGTTATGGATATTATTTACACGATATTCGCAGTATTTACCAGCAACTTGTTAAACTCTTGAAACCTAAAGGAAAAGTTGTCGTAGAGGGGTCCCGACGGGGATAGAAACGGCGGAGCGTAACATTTTGACCAACTAACGCTGAGTTGATATTTGTGTCCATTCAGGGCATTTTTCTTGCAAAGACAGGCGGATTTTATGCGGGGTTATGGGGAATGTCAAGCAAATTTATGGGGGATGTTGTTAAAGTTGAGACATATTGTCCACTCATGTCACAAGTTCTATCAATTTATCGAAGTAACGACGTAAGTTTTTTTACTTCTCGTCCCGAGAGAAGGTTATCTGGGAGTTTGCTCAGGAAATGCCCAGATGATGTATTCATCCAAAAGGATAAATATTTATAGGATTATTTTGGTTGGGTGTTCGTTGCAGTCGAACCATTACCACTTGGTTCAGTGCCCCAAACACGAGAACCACTCACGTAGGCAGGAATGTTGATCCAATCGATATAGCTGGCGGGAAGCATGCCAGTGGAGTGCCACCAGTCATTTGTGCCGCTGTAATCGCTGGCCCAGTTCATTCAGTCGCAGGGCGGTATGGTATTCCCAGGCAGCGCCAGCGGGGAGAGATTGTCGCGCCATAGTTGACAGTGAAATAATAAGTGGAGCCAGAAGCAAGCATCGGACCTGAGACCGTCGCCGCTCCCGATTGATCGTAATATTTTTCGAGCATATAGCTGGATGCCGCTTGAGATCCATCTGTGGTGAAGTAAATTCGAACCGAAATATTTGACTGCGCGCTGGAGCCCGTATTCTGGATGCGATAATGGAAGGCAGATTGCTGGTTGTTATCGGTGCCACCCGTAACCAGTTGCACCTTTAAAGTACCAGTACTGACAGGTGCGTTGGTCGAGCTGGCAGGTGTGTTGGTGAAAGTGACCGTTTGGATTAACGGGTGGTGATTGACAATGCAAAACTGGTACCGTCGACCTGGCAGGTTATCGTTGCGATGCTGATAGAGGAAATCCTTGGTGAACTGACCCATGTAGTCTCGCCGCCGAGCAGGTTCCAGTTTGTATCAAACATGACCGGCTGCCAGTAATGATCAAAGACCCAGGCGGTCCAACTCACACCTTTTGAATCGAGATAAGCGCTAAAAGGAACGCCGTAGCCTGATCTTGGTGCCGCTGGTGGGAACGTTGCCGCCCTGCTGCCAGCCCCATTCGGTGATGAAGTATGGCACTGTACTGGAGCTGTTCCCAAACCAGGAATCCCAAATGCTCTGACCACCATGCTCCGGATAAATATGAGCCACATAAACCAGGTTGCTGCCGGTAAAGGGGTTGGTGGCAGCTTCGGCAACATTCTGCGACCAACGCGGACCGCCGATCAGGATCAGGTTTTTCGGCGCCGCAGCGCGGATAATATCCACCCAGGGTTGGGCGGTTGTTTTCCAGGTACTCCAGTTATCCGGGTAGATTGGCTCATTGTAAAGCTCGAAGATTACATTTGGCGTGTTGGCATATTTTGGAGCCACATAATTCCAGAAAGCGCGGGTGGCCGTATCCACATCGTTGGAGTTGTAGTCTTTGATGTAGTGCCAGTCTATGATGCAGTAGATCTGCTTGCTGATGCAGTGTTGAACAGCCGGGTCAAGATGCTTGGTGAAGTAGGCATCAGGGTTGGCGTTCCAGCCTGGCTGTCCGTCAATTGCATCTGGGTAGACGGGCAGACGGACGACGCGCGCGTACCAACCGTCGGCATTATCGGTCGCCATGTCTATCAGCGCATTGGCATTGCGTGTGCGCGAATTTGCAACCGAAACATCCACGAGCGAAACGCCCCGCAGAATCACATTATTTCCGCTGGGTCTTTGATATAACGACCCGAAACGGAAAGCCACGGTGTGTTGATGGCTTTGGAAGTTTGGTTTGGCGAGATTTTGGTAGGTGATGTCTGGGTAGACGAAGTCAACGAGTCCGGGTAGACAAGCTGGGTAGACAGAACGCCAAGTATCACCGCAAAGACCAGAAACAGAAGAATTGATAACGAACGCAAATTAACATAACGAAACATATTTTCACTCTTTGATGTTCAACAATGGATGTTTTGGAAATCCTGGTTTTTGCTTTTTCCGGTTGATCAGGTCGAGGATCTGTCATAGTATCTTTTTATCGGCAAGTATCGTGTCCAGTTTGATGCTTTGCCAAATTTGGCTGATATGTCATTTCGGTGGACGTTGCCTTATTTGCCATGCTTGCTTCGGTTCCCAGGTTTTGCCATGGTTTCCCTTAATCGGATGCACTTTAAAAATTTTCCCGGGTTTTAGTTCAGACGGCGCAAATTTTGCATAACTTGGCGTTTCTGTTGGCTGCGGTAATATTCTGGAACGTCCCATAACCAATTAACAATAATGTCACGAGCGCAACGTGACCAGCGAGCAGCTTGTGTTTCCGGGATAACTTTTCCATCGATATCTCCCGCGCTTGTCACCCATATCGGTTTTGTGCCGCGTTCACTCAGCAGGCTGTACGCAGGTGCCGCCAGATATAAACCCATTTGCCAGAACAGGAATATAACGGTTAGCCATCCTTCAAAGGGAGGCTTACTGGTCGCCAGGAGAAAACCTGTCAAACCACAGGCGATGCCAATCCCGGTTTCCCATTGTGTGACGATCAACGCCCGCAGCATATTTGAGTCACCTTTTGTCTTGGATGTTCGCAGGAACACACCGCGCGGTTGAATGAGGCCCTGTATACTGGCCAGTGTCACCACCCAACTCAGGCTAAAGAAGCTGCCCATCGCGCGCAAAGCCTGCATCAAGGTGAGTTTCAACCTGTAACGCAGTGCCCATAAGAATCGCCCTAAACCAAGGATAAGGAATACAAGCGGAACAACAGCAATTGCTCCCGGCCATAGGTCGTACTCCCGGTATTCCACCCAAGCATGATCGCGATGCTGCTGATCAGCAGCATCATTGTAAACCCCATGGTTATTAATTCATTGAACCATTGCAGGCTTGATAAAAGATAATAATAACGCTGGGATGCGGTCAATTGGTTCGTCGGATCCACCCAACTTGCCCATGGCATCAGTGCTTCCCAATGCTTGCGTAAAACCTGGATTCCTCCAAAGCACCAGCGGAAACGTTGTTTTTTCAGCCCTTCAAAGTTTAATGGCATGATGCCGTGCCCATAGGCATGATTAATATAGATCGATTTGTATCCCAACTTGAGGATGCGCAGGCTCGCTTCGGCGTCCTCCGTGATACACCACTCGTCCCAGCCGCCAATCTCCAGCACCACAGATTTTCGAATCAGACCCATCGTCCCACAAAAGATAATGGCATTATGCTCATTTCGCGAAGGCATGGAGACTTCGAAAAAATATTTATAGGCATCGTAACAGGCTTCCAGAAAAGGATTACCTTTATAGTCCCGATAATCCTGCGGCGTTTGGACAAATGCGACCTGTGGGTCAATAAAGTGCGGAATGAGTTCTGTCAAATAATTCGGCTGGACTTGATAGTCGGCATCAATGATGGCAATGATCTCAGCCTCAGGGTCGGTTTGCGTGAGGGCGAAGTTCAATGCCCCGGATTTATATCCGGGCCATTTATCGAGGTGGAGACATTTAAAGTTTGGCCCCAGTTCTTTGCAAAGAGCTTCCAACGGACGCCATGTGGCTTCATCCGGGAGTATTGTTATCGATCAAAAGGACTTCAAAGTTGGGGTAATTTATTTTCGCTAAAGTGCGCAAAGTAGATTCGACTACCTCCAGCGGTTCGTTATAAGCTGGGACTTGCAGCGAAACCTTCGGAGTGTATCCGCTGACTGGTTGAGCAGGTCCAGTCACATGATTCCAGCGAAACCGTGTACAAACATCCAGCATTTCAAAAGTGTACGATAATGAAAGCCCTATGGCAAATAATTCGGCGAAGAACAGAACAAATGAGAACAGGAAGCTCAACGGGTTTAGCGGAGTAAATGCGGTGACGGAAAAGCTATAAGCTATGAACAGTACTGCCGAGAGTACGCTCATCGTCCAGGTTGTTTGACCAAGTCCATTCCAGTTGGGAAGCAGGATCATCCATATAATCCCACATAGAATAGCAATCAAACTGAGCACCAATACTTCAACAGGATCGCCAAAAGTAAATACTGCCCATAAGTCTCCGCAAAAAATTACCGCAAATAAATATAAAACTCCGCTCAACGTATTGCCGCTACGCACGTGTGTGCCCCGTAGGAATGTTGCCAGGGAACTTAATATTAGCCAAATTGCAGAAAGCGCCAGTGAATTCGTCAGCATTGTGTTTTACGCCAGATGTAAGATAAGTATGAAAAAAAATACCAGCGCGATCAGCCACAGCATGATTGCGCCGCCTATAACGATCCAAGCCCGGCGGCGATCAAATAATGCGGCTTGCTGGCGCAGTAAATTAATTGCGGCAATTGTTGCCAATGGAGCAAGGATCAGTGTGCCCAATCCGGCTGGGATCAGCCCAACCACAGACCATCCCAACCAGTTAATGGCTGTTCGCGCAGGTGGGGAGTTTTGAGGCGGAAATAGTTCCGCCATGGCCCTGTCTTTTGGATGAATAAATTGGAATTCTCCAAGTGTGCGGATTTTGTAAATAACGTTTGTCTCACCCTGATAAGCAAGAAATGCATCCTTGCGCAACAATTGTTGCATAGTTTCATAAAGCGCTTGCCGTGCAACAATATTCTCTGGATTCAATTCAAGTACTTGATTGAGAGCGGTTACAGACGCTTCCAAAGTCTCGCTGGTATTGGCAAGGTTTAGTGATGGAGATGGCTTGGTTGTGATTTCCATAATGCCTTTTATAATTTCAGTAAACGCGAATAAACTTTGCTCATGTCAAAAAAATACCAACCTGAATCGGATTGTTACAGGTCTTTTTGTATCGGCCCATTCCGCCGGGTCGCGGGATATTTCCCTTGAAAAAACATACGTACTATTACCCCATCCCAAGTGTTATTTCTGATTTTGATTCTCAGATTTCGATTAAATCTGTTTCGAAAAACGGTTTGCACTGGAATTAAAATTCGAAGAGATTTTGGAAATGCAATATGCGACCATGCCATCATTCTACAACCAACATCCCCCGCTTACATCCATCGCATAGGGAGTATTTTTCTCCCCCAGTTGGGGGGTATTCGATCTCCTGTACTGGTGCTTTAGGCATTTACTCAGGTTTTGCGTGGGGTAAAAATATTTGATGCAATTACATTGATTGGCAGGTAGCCAAGTATGATCGTTCTGGGAAAGTTTAAATAAAAAAACAACTTGATGAAATTTTCATCAAGTTGTCTACCTTGGCGGTCCCGACGGGATTCGAACCCGCGATCTCGGCCTTGACAGGGCCGCATGTTTGGCCGCTACACCACGGGACCAGATTTTGACAGCGGGCAGGAGTTTACCATACGCACCCAAGGCATGTCAATACGCCCCGCCTGTATACAGGGCAGGATCGGTGGGAGTCTGACCCGAGGGATCGTGGACATAGACCCAGTCACCGACAGCAGCCCAATCGAACAGCCAATGCGAATCGCCAACGGACAGGTTCACACAGCCGTGGGATTGGGGATAACCAAAGCGCGTCCGCCAATAGGCGCCGTGCAGGGCACGCGCGCCATCAAAATACATGGTCCAGGGGACGTTCTCGAGGAAATAAAAATCCGATGGATCGTTGTTGCGCATCGTCTCGGTCTCTTTCTTCTCGAAGATCTGGAACACCCCGGGCCGGGTCCAGAATGGTTCGGCGCCCGTGGCGATCATGGTGGCGAAGACCAGTTCGCGATCCTGGTAGACGGCAAGCGTCTGTTCCTCGAGATTCACCTCGATCCAGCGGTCACCGGTCACGCCTTCAGGAGGGGTGGTGTTCGGGGTGACAACCGCCACCTTGCGCCCCTCCACCCATTGGCTGGGTCCGATCATGTTCCAGGCAGTATCCTTGATCACTTCCGTGTGATAGACCTGAACGATGGTCCAGGACGGGAGCATTACGCCAGTGTCCGGAGCGTTATAACCCGGAGCTGATTTGACAGGAATCTGTTCGAAGGTCCAGCCGAAGGCATTGCGAGGCGTATCCCTGAACAGAAGCCCCTGGAAGGTGGAATACTCCTGGATGCGGTTGCCATCCCCCCGAATCCAATGACCGGACTGGGTCAGGAAAAAATGCCCGGTCGGGTCGGTGTTTTGATAAGATATATAGACGAACCCCGGGGCGTAGGTGAGCGCATTCTCCGATTTTGCCTGGGCATCGGCGAGCGAGGAATAGAATTTCGGAGGCAGGAGATCGTCCATGTGGAAATAGCGCCAGGGAACCTTCACCAGGTCAGGGTTGGGTTTGTAAGCGGGAAGGGGACGCGGCGGCAGGGTCAGCCCGAGGCGGGCGAGCGAAGTCAGATAGGTTGAAGGACCGAGAGGGAGGCAATCGGTCGTTTCCACAAGATAGGCGTCCGGCTCGCAAACCACAGCCTCCGCTAAAACTTTCCTCCCCGGGTACGGGTTCCTGAGCCCGGACAGGGATGAATATAGTTACCAGCAACAATAAACACAACCAGGCGGCTTTAAATCTCATAATCTACCTCTGAATTATGTCCGGCAGATTATAGCATGCCCAGCCTTACGGTTTTGTTGGGGATCTCATCCCGTCCGGAGGCGCCCAACTTGACACAATGCCCTGCCTGCTCTAAAATAGTCCTGTCCCAACCACAGGTTTGGTTCTTAAGTGCATGACCTGGGACAAGTTTCAAGGATGGATCCATTGGCAAAGTCCCGTACACAACAAATGGTGGAGCGTCTGCGCGAA
Source organism: uncultured Chloroflexia bacterium (assembly GCA_963823545.1). Classification (GTDB taxonomy): domain Bacteria; phylum Chloroflexota; class Anaerolineae; order Anaerolineales; family Villigracilaceae; genus Denitrolinea. The sequence goes on along the minus strand of CAWGMC010000016.1, from coordinate 135,188 downwards.
CTGCAGGCTTCCTCCCCGGATATCGAAGCCTCCGCAATCGTCAGCGTGGATGGCTTGAGCATTGCGTCCGCCCTTCCACACGGGGTGGAGGAGGATCGCGTCTCGGCGATGTCGGCGGCGATGCTTTCACTGGGTGAACGAATCGCTTCCGAATTGGGGCGCGGTTCACTGGAACAGGTTTACATCAAGGGCGAGAAGGGCTATGTTGTACTTATGTCGGTTGGACAGGATGCCGTCCTGACCGCCCTGGCGCGCGAGCAGGCGAAACTGGGTTTGATCTTCCTTGACATGCGCCGTGCCACTGAAGACCTGACGAAATTGATCTAGGGAGATGGTATGAGCCCCATTCAAAAAAGCGGTCTGGCTTATCCAAATAAATTTGGCGTGATCCTGTTGCACGCACTGGAAGACGTCATGGGTCGGAATGGCTTGAATGCCATCCTGAACCTTGCAAGTTTGAACCACTACATCGAACATCCCATGCCGGACAACCTGGAAAAGGGATTCGATTTTGCGGAAGTAGCTTCGGTGAATGCCGCCCTGGAGGACATGTACGGTCCGCGCGGCGGCAGAGGTTTATCACTGCGCGTCGGACGGGCGCTGTTCGCGGACGGTCTGAGGAATTTTGGCGCGCTGGCAGGTGTGGGCGACCTGGCGTTCAAAGTGCTGCCCCTGCAGGCGAAATTGCGCATCGGCATCCCGGCAGTCGCAAAGATCTTCTCGCAGATCAGCGACCAGCACAGCACGGTGGAAGAGCAGGAAAACGAGTTCATCTATACCATCCATAAATGCTCCGAATGCACCGGCAGACGAAGCGACGACAAGCCGATCTGCTTCATCGCGACCGGCATCCTGCAGGAAGCCCTGAAGTGGGTGTCGGGTGGCAACGAGTTCCGCGTGAACGAATCGAGATGCATCGCCATCGGCGATACTGTTTGTGAATACGTCATCCAGAAAGAGCCTCTGACCTAGACTTGAAGATCACGGTCATCACCCCGACTTATAATGAGGCGGAGAACCTGCCGAGGCTGGTCTCCGCTCTTTTTTCGCTTCCGCTGGATGTGTCCGTGCTGGTGGTGGATGACAACAGTCCGGATGGAACCGGAAGGATCGCTGATGAACTCGTGCGCCGGCACGAGGGGCAAATCGATGTCATCCACCGGGCGGGGAAACTGGGGCTGAGAACAGCCTACCTGGAGGGATTTGCCCGCGCCCTGAAAACCGATGCGGAAGCCATCGTGCAGATGGATGCGGATTTTTCCCACGACCCAGCCATGCTGGTGCCGATGGCGGAACGTCTCGCCACCTGTGACCTGGTGCATGGGTCCCGATATGTGCCGGGAGGCTCGGTGGATGAGCGCTGGGCGATATGGAGAAAAGGGCTGAGCGCGTTCGGAAATTTCTATGCCCGAACGATCCTTGGCCTGCCGCTGAGGGATGTGACGACCGGTTATCGCATGTGGCGGAGAGAAACACTGGAAGGCATGCCCCTGGAGAGAATCAAGGCGAGCGGGTATATCTTCCTGGTGGAACTGGCATACCTGGCGAATTGCCTGGAATACAAGGTGGGGGAGGTGCCGATCTATTTCGCTGACCGAAAGTGGGGGAAGTCGAAAATGTCCTTCGCCATCCAGGCGGAGGCGGCTGTGCGCGTCTGGCAGGTGCTGTGGGATTACCGCGATCTGCGAAAAATGGGGAAGAATGCACGGGCTGAAAGAGCAAGGCAACCAGCCGTAACAACCCGTCCGGTAATATCAGGTCATACGGGCAGTCAACTCACGCCATTCCTCCAGTGACAAGGTTTCCGCGCGCCGTTTGGGGTCAATGCCTGCGGATCGCAGGAGTTTTTCCATTTCGGCGGGGGTCGTTCTCATGCCGGCGGACAGGGAGTTCCGCAGGGTCTTCCGTTTCTGGCTGAAGCCTGCCCTGGCAAGCGAGAAAAAAGTATCCAGCAGGCTGGCGGGGATGAACGGCGCGGGCGTGAGATCGATCCGAACAACCGCTGAGTCGACCTTTGGCGCGGGATGGAAAGCCTCTGCGGGAATCGTCGCTGCAATGGAGGGTTGACCGTAGACCTGCACGGACAAGGCAAGCAGGCTCATATCACCGGGCTTGGCGCAGATGCGTTCCGCGACCTCCTTCTGGATGGTGAGGACGACGCGGCGGGGTCGGGGGCTGGTCTCAAGCAGGTGGCGCAGCAGGGCGGAGGTGATGTAGTAGGGTATATTGGCAACCACCAGGTAGTCAGTTGCAGGAACGATGTCGGCAGGGGTCAATTTCAGGATGTCACCCTGGATCAGCGTGACATTCGTGCAGCCACCAAGAACATCCTTGAGCGGGGGGAATAATCTTCCATCCAACTCAACTGCGATCACCTGCCCGGCTGCAGCCGCAAGGTGACGGGTCAACGCCCCCAAACCAGGACCGATCTCAAGGACCGTGTCCGTTGGAAGAACGCCCGAGATGGCGACTATCTTCTCCAGGGCGTAATTGTCCTGCAGGAAATTCTGCCCGAGGGATTTATCGGCGCGCAACCCGTACTTCCGCAGTATGTGTGCGGAGTTAAGAGGGGGAGAGGGGCGGAGAAACGTGAACGCGTCATTTCAGGAACCAGGGAACTTCCAGGGGTGCGGGGGCGAGGAAATAAACGGTCACCCATTGACTCCAGCCGACATAATCAGAATCACTGTAGCCGAGGTCGATCCAGGCGCGCCCATCATCGAATCCACCTCCCACATCCGCCACCACCGCCGTGCCATAACCGGGGATATACACACGGACGCCTTTCAGAGCCAGGTACCAATCGCGAATCATTGCCACCACGCCGTGTGCCACCGGAATCCCGCTGGAGGTGCCGTAATAGCAGGTGCTGCTCCCTGAATTACATGGGGAATAGGAGGTGGCGTACATTTCCTTGGCAGCCCAAAAGGAACTGCGCGCGACGCGATTACGAGGCTGGCGGATGACATTTTCGCTTTCGACGAGGCGCGACACCTCCACGCCATCCTCGTAACGGACGCGCGTACGGGTCAGCGATATGCCCGTCTCGCCGGGGTCCAGAATATCCTGCGCGGGCGGCTCGAGTTCTGCCGTAACCGTCAGTTCCGTTTCGTAGGGGATGATCTTGTATGCAGTAGTGATGGACTCGGTGACCCGTACAACCCGAATTTGCCCATCCGCTGGCAGCGCCTCACTGTCGGAGGGGGATGAGTAATCCAATCCCATGAGGGGAACGCCAGCCTCGGCGAGTACTTGTCCAACCGTTTCAGCAGCAGAGTGGATGCGTATAGCCATTCCAGAGGCGGATACGGTAATATCGCGCCCCGGGATAATTTTTATAGTCATACCTGCGGTGATGGGAGTTTCCGCAGTGGGGCTCAAGGCGGTCACTGATGAAAAGGGATATGCCTGCATCCTGCAGGACCTCGCCAACCGTGAACGCAGCTGTGTTAACCGACATCTGCCCATTGGGGGCAATCAAGGTCACCGGCACTGCGCGACGCAATTGCAGGCTGTATCCAGCCGATGACAGAGGTTGGTCAAGAGGAACCGGCGTCCCGTTCAACAATACGCGGTCATCCGGGGAGAAGGAGATGGCTGCCTGGTTGAGCATGTTTTGCGGGATGAGATCAGCTGAGGCAACCTGGCGTGCCGCGCCGTCCACGATCAGTTGGACATGCTGAGTACCCTGGGGTCCGCATGCGAAAAGGAAAAGAAGCAGGATCAGCCCGCTGCCAATGTGTTTTGCACGGCGGAAAGACCCGGGAGTGGTAAACGACATAAGGAAATTGTAACTGATAATAAGAGGATGTATTAAGCAGAGATGAATAATGCCACCCAGCCGCAGGATGAGTCTACAACGCCCGGGCGAGTATCAAGCCAAAAATTGCAATAATCAACCCGATATGTAAAAATAGATCACTTTCCTTCAACCATCCGGGGGGAAGGATAAACTGGAAAAGAAGGTTGAGCAGGATGAACAGCAGTCCAACCAGGGGGAGGAGACCCTTGCGGTGTGCAAAATATTCCGAGAGTTTATCGACGACACTGGATAGCCAGGAGATCATACCGGTTCCTCCTCGTCCTTATCCGTAAATGCGAACTTCTTCACCTGCCAGGGTTTGAACTGGGCAACCAACCGCCCGGGGATGCGGCCGCGCATGAGGACACCGCCGCGCCCGTGCTCGATCTGTTCCACCTGTCCCATCTCGTGGAATAATGAGATCAGCGCACCCTGCTGATATGGCAGTTTCACCTGGATGGGAGACAACATCTCAAATAATTCCTGGTGGACAAGGGACAGCATTTCCTGGATGGCGGTCCCTTCCGAGGCGGATATCGCCACTGATTTTGGGACCCGCCTCATCGTTTCCTGCGCGGATTCGGGATCGTGGAGTTGATCGATCTTGTTCAACACGGTGACAGCCGGAATGTGCCCGGCACCGATCTCGTCGAGGGTCATCTGGACGGACTCATACTGATTCAACGCATTGGGATGAGAGATATCCACCACGTGCAACAAAAGGTCGGCCTCGGCGATCTCCTCCAGGGTGGCGTGGAAAGCGGCTACGAGTGTTGTCGGAAGTTTTTGAATGAATCCAACCGTGTCGGTGAACAATGCGGCGGTCCCGCCAGGCAGATCCACGCGGCGGGTGGTTGGGTCGAGGGTGGCAAACAACTGGTCGGCTACGTAGACATCGGATTTGGCGAGGCGGTTCAAGAGCGTGGATTTACCGGCATTGGTGTACCCCACCAGTGCAACCGTGGGTATGCGCGAGCGTTTACGCTGGGCGCGATACCGTGAGCGGTGCGCCTCCACCTTATCCAGTTCTTCCTTGAGGTGGGTGATGCGCGTGCGGATGGCACGGCGGTCCACTTCCAGCTGGGTCTCGCCCGGACCGCGCAAGCCTACGCCGCCGGCGGAACCGGTCCGCCCACCGCCGCCGCCTGCCTGTCGTGCCAGATGCGTCCACTGGCGCGTCAGCCGGGGCAGGTAATATTCATATTGCGCCAACTCCACCTGCAGCATGCCCTCACGGGTGTGGGCGTGCTGCGCGAAGATGTCCAGAATCAGCCCCGTCCGGTCCATGACCCTGACCTTGTCGCCGAGCACTTTTTCCAGCTCACGCTGATGCCTGGGGTTCAGCTCATCATCGAAAATGACCACCTGGGCGAGTGTCTCCTCGACGAGGGCTTTAAGTTCCTCCACCTTGCCGGTGCCGATGAACGTCTCCACGTTGGGGCGATCCATCTTCTGGGTCAACTCACCGACCACATCCAGACCGGCAGTATCCGCCAGCAGGGAGAGTTCGGCGAGAGAATCGTTCAGGGCAAGGATGGTCCTTTGCCCCTTTAATTCCACACCGACGAGGAACGCGCGTTCACGCGGCGGGATGGTCGGTTCGGTCTGTTTTTTCGACATTGCTTCCTTCGATGGGATTGGTCAAGATGCCAAATAATTTTGTCAGCCTGGGGTTGTTGGATTCGGTGCGGATGGGAATCAGGACATGAAAAGTCGAACCGGGGCACTTCTTTTCATCGTGTCCCTCGGATTCAACCCAGATCGTCCCGCCATGAGCTTCGATAATGCCGCGGGTGATGGACAGTCCCAAACCCGGACCACCGCCCTTGAATTTAATCTTGCTGCTGGTGTGCAGGTCAACGCTCCCAAGCTGCCCGAATTTTTCAAAGATCTTTGCCTGGTGTTCAGGGGAAATGCCAATACCCGTGTCGGTCACCGTGACCTCAACAAACCCCGGCAGGGTGCGCCCATCCACGGTGATGGAACCCCCATCCGGTGTGTATTTGACCGCATTGGTCATCAGGTTTAGAAAAGCCTGGTAAAGCCTTTCGGGGTCAGCATACAGCCACTCCTCGCTGCCCGGGAATTTCCGGATGTCCAACTTGAGCTGGCGTTCCTGCATCAGTTCGCTGAGGTTCTTTTGAACCATCTCCAGAACCCGGCTCAACCATAATGGCTGTGAATTGAGCGAGAGCATGTTGTTATCGATCAGGGAAACATCGATCATGTCGTCCACGATCTGGCGCAGGCGCTGAATCCCGGTTTCCACCCCCTGCAGGAGAGGATCCATGATGTTCCCGGGATCCGGACTTGTGTCGCGCATCATGGAAGCGTACCCCTCGATCAGGGTCAAGGGTGTTTTCAACTCGTGGGCGGCAACGGAAATGAAATTGGATTTACTGCGGTCCAATTGTTCCAGTTTTTGCCGCACGCTGGCAACCTCACCGGTAAAAAATGCCACACGATTTTCCATTTCCAGGCGCGCCACCTTCTCCAGGGCGTAGAGGAAATTTGGCTGGACAGCCATGATCAGGCTTAACGCATCGCCTTTCCGAAGCGATTCGCGCGCCACTTCATTTGTCAGGGTAAACAAGACATTGAGAAGCTGGGTGGCGCTTTTCTGTCCTTCAGCAAGATCGGTCTGGGTGTTGGCGTTGACCCAATCCATGATGATGGAATCCAGCCAGGCAGGGTCACCGGTCACCAGCGCCTGGTCCAGGAGATCATAGAAGCGCTCCAGCTGCCCCTCGAAATTCTCCCGGACGCCCTCACCGCGCACCAGGTTTTGCAGGGCGCGGGTGATGAGCTTTCTGCGGATCCTTGCGAGATTGGAGTTCACATTTGATGGGCTCATGGTCATAGTTTAATCGCGGATGCCAAAATTGGGGGAGATGGGAGTTTATTGGATATGCAAATGCCATTATCGGGTCAAATCACTGCCTTTGCCGACCGATCCAAACCTGGAGGGTCGAGCCGACAATGCTCAGACTGACCGGGGAAACGTGTTCCGCTGTATCGTAGGAGGTGTGGTAGTAACGGTATTCTATGTCGATTATGTCTATGGCAGGAATGCCGGCCTCCAGGAAGGGCACATGATCGTCGGTGATGGTGTATTTCGCCTCGTCGAGGAAGTATTTCTGAAAACCCAATTCATGCGCCACCGACCAGATCTCGTTGATCAATCGCTGGCTGGATTGTTTCTCCTTAAGAATGTTCAGGTTCTTATCACCCACCATATCCACGATCACAACCGCGCGGGGTTTGAGGGTGTAAGTATCCACAAAAGCCCGGGCACCGATGGACCATTCCTGCCAGCCGGGGATGCTTCCCTGGTCTTCGGCATCAAAAAAGACCAACCAGACGGGGACCGAGTTGGCAGGCAGGACACGCCCAAGCTCCAGCAGTACTGCCGCACCTGAAGCCCCGTCGTTGGCACCCGGCACGGGCTGCTGCTGTTTTTTGGCATCCGGGTCGCGATCAGCCATCAGGCGGCTGTCGTAGTGCGCGCCAAAAATCACTTCCGGGGGCATATCCGACCGGCGGGCGATCACATTCTTGATCAGGTTGCCGTTCACTTCGACCACCTGCACTTCCACGGTCCAATTTGCCTTCTGCAATTCACTTTTAAAGTAGTCAATAGCTTCCTGGTGGGCTTGGCTGCCCGGTGTGCGAGGTCCCAGGGATGTCAGATGAACCACATCCTGGTAGGCGCGATCTCCGTTGAATGTCTGGGGGCGCTGACGGTGAACGCGGGCATATTGCCAGGAGAAGAGTCCAAGCAGTACGATGATAAGAAGACCAGCGATCGCAAGGATGCGTCTATTCATGGGCGAGAAAAATCTCCAGGTCAGACAGGGCGCGCTGTGCCTGGGCACGGGCACGTTCGCGTCCCTTTAGTCTATTTGATGATCCCAGTGGCGGCAAGATGCCAAAATTCGCCTTCATTGGTTGAAAATCGCGCATGTCGGCGTGGGTAACATAGTGGCAGAGGGCGCCCAGCATGGTGGTGCGAGGCAGTTCGAGAGGTCCTTGACCGTGGAGCACGCGGGCGGCGTTTTTACCGGCAAGCAGACCGGTCGCAATGTTACCCATGTATCCCTCCACTCCCGTTATCTGACCTGCGAAAAACAAATCCGCGCGGGTCTGATGCTGGAGAGTGGGATGGAGAACCCTGGGTGAGGCAATGAAGGTGTTGCGATGCATCTGCCCGAAACGGGCGAATTCGGCATTTTCCAATCCAGGAATGAGCCGGAAGACCCGTTTCTGCTCCGGGAACTTCAGGTTTGTCTGAAAACCGACGATGTTATATAAATCACCGGCAAGATTATCCTGCCGCAATTGTACAACAGCGTGGGGACGATGACCGGTGCGCTGGTCGGTCAATCCCATCGGACGCATGGGACCGAACGCCAGGGAATTGACACCCCGTTCCGCAATGATCTCGACCGGCAGGCAGCCTTCAAAAAACGTGCCGGCTTTCACTCCAGTGCGAATCTCCTGTTCGAAGCTGCGCAATTCGATCCGTTCCGCGGAGAGCAAGGCAGAGACGAAAAGATCATATTCCTCTTTTGTTAATGGGCAATTGATGTAATCGCCCTCATCCTGTTCGCCTGTCCCATAACGGGAGGCGCGGAAGGCGGTTTCCATGTTGATCGAGCCTGCCATCACGATGGGGGCAAGGGCATCGAAGAAATACAAGTGTTCTTCGCCGTTGAATTTGGCAATGGACGCAGACAGGCGGGTTGAGGTGAGCGGTCCGGATGCAATTATGGCTGGTTGAGATGGTATTTCAGTTACTTCCGAACGAATGACCCGGATGCGTGGATGTTTTTGAACCCGTTCAGTTACAAGCCGGGCGAACAAGCCGCGATCAACCGCCAGGGCTGCACCTGCCGGCAGAGCAGCGGCTTCCGCGCACTCCAGGAGCATTGATCCGAGTCGTCGCAATTCATTTTTGAGCAACCCCGAAGCCCGGTCCGGGAGATTGGACCCCAGCGAGTTTGAGCAGACCAATTCGGCAAGGTCTCCCGTCACATGCGCACCGGTATTAAATTGGGGCCGCATTTCAAAGAGCTGCACATCCAAGCCTTGTTCCGCGGCTTGCCAGGCGGCTTCACTGCCCGCCAGCCCGCCGCCAACTACGATCAATTCGGTCATCGTGGGGGCAATTGTACCATCTGGAGATATATCGCTTTTACGTCTCGTGTCTACATGTTTCCCCATCCGTATGTATAATAGGCTTATGTCGAGGGATTTCAGTTTTCTTAAAGACGGATGTTCGATCACCGGTGCAGATTGGGCGGCGCTGATCGATCATGAGAGCGGGAGTTGGCAATTCCTGGCTGCTCACCAGGTGAACAGGCAGACCCGTGATGTATTGACAAGTTACCTGTCGACTCCTGAAGTGGACGCGTGGGTAAGCGGGACGCTGACGGTTGGGCGGTCCCGGTCAAGGGCGCTTACTGAACTCACAGGGTTGGATCAGCTTACCCTGCATGTTTTCCCGATATCGAATACCTTCAAAGCCATCCTTGTGGGCGCAAAAAAGCCGGACCCCCAAATCCAGGGCGTATGGAAGATGGCTGCATCCCTGCAAGCCGAGGAGGAGGACGAGGAGGGCATTTCACTGCTCCAGTCGGAATTGCTGCTTCCCAATCCTCAATCCGAAGCGCCGTATGACCAGGCGCGCATCCTGGGGCGCATCCTGAAGATGTTCTCAACAAAGTCAAAAGCCCAGGGCGGCTGGCTGGCAATCCGAAGGGCGGATATGCTGGATGTGCAGGTTCAATGGAACAGCCCGCAATCTGCCGGGGCATCGATCCCCTTTGAAGAAAATCACCTGTTGAGGCAGGTCAGCAAATCCCTCAAGCCATTGCGGGTGGAGGCAGGGCAGGTGGATTGGGAGCGCGTCCCACGCGAGGCAACCCGGGGAGGTTCAAAAGCATGGGCTTGTTTCCCGCTGATCATCGGTCAACGGCTGATCGGCGTGGTCACACTCTGGCGCCAGAAACCTTTTACCGAAGAACAGACCCTTGCCCTTGACAATCTCTCTGCCGAGGTGGCGCCTGTCATCGAGATCGTCATCACTTTTTCGGCAATGACCGATCACATGCGGCGTTTAGCCGTACTCAATGATTTTGCACTGACCGTGTCCTCGGCACAAAATATTGACCAGATCGCGCGGCGGGTCTTTGCCTTATTGACCAGAGTCTTTGATACCGATCGAATTGCGTTGAACCTGCTCTCGGTGGATGGAAGCATCCTGCGTCAATATCAGAATCTCGAAGGTAAGGTTGCATTAAGCAGCAGTGAAATTAAAGGGCATCGCCTTGCCCCCCTGCTGAAGAATGGCAAGACCATCCGGCATGCGGATGTGACGGCGGCAGGCTTCACGCCCATGCGGGCGGATTCGGCCTCCGTCCTGCTCATGCCGCTTCTATACCGGGGGCGTACGATCGGCGTTCTGGAACTGGAGAGCACCCGCCAGGATGCATTCAATATCTATGACGAACACCTGCTGGTGGTCATAACGAGTCACCTGGCTGGTCTGGTGGAGTACAGCAGGCTGCGGGAGCAAGCCGAAGGCCGCGCCCGGAACCTCGGGCTGATCCATGAAGTTGTGCAGGAGGTTGTGGGGCTTACCGAGAAACGGGAAATAGCACAAATCACAGCCGACCTGCTCACGCAATATTTCTCCTATGAACTTACCTCCATCCTGCTGCTGGACAACGGGCAGAATCCGGTCATCCGGGGTTTTGGCGGAAAAGGGGCACCGATCGCGGAACGCGCTTATGCCAAAAAGATAATACCCGCTTTGGATGGCATCCCTGGACGGGTGCTGCGATTAGGCAGGAGCCAGGTGGTGAATGACACCAGCCAGGACCCGGACTATCATCCCCTGCCGGGCGGGGCAGCCGGGTCCCTGATGTGCGTATCCCTGCGTGACGGGGACCAGACGCTCGGGCTGGTGATGGTGGAACGCCGGGAGAAAAATGCGTTCACCCAAAATGACCTGCTCGACCTGGAATCCCTGGCAGGGATACTTGCCAGCATCGTTTCAAGCGCGGACCAATACCAGCGCCTGCAGGATTCCATCCGGCAGCTGCGGGCTGCGCAGGACGAACTTAAGAGCCGCATCGAAGCCCAGCGTTCCGCCGAGAGCCGCCTGATCCAGGCGGCAAAACTGGCAGCGGTTGGCGAGATGGCTGCAGGTGTGGCGCATGAATTGAACAATCCTTTAACCATGGTTACAGGTTTTGCGGAATTGACCCTGGAAGGGATGCCTGCCAATGATGATTTACGGCAGGACATGGAACTGGTATTACGGGAGGCGAGGCGGGCGCGTGATGTTGTCCGCAGGCTGCTGGATTTTGCCCGCCAGACGGAGAGCGTACGAACCCGCATGGACCTGAATGAAGTTCTGGGGGATGTCGTTGAATTGACGCGCCACCTGATGAAGACCAGCGGAATCACCTATTCAGAAGACCTCGCCACCGACCTGCCACATGTTTCCATCGATCGAAACCAGATGAAACAGGTTTTCCTCAATCTTTTCCATAATGCCCTGCAAGCCATGCCCGGCGGCGGGGAATTGAAGCTTCAAACCCGCAAGGCGATCCACGAGGGTACGTGCCTGGGTGATCGCATCGGTGAAGGACAGCGGTCAAGGCATTTCTCCTGAAATCAAGAGCCGCCTCTTTGAGCCGTTCTTTACCACCAAGGCGGACCAGGGGGGCACGGGGCTTGGTCTTTCGGTCACCTATGGCATCGTCACAGACCACGGCGGCAGAATCGATGTTGAAAGCCAGCCGGGTAAAGGATCGAATTTCACAGTCTGGTTGCCCATATAATGGAAAATCCCTCCGTTCTCGTCCTCGATGATGAACCAGGCATTACACTGCTCTGTAAACGCCTGCTGACGCGTGCCGGTTTCGACGTGACGGCGTTCACCGAGCCACGGAAAGCCATGGAGGAGTTGACGCGCCGCAGGTTCGATCTCCTGCTGGTGGATATCCGGATGCCGGAAGTGGACGGCTTTGGAGTTATCGCGCATGCGCAAAAAAGCCAGCCCAACATCGCGGTGCTGGTGATGACAGGTTATGGGACGGTTGAAACCGCCATTCACGCGCTGCGCCAGGGTGTGGATGGTCTCCTGCTTAAACCCTTTGAGAGGTCCGATGAACTCCTGGCTGCCGTTCAACAAGCCCTGGGAGACAGGCAGAAAAAGACCGATGCAGCGCGCATCCAAACCCTGAGACCGCTATTTTCAGTCAGCGAGTCCCTGCTTTCCGAAACCGATCCGTCGAAACTGCTTGAACTGGTCCTGGATGCCATCTGCGGGCATCTTGCCTGTGCGCACGCCGGTTACCATGAGCTCGAATCCCGTCATCAAACATTGAATCTGCTTGCCGGACGGGGTGTATCGCCATTTGAAGGAGAGACCGCCTCACTGTCCAAGCTTGGTCTCAAGATGGTCAACCTCGAAACCCCGCTGCTGGTCAATGCCGTTGGACCCGGTGAACCGGACCTGCAGACCGAATTGATCCGACGCGGGCTGGTCGCGGCCATGTTCGTCCCGGTCAATCGCCCGGGCAAACACAGCCTGCTTTATGCCGGACGGGAGTCGGGACAGGCACCCTTCAGGGAGGGGACCTGGAGATGTTCACCATCCTGGCGAGACAAGCTGTGGTCGCCATGGAGAACGCAAGGTTATACGAAGAGTTGCGCGATTATGTCCGCCGGGTCGAGGAATCCCAGCAGGCATTATTGCAGGCTGAAAAGATGGCTGCCACCGGGAGGTTGACCGCATCCATCGCACATGAGATCAATAATCCCTTGCAGGCTGTGCAAAACTGCATGCACCTGGCAGGGCGTGATGATCTATCGCAGGAAAAGCGGGCTGAATATTTTGACATGGCACGTTCCGAGCTGGAGCGCCTGCATACAACGGTTCAACGAATGCTCGATTTTTATCGCCCCAACGCGGTGGCTTCGCAGGCAGTCAACCTGGGTGAGCTGCTAAGACACGTGCTGGGCTTGATGTCGAAACAAATGGATGAGCGAAACATCAAGATCGGGATGAATATGCCTGACGACCTGCCGCCTGTGATCGCCGTCAGAAGCCAGATCCAGCAGGTGTTCCTGAACCTGATACTGAACTCATACGATGCAATGCCAACCGGTGGGGAGCTCCAAATCACCGGGCGTGTTGCGCGGGATGGCGTGGAGATATTATTCCAGGATACCGGCTCCGGTGTGCCGGCTGAAGATGCCCCCAAAATCTTCGAACCATTCGTCAGCACCAAGGAGGGGGGTACGGGATTGGGCTTGACGGTCAGCTACAACATCGTCACCGCGCATGGCGGGATGCTTGAATTGGTCCCGGACGGTGATTCGGGTGCATGCTTCTGTGTGTATTTACCATCAGGAGGCGCGGAATGAAGCCATTTATTTTAGTCGTGGATGATGAACCGGTCGCCCGCCAGTCGCTGTCGGATATCCTGCGCCTGGAGGGGTATGGTGTGAACTCCGTGCCCAACGGACAGGCAGCCGTGGAGTATGTCCGGACGCATGCGGTTGACCTGATGGTCGTTGATCTGCGAATGCCGGGCATGGATGGGTTGGAGGTCATCCAGGTGGTGAACCAGACCTCACCCGACACCGAGGTGATCCTGCTCACCGCCTATGCTTCGACAGAGACCGCCATCCAGGCACTCCGGTTGCGTGTTCACGATTACCTTCTGAAACCTGCCCTTCCCACCCAAATCCTCGCGAGTGTGAAGAAAGGCTTGACCCGGCGTGATGCACGCATCAAGGGGCGAAGCGGTCCCAGCGCGGAACCGGTCGAAGAACCTGCATCGGAATTTCATTTTCGGGATGGCACATTAGCCGATCTCTCCCGAAGGATGATCCGCAAGAACAAGAAGGTCACACACCTCACCCCCGCGGAGGGACGGTTACTGCGGGTTTTGTTGGAAAACCCCGGCAAGGTTTTTTCCCACCGCGACCTGGTACTCCTGGTGCAGGGTTATGACACCTCCCCCCAGGAAGCGCCGGAGGTGCTGCGCCCGTTGGTCAGCCGGTTAAGGCACAAGCTGGAGGATTTCCCGACCTTGATGAACCAGATATCATCTGTTCGCGGAACGGGATATGTTTATGAAGGGGATGCGGATTAATCGTGGGGTCCCCAGGGGATATCCGGGGGGATGCCTGGAGGACGAATCCACTTAAGCCATCCGACTGAATGACTTTTTTGAATGGGGGTGGATGTATCATTCCGCGCCATGAAGAGGCTGACAGCCAACCCAGCCGCGCCCAGCCATTGGATCCAAGTGAGAGTTTCTCCAAGCCACAGGTGGCTGAAGATGATCGCGATCAGCAATTCGCTCAACCCAAGCAGCGCGGTTTGCATGCCGCCAATATGTTTCACGCCCAGGAAGAGCGCCAATCGTGCAATGAAGGTCACCAATGTCAACCCGATGACCGGCAACCAGGAGGTGCCCTGCGAGGGCAGCGAGGGATCAAAGAGCAGGTATGCCGGGACGACGACCAGGCTCATGGCGAGGAGTGTATACAGGGTTACCGTGGGTGCAGGGACATCATAGAGCACGCGTTGATTGATGGGCAGATGGAGCGCGTAAAGAATTGAGCCTGCCAACATCATCAATACCCCCATCCAATCGATCTCCGTTCCTGTACCGATCGTGAGCAGGATGACCGCAAGCGTTGCTATCAGAATGCGAAAAATTGTCAAGCGGCTGATGGGAACGCGGTCCAGGAGCATCCACAAGGCGAGGAAGAAGGGGTAGAGGGAATAGAGCATCTGTCCAATGGATGCCGGCAGTCGTTCCAGTGCCATGTAATAGAAAATGGAGCCAAATCCATTGATCGCCCCCGCCAAAAGGCAGCCTGCAAATCCGACCGGATAAATGAATAAAAACGGACGTTTGAAGAGTGCCACGAGCAGAAAAAGCAGACCGGCTGCAAAACCGGTCCGGAGAGCCACCACAGCCAGTGGAGTAAATCCAAACAGAATAGCCTGCCTGCCAAGGACCGGAGCCAGCCCGAGCAGGAAGGCAGAGATCAGGGCAGCCTGAATTCCCTTGGAACGTTCCAATTTCATCAGGCTCACCTAATCAATGAAGCAATGAGCGTACCTCGTCCAGGAACTCATCGTTCAGGAAATCTCCTTTTTGCATCAACGCCTGGATCTGACCGGATAGACGGTTCTTCTCCTCAGGGGTCAGCTCTTTTGCAGAAGCAACAATGACGGGAATTTCAGCAGTGTCCGGGTGGGTCTTCATCTCATCCAGAACCGCGAAGCCATCCATTTCCGGCATCATCAAATCCAGAATCACAAGATCGGGAAGTTCCTTCCGGATGAGCTCCAATCCTGACCTGCCATCAACGGCTTCATGGATCTGGAAATCGCCCTGGGATTGGAGGATGCGGCGAATAAGGCGGCGTGCCTCCGGGCTGTCATCCACGATCGCGACCCGCGGGAAGCGGTCCGGCGCGACGCTGGACAAGGCTGCCAACAGACCATCCTCGGGTTTTTGCTCCTCATTTGAAGGCAGGACGACATTACGTGACCAGTTATCACCCAGGATGGACTGCTCGGCAGGCATGGTGTGCCCCGTGCAGTTGACCACGACCACATCGGTCGGCTTGATGGTCCCGGCGCGGACCAGTTTGAATAAACCTGCGAAGGCTACTCCTGCAGCTGGTTCGGCTGATACCCCCTCCATCTTAGCCAGGACATGCATGGCGCGGAATGCCTCCTCATCGGTCACACTCTCAAAAGCGCCGTGGGTCTCGTCCACCTGTTTGCGAAGCAGCATGTAGGCTCTGCCGGGATCGCCCGTCGCGAGGGTCTCAATAAGAGTGTGCGGTACCAGAACCGGTTCCGCTTTCTCCAAACCTTTTTTCCACGAGGTGACCATTGGTGCGCAACCTGCGGCTTGGATGGGCGCGATGGATGGAATACGGTCTATGAAGCCCATCCGGCGCAGTTCATCAAAACCTTTGTACACGCCGAGCGGACCCATGCCGCCGCTGATAGCCTGAACATACCAATCAGGCGATCGCCAACGTGAGGGCTTGCCGCCGGCAGGGACCTCCAGGCGGGCTGCCAATTGCTCGCTGATCTCATAGGCAATTGTTTTCATTGCCTCGATGGATGTGACGGTTCGGGCGCCCATATCGAGATACAAGCCGCGCTGGTGCGCAAATTCAGCCGCCAGCTGCTTGGCTTGATCGTAGGAGGCGGTCACCTTGATCACCTGGCTGCCATAAAGCGCGATCTCGCGCATCTTGACCGCGGGAACCAGGCTGGTGACGAACGCCCAAAGTTTTATGCCGGCACGCGCCGCATAAGCGGAATAGGCGATGGCAACGTTTCCCGTGGAGGCAGCCACCATTTCCGTGATGCCCGCCTCCTTGAGGGCAGCAACCGTCACAGCAGCCTGCCTGTCCTTAAATGAGTTGGTCGGTCCCTGCCGTTCATCCTTGATGAATAGATTGGGAACCCCCAGCATCATCCCGAGGTTTACAGCCTGAATCAGCGGTGAACCACCTTCGCCAAGGCTCAGGGACAAGTTGGGATTGCGGACCGGCAAAAGCTCACGATACCGCCATAAATCAAAGGGACGATCCCTCAGCAGGTCCGGCAGTGTATTTGCCAGGGCGGGATAATCGTATTCCACTTCGCGCCACTGGCTGTTACAGGAAGGACAGGTGATCGAGGAGGGTGAATAGGGTGCCTTGTGACCGCAGTCCAAACACTTCAGAGTGAATGACATGACATTGATCCTGAACGGTTATTTTTTTGCGCGTTCCAACGCCCGTTCCAGCGTGGCGATCAACTGTCTCTGGTCGAGCGCATTCTTTTGCAGCATACGCTGACCATAATCGCGCAGTTGCTGCTGCTGTTCCTCTGTGAGGTCGCCGCCACTTAGAACAATGACAGGAATATTACGCAATGTCGTCGTTGAGGAGATCTTTTCCAGGATGGCAAAGCCATCCATGTCCGGCATGAACAGGTCGAGTATGAGCGCCTGGGGCTTGCGTGCCAGGATCGCCTCCCAGCCCTTGCGACCGCCTTCGGCAAGGGTGGGACGATAGCGACCGTGCTCAGACAGCATGCGCCCGATCAGCCGCAGGTCATTGGGATCGTCGTCCACGACCAGGACATCACGGATGCTTCCATCGGTGTTCAGATGGTCGAGGGAGTTAAGCATATCGTCTTCAAGGATGGGCTTGACAAGATAGTCAGCTGCTCCCAGGCTGAAGCCCTTCTCCTGTTCCTCGACGATGCTGCATACGATCACAGGTATGTCCTTCGTGTCAGCATTGGATTTCAGATCATTGAGCACCCGCCAGCCGTCATAACCGGGCATCATGATATCCAGCGTTATGGCGAAGGGTTTCAGTTGTCGAACGCGTTCCAAGGCGCGCGAGGGTTCGCTCAGTGGAACAACCTGGTATCCCTGGGGCTGGAGATAGCGCTCATAAAGGCTGATGACCTGCGGGTCGTCATCAATGGCAAGGATGACGCGTTCATTTTGCAGTGTATCGGAACTGGCTTTTCCCCGGAAGGCGGGCAGGGTAAAGTAGAACGTGCTGCCTTTTCCGGGTTCACTGATCACACCGATCCGCCCTCCATGCATCTGGATAAGGTGGTTCGAAATGGACAGACCCAGTCCGGACCCACCGCTCTTGCGCGTTGGGGAGGCATCCACCTGTGAGAAAGCCTGGAAGAGCTTCTTCTGGTCCTCCTGCGAGATGCCGGGACCGGTATCAATTACGCTCACGGATATTTCACGGTGACCGGAGACGTTCTCAAGCACTTCGGCTTTGACCGTGATGGAGCCCTCGTCAGTGAACTTGGCAGCATTGGAAAGAAGGTTAAGCAGGACCTGGCGAATGCGCATGGCATCTGCGCGTACGGTGGGCAGATCTGCGGGCAGAACCCGGTTCAGGGTGATGGGTTTGTCCTTGACCAATACACTGGCAGTGGACATGACGCTGGCGACCAGCTCGGGCAGATTGACCTCGTCGAAGGTGAGTTCCATCTTGCCTGCCTCGATGCGGGAAAGGTCAAGGATGTCGTTGATCAATCCAAGCAGGTGCTGCCCGGAGTTGTGAATCGCAAGCAGGTCCTGCTGCTGGAGATCCGTGGTTGGTCCGTCTATGCCCTTGAGGATGACGCGCGAGAACCCGATGATGGAGTTGAGCGGGGTGCGCAGTTCATGGCTCATGTTCGCCAGGAACTGGCTTTTTAACCGATCCGCCTCACGCATCTCCTTGACAGCCTGCATGGACAGTTCGTAGGAACGGGCGTTGTCGATGGCAATGGCAACCTGGTCGGCAAGGGTCTGGAGTACGGCAATGTCGTCTTCACTAAAGGCGTTGGGCTGCGTGGATTGAATATCCAGGGCGCCGATGGTCCTCGAACCTACATGCAGGGGGATGGCTGCCTCCGCCCTGGTCTCGGGCAGGAGTGGATTGAATTTATGCGTGGCACTGGCGGCTGTGTCGTTGACCACAATGGCTCGACCGCTTTCCGTCACCTCACCCACAATGGATTTTGAACCCACCTGCAGGCTATGCTGCTGGCGCAGCATCTCGGCTCCTGCATCACCGGTGGCAGCCTGAAGGACCGCGCGGAATCCCGCCTCCTCCGTGATGAAGATGGCAGCGTGATAGAACCCAAATCGTTCGCGCACCAGATTGGCGGTGCGGGAGAAAAGGGTGTTCATATCCAGGGTGGAGGTGACCAATCTACCGATCTCCGCCGTGGCAGAGAGATACTCATTACGCCGCTTGATGAGGTCCTCGGTCTGTTTGATGGAGGTGATATCGTGGTGGACAGCCAAATATCCCAGGATATCGCCGTTCTCATCGATGATCGGGCTGTTGGTCTCAGCAATGGATACCAACCGACCATCCCTGGCTTTGGTTATGATCTCCCCGGATGTGGTTTGTTTACCAGGGAGAGCCTCCGGAGTTTGCTCATTCTCCTCCCCGGTCGTTTCGGGCATGATGATGCGAGGATTCTTCCCGATCACTTCAGCCTGGGAGTAGCCATAAACCTTTTCGAAACCGGGATTCGCATAGGTGATATTCCCGTCTCCATCAGTAATAAAGACGGCATCAGTGGTTTGGTCGATGCCGAGTTTGAACTTTTGCAGGTCTTCCTCGGCTTTTTTACGGGTGGTGATGTCACGGGCGACCCAGAAGACTTCGTTGTCATTCAATCGACTGAGGTTAGCCAGGAACCAGTAATCCTCTCCTTCGAGAGGAAGTTTATACTCGATCTGAACGGCTTCGTTCCCTTCCAACGCCTTGCGAACAGCAATGCGGAAGGGTTCATGGGTTTCCTCGGGAAGGATCTCGTCCATGCGCTGCCCAAGCAGTTCCTCCGGGGGACGGAACAGGCGGGATGGGTTGGTGGGGGCAATGCGGACGTAGCGGGTATCCTTGTCAACCACCATGACCACATCCTGCATGGATGCAAACAGCGCGCGCAGGTCGGACTCGGAACGCTGGGTTGCCTCAAACAGCCGTGAATTCTCGATGGCAAATCCTATCTGGATGCCAATGGATTGACCCAACGAGACAGCGTCCTCAGGGATGGTCTCCGTGCTTTTCCGGAAAATGCATAATGTGCCGATGGTCTTTCCCTTCAGGACCACCGGGAGACCGAGATAACCGAGCAGACCTGCTGCAATTTGACCAGTTGCATCGGCAGGGGAATATTTCCTTAGATCGCTGGAGATGATCGTTTGATTGCTCAGAAAAACAGCTTCACACAAGGATCCTTGCAGACCTTCCGCGGGATCTTCAGGCTCCTGACCGGGCATGTTCATTCGCACTGCACGTTCAAGTTTTCCCCTTTCCTCGTTAAAAATTGTGACCAGACCGGCATCAAAATGCAATGCTGTGAGTACTTCCTGAAGGACTTCACTGAGGATGGATTTCAAGTCCAGCGACTGCGTGGACTTGGTGACGACCTTGTTCAAGGTATCCAATTGTGTGATTCGATGCTGGACTTCAGCGAACAGGTTGGTGCTGTCAATGGCGATGGCAGCCTGTCGGGCAAGGTTGACCAGGAAGCTCAGGTCGTTTTCTACGAACCCTCCCTTCATGCGGTCGCGCCATACACTAATGACCCCGATCACAGTTCCACGCGAGACGATCGGGGCGATCATCATTACCTCGGTATTTTCATCCTCCTCCGGAGTACCTGCGATCGTAATGGCTCGGGGGTCCAATTCCGGCGCATTGACTATTTCCGCCACACCGGTCCGGGCGATGCTGCCGGTGATCCCTTCACCGATTTGAATCGTTTCCGCCAGGGTCTCTTCCTGATACTTCCCGATGGCAACCCGAGCCCGCAGAGTTTGCTTATCCGGATCCACCAGCAGGATGGCAATATCATCCACCTCCAGGAACTTCGCTGCGTGCTGCGCGATGTTCTCCAGGGTTGGCTGAATCTCGTGGGATGTGGCAATATCATTAGCGATCTCAGCCAGGGTGCTGATCTCGTAAGCCCGGCGTTCAGTCTCCTCAAACAGACGGGCATTTTGAATGGCGATGGCTGCCTGGCTGGATATGGCTGTTAACAGGTCGCGGTGCCTATCTGTGTAGACATTCGGAGAATCCAGGTTTTGAACTCCAACCACCCCCAATACAGAGTCGCCCACCAGGAGCGGGGCACCCATCCAGCATACGGGTTTGCGGTTATTTTCATCCGCCACCACTTCGATTCCCAGATCGCTGGCGCGTTTCGACAATTCTTCAGAGATGAAGAGGGGCTGACGCGTGCGCAGTACATAATCGACCAGACCGTTCCCCAACTTTCGGACAGGTGCGTTGATCCGTTCGCGGTCAGAAACAATAAAAAATGGATCGACTTCCTGTGTGTTCTCCTTGTATAAATTAATAAAGAGGTTGGTGCCATCCATCAACCGGCTGGTGTACCTGTAAATCACTTCCGCAATGGATTCGACCTTGAAAAAGCTGGTGAGTTCACGACCCATTTCGTTGAGGACCGACAGCTCCTCAGCACGTGAGCGGGTTTCCTGGAACAGCCGGGCACTCTCAAGAGCCTGGGAAAGTTGATCCACCACCTGCTTTACGAGCAATTGTTCGTCGGGAGCCCAGGTGCGCGAAGCCGCTTCATCGACAACCTGGAGTGTTGCCCAGTTGCGATTATCCATTTGGAAGGCTAGGGAGAGGCTGGATGGCGTTCCTTCGCCACCACGCCTGGTTATCGCAGCAGGCTCCGCGGGAGTCAATGCCCTTGGTTTGGGTTCCGGCGCGGGACGAGATGGCGCTTTGATCGCTACAGGACGGGTCGGAACAGCAGTGGATGCCTTCTTCTCAACCGGACGAGGGGCAGGCTTTCTTTTTTCCCTGGCTGACGGCTTGGATTTTTCGTCCTGCAGATCCTCAAAGAGATCGTCAAGCCGTTTGCTGGTTTGTTTCTTTGGCATATTCGATTAACTCCTCAGCCAGGACCCGATATTGAAGGGAACCGCGGCTGGCGGGCATGTAGCGCGTGATGGGTTGTCCGGCGATCGGGCTCTCCCGCAGTTTTGTGTCCATTTCGATGACAGTTTCGAAGATGCCCTCGCCAAAAGTGGAGACCAGCTGTTCGTGAATATTGCGATGGGTGCGGTTGCGCCTGTCCAGCAGGGTGACCAGGATGCGGTAAGCCAGGTTGGGATTGGCCTCCTTGCGGATGCGGCGGGTGACACTCATCATGTTACGCAAGGCGTAGGCGGAAAAATATTCAGCCTGGGTGGGGATAAGCAGCAGATCGGAGGCGGCCATGGCATTGAGCGTGATGGCACCCAGCGAGGGGGGACAATCCAACAGGATATAGTCGTAATGCAGATCGGAAGAACCTTGCAGTGCATTCCGCAAGGTCACCAGATGATTCACACGCACTGGCAGGAATTGTTCGGCGCTTTCAATGCGGGCATTGCAGGGAACGAGATCCAGCCGTTCGAACTCGGTTTTCCGGATCGCGCTCTGAATCGAAGCAGATTCGATCAACACATGCGCGGAAGTTTTTGAAGCTTCAGCAGGCTCAAATCCGAGCGCGAGCGTCAGGTTGGCTTGCGGGTCCAGGTCAATCAATAAAACATTATTGCCCAATTCAGCCAGCGCACCGCCAAGCGACAGGGTTGTGGTCGTTTTGGCGACCCCGCCTTTTTCATTTGAAATAGCAATGGTGTAGTTCATGGGATGTCTCCAGTTATTATGGTTCCCGAGCATGGTTATCACGACCAGGCAGATGAGAGGAGACCACCTGCGGGATGATCTCAACACGGTTGACATTCAGGACGCGCTGTAATTCTTCAATGGTGGTCCGGATCATGACTTGCGGGTCATTTGTTTCCCGGATGCGGGAGGTGATCTCCGCAACAACCTGTTCACGTGAGGCACGGCTGGATGTCTCCTCAAACATACGGGCATTTTCGAGCGCCATTGCCAGCCGTTCGGCGACCTCTTCGATAACAGTGATCTCATCCCTCGTCCAAACCCGATCGGGTTCGGGGGAGCGAACATCCAGGACGCCGATCACCTGGTTTTGGAATTGAATGGGAACGGCTACCGCAGGCGCTGTATTCTGTCCGTCAGATACCGTGGTTTTTCCAGCATCCAGAGCGGTCTTGATCTCATCCCATGCCACCAGCTCTTCCAAAACCGTGCCTGCTCCTGCAGCATGCTGATACCCGATAACGGTTTGCGCTGTTTTCTTATCCCAGGTACGCTTGATGTAATCACCATAAAGCGCCCGGGATTCCGTCAGTGCCTGGTTGCTTTCAGCAAACAGGCGTGCGTTTTCAATGGCGATGGCAACCTGGTCGGCAAGCGTGCTGAGGGTTTCCGAATCTGCCGAGGTGAACGCCCCGGACTGGGAGCTTTGGACATCCAGCGCGCCAATGATGCGCCCGCGCACCTTGAGAGGCAGGGTCATTTCAGATTTTGTTTCAGGAAGGTCAGGGTTGCTGAAGTAATCGGCATCCTCATCAACATCCAATGCAATGCGTGGTTCGCCGCTGGCAGTCACGTAACCCACAATACCAACCTGTCCCACTGCAAGACTGTGCTTTCGGGCAACCATGCGTTTACCGCCGGGGCTGTTGGATGCACGCAAGACCGCCACCTTGTTGACCGGATCAAGCAGGAACACACCCACATGATAGAAACCAAACCGGCTGCTGACGACCTCGGTCACCAGGTTCAACAGCTTCTCAAGCTCCACCTCTGTGGAAACAGCACGTGCCACTTCGCTGACCGCCTGGAGTTGATCCGCGCGTTTCCGGTTTTGTTCGTTCGCCTGTTCCAGGTCGGCAGTACGTTCTGCCACCCGCTGCTCCAATGATGAGATTATGTCTCGAAGCCTGGACGCCATCGTGTTAAAGGTCTTTGCGAGAACGCCAATTTCATCCCGGGTTTGAATCACCGCCTCGGTATTGAGGTCTCCCATCGAAAGACGGGAGGCGGTTTCCGTCAATTGCATGAGGGGCTTTGCCAGGGTATTACCCATCCAGCGGGATATCAGGAGCGCCGCAACCAGGAGCAGGATGGTGCTGGCGATGACGCTGAGCAGGGTTCTCCTTGACTGGTCTGCCAGTTCCTCCCGGGTAGCCAGCAACGCTGCCTCGGTTTCGCTCACCGGAACAACCAGTCCAAGGCTGTAGCCGATGGATGGAATGGGCTGGTAGGCGACATATTTTTCCTCCCCATTCAAGACAACCCGCCTGATCCCGCTCTGACCGGTCGTCATTTTGATGAGAAGTTCAAACACATCCAGCGAGACCTTTCCAAGGATCGGCTCCAAGGCTGCATCGCCTTGAAAATCGTTCATCGAAAGCCCCAAATCGGTGTATCCCAATTCGGGCAAGGTAATCACCCGCCCTTCATTGTCAAGCATGAACGCATAACCGGTTTTTCCGAACTTGATCGTTGAGATCAAATTGGCAATTTCCACAAGTTGAACATCTGCACCAATGACTCCGCGAAAACGCGAAAAGTCATCCATAACCGGCAGGCTGGTCGTGACGACCAGACCGTGCAATGCCGCATCCTGATATGGGATCGACCAGACGACTTCCTTCCCGGGGTTCCGACCAGGAGCAGCTGCAGTGAACCAGGGTCTTTGAGTGATATCAAAATCAGGTGGAACAATGGCAGCCAGGTCAATATTAGGGTAATACATCAGACTTCCACCTTCCAGACTGCCGAAATAGATGGCGACCATATTCGGATTTTTCTTGAGAATGGAAGGCGCAATCGTGTCGAGCTGCTTAAGGCTGTTCAGTTCTGACAGGATGGAATCAGTCAGTTGTTCCTGAGCCGGCAGATATATGGAACCCGGTTCGTTATTGGGATTGTCCCAGCTCCCCGTGGGCAGGCGATTTAGCTTCAGGTCAACCTGGGGGGAACTGCTCTCACCTGAGATTGAGTACGATTTCAGGAGTATCTGGGTGGTGGCGCCCAGCGTTTCCATGTTGTTGCTTATTGTGATGAAGAAATTGTCCAGCTCTTTCACATTCCGGGAAACAAGCGAACCCAGTTCGTTCTCGGTCTGTTTTTGCACACTATCGCTGATCTGATTCGAGAGGAAGTTATTCGTCTGGTTTGTGCGATAGAGAGTGAAAATCGTCGTACTGGCAACAGCAAAGACGACAAGCAACACAACGCTCCAGCTCAGGCGCGAACGGAATGACCTTTCCGAGGAAAAGCTGCGTATGTTGGATTTCGGGCGTTGGGTGGACCTAGCCATAAACCTGCTCCTGTTTCACATTAATCCTCAGCCTCGGTGGTCTTCCCAGGCGTTTTGATCTGAATTAGTACATCCGAACCATGCAGTGCCTGGCTAAGCTCCTGCGCAGCAGTCCGAATGATGTTGTTCACATAAATATTGCCGCTGATCTTTGATGAAATATTTGAAACGATCTGTTCGCGCGCAGCGCGGTTGGCGCTCGCCTGGAATAGCCTGGCATTCTCGATGGCGAGGGCGAGATGTTCTGATACGGACTCGGCGATATCAACCTCGTCCTCCGTCCACCGGGTTTGTTGGTGGGTCGTAATATGGAGAACCCCAACGACTTCATCGCGGATCTTCACCGGTACAGCCAGCTGTGCGGGCGCTCCTTTTTTATCAGCATCCACCTGATAGGTATTGCCTGCGCTGACAACCGGGGCGATCTCACCCAGGTCGATCGGAGTCTCCAACTGGGTGCTGTTTCCAGCTGAGTAACGATATCCGGCCAGTTTTCCCTCCCGGGCGAACTGCAACCACTCATTCCGGATGTACTGGCGGTAAGCTGCCTCAGTCTGGTCAAGGGATCTGCGGGCGGTGCCCAGAAGACGGTTTTTTTCAATGGCGATGGCAACCTGGTCTGCCAGGATCGAAAGGGTGTTCACGTCCTCGTTGGCGAATGCTGACGGCTCAGAACTTTGCACATCCAGGATGCCGATCGTTTTTCCAGCTATCTTCAGGGGCAGGGCAAGCTCGGAACGAGTTTCCGGTAGATCGGGATTCCGGAAAAATACTGCATCCTCACCTACATCGAGGGCAACGCGTGGAATACCGGTTGCTGCGACCTTCCCCACGATACCGACCTGCCCGATCTCCAGGCGATGTCCCCTTTCCAGCATTCGTTGTCCACCCTGGCTGTTGGCAGCTCTCAACACAGCAAAGGTGGCTGTTTCGTCCACCAGGAAGATCCCCACATGATAAAAACCAAACCGTTCGCTCACCACCTGGGTGATCTGCGGCAGTAATTTCTCCAGCTCCTGCTCCTCGGAAATCACACGGCTGATGTCGCTGACTGTCCGAAGCTGGCTGGCGCGTTTTTCACTTTGTTCAGAAGCCGCCTGGAACCTGGCTAGTACGTTCCGCGACGCGTGCCTCAAGGTTGCCGATCAAATCACGCAGCTGGATTGCCATATTGTTGAAGCTGGAGGCCAGTACGCCGATCTCATCACGACTTTTCACTGCGATCGGTTTTTCCAGTTTTCCCCCGGACATGACATTGGCTGCCTGGACCACTTCCGCCACCGGGTTAAGAACAATGCGCCGTAAAACCTGATACAAGACCAGAAGCACCAGCCCGATCGCTATAAACACTCCTGCGCCAAGACCAAGAAGGATGGTGGAATAGGACCGTTTGAACTGCTCCTGGCTGTAATCCACCATGATGTCGCCCAGTACCTTCCTCCCTGTCCCATGACAGGTTTGGCAGCGCTCATCGTTATACAAGGGGAGAGAGTGACGGATGACCTGGTTCCCCTGGACATCCACCAACGCGTATTTGGGACGTTCCGCGGCAGGCAGCTGGTGACACGCCCAGCAGGAAGGATCCTCCACAGTTTTCGGCATATCCTCCTCTGCTAACGGTAATCCCACCAGGAAAACCACTGGCGAAGGATGTGAGTTGATATTCATCGTCATAGACCGCGATGCTGTCCAACTGTTGATTGCCCGCGGATTGACCCAATGTGACAAGAGCTGCATGGATGGTATCCTTGCGACCGGCAAGCATGGCATCGTCCAACAGGATCCTTGCGATGGCGTTGATATTCTGTGTCTTTTGGATCTCACTCTCCCAAAGGCGCGCCCGGATGAACTGGGAAATTCCAAAAAAGCTTATCCCCAGAACGATGATGAGCGTGAGCGAGATACCCAGAGCTACTTTAAAGTTAAGTCCCGGGTTTTGCCACCATCTCATGTTCCACTTCCTTTATCTGTAATTGCCTGGAGCATATTTCCTCAGTCACCCGGATGATCAGGGTCTTGCCAAACCGGATGTGTCAGCACCAATATCCACCAGGCTGTCGTAAAGGACCTGCAGGATGTATTTGCTATTGTGTGCATAAGCACCGGCATCATGGGAAACATAGTTATAGTTATAAGCTGCGCGCAGCAGGCGCGGTGTCCAGCTTTTGTAGGCATTCTCGATAACGGCTTCTTCAGGATCAGCGGTGCCGTTATTGTTGGTATCAGTGAAAAAATACGGATAGAATTCCAATGTGTATGCGATGGGCACTTTTACAATGTTCCTTGCATACTCCTGGATCGCAGCCAGCAGATTTTCGTGCAATTGTCCAACCTCATAGTATGCGCCCTCCGTCAGATCGGCATCCCCATCAAAATCGGTTGTGTTCACGCGAATATTCCTGGTATCCACGCCGTCAAAAGTATGGCATTCACTACAAGTTTCCAGCTTTAGTTCCAGTGTGTGCTGGTCATGGCAGCGAATACAGGGGAAGAAATCTGCTCCACGCATGTAACGACCATAATAGTTCATGCCTGCATATTCATAACCACCCTGAGCTTCGGCGCCGAAGGGTGTGGCCGCGGATGTGGAATGGCTGTTCACAAAGGCAAGGTCAGGGCTTGGGGTATCTTCATCCGCTGGATTCGCCTTGAGGATCGCATTCTCCACCATTGGCGTTGAACCCCTGCCCTGGTGGCAGTTAATGCAGACTGCCTCCGAACCAAGTCCGCCAATTCTTTTGCCGGAAGGAAAGTTGACGTAGTCGAGGGATAACGACCCTTCGTTGTGACATGCATAACAGGTAATGAAGGTACCGGGTTTGACCGGTTTCTCCACCACACCTGTCGTACTTCCATCCACTCCCAGGAAATCCACGGAAACCTGTCCAGCTATGACATTGCGCGCACTCCACCGGTATCTCCGCGGGATTTGCTTCGTCCCAGTGGGTGAAAGCTGGCGCGAGCCTGTCAGCGTGGGCTGAAGATGCCCAAAGTACGTCATAGGAGACTGGTGTGGGAGCCGTGTAGGTCGGACATTCGATTACGGGGACGGCTGTGGGCGTCTCCTGGGAGGCAGCACAGGCGAACAGGAAAAAAGCCATACCGAACAGAAAGAACGCGATCCGCCATTGTTTGCTTTGACTGATCTGAATATCCATTAGTAGTTCTCCTTCGACGGAGTAATGGCTGTGGAATGTAATCGATTCATTCTTCCACCTCTTTGGTGAATTGCAAAACCACCTCGGAGCCGGTCAAGGTGCGACCCAACTCTTCAACGGCTGTTTGAAGGATGGAATTGATATTCACTGACGAACTAATATGGGCATTAATCTCACCGATGGTGCGTTCCTTGGAAGCCCTGCGTTGTGCGTCGGAGAGGAGCCGGTAGTTTTCGATGGCAAGACCGGCGCGTTCAGCGGCTGCCTCGGCAAGTTGAATCTCACCAGGTGACCAGGTGCGCATGGGATTGCTGGACTGTAACGTGATGTTTCCGACAGGCAGACCGCGGATCCGGATGGGGATATTCAGGGCGTTGGGGCGGGTGGAGGGAGGCACCCCTTCAAGCGGGATGGTTCGAATGCCATCAAAGGAGTAACTTGTATTCTTTACCGTCTGGGTGAAACTTCCCCAATCCTGTTTTATGAATTGCTGGTAGACAGTCTGGGAGTCGGTCAATGAGAGATTGGTCTGTCGGAAGAGGCGTGCGTTCTCGATGGCGACCGCGACCTGGTCGGCAAGGATGCCAAGTGTGGCGATGTCCTCCTGGCTGAATGCTCCCACCAGTTCACTTTGCACATCCAACACTCCAATGGTCTGTTCACCGGTTTTCAGGGGAAGGGCTATTTCTGAACGTGTGGCAGGCAGGTCAGGATTGTTAAAGAAGACAGCATCCGCACCCACATCCAGGGCGATGCGGGCATCTCCCTGGGCTGCCACATATCCAACGATACCGGTTGCGCCCACACGCAGGCGGTGACCACGCTGGAGCATTTTTTGACCGCCTTCGCTGTTGGAGGCCATCAAAACAGCGTATTCCGAACGTTCGTCGATCAGAAAGATGCCGGCATGGTAATAACCAAATTTATCACTAACCATCCGGCAAATGGATGGAAGCAGTTGGTCGGGATCCTGAACAGCAGTCACGGAACGGGCAATGGACGCAACGATCTCCAGCTGGGAAGCCTTCTGTTCCATCTGTGCCGTTCTTTCCACGATCCGTTCTTCAAGCGATGATTTCAGCTGCAGGAGTTCCCGGTTGGCGGCTACCTGCGCTTGCTCGTTCTCACGCGCCCGGTTGGCAATTTGCCTCAGGCGATTAATGATAATGACCTGGCTGAGGGTGATACCAATGAATATCAGTGAAAAAATAACAGGTTCCTCGGGCAGGGTATTTACTATCTCAGGAGGTGTGTAAATGCCGAATATTTCTGCCAGGCTGATACCAACGTAAATGGCAACCGCCACGACTGCAAAGCCGATCAGCCCCCGTGTTCCGAGAAGGAGGCTGGCTATTACGATACCGGCAACCAATCCGATCATGGCTATGTCATGTGCGCCACTGCCCTCCAGCATAAAGAGAGTACTGAGGGTTATGACAGCCAGAGGAGTAAGTAATTGTGAAAACCAGGTGACCCCCGTGAATGAGAGAAATATGGTGAGCGCCAGGAGGACAGCCAATACAATCATTATGGATTTATGATCCACAAATGGGGTAATTCCAAGGATTGCGATCAGGACGATCGTTTGCACCGTGACTGTCATCCGGCGGAATGATTTTGGATCATCCGCATACGGATTTAGTAATTGTTCGAAGCGGCTTTGGCTCATTTGCCCTCCAAACTTTGTTCGTGAATGCGGATGGAAACTTCGGAATCGGCAATGGCTTTACCAATCTCCTGGGCGGTCACACGCAGGATGGCATCCACGTCATGCGCTGCGCCAATGCGGGCAGTGATCTCTCCAATCGAACGCTCCCGGGCAACACGCTGCTGGGCTTCGTTGAAGAGGCGGGCATTTTCCAGCGCCAATGCCACCTGTGAAGCGATCTCTGCCAACATGGCTTTCTCACGCGGGTCCCAATCTTCCGAGCCTTCCTTTCTCCTGGCTTTTATCTCACCGATCTTGTGGTCATGAAGGGTGATCGGGATCTTGAGAATTTTCTCATCAGGAGTTGACAGGGAATCTGATGTGCCTGGTTGGATGCCCAGCGGTGTGTATTGGTATGCATGGCTTTGGGTCTGTAAAATATCCCTCCAGGCACCCTGGGAACGCTCGGATACGGATTGTTCGAGCTGTTGGACCACCCGGTTCATTTCGTCAAGAAGTTTCGAGTTGTCCATCGCCAACGCAAGTTGGTCCGCCAGGGTTTGCAAAACCTCGATATCCTCGGATGAAAAGGCTTGCGATTTTTCAGATTGGATGTCGAGGACGCCAATCACGCGACCCCGGGCTACCAGCGGCAGTGCCGCCTCTGAGTGGGTGTCGGGAAGATCCGGATTATCAAAGAAAACAGCATCTGTCCCGGTATCCAGAGCGATACGCGGGCGCTTTTGTGCAGCGACAAATCCAACAATACCTTTTTTCCCGACTTGAAGCTGGTGACCGCGGGCGAGCATGCGTTTTCCGCCCTCGGAGGAGGCAGCCTGCAGAATGGCATACTCGTTCCTGTCGTCAAGGAGAAAAATACCAGCATGGTAGAAGCCGAACTGATCTGATATCAGGTGGACCGCGTCGTTCATTAATGTGGGCATATCCTTGATGGCTGCAGCCTTCTGCGCAACCCGGGAGGCTGCCTGGAGTTGGGCGGTTCGATGTGTCAGGGCGGAGGTGCGATCGTCCACCTCTCGTTCAAGGTTACCTACCAGTTCCTTTAATCTACCAGCACTTACATTTAAGGTCTGACCAAGCAGCCCGATCTCATCATTTGTGTTAATATCCACTGTATGGGTGAAATCTCCAGCAGTGAGATACTCAGCACTTTTTGTTAATTTTGAAAGGGGGGCGGTCAGCGCTGATCCCAACACCCAACCCCCGAATGCCACCACAGGTATGGAGCTGAAAAAGATGAGGAGCGAACGCCGGAGTGCCTGTTGCTGGGTGGCTAAAACGTCATCCGCTGCAAGATCGATGCAGAGAACAGCTTCCCGCCGCCCATCCGGCGTAAAGATGGGGGCGTAACCGGTCAGCCATGTTCCCCACCTATCAGTATAGAAGGTAGATTCAACCACCGGTTCCTGAATGAGAGGAAAGTTTTCCAGTAACCAGGGGGCGGCATCTGAATAAATATCGCCCAGATGGGAGAGATCCTCTTCACTTTCCTCCGCGTCGACCACAAAGTAAATATTGCCCTGGTCATCCTGTCTCATGGTGTAAACAAAGATAAAATTTGTTCCGGCATCGCGAATGCCCTGCAGGGTTTTTTTCAATTCCAGATAGACAGGCTCGTCTTCCTGGGATGGATCGGTGAGCTGGGAATGTGCAACCGCATCCACCTGCAGCGCGCCGATGGAAACAGCATCCCGCAGACGCCCGCGTACATCCTCAAGAAGAACTGACTTGGTGGTCTGGTAGTAAAGGTACGATATCAGTCCAACGGTAAGCATGGCAAGCAGGGAAAAACCGATTGCCAGTTTTACGCGCAAGGGCAGTAAACGTTTGCCGCTATTCATTTTTCACTGCTCCCTGGTTGTCAATATTCAATTCAATGGTCGCCTCGGACAGGTTAAGGGCACGACCGATTTCCTTCACGGCGGTCTGAAGAATGCCGTCCACGGAATTGGATGACCATATATGCGTTGTGATCTCAGCCACCGTGCGGTCGATGCCGGCATTCCTCCGGCTTTCTTCCATCAGGCGGGCATTTTCCAGGGCGATGGATGCCTGGGTTGCAACGGATTCAATCCAGGCGCGTTCCTCCTCCGACCATTCTTCGTCGCCGCTCAGGCTGATCTGTCCAATAACTTCATCACGTAATGTAAGGGGGACATTGAGTGCAGATTCCTGCCCGGCAGCCCTCTCATCCCCGATGTTGTATTCAAATTTATTGGCAGAGGATATGGATGTCCATGATTCTACGCAGGTATTGGCGCTGGGCTTGCTGTAACTCATCCAAACGCTTATTGGTCTCCTGGAAGAGGCGGGCATTTTCAAGAGCGATCGCCACCTGGTTCGCCACACCTTGCAGGGTTTGGATCTCTTCCTCTCCAAATGCCGCCTCGCGGGTGGATTGAACATCCAGGGAACCGAGGACACGTCCGCCCGCGAGGAGTGGCAGGGCGATCTCGGAGCGTGTATAGGGGAGCAGGGGATTGCGATGCCGGACAGTTTCCGATCCAACATCCTGGGCGATGCGTGCCTGTCTCTGGCTGATGGAGGCACCAACCATGCTTTTGTTGTCAACCGCCAACTTGTGGTGGGTTTCCCGCAGGACCTTGCCGGCATCGCCGGTTGCGTTAATCAGTTCCGCCCATTTCCCTGTGCTGTCCACCATAAAAATGGCGGAATAATAGTGACCGAATTTATCCGTGATCAGATGCACTACTTTGCTGATAAGTTCGTCCGAGTTTAGAATGGCACTGGCTGCCTGACCAACTTCGTTCACTGCTGAGAGTTGGGCTGTTCGCTCCGTAACCTGCTCCTTGAGACCACCCTGCAAGCTGGAAATACGTTCGAGCATGCGATTGAAATAGATGGTCAATTCCCCGGTTTCATCCGAGCTGACCACCGGTGCGGTTTGGCTGAAATCACCCTGTTCAACTTTTTGGAATATCGCAACAAGATTGTTGATCGGTGTAGACACGGTCTGTGCAAGCATCCACGCCAGCCCCGCTCCCAGGATCAAGGCGATCAGACTGAATCCGAGAGATTGAATCTGATAATTCATCAGCAGGTTCGGTTCGGATGGTGACCGGATGGCGAGGGACGTGAAATGATAACCAATGGGCGCCACCAGCAGGATGCCAATGACAATCAAGGTCAGGATGACGATACCAAGTTTGGGCAGAAGTTGTAAACTCAATGCTCCGGTCAGCAGGGATTTGAATTTTCCCGGCAGGAGCATCTGGCGGGCTGGTGTAATCATCCTCTCAAGGACCATCATACCCAGCGTGAAGATACTCATGATGGAAATCAATACACCGATGGCAGTGTAGATAATCTGGTCAGAAGGCAGCTTGATAACGAAGGCTTCATAAAGCATCATGGGCATAAAGGCAACCAGGGCGGTGAGCATAGTTGCCACCCGTGCATAAACCCACGGCAGGGAGGAGATCTGCTTCCATGATCTTGATTCCCTCTCTTCGCTGATCGAACCAGCATCTCCCTTGGTCAGCCTTTGCAACTGAGTGAACGCCTGGCGATTTAACAGGTATACAATCGTCAACAGGATCACCAGGCTAAGGAGCATGCCGACCAGGGTGACAAGCCAAAGTTGGCTGAAATTCTCAGACGTGAACTCCGCGTTCACCGCGATGAACAGGGAGACAGGGATGGTAAAAAGGTAGGTGGCAAGCTGGGCGATCGCGACGGAGATCAGGATGTAATACCCGCCGGTCCGTTCCAGCAGGCGTTTTGACCACGAGATTGGATTCCTTGAATTCATCTCCATGTTCTCCTAGTCCGCCTTTTGTTCCCCGGTATCGATCTTGATGCGGGTATGCCTTGCACCTAATGCCATGGTCAGTTCGCTGGCAGTGGTCGCAAGGATGGTTTGTACGTCAGTCGAGCGGCGGATCTTGCTTGTGACCTCATAAAGCAGGCGTTCGCGTTCAGCCTGGCGGCGGATCTGTGCCACCAGGCGCGCGTTGGCGATGACTGCCGCCAGGCTGCCTGCCAGGGTTCCGAGCATTTCCTCATCGTTTTCCGTATAGGCTGCCTGCCGTTCGCTTTCAACATTCAGTACGCCCAGCAATTCATTGCGGTAAATGAGTGGCAGCGCAAGTTCAGAGCGTGTATTTTCACTGACGGTAATGTAGCGCGAGTCCCTGGTCACATCATCCACGCGCAAAGGTTTTCGGTGAGTTGCCACCCAGCCGGTGATGCCTGAATCAAGGGGCAGGCGGATATTCGACGCTTCCTCGGAATAGCCCGTTGAGGCGCTCATCTCCAGCACTTTGCGATCCTTGTCCAGCAAGCATGATCGAGACCCGGTCGCCACCCATTGTCACCTGCAAACCCTTAACGCTGGTCTCCAGGGCGTCTTCCAGGGTCGCACCTGATGCTGCAGAGGTTGTGATGTGGTGGAGCAATCGTTGTTGAGACAGGTGTTCCTGCGTTTCCGAGAACAATTCGGTGTTGACCACCGCCACAGCCAGCTGGTCGGCAAGAACCTCCAGTGTGCGCAAGTTTTCATCAGTGAACGCATGAGGCTGTGTACTTTGGACGTCCAGCACTCCAACGATACGTTCACCCACTTTTAGTGGGATGGCAGCTTCCGAACGGGTGTCCGGGAGTATGGGATTGGGTAAATAAGTTGCGTCCTTCAATGTATCGTTGACAATGAGACTTTCCCCCCGCCCGGATACATAACCGACGATGGATTTCGAACCCACAGCCAGCCTGTGCCCTTCGCGTTTCATTTGAATGCCGGCATCGCCGGTCGCTTCACGGATGGTGGCAAATTCACTGCGGGAGTCAAGGAGAAACACACCGGCATGATAGAAATTGAACCGGTCACGGATGAGATTGACACCGCGCAGGAGCAATTCATCCAGGTTGAGGGAACCGCTGATATCGCGGGCAATTTCCGCAGCAGTTTGAAGCTGTAAAGCCGAATGTCGACTTTCGTCCAGCAGACGGTTATTTTGGATCACGCCTGCCAACTGCCTGCCCAACTGCTCCAGGAAATGCAGGTGATGCTCATTAAAACTGTGGTCATTCGCCAGGTCCTGGACGATCAAGGCTCCGATCGGTTTTTCGTTAATCAGGAGCGGAACACCCATCCAGGAGCGTGCA
Organism: uncultured Chloroflexia bacterium; assembly: GCA_963823545.1. GTDB lineage: Bacteria > Chloroflexota > Anaerolineae > Anaerolineales > Villigracilaceae > Denitrolinea. The sequence continues at coordinate 100,632 of CAWGMC010000016.1, read as the reverse complement.
GGTTTGCCTTGAATTTTTGCGCCCATGGCGAGGGCTTTCTTCTCGGTATCCTCCACCAACAACAACGAATGCCGGTTGCGAATCAGGATGGATGTCAGCCCTTCACCCAACGGGAAGGGTTCAATGGATTGGATTTTTCCGTCTTCATAGAGGTATGGAATATTGATGGTATTGGAGTTCTCATCATAAAAAGCCACCAAAAAGCTAAATGGTCCGATCACGCGCTGAACTTGTGCCTGCAAGGGCGCATAATAAGTGGATATATCATTCGATGTCAGAGTTGCCTGGCTGAAGGAGGCCAGCGCATCCAGTTCCGTGAGACGGGATTGCTGATCCTGCAGGCTCTTAATTTTTTCGAGGGTCGCCCCCAATATGTCGATGATGCCGGTATACGGGCGTATGACCATGCTTGTGAGCAGCTGACCCGGCTGTTCGCCGATCAACAATAGTGCGGATGGTTGACCCTGTACCAGGATGGGCAGGAATGCGCCGCTTCGGCATCCGATATCGCGCAGCGGGCGGGTCAATCCCATGGGCAAATTCTCAGACCTACTCAGATCATTGACCATCATTGGGGCATGCAGCTGGTAGGCATAATCCCGCATCTTGATGTTGAATTTTTGCCCAACGATCGTGCCTTTCGGGTTAATGGCATTATTGACCGCGATGACCTCACCACCGTACTCGCTCAAACGCATCAGTATCGATGGGTAGGGCGACTCTTTCATGACGCGACCAGCCACTGCCAGGGCTGCATCCTCGGAAGCAGCCTGGGCAATCTCGTGACTTGCCCGGTACAGGCGATCGACATCGGTGGATTCAAGCCTTGAACTCGCGCTCAAGGTGGTATTCTGAATTGCATTGCCTAATTGGTTGGCAAGCGTCTGCAGGACGATAACCATTTCCTCATCGAACACCTGCGGTTCGGTACTTTGCACGTCCAGGACGCCCAAAGCAACTCCACCGAAGGAAATTGGAAAACCCGCCTCGGCACGCGTATCGGGCAGGAGCGGATTCTTCTTATGGATGGGATCCTTGTCCACGTCAGCTACAACGCGTGGTTTCAAATTTGCTGAAGCCCAACCGACGATCGAATCAGACCCGACTTCCAGTTGGTGCCCACGCCTCATCAGCTCGCCAGCAGACGGTCCATTTGCTGCGCGCAGGGAGGCGCGTTTTCCACTGGAGTCTATAAGGAAAATGCCTGCGTGGTAGAACCCAAAGCGTTCCACGATCAACTTAACAGTTGTATTCAGCAGTTCATCAAGATTGAGAGAAGTGGTAATGCCTTGTGCAACTTCAGCGGCGGTTCGTATCTGGCGTGTGCGTTCTTCAACCTGCTGTTTCAGGGAGCGATACATCTGGCTGAGTTGTTCTGCCATGTGATTGAACGAGGTGGCAAGCAGGCCTACTTCGTCATCAGAAAGTACTTTCGCACGCTCATCCCATTGTCCCTGGGCGAACCTGGTCGTTGTCTCCGCCAGGTCCGTGATCGGTTTGACCACACGGTTGGCGCTAAAGTAGATTGCAACCAGCAGGAACAGGAGCGTCAGGATAATAATGATGATCGTAAATGTGATCAGGCTATTAAGATGCCCATAAACGGATGTGGCAGGCACCTCCAGGACAACCCCGCTATGTAATTCCCCGAGCCAGATGGCTTGTGCAATGACCGATTCACCGATTTCGTTTCGATACTCCACCGTGGCAGGGAGGAACTCGCTGCCAGGCTCTTTCATGGCGGTAAAGACCTTATCAAGGGTCGCACTTTGATCGGCAACCGGCAGGAATTCCTTCATGCCCTCCGTGTAAGGATCAAGCCCGATATAGCCACCATAGCTGGAGACAAAATAGGCGCGGGAGGAAGGTGTCAGGTTGATCATGGATTGAAGGATGGATAGTGCATACTGTTCATCCGAAATCCCCGCAACCACAGCTTTTTCCAATCCATTCCCGGTTTGATATTGGTCCACCGTCACCAGGCTGAATTTACCCGGATAAAAAGGCGTGAGATCAAACACCCCAAAGGACTGGTTATCCAAATCCTTAATATCCTTGTACACCGGCGCGTCTGCCAGGGATACTCCTTCCCAGTCCCGGTCACTGGCTGCCAGTACCGTCCCGCGATCGTCCACCACGAAATACAAATTAAAGACAGGAGTACCTTCCTCGCGGTTGACCTGTTCAAAGATGGACATTACCTTGTTACGGGATTCTGTGAAAGCAGGCGAGCCGCGTTCCTCGGTAAGAACAACATCCAGGGCGCTGCTAAAATCAGGGCGGCGGACAATACGGTCCAGCCGGACCTGTTTGACCTTCATGGCATTCTCAGTTGATGTCATCTCCGTGGTGACAAGGTTCTGCATTTGGGTCACCACCTGGGTTTGCAGCAAGTCCCTCGTCCTGAAATAGGCAGCCACTGCCATAAGGGTCAGGGGAATCAGCGAGGAGACCAGGAGCGCAAGGAGCATGGTGCGCACCAGTCTTCCAGGTCGATTTTGCCTGTTGAAGATTCTGGAGAGGAAGGAGGAGGTTTTCATTGGTTAGGCAATTTCCCAGACCGGTTCACCAGCGAGGATGCGCCGGATCTGATCAGGGAAGCGATCCGGATCAAGTGGTTTTCCAAGAAACCCATTAAATCCCGATTCGCGGGCTTTTTTCATCTGCTCATCACTTGCTTCGGCGGTAACTGCCACTATGGGAATGGACCTCAGATGATCGGTGGAGCGGATCTTGTTGAGGGCGGCATAACCGTCCTCATAAGGAAGGCGGATGTCCATCAGGATCAGATCGAGATGCGGCAATGTGTCGGCATATTCCACGACCTCATATCCCGATGTTTTCCATTCACAATGAATTCCCAGGTATCCCAGCATGCGCGCGATGAGAACGAAATTTGAGACGTTGTCCTCAACCACCAGGATGGTGGTCTCGCTGGGGATGGCTTGCTTGCGCGCGGGTTGGGAGTTGGCGACAGATGGATCAGTCATTGGATTGCCTCGCTAAGAATCGCCCTATCTGTTGGGAAAGAGTGTCAATATCGATTGGTTTCTGGATGTATCCGTCGCACCCGGCGTCCAGCGATCTCTCACGGTCACCGCGCATGACGTTGGCGGTGACTGCCACGATCGGTACATGGGCGAAACCGGGCGTCCCTTTTATCCGGGCGGTCAGGGTGTAGCCATCCATCCCGGGCATGTTGATATCCATCAGGATCAGGTCCGGGTGGGCGGTGATGATCATCTGCATGGCTTCCTCGGCGTTGCCGGCTTCAACCATGCTGTAACCCTCCGCTTCAAGCACACGGCGGATCAAGTTACGATTATCAATGTTGTCTTCGACGTATAGAATAATGCTCTTGGGGGTCATGGTAGCTCCGAGTGTGATTCTAACTGGAGGGTAAAAGACTTTTCATATCAGCACCCTTGCAAAACAAAAACGCCGGTCGTTGCGACTCGGCGTTTGAGCGGGTGATGGGACTCGAACCCACGATATCTTGCTTGGGAAGCAAGCGTTCTACCACTGAACTACACCCGCTTGGTGGCGGAGATTATAGTCAGCGTGGGGAGGCGTGTCAAGCACCGCGATTAAGCAGTTTATCAGCCAGAATTTTCAGGGATTCGCCGGCTTCACCCTGTGGATCCGCCTCCTGGAGGCTTGCCAGAGCCAGGTCAGTCTCCCGGCGCGCGGCAGCCTGGGAGGCACTCCTGGCAGATTCGGATTCCAGAACCCTGGCCAGTTCCCTGACTTCCCCTGGCTGTATGGGTCCCTTCGACCAACGTGCAGCGAACTTCCCATTCTTTTCCAATCCATAGAGGACCGGCAGGGATTTTTTACCCTCAAGCAGATCGCTTGCAGTCGATTTGCCTGTCAGGGCTTCATCTCCCCAAATACCGAGGATGTCATCCTGCACCTGGAACGCCAAACCCAGGTGGCGACCAAAAGACCTATAAGCTTCCTGCCTGCCTTCGTCTGCACCTCCCAGCAGCGCACCGATGTGACAACATGCGGATAGCAGTGCACCAGTCTTGCCGCTGATCATGGACCAATAATCCTCAACAATCAAGTCGTCCCGCTTTTCATAGGAGATGTCAAGGAATTGTCCACGAGTCAGATCAAGGCAGGCTTGATGAAGTATCGTAGCAGCCTTCAAAACGATCGGGGCAGGGTGGTCTTTTTCGAGGTCCATGATGGCAAGATTCGATAATACAAAAAGTCCGTCGCCCGAATTGGTTCCCTGGGGAATTCCCCATTTTTTCCACACGGTCGTCCGCCCGCGGCGTTTATCACTGTTATCTTCGATGTCATCATGAACAAGGGAGAAATTATGCACAAGTTCAACTGCTGCCGCGGCTGGCAGCGCAGATCGCCAATCTGATCCACAGGCTGCTGAGACCAGGAGAACCATCAACGGACGGATGCGTTTACCCGTCGCCTCAGGACCTGCGCCTTCACCGGTCCAGCCCATGTGATAGGTCAGCATCTCGTGAAATTGACCCATGCGCGGCTGGTCCAGCCGGGCAATTTGTCTTTGAAGTTCGGATTCAATGTGTGGAAGAAGATCTTTAATCATCTTGAGCCTATTCGGGGTTCGTTGATATTTCTTGATTGATCAAGCTTTTTACCAGGAAACATTTAAATCATTGTTCTTTCAATAATTTACCATTTCCCAAACCGTTCAGGGTGCCCACTCCTGCTGCGAACATGGTCACTTCGATCTGCCGTTTTACCAGGTTCAGCATCTCAATGGTTTGTTCTGTCGATACGGCAGCAGCCTTAAGGAATTGACCCGCCATCCCGCCAAGCGCAGCTCCCAGGGCGATGCATTTGGCGATATCCAGTCCATCCTTCAGCCCGCCGCTGGCAAGGATGGTCATGTTCGGCGCGGCTTTCCTGACGAGCTGGATGGAATTGGCGGTAGGTATGCCCCATCCGGCAAAAGTTCCTGCCAGCTGCCGCGTGAAATCGTCCGGTGCGCGGTGCATCTCCACCTGGGACCAGCTTGTTCCGCCCGCACCCGCAACATCAATGGCGGATACTCCGCAATCCGCCAGAAGCTTTGCCGTTCTTCCTGAAATTCCCCAGCCAACCTCCTTGGCAATCACCGGGACTTCCAATTTCCGGCAGACACTTTCGATCTTCCGCGCCAATCCCTGGAAATTAACATCCCCTCCCGCCTGGACAGCCTCCTGCAGGGGATTGAGATGGAGTATCAGCGCATCCGCCTGGATCATATCGACCGCGCGGCGGCAGTGCTCCAGCGTGTAACCGTTGTTAAGCTGGATGGCTCCCAGGTTGGCAAAGAGCAGGATATCCGGGGCGGTTTTTCGCACTTGAAACGAGGCTGCCTGTTCCGGATGCTCGAGCGCAGCGCGCTGACTTCCGACGCCCATTGCCACGCCCACGGTCTGTGCAGCCTCAGCGAGGCGCAGGTTGATGTTTCCGGCTTTCCTGGTTCCCCCCGTCATTGAACTGATGAGGATCGGGGCGGATAAGTGCCTGCCAAAAAGGTCCGTGGACAGGTCAATTTTATCCAGGTCCAGTTCCGGCAGGGCTTCGTGGATGAAATAATACTTCTCCAGCCCGGTTGTGCGGGAGGATCGAACATCCTGCTCGAGGTTGATCTTTATGTGGTCGGATTTCCTGGTCACCAGGGTCGTATCTTTTTTCATGAAGGAGTGTTTCCTGTCATTGAAGTGGACTGGTATAATTTAGACCGTCTCTTTTGCCTAAAACTATCCAATTCGGAGGACCCATGTCAGCAAATTTTGATGAAGTCAAGAAAGTTATTGTGGATCTGCTCGGGATTGACGATCCTGCGAAAGTCACGATGGAAGCCCGTTTCCGCGAGGATCTGGGAGCCGACTCGCTTGACCTGGTCGAACTTATCATGGAGTTTGAAGAGACCTTCAAAATGGAAATCTCGGATGAGGATGCACAGAAGATCTCAACAGTTGGTGATGCGGTTGCCTATATCGCCAGCCATGTAAAGTGACCATTGTCTGTGGAATTATAACGTAGAGCCGCCTGTCATTGTGACAGGCGGCTCTTTTTATGGATGACATGCAGGAGGGCTGGGTGTCTACTTAAGTAATGTGGCAATTTCCTCAGGATGACGTGCCACTTTCACCCCTGCTGCTGTCAGTGCTTTCACCTTGTCTGCGGCAGTTCCTGCGCCGCCCTCAATGATGGCGCCCGCATGCCCCATGCGTTTTCCGGGAGGAGCTGTCTGCCCGGCGATGAATGCCACTACAGGCTTTGTCATCTTTTTGGAGATGTATTCCGCTGCTTTCTCCTCATCCGTGCCGCCGATTTCACCGATCAGTACCACCTTCTCGGTCTTTGGGTCATGTTCGAACATTTCCAGGACATCGAGGAAATTTGTCCCGTTGACCGGATCGCCGCCGATCCCAACACAGGTGGATGCCCCCAGTTTAACGTTCATCATGGCGTAAAGCACTTCGTATGTCAATGTGCCCGAGCGCGATACCACGCCCACATTTCCGGGAATGGCAATATTGCCGGGGATGATGCCCACCTTGGATTCGCCGGGGGTTAACAAGCCCGGGCAGTTCGGACCGACCAGGCGCACCCGTTTCTGGTCAAGATAATTGCGGACGCGCATCATATCCTGGACCGGCACGCCTTCCGTGATGCAAACGACGAGGGGAATGCCGGCGTCAGCGGCTTCGAACATCGCATCCGAGGCAAAACGTGCCGGAACAAAAATGACGGAGCAATTTGCCCCGGTCGCATCCACCGCCAGTTTTACAGATCGAATACGGGAACTTTTCCGTTCAAAACCCATTCTCCGCCTTTCCCGGGTGTGACTCCGCCGACGATATTTGTTCCATAGGCGAACATCTGCTCGGTATGGAACATGCCTTCATTGCCGGTGATGCCTTGAACGAGAAGACGGGTGTTTTTATCAATGAGTATGCTCATATATATTCTCCAGGGATGCAAACTTTCCTGCGCCTGTCCCTCTTTGGTTATCCTTTCGCTGCCGCTTTTACGGCTTTTTGCGCCGCGTCCACCAGGGTTTCAGCGGTGATCATCTTTGCATTTTCCAGCAATTTACGACCTTCTTCTGCGTTCGTGCCAACCAGACGTATCACCATTGGCACCTTGGGCTTGACTTCATCCATCGCCGACCAGGATACCCCTGGCGACTTCATCACAGCGCGTGATGCCGCCGAAGATGTTGAAAAGCACAGCCTTTACATTCTTATCGGTCAGGATGATCTTCATGGCTGCGGCAACCTTTTCCGCATTTGCGCCGCCGCCGATATCGAGGAAATTGGCGGGTTCGCCCCCGAATAACTTGATGACATCCATGGTCGTCATGGCCAGTCCCGCGCCATTCACCATGCAGCCGATCGATCCATCCAGTTTGATATACGTCAGACCGTATTTGCGTGCTTCGGTTTCAACCGGGGCTTCTTCATCAACATCGCGTAATTCGGCCAGGTCGGCATGGCGGAACATGGCATTGTCGTCGATCAACATCTTGCCGTCCAGGGCGACGAGCTTTTTCTCCTTGTTGATAATGAGGGGGTTGATCTCCGCCAGGGTGGCATCGTTCTCGCTGTACGCGCGCCAAAGGGCAAGGGCAATGGTGTTGAATTCCCGCCAGTTCTCACGCGGCAGATCGATGCTGGCTGCGATATCGCGCGTCTGATAATCGCGCAATCCAAGCAGGGGGTCGATGTGAACCTTGATGATCTTCTCGGGGTTGGTGCGTGCCACTTCTTCGATATCCACGCCGCCTGCCGCGGATGCCATCATAACCGGTTTGCGCGCGGTCCGGTCGTTGGTAATGCCAAGGTAGATCTCGGTTTCAATGGCGGCAGCCTCATCCACCAACACCTTGCGAACGGGGAGTCCCTTGATCTCCATGCCTAGTATCTGCGCGGCAATCTGTCCGGCTTCATTTGGGTCATTTGCAACTTTGATACCGCCCGCCTTGCCGCGTCCACCCACCAGTACTTGTGATTTGATGACAACGCGGCCTCCGAGTTCCTGGGCAATTTGTTTTGCCTCTTCTGCAGTAGTCGCAACCCGCCCCTTGGGGATGGGGATTCCATATTTTGAAAAGATCTGTTTGGATTGATATTCGTGGAGTTTCATGATTTCTCCCGTGAGATTTTCTTTCGCCCGAAGGCAAAAATATTATACCGCAAGCCTTTTTTATTCCTTGTCCATGCGCTCCCATGAGTTGATCACGGGAGCGCATGGCATGGATATCATGGAAGTGTAAATTTCATGATGCGCTGGTTACCGGCGTCTGTGACCCAAATATTGCCTTCTAAATCCACGGCAACACCGCTCGCCACGCCGATCTCAGACAGACCAAATCCATAATCACCCCAAGTCCGGATAAATTGTCCGAAGGCGTCGAATTCCAGGATGCGGAAGCCCTCAGGGTCGGTTACAAAGACGTGCCCATCCGCACCAACCGCGATCAGCGGTTTGTTATCCAAAGACTGTCCATACCAACCGAAGATGTCCCACTGTATGTAGGGGATGAAGAACATGCCATCTTCACTGGGAATAAACGATTGCACCCGCTGGTTCCACGTATCTGTGACATAAACCGTTCCATCCGCTGCCACAGCCACGCCGACCGGTTCATCGAATTGACCCGGATCCAGCCCCGCGGTCCCGAATTGAGTGATATAAGCGCCCTTCGAGTCAAAGATCACTATTCGCTTGTTCCCTGTATCCGCAACATATACACGCCCTTTTGAATCAACCGCAATTCCACGCGGACCCCAAAATGCTTCGGGGGTATCCTGTCCATAAAAACCCCAGGATGTGATGTATTTGCCTTTCGCCGTGAACTTCACGACCCGCGGCGTTCCAGGTATCTGTGACGTACACAGATCCATCCGGACCTACTGCCACCCCCCAGGGTTCGCAGAAGGTATCCACCGGAACGTTGGCGGGTGGGTTGGCGGTGAGATAAGGGCAACCCGGGGATACCTTTCCCCACGTTCCAAGTAGATCGCCAAGCGGGCTCAGATGCACGATCCGATGATTTTGCGAGTCGGCAACGTAGAACGTGCCGTCTTTTGAGAAGGCTAAAGCTCGCGGCGCGTTAAAGGATGTGGTCTGCAGGCTGGTCGCATCAATGATCAGACTGGCAGGGAGATCGATGGTGTTTGCCTCATAAGGGTCGACTTCCAGGGCGGACTCTGCGGGCGCCACACCATAATTCCAGATCTGGGCAGCAATATCCTTGCGGATGTAGAGGCGCATCTGATCGGCGGGTTGCCAATTGGTCAAAGTTGTTGAAGATGAACCTGTTGCCGCCGCGTAGCGGGTATAGTCACGATCGAGCCAGATATCCCAGATGCCGGCACGGATATTCGGGTCCCTGATCGCATTACAGACTCGTGAGAAGTCTGTGCTTTTAAAGAGCTTGAAGAAACCAAGCCAACCATCGCAAGGATAACCTTCGTAGAATGGGTCTGCTGAGTTCCTGGGGGAGGTCAGACCAAAGTAATCCTGGTTGGGCCACCACATGCGGATGTAATCGAACCGGTAAAAGCCCGGACCGAGTGCAGTGTCGATCTTGTCAAAATTCTTCTGGTCCACAACAACGAAGACGGAATCGCGCAAGGAGCGCGTTGGCACATCGAAGGATCGCTGGTTGGTATAGTCGCGTAAATACCACACGAATGGCCACGAAACGCCTGTATCCGGCGCAGAGGCGTCATAAGCAAGGGCAAGCCCCATTCCACCCGTAGTGCGTTGGGAAATTTCCATTGCCTGTGCCATTACTTGCTTGATGCCACTTGCGCCATGCGCATAGACAAGATATTCGGTTGCCTGATCATAAGTGATATAAGAAGCCCGAAAAGATGCTCGCATGGTCAGTACTGCCAGCAGGGCAAAGAATGTCAAGGTGATCAAGCGGAAAATTAGTTTCGGTTTCCAACCTTTTAGGAAATAAAGCAACCCGGCAGTAGAGGCAATAGCCGCTATGGCAGGTAGAAGGAAGTTCCCTGTGGCTTGCAGACTGGTCAGGTCTTTTCCCTGGAAGGGAGGTGTTGGTGATAGAACAGTCAGTATGCTCATGGTCAGGCTTGTGACAAATACAAGCGCCAGAACCAAAACCATCCATGGACGACGATTCCGCAATTCAGCCCAATCAATGGCATCCACTACATGCCCAAGTGCCCAGCCGGTGATAAGGATCATCGGAAGGGTGATGTGATAAGTGAGCCAGGGCATTTTCTCGCCGGCGTAACTAAAGGCTGCAACGCTGGTGAGGCTCCACCAGGCGAGCAGGCTGAACGTGTTGGTGAAGTTGCTTTCTTCAGGTGTGAGAGGTTCCGCACCAACACTCTCATCCGTGATTTCAGTCGATTCAGGGGCTTTCCGAATTTTTCGCCTTAATCCAAGGAACAGAGCGAGCATGAGTCCCAGAGCCGGAAGGAATTCATAGACCGGTATCTGCACGAGGAGATAGAAATACCAGGGTTGACTGCCGCGTTCAACTCCCTGCTGGACCAGCCAGTAACCAAGAGAACCGAGAGTGCCGGTGAAGAATCCTGCGCTATTGGTAAATACGGTCGTATACAGGATTACAAAGGGACCCCAGAAGAGCAGGGCTGCCTTCCACCAGAGATTCCTGTTCCAGACGAGACCGATCACAATGGATATGATGAACATCAACGCGAGCGCAGCACCGATGACGACGATCCCGTAAGGCTGGGTCGGGAGCGCCTGGACCTCGGCTTCGGTGGTGGGGATGGTTACATGGTGGAAATTCTCCGTCAACTTGATGGCAAATGCTGTCAGGTTGGGCAAGTACGAGGGTTCCCAGCAGCATCAGAAGATCAAAGGAACGCTCTTCGCACAGTCTTTTCCAGGAATAGCCGATTATCAATAGAACAATTGCTATTAGGAACGAGAATACCGCCAATCCGGTGAGAAGCGCCACCGAAGAAAATCCACTTTCCTGGGAAGCGAATGGCAGGACCGATTCAGTTGGATTGGCTGGAGCGGCGGTCTCTGTCGCGGTCAGTGTCCCCCCGTGCTGGTTTGCGATCCCAATACCAAACGCAGCGCCAGTTAACAAGATACCAATTGCCAATGAAATTATGAACCCGCGATAATAACTTGTCCTTCCCTCCCAGGGAGTGCGGGTGATGCGTGCAATGAAGTAGATCGCCAGGTAGAGCAAGGCTTGCGCTGCGTATATAAATGCAGTCTCCTTGGCAGTGAAGTGCAGGACAAGGGAGAATGCCAGAAGTAAAAGGTATTTCTTTCCACCCGTTTCAAGATAGCGCAAAATCACATACAGCATGAGAATGCCAGATAATCCCGCATAGGATTCATTGCGTACGTAGCGCCCGTAATAGAGCATGTATGGCGAAATGACCAACAGCAAGCCGGCTATTAATGCCCCGGTCTTACCAAGATATCTGCGCCAATACCAGACCATCCAGATCGTGGCGATGCTGAATAGGACCGATGGAATGCGGGAGGTCAAGTCGCTCACGCCAAAGAGGTAATAGGTCAATGCCAGGATATGGAACTGGAAGGGTCCATGCATCATGGGCGTGTGCTGATAGCCCTGTCCCTTGTAAAGCAAATAAGAGAAATAGGTATGCAGGCTCTCATCATGACTCATGACACGCGCTTCAAGATTCAGAAAGCGTGTCACCAGGGCTGCAAGGATGATCGCCAGAAAAATCGCCACCTCATTGGTGATGGCAGGCAGGGATGGATGAATGGGGCGTTCCAACCAGTTTTTATTGTCCATAATTCCCGATTATAACTGTTGACCTTTGGTCTAAATGTCCATATTTCATGAAATATTAATGATTTTGAGTATTTCCAGCCAGTTGACCGCATCCGGCTGCAATGTCTATGCCGCGGCGCATGCGGATCGTGCAGGGGATACCCGCCTGTTCCAGAGCTTCCTTGAATATCTGTGCACGTTGACGATTGGTTGCCTTGCCATTATAGCCGGTGGTCGGGTTAAGAGGGATGGCATTCACATGGCAGTTCAACCCCTTGAGCAGTGATGCCAGTTTCTGGGCAGTTTCAGGCGTGTCGTTTACTTCGTGAATGAGCGCCCATTCGAAAGTGATGCGCCTGCCCGTCTTTTGTACATAATAATGACAGGCTTCAATCACATCTTTTATTGGATAACGCTTGTTAACCGGCATCATCTTGGAACGCTTTACATCATCCGTGGCATGAAGGGAGACTGCCAGATTCACCTGACGCTGCTCGTCGGCAAACCTCCTGATTCCAGGGACCAGACCCACCGTTGAAATGGTGAAACGGCGGGCACCCAAATTGTAACCATCCTCGTCATTAAGCCGGTCAATGGCAGCCAGCGTGTTGTCATAATTATGAAAGGGTTCGCCCATTCCCATGACAACTACATTGGTCACGCGCTCCGCCTGCTCATTGAGCTGGCGGGCATAGTACATGACCTGTGCAACGATCTCGCCGCTGGTGAGGTGACGCTTGAAACCCAGTTGACCGGTGGCACAAAAAACACATCCCATGGCACAGCCTGCCTGGGATGAGATGCAGAGCGTGCGGCGTTGATCGTATTTCATCAAAACCGCTTCGATCACATTTCCATCCCCCAGTTTGAAGAGGGTCTTAACCGTTTGTTTATCTTTTGAGGCAAGCTGCTTGTCGGGAGTGAGTACATCCCACCGCAGGTTGCCTGCCAGTTTATTGCGTAAACCTTTGGATAGATCGGTGAATTGCTCGGGTGAATTCCAGAAGTGCTGGTAAAGTCCCCGCCAGATCTGCTGTGCGCGGTAGGCGGGTTCACCCCATTCTTGAAGCAGGGCGATCAGCGCGGGAAGGGTAAGATCGTAAATGAGAGGGGACGGGTCCATGCGGCGTGATTTTATCATGCGGATAATGTATTGAAGGAAATCAGGAACACGGATTGGAGTGAAATAACCGAAAGAGTTCCCAATATTTCCTAATCCTCCATTAATCCTTTACTTCCAACCAAGTTATAATAAGTCGAATATAAATCTGGAGGAAGATATGAAGACAGGAAGAAAAAAAATACTATGGCTATCACTACTGGCTATTTTCGCGCTGGTGCTCACAGCGTGCGGCGGCAGTTCCAAGGAACCAACTCCCACTCCCCTGAATCCCAATTTGATCGCGGCACAAGCCATTGCCACCTTCTCAATGGGACTCACACAAACAGCGTTTGCCCAACCATCATTGACACCCACCCTCACACCAGTACCCACCACGACTGTACAGGCGACATTTTCCCCGCTGGGTACGAACACTGCATCCGTAGCTGCGACCAGCGCATGTGATGTCTCTGTGTTCATCACCGATGTAACCATTCCGGATGGCACACTGATGGCACCAGGTCAAAATTTTGATAAGACCTGGCGCATCCAGAATTCCGGTACCTGCTCCTGGACAGCCACCTACAAGGCGGTCTTTACGGGTTCGGGCAATGGTCCAATGGGAGCGGTGTCAACCCCCATAGGCAAGGTGGTTGGACCGGGCGAGTCGATCGATATCACTGTTGAGTTCGTTGCGCCTACAGCGCCCGGCGATTACGTCAGCTGGTGGAAACTACAAAACGATGCCGGAACCTTTTTTGGCACCCCCTTCTCGGTTGCCATCAAGGTGGTTGGCGCTGGAAATACAGCCACTCCGACCGAAACCCCCTACCGCCACTCCATAGTAGAAACGAGACCTGCCGATTCGGCAGGTCTCTGATTTACAGGACCAAGGATCCCAGGTTTGGAACGATAAGGTCTGGTTTTGGATCCCAGGCTTCTGCCTGTGCTCGGGTGCTCACCCCACTTAGGACCAATGCGGTCGGACAACCCGCCGCCTGCCCGGCGACAATATCGGTCTCAAGTCGATCTCCGACAACGAGGGTGTTCTCTCTCCCCGTTCCCAGCCTTTCAAGCGCCATGTCCATCAGGAACGGATATGGCTTTCCGGCAAATACTGGTTCAATGGCAGTCGCGGTTGTGATGACAGAGATCCATGCACCGGCACCGGGGATTTCGCCCCTGGGCGTAGGAAAGGTTCTATCGGGGTTGGTTGCATAGAATGGAACTCCACGCCGCACCAACAGGGTGGCGGTATTCATCTTTTCCAGGTTGATCGCCCGGTCATAACCCATCACCACTGCCTGGATATCTTCCGTCGATTCGCCGGATGCGATCCTATATCCCTGATCTTGCAGGGCAACCTTGAGACCTTCCTCCCCGATGACGAAGACTGAACTGCCCGAGGCAATCTTCCCTTTCATCAGTTGTACCACTCCCAATGCGGATGTGATCACCTGCCACTCGTCTACTTCAATGCCAAAATCAGCCAATCGCTGCTGATATTGCGCCGGAGTGCGTGTCGCATTGTTGGTTGCGAAGGCGAATTTCCACCCGCGTGAACCGGATGCGTGAAAAAATGCCAGGAAGATCACCGATGGGTGTATTCTCCCGCCACAAGACGCCGTCCATGTCGATGATGAGGGATCGGATGTTGTTCAGCATGCCGGTGATTATACCTTTCGTAAGTAGAACCCCTCTCCAGGTCATGGAGAGGGGTTTGGGGAAATGACGGGGTGCTATCCGGATTGGACCGGCATGAACTTTATGGCAGGTAGTAGGTGATTACCAATAACGGACGTTCTGAAAGGACGAAGTAGTCACCACTCAGGAAGCCGATCTGCTGTTTGATCGAATCGTTGTTGTCGTCCAGTGCGAAGCGTACACGGAATTGCGTCTGACCTATCCGGTTTATTGCGAACAGGCTGGTGGATTTCATTCTCAGGGCAATCCATTGATTGTAGTCAGTAGCTTTGGTGAAAGCACCGGCAACAGCGAGAGCCCGGAAACGGAAGTCCATGGTTTCCAGGCTGGGCAGGGTTCCAAAATGGGGGCGGGTCACATCTGCCAACAGATTGCCCAGGCTGGTGTAGACATTGTTTGACAACACCATGACCTTCACCTGCAGCCTGGCGCCTGTGACCACGGCGTTATCCGGCAAGGCAGAGGTATCGAAGTCCAGTATGCCGACATACTGCCGCCTTAGATAGTCGTCACCGACCGCGATCAGGTGGTTGGTAGGTTCCGCCCAATTGCTAAGACCACTCAATTCGGAGGATTCGCGCAGGGTGCCATCATTCGAGCCGTTGGAACGGATTCTTAGTGTGTAGGCTGTGCCACCGACCGTGATCGTGAAGGAATTTGTCGCCACATTGCCTGAATTGTCCGTAGCGGTGCAGTTGACGATGGTAACGCCGATAGGGAAGGTGGAACCGGAAGGAGGAACACATACCACAGTGGGATCAGGATCCACATTGTCAGTGGCGGTGACAATGAAGTTGACCACTGCGCCGGTTGGACCGGTTGGGGTGACAAGCATGTCGTCGGGTACGATCAGGGTGGGAGGTGTGGCGTCCAGGTTCAGACCTATCAGGATCGGGTCGTGATCGGAGGTGCGGAACTCGTTGGGCTCATAGAGAGGAAGCACGTCGGATTCCTCCTCAAAGGACGCCTCGTCGGCGGTGCGCGCATCGTCGTTGTAATCGAAAAGGGGAATCTCATCTGCGTTGATGTGCCACTCCGCCACCCCAGCCACCTGCGGGTTCAGGCTGGAATTGGCGAGGGCGTGGTCAAGGTAACCCAGCTGACCGTCAAATACGTAGCCATAGGCATCCGAGCCGCCAAACAACTTAACCAGGTTTGTATAACCGGCAGTTTCCAGGGCAACGATCGGGTCTTCCATTGCATAGGAGTTCAAATCGCCGATGATAAGCATGTCTGGGTCGCCGCTATCCGTCGGATCAGTGGCAAGCCAATCTGCCAGGGCTTGAGCCGCCAGGGTCCGGGTTACGTTGCAATTTCCCTGCCCTGTGGTCGTGTCATCGTCACCAGCACCACAGCGCGAACCTTTGCTCTTGAGGTGGTTGACCACAACGGTGAAACGCTCACCGGTGGCGATCTGTTCAAAGGTTTGCGCCAGGGCTGGGCGGTTGCGAGTGTCGTTAAAGTTTGGATCGACACTGCTGTCAAGGATGGCGTAATTACCGACAGGTTGTACGGTGGAGGTCTTGTATATGATTCCAACCCGGATGGCATCGCGTGCCGATCACACCTGTGTCGATATAGCCGTATCCCGGCAAGCCAGCCACGATGTCTGCGAGAGGTTCGACGCCGGGAGTATTCTCCATCTCCATGAAACCGAAGACGTCCGCATTGATGGCAGACAGCGCCGCCAACATCTTGGTGCGCTGACGGGTCAGTTCCTGGGTGCTATCCGCGCCGCGGCAATCCTGGTTCAGGGTTGGCGCGCAGACATTGGTGGTATCGATCGTCAGGAAATAGTTCAGGACATTAAAACTGGCAACTTTCAGGCTCCCGCTAACAGCAGGAATGGCGGGGCGAGTGTTGACCGGTGTAAAGGCGTAGCTGTAAGCCTCGGTCACCGGGCGGATACGCCAGGCGTCAGTGCCGCTCAAACCTGCAAAGGACCAGTGCAGCACCCCGGTGAGATTGGTGATGGTATCGCCGCCGCGGAAGTAGTTGCTGATGCTCAATCCCGGAACAGGGTGATAGTAGGCTGTGTTCGGAGAGTCCACGGGGCGGTTCTGGCGATTATCGGTATCGTCGAGAATGATGGTGCGACCTGCCAGGTCGATCTCATGATCAATGTATCCGCCCGCAGTGGGGATGTTCGCATCGGTAAACGTGCGCGGACGTCCGCCTGCAGTGAGAATCACCTGACCATAGCGAGCGAGTTCAAAATACTCGCTCACAGACAAAGTAGCAGGGAAGGTGACCAACATGCCTTCGAAGGCTTCGTAGTAGGCGTTGATGAAATTTGTAGCCTCGGTCAGGTTGCCAGTGGGGACGCCGGGCACGGGCAGTTGAAGGGCAACTGGTGCGGGTAGCGGATTGCCCGAGCTAAGAACACTGACACTGGCGGATGAGGTGGCATTGAGCTGGCTCATCAGGAAGTATTCGCTGGACGTACCGGTCACACGAACCTTGTCGCCCACGCTAACCGGCGTCGGGCAAGAGCTACAGAATACGAAGATGCCTTCGGAAGTGGCTGGATCAGCATCGGCGTCGGCATCCTCTTCCTGGATGAAGAAGCCGCGTAATTGACCGCTGCCCTGTGTCTGATAGTCGCCCACCACGATCGCATCAACCGTAAATGTACCGGGGATGGATGTGGCGCCACTTCCCTGGATGTCATGGATGAAGGTGATCAATACATCATCGTTGGTGATCGTCCCCAAGCCTTGACCATCGCTCACATTGGCGCCAGTGACATTGGTCACATTGACGTAGAATGTCTCGTTCGCTTCCACGGTCGTATCGCCATTCACCAGTGACATCAAAGGTATAAGAGCTGTTCCCTGATGGTATTGTTTGAGCAGTGAGCGACTTGGTGATGTAGTCATTATTTGCGATAGTGGCAGTATTGTCTGCCGTGGCAATGTCAAAGGTCACGCCGCCAGTCGGGGCTGCAGCAGACAGACTGACTGTGAAAGTGAAGGTGGTTGTGCCGGAATTGCCCTCGTTCTGGGTTACATCATCGATGGAGAGGTCTGGTGTCGGTGAAATGTCATCGTTGGTGATCGTCCCCAAGCCTTGACCATCACGCACATGTGGCGCCAGTGACATTGGTCACATTGACGTAGAATGTCTCGTTCGTTTCCACGGTCGTGTCACCATTCACGGTGACATCGAAGGTGTAAGTGTCGTTGCCAGCTGCGATGGTCTGGCTGGTGAGTGACCTGGTGACATAATCATTGTCTGCAACGGTGGCAGAATTGTCGGCGGTGGCAATGTCAAAAGTTACGCCGCCGGTTGGGGCAGCAGCAGACAGGCTGACTCGTGAAAGAGAATGTGGTAGTGCCAGAATTCCCTTCGGCAAGGGTAACATCGTTGATCGATAAGGTCGGCAGGACCGGGCCGCAAGAGTGCGTGGGGGAAGCGCTGTTACGTGGCGCGGCAGGGGCGGCAGTGAAATCGGTACTGTTATTGTCCGTTTCAGTACAGCCAAAGGTACCACGGAAAATGGCATTGGTGGTGGATGGGGCAGGTGTTGCAGCGCTCCTTCAAACAAATTGGCTGTGCCGAAGCCAACCAGATCAATCATCTGGGCCAGTTGGGTGGGGGAACATGAGCAGGTGGAGCCGCCTTTGCACAGGCCAGATGTTGTGCCGATGTTGGCCAAATCAACTTTGCCAGTCGTGCCACTTAAGTTCACGGTTGTTCCGGTTGCATCTGGAGTTGGTATGGGTGTTCACCCATTGTGCCGCCTGCAGCTGGACTAAGAAATATTGGCCGGGTGCCACATGAACCGATGAATAGGGGCAGCAACAAAATTGACCTTCCCGTTGCGCTGGCGTATTGGACGCTGACCACCCCGTCAGGTTTACTGTGGAAGTGCCACGGTTGAATAATTCAACATAATCCTTCTTGTAAGTGGAGCTCCGATATTCCCAGCCCCCCCCATACACTTGGCTGATAACTGATATCAGTCGACAGGGCTTGAACATGTTGCGTCCCCCCTGGAACAAGCCCGCAACCATCACTACTAATATAACGATCAGGACCGAAAACAACTTGCGGTCTTATTATGCATTACATTCTCCTTGTGAAATACATTCATTATGGATTTGTTAATATACAAAGTGCGCGTGGCAATATCATAGCCGCACCCGATAAATCCATTATAGTCGCTCACCCATAAAATTGTTTAAATTTACCCCTGACGAAATACATTGTTAAAATAGATGGAAGTCATGGAAATGAAAAACCCGCCGATTTCCCGGCGGGCTGACTTATACCTGCAAAACATCAAGTGAAAATCAACTTCCAGCTTTTTCTGGAACTTCCAGCACCTGGTCCACCAGACCATATTCCACAGCTTGCTTGGCATCCATGTAGAAATCGCGATCAGTGTCGCGCTCAATGGTCTCCATTGGTTGTCCGGTATGAGTTGCCAGGATATTATTCAGGATCTGCTTCTGGAGCATGATCTGTTTGGCTGCGATCGCGATGTCTGTTGCCTGACCCTGTGCACCACCCAGCGGCTGGTGCATATGGATGGTGGCGTGCGGCAGGGCATAACGGCGACCTTTTGTACCGGCAGCCAGAACACGGTCCCAAACGAGGCGGTAACACCTACAGCGGTGGTGCTGATCGGGTTCGTGACGATCCGCATCGTGTCGTAGATCGCCATACCGGCATAGATCACGCCGCCGGGGGAATTGATGTACATGCGGATCTCGCGTTCCGGATCTTCATGGTTCAGGAAAAGCAATTGCGCAACAATGACGTTTGCCACCTGGTCATCGATCGGTGTGCCAAGAAAGATGATGCGCTCCTTCAACAAGAGCGAATAGATGTCGTAAGCCCGTTCACCACGACCGGATGATTCGATCACCATCGGGATGACATTTTTGAAATCAGGGATCATGGGTACCTCCAAGTGACACAATCATATCCATGCTGTGTTGGATTTTTATTAATACAGCGTCATGAATTGGTTGGATTATTAGCGCACCTTGTATGGACCAGACCGGATCACGGTTGCTGGGATTCGGCCTCTTCCTGTATGCTCAGGCGTGGTTGGTGTTTCCTCTTTTTCAGGGGCAGGCTGTTTTATCTCATCATCCTCGGGTTTCCATTCACCGAGAGCGATGGATTTCATCTTGTCCAGTGTACGGCGGGTCAGCAGCCGGTTGGCAGACTGGCTTGCCACCGCGTTGGAGAAACGTTCCTGGGTTGCCTTGTTGCTCTTATTCAACTTCTCAAAATCCACCGCACCCTGATAGGCAAGCTGGTTGAGGGTTTGGTTGAATTCAGCCGTCAGGGATTGTTCGTCGATCTGGATCTTGTGTTTGCGTGCGATCTCATCAAGGATCAGACCGCGCTCCAGCCTTTTGATGGCTACCGGACGCGCTTCCTCCTCGATAAACTTTTCCTTCGTGGTCTTGCGGACCTTAAAGTAGGTATCAATATCCATGTTTTGAGATGAGAGTCTTTGACGAAGATCGTCCAGGACATGCTCGATTTCATGTTCCACGACCTGCGGAGGATACTTGATCTTGGCGCCTTCCTTGATTTTTTCGATCAATTCGGAGAAAAACTTGTCGTCATATTCCGCACGTGAACGCTCATCCAGATCCTTTCGCAGGACCACCTTTAACTGGTCGAGGTTTTCGTAATGAGCGCCAACAGTCTTGGCAAATTCATCGTTCAGTTCAGGCAGTGTCACAGAGCGCACCGTTTTTATCGTGGCTTCGTACGTGATGGTAGCACCCTGTAATTTTTCTTCCTCATAATCCTTCGGATATTCATGTACCAGGGTCTTGCTCTCACCAGACTTCAGACCGATCAATTCGCGGGCAAATCCTTTAAACGGCCATTCATCATCCTGCTGCTTGTCCGGTGAACGAACAACAGTTGCGGTGTTCTCGCGGGAAAGATCGGACAGGTCTTCACCTTCCCCTGCAGCCTTCCTTCTGCCTTTGACCGTCAGCAACACGTAGTCGCCTTCTTTTATCTCGCGTTCAACTGTCTCGGTGGTTCCGTACATCTGGCGGAGTTCCTCGAGTGCTTCAGCGAGCCTTTCATCGGTCGGGGCTACCCATTCGTACGGCTGCCGGATGGACAGGTAATCGCCCAAATCCACGGTGGGAGCCAGTGGGACCCGGAAAATGAACTTGGGCGGGTCCATGCTCTCGATCTTTTCCAATGATCCGGCTGCGGCAGGTTCAATTTCTGCCTGCTTTATAACCTCCGGGTAGATCTCGTCAACCAGGAGGTCAATCGCCTGTTCGTTGATTGCTTCTTCGCCAAAATGGCGGCGAATCATTTCGTAAGGGGCTTTTCCCGGGCGAAAGCCGGGAATCTTGCCACGTTCTGCCAGCTTGCGGGCGGCGCGGCGTTTCATGGTTTCCATGCGTTCTGCATCAACTTCAACGGTCAGTTCAGCCTGGTGGTCTTCGCGAATGTTCTTTTCGATGTTCAACTTTGTGTTCCTTCGGTAGATTTGGTCCCTTTCCACTGGAAAAGGGATTGTTCGTATTTTTTGGTGGGGACGGAGGGACTTGAACCCTCACGCCTTTCGGCACATGATCCTAAGTCATGCCTGTCTGCCAGTTCCAGCACGTCCCCGCGCTATCATGGCACTGCGAGATTCGGGTTTTGCCTTAAGCGGGGCAGATTATAAGCGAGAGAGGGAGGTGCGTCAACGAGTTTTGGCATCGCGCATGTCTTCTTGACACATTCCTCCGGCACTTGTACAATCATTCCGCTGTCAGAGGAAATTAAAACCCCACCATTTTCCAGGAGGAAACCCTACAATGTTCAACATGGGACTAAATAGCTTCGAGACAATCGCCATCTGGGCAGTTTTTGGTGTTGCCATCCTTGGTCTTCTATATGCCATCTTCCTTCGTTCCCAGATCCTTCGTGAGGATATGGGAACGGCAAAGATGCAGGAAGTCTGGGGTGCCATTCGTGATGGCGCGAATGCCTATCTGGGAAGCCAATTGAAATCCATCCTGCCTTTGATCGGCATTTTAACCATTGCGCTATTCCTGTCCGTGTATGTTGTTCCGCCATCTCCTGAAGCGCAGGAACGCTTCCAGGGCATGTCTGACGACCAGCTAAAACTGGTCATCGGCATTGCACGGGCGGTGGCTTTTATCATGGGCGCTTCTTTCTCGCTGACAGTTGGTCAGATCGGCATGCGCATGGCTGTTCAGGGGAATGTCCGTGTGGCATCTGCTTCCCGTCGTTCTTTTGGCGACGCGCTTCGGATCGCCTATCGCGCCGGCACGATCACCGGAATGTTGACCGATGGTCTTGGTCTGCTCGGCGGCACGATCATCTTCATTATTCTTGGCATTGCTGCTCCGGATGCCCTGCTGGGTTTTGGTTTTGGCGGAACGCTCCTGGCGTTGTTCATGCGTGTGGGCGGTGGTATCTTCACCAAGGCGGCGGATGTTGGCGCGGATCTGGTTGGTAAGGTGGAAGCAGGCATCCCTGAAGATGATCCGAGAAATCCTGCGGTGATCGCTGACCTTGTTGGCGATAACGTCGGTGATTGCGCTGGTATGGCCGCTGACATCTTTGAATCTTATGAAGTGACGATCGTTTCCGGCTTGATCCTTGGTCTGGCCCTTGCATCCTTCACCGGCCGCCTCGAGTGGATCATCTTCCCGCTGATCGTGCGCGGTATCGGTGTTCTGTCTTCCATCATCGGTACATACCTGGTAAAGCGGTACGCCCGGCAAGAGCGGGGATGCCATGGCAGCCATCTTCAGCGGCTTCCTGTCATCCGCTGCGATCTCCGCTGTTTTGTTCTTCATTGCTGGTTTTGTGTATCTGAATACCCCGGCAATGGCTGAGTGGGGCGGCTGGTGGCGTATGCCGACGGCAGTTGCGGTGGGTGTGTTGCTTGCCATTTTGATTGACCGCCTGACTGAATATTTCACCGGCACGCATGCATCCCCCGTTAATGATATCAAGAAAGCTGCTGATACCGGTCCCGCCACTCTCATCTTGCAGGGTATTTCTGTCTGGTTTTGAATCTTCCGTCTGGTCGGTGCATCGTCATCGCGTTGACCATCGTTGCTTCCATCTTCATCTTCGGCACGATCCCGGGTGTGGAGGGTGTTGAACGGGTCACCTTTATTCTCTATGGCGTTGCCATGACCGGCATCGGCATGTTGACCCTGACCGGCAACAATGTGGCCATGGACTCCTTCGGTCCGATTGCAGATAACGCCAATGGCATCGGCGAAATGTCCTGGTCTGGCAGGAAGACAAGGAAACCAGGGACGCCCAGCAGATCATGGCTGACCTTGATGCGGTTGGCAACACCACCAAAGCCATCACCAAGGGTGTGGCCATTGGTTCTGCAGTGATCGCGGCGGTATCGCTCTTTGGCTCCTTCCTGGTGGATGTTAGCCGTGCCCAGGAGGCGCTTGGCATTCCGCTGGCAGAGCAGATCAAGACAATCGGTATCCGTGTGGATATTCCGCAGGTGTTTGTTGGTATGTTGATCGGTGGCGCCCTGCCGTGGCTGTTCTCCTCCTTTGCCATCCAGGCTGTGTCCCGCGCCGCCTCCCTGATCGTGCTGGAAGTCCGCCGCCAGTTCAAACTGGGTGTTCTGGAAGGCAAAATCAAGCCCGATTACAAACAGGCTGTGGCCATTTCCACCACCGCCGCACAGAAGGAATTGGTTTCACTGGCACTGCTCGGCATCGTGACCCCCATTGTCGTCGGTCTGATGCTGCAAGTGGAAGCCCTGGGCGGTTTCCTGGCAGGCATCATCGTCTCCGGTCAGTTGCTGGCGGTCTTCCTCAACAACTCTGGCGGTGCCTGGGATAATGCCAAGAAACTGATCGAAGATGAACCCAAAAAACCGGGCGAGAATCTTGGCAAAGGTTCCGAGCGCCACAAGGCAAGCGTGGTGGGCGATACAGTTGGCGATCCATTCAAGGATACCGCCGGTCCGGCGCTCAACCCAATGATCAAAGTGGTGAACCTGGTCTCGGTGATCATTGCTCCGATCGTGGTCCAGTATGCTGACGCAACCGGCACAGCCAGGCTTGTGATCTGGGGTTTATCATTAGTGCTTATTGGTACGCTCGCCTGGGCGGTTTTACGTTCCAAGGCGCCTGCGCCGGAAATGAAGTAGGAAACTACCAGCTATCCGAACTGCTCCCGGTTGATAGCCGGGAGCAGTTTGTATATTAGCAGGCTTTCGGAGATATTTGAAATGAGTTTTATTGGATTCAAATCGTGGATTTCGAAGCGTCTGCCATCCAGGGAGCAAGCGGTTGCAGTTTATGGCGTAATCGTCTTTCTGGTCTATGGTTGGACCATTTATTGGTACCTGTGGAAACTCCCAAGCTGGTTGTATTTCATGACCCTGGACGAGTTGCTGGTCACTTATTCGTATGCCCAGGTTGTGAATATCATGGAAAGTCTGCTTGTACTCCTTGTACCCATCCTGGTCGGCTTTGTATTGCCACACCGCTGGTTTAATGAGAAATTTGTAGCGAGGGGAGTCACCCTGATCATCCTGCTGCTCGTGGCATTAATGAACTACCTCAACATCATCACCGCCCTGCAGGGTTTTCCTCCGGGTTTGCCTTGGATGATACTGGCAACGCTGGCAGTGATGATCGTCGTGGTCTTTCTTGCAGGGTATATTCCAATATTTCGAAAAGTGATGGACGAAATTGGCAACCGGGCAACCATATTCCTGTATATCTTCCTGCCAATCAGTGCTATTTCCATCCTTGTTGTCTTTATTCGTAATGTCATGAGGTTATAGATGACTGGTATAAGCCGGCGTGATTTTCTGAAACTTGCCACGGTATCCATCACCAGTGCTGCATTACCCAAGTCTCTGACCGCTCCGGGCGGTTTGAACGCGGCGCCTCCAAATATCATCCTGCTATTGTTCGATACCATGACTGCCAGGAATCTATCTCTTTATGGTTATCCACGCCAGACCAGCCCCAATTTTGAGAGATTTGCCGAACGTGCAACCATCTTCCATCGATATAATTCCGCCGGGAATTATACAGTTCCAGGTGTGGCTTCCCTGTTGACCGGAATGTATCCCTGGACTCACAGGGCGTTCAACCATTCCGGTTTGGTCCGCCGTGATATGTTGGATCGCAACATTTTTGCGCTGATCGGGGATGGATACAACCGAACCGGGTTTGCCCAGACAGGCTGGGCTTCCTTCATCCTTACCCAATTCAAAAAAGATCTGGATACGTATTTGTCCCCTGCGGAATTCAGTCTGCTTTCCCATATCATTGGTGATGGCTTTCGCCGATACCACCCTCGCCTACCGCGGGTCTGGATGATTTCATGTTCAAGATGGAGAAGTCTCCCTCCTCGCTGGTATTGGGTGCATTGGAGCGCACCATCCTGTATGCGCAGGCAAATAAGATTCCTATGAAAGATTATCCGAGAGGAATTCCGAAGACTGGTGCTTATCCAGTCTATTTTCTGCTGAACGAGGTCTTTGATGGTTTGGTGAAGATGTTCAGCGAACAAACAGCGCCCAGCCTCTCCTATGTTCATTTATTCCCACCCCATGCACCTTATTCCCCCCTGCGTAAATTCTATGGCATGTTCCGGAATGATAATTACTTTCCACCCTCCAAACCTCAGCACAAATTGGGCGATGGGCACGATGAAAGAAAGGTCTATATCGGCAGGTTGTCCTACGATGAATACCTGGCGACTGTTGATTATGAGTTTGGTCGTTTTGTAGATTCTTTGGAATTCTGCGGGTGTATTGGACAACTCTTATTTGATCATCACTTCTGATCATGGCGAACTGCTCGAGCGTGGGTGCAAGGGGCATGACACCCCGCTATTGTATGATCCCATTGTCCATAGTCCACTCCTGATCCACGCACCAGGTCAAACCAAACGTGAGGACATCCATGCCCCGGTCAATAGTGTGGATATCCTGCCCACCATTTTGCATCTAGCCGGAAAATCCATTCCTGACTGGTCTGCGGGTAAGGTGCTCCCCGGCTTTGGTGGAAAGGAAGACATTACGCGAAGCACGTATACTGTCGAGGCAAAACTTAATCCTGCCTTCTCGCCAATAAATACAGCAACTATTGCCATGCGGAAGGGACTTTATAAGTTGATCTATTTCAAGGGATATTTTGGCGGTGAGGACTGGTTTGAACTCTACAACCACGAGGATGATCTCGAGGAACTCCATGATCTCTATGGCTCTGACAGGAACGTCGCGTCCCAGATGAAGGATGAGTTGCTTGAGACGCTACATGTGGCTGACAAGGAGTTTATTGAGCGCTAGCTGCTTGACGTGCTCAATGCGCCATGCGATAATGCGCCGTTTGGTGTTGACTAAACAATGATAATAAGTAGCCGATTAAAGTAATGAGCAGGTAATTCTTCTTCTGTTTTCAGGATAGAATTTGCATGGAGGGCAGGGTTTTTGACCCTGCTTGCAGGTGATGCTAAAAAACCTTTTCGTCCATCGTCGCTATTTGCTGGGTTCATTCTGGACCGATTTTCGTTACCGATATGCGGGTACGGCATTGGGCATATTCTGGTTTGTTTTTAACCCGCTGCTTGAAGCCCTGATCTACTCTGTCGTGTTTTCCTACCTGGTCACATTGCGTAGCGGGCTCCATAGGGGAGTGGCATATCCTCTTTTTCTATTAATTGGTTTATTTCCCTGGTTCACCTTTTCGCAAATGCTGACCATGGGCAGCAATACATTAAATGCCTCGTCAGTTTATATTCGCCGCCTGGCGATATCCACGGATGTATTTGTAGCCAAGGAAGCGCTCGTTTCCATGCTAAGCCTTTCCATCTACATGGTCATCCTGCTCCCGATCAACCTGTTTTTCAAGAACCCCCTTTCGTGGGCGATCCTTATTTTGCCGATTCTAATTTTACTGTTCGTGGCAATGGGGTTCGGTCTTTCCCTGGCATTGGCGCACTTGCGTGTATTTTTTCCGGATCTGGGTGAAGTCTTGAACGTCCTTGTTCAACTTTGGCGCTGGACGCTTCCCATCAATTATTCGATCGATATTTTCCCGGATTGGCTCCGTTCGATCCTGGTATTCAACCCCCCTTATTACTTTATTGAATCTTTTCGGTCTGTGTTCCTTGAACGACAACTGCCTCAACCCGTGGCTTGGATACACATGATTAGTTGGGTCGTGGTCTTTGGGCTGATCGGTTCACTCGTATCCCGCCGCCTGGGAAACGAAGTAAAGGATGCCATGTGAACGAAGAAATTGTCCTGGAAGCATCAAATTTAACGAAGTGTTTTAAAATTTACAAGAATCCCATTGATATATTTAAGGAATGGGTGACCTTTGGCAAGCGCACTTATCACAGGGATTTCTGGGCGCTTAATGATGTTTCCTTTAATCTCACCAAGGGGGAGTTTTTAGGCATCATCGGTCCCAACGGTGCCGGTAAAAGCACTTTGTTGCGGATCATAACCGATGTTTTGCGTCCCACTGAAGGCACATATAAGATCAGTGGCAAGGTTCTTTCCATCCTTGAACTGACTGGTGGAACAGACAAGGACCTGACTGGGCGGGAGAACGTCATTCGGAGTGGACAACTGATGGGTTTTCCAGACGGGTATGTGTTGGAGCGAATGGAACGCATCAAGGAATTTTCAGAACTGGACGATTTCTTTGAACAGCCTTTACGCATGTACTCGACAGGCATGAAAACGCGCCTGTCGTTCTCCATGTTTGCGTTCATGGACACGGATGTACTGATCCTGGATGAGGTGTTGGCGGTTGGAGATATTTTCTTCAAGCAAAAATGCTTTGCCCGCCTGGCTGAGCTGCTTCAACAGAATACTTCGATTATTTTAGTTACACACAGTATGGGCATAGTTCAGCGTTATTGCGAACGGGTTATCCTGCTCAACGCCGGTGAGAAACTATATGATGGCGAACCGGCAGAGGCAATCCGGCAATATCTCCAATTGAAAGGCGAGAAGAGGGCAGATGCGATAAAGAAACTGGAGTTGGACGAAGAGGGGGATGGTTTGGATTTTCCCCCTTAAAGAAAACCGGCGAGGAATTGCCTCAAGCCCCAATTCATTCACAGATTGACGACTGGCCCCCGGATTCTGTATTTAGAATTAAATCCTTCCCGAAGCAGATTGGAAAAGCCCGGGCGTCCCTGACTCGACTGGCGGTGGTGAATGATGATGGCGAACCGGCGTTGACTTATAAGCAGGGCGACAGCCTGAGGATTTATTGTGAATTCCAGTTGAAGCAGGACATGGAAATGCCAGTGGTAAACATGGAGATCCGGGATGAGCATGGATTGCTGATCCACGGCAAGAATTCGATCCAAAACCGGACACAATCACCAACCAGGGTATCTCGAGGAAGTGTAGTGCATTATTATCAACGAGTCGCTCTAAATGTTGCACCGGGTAATTACGTGATCAATCTGGATTGCACAACCTTGCCTTCAGATGGTCAGTGGTCTCCTGAAAAACTGGGTCATCCGGGTGAAGCGGGTGAAAGAAAACGGATTTGGCGCCTCGAAGGGGCATTCGCTGTATCCGTTCTACTTCGCCATGGGGAAGATCTGGAATTGCTTCATAGCGGTGTATGCGATCTTCCTGGAGAAGGGCGCATGCAAATTGCACCCGAAGGTGTAGAGTAAAATTAGACGGAGCACTAATATTCCTGGATCTGTATGATCCCTGGGAGCAACTCATGAAATTTGTGCATTGGTCAACCGGGTGGTACTACAATATCGAGCTTGAAGAAGGCGGGTTCACGGATGGGACTGCTCGCAAGAATTTAGCCCTTACCCGTAAGCTCCTGCGAAATGTGGATGTTAAGGGGAAAACCTGCATAGATATTGGCACAACAGAAGCAGTTATTCCAGTTCTGCTGAAACGCGCTGGCGCAAAAACCGTGGTTGCATATGACAGGTTGGATATATCCGAAAAAGTAAATCTCGTTAAGAGGTTTATCAAGCGGATTTTGAATACATTCATGGCATCTCATTGCCTGATCTGCAGACGGTCTTGTCGACCCGCCAGGATGTGAAGTACTTCGATCTTGTAGTCTTTTCGGGGGTTCTGTATCATTTATTCAACCCCCTGGGCATTCTTGCCCTTGTGCGGAGTTTCTGTAAAGTGGGAGGTCTATTTCTGCTTGAAACTCGCACCCTCCACGATCCGGAGGCAAAATTGATTCTAAACGAGAGCGGACGATATGGACGTGAGTCACACCTGGCGACAACAGCCTGGCTGGACTATGCACTTCGGATGGTCGGATTGGAACCCCTTTATGCGATCTATAATGGGCGATTGCGAACGGATCGAGTTTGTCGCATGGCAATTTTATGCCGCAGCCACGGGAAATCAATTCCTCTGGATGAAACCGACAATTTCATGCAGATACAAATGTATGGGTTATTTGAAAAAACATCCAACGAATTGATGCGGTATGATTTAAGTGACCTTGTAGAGACGAAAAGTGATATTGATGTTCTTCCATTTGATGATCAAAGTATTGCGGTGGTGGATGGTCAAAGTTTATACGGGCAGGTTAGTAAGGTCCCGATGTATGCGCCGTCCGAAGATGAGGTACATCTCACTCTAAAGGCTACGATGTGAGGTCGACCGTGATGATAAGAACTGCAAAGAGGAAAACTTATGAATGAAGAGAAACAACCAACCGTGTTTCATGTCACTCATTGGAAAGCCGGTTCCCAGTGGGTATATGGCATCCTGCAGGCATGTGCTCCCACTAGAGTTGTCACACCAAAAGTAAAGGTCGCTCACTTTTACGAAGACGCGATTTTGCCCGGCATGATCTATCCAACGGTTTATGCTCCCTATAACAGATTTGATGCCACGCTTCATCCCAAGGGAAGTGTAAAAAATATCGGACAGGCGCCCTCCTCCGAAGCCCCGTCTCGCCGAACAGAACTACTACAATTTTGTGGCATTGAAACGACCGGTCCGGATATTTGTTGTTATTCGCGATTTACGGGACGCATTGGTTTCGCTTTATTTCAGTCTGAAGGTCAGTCATCCTTTGATCTCGGCGAATGTTGCTGAAGGACACCGGAAGTTGAATGAGATCAAATCGGAAGAGGATGGTATTTTGTATGTGATAGAAGAGCGCGGTCGGGCAAGCGCCAATATCCAAAATTCCTGGCTGAACGCCCGGCGCCTGGGAAATGTGCATTTTCTCAGATATGAAGACCTGATTGCGAACGAACAGCAGGAATTCGCCCGGATCATCAAATTTTGCGAGATCGATGTACCGGAGAAAAAACTTAGTGAAATTGTGGAGAATAACTCCTTCAATAAACGAGCTGGTCGCAAACCTGGTGAAGAGGATGTATCCTCCCATTATCGAAAAGGCGTATCCGGAGATTGGAAGAATCATTTTACCGATCGCATCAAGGCTGAATTCAAGATGAAATTTGGACAACTTCTCATTGATACAGGTTATGAAAAGGATTTGAATTGGTAAGCACTGTCCCGACAGTTTTCCATGTTACCCACGTGAAGTCTGGTTCGCAGTGGGTCTATAACATCCTGGAAGGGTGTGCTCCCGGGCGGATAGTCAAGCCCAGGGTCAAGGTGGCTCAATTTTACGAAGATGCAATACTGCCTGGGATGATCTATCCCACGGTGTACGTGTCGCAACCTCGTTTTGAGGCCACGCTAAGACCTCAAAACCATCCATCGGCTGATCATCAAATCGATTCTCCTGCATATAAAAATTGGCGGAATTTCGTGGAGCTTCAGCTCCCCATAAAAGTATTTTTTGTCATGCGGGATCTGCGTGATACCCTTGTATCTTTGTACTTTAGTCTGAAAGTCAGCCATGCGATCATTTCAGACAATGTGGCGGAGGGCATCGAAAACTCAATGAAATGGATTTTGAGGATGGTTTCTTATACCTTTGTAATGAAGCAAATGGAAAAGCCATGCATTTCATTTCTGATATACAGTCTTCATGGTTGCCTGTTTGTAATAGTGGGGGGGCATTGCTCGTTCGTTATGAGGATATGATTGCCGATGAAGTTGGTCAATTTGAAAAAATTTGCGAGTATTGTGGTATGAGTATTTCGCGGGAACAATTACATCGAAATAATCCAACGTCATTCATTTGTGAATCGAGCTGGTCGTAAACCGGGAGAAGAAGACATATCTTCCCATTATCGTAAAGGTATATCTGGGGACTGGAAGAATTATTTTACTGATCGAATAAGGAAGAATTCAAGCAGGAATTTGGTCAGCACTTGATTGACACTGGATACGAGAAGGATTTGAACTGGTGACCAGTCTGCCACCCACCATTTTCCATGTAACACATTGGAAGGCGGGCTCCCAATGGGTGCGAAAAATACTGGAAGCCTGTGTTCCTGAACTGATCATCGCCCCGCAGGTTTATGAAGTGCAGTTTCTCAAGGAGCCTCTCCTGGCAGGACGGATTTACCCGACTGTCTATGTCACCCGGGACCAGTTTTATGGTGTGCAATTGCCGCAGACCTGGAAGAGATTTATTATCATCCGGGATCTGCGCGATACGCTTGTATCTGTGTATTTCAGCATCCGGTTTAGTCATCAAGCCATTGCTGATGAGATTGTGGAATGGCGAAGGAAATTGGAATTACTCGATGAAGAGAACGGATTGATTTACCTTTTGGACGAGTGGTTGCCTCGTTGTGCTGTTATTCAAAGCTCCTGGTTGGGCGATCAGGATGGAATATTAAAATACGAGGATTTACTTCATGATGATGTTGGTATCTTTGAAGAAGTCCTTATTGATCGCTGTCAATTGCCGGTTTCACGGGAGAACTTTCGCATAGCGGTAAATTCCAGCAGATTTGAAAGCCTGACTGCCGGACGTCAACGAGGGGTGGAGGATGTAAGATCGCATGAACGAAAAGGGATTTCGGGTGACTGGAAGAATCATTTCACAGACAGGATCAAGGGCGAACTTAAAAATAAGTATGGACCTTTGCTCATTGAGACCGATTATGAAAAAGATTTGGATTGGTAGTGATATTATCTGTCGAGTGGCCTGAAAATATCCATTATCTGGTATTTGTTGAATAAAAGGTAAATACGCCATGCCATCAGGGAAACTTAATAATATGGAAGAAAAATATCTAGCAAAGAATCGAAAATCGATCTGCGAAAGAAAAGGATATTTTTTTTTCATATAATGAAAACGGGTGGAACAACACTTACTCTTTTACTTGACAAACAATTCGATATAGAACAAATATGCCCTGCCAGGCACTGGTATGAGTTGGACTTGATAAAAACTAACGAAATAAAAAAATATATAATTTTCCGTGGGCATTTCAACTTATCTCAACTCTACTTGTTTGATGAATTCCCATTTGCCATTACAGTAATTCGCAATCCAGTGGATCGGGTTATTAGTGAATACAATCATTGGCGCAGGGCTCCTGATGCTTTTGCAATCCATCACCCTGCTTATGCTGAGATAAGCCGTCTTGCTAAAAAGTTATCAATCCAGGAATTCATTAAATATGAAGTAGAGAGTGGTTTTTTCATAAGTAATCGACAAACATACCAGTTGGCACTTTTGCATTCCATGCCACGCCCGACGGTTGGTTTGGATCCTGACTGGCTTTAGAAAAAGCAAAAGAGAATCTCGCAAAATTCCAGATTGTTGGTACCACAGAAACAATACGGCAAATTGTTGATGTTCTTTGTTTTTTCTTTCGCTGGATGCCGCCGACCATAATTCCCAATGTGCGAGCCACAGAAAATGACGAATTGAGGACGATCTCCATGAATTTACGAGATGAGCTGACTGAAAGAAATCGACTTGATTTCCAATTGTATAATTATGCACAAGAGCGAATAAAGATTTTACATAATAAAATAGCCCGAGATATTGGAATGATTAGTGAAAATACTACTGGGCAAAATTATGGCGCAATGTATAATGCGCTCCAACTCAACTATGAGACATCATACAAATCTCGACATCCAGAGATGGCAGATGAATACAAGTTGGACTTTGCCCGAGCTATCGATGGGGATGGATGGCACGAACGTCAATACGACCCTAAAAAACACTTGACATGGCGTTGGACTGGTCCAGGAAACATTTCAACTTTAGATTTACCTTTGGTGGATAGCCATGATCTTCGAATTTCCTTTGATATATTAAATGTTGCTGATCCAAGTTTATTAAATTCAATGGTAGTAAGGGTTACGGAGTTTCTTTAAGTATTCGATTGAAAATAATATGCAAATACAAACATGTTCCTTTCAGGTACCTGTTTGTGTTCTAAAAAAAACCTTAGGACGCGGAAGATTGTCTATTGAGATAAATAAAACGGTAAAGATTCCAGATCGTTATCCACAATCATATATCTTCGCCGGGCTCGCTATTTCTGGACTTAGGGCGATCCCATCGGCGTACTAGTTTTATTCATTATTGAGTATTGGCTGAGACAAAATAGTTTGGAGATGTTTTCTTAATATCTTGTGTAGTGGAGGCGTTTAGATGACCCCTACAGTGCAATTATTAGAACAAGAAGAAATAATTGACGCTATTACAGAGCTCGATAAAATATACCCCTATATCCCCTCCTTGGTGTTGTGGCGCGCATGGAATATGCGGCTTATTGCAAACATTCTTTGCGAGATCCCATTCTTGATTTGGCATGTGGAGATGGAAAGTTTTTTAATATCATCTGGAAGAAAGCCAAGCATGTTATTGGTATTGATATTGACCAGCAGGTTTGCGAAAGGGCGCGCGCGGATCAGGTGTGTACACAGAAGTCCATCAGGTTTCTGCGCACAATTTACCCTTCACAGATGGAGCTTTTGCTAGTGTGTTTTCCAATTGCGCTCTTGAACATATGGATTATATTGATCGTGTGTTGTCCGAAACATTCCGCGTAATTCAAGATGGTGGTCTTTTCGTTGCAAGCGTTGTAACCGATAAGATCGTAGAATGGGAAATGCTTCCATCAATCTCATTGAAGCTGAATCTGTAAAGATTGGGGGCAGAAAATGAAATCGGATTTCGAGAATTTCCATCACTTGCGCAACACATTTTCAACCGAGGAGTGGATCGAACGGGTTGAGAAAACCGGCTTTAATGTAAAGTGTTATTATCCTATTGTCCCAGAGCCTTATGCGCGTATATTTATGCTGTTTGATGAATTCTGGCATATTAATTATAAAGAAATGGAGATTGGAAATGAATTATACAAATATCTCTCGCAATTGCCGAATTATTCTGAGGGGATGAAGGAGATTGCCAGTGGTTTACTAAAAGCTCTCGAAATCCCCAAGGGTTGGAGCCGGACTTGTATTTGTTGCGGAAAAATGAAATTATGAAAAAGAAAATTACCCGATGTTGGTGTGGAAATTCATACTTAAAGAATTTTTCACCTACTTACCAGTTATGCCAAGATTGTGAAACTTTAATATTAAAAGAATGGTTGGATGAAGATCCTACCCGTGTGAATGATCAGGGAGAACTCTATGGAAAAGACTATTTTCTAAAATACTTACCTGATAGATACAACCAACCATCTCTTTATGAGCGAGTACGTCTTGACTTGACTGAGCGAGTACCGTATTGGTTGCGTACAGTAATTAAAATACAAACCACCCCCGGCAACTATCTTGGAACTTGGTAGTGCCCATGGTGGATTTGTGGCTTTCTTACGATGGGCGGGATATGATGCTCAGGGTTTAGAGCTTAGCCCCTGGTTAACAGGATTTGCGCGGCAAACATTTAATATACCCATTCTGCAAGGTCCTTTGGAAGATCAAAACTTGAAGACATCTTCGTATGATGTTGTTGCCTATATGGATGTCTTGGAACATTTCCCAAACCCCTTAGATACCATGAAAATAACTGCCGAGATTTCTAAAAACAGATGGAATTATGCTGTTTCAAACGCCGTGCTTCGAGCCGGAAAAATCATACACACTCTTACAACAAACAAACGACGCGTTTCTTTTACAATTGAAGGACACACAACATCTTTACTTGTACTCAAAGCGGTCCGTTCAGAAATTTTTCTCAACTTTTGGTTTTAATCATGTTCTATTTGAGCCCGCAATATTTTCTAAATATGATATGTTTGGGATTGCCAGCAGGGTTTCGATTTCACCCATTACCCAGGATGAGCAGGTTATCACCTTGGAAAAAACTCCTTCCGGGCGAATCATGCTGGCTCTTCTTGGACCTTTACAATCGCGCTGAGACTTTCAATTCCATGCCGATGCGCGCTTAAAGATAGTGAAGGAACAGGAAGCCGAGATGGAAGTGTTGCGTAAGGCGGCACAGGAGCGCTTGGATTTGATCAACAAGCTTAATCAAAAAGGCAAAAAGTAAATTTTATAATGAAATCCTGCCTGGTGAATCTCTATGATCTTGATCCTCCCCGCAATGGGGGCTTGAGCCGGTTGCATTCGTGGTGTGCGACCTGTTGGCGCAGTATGCGGAACAGCAAAAATTGAAGGTTTTTTTTGCTGTTGGCTGGAAATTCAGCAGATCCTTTCGCGGTTGGTTGGGTCGTTCGGGTGGTGAGATCATTCCTGTATTACCTGAAGTCGGCATAACCCCTTTGTTGCAGAGTCTAAACCCGACCTGGTTGTCAGCCCGTTATTTGGCATGAAACCAATCGCGGATTGGGAGTCCTTTCGGGAAATTCCCCACATCGTGTCCATGCCGGACGCCCTGGCGTTGGATAAACCGGAATTGTTTGGCGACTGAGGAATTGGCACGTCGCCGGGAAGTATATAACCAATTAAAACAAGCAACGGCTGTTGTTGTTCTTTCCGAAGATGCTCGTGAAAGATTGATTCGTCACCTTGACCTGCAACCGGAAAAAGTCTCGATCGTTTACCTGGCGGGTGACCTTGGATGTTGAATCCGGTCATAGTGGGACGGAGGCAGGAGACAACCGGTAAGGAAAAAATCGCTTCGCCTTATATCCTCTATCCTGCCCGGAATTGGCCTCACAAACGTCATGACCTATTGATGCAGGTCGTGTCAAGAATTCATCTGGTGAGAAAGGAGATCAACCTTGTTCTAACCGGGTGGTTTGAGGATGGGTATTTGACTGAACTCGCATCGCAGCATAATTTTCCGAGAGAGCAGATTATTGATTTGGGTTATGTAACCAGCGATGCTGAGATGGTATCGCTCTATAAAAACGCAGAAGCCCTGATGTTCGTTTCTTCTTATGAAGGTTTTGGCATGCCGGTATTGGAGGCGATGCAGAATGGTTGCCCGGTGATTTGCGCACCAGTCACATCCATCCCTGAAGTTGCCGGAGATGCCGCCTTGTATGTTGACTCGGATGATCCCCAGGATTGGGCGGACGCCTTTATAAACAAACTGCCGCTCATCCGGGAAGACATCATCCAAAAGGGATTTCAACAGGTGAATAAATTTACCTGGAAGGAAACCCAACTTCGTTGGCGGGATCTGATTGATTCCTATTTGTCAGGTGTTAACACAAACGTTCCATCATCCTTGCAGTATTCACAGGAATTACAGGTGTGGGCTGATTAATACAGAATCGCCCAGGATAATATAGGGAGAAGGAAAATATTATCCAAACTATGCATTCTGATATTCAAACTCTGATTAATCAAATTCTGCATGACGATATCAAAAGACTGCATTCCAGACATAACGAAGAGATTTACTTGTTACATCTCCAATTATCGGAGAAAGATAAGACGATCCAGGAATTCCGGACCTCGTTTTCGTTTGGGTTATTGAATGGACCTTACCGCGGATTGTCGATCTTTCGTTTCATTCGACCTGTGGTGGTTCGAATTCCGGGATCTCCGTCGGATTTTCCTACCTAAAGTGGGTGTGCTGGAACAGCACCCTCCAATACCGCTCCACATACCGGAGCATTATCGAAATTCCCCGCTCGACCCGCAGAGGCTCCCGCATCTCAATTGTTACTCCCTCTTTCAACCAGGCGGCTTTCATCGAGCGAACAGTCAAAAGTATGCTTGAGCAGGACTATCCGAACCTTGAATATGTTGTTCAGGATGGGGGCTCCACTGACAGCACAGTTGAAGTCATGAGCCATATATGCAGAGACTGACGCATTTCGAATCACACAAGGATCATGGGCAAGGCTCATGCGATCAATCTGGGTATGCAGCACACCAGCGGCGAAATTATGGCATATCTCAATTCGGATGATATCCTGCTTCCCGGCTCCCTGAACTACGTAGCCGAATTATTTCCTCCGCAACCCTGATGTGGATGTCATTTATAGTCATCGTGTTGTTATTAACGAAAAAGATGAGGAGATCGGACGCTGGATATTGCCCCGGCATGACAATCAGGTCATCCTCTGGGCAGATTACGTACCACAGGAGACCTTGTTTTGGCGGCGCAGTATTTGGGAAAAAGCCGGCAATCAGATGGACGAATCGTATCAATTTGCGCTTGATTGGGACATGCTGGTCAGGTTCCGTGCCGCGGCGCAAAGTTTGTCCGTGTACCGCGCTTCCTGGCGGCTTTTCGTGTGCAGTCTGCTCAAAAAACCAGTATGCACATAAACAGTACGGGTCTCGAAGAGATGGACCGGTTGCGCAGGAAAATCCATAATCGCGATATTGACTGGGGTGAGATTTTGAAAAATACAAAACCTATCTGAATCGGTCAGTTATTTATCACAAACTTCATTGGCTTCATATTCAGTACCTAAAATACTAAAATACTAAAATACATCCCGTGATTTTATTTAGGGATCCTGCAAAAATGGAGATTTATTTATGAAGAAGATATTATTTCGACAAGAATACACCTGGCTTACGAGCGCTATTACTATATTGGTAGTTGTAGTGATATTATGGTTCCATTCAGGCATAAAGAGAACTGACACGCAGGAAGGATGGAATATGCTTCGTCTTGTGTCATCGGGAGAATGGTTAATGGCGTTTGGACGATATTTGGCGCCCATGACATGGATGATTGCCTATTACATATCCCCAAATTCATTTTTACCGTCAGTGTTAATTTGCTTACAATTTTGTTCTTCTGGGCAAAGGCATTCAGTGTGTACTTGATATTAAAGCTGTTGCGAGTAACAAACCAGGCAAATGCGCTATTCATCGGGATACTGTTCATGATTTATCCCGCCGATACGGCTTTGTTGGCATTGCGCACATTCGGTCATAAATTCGGGAGCTGTTTCTTTCTCCTTTCTGTTTTATTTTTAATTTTATCCTGCAAATCCTCCAACAAGCTATATTTGATTCCCATGGTAATTGCTCACGTCTTATCCAGTTTTATGTCTGAAGCCGGATCA
This sequence comes from uncultured Chloroflexia bacterium, assembly GCA_963823545.1. Classification (GTDB taxonomy): domain Bacteria; phylum Chloroflexota; class Anaerolineae; order Anaerolineales; family Villigracilaceae; genus Denitrolinea. The sequence goes on along the minus strand of CAWGMC010000016.1, from coordinate 62,752 downwards.
ATTTTAGCTTTTTTTGCTCCATTATTGATTTTACTGTTCCCGAAATGTACTAGGTCAACGAAAATTGCCATTCTTACAATATGGTATATCATTCTTTTATCTTCCCTTATTAATTATTCATTCTATTGGATAGCTGGTGGAAATTAATCCTACGCGTATTGAAGCGGGGTATTCCGGGAGCATTGTTTCCTATTTAGCAGAGGTGATTTTTGGGAATTTTAAAAGCGGCATGGTTTAGCTTCATCGCAAGCTGGTGGATAGCCATTAAAGCATTTTATCAGCCTGGAGGTATTTACCTTATGCAATCGCCATGACGCTAGTATCGGCGGGAGGAATTTGGTGGCTCAATCGCGTTTCAAGAGATGAGGAAAACACCCTGTTTGCCAATAGAAGCGTCTATGTTTACGGATTTCTGGCTGGCGTTTTAATTTTCTTTATGGGTTTTTTTCCGTTTTCTATCACTGACATTCGGGATGAAACCTGGCGGGTTTTTTATTACTCAGCGTTGGGTCCCGCTCTTTTTTGGGGAACGGCTATTTATCTGGCTAACCGATTTTTATGCAAATGGCTGCCATATTTTTTTCCATTCATAACCATGGTATTTGTTTTTATTATGTCCATGCATGCGTTGGACCAACATGCTGCTTTTTTAGATGCTTCTCTACGACAACAGCGTATTGTTAAATCTGTGATCGAGGAGGCTCCATACCTGAAACCAGGTACAGTTATAGTGTTGATGGAAAACAAAGTATCTGTCCGTGTTTTTCCTAATGAACGCGTGTGGAGGCCTGCGCTGATATGGGCATACCAAAATGAGAATATCACTGCTCGGGTATGCTTTGTAAATATCGGTAATTGCAAGTTTAAGGCTGATGGATTAAAATACTTTTCTGTCAACCGCACATTGGCAATTTTGGATAACCTATATCCTTATGAAAACTTGTTGTTTTTTCGGGAGACGAGTGATGGACGAGCTGAACTCGTCTCTGATTTGAGCGCTTTCGGCATTACTACTCCCAGTTACAATTCCTACGATCAAATCGCGGCATTTATTCCTTTCCCTGAGCGTCCCCAAAAGGCGTTTTATTCGAGCGTAGGTCCTGACCCTCAACGCCTTTCTCCTAAAAACTGGTCAGGCATTGACCTGACATTGAATGATAGAATGGTGTGTGACGTTTCGGAAGATCAGCACTGTTCCCTGCATTTGCAAGGAACTGCATCTGGTCCAGTCCGTATTCAGCCAACAGATAGAAATCAATGGCCGAGTTGGGCAAACGCTCAAACTCATTATATCGGCTCGAGCCGAGAGCATCACGAATGGCGATTCCAGGCCGCAGGTGGGATTGACCTTGGTCAATAAAGATGGAACGACCACTCAACAGGTCCTGGAATTAAGTGATATTAAGGGTGATTGGCGAATTTTTGCATTGAAGGTTGAGGCAACCAAGCCGTTTCGATACATTATCCTGGATCTTAAAAGTGGTAACGGCTCCTGGAATATTTGGTTTGATGCAATGCAATTGTATGTTGATGATATTCCCGTGCAGATATTAAATCCGTCTTTTGAAAATTGAGTCTTCATTATGAATTTGAAAAAAATTATTCACGCCCCACTTTCTATGCCGCAAGTGTATGACTTTGTCCAACGTTTATTTGGGTCGGCGAAAATTGCGAGCCGTTTGCAGGCTCGTCTATCAGAGACTGATGGATGGGTTGTTTTGGATGTCGGCGCCGGCACAGGTCTCTACATGTCTTTATTTCCTCCCGATGCGCGATATATCTGGCTGGATCTCGATAGGCAGAAAAAGAAGGGATTCAGGATCAGGTCGTCAACAGCGATGGGGGTGATGAGCGACGGCACCAGAATCGCATTGGCCGATAAAAGTGTGGACTATGTTTTATGTGCCGCCCTTTCTCATCACATCCCCGACGCCAGGTTTCCATTCTTGTTTCAGGAATTGGCAAGAGTGGCACGCAAGAAACTCATTTTTCTAGACGCAGTAAAATCTTCGAATCCAATCGGAAATCTGCTTTGGGCGCTGGATCAGGGCAGCTTCCCTCGCCCTGAACAATTCTTGCGCTCTGCAATGGAAACATGCTTCCTTCTTGAAAATGTCGAGGCTTTTCAAATCTACCATCACTACATTTTGTGTGTGGGGAGCCCAAAGAGATAGACTAACTGAATTTCCGGGATTTCTTGAATAAATACTAACCCAAGGATGCCTTTCTCGACCCTTTCCTGGAATCCGCCGATGCAGGTCTGCCATGGCGGATGCCAGTCGGGCAAATCCTGTCAGTGAGCCCATGTATCTAGATACAACGGCATCTGTGTGTTCCCCATTCTGTTTAGCCTACTTTGATTTGGCAGCTAGATCTTTGACAATATGGGCAGATGTGCATATAACAAGATTAGCGTGTACATCTAGGCGCCCCCGATAACATGACCTATCTCAAGGTATAATAGTTTAATATGTTGATGAACTTGATTAGTGGATGAGATAGCTATATGCAAACAGCAAATCCAAAGTGTATGATGAAATATCGTCTCTCTCGATTGTCATTCCAGTCTATAATAGTGGTGCTTCCTTGGAAGAACTAATCAAGCGCATTGAATCGGTTATTATGCGATTTAAGAAATATGAACTTATTCTTGTTAATGATGGAAGTGTAGATGATAGTTGGGATATGATCAAAAGGATTGCTGGTCGTTATGAGTGGGTTATCGGAATAAATCTGGCGCGAAATTATGGGCAACACAATTCCCTGTTGTGCGGTATCCGTGAGGCTCATAATAAATTTATCGTAACCATGGACGATGATCTACAACAACCTCCTGAAGAAATACCCGCGCTTTTACAGAAATTGACCGAAGGATATCAGGTGGTATATGGCTCTCCACAAAAAGTCCAACAAACTTTCTGGCGAAGTCTGGCTTCACGGTTTCTAAGGTTTGTATTAAGTACATTCTTGGGAAGAGCAATTGCGCGCGACGTGAGCCCATTTCGAGCTTTTAGAACTACCCTGCGTGACGAGTTTTCCCGGTTTAATAATCCCGCTGTGTCAATCGATGTTCTCTTAACCTGGAGTACTACTCAGTTTACTTCAGTTCTGATTTCTTATTCGCCCCGCCGTTCAGGCAAGTCAACATATTCTTTTATAAAACTTTTTGCGCATTCCATGGATATGTTAACTGGATATAGTACCGTGCCTCTGCATCTGGCTACTGTATTGGGTTTTATCTTCACCTTTTTTGGTTTTTGCGCCCTTATATATGTGATTGGCAGTTTTTTTATTGTTAAAGGTAGCGCTCCGGGTTTTCCATTTCTTGCCTCGCTTATATCCATATTCTCCGGTGCAACTCTATTTACCCTGGGTATAATTGGGGAATATCTTGCTCGTATCTATTTGAATATTTTAGGACGACCGCCTTATATTATTCAGGCAGTTATTGAAAACAGGAAGGATTCTTCTTAAAGGATTTTTCTTGGAATAATACTCCTTACCCTCCAAAAACTTATAAATCCCATGTATAGATATAAAATAGAAATTATTCCATCTACTGATACTAGTCTGCTGGTTCCTCTCATAAAGGCGAGCTCTCAAGCGCCATATCGATTTCTTGCTCACGAGATGAAGGATGAACTAAACGGCTTTTGGTTCGATTCTATTGTTGACCTTGTGCAAACAAAAAAATCTTTAGTTATATCCGCCTTTGACCAGGAATCTTTAGTCGCATGCCTGATCTATTCGGATAATCCCTGGGAAACGAATGTTCTGGGCATTAAAGCAGGGGTAATAAACCACCTGATTATTAAAGATAATTATCCGTCTGGTAGACAGGTCATCGGCGAGATGCTCGATTACCTGTTCCAATGGGCTTTATCTGGTGGAGTACAGTTTCTTCTCTGTAAACCCTATACCGATTCCGTTGAGGTGATCCAGGCATGCGAACAAAAGGGTTTTATTCTAGTAGACACTCTTCTGGATTGTATTTATGATTATCGGCAATTTCCTTTACAAGAAGGCACCCCCTTAAAAACACCCAAAGAAGTGACCTTGCGCCTTGCTGCGAGTTCGGATTTGGACGAATTGATAAATCTGGCGGGAGCTTCTTTCCAGTCGCATTTTGGACGCTATCATTCAGACGAGCGAATTGGCAGAGATTCGGCAACGCGTATATACCAGGAATGGATCAGATCATCATTGAATGGATACGCCGATTGGATCTGTATAGCTGAGATTGGCGGCCGAATTGCAGGATTTTCCATCTGGAAAAAACCATCCTCCCTGGAGCAGAGCCTTAGTGTCCGTGTTGGTCATTACAGTATTGCTGGAATCCACCCAGATTTCTTTGGGCGTGGTCTATTTACAGCGTTAACATATGAAGGCATGAAATTGTTGGATGGAATAGCTGATGTAGTTGAAGGTCCTACACATATAAATAATTATGGTGTGCAGTTGGGGTATTCCAAACTACACTGGCGTGTTTGTTGTGATGCTCGACATTCATTTCATAAGTGGTTATAACATATGCACGAAGTTGACATCAATATGGAATTGATCTACACCCCCAAGGCTAATTAATTAATTTTTCTTTTGTTTTCCAAAAAGTTCAATCTACTATACAAAGGTTAAATCATGGCGAGTTATCAAATTCCGTTTAACAAACCTCATGCCATAGGAAATGAGATTAGATACATTCAAGAAGCAATACAAACTGGTCATATCTCTGGTGATGGATTATTTACCCAAAAATGTCATGCCCTTCTAGAAACAATTCTTGGTGTTCCCAGAGCTCTGCTTACCACATCCTGCACTCACGCACTCGAGATGGCTGCCATCCTTCTGGATATTCATCCCGGGGATGAAGTTGTTGTTCCCGACTTTACCTTTGTCTCAACAGTAAATGCTTTTGTCCTGCGGGGTGCAAAACTTGTTTTTGTGGATGTACGTCCTGATACCCTGAATCTTGATGAAGCTAAGCTTGAAACCGCAATTACACCTCGCACAAAAGCCGTTGTGCCCGTACATTATGCTGGCGTTGGCTGTGAGATGGACTCTATTCTCGAAATAACAGGGCGACATCGTATTCGCGTGGTTGAGGACAATGCCCACGGTTTATTTGGGAAATATAAGGGAAAATTCCTTGGCACATTTGGAGATATGGCAACGCAGTCCTTTCATGAGACCAAAAATTTTTCTTGCGGTGAAGGCGGGGCGCTGCTTATTAATGATCCAGCACTGATCGAACGCGCCGAAATTATCCGGGAAAAAGGTACCAACCGCAGTCGGTTCTTCCGCGGTCAGGTGGACAAGTACACCTGGGTGGATATAGGCTCATCCTATTTGCCCTCTGATATTCTCGCGGCCTTTTCTATATGCTCAACTTGAGAATCGCGAAAAAATCCAATCGCATCGGCAGCGGGTCTGGGAAGGTTACAAAGCGGGACTGTCGGACTGGGCAAAGCGATATGAGGTCGGCCTGCCTTTTATTCCTTCGTACTGTGAGCAACCATACCACATGTTCTATATGCTCTTTCCCAACCTGGATGTTCGACAGGCATTCATTACCCATCTGCGTGACCGTGGCATCGTGAGTGTGTTCCATTATCTTCCCCTGCATTTATCAGATATGGGGGTGCGATTCGGTGGGCGTCCAGGAGATTGCCCGGTCACCGAGCGTATAAGCGACTGCCTCGTGCGTCTACCCTTTCACAATGCGTTGTCTGAGGAAGAACAACGAATTGTTATAAACAATATCCTGGAGTTTACATTCTGATGAAAAATGTTCTTGTTACAGGCGGGGCTGGATTTATTGGATCGAATTTTGTCCATTACCTATTGGCCGAGAGGTCTGATGTTTATATCGTCATACTTGATGCATTAACATATGCCGGGTCGCTGGAAAATCTCAAAGATCTGAATGGTTCGATTCGACACACATTTGTACACGGAAATATTTGTGATAATGCTCTGGTTGCAAATTTGCTGCGCCAGCATCAAATTGACACGATTGTTCATTTTGCCGCTGAGAGTCACGTGGATCGTTCCATCCTTGGGCCGGCGCCGTTTATTCAAACGAATGTAGTGGGGACTTTTAACTTGCTGGAATCCGCCAGGCTGGTTTGGGGAGAGAATGGAGGATTCGAGGGGCGGCGATTTCATCACATATCGACCGATGAAGTATTTGGATCGCTTGGACCGACCGATCCTCCTTTCAAAGAGACCACTCCTTACGATCCGCGTTCACCCTATTCTGCATCCAAGGCTGGCAGTGATCATCTCGCAAGGGCTTATTTCCATACATATGGATTACCCGTCACTCTTACAAATTGCTCCAATAACTACGGACCATATCAATTTCCAGAAAAACTTATCCCTCTTATGATCTTGAACGCAATTCACGGTAAGCCTTTGCCGATCTATGGAGATGGAAAGCAGATTCGGGACTGGCTGCATGTGGAAGATCATTGTAGGGCGATTCAATTGGTTTTGACGAAAGGGCGGGTGGGCGAAACGTACGATGTCGGTGGTGGGAATGAGCCAACAAATCTTGAGGTGGTTCGGTTGATCTGTGATATTTTAGATGAGCTTCATCCTTCCGGTTCACCACATGAGCGGTTTCTCGCGAATGTGCCAGATCGTCTCGGGCATGATCGACGTTATTCAATAGATACTACCAAGATCAAGAACGAACTTGGTTGGCAACCGCGTTATGTTCTTGAATTTGGTCTGCGTGCTACTATCGAGTGGTATCTCAACCATTCGGAATGGGTTGATGAAATAATACAACAACCTACTTACGGTTCATGGCTAGAACAAAACTATGTTAAGCGTGGAGGCGCCCAATGAAAGGGATAATACTGGCTGGAGGATTGGGGACTCGTTTGTATCCTCTTACACTAGCGGTGAGTAAGCAAATCCTGCCAGTTTATAACAAACCTATGATTTATTACCCCCTTTCCACGCTCATGCTGGCCGGTATTCGCGAGATATTAGTGATCAGTTCACCTGGTGATCTGCCAGTATTTCGTCGTCTGCTCGGGGATGGCAGTAAGTGGGGGCTCCATTTTCAGTATGCTGTCCAGCCTGAGCCGCGCGGATTGGCCGATGCTCTTATTATTGGTGCGGAATTCATTGATAACTATACTGTTAGCCTTATTTTGGGTGACAACATCTTTTTTGGAACTGGCTTGTGGGAGAATTTGAAGGAAATGGCGAAGCTTAGCGAGGGGGCGCAGGTATTTGCTTATCCCGTGCGGCGTCCGGAAAACTTCGGGGTGGTCGAGTTCGATTCGAAGGGATATGCGATTAGCATAGAAGAGAAACCATCACATCCAAAATCATTTTTTGCGGTGCCGGGGTTGTATTTTTATGATAATGGTGTCGTGGAGATTGCGCGAGAAATAACACCCTCTCCCCGCGGAGAACTCGAAATTACCGATGTCAACCGCATTTATCTTGAACGAGGACTATTGCGTGTGCGTCAGTTGGGTCGGGGTATCGCTTGGTTGGACGCTGGGACTCATGACACCATGTTACAGGCATCAAACTTTGTGCAAACCATTGAAGATCGACAAGGACTAATGATCGGTTGTCCGGAGGAGATTGCCTTTCGTATGGGCTTTATTAACAAGGAGCAATTGTACGAACTTGGAAAGAGCCTATCACAGAACAATTATGGGCAATATCTCATGGAATTGGCAAGGGAGTCTGTATGATTGAGATAGACCAAATTGCTGAAAACTTGATACTCCGGGATGACAATATCTGGCACTCAAAATCTGATTCAGTAATCTCATATCCTGATGATGGTAACGAAATATGTTTTCAGGTTGAGGATCAATCCTTTTGGTTCAACCACCGCAATCGCATTATCGTAAAAGTGGTCCAAAGATTTCCCCCTCAAGGTGTTGTATTTGATGTCGGTGGGGGGAATGGTTTTGTCTCATTGGCTTTATCCAATGCGGGGATTGAGGCTGTCCTCCTCGAGCCTGGAATGCGCGGGATTATTAATGCGAGAGAGAGGGGATTCGACACATCATCCATTCCACATTGGAGGATGCCGGATTTAAAAAACAATCGATACCGGCTGTTGGAATGTTCGATGTTCTTGAGCATATACAAGACGACATCGGATTTTTAAAGACTCTGCATAATCTGATGGAACCTTCTGGAAGGTTGTATATCACCGTCCCAGCATACCAGGCATTGTGGTCGGTGGTGGACGAAGATTCAGGACATTATCGGCGATATGGCATCGCTTTGCTCAGGGATGTTTTATCCCGCAGCGGTTTTGTGGTTGATTACGCCTCGTATTTTCTTTCTCCCTTGTTGGTGCCAATATTCCTCTTTCGAACACTTCTGTCTCGCACGGGGCAACGGAAGGGAGGTCGGCTTGACCGAACCCGTGAAGAACTTGCTTCTCCGTCTAAATTTGTCAATTCCATCTTGATTAAATTATTAAGTTTTGAAACAGTCCTGCTAACAAAAATGCGGATTCCCTTTGGAGCAAGCTGCATTGTTGTCGCGCGTTGTGATTGATGAAACGTAAATGCGGATTGCACTCATCTATCTTGGACGACGCGGAGCCGGGGGAATAATCAGTTTGAACTTGCCCGCCAGTTGGGAGAGAAACACCAGGTTACTACTTACATATCTCGTAACGCAGAAAATGCGGATCGATGGGCGGATGCGGGAATTGATTCCGTCACAGGTCGATACATTCCATAATGCTGTTTGATGCACTTTTGTCCCTGGTTTTTCCAGTACAAATTCATCGAATTGCAAAACAGATCTTGCTGAACAAACCGGACATTCTTGTTTTTCCGATGTTTCATCCTTGGAATTCGTTGATCCAGGAAGAGTTAAAAAACATCCCCTCTGTTGTCTTTGTGCACGACCCGCTTCCTCATCCGGATTTACCTGGTAAGTTCTATGAAATCCTGGAAAATGCATCCATTCGGCGGGCGGCTCGCTGCATTGTGCTCAGTGGGGGGCTCAAATCCTTCCTTGTGAATCGAGGTATTGATCAAGACCATATCGATGTTGTTCCTCTTGGACCTTTTGTTTATGCTTCATCTATTCAGCCTGTACTCGACATAAAAATCGCATTCCAACGCTCTTGTTCTTTGGTCGATTACAACCTTATAAAGGTTTGAACAACCTTCTAAATTCGTATGTGGAGGTTCGCAAGAATTTTTCCTGCCGATTGGTTATTGCCGGGGATGGCGACATATGCCCATATAAGGACAAGATTGAACAGTTGGAAGATGTGACTCTCGTAAATCGTTGGATTGGAGAGAACGAAATTGGAGAATTCTTTACGCACAGCGATTTGGTGGTTTTGCCTTATTCCAGTGCATCCCAGTCAGGGGTGATACCTATCGCGGCGGCATATGGATTGCCGGTGATCGCAACAAAAGTAGGCGGGTTGTCGGAGCAGATTGAAGATGGGGTCAGTGGATGGCTTATCCCTCCTGATGATGTCCAGGCGCTGACAAGCACAATTCGCGAAGTGTTATCCAATTTGCAGCATGGCTCGTCAGCGCGGACAGGCTTTGAAGGATCGGTATGAAAAACAGTTTGGGTGGGGGCAGGCTGCGAAAAAGTTGATGGGCAGTCTTGAGATTGCGGTGCGGGATCAAGGGCAAGAATGAACGAATCGACCACTTGTTAGTATTGTTACTCCCTCACTAAATCAAGGAGAGTTCATCCGGGGTACGATTAAATCGGTGTTGTCCCAGGAGTATCCCAACATTGAATATCTGGTGATGGATGGAGGATCAACTGACAACACATTGGAGATTCTTCGTTCGTACGGAGAACGTCTATCCTGGGTGTCAGAACACGATAGTGGTCAATCCCAGGCGATCAACAAGGGTTGGAAGTTGGCGCGGGGAGAGATCATCACATGGTTAAATGCAGACGATTTGTTATGCCAGGATGCGGTCAGTCAAGCCGTGTTGGCATTTGAAGCGTCAGGTGATGATCTGGCGGTTGTCTACGGGGATTGTGATTATATTGATGTAGAAGGACATTACCTGGGTAATTATCCAAGTCGGAGATTTGATTATGAGCAATTGGTCCTGCAAACCGAGGATTATATTCCCCAGCCTGGCACATTTATAAATCATAAATGGGCGGTTCAAGTGGGGATGTTGGATGAAAACCTGCATTTTGTCATGGACTATGATTTATGGTTGCGGTTGGGAATGCGTGCACGGTTTAAGTATCTGTCTCAAAAAATGTCCTTCGCCAGGCTTCATGGAGGTGCCAAGACGCTATCCAGTGCGCCCCGGTTCGGCGAGGAATTAGCCTCAGTTTTTATTCGTTTGGTGGATAATAATGAATTCCCATCCCACCTTGTACAGCGAAAAGAAGCTATATTGACAAATGCCTTTGTACATGCTGCCTCATACTGTTTTTGGGGAGGAGATACTGTCCGCGCCAGGTATTTCCTTTATCGCGCATGGCGACTATCACCTCTGATTCGGAATCGTTCATTTTGGCGGCTCTTGTTATTCTCATCAGCTGGTCGAGCGGGCTGGCGGTTGGCGGAAAAAATTCACGGTAATCCTTTCCGCTTTGAAAAAAGGTCCTTCCTGTGAGACCAAAGATTCTCCACGTATCGGCAGCGCGGCTATCCAGCGGAGGGGTGGAGCGTTTCCTGCTTGGGATGTGTCAAAGCTTGCGGGATGCGTGTGATTTTGCGTTGTTGTCAGGCGCAGACGAACAATTCTCAAATCGTATGCATGAATTAGGCTGTATAGTTTTCCCGTGGAGTGTGGATCGTTCCCTTGATTTTACGGCAGCACGTAAACTTCGACATACCATTACACAATTTGCCCCGGATATTGTCCACTTCCATGATGCTCGATCCCGCCTCATCTCGATCCTTGGCTCAAGGCGCAGGCTGAAAAATATCGTCTATACCGTCCATCTTCCTCCTTATTTTTATCGTTGGGGAAGATTTGACCGTGTGCGAAGGTACATGTATGCATTCATTGAGCGAATCCTGAATGCTTATTATATGGATATGGTAGCATATCCATCCCGGCAAGGTTATGAGTATGCGCTGCAGCATCGATATGTTCATGAGGATAAGGCGATATGTATTCCCAACGGCATCGATGTGGATGCCATTATCTTCAAAAAAACAAAACGAGAGAATACGATACCTGTAATATGTACGGTTGCGCGCCTTAGCCCTGAAAAGAATGTTGGATTTCTGCTGGAAGCCGCTGCGCTACTCAAATCACGCGGCTGTGCGTTTCGTTTCTGGGTGGTTGGAGATGGTCCTGAACGATCGATGCTTGAAGAGCAGGCTGGAGCACTTGGGTTTGTCTTCCGAGACCCGATTCTGGGGACGGCAGGAGGATGTAGTTCCGATTCTTCATCAGTCAGATATTTTTGCCCTTGCCTCCCTGTATGAGGGTGGTCGCGCACAGGCAGTTATGGAAGCCCAGGCAGCCGGTCTTCCTTGTGTTCTTAGCGATGTTGGAGATAACGCCATGATGGCGGATGCAGGTCGCGGCTTGGTGTTTTCTGAAGGTGATTTGCAGGGATGCGTGGATCTGTTGGAAGATTTATTGAAGAATCAACAGAAACGGGATCTGATGGGTTCAACTGCTCGAATATTTGCATTAAAAGAATACAGATTACAATCCATGTCTGAGCAGTATCTACGGGTATACCATAAGTTGTTGGGAAGATAAGCTAATGAAGATATTCCTGGTAGCCAACACAGACTGGTATCTTTATCGGTTTCGACTATCTTTGGCGAACCATTTGCGTGATCATGGACACCAGGTTGTATTCGTTTCTCCTGCAGGAAGTTATGTATCCCAGCTTGAGTCTCAAGGTTTTGCCTGGAGACGTTGGGAAGTTGGCAGGCAGAGTGTCAACCCGTTCAAGGAAGCTGGTGCGATATTTGGGTTATTGCGCATAATCAAGCATGAGGCTCCAGATCTGATACATCTCCATACCATCAAGCCGGTGTTATATGGATCGTTCTGCACCTGGTTCCAAAAAAGAACCCTGTTAGTCCAGTCCATCACAGGGCGGGGGTATGTATTTCTGGGTGAAGACATGCGAGCAAAGCTTTTGAGACCCTTGATAAAGACGATTTTTCGTATCGCCCTGAACTCGGATCGTGGAACTGTTATCTTTGAAAATGAAACCGATCGCGATTTTTTTATTCTTCAAAGGCTTGTAAGACCTGAGCGAACCAGCGTGGTGCAAGGCGTCGGCGTGGATACGGATTATTATTCCTTTACCCAGGAACCGGCAGGCGTTCCCATTGTTGTCCTCGCTGGGCGAATGCTGTGGGATAAGGGGGTGGGTACATTTGTGGACGCCGCACGAATTTTACATAACAAGATTCCTGTCCGTTTTGTCCTTGTTGGAGAGCCGGATTCCGGTAATCCAGCCAGTATTCCGATTGAGACCCTTGAGGCATGGGTGAAGGAAGGTGTCGTAGAGTGGTGGGGTTGGCAATCAGATATGCGCCATGTGTTTTCGATGTGTCATATCGTAACACTGCCCAGTTTTGGAGAAGGTCTTCCCACCATATTGCTTGAAGCTGCCTCCTCGGGTCGTCCTATCGTGGCAACGGATGTCCCTGGATGCCGGGATGTGGTGAGCGATGGAATTAATGGATTCATAGTGCCTGCCCAGCAGCCGGCAGCTTTGGCGGCTGCGCTGGAAAGGCTGATATTGGATGCCGGGACACGGCTTTCCATGGGCAAAGCAGGTCGGGATCTTGTAGTTCAAAAATTCTCCACTTCGATCGTGAACAGTTCAACATTAAAGGTCTATCAAGACTTGGTGGGGGAGTTGCCAGGCGGGTCGTGATAATAATCCATGATAGAATAAAATGATGGATTAAGGCACTTGTTGCTTCCTGCAACAAGTGAAAAAGTATGATTAATCAAATTTTCCCACAGTATTTTTTCCTCTATATATTTCTGGCAATTAGTTCATCCATCGTGTTATCGCCGTTATTGATTTATCTGGCGAGGCGCGTGAACCTGGTGGATATTCCCGGAAAATCCCCTCACAAGTTGCATGATCGCCCAACTCCACTGGCGGGGGGAACGGTTTTGATGATCTGCCTCGTGCTGTTGATTTCCTTGTTCGGATTGTGGAAGGAGTCGTTCATAAGGTCGCTGCTGCTGTCGGCAGGAGTGATATTCGTTTTTGGTTTACTGGATGATGCGCGCGGATTATCTGCGCTGCCCAAATTGATCGGTCAGTCTGTGGCTTCCATCATGCTGATTGCTTCCGGTGTTTCGGTCCACTTCATCGAATCGCTGCAGTTTTCGTTTTTATCGCCGGGTGTAATGAAGTGGCTTGACATGGCGTTTACGCTATTTTGGTTGATAGGAATAACCAATGCCATGAACATGATCGACAGCATGGATGGTCTTGCCGCAGGATTAAGCGCGATCACCTTTCTCTTCTTCCTGCCCGTTACCATTGCAGCAGGTCAGGTCTACCTGACAGCCATAAGCGTCATTCTGCTTGGGATTTGTGTGGGGTTGTATTTTTTCAATATCACTCCGGCACAATTGTTTCTGGGCGATTCTGGCGCGCAGACCCTTGGATTTATTGTTGCTGCCATCGCTATGGCTTATACACCGGTTGGGTTGCCTCCGGCTACATCGTGGTTTGTACCCATCCTGTTACTGGCAATTCCGATTTTTGACACAACACTTGTTACAGTTTCCCGTTTGCGCAGGAGATTGCCTGTTTACAAGGCGAATCGAGATCACACTTACCATAGACTCGTGGCTCTGGGATTATCCCCACTAAGAGCTGTCATAACCATTCAGATTATTGCCATTCTGATCGATTGTCTTGCGTTTGCGACTTTGTCCCTCTCTCCCCTGTTGGCTAATGTCCTTTTTGGAATGATTTTAATCGCCGGAGTGATTGTTATTATTCTGTTCGAAGCAAGATTTTCTGGTTACGAATCTTCACCCACCAATATCCCTTAGGAGAAATACAATGTACAAGATCGTCCTCCTCCGTCATGGACAAAGCACATGGAACCTGGAAAATCGCTTCACCGGCTGGACCGATGTTGGTCTAACTGAACTGGGAGAGCAGGAGGCACATAGCTCGGGCAGGCTCTTGCGCGATGGGGGTTATGTTTTTGATGTGGCATATACCTCTGTATTGCGTCGCGCCATAAAGACCCTGTGGATTGCCCTCGAAGAACTTGGTCAGGAGTGGATTCCTGTGATCCGTGCCTGGCAGCTAAACGAGCGTCATTATGGCGCATTACAGGGATTGAATAAATCAGAAACAGCCGAGAAATATGGTGAAGCCCAGGTAAAGATCTGGCGGCGAAGTTATGATACCCCGCCGCCCGCCCTGGAATTGGATGACGAGCGCCATCCTCGTTTTGATTCACGTTATGCAGGTCTGCCCCCTGCGCAATTGCCATCCACTGAGTCTCTAAAAATTACACTCGAACGCGTTATGCCATATTGGCATGAAACCCTCGTACCGGTCATCCGATCTGGAAAACGCATCCTGTTGGTCGCTCATGGAAATAGCATCCGTGCCCTGGTAAAATACCTCGACAATATCAGTGAAGCCGAGATCACCGAGTTGAATATCCCAACGGGCATCCCGCTGGTTTATGAGTTGGATGAACAGCTAAAGCCGATTCGCCATTATTATCTTGGCGATGCGGAAGCGGTGGCAAAAGCCGCCGCGGCCGTCGCGGCTCAAGGCAGGAAGAAATAAAACTCAAAATCCCTCTCGTTTCGAGCGCAATATAAATCAAGCATATCTTGGATATTCAGAACTGAAAAAATATCCGCTGGAGTAAATTATGCCCCGGCGGATATTTATTTCTCTGGAGGTTTTCTCTTGTGTAATGTAGGTCAATAAAAATGGCAAATCCCCATCCAGTGAAACGATTGGGCGGTGGATATTTTAAGGTAAATCATCTCTTGTTACCAGCATGTACTTATGCTAAAATCCACATCATCTGCCATATATGTACGGGCTTTAACCGAGCGGCTCCCATATATGGCGGTTACATTTGTTCTAAATTGGATTACTTCCATGCGCTGTCCCTACTGTCAAAACGACGACTCGAAAGTATTGGATACCTCTCATGATAGCCATGGAGGCATCCGCCGCCGCCGTGAATGTTTAAAATGTGGACAGCGATTTAGCAGTTATGAAAGACCCATCCTCTCCACTCCTCTGATCATCAAACAGGATGGAACCCGTGAGGAGTTTGATCGTGAGAAATTGGCAAGGGGTATCCGAATTTCATGCGCCAAGCGTCCCGTTTCTGCAGCAGATATCGAGCGAATGATCGGGCAGGTGGAATCAGAGCTGCAAAAAATGGGGAAGTCTGAAGTCTCTTCCCGCGTGGTGGGTGACCTTGTCATGCGTAGTCTCAAGGAGATGGATCAGATTGCTTATATTCGTTATGCCATAGTTTACTTGCGACTCGATGATCTTCACGCCCTTCGCAACGAGATCAACCGCCTGCTTGAAGGCTAGTTCCCGATTAGTATACGCTTCCTTTCGAAGCGGGTACTGTCGGTTTTTTTTATTGGTTCAGTGTATCCGAATACATACTCAGGAGAATTGCCATGGTTGTCAAATCAGGTTTATCCACCAGACAGGGGTTGTTGCCAACACCCGCAATGCCGCGTGGCTTGCCAAAGGTGGAGCTTTCTGATAATTCGCGCCAGGTTTTGGTAAAGCGTTACGTTCGTCGCGGTGACGACGGTAGACCGGTGGAGACCGTCGAGGAGATGTTTTGGCGGGTTGCATATCATGTAGCAAAGGTTGAGGAAGTCTGGGGAGGTGATGTAAATGCGTGCGCCATCGAATATTACCAATTGCTGACCAGTAAGAAGTTTTTCCCCAATTCCCCAACCTTCACCGGGGCTGGAACACCGTTGGGACAACTGGCTGCCTGTTTTGTTCTCCCCATTTCTGATGATATGGGAAGAGACAGCGCCGGCATTTTTCAGACCCTCCGTGACGCCGCTCTTATCCAGCAGACGGGAGGGGGGAATGGTTTCTCCTTCTCTCGTCTTCGCCCAAAAGGCGGTTTGGTCAAATCATCAGCAGGACAGGCAACAGGTCCAGTCGGGTTTCTGCGGGTATACGATCATGCCTTTGATGAAATCGCCCAGGGCGGCACCCGGCGTGGTGCCAATATGGCCGTATTGCGTGTGGATCACCCGGATGTGGAAGACTTCATTACATCCAAGACGAACGAGAACCAGATTACCAACTTTAACATCTCGGTT
This sequence comes from uncultured Chloroflexia bacterium, assembly GCA_963823545.1. Taxonomy (GTDB): domain Bacteria; phylum Chloroflexota; class Anaerolineae; order Anaerolineales; family Villigracilaceae; genus Denitrolinea. The sequence continues at coordinate 46,460 of CAWGMC010000016.1, read as the reverse complement.
GGCATCACCGACGCTTTCATGCAGGCTGTCAAGAATGATGATGATTGGGAATTCCGCTTTCCAGACGTTGCCGCCAGGGAATATCGCTCCTGGAGCGGAACTCTCGAGCAGGCGGAAAAGGCAGGCATTTCCATCCGTTCATATGGCAGGGTGAGAGCGCGGGACTTGTTTGACAAGATCGTCAAGCAGGCACATCACAACGGCGAGCCCGGGGTTCTTTTCCTGGATTCAGCCAACCGCAGCAATCCTGTACCGCATTTATATCCGCTGGAAGCCACCAATCCATGCGGTGAACAATGGTTGGGACCCTACGAAAATTGTTGCCTGGGATCCGTGAATCTGAACGAGCATTGCGGTCCCGATGGTACGGTTGATTGGGAATCGCTCCGAAAGAGCGTGGTTAGTTCCACACGTTTCCTGGATGATGTTGTTGAAGCCAATGCTTATGTGCCGGCTGTATCCCAATTAAAGGATGCCGCTCACCGCGCTCGACGTATTGGTCTTGGCATAATGGGTCTTGCGGATCTGATGTATCACGCGGGCGTGCGGTATGGTTCGAGAGAGGGGCAGGAGTTCGGCGCCCAGGTGATGGAGTTTGTCAGATACCATGCGATGAAGACCAGCATTGAATTGGCTGAGATACGAGGTTCCTTCCCGGCAATAGAAGGCAGCATTTATGACCCAGCTGACCTGAAGTGGAAACCCCCTCAACCATTGGATGAATATCAACATGATTGGGGCAGACCTGGTATTGAGTGGGATGGTATAGTGGATGGAATCCTCCGGCATGGCATCCGCAATGCCGCGCAGACCACCGTTGCGCCGACCGGCACGATTGCCACCGTTGCAGGTTGTGAGGGTTATGGTTGCGAACCGGTTTTCGCCCTGGCATATATCCGCCACGTGAACGATCATGGCAAGGACCTGAAATTAACGTATGCCAGCCCCCGCTTTGACGAAGCCCTCAAGAAACTTGGTTTAGGTGGGGAGAAGCGCCAGGAAATTGTTGAACAGGTCATGAGTAAGGGCTCCTGCCAGCACATATCGGAATTACCACAATCAGTGCGCAATACATTTGTGGTTTCATCCGATATCACAGCCGAGGAACATGTTCGAATGCAGGCGGCTCTGCAAACCTTTGTGGACAATTCCCTTTCAAAGACCGTTAACTTCCCCGAAACCGCCACGGAGCACGATGTTGCGAATGCCTACATGCTGGCATGGGAATTGGGCTGCAAGGGTATCACTGTGTATGTAGTGGGTTCACGCGAAAAGGTTGTTTTGGAAACAAAAGCGACTGCCGATAAAAAAGCTCCCACCGCCGGATCCTCAACTCCTGAAGCGGCTGCAACACACGTCTGGCGCGAGACAAAAAAGCCTCGTCCCCGGGCATTGACCGGTCGAACGTTCAACATCGAGACACCGGTCGGAAAAGCCTTCATCACGATCAACGAAAATGGAGGCAATCAACCTTTCGAGGCTTTTATCAATACTTCCAAGGCGGGTTCGGAGACCGCGGCTGTTTCAGAGGCGATCGGCAGGCTCATCTCTTATATCCTGCGAATCGCCAGCCCCATCCTTCCAACCGAGCGCATGCGTGAAATTGTCCGTCAGTTATCAGGCATCGGCGGCGGGAGATCGCTGGGGTTTGGTCCTAATCGTGTGAGGTCCTTGCCTGATGGTATTGGACAGGTTCTCGACCACTATCTGCGCGAGAAAGAAGGAGTTGCCGGTCTGGGCGTGGAAGAGAAAGGCAACGGTGGTAACGGTGGTAATGGCGGCCATGCAACCTTGGAGGCTGAGGCCGTGGAAAATATCCCTCCGATGCGGATTGGTGATCTATGTCCTGAGTGCGGTCAGGCGGCTGTGGTAAATGAAGAGGGCTGTCGCAAGTGCTATGCTTGCGGATATAGCGAATGCTAAATCAACAATAAGCGGAAAAATTGGAGCCGCCTGCTGGGCGGCTCCTCGCATTATGACCCTGCCTGTCCAAGGAGATAGTTTTGCAGTCCCATCTGGTTGATCTGGTCCAATTGGGCTTCCAGCCAATCCAGATGTTCTTCCTCGTCGTGCAGGTTGGTATCGATCAATTCACGAGACCCGTTGTCACCCACTTCAAGACATAGTCCCACGCCCTCATTATATGCCTGGATGGCGCCCTGCTCAGCCGCCAGGTCATTCTTTAATTGGGCTTCGACAGAGGCTCCTATGTTCATCTTTTTCAAGTTGCTGACGATGGGTAGCCCCTCCAGGAAGAGGATGCGGGCGATGAGTTTCTCTGCGTGTTTCATCTCATCAATGGCGCGCTTCTCGGCTTTTTCATGAAGCTTTCCATAACCCCAATTTGCACACATCTCCGAGTGAACTATATATTGACTGATTGCCGTTAGTTCATCCGCCAGGAAATCATTCAGCAGTTTTATTATTTTTTCATTGCCTTTCATGTATCTCTCCTTTGTTGTTGAAATTGGGCGCGTCGAGGCTCTATTTGCTTATTATACTGATCCCGATATTATTCTGAAAGTGAAGTTCATCCTGTTATTGGATGGTTTCAGGATGCTTCTTTTTCGCTGCCTTGCCATCCGTGCCTTGGTGGATTGTATATCAGCCGCAGATGGGAGATATAATAGTGATCAGTCGTATGTCCAAATTCATCCCTGCTGCTGAACGTATCATTCGTGCCCGAGCCCTGATTCGCAAAGCCCATGAAATACCCATACCTGCCGAGCTTGGGCGGAATGATCTGACCTATATCGCGGTTGTAAAGGATATGTTCCGCCAGGCGCGTGATCTTGTGAAATTCATACCGCAGACAGCCGGTGTGTCTGCGGAGATGAAACTTGAAGTAAAAAAGATATATGAGGAGATTGAGGAAGCACATCGGGAAATTTTAGGAAGACCAGCTCACCTGAATGTATAAACAAACCGGATGCCCATTGGACATCCGGTTTGTTTCTATTTTCCCAACCTGCCTCGTTCCTCTTCTGCCACACTCTCGTCCAACTTTTTAAATAGGGGACCGGGTTGATTAAGCTTTTTCCCGGGGGGCAACTCGCTCGGCTTTCCACTGCTGTCCCTCGTTGTTCCTATATCGCAGCACTGTGTGTTCACCCAGAGAATCTGTTACAGTCTCGGTATATTGCTCGCCAAAGAGGGGTTTCTCATAATTGAAGAAGGTATGGAGTTTTTCGCATGTGAATGGCAAAAACGGGGCAAACAGAACCTTGAGGGAGTCGATGGCTCTTAGTGCAGTATATACGGTCCTTGATGCACTTTCTTTATCTGTTTTGATGGCTGACCAGGGTGCGTTGGCATCCAGGTAAACATTGACCGCAGTTGCCAGTTTCATCGCTTCACCAATGGCTGATCGCAGGCGCACCGCTTCAAGTTCTGTTCCAACCACTTTAAATCCATTTTCAATGGTTGCCAGCAGCGCAAGGTCTGCGGAAGAAAGCGAGCTTTCATCAATATCTGGCACCCTTCCTTCCCAATTCTTGTAACAAAACGCCAGCACCCGGTTTGCCAGATTTCCCCAGGTGGCAACCAGTTCGTTGTTATTCCGTGTCACGAACTCGGACCAGTCCCAATCGCTGTCCTTGTTCTCGGGCATGTTGATCGTGAGGTAGTAGCGGAGGGCATCCGGGTCATATCGGGTCAACGCGTCGCGTCCCCAAACCGCCCAATTCCTTGACCCGCTGATTTTTTGCCCTTCAAGATTCATGAACTGGTTGGCGGGCACATCATAAGGAAGGGTCAGGGTGTACTTTTCCTCCTCGAAGATTTCGGCGAACTGCTCGCCTGCGCCCATTAACTCCGCCGGCCACATGGAGGTGTGGAAGAAAATGTTATCCTTGCCCTGGAAGTAGAAATGTTTTGAGGAAGGATCCGCCCACCACTCCCGCCACGCATCCTTCTGTCCCGATAACCTGCCCCACTCAATTGCCGCGGAAAGGTAGCCTACAACCGCTTCGATCCATACATACAGGCATTTTCCCTCCCAGCCATCCAACGGGACGGGGATTCCCCAATCAAGATCGCGGGTGATGGAACGTGGCTTTAAGCCCTCTGATTCTATTTTCCGTAATGATTCCCCGATGACCGTATCACGCATATAGTCGGAGCGGTCACCCAGGAACTTCTTGACCTCCGGCTCGAGTTTTGAAAGGTCAAGATAATAATGTTCCGTATCCCGTAATTCCATGGCACCGTCCCCCGTCTTTGCGTGGGGTTGGATCAATTTTTCGGGCTCAAGGACATTACCGCACCTGTCACATTGATCGGAACGGGCTCCCTCATAACCGCAAATATAACAGGTTCCCTCCACGTACCGATCAGGGAGAAATCGTTTTGCTTTGGGGGAATACCATTGTTTGCTGACCTGTGAGAAAAGATAACCATTCTTTTTCAAAGCCAGGAACATGCTCTGGGAAACCTTGAAATGGTTTTCGGTATGGGTTGTTGTGTACAGGTCATAGGTAATTCCGAATTTTTTAAACAGCTCTATAAACCCGTTGTGGTACCTCATGTAAACTTCCTCAACGGGCTTGCCTTCCTTGTCAGCTGCAAGTGTGACCGGTGTTCCATGCGAGTCCGTCCCGCTGACCATCAATACATCGTTCCCCTTCAGACGATGGTAACGCGCGGTTATGTCTCCAGGGAGATGTGAGCCGGTTAGGTTACCGACATGTAATTCTGCATTGGCATACGGCCAGGCAATGGCGATCAGAATTTTCTCTTTCATACAGGACTCCGTGATTATTTTTCGATCGACAACAAAGAAAAACCTGAATTCTTTAATTGGTGGAAAAAAGAAAAGGCTGCCCGCGAACTGGACAGCCTATCATCCTTAAGGTATCAGGCTTATCGTGCTTTCCAGGCGCGATCCGAGATCTTCTTATGGAACATGCCAGTCATGATCATGGTCATTGTCACCGTGTTGAATAATGCCTTGTTGGTCATGGGCGATATTTTAGGCGGATGGGTGGGGTTTGTCAATGGAAATTGGGGGGTTCCAATTTCAAGCATCAGGTTTGTTCTTAATAGTTCTTTGAGCACGGAGAATGGGGAATCATCAGAATCGGTTCTATGACCGCAATCCTTTTTATTCAGATCCTGCCCGCACGTTGAACAGAGACCTTTACAATCCGGTTTACATATCGGGCGGATGGGCACTTCAAGGAGCGCATAATCCCGCATCATCGGCGTAAGGTCGATTTGTGCATCGTCTGGCAGGAGTAATCCCGAGTCTGTCATCGATTTCTCGGTGAATGCAAATAACTCGGTTATATCCCAATGAACGGTCTGATCAAATTCCATCAGACATCGTGCACACTCCAATTTGAGCGACGCCTCGAATTGCCCGGTAAGAAGTAATCCCTGAGGAGTTCGCCCTATATTTGCATTGCCGAGAAAATTATGAAGAACAAGATCTTCCGAAACCTTGATCTTTTCAAACTCGAAGGGGAAATCAGTGCTGAAACCGACATCGTTGTTAACAATAAAGCCGACATTTAATCGGAAAGGTTTGCGGGGGGTATTCATACTAGATCCTTCGATCCACCACATATCTTGCCAGGTCTTCGAGCGCAGTATGTTCCAGGTTTTCCTTAAACGGCTTCAAATGGGTTATGGCGCGCTCCACAGCCTGTTCCGCTTCCCGCATGGATATTTGGATCGCGTCACTTCCGCGGATCAACTGGACAAGGCGCGCCATCCGTTCGGCATCTCCCCAGCCTCCTGCTGCCAGAGATCGGACATCAGGGTTGTCAGGATTCATCTCTGCAAAATAGATTGCCGGCAGTGTCACGAGTCCCTGTAACAGGTCTGAACCGATTGGTTTGCCAATTGTTGCCTGCTCGCCCGTGAAATCGAGGAGATCGTCAACGATCTGGAATGCCATCCCGATTTCATATCCAAATTTCCGGATATGCTCGATGGTTTCCTTGTTAACAATGGAGATCATGCCCGCCGCCTGGGTTGACATTTCGAACAGAGACGCGGTTTTTGCGTAAATGCGCTGGTAATAATTTTCCCTGTTGATTAAGCCGCGTGCGGAGAATAATTGTGTCAGCTCCCCGTTCACGATGGTCGCCAGCGTATTGGCAAAGGACCTCATGAGTTCGCTGTTATCTGTTTCTGCAGCCAGTTTGGCGGCTCGCGCAAATAGGAAATCGCCTGTCAGCACTGTGGCAGCCGATGACCAGCGGGCATTGATGGTCTCTGCTCCCCGCCGCAGCAGTGCCCCGTCAATCAGGTCATCGTGAACCAGGGTGGCTGTATGGAGCAGTTCCACAGCCGCACCAAGTGTAACCAGCACCTCCGGATTTCCCCCCAACATTTTCCCAACGAGAAGGACAAGGGTGGGACGGATTCGCTTTCCGCCCGCAGTCAATAAATGCTCGATGGCGGCTCGTAGATCCTGGTTGCATTCCGCACCCTGGGAACGCATCCGATCTTCGACCAGTAGTATTTGTTCTTTTACGGGGATAAAAAATGTTGCGTTGTTCACATTTCACCACAGGAAAAGCCGTACCGCATTTGCAGTTGTTACAGCAGCGACTTCTTCCAGTTTTATGGATTTCAATTCTGCAATTTTATCAGCAATTTCACGAACAAAGGCAGGTTCATTGCGTTTTCCACGGTGTGGAACAGGTGTCAGAAAAGGGGCATCAGTTTCCAGGAGAAGCCGTTCAAGAGGAAGTTTTTGGATAATTCTTCGTTTTTCTTCCGCATTTTTATAAGTGACAGGACCGGTTACGCCAATGAAAAAACCCATTTTTATCACCTCTTGGGCGGTTTCCAGGGTCCCATTGAAGGAATGAAGGACCCCCGGTTTATCCAGGAGGGGGTTGTTTTCCTGTGTTAATCCATTACGCCACTCTGCTAGGATTCCCAGCAGATCTTTGGATGCGTCGCCATACCAGGCGTCTTTTTCTTCCCTCATGTGGATGATAGCCGGCTTTTTTATCTGTGCGGCAAAAGAAAGTTGTTGTTTGAGTACTTCCTGTTGTACTTGCCGCTTTTGATCATCCTTAACCCAGTAATAATCCAGTCCGATCTCCCCAATTGCAACCACTCTCGGGTGTTTAGCGAGGGATTGGATCTCGGAAAAAGCCGTTAGGGAAAACTTGTCCAGGTCGGTTGGATGGTATCCCACTGAAGCGCGGATGCTTTCATCTGATTCTGCCAGGCGGACCGCTTTGCGGCTTGATTCGACTTCGATCCCGGGAACAAGCATGCGGACCACCCCGGCGGCTTTTGCCGCGCGATTACAGCCTGGCGATCAGTATCAAACTTGTTGAAATCCAGATGACAATGCGTATCGGTCAGATGCATGGCGGTGAAATTATATCAGCCTTGTAGTTGGGGATAATTGATTGACACTCATCAAATAAATGATATAGTAAAAATAATGAGGCTCCCATGAAAAAGATAATGTCTGGTATTGCTGTCATTTTCATCACTGTTCTCTCTTTGGGTTCAGTTGGTTCAGCTCGCGCAGACGTTGCCCCACCAGAGACTCCTCCAGGTTCAAATCTGGCACCTGGGACTGAATCCACGCAGGTACGCATGCTGGCAGAGACGGTCATTCTAACGGTTTCTGAAGACCCTGCTGACTCCAGGAATGCGATTGCAAGGACAAACGCCACATTTACCATGCGCAATCTTGGCACCGCGGAAGAGGTAATGCAGGCGCGTTTCCCCCTGACCTTCTTCGACGGCAATTCGGATGGATTTGGAAATTTCCCGGAGATCCAGGATATAACCGTTAAGGTCAATGGGAGAACTGTTCCAGATCATCGCGAACTCCAACCCTTCCTTGCAACAGAAGGACCTTCCTATCAGGAACAACCGGAAATTCCCTGGGCAGTCTTTGAGGTGACCTTTCCTCCCTCACAGGATGTGACCATTGAAATTGTTTATACGGTCAGCGGGTATGGATATTATCCATACGAAGCCTTCAGATATGTTCTTGAAACCGGGGCGGGTTGGTTCGGCACGATAGGGGTTGCGGATGTGATTGTGCGTTTCCCGTATGAAGTGAGTGAGAAAAACGTCGGCGTGAAGGACGCGGATTATGCCGGGTATGGGTCTCCTACCCCAGGAGGTGTTTTGAGCGGGAAGGAAGTCCGTTGGCATTTCGAAGACCTGGAGCCGACCTGGAAGGAGAATGTTCAAGTTCTCCTTGTTGCTCCCTCCCTGTGGGAATCAGTTTTGAAGGAGACCAGGACGGTTACGCAAAACCCCAGAGATGGGGAAGCTTGGGGAAGGCTTGGCAAAGCCTATAAGGAAATTGTCCGCATGCCAAAAGGTTACTTGCGTGAAGACGCTGCGGGACTTGAGATGTTCCAATTAAGCCGGACAGCTTATGAAACATGCCTTGACCTTCTTCCCGAAGATCCCGTTTGGCATTTCGGTTATGCCGACCTGCTTTGGTCATATTACTATTTCCATATCCGCCTGTCAGGAAAAGGTGACCCTGAAGGTTTTTTGCCCACTATCCTGACACACCTCCAGACTGCATTGATGATTGATCCTGATACTCAACAGGCTCGCGATCTGCTTGAAGAAATCAGTTATTCGGTGCCCGAAGCCGTTCAGATGAATGGGGATGATTTCATTTTCCTGGGTCTGACAGCCACTCCGCTTCCTCCGACACCATGGTTGCATCCAACTGAGACGGCATTACCATCCCCTACGGTAATTCCTCCTCCGACAGCAACAATCGAATCCATCGAGCCTGGGGTGCCCGTAACTCCAGAGGGAACAGCCGTTAAAAATCCGATCTGTGGTTCTACGGCTGTTCTTCTGCCTCTGGTGGGCGGAGTATTTTGGGTGACGCGTCGCAAGCGCGCGTGAAAAAGAACCGCCAGAGGTTGCCTCTGGCGGTTTATATTTATTTTATTCCTGCCACCTTTAATCCATCTTGCAGGATTGCCTGCACCTTATCCTTGTGTCGCGTCTCGCAATAGACACGCAGGATAGGCTCGGTACCGCTGAATCGAATCAGCATCCAACCGCCATCCTCAAGATGGAATTGGAATCCATCCACGGTCACCAGCTCGGTGACCTTCAATCCGCCGAGCGTCCTGGGATTGGCGTCCAGGATTATCTTCTTGCGTGCGGCTTGTTCTCCGCTAAACGGGCTGTCGATGCGGTCATAGAAATACTCTCCGCCGACCTTGGCGAACAAGTCTTTCAGCAATTCGGTGGGTTTCTTGCCTGTTCTAACCATGAAATCCAGCATGTAAAGCCCCGCCAGGATCCCATCGCGTTCGGGGACATTGCCGCGGAAAGCATAACCGCCGGATTCTTCTCCTCCCATCAGTGCATTGGTCTCGGTCATCTTCGGTGCTACGTACTTAAATCCAACTCCGGTCTCATGGACAGGCACGCCATAGATTTCGCCCAGTTTGTTGAGCATCTTTGTTGTGGATAGTGTTTTCACAATATCGCCGCGCTCACCGCGGATTTCCAGCAGGTAATAAGCCAGTAGTGCATACACACGCAGTTGATTGACGAATTGCCCCTTCTCGTCGCCGATGCCGCATCGGTCCGCGTCACCATCTGTGATCAAAAGGACATCCGCCTTGTTGTCAACGGTTGCCTTCAAACCCACATCTATGTTCGGCTGGATGGGTTCCGGGCGTTTCATCTCGGGGAAGGATGGGTTTCGAGTGTTATGGATCTCAATCACGCGGGTTTTACCACCTGAAAGTAAACGTGTGAACCAACCCGCACCATTACCCCACATGGCATCCACCATGACAGTCAACCCTGCATCTTTGATGGGTTGCAGGTCGATCAGTCCGTCCCTCGTAAGATGCTCGATGTAAGGGGTGGCGGCATCAAATACCACGATTTCGCCAGCCGCACGTGCCTCGGTATGGGATTTGCGTTTGACATTTTCGACTGAATCGGGGATGCCCGACTCTATTTCCTTCAGACCATCCGGATCAATCGCGCCGCCTGTCTCATTTCGCACCTTGAATCCATTATCTGTGGGTGGATTGTGGCTGGCAGTGATATTGACAGCCCCAACCGCTTTCTTGTCCACGACTGCGTAGGCTATGACCGGTGTGGGGGTTGCGCCGTCTGTTAGATATACCTTTAATCCATTACCAGCCAGCACCTCGGCAACCGCCAAGGCAAAATGCTCACTTCCAAAGCGTTTATCGTATCCTACGATAACCCATTGTCCGGCTTTGTTCTGGTTAAGTAGGTAATTGGCAAAACCCTGGGTGCATCGGCGGACATTATCGAATGTGTAATCTTCTGCTATTGCCCCTCGCCAGCCGTCTGTGCCAAAAGTGATTTTAAATGCCATGTATTTTCTCCTGAGAAAATGGTAACAAAACGATTATATCGTAGTGCCCGAATAATGACATGCCCGATCGCTGCACTATAGCTGGAAGATCCAGAATTATCATATTTCTTGCCACGATTTAATCCCGTTGTTACCAAGAGGGTATAATTAACCCGCTTATGTCCAAATCGATTTATCTTGACTATGCTGCAACAACACCGGTGGATGCGCGCGTCCTGGACGTGATGCTGCCTTACTTTGGCAATTCATTCGGGAATCCATCCTCCGTTCATCGTTATGGGCAAATCGCTGAAGCCGCTGTTGATTCCGCGCGCGAGACAGTCGCCTCAGTTCTGAACTGCGAGCCGGACGAGATCATTTTCACCTCATGCGGTTCGGAATCGGATAATCTTGCCCTGCGCGGAGCTTTGCTTGCCCGGCGTGGACAGGATCGTCCCCGGCTGATTACCTCCCACCTCGAGCATCACGCGGTCAGCAAAACAGCCGCCCAGTTGCAGAAGGAGTATGACGTCCGGCTTGCTTGGCTGCCAGTGGATGAGCATGGCATGGTCACTACAGGTGCTATGCAACAGGCTGCGCGTGAAGGGGCGGAACTGGCATCGATCATGCTTGCCAATAATGAGATTGGTACCATAAATCCCATCAAGGAATTGGCGGCAATTTGCCATGAAAAGGGGATTTTATTCCACACGGATGCAGTCCAAGCCGCAGCATATTTGGATGTGGATGTTCAAAAGCTTGGAGTGGATCTCCTTTCTCTCGGCGCCCATAAATTTTATGGTCCAAAAGGAGTCGGTGCGCTCTATGTTCGTAAAGGGACCCAACTTCTGCCGCATCTTACCGGGGGTGGACAGGAGTTTGGGCTGCGTGCCGGCACCCAGAATGTTCCGTACATTGTTGGCTTTGCCGAGGCGTTGCGGCTGGCAAAGGAAGAGCGTCTCCAAAGAACATCCCATGTAATGCCGCTGCGTGACAGGCTCATTGGTGCCATCCTGGAAAATATTCCCGATTCAATATTGACGGGGCATCCTCGCGAGCGTCTGCCCAACCATGCGTCATTTGTATTCAAAGACGTGGATGGGAACTTCCTGTTGCAGCTCCTTGACTCTGCCGGGTTTGCCTGCTCATCGGGATCTGCTTGCAAGACTGGCAATCCCGAGCCGAGTGAAGTCATCACTTCCTTGGGTATCTCCCGCGATTGGGCTCTTGGTTCCCTGCGGATCACTCTTGGAAAGGACTCTACGCCCGGGCACATTGATGCATTTCTACAGGAACTGCCTTCCCTGGTAAGCAAAGCGCGATCGTTGAAGTGATTCCAATTTGTAAACTCGTTCGGTAATTCCATGCAAAAAGTTGTCGTTGCCATGTCCGGAGGTGTGGACTCCTCAGTAGCCGCAGCCCTGTTAAAACAGCAGGGCTATGAGGTGATTGGGATGATGCTCCGCCTTTGGTCTGAACCGGGCAAAGAGGACTCAAACCGTTGTTGCACACCCAACTCGATGATGCAGGCGCGCCGGGTTGCGGCAAAGTTGGACATCCCATTTTATGTAGTGGACGCGAAGGATGTGTTCCGGAAGACTGTAGTTCAGTATTTCCTGGATGGATACGCGGCTGGCGAAACCCCCAATCCATGTCTTGTGTGTAATCGAACCATCCGCTGGGAATTCCTCCTGGATCGTGCCCTTGCTCTTGGCGCGGAGCATTTGGCAACCGGTCATTATGCCCGAACACGTAAAACGGAAGATGGGAGAATTCGCTTGTTGCGTTCTGTGGATGAGACGAAGGATCAATCCTATGTATTGCATGTCTTGACACAGGACAAACTGCAGCGAGCCTTCTTCCCTGTGGGAGAATATCCAAAATCCGAGATCCGCCAAATTGCCGAATCCTTTGGCTTGCCGACCGCCTCCCGCGCTGACAGTCAGGATCTTTGTTTTCTGGCAGGGGAAGATTATCGCAATTTCCTGCAGCGAAATGCGCCGCACATTAATCAGCCTGGCGATATTGTCACACCTCAGGGAAAAGTGCTGGGCAAGCATTGTGGATTGGCGAATTACACCATCGGTCAGCGGAAGGGACTTGGCATCGCCTCGCCTGTTCCGCTTATATGTTATTTCAAAGTCTATCGTTGAAAATACTCTCGTGGTAGGTGCGGAAGATGAACTTGGCACACGCGAGCTCAAGGTGAAGGGTGTCAACTGGGTGAGCGGGGAGGTGCCGCCAGCTTCATTCCACGCCATGGTGAAGATTCGCTACACTGCCCGTCCCGTGCCTGCAAATGTGATCCCACTTCAGGACGGATGGGTTGAAGTTCAATTTGAATCGCCTGCCGCGGGACGTTACCCCTGGTCAAGCAGCGGTATTCTATATTGGGGATGAAGTAATTGGAGGCGGATTGATTGCTTGAATATTGCGCGTAGTCATGAATAGGAGTAATGTATAATAGCATGATCCTGTTACTGAATTTATACTAAAACCCTGTACAATAACCAATAAACGATGATCACCATGTCCACGCCATCTCTCCTTATCGCTCTTCTAATTGCTCTTTTCCTTGGTGCTCTTTACAATGTCATCCGGAATGGGGGGGCTAGTCATTTGATCGTTTATCTCATAATGAGCATATTTGGTTTTGTTGCCGGTCACATGGTTGGGATTTGGCGCGGTTGGATTCTTTTCCCGGTTGGATCGCTGAATTTAGGGATGGAAATTATTGGCGCGCTCGTCTTCCTCATTTTTGCGGACTGGCTGATCCACCTGCCTCCTCGTTCATAATAAACATCTGGTCGTAATACCGTAATTACCAAAAAGCGTCTACAGAACGCGGTATAATGCCCGCCTGCATCCCATCCTGAGAGAGACTAATGGACACTATCAAATTTCTAGTTGACCTTTTCCTTCACCTCGATACATATCTTGCCGAAATCATCAGCCAATACGGCGTATGGACCTATGGTCTGTTGTTTTTTGTCATCTTCATGGAGACGGGCTTTGTCGTCACGCCGTTCCTGCCCGGTGATTCGCTCATCTTCGCTGCCGGCACATTCGCAGCCCTTGGCGCTCTGAATGTCTGGTTGCTCGCCATCCTGTTGATGGTTGCCGCGATAGCTGGTGACACAGTCAACTACTGGATTGGTCACTATCTCGGTAACCGTGCCTACAACATCAAGTGGATCAAGAAGGAATATCTCGACAAGACACACGCCTTTTTTGAGAAACATGGCGGCAAGACCATCTTCCTGGCGCGTTTTGTTCCCATCATCCGCACCTTTGCGCCTTTCGTGGCGGGCATTGGACACATGTCCTATGGGTATTTCATCTCGTATAATTTCATCGGTGGTATTACCTGGGTGGCGATCTTCCTGTTTGCCGGTTATTTCTTTGGGAACATCCCGTTTGTGCGGGAAAATTTTGAATTTGTCATCGTTGCCATAATTCTTATCTCTGTTGTTCCGATCGGTATAGAGTGGTTAAAAGCCCGGCGTGAGAAAAAACTCCGCGTGTGGATCCTGAAATTTCCTGATCTGAAAGCCCGTTCTCTTATGAGATCGGGCTTTTTGTTTAATACCCAGGCTCCTGGCATCATTTTTTCTTGGAACAACCTTGGTAATTCCCTCGTCCATTAACCGTTGCTTGACTTGCATCTCAACCGGGTGCATACTATTGCATGAGGTGTGCCATGAAAAAGATTTTTGCATCAATTGTCATCCTATCCTTCATTCTCTCTTCCTGTGGAAAAGCAACACTCACCCAGGAGCAACTGCCGGTTCTCCCGGTTCCATCGGAAGCTCCGCACCTCGTGGGTCAAATACCCATGGAAGGTGAGCGTCTTCTGCTCGAGCCAACCATCGACCTGGTATTTGATCAGGATATGGACACCTCGGCAACGGCTTCAGCATTCACGTTTTTTAATGCAGATGGGAGTCCTGTCAATGGCTCGATAACCTGGCCGGATGAACGCACCCTTAGGTTCCAACCGGGTGATCAACTTGCCCCAGCCTCCCGGTATGTCGCAATTCTTTCAACTTCTGCCGCCAGTGCGAGAGGGGGTTACCCTGTTGGAAGAGATTCGCCGCGAGTTTCAAACTGTTGAATCGCTGGCAGTTGGACAGGTATTCCCGGCGCCAGACGCCGCAGAGGTGGACCTGTCCACCACGATTACTGTTATTTTTAATCGCCCCGTTGTCTCGTTGGTAATTGCTGAGGAACAGGCTGATCTGCCTCAGCCATTAACGATTCAACCCGGGGTGGAAGGAACGGGTGAATGGGTCAGTTCCTCAGTCTATGTCTTTCAGCCTGAAAAAATGCTTGCCAGTGGAACCAATTACATGGTGAGCGTGGATGCCGGGTTGATCGATTCCCTTGGCATGCCGCTAAACGAATCCTACGTCTGGAAATTTACAACGCGGGCTCCCCGTATAGATTTTCTCTCCCTGAAGAATGGTGAGACCAATCCGAAGATGGACATTGATAATGTCCTGCTCGATCAGGCATTCATCGTGACGTTTCTCCAACCCATGGATCGCATTTCCACCGAGGAAGCGGTATCGCTGAAGAATCGCGAGACCAATGGATCGGTCTCGACAAGGTACAAATGGAACGACGAATCCACCATATTAACGATTGAGCCGGTTGATCGGTATCAAGTATTAAATTACTACGAACTCAATCTTGATAAATCCGCCCTTGCGCAGGATGGCAGTCCGCTTCTGGAGGGATTGACTTTCCGTTTCTCCACCATTCCTCTTCCGCGTATTGAAAGCGTGACACCTCTGCCAAATTCGAAGCAGGACTTTTTTAATCCATGGATAACCATTTCGTTCAGTTCTCCCATGGATTTTGATACATTGAAAAGCCGGGTGAAGATTTCACCTGAGCCGGAAGATGAGCTGAATTACTATTACAACGAATATGACTGGGAACTGAATATCATTGGTCTTGAGCCTTCGACCGATTACATTGTTCGTCTGCTTCCGGGGATGGAAGATATTTATGGTAACAGGATTCAAAGTGAATATTCATTTAAGTTCAAAACCGGCGAGATGTATCCAAATGCCAATCTGGTTGTCCCGCAGACCCTGATCTATCGGGCGCAGGGTTTGCAGACCTTCTTCTTTCAGTACACCAATCTGGATTCAGCCAGGATCGAGCTGTACAAGTTAACAGCGGACGAGTTCATCCGCCTTCAGCGCAACGAAGTGTCATACCAGGATTTCGATCCGCGGGGTGAGGTGCTCCGTACCTGGATTCCGGACCTTGGAGTGGATCCGAATACCCAGCAGAATGTTGAATTTGACATGCGGGATGATCTGGGAAAACCACTCGCACCGGGATACTATTTCCTGGGTTTAAACGCCCAACCGCTCAAGTATGATTCTGCTTTTCTGCAAGGTGCGCCAATTATTGTTGCCACTGACAACATGACCTTGAAAACAACCGAAAGCGAATCGCTTGTCTGGCTGACGGATCTGGAGACAGGAAAGCCTATTAAGAGTGTGGATGTGTTTTTCTATGATGTGAAGGGGAAACAGGTTGGAAAAGCTACGACGAACAAGGATGGATTGGCGTATGCTGATGACCTTTCGCATCCATATTATGCCCGAACCGAGGATAACGAACACCTTGCCTTTACCGCCCAGTCATGGGGCAGCGGTGTCTCCGCCTGGGACTTCGGCATACAGCAGGACTATTGGACGGCAGTCAATGCGCCATTCGCATTTGTTTATACGGAACGCCCGATCTACCGTCCGAATCAGGATGTCTTCTTCAAGGGCATCCTCCGCCAAAACGACGACCTGCACTATTCCCTGCCAGATGCGGATTCAGTCTATGTCACGATTGGTTTCGAAGGCGAAACCGTGTACGAGAAGGAATTGTCAGTAAATGATATGGGTACCTTTGCGGATGTCTTCCACCTTGGCTCGGATGTCTCACTGGGTTCTTATGACATCAGTGTCAAGCTCGCCAGGGAAGACGAATTTTCATTTGCCTACCATTCTTTCCGGGTGGCGGAGTATCGTAAGCCCGAATTCCAGGTGACCGCTGCATCCAGCCTGGATGACATCCTGGGCGGGAGTGGCTACAACTTGTCGCTGGATGCGACCTATTATTCGGGTGGATTTGTTGGTGGCGCGGATGTTAAGTGGTTCCTGATCGCAGCCTCGGAGGATTTTCATCCTGTTTCAACGTATTCAAGTTATTCCTTCTCGGATTACAACTATGATGATTACGACTACGGTACCGGCACCGGAACTCAGCTCGTTGACGAGGGTGAAGGCGTCCTTGACAAGCAGGGTCACCTTGAACTCTCTCAGATCGGAACCCTGGGTAAGCACACTAACGGCAGCCGGGTGACATTTTCGGCAAATGTGACAGATGTGGGCGGTAAT
The DNA here is from genome assembly GCA_963823545.1 of uncultured Chloroflexia bacterium. Classification (GTDB taxonomy): domain Bacteria; phylum Chloroflexota; class Anaerolineae; order Anaerolineales; family Villigracilaceae; genus Denitrolinea. Next base: position 29,744 of record CAWGMC010000016.1, on the reverse strand, counting down.
CTTGTAAGCGGGAGCACGAGCGTTCACATTCATCCCAGCCTGGTTTACGCGGGGATTCGCTCGCAAAGCTACGTCGGTATTGAAGGATTGCCATCTGTTTTTGACCTGGTTGTACTGGACTGGGACTCCCTGCCAGTTGCCGATCAGGAACTTACCGTGGATATTGTGCGTCGCGAGTGGTACAGCGTCCAGGAGAAGGACAAACAGGGCACTTTGCGCTGGGTGACGAATGTCAAGGATATTCCGATCGAGACAGGCATAAAGGTGGTCACTGATAAAGATGGTTTTGCGTCTGTCTCATTTATTCCTCCTATCTGGCGGTGTATATAAAGCCATTGTCAAGGTACAGGATGAAAAAGGCAACAATCAGCAGTCGTCAAGCTTTATCTGGGTGGCTGGAAAAGGGTATATCCCATGGCAGCAAACCAATGACCGGAGCTTTAAACTGGTCGCTGATAAGGAATCGTACTCGGTGGGCGAAACCGCCAAATTGCTGATCGCACAACCCTTCGAAGGGGAGCATTACGCTTTGGTCACATACGAACGTGGGCACATCTACAAACAGGAAGTGGTTCTTCTCAAAGGCAATAGCACGATATATGAATTGCCTGTTGAAAAGGAGATGGCGCCGGTTGCTTATGTATCTGTGGTGGTTATCAAGGGAGCGGATGATAAGTCAGCGCCCGATTTCAAGGTGGGCATGACCCGTCTGAATGTGGACCTGGCACAGCAGCAATTGGATGTGAGTATAAAAACCGATAAAGAGTTGGCTGGACCGAACGAAAAGATAACTTATACAGTGACTGTCAAGGATTACGCCGGCAAGCCTGTCCAGGCGGAAGTTTCTCTCGCGCTTGTTGATAAGGCGGTGCTTGCTCTCGCACCTGATAATTCGAGCCCGATCCTTACCTCCTTCTATCCAGAACGCGCGCTCAGCGTGGTGACTTCGCTTGGCATAGTACTTAGTGCGGATGACTTCAACGAAAATTATCGCAAAGCCATGGCAGATGGCCTGGCTGGTGGTAGTGGCGGCGGCGGTAAAGGCGAGGGCGATCTTGGGGTGATGACAATTCGACAGGATTTCCGCGACACTGCCTATTATGAAGCGCAGGTGGAAACCGATCGTAGCGGTGAGGCTACTGTCACGGTAACTCTTCCTGAAAACCTCACCACCTGGCAAATGAAAGCCCGTGCTGTCACCGCGGATTCCCTCGTAGGTGAGGCGATCCATGAACTGGTCAGCAGCAAGCCGCTGCTTGTGAATATGCAATCCCCGCGATTCTTTGTTGTGGATGACACCGCCCGTGTTGGTGCGACCGTCCACAACAACACGAAAGAATCCATTAATGTTCAGGTCACACTTGATGCACAGGGAGTGGAGTTAAAATCCCCTGCCGCGCAGACAATCACTGTGGGTTCCGGTCAGCAGGCTTATGTGACCTGGGATGTGGTTGTCAGGAGTGGCGTGGAACGTGTTGATTTCACGGTTAGTGCTGTTGGCGGAAAATACCAGGATTTTGCCAAGCCAGCCATCGGTACATTGGAAGGTCGGGGAATCCCCGTGTATACCTTCCATGTCTCGGAGACCATCGGCACATCGGGTATCTTGCGGGATGCGAATTCCGTAACCGAAGCCATTCAACTGCCTGCTACCATGCCATATAAGGATGCGACGGTCAATGTTGAACTCTCGCCATCACTTGCGGCTTCCATGGTCGGTGGTTTGACCTATCTCGAGGATTTCGAATACCTGTGCATGGAGCAGACCATCTCCCGGTTCCTCCCAAATGTCGCCGCGGTCCGCGCCCTTGACCTCGCCGGGCAGCCTTCTGCTGAGATGCGTGCCAGGCTCGATAAGCAGATTAATTCCGCTTTACAACGTATCTATTCCCGCCAGATATATGACGGGGGTTGGAACTGGTGGGATGGGGATCGGAGTGACCTTCAGGTTTCTGCTTATGTCATGCTGGGTCTGATCGAAGCGAGTGAGGCTGGTTATTCGGTCAGTCGGGACGTTTACACCAGTGGATTGGAGTACCTCCAGGAAAACCTGCACAGTCTCGAGGCGAATGACTCGGAAGGATTGTACAACCGCACCGCTTTTGTAACTTATGTGCTTGCCCGTGCAGGGAAATTCCAATCCTCCATCGCGCAGAATTTATATGATAACCGCGCACATCTTGGCGTATACGGAGAGGCTTATCTTGCCCAGGCATTTTTCATTGATAATCCCGAAGGTACGCGTATTAAGACCCTCATGTCGGATCTGACCACCAGGGTTGTTCTGTCATCTTCTGGTGCGCATTGGGAGGAGGGTGAAACGGATTACTGGAACTGGAACACTGACCTCCGAACGACCGCCATCGTTTTGGATGCCTTTGTACGCATACAGCCCGAATCTGTCCTCACCGTTGATGCGGTCCGCTGGTTGATGGCGCATCGCCGTTCCAATGGCTGGGGTTCCACGCAGGAAACTGCCTGGACCTTGCTCGCCTTGACGGACTGGCTCACGACGTCAAAGGAATTTGAATCCAATTATTCCTATGCTGTCGGTTTGAATGGGAAATCCCTTGCGCAGGGACTGGTCGACTCCGGGAATCTGACCAAGCCTGTTCATGTGAGTATTACCGGGCAAGAGTTGACCGGGCAGGTGAATTACCTGGTCGTTGCACGCGGAGCGGGTGTCGGAAACCTGTATTACACGGCTTATCTCAATGCTGAGTTGCCGGTGGAGTCTGTAAAGCCTCTCGATCGTGGCATTGCGGTTTCACGTCAGTATTTCACTCTGGATGATGCAAAGAATCCAATTACCGAGATCAAACGCGGTGAACTTGTCCGTGTGCGAGTGACAATTGTTGCGCCTGCCGCCTTGTATTATGTGGTGGTCAATGATCCCCTGCCTGCCGGGTTGGAAGCAGTGGATTCCTCAATCCTCACCGACGCACAGGTCCCCCAAAAGTACAGCGTTCTTGATTTCGCCCGTCGCGGCTGGGGTTGGTGGTTCTTCACTCATACGGAACTGAGGGATGAGAAGGTCGTCCTATCTGCCGATTACCTCCCCGCAGGGACCTACATATTCACCTACCTTGCTCGGGCTGCCACTGCCGGGACATTCAATGTCATTCCCACTACCGCTTCGGAATTCTATTTCCCGGATGTTTATGGTCGTGGCGAAGGTTCGATTTTTATCGTAAAACCGTGAAATCTTAATTGACCGGTTGGCTCTATTCATGGAACCCCGTATTTGTACCAATACGGGGTTCTCATTTTCGAAGTTGATTGTTGAAAATCCTTAAAAAATGAGTACACTGTAATAGTGACGAACACACTTGAAGAGCTCGAACAGCGAAATCGCTGGCTTTCACGCCTGGTGGAATTGAGTGTCACCCTGAATTCCACGCTCGACTTGGACGCCTTGCTCCAACTCGTTACAAATACAGCCTGCGAATTGTTGGTATGTGAGGCTGCCTCCATTCTTTTATATGACGAAAAGCAGGCACGTTTGTATTTTGCTGCTGCTACTGGTTCCGATTCCAAAAAATTGGCTGAGATTCCTGTTCCTCTTGATTCCAGCCTTGCCGGCAGGATTTTTCGCGAGAACCGTCCCATACTTCTGAACGCATTGGAAGGGAATGCCCGCCATTTTTTACTCCCTTCGGAACATGTTGACTTTCATGTCCGCTCCCTCGTGGGTGTTCCCATGTTGGTCAAGGAACGCTCAATAGGTGTCCTGGAGGCGGTTAATAAGCGCCAGGGATTATTTGGGGAGCAGGATGAAGCGATTTTGTATGTGACCGCCTCCCATGCTGCCATAGCCATTAATAATGCGCAGATGTTCCGGGATGTCGAACGCTCTCGCGCTGAACTGGGTCTTGCTTATGATGCCACCATTGCAGGCTGGTCACGCGCTCTCGATTTGCGTGATCGGGATACGGAAGGACATTCAGAGCGGGTCGCGGATCTGACCATTCGCCTGGCGCGTGCCTATGGTTTGCACGAGGATGATTTAGTTCATATTCGGCGCGGTGCCTTGCTTCACGATATGGGTAAATTGGGGGTGCCGGATGCGATTCTGCATAAACCCGGCAGATTGACGGACTCTGAACGGGAGATCATCTGCAATCACCCGTTATATGCACACCAGATGCTTTCACCCATCGCTTATCTGCAGCCTGCCTTGGACATACCTTGTAGTCATCACGAAAAATGGGATGGTACGGGTTATCCTCATGGGTTGAAGGGAGAGGAGATTCCCATCGCCGCCCGTTTGTTCGCGGTCGTGGATGTTTGGGACGCGCTGATAAACGAACGCCCGTATCACAAAGGCTGGTCACGGGATAAAGCCGGCGATTATATCCGCAGCGAGAGCGGGAAACAGTTTGATCCGAAAGTGGTGGATGTGTTTATGCGTGTAGTATTGGAGAATGGGTGACAAATATAACGGTGGGGACGAGGAATAACTTACTGCCCGACATTTATAACAACCACTTGAACTCGTCACCGTTTCTCCATTCACCAGCTTTGCTGTTGCCCAAAACCGGTGTTCACCGGGTATCAATTGCCACCATTCCTGGTAGGGTGGATCTGTCAAAGTCGCCAGGGGTACTCCGTCCACCCAAATCGTGATTTCTTCGATTCCCACTCCTGCCACTACTTCTATTAGTATTTTTTGGGCGGATGGATCAAAAGATGGGTCGACACGGTAGGTCGTCCCTTCTCTGGGAGAGACCAGGGTTATTTGTGGTTGTGTCGTGTCTTCACCAGCCCCCGGAATATCTGCCAGCAGAGGTAAACCTTGCGAGCGTGCCCAGGGGAGTGCGGTGATGGGCAGGTCCAGGACAATTCTTGTTCCCTGGCGTAGGGGCGGCGTGCTGTCGTCCGCAAGTGCGCCCGTTAATGTGTCAATGGTCACTTGTTTGTAAATGTTGTCCGGATCTGATGGTTCTGTCCCTGTGATGAACCATTCCATTCTGGTGTGGTCACAATACTCTGTTGGAAGAAGACCCGAAAGCGCACAGACCTCCAGTTGGATCAATCCTTCCGGTCGCTCGAATTCCCTCCTGGTTTTCCCCTCCAGTATCTTGCGGATGATCTCGTGCCATATCGGTGCCGCCCCTGTCAGTCCCGTCACGTCTTTCATAGCCGTGTAATCGCTGTTCCCCACCCATACACCAACCACGATGTCAGGGGTATATCCGATCGTCCAGTTGTCATGGAAGTTGGTCGTGGTACCTGTCTTGACTGCCGCTGGGCGGTCGATCTTGAGCGTCGAATTCACCCCAAAACCAAGCCGGCGTGACTCGTCATCGCTCAGAATGTCGCTTATTAACCAGGTAACGCGGCTGTCGATAACCTGATGGGATGTATTTTCTTCAGGTTCATAAAGCAGGCTTCCATTCGCATCCCGTATCTCCAGGATGATGGGATGATTCGTCACAATCCCATCATTTGCCAGTACTGCATACGCACCCGTCAACTCGAGCAGGGACATTTGCCCGCCGCCCAAAGACAATGATAGATCGTATTCGTCCGGGTCGCCAAGGGAGGTGATTCCAAGTTGTTCGGCAAAGTGGATGGTGTTCGCAATTCCGACCTGTTGGAGGGTGAGTACTGCCGGGATGTTAAGGGACGATGCGAGTGCCTGCCGGACCGGGACAAGTCCATGCTCACGACCATCATAATTCTTTGGCGTGTATGCTGTGCCTTCGTGGGTGGGGAATGTGGTGCTTACATCCAGCATTGGTGTAGCTGCTGTCCAGTGAGTTGCTCCTTGCGGGTCGAGGGCTTGGGCATATAGGAAAGGTTTGAATGCTGATCCCGGCTGGCGGAGTGCCAGAGCCATATCCACAGCTCCATCGATCGATTCATTAAAGTAATCGGCGCTGCCGACCATGGCCAGGATCTCGCCTGTCGCCGGATCGAGAACAACGACCGCGGCGTTGTTAACATTCTGGTCGGGCGAGCGTTCCCGATACTCCGCCAGTTGGCGTGCGATCGCGTCTTCCGCGATCTGTTGAATATTCAGGTCAAGGGCTGTTCGAACGATCAGGCTTTGTGTTGGGTCCAGGTTTTCAGAGCTATAAAGCAAATCGATCCCGGTTCTAACCATCCATACATAGTGCGGCGCCTCGATCGGATATGGTGTTTCAGTATAGTGGAGCGGCATTTCCTCCGCCAGCGCGCGTTCCTCAGCGGTGATGTAATGGCTTTTTTCCATTAAACCGAGAACTACCAGTTGACGTTCGCGCGCCCTGGCAGGGTTGGTAAATGGGTTGTAGACGCCGGGCGACTGGGGTAAACCTGCCAGCAAGGCGCATTCGGATAAGGTGAGTTCTGTTGCCGGTTTTCCAAGAAATGTTTGTGAGGCTGCCTCCACGCCGTATGCCATTCCGCCATAATAGGTTTGGTTGAGGTAGAGCCCGAGGATTTCATCCTTGGAAAGCCGATTCGACATTTGCCATGCCAGCACGATCTCACGAACCTTGCGTCGAAATGAGCGTGTGCCAAGCTCATCGGTCAGAAGCAGGTTGCGTGCCACTTGCTGTGTGATGGTACTTCCGCCAGCCAGGGTTTCTCCACCCTGCAGATTGATCCACAATGCACGCAGTACGCCTTCAATATCCACGCCTGGATTGGCGCGGAAGTTTTTATCCTCCACTGCGATGGTGGCATCCTTCAGACATTGTGGTATGGAAATAGAATGATAATGTTGCATGTCTCCCACTCTCGGCGGGCAGGAAATCATAAAGCAATTGCCCGTTCCGGTCGGTCACCCGCAGGGACGGCTGGATCAGGTGCTCATTAATGGTGTCCACATCTGGCAGGTCGTGGAAGAAATATTGCCATGCTGCAAGGATGGATAAAACACCGAATATCGCAAGGTATGCGCACTTTTTCGATTTCATGGCAGTTCAAGCATACAGGCAAAATCCCCATCCGGCAAGCCTGCCTCTTGACTCCTTCCAGATGGCGGGTATAATAACCCTACCGACCGGTCGGTAGGGAGCATTCATGACACGTGAAGCCATTCTCGACGCTGCTGCCCAGGTGATTCGGAAAAAGGGGTTCCATGCTGCCTCCATGGCAGATATTGCTGAAGCTGTCAAATTACAAAAAGCCAGTCTTTATCATCATATTGCCAGCAAGCAGGAGATACTGCTCGCCCTGCTCGACCGTGCTCTTGCCGTGCTGACTGTTCAGATTGAAACACTTGCAGTGGGTTCTGATCCCGCGGATAAAAAACTGGGCGATATGATCCATACCTATCTCCGGTTGATGGCTGAGAACGTTGACCTCGCCTCCGTACTCCTGTTCGAGCATCGCTCGCTGGAACCAAAACAGCACACCCGCCATATTCCCAACCGCGATAAATTTGAGAAATTATGGAAGGATGTTATTGCCGAAGGGGTCGAATCAGGCGTGTTTTCCTGTCTGGATACAGCCTTGACTGCCCGTGCTTTGCTTGGAATTCTCAATTGGACCATCACCTGGTATCGTCCCAAGGGTGATCTCCCCATATCTCAGATAGCCGACAGTTATGTAGATTTGCTATATAAGGGTTTGTTGGTTTCCAAATGATGGATTCTTTGGAAGCGATCAATGACTAAGCTCCATACTTTTCAGGTATTTGAGACTTCGCGAGGTGCACAGGTATTCGCCATCCCGGTTGAAGCATTTCCAAATTTCTTTGCGTACGTTTACTTGGTTCAAGCAGCGGATATGCTTGTATTGATCGATAGTGGTTCCGGCAGCGAGCTAAGCCACGCATCATTGCAACGGGGAATGGAGCGAGCAGGGGCAATGATGGGAAGGTCCGCTGGTTTTCCGGATCTCACACATATCCTTATCACACATGGTCATATCGATCATTTTGGAGGGCTTGTTCGCATCCGTGATCTAACAAAAGCCCGGATCGGCATCCACGAGCTGGACTTCCAAACCGTTGCGCACCACGAAGAACGGCTGGCGGTCATGGGTCGACGACTGGACATGTTCCTAAAACAATGGGGGGTTCGGGAGGAGGTGCGTGGCAATCTACTTCAAATGTATCGCTTCACCAAGGCATTCTATAAATCTGTAAAAATCGATTTCACATTTGATGCTATCCAAACCAACCTTGGTCCCTTCGAGATGCTGCATGTTCCCGGTCATTGCCCCGGACATGTTGCCATCCGGTTGGATGATATCGTCTTTTGCGGTGACCTCATAGTTGAAGGGGTCACTCCGCATCAATCCCCCGAGGAGCTGACGCCGTTCCTGGGCTTGAACCACTACCTGGTCTCACTTGTCCGTTTTGAATCCTGGGCTGGAAACGACCGCATCGTCCTCAGTGGGCATGATGCCCCCATCTCCAATCTGAAGGATCGAATAGCCGGGATCAGGGAGCACATATCCCAGCGCCTCAAACAGACGCTTGAAGGATTTTCAGAGCCGAATACCGTTGCAAATGTTTGTAAATTGGTCTATGGCGAGATCGGTGGGTATAACTCTTTGCTCGTTCAGGAAAAAATGGGCGCGTATGTGGAGTATCTATACCAGCGTGGATTTCTGGAGATATGTAATTTGGACGAACTTGAGGACGGGGATGGTTACCCCGTCATTCGGTATCGTTGTGCCAAATCCGTCCCCGTGACGGAATTAATACCAAAGGAGAAGGCTTATGTACTCATTTGAACCAAATGAAGAGCAAAAAATGTTGATCGAAGCGGTGGGGAAATATGCGATCAACGACCTGCGACCTGCGGCGCGGGAAGCGGAGGAGGAAAAATCCCTGCCTCCAAAGTTGATCGGCAAGGGATGGGAATTGGGTGTCCTGCAGGCATCCATCCCCGAAGCATATGGCGGTTTTGGTGAGCGTTCTGCAGTGACAGGCGTCCTGGCGGTCGAAGAGCTGGCATTTGGCGACCTGGCGGGTGCCATGGCGATCGGTGCACCCGGTCTGTTTGCCATGCCGATTTTGCTATGCGGGACCGAGGAGCAAAAGCAGGAATACCTGCCAAAGATCATTGAGGGCAACTGGGTTCCCTACACTGCTGCGCTGATCGAATTTGCTTTCGACTTCGATCCACTCGCGCTCAAGACGACGCGGTGCTCCAGGGAAGTGATTACATCATCAATGGCGAGAAGGCTTTTGTCCTATTTGCAAAGGAAGCCGAGGCGATGCTCGTTTATGCTGATCTGGATGGTGTGACGCAGGGCTTTATCGTCCGGAAGGGCACAGCCGGTCTGATCATTGGCGAAGAAAGCGAAAAGTTGATGAGACTTAACGCGCTCCCGATGTACCGTGTTAAATTCGAAAACGTCAAGGTCCCTATTTCAAACCGGATAGGAGGCGCTTCAGGTCTTGACTTTGAACGCGTCCTGGCTTCGATGCGCGTTGCCACCGCCGCAGCCGCTGTCGGTGTGGCGAAGGCTGCTTTTGAATATTCGCGTCGATTATGCCAAGGAGCGTGAAGCCTTTGGCGTGAAGATCGCCCAGAAACAGGCGATTGCCTTCATGCTCGCCGAAATGGCGACCGAGATCGAAGCCATCCGCTTGCTGACCTGGGAAGCCGCCTGGAAATTGGACACGGGCAAGGAAGATGCCTTCAACGAAGCCTATCTCGCCTCCACAGGCGCAGCCGACATGGCGATGATGGTCACCGACCGCGCCGTGCAGATCCTTGGCGGGCATGGCTATATCCGCGAGCATCCTGTCGAGATGTGGATGCGCAATGGCCGCGGCTTTGCCATGTTTACCGGATTGGCGATTGTGTAGTAGGAAGGAGAAATTGACATGACCATTGAATTTGAAGCACCAAAACCGATTGCACTGCAATCACAGATGTCGTGTTGAAAACTGTTGCTGAAGAGATGATGCGCTCACAGTCGCGCTATTTCGACGAGCACGAGCACGAGATTCCCTGGGATTATATCGAGTTCATGCACACTGCCATGAAAGCCATGGGCGTCGGGTCACTTGGCTCCAAAGGAAAAGAAGGCAATGAAGGTGAGGAGAAGGAGAAGGAGAAACGCCCGCCGATTGCCTATCAAATCCTGGCTTCCCAGATCGAGATGCTCTCCTGGGGCGATGTGGGCATGTACCTCATCACCCCGGGCGGTGGACTTGGGCGCGGCGGCTGTCCAAGCCGCAGGACGCCCGAGCAGAAAGCCAAATTCCTGGCACGTTTTGTCGAAGAAAAACCCACCTTTGCTGCCATGTGCATGACCGAAGCAGGCGCAGGTTCGGATACATCCTGCCATCCGCACACGCGCCGTTCTGGATGAAAAGACCAATGAATGGGTGCATCAACGGCGAGAAGATCTTTGTCACAGGCGGCGATAAATCGTTCACCGAGTACGAAAAACTTGGCAAAGGATTTATCGTCGTCTGGGCAACGATCGATCCATCGGCGGGACGCGCGGGGATGCGCGCCTTTGTTGTTGAAGCCGGGACGCCTGGTGTACAGGTCACCAAGCTCGAGCACAAGCTGGGCATCCGTGTCAGTGATACGGCCTCGATCTCGCTGGTGGATGCGCGCGTTCCGTTACGATAACATTCTCGGCAGCCCAACCGTTGAGAAGACAACAACCGGCTTCAAGGGCGCGATGGCAACCTTCGATGCCACCCGGCCTCTTGTGGCCGCTTCAGGTCTCGGCGTGGCGCGAGCCGCTCTGGAATTCCTGAAGGAAAAACTGGCCGAGAAGGGAGTCCAGATCCGCTATGGGTTGCCGCGCCAGAAATTGACCTCCATCGAGCGCGATGTGATCGACATGGAGATCATGCTCAAGTCCGCCTGGCTGATGGTGCTCAAGGCGGTCTGGATGGCGGACAATCAAAAAGCCGAACGCGCTTGAGTCCTCGATGAGCAAGGTCAAGGCTGGCGATGTGGTGCACGAAGATCACGCAGAAAGCTGTCGAGATCCTGGGTCCGCTTGGCTACAGCCGCGAGTTCCTGCTCGAGAAATGGTTCCGCGATGCCAAGATCACCGATATCTACGAAGGCACAGGGCAGATCAACCGCCTGGTGGTGGCGCGGCAGATTTTGGGATATAGCGGGAGCGGAATTGAGGTAATGTGGTGAATTGGCAGATTCGATATTGCAATGAAATCGGTCTGCCAATTCCCAACTTGTCCATAAAGGAGAGACACTATGAAATATCACATTCACAAAGCAGTCGTCATTGGCTCTGGGACAATGGGCGCGGCGATTGCGGCTCATCTTGCCAATGCGGGTGTGCCTGTGACATTGCTGGATATCGTTCCAAAGGATGCGCCTGCGGATGAACAAGACGGCGCGCAATAAGATTGTCAACGAAGGCTGGGATCGCTGTCTGAAAGCCAAGCCTGCCAACCTGATGTCTGCATGGACTTGAAGAACGCTGGTCAAGCTTGGCAACCTCGAAGATGATTTTGGCGTCGTTGCCGAAGCGGACTGGATCTGCGAAGCCATCGTCGAGAACCTGAAGATCAAGCAGGATTTGATGACCCGCATCGACGAAGTCCGCAAGCCGAATGCGATTGTCTCCACCAACACTTCCGGCATTCCCGTCAAGGATATTGCCGAAGGTCGCTCGAAGGAATTTCAAGCAGCATTTCCTTGGCACGCATTTCTTCAATCCGCCGCGCTATTTGAAACTGCTGGAGATCATCCCCACCGCGGATACCGCTAAGGAAGTGATCGAGTTCATTGTCCTGGTTCGGCGAATATCGTCTGGGCAAGGGCATTGTGCTTGTGCAAGGACACGCCCAACTTCATCGGCAACCGCGTTGCCTTCGGAACGGGCGCGTTTGGCATGGATTTCATCCTGAAGAACGGCTACACCGTGGATGAAGTGGACTGCGCTCACTGGTCCGCTGATCGGTCGTCCGAAGACCGCAACCTTCCGGCTGATCGACCTGGTCGGGGTGGATGTGTGGGATCATGTCGGCAAGAATCTCGCGCCGTTGATCCCGCATGACAAACTTGGGCAGGAATATCTCGGAGCCGAAGCGCCGAACAAATTGATGGACACCATGCTCGAACGCAAGTGGCTTGGCAATAAAACCAAAGTCGGTTTCTACAAGGAAGTGCGCGATGCGAGATGGCAAGAAGGAATTCTGATCGCTGGATTTGAACACGCTGGAACATGTCCCGCCGACAAGCCGCGCTTTGACTCGGTCAAGGCGGCGAAGGATGTCGAAGGGTCTGGGTGACAGGCTGAAGGTCATGTTGGGTGCGGATGACAAGGCGGCGAAGCTGGTCAAGGCGTTGACCTATCAAGGTTTCCAGTATGCCTCCATCCATCATCCCTGAAGTTGCAGATACCGTCAAGCCGATTGACGATGCCGTCCGCTGGGGTTTCATGCACGAAGCAGGTCCATTCGAGACCTGGGACATGCTCGGCGTGAAGGAAACCGTCAAGCAGATGAAGGCCGCAGGATATCCCGCCTGCGAAGTGGGTGGATGAAATGCTTGAAGGCTGGCGTGTGAGACGTTCTATCAATACAAGAACGGCGAACAAGGTCGGCGTGTATGATGTGTCCAAGAAGAAATATGTGAAATTCAAACAGCCCGAAGGCATTGTCTTCTTGAAGGATTTCAGAGGCACAAAGAAGGTGATCAGCTGAGAATGCGGGCGCGTCGCTGTTTGACATCGGCGATGGCGTGGCGCTGGTTGAATTCCACACCAAGATGAACGCGCTGGATGACGATATCTTTGAATATGACCGCCGAAGCACTTGACCGGCTGGAAAATGATTTCGATGGGCTTGGTGATCGGCAATGAAGCGGATAACTTCAGCGCGGGCGCGAACCTGTTCATGGTGGTGGTCGGCGCGCAGCAGGGCATGTGGGATATGCTCGATGGCGCGGTCCGCAAACTGCAAGATATGAACATGCGCATGCGCTACTTCCCGAAGCCTGTCGTCGTTGCTCCTGCGGGGCTGGCTCTCGGCGGCGGCTGTGAGGTCACCATGCACGCCTCGCGCGTGGTTGCTGCGGCGGAAACCTATATCGGTCTGGTTGAACTCGGCGCGGGTGTCATCCCTGCGGGCGGCGGCACGAAGGAATATATGCGCCGCATTGTCAACCCTGTCATGCGAATCGAGAATGCCGAAGTCTTTCCCTACTTGCAGCGTGCCTTCCTGCAAATTGGACAGGCCAAGGTTGCCACCAGCTGCAGAAGAAGCGCGCGGCATGGGGATCCTGGGTCCGGCAGATCGGATCGTGATGAACCGCGATCACCTGCTCACCGAAGCCAAGAAGCGAAGTCCTGCACATGGTCTGCGGCGGGATATAATCCGCCTGCGCCTGAACTGATCTATGCCGCAGGGCGTGATATGTACTGGCGCGATGAAGATCGGCGCGTGGTGTTCAAGGAAGGCAAGTACATCACCGAATACGATCACACATCGCCACGAAACTGGCGTACGTGATGGCTGGCGGCGAGTTGACCAAGCCGCAATGGGTGAGCGAGCAATACATCCTCGACCTGGAACGCGAAGCGTTCCTGTCGCTGTTGCGGTGAAGAAAAGACGCAGGCGCGCATGTGGAATCATTGTTGCAGACGGGGAAGCCGTTGAGGAATTAGAAAGTTAAACGATGTGAACGTTCCAACTTTGAACGAAGGAGATAACTATGAAAGAAGCAGTTATCGTTAGCGCTGTACGAACTCCTGTTGGAAAAGCCAAACGCGGAGGACTTGCCACGGTTCGTCCCGATGAAATGGCGGCTACCGTGATCCAGGAATTGCTCAAGCGGACGCCGAATCTTGACCCTGCGGAAATCGAAGATGTGGTCTTTGGCTGTGCCTTCCCCGAAGGCGAGCAGGGCATGAACATGGCGCGCATGATCGCCTTGCGCGCGGGTCTTGCCTGATACTGTCCCTGCTGAGACGATCAATCGCTATTGTTCATCGGGCGTGCAGTCCATTGCGCATGTTGCTAATGCCATCAAGTCAGGTGAGATCGAAATTGGCATCGCAGGCGGCGTGGAATCCATGACGCATGGTGCCGATGATGGGCTATAAGTTTTCGCCCAATCCGCACTTCGCACAGGACCTGCCGCATTATTACACCAACATGGGACTCACCGCAGAAAACGTCTCGGTGAAATATGGCATCAGCCGCGAAGACCAGGATGAGTTCTCGCTCAAGAGTCACCAGAAAGCCGCGCAGGCTGTTGAACTCTGGACTCTTCGACCCGGAACTGGTTCCGATCGATGTGGAAGTGATCGAGTATGTGGACGGAAAAGCCGTCAAGAAGAAACTTCACCGTGAAGCGGGATGAAGGTCCGCGCGGCGATACGACCATGGAAGCGCTTGCCAAACTCAAGCCTGCCTTCAAGGAAGGCGGCACGGTCACCGCAGGCAACTCCTCGCAGATGTCGGATGGCGCGGCGGCGGTGATGGTCATGTCTGCGGAGACAGGCTGCACAGTTGGGGCTTAATCCGCTGGCACGATTTGTTTCCTTCGCAGTCGGCGGCGTCCCGCCGGAATTGATGGGCATTGGTCCGATCGCTGCCATCCCGAAGGCATTGAAATTGGCGGGCTTGAACCTGAACGATATTGACCTGATAGAATTGAATGAAGCCTTTGCCGCGCAATCGCTGGCGGTCATCCGCACACTGGAACTTGACGAGAGCAAGGTCAATGTCAATGGCGGCGCGATCGCCCTGGGTCATCCGCTGGGATGCACAGGCTCAAAACTGACCACGCAGTTGATCTACGAAATGGGACGCCGCAAGTCAAAATATGGCATGGTCACCATGTGCATCGGCGGCGGCATGGGTGCGGCGGCGATCTTTGAAAATTTGCAATAAAATTCAATAGCGGGCGGGTATCATTGACCCGTCCCTGACACAAACCAAAAGGAGAAATCAAATGCCTCTCACAGTCGCTGAACTCTCATGTCCAAAATGCCTGGCGCGTTCCTCCCCGAAAAAGCGCAGGGCTGGATGCCGCCATCCAGTTCAAATTCACAGGCGCAGAAGCCGGTGAATGGTACGCCGTGATCAAAGATGGCAAAGTGCGATAGTCGCTCAAGGAGTCCATCCTTCACCCAAGATGACCCTCACTGCCGATTCGGCTGATTATGTCAAGATCTTCACGGGCGAACTTGACGGGATGCAAGCCTTCATGCAGGGCAAGTTCAAACTGACTGGTGACCTGAACCTGGCGATGAAATTGACGCAGATGTTCAAGATCAAGTAGTCAAAGATTGGAGTGACGAAAACTCGGAGACTGATGAGTCTCCGAGTTTTTCTTGTTATATTCGACTCTCAAAACCCTCAAAAACTGTTAAAATTTGGGAATTCTATTCAGGAGATAACTATGGAATGGCTCGCTGACCCGAAATCATGGATCGCCTTCGTCACGCTGATCGCACTGGAATTGGTGCTTGGCGTGGATAATGTAATTTTTATTTCCATCCTCTCAGGAAAACTTCCGCCTGCATGATCAACCGCGTGCCCGCACAACAGGTATCATGCTTGCAGTGATCACGCGCATCCTGTTGCTTGCTATCTCTTTCCTGGATCATCAGCCTGGAAGATCCGCTTTTCAAGGTACCGGGTTTTGACATTGGCATTTCTGGTCGTGACCTGGTCTTGATTGCGGGAGGCGTCTTCCTGCTCTGGAAAAGCACCCATGAAATTCACGATAAACTTGAAGGACAGGAAGGTGCTGCATCTGCGAAAGTTTCAGCATCCTTTGCAAGTGTCATCATCCAGATCATGCTACTCGATGTGGTCTTCTCACTTGATTCGGTCATTACTGCCGTGGGCATGGTGGAACACATTGAGATCATGATCATTGCGGTAGTCCTTGCTGCTGGTGTGATGATCTTTGTCGCAGGACCCCTCAGTGGATTTGTGGAAAAACATCCCACGATCAAAATCCTGGCATTAAGTTTCCTGTTATTGATCGGCTTTACTCTGGTCGTGGAGGGATTGCATCAACATATTCCGAAAGGTTATATCTACTTCGCCATGGGCTTTTCCGTTCTCGTCGAGATGCTAAATCTGCGAGTGCGGAGTCAGGTTAAGCCAGTCAATCTGAGAGAAGCGTATATCGCAGAGAAACCTCTGGAGTTACAGCCCGTTCCTGTTGCTTCGGATATGGGTAAACCTGTCAATCGTCGAAAAAGCGATCAGGTCCGAAGACCCGCCTCTAAAAAGAAGGAAAAACCACCGGTTAAGTCAAATAAAAAGAAGTAGACAAAAGGACACCCTCTACCCCCGAGAGGGTGTCCTTTTATCCATTTATTTCATACACCAAGCCACTTGCCGGCTTCTTTTGCCAGATTTGCCATAGGCGATATCCGCAAAGTGCATTGCGGCAACGACTCCAGGAACAATCTCCCATATTGTTTTGTAAGAACCCGCTTATCCAGGATAACTACAACACCACGATCGGATTGTGTGCGGATCAGTCGTCCAAAGCCCTGGCGAAATTTCAGAATGGCTTCGGGAAGATAATACTCATTGAAAGGATCTTCATATGTCTCAGAGCGTGCTGCAATTAATGGATCAGTCGGCACATCAAAGGGCAATTTGGTGATGACAACTACTGAAAGTGCTTCGCCTGGCACGTCGACGCCTTCCCAGAACGATTTTGTCCCAAGCAGTACCGCCCTTTCAGTCGATTTAAATGACTCGAGCAGGGTGTTCGCGGATGCACCTTCGCCCTGCTCCAACACAGAAGATGTTCTCGCGTGCAAGGGGTGCAGTAATCCCCAGAGCCGCGCGCTTTAAAGCAGCGTACGAAGTAAATAAGACCAACATCCGTCCGCCTGTTGCCTTGGCAGTGGAAATAATAGCCCGGTTGATCGGTATGCTCGTAATTGGTTTGATTTGGTTCAGGCATGTCGTTGCCAACAAATAACAAGGTGGAACTCTCGTAATCAAAAGGGCTTCCCAAAGCCAATTCATCAGCCATTTCCGCCCCAAGGCGATTGCGAAGATAATTGAATTCTCCGTGGGTTGTCATGGTGGCAGACGCCAGGACAACCGCATTTTTTTGGTTCCAGATGTGCTCAGTGATTAACCCGCCAACATGGAGTGGGGCGGCATTCAGGGAGAGGCGTTCATCCTTGGGTTTGACCTCGATCCAGTAGACAGTTGAGGCTGATGGATCCAGAACAAGCCCTGTTAAGTTGTTGTGCGTCTCTGTCATCCTGCGGATGATGTTGCCCAGATCACCCATCGGCGCTTCAACTTCTTCAAATCCATCACCATATAAATCGCCTGCGATCTTGTAAAGGTTTTCAAGCGATTTGAGAAGATGTCTCATTGTCTCACTCGTCTGCCCCCAAATCATCTCAACCTCTTCCCATTCAGACAAATTGCGCGTGGCTGGCAGGATGCGTGATTGCCAGGCATAATTGCTTTGCGGCTGACCTTCGCGTTGCGATGATGCGAACTGGCTTAATGTGGTAAAAAATTCGTAAGTCAGCTGCTCAAGGCGGAATGCCTGGGTGGTGGCATGTTCCACTTTTTGTCCCAGGGTTGCGCGGTCGGAAGGACGAATCGTCGACCCTATCACTGATAATAAATGCCCAAGCGTGCCGGAGCCGGCGTTCCCAATTTCTTTCAACAAGCGGATCATGTCGAATTGCGTCAATTTGAACGAGAGCGCGTTGGTGGTTGCTGATTCCAGGTGGTGCGCCTCATCCACGATCAAGTAGTCGTATTCGGGTAGTACTTTACTGCCCGTCGCAATATCCGATAACAACAAGGCGTGGTTAACCACCAGGATATGGGCATTCTGGGCGGCGGTCTTGGCTCGATGGAAGGCGCAGCTGCCATTCTCCTTTGCAACGCACGTCTCGGTCGTGCAGGCATCATCTTCTGCGGATAATTTCATCCACGCGTCGCGTTCTGCCGGTCCTGTAAGGTTGAGCTCGTTACGGTCACCACTCTGGTTTTCCAAACCCCATACGAGTATTTTTGCCAGCACTCTCAACTCATCTGCGTTGCCTGGACCAAAATGACGTATGTTGTGGAGGCGACGCGGGCAAAGATAGTTGGCTCGCCCTTTTAGTACTGCGGCGCGCACATCCAACCCAAGTGCTTCCCGCAGGGCAGGAATATCCTTTTTGATCAGTTGATCCTGCAGATTGATGGTATTCGTCGACACCACAACGCGCGTGTTGTTCAGCGTGGCGAAGTATGCAGCAGGCACCAGATAAGCAAATGATTTACCAACGCCCGTTCCTGCTTCGATAAGCATATGTCTTCCATAGGATAGTGAGTTCGACACCGAGCGCAGCATCGCCACCTGTTCCGGACGATGTTCGTAGCTATCGAAGTATTCTGAAAATGGACCGCCGTAATCCAGGATCGCTGCCACCTCCTCTTCGTCAAGAGGCTTGGGGTCATCAATTCTTTTTAGAGGAGGGTATTTATCCTGTTCGTCTTCTTCCAGCGCCTTAACCTGCCTGCCACGAACCTTCTTCGCGTGCACTCCCTCGCGGGATATTGTGCGCAATACCTGTTCAAAGAAGTATCCTGCATCCCAATCCAATGGCTCGCCATGCCTGACGATCTCCTGTACCAGCTCCAGCGGGAGATCATGAGCCATTTCCAGCAGGCGTTCATAAACCGCGTGGGTGACTTTCGCGTCATCCAACGCGCGGTGGGTGGCAGGGAGCAGGATGCCAAGCTGTTGACCCAGTGCTCCAAGGTTGTATCGACTGGCTGAAGGCATCAAGATGGATGCCAGGGTGTAGGTGTCAATTACATGGTTCAGTTCCAGAACCCCGGATTTTTGGAGGAATCCAAGGTCAAAGCGGATATTATGCCCGATCACAGGGGAATTGCCTACAAAGGCTTCCAGTTCGTGTGTAATATCCCTGATCCGGGGTGCTTGGCGGACCATTAAATCATCGATCCCCGTCAAGCCAGATAATAAATTCCGGGATATGACGATTGGGGTTGATAAGCGTCGAAAACTCATCCTCGACACGTTTCCCGCTAAAACGCACTGCACCTATTTCAATGATGGCATCGCGTTCATTGTCCAATCCCGTGGTTTCTATGTCAATTGCGATAAGGTCAGTCATAGAACAAGTGTATCATAAAAGTGATTTGGACTTTTGGATGAATCCTGTTTTTAATATGGGTGGGGAAAATAAAAATCATCCCATCCCTGTAGACAGCTTATCCAATCCGGCGTACACTTTCATCGGTTATGGATGAGTATGCGTCCGATCGAACCAGGATGGTGCAGGAGCAAATCGAGCGTCGCGGCTTGATCGATGTGCGACTCTTGGCTGCATTCAGATCAGTTCCACGGCATTTATTTATACCCCGGGAATATCGTCATTATGCCTACGATGATGGACCCCTTCCAATTGGTTTTGATCAAACGATTTCCCAACCTTACATAGTGGCATTGATGACCAACCTTCTGGAATTGAATGGAGATGAGCATATACTGGAAGTTGGCACAGGATCGGGTTATCAGGCGGCAATTTTGTCACAAATGGGGAAGGATGTTCACACTGTTGAGATGATTCCTGCGTTATATAAGCGGGCGGAAAACCTTCTTAATGGATTAGGTTATCAGAACGTACACTGTCACCTGGCAGACGGCTCTCTGGGCTTGCCTTCAGATGCGCCTTATGACGGAATCCTCGTCACCGCTGCTGCTCCATCCGTACCTCAGGAGCTGTTGGCTCAACTTGCGGAGGGCGGCAGACTTGTCCTGCCTGTTGGTGGTGGGGGGTATCAGGTTTTGGAAATTTGGCGGAAGGAAAATGGTGTATTGAAATGCCGGAGTGATATTGGAGTGGCTTTTGTCCCTTTGCGTGGGGAGCGTGGCTGGAAATAATATCAACCCTGTTTCTTGCGTTTCAATTCGGTTTTCTCTTCCTCTGATAAAAAAGCAATTGTCAATGCATTCTCTTGTGCCTGCCTGATTTCCCCCTTGGATAACCGCGCCTTGGGTGCAGCGACATTGTATTCATAAGGAAGATCGATCCCACTGATGCCTGGGTCGTCTGTATTGATTGTGGCTGGAATGCCAAGATCCAAAAACAATTTTATTGGATGACTGGGATAATCCGGCACACAACTGGTTTGAACGTTGCTGGTCAGGTTGCATTCGACACCTATGTCGTGCTCGACCATATAATCCAGCAGCGCCGGGTCTTCTACAGCACGGATCGCATGACCAAGACGTGTTGTCCCGATTTCATGGAGCGCCTGCCAGATGCTGTGTGCTCCATCCGCTTCGCCGGCATGGACGGTGAACTTCCAGCCTGCGTCTCGTGCTCGTTTGAAGTGTTTCAGGAATAATCCGCCCGGAAATTTTGCTTCATCACCTGCCAGGTCGAGCGCTATGATGTGGTCACGTTGGGTTAATAACGAGTCCAGTTCCTTGTTGCAGATTACCGGACCGTACGTACGACTGATGATTCCAATCAGGTTGCAGGATATGCCGAAGTCCCTTACGCCCGCTTCCACACCATCTACTACTGCTTCAGTCACTTCGGTGGGATTGAGTGAGTGAGTCTCTGCCATGAACCAGGGACTGAAGCGCAGCTCGATATAGTCAATTCCCTCCCGCTTTGCATCTTCGATGTTTTCGTAGGCTACCCGTCGGCAGGCATCCGCATCCACCAGGACAGTCATTGGCCACTTAAACTTGGCAATGAAGTCCATGATCCCTTCCTTGGGATCGGTGATTTGAACATGGGGTCGCAGAGACTCTAGATCCCGGGCAGGTAACGGGATGTTGTGTTTGAATCCGAGATCGAGAATGGTTTGCAGCCGGATATTTCCGTCAAGATGCCGGTGCAGGTCAATCAGGGGCAGGTCTGCGGAGATCATATCCACATTTTACCTTTGTATTCCTTTTTTATGAGGCGTGTATTTACGGATTACTGCCAGGCGGATTTTAACGTCTCCCACTCGCGCTCCAACATGGCGTAATGGTATTCGCTAGCCCATCCCCCTTTAAACCAGATATTTTCAATGAGATGTGCTTCACGACGAAATCCGAGCCGTTCAAGCGTGGAGTAGGACGCAAAATTTTCAACATCTGTCTCGGCGACGACGCGGTGCATCTTGAGATCATCGAACAGGTGAGACAGTAACCGGTGTGTAACCTCAATACCATAGCCTTTTCGCCAGTATTTCTGCATGATGGTACAACCGATATATGCTTTCCGGTTCTCATCTTTTTTAATGAAAAAGGCTGCATCACCGATGAACTCGCCGGATTCCTTGATGACAATTGCCGCCTGATACCAGCCCTCGGGTTCGGAGGGGTTTTTATTTTTCATTTCATCAATGAACTCGATCGCCTTCTCTCGTGGATAAGGAAGATCCCAGCCTTGATATCGAGCCACATCTGGATCGTTCCGATAGGCAAGGAAAATATCGAGATCATCCTCACAGAAAGGACGTACGATTAATCGTTTTGTTTCCAGTCGAAAGGGATTGTTTTTGTTTATCATGGTGATTGCCTGTTCTGGATGGTATCGGAATTATTCATTCGCCCGGTTTTGGGATATATTTCCCCTCGATCCACTCTTCCCCATTTTCCCCTACTTCCTTTTTCCAGATGGGAATGATTTCCTTCAAGCGATCAATTCCGTAGCGGGCCGCTTCGAATACCCCGGTATCCCGGTGTGGTGCGGTACAAGCGACAACAATTGTAGGGGTGCCTGGCGCCAGGCGACCGATGCGTTGGATGATGGCAATTCCTTGAATGGTTGGCCATCTCTCGCGGATCTCACCCGTCACCTGAGCCATCTTCTCCTCTGCCATCGGCTTATATGCTTCATACTCAAGATATTGAGTGTTGTGCGGTTCTCCTCGTGTCGTTATACCGCGCACCATGCCTGTGAAAATTGCCGCCGCACCTGTCGAAGGGAGTGTGATGGACATGAGCAATGCATCTATGTCAAGATCGTCCTCAGTGATGGAATAAATGGTCGGTAACATTAACCACCACTCACTGGCGGGAACAATGCAATTTCAGCATCCTCGGAAATACGGGTTTCATCTGAAGCATATTCCCGGTTAATGGTCACTAAAACACTTTTCATGGATGGCTTGAGCGCAGCGTACTCAACGGCAACTCTGTTCCTTAAGTGCGCTCACAGTTGCATTGTCGTCCAGGTGTATTTCGATCTGTTTTACGCCGCCAGCTCGCTCGCGCAAGGTTGCAAATAATAAAACCTTTATTTTCATCTTCATTCCTTCAACTCATAAAATAGCAGCAATGTGCTTCCATATTTTCTTTCATCAAATTTGTTCAGCTTTGATAATTCAAGGTCCACATATTCTCGCGGATGTATCTGGACCATTACCCATGCATCTTCCGTCAGCCAGCCGGGGTTGCTGTCAAGCGCTGTTCACAGCTTGTTCCCAAATACCTTTATATTGAGGGGGAGCGATATAGATATTTTGGAATTTCCGATCGGGTATGCGTTCCAGCATCGAAAGCGAATTCACGCGGCTGTACTTCTGATCTTTCCGTGAACCGGCATTGTGTAAGGTTAAATCTGATGGTTTCTATCGGTTCGCGATTAAGATCAGTAAAGCGGACGAATGAAGCACCGCGGCTTAATGCTTCAATGCCGACCGCCCCTGTCCCCGCGAACAGATCCCACCAGGTGGAGTCAACCACATCGCCTGCCAGGATATTGAATAACGCCTCCTTGACCCGGTCGGTGATCGGACGCGTAGTGTCCCCGGGAACAGATTTTAACTTCCTGCCTTTGGCTGTGCCGGAAATAACGCGTAAACTCATGACTCCACGCTTTCTCTTGCAGCGATAAGATTTCCGTGGGGCGCGATGACAGGTACAACACAACCTGTTGAAAGGATCATACGTCGCCCTCCTGTCGAATTGATGGCGCTCTTCGCTTCCTTCCTGATATCCTCCGGTGTCCCATATACCAGCGTATCCTGTTTCAGCCCACCACAAACAACTCCCGGAAATATTTTCATGGCTTCATCAAGGTCGGGAGCTGTCTCCCTGTCGTGCCAGTTGATGATGGGAAATGGAAGCCGGGAAAGAAGGGAGAAGTACACATCCCGTCCATGCAGGTGAAGCAGGTTTAACCATGATCCCTTCGCTGGCTCGATAACCCTTTGATCGAATGGCAATCCAAATGTTTGATATTCATCGATTGTCAATAAACTTGCCTGTGCGTGTTGAACGGCATAGAATATCCCATCGATCCCCGTCGCAATGGCAGCCTCAACAAATCGTTGTGTGGATCGGGCAATTATTTCCAAGCCTTTCAATACCGTCTCTGGATACAACCGTATGTGTGCGATCAAGGTGTCGTTGCCAGCCAGGTGTTTTGCCTGTGATAAGGGATTGAAAATCGTTTGGATGAAAGGAGTTTCAGGATCAATCCCCTTTTTGATTATTTGGAGACACTCCAATTGGGCTGCCAGGTGCGGCGCGGAGGGATCCAACTCTGTTAATTTTTCCCAATCTTCGGGATTGTTTATAACGCGTCTGACATATCGACGGGTTCCTTCAGTATTCCCTTCCCAGGTATCCTCCACACCCCAATCCTTCACGCTGAAGGATGATGCAGGGGTGACCTTGACAAGATCAAAATTGTAGATGCGTTGCCAGTTCAATGTTGATGCTGCCAGGGTTTCGGGTGATTGATCATCAACAGGGAAATGACGCCACAAAGCCACCGGCGGGCGGTCCGGGGTTTCGTGATTCAGGCATGCGCGTAAACGTTCACGGTGTGTGATCATAGGATCTTTTCAATCCTGTGGCGTGTGAACTTGCCTTCTCGGAAGGTGTTCTTGATGACAAATCCATTTGACAGGCACATTCGGATGCTGGGCTCGTTCCATGTCTCAATACTTCCAACAATTCGTTTGTAACCCGCCTTGCGCGCTTCTTCGATTAATCCTTTTTGCAATGTACGTCCTATCTTCTGACCACGGAATTGATCATCGATTGTCAGATATAAGCTTTCAATTGCCTCAGCGTCATTCTTCATCTGAGATTTTAATGGTTCTGCTCGATATGAGCAATTGCATGAAGGCAGCAGGTTTGGTGAATATGACCTTCAGGAGTTCCTTGAAGAACCAACCACGATCTTTTGGGAGTTGTGCTGTTAGTGCTTCCGGTTCAGGGTGGGCGATGTTATACCCGATTATTCTACCTGTTTCCTCCTCTTGCGCATAGACACCAAGAACCCTCTTGTCCGTAAGCGCAATCTCAAAATAACGTAGCACGAATGGATAACCCAATTGTGACAACAGTCCATGATCTTCCAAATGAAGAGCTGCGAGCTTGGGTAATAACTCACGGGGGAAATCACTCAATGGGTGAATGGTGTATCTCATGCCAGACCGCGTATGATATATGTGCCGATGATGTTCGCAAGGGGGAGTGGAATTCTTTTCCAGATTGCAATGGCTGCCTGGTATTGCGGATTATGCTGGTTGATGGATGGAAGTTTCTGGTTTGGAGCCAGCCAATACCAGTAGGAAAGAGGTGTTTTCTCTTTAACCCATTTTAGCTTGAAAACCTCATTTCCCGAGTTGACGAGGCTTCTCCCAAGATCAAAAACTCTCATCTTCTTGGAAATGCCGCGATCTATCACCGACCAATAGAGCAGTTCTCCGGCATAGGTTGACCGATACTTTTTAATCACATTTGCGTGGAGATTGGAAACAGTAAGCCCTTGGGTGATAAAAACACCGCTTCCTGCTACATTTCCTTGCTTGTCATACAACACGGCGAATTCCAGGGTATCTCCCAGGGTCTCAGCCATTTTTCGGAGATAGGATTTCCTGTGATAGGGTGAACCCAATTCGTGCATGCTTATGGAAAGACCCTTGTAGGCGTCATCCAATAATTCCAGGTGCCCAAAACGCACCACGTTGCCCTGCTTTAGTGATTTTCGTATGTGATTCCGATGATTGGCTGAGTATGACTCCAGAAGTTCCTGTGCGGTGGCAGGCAGGACTACCTGGTAGGTGTGATAGATTGGTTCTGTCACCCAGGTCTTGGGAGGCAAGGTTCCATCGTCCATCTTCCGGATGGTAACAAATTTGACTCCCAGCTGTCTTGCAAGATGTACAGTTTCTTCAAGGAGAGCATCCCGGACGCCTTCGTTACCGAACACGGCGCCTCCATAGCTGCCATATGGGGCGGTTGTCAGGTAATGACCAAAGATGGGATGTCTGATCTCGACCAATACGATAACGCCAACTGGCAGGTTGTTGTCGTACGCTACAATCCGGTGGGATTTGAATCCATATATATCAAGAATGAATTTACCCCAGCTATCCAGACCGGTGTAGCCAAGGTTCTGCTCCAGCGTTGGCACATTGAGTGAGTCAACTCGTCTGATGTCCATGAATATGTTCTTTGGCGAAGTCAATCATTGTAGAGACCGGGAAGGATCTCACAAGCTCCTCCAGGAAGGAGGATTTATTCCGTGTGAACGGGTAGAGAAGGGGATGGTATAGCAGATCCACCGTCAGGATGTTTGGCCAATCGTTCGGGTTAACGATTTCATAAGGGTGAAGGAAAATGATTGGGCTCAATCCCTTTTTAAATTCCGATTCTATGATTTTGTAAACTGTTTTGGGAAATAACCCGCTCATCATTCCAGATGCATATGGAAATTCTCCGCGCATTAAGAGTGACAAATTCATATTGCGCGGAGCGCGTATTTGCCTCGGTTTCTTTATAAACGGATATGTACTGACAGGAAATTCCCATAGGTTGTTCTTGAAGATTGAAGTACCGGTAGGACGCGTAAAGGGACGAGCTGTATATGAAATTGTTTTCTTGCAATACTGGATAAATATCCTCGATGGTCCGAATCATAGGTGCGCGATATCCAAGCACATTGAATTTCTTGCGCCATTCTGTGGATTCTCTAAGATCGTGCTGGAGATCTTCCACGGTTGTCAAAGGGCGGTGCACCTGGCAGTGAAACCCGATTTCATGGCCGGCATTGAATATCTTCTGCGGTAATTCTGGATACCAATCAATTAGTTCACCGACCAGAAAGAAACTTGCTTTTGCATCTTTTAACCTGTCCAGGATGGGATCGATCGCCTCCCGTGTAAACCCGGCATCCAGCTTACGTCGCTTATCTGGGGGAAGTTTGTCGTATCTTCGTGATACGGCAAACCATGATTCATAATCAATCGTTAATAACAGGCGGGGTGAAGGAGACATAAGATATAAAATTATAGCATACAGAGATTGTTGCTTTTTTCACCCCAATAAGTGATACAACCATTTATGGTATCTGTTTTATAACGCAGAAGACCGCCCCCTCCCTGCCAATCTCGAGGAAAATGGGGGCATTTTTTAGGATTTTTTCATCCTCGTTCGTCCGGGAGTTCACCAGCAGAAAATCTCCTGCCTGGGCTGATTTGAAATCTGTTCTGTAGTCAAACACGGATATGTCATACCTTGCATAATACGCCGCAATATACGCTTCGCGTTTAATATAGATCCTGGCGTTCGGTCGTGCTTCTTGATTAAATTCCTCCATCGCTTCTTTATAACACGTGAGCCAATAATCCATTTCGTACTTGCGGAAAGCATTCTCTGTTCCCCCCACGAACGAGTTGTAATAGGTGTATTCGTATGGATGGAGTTGAATACCGTTGAATATTGCAGGGGACAGTATGATGGCAATAAACAGATATTTCAGCAAACTCGCTTTTAGCCGTTTAAATATCCCATTAATTCCGAAACCTGCGAATAGGAATACAGGCGGAAGCGCAAAGAGATAATGGCGGTACCCATCCGAATTCGGTGGATTAATGGTAATTAATGCCGCCAGGATAATTCCAAACCAAAGGAAGATGGTTGGTAATTTGGCTCCATCAATTCGTTTTTTTACTCCCAGGAACGCAGCAGATACAATACCAGCCAAAAATAGAAACCATGTTGGTTCAGTGAGTGTGATCGCCAGCAATATGGGGAAATACCGCCTGGGCAGTTCATATCCATGATATTCCGTCCCCATGAAAAGGGTTTTTAAATTTGATGAAGTTTCGGTCATCGCCTTCAGAACATAGATAAACTGGTTGATTGGATTACTCCACAGGAATGGCCATAATGCCACCATCGTGATAAGTGCAATTACACCGTATGGAATAAACCCCCACCACGTAATTCTATTGTTTTTCTTCGAGATGAAATAAAGAATGATAAGTAATACAGCATATGGACCGAGGAACCGGATTGCTGTAGTGATTCCCAAAATGATTCCAGGCAGGATTGTAGAGAGTGTAATTTTCTTCGCGTTTCCATCCCACTTGTCGACCATTCTTATTCCGAGATACATGGTTATCAAAAAGAAAATGGCAAAGGCTGAATCCTTGGGATTGATGAATGCATGATTCCAGAAAACCGGTTGCAGTGCAAAAAAAGCAGTGGAGGTGGTTGCAACAATGGAATCCAGCCATGTACGGGAGAGAAGATAGAAAAAGGTGAGCCCAACGAGGTAGGCAAGAAAATTTGTGAGATGCCATGCGGACGCCAGGTCGAACCCTGCTTTTTCAAGCATGCTCTCAACAACACCTCCAATAAGAAGGTACGCCGGTCCGCGTGTCACATGATCACTTGCAGATGCGCCAAAGGATTTTTCAATATCAAAAGTCCCGTCCAATCGTGCGGAGATTGAGTAGGCATATTGGGAGGCTTTCCCATAGTCATAAAATAATGGCTCATCCCAGGAAAATCCATAATCTCGGAAGGTTAACAAGCCGATCCCCAGCAGTACAAGGATAAGAATGATGAAAGGCAGATGTGTGCCGGATGGATGGGGGTGGGGTGGGGAAGCTCGATTCATCATTAGTATTATAATTGCAAAAATTTACCGTCCTGTGGGTAACCGATGGAATTCACATCGCCGATATTCCTTTTCCTCTTTTTCCCTTTACTTGTAATTGCTTACCTGTTTGCCCAGGTGCGTTTTCGTCCCGTTATCTTACTTGCAGCCAGCTTGTTTTTTCTCGCTTACGGGCGGTTGCCTGTTCTCTGGGCATACGCCTTTCTCGTTGGGGGAAATTATTTCCTGGGTCATTGGGTTGAAAAAAAGCCAGGTAAAGGGCGCTTAAATCTGGGAGTTTGTTATAACCTGGCAATTCTCCTGTTCTATAAAATTTTTACTACGTATTCCCCACTTCGCTTCACCCATACATTTGAGCGTGTTCTGCCTGATTTCATTGAGGGAGACCTGCTTA
The DNA here is from genome assembly GCA_963823545.1 of uncultured Chloroflexia bacterium. GTDB lineage: Bacteria > Chloroflexota > Anaerolineae > Anaerolineales > Villigracilaceae > Denitrolinea. The sequence continues at coordinate 1,570 of CAWGMC010000016.1, read as the reverse complement.
ATTTGGTCTATCCCATCGGATTATCCTATGTTGCTCTACAGATGATTTCCTATCTGGTGGATGTCACTCGCGGGTAATTCCAGGCGAGAGGAAATTCGTCAACTTTGCACTGTATGTCACTTTCTTTCCAAAAATCCTGACTGGTCCCATCACGCCTTATCGGTCAGTGCATAATGAACTTTCAGCACCACAGTCGACAATTCAAAATGTCGCCGATGGGGTGAGGCGCTTTGCAATTGGTCTGATAAAAAAGATACTCATCGCCGATCAATTGGCGAAATCGCCAACCCCGCCTTCGATCTTCCCGCGCCAAATTTCCAACCATATATAGCCTGGCTTGCATTGATTGCTTTTACTCTGCAGATTTATTACGATTTTTCAGGTTTCACGGATATGGCGATCGGGCTTGGTCGAATTTTTGGGTTCACACTTCCCGAGAACTTCAACGAACCCTTCGTTGCCCGGTCAATTGGTGAGTTCTGGCGCCGATGGCATATGAGTTTTCAGCCTGGTTCCGAGAATATGTCTTTTATCCTTTGGAGCGACATCGTCTACCGGCGATCGGTCAGCAGGTGAACATCATATTGGTTTTTTTTCTTACCGGTTTATGGCACGGATTGACTGCAAATTATATAGTTTGGGGACTTATCCATGGGATTGCATTGGCACTTGAGTCCACGTTGTTTGGGCGGTGGTTGAAAAGGATCCGACACCCATTCCAAACGGTCTATTTGGTATCGATTGTTTCATTCGCCTGGATATTTTTCCGCTCTCCGAGTCTCTCTTATGCCTGGGCGTTTATTAAACGGCTTGGTGGCGATTTGAGTGGCATCACTCCTCTCCCATTCTCAATGACTGGTCCGCTTCCCATCATTGATCCGACAACATGGCTTGCGATGGGTCTCGGGATACTCTTCCTTTTCCCATTCAAATCCACCATGATTGCGTTATTAGGCAGTAAACTAAAACTCATTCCTGATTTTGGGATTTTCCCGCGTTTGTTTACAGATATATTGATTCTTGTTCTATTTTGGGCAGGCATAGCCGTTTTGGTCAGCGGTGGATTTGCACCGGGTATCTACGACAAATTCTAACCATGCGAAATCGATACGAATTTCTATTTGTTTTTTCCTTTATATTTTTGCTTCTTGTTCAAGCTTTTCCGCTTGGGCAGTCCCTTTCGACTGACTTTGATTCTTTTCCCCTGCGCGACGCTTTTATTTCACGTGTCACAGAATTTCGGTTGTGGGCAGGCGACCGGGTTTTTATGATGTGCTTGTTGGACCGAATAATTGGCTGGTTTATGCAACCAATCCCGGTATGGACAAATTCCAAAATGTCCATCCCCTCACCGATGCGGAATTGGAGGAATATGGAAATAGCTTGGAGGATTTTAAGCGCTGACCGAGTCTACTGGTGCTCATCTCCTTTTTGTTGCTGCGCCTTATAAAAACACCGTTTATCCGGAGTATGTGCCTCCTGAAATTTATCGGATTGGCGACACATCCCGCCTCGATCAGATTTTGAACTACCTTGCTGCACATTTGTCGATCCAGGTAGCAATATGAGT
>CAWGMC010000015.1:0-14432 GCA_963823545.1 uncultured Chloroflexia bacterium | reverse complement strand
AGATGAGCAATGGAATGGATGACATGGTAATGTTACCCCCGGATGCCCTGGAAGACCATGACCCTGTCATCGTAGACCTGCAGGTCCATACCCTTGAAGCGGGGAAAAATACGTTGAAACTCCTCGGGCGTGAACAGGTGACGCGGAAGTCCCGCCTCCGTGCCGCTGTTGGGGACAAAGGTATCTGCCTCGATTTCCTCACGCTCCGGCGCATCCTCGGAGATGGCTTTTCGGTGGGGACGCTGACCAGGATCAATCCATCCCCTGCGGGTACTATGCGTTCGATCTCCCTGGCGGTAGCCAGCACGGTGGCAAGCAGCGTGTGATGGATGACCTGTGTGGAGAGCAGCGCGTCGAAGGAGTTATCCTTGAACGGCATGGGCTGGCGCATATCGGACAGGACCAGGTCGGCTGGTGAGCCCCCCTCCTTCAACCATTGCCGGGTCAACTTCAAGGCGGTGGGGGGTTCGTCGGTCCCGCTGACACGCAAACCTTTGCCAGCCATGTGGATGATATGCCGCCCTGTCCCGCAACCGAGATCGAGAACCGTTTGCAGACCAAGTTCCACCAGTAATTCCGTAAAACGTACGACGTGTGGGCGAGGCCGGACAAGACACGCCCATCCTGACGGAATATTTTTTCCCACTGGGTCGGTTCGGAGTCCATCAGATCTTTCCGGCAGCCCAGGCGCGGTCCAGGACCTTGCGGGCGTTCTTCAACAACGGCATGTCGATCATCATGCCATCCAGTGCGTAGGCGCCTTTGCCTGCCTTTTGACTCGCCTCAAATGTCTCCACGATCCGGCGGGCGTGGGCGATCGCCTCATCAGCGGGCGTGAAGGCTGCCTGGACCGGTTCCACCTGGGCGGGATGGATGATCTGCTTGCCGGCATAGCCCAGGCGTGCGCCGAACTCCGCCTCGGCGCGGACGATCTCCAGATTTTTGAAATCGATCGTGACAATGTCGATGGCTTGCAGATCGAAGGCGGCGCAGGTGGTGACGACTGCCTGGCGGGCATACAGCAGTTCGGTTGCCTCGGGGGTGCGCGTGGCGCCGATCGAGGCGGCGAAATCCTCCCCGCCGAAAATGATGCCGTCCAGGCGCGGGTGCGAAGCGATCTCCCCCAGGTTCAGGATGCCCCGGGCGGTCTCGACGCCCACCAGCATGCGAATCGAATTGACCTGCCAGCCATGTTCCAATTCGGCAGCCTGAATGATGCCGCTACCCCAGCGAACCTGGTCGAGGGATTTAACCTTCGGAATGACGATCCCGTCCGGGTGATAAGGAAGAACCGCCTGGATGTCGTCCAGTTCCCAACCCGAACCAACAGAGTTGATGCGCGCCAGTTTTTCGCTTTTCGAAATCCAGTTCCTGCAAAGCCCGGGCGACCGTCGCGCGCGCCTCCGCCTTGCGGCTGACCGCCACCGCATCTTCCATGTCCATGCAGATGCAATCCACGCCCAGGGTGATGGACTTGGTGATCTTCTTCCAGTCGTCGCCGGGCATGTAGAGGAGCGCGCGTCGGGAGGGCATGTCATCCTTTCGGTTGAAGGGAGGGCGCAGGGAAAGGGTCATGAGCTGCCTGCCAGTTCGACCACGAACATTTCCAGCGCAGTATCGAGGGGCATGGCGCTGGTTTTATATGCCTCATCCATTTTCAGCAGGCGGCGGTGGATGGATTTGAGGTTCCGCATCGTGAAGCGCCCCGCCTGCTGGAATGCCTTTCCCGCCACGAACGGATGCACTCCCAGCGCTTCCTGCACATCCTGCACCATGCCGCGCGCTTCGACGATCTCGCGCGCCTGGATCAAGAGCCGGAACTGGCGGATGATCATCGGGAAGATCTCGGCGGCGTTCTTCTCTTCGAGCATTTTTCGCAGCATGGATTGAGCCGTTTTACCGTCCCCTGCTGCAAGGCTGTCCACCAAATCAAAGATGTTCACTTCCGCCGAGGAAACGCAGACCGCCTGCACATCCGCGAGGTCGATCTGCCTTTCCCAGTTGACGTAGGTCAAGACCTTGGCGATCTCCTGCGCGGCCTGGCGCGTGTCCGCGCCGACCAGTTCCGCCAGTTTTGCAGCCGCCTCGGAGGATATTTTCCCGCCCTGCTGCTTGGTCTCGTTGACGATCCAGCCGTTCATATCGCGGACTTTGGGCGCCATGAAGGCTTCGGTTTTGGCGGATCCGATCTTGGCAACCCTCTTGACCAGCCAGTGTTTTTCCGCTTCCTTCGATTCGAGGGTCTCATGCAGGACCAGCATGGTCGTCGACGGGACATTGGCAAGGAAGGCGGTGAATTTCTTTTTTGTCTCCGCGGAATTGAATTTCTGGGAGGGGTTGGCGAGAATCACCAGACGCTTGTCCGAGAGGAACGGCAGCGAGTTGACGGCGTTGTTCAATTCCTCCTCGCCCGCCAGGCGGGCCTCGAAGCGGGAGGTGTTCATGCCGTCCCGGTCGGTCTGGGAGGCGATCCCGGAGATGCGACGGGAAATGGCAAATTCGTCGGTGCCGTAGAGGAGGAGGATGGGCATAAGATTCACACAGGGATGGGAGTCGCCCCCCAGCCATTATTTTGTGAGGATGCGGTGCACGCCTTTTCGAACCTGGCGGACCTCGAGGATCTGTAAATTGCCGAGTTTTGCCTCGGTGGTGACCCGCTGCTGGAGGGCGGGTCCGAGGGCACGCGCGAGGGCGTATCCCAGTGCGGCGAACACCAACGCGATGGGGATGAGCGCCAGGCGCCCGAGGGTGGATTCCGCCCTGAAGCGGGAGCCAGGCAAAGGTGCCAGAAAAGAACAGGGAGGTGGCGATGTTGGTCCCGCAGCCGGGGTGGACCGCCAGTTCATGTTCGCCAGCGTTAAGCCGCTGCCAGGCTTCGTGCGCGGCGGCGCGCAGTTCCTCCGTCGTAACATCGCCGAGGATGAAATAACCGGTCGGGTTGGAATGCCCTGCAAGCGGTCCCTTGCGCGTGGGCGCCAGCATGTGGAGCGTGGCGTGCTCAAGGGCGTGATTGCGGCGGGTTTCAAGGATGAGGGGAAGGTCGAGGAGCATGGGGTGATTATAAGAGAGATTGGGGGATAGGGGGAGGAGAGAGTAGAGAGAAGAGAGTAGAGAGTAGTGAGCAGTGAGATGGTGAATAGTGAATGGTGAATGGTTGAATGGCGGTAATGGGAAGGTAGAATGGTGAAAGTCGAAAGTCGGGAGACGCGGGACTCGGAGGACACGGAGGGGAGTGAAAGAGAAAGAGGAAAAAAGCAGAGTTGACCTTCGTTTGCCTGCCTGGAAGGGGCTTAAAAGCCTGCCGCGAGGAGTTCGCGATTCAAAAAGCGATTCAATTATGTCCAGACAATCATTTTTGAGGGGAAAACTGCGATTTTTTGACAAAAATCGAGGAGTTTTGAGGAGAGCCAAGAAGGGGGATGAAAAATTCAATGATCGATTTGAACCTCTTATCAATTCCATTTTCCCTTTAGGCTGTGCGCGGTTTTTATGCAAAATTGCACATTTTTGAGGGGCAGTTTTGGGAGGATGTGTGGACAATTGGAATCATGGGATATTTACGATTTTGGATTAGCGATTTATGGTTGAAAGTTGAAAGTTGAAGGTTGAAAGGCGGGGAAAAAGGACGCGGAAAACGCAGATGGACGCGGAGGGCACTGGAGATGGAGAATTATAAGAATCATGATATCCCCTCGTTTTTTTTAATAAATCCAAACAAACGGATCCTGGCTGGGGGTGATCAGGGACGGGAGTTGTGCCATAACTTGTGGAGCAAGAGTGATCTGTGTAGATTTTTTAAAATAAATTTGAACAAACGAATCCCTTCTGGTGGGTGTGGTGAGAGTAGGGGCGTTCGATATTGAGTAACAAGAGGAACGAACCTTCTTCCGGCTAAGTAGTCAGGGGGGTGTGTAGTTTGGTTGTAGAAAGTTACTGGTTCCATGCAGCAGTGTCCATTATTAAATGTCCCGACATCCTTAGGGGCGTCGGGACAGGGTTATTATAGAACAATTGTTCTTATTTGTCAAGGGGGAGAGTGGAGCGTCCCGAAGGTTCGAGGAGGTCTACCTGGTGCCTGAGGAAACCTTCGGGACGATTTACTGATGGAATGGCATGAGCAGTGTCTTGAACCATGATTTTTATGATTGAATGATTGGCAAGATTGTCAACCAGTGGATGTGAAACGCGGAGACCTGCGGTCAAAACAACGGCGGGGTTGCTACGCGAAGACCCTCGCCGAGCAGCAGGAAGATGGAAAAGAAAAAACCCGTTTTCGGAGGGAAAACGGGTTTCATGATGGTGGGACGAATTTTTAGGATTGCTGCACGGCGTGGATGGATGCCACCGGCTGCGATGCCATGGCGCGGTAGCCAGCCCAGATGAGGATGAGACCGATGAATTCCGTGACGAACAGGACCTCCACGTAACCGAAACGGGTGAATGAACCGCCGATCCCGGCAGGAGTGCGCCAATGCCGATCAGCCAGTTGCCCAGCACGCGCCTCCCGCTGCTGCTTCCGGGCATACTGGATGGCGGACCAGATGGCTCCGCCGACGAGGAAGATCAGGGCATACGTGTTTGGAAGGATGGAGAACATCCGACCCAGGTCCAGGTCATCACCTTGCCGGTCAGACGGGTTGGATCCACCAGCGACATGTCGACCGGCGCAAGGCTGACACGACCGCGGCGATAATAATATAGATGATGAAGAACCAGCTGAGAATATCGGCGGTCTTCTTCTTGAACAAGAGGTATACCGTACCCTGGGCGAGAGGGAACGCACCCAGCAAGGCACCGGCAATATACCAGGCTTTCATGTTAAACAGGCTCCAACCGATGAGCACGTTGATGGATTCGGTTAATGTACCCAACCCGAAGAAGAACACGCCAATGGTCCACCACATCAGATATTTGGCATCCGGCTTCATCCGCCAGTGCTGATAGAGCTGGACGAAAAAGAAAATCGAGAAGATGGTGGTGAAGATGGGAATGTAGTGCGTGACATTTTGCATTGAATGACTTTCCTGTATTTTTTTTATTGGAGCCGGCAGGTGCAGTATCACGCATGTTGCATGCTTCGCCTGCCCGTCCGGTTCCATTCAATTCCTATGGACCGACCTTTTCCAGTTCCTGGTAGGTTTGGAGAAGGCTGACGAGGATGGTATCCGTGAAGGCGTGCATGCGATGGAGCATCTCGTCAAAGGGATGTTGGCTGCCCGGTAGGCGTGCACGACCGACTCGATCAGCGTGTTGCGGAAAAATAAAAAAGCCTGCGCGGCCTCCACGTAACTTAAATCGTAGCGACGGGCACGTGAGGCGTATTCAAACCCGATGGCGTGGGCTTCCGAACCCGCGTCGCCCTCCCTTGAGGATAGAAAGGTGATCATTCCCTGGAAGAGAGAATGCCCGCTCCGGCGGTAATGGGCGCGGGCATCCTCGTCCAGTTTTTGATACCAGGCCTCCGCCTCCAGACTGCCCTCGGCGATGCGCATGCGGATATTCCGCACCGCGGATTGCAGCATGTCGTCGGTTTCCAGGTTGCCGCGGCGCAGATGTTCCGCCCAGAGTTCCACATCCACGCGCTGGTAGCGCCGGTGCCCGCCCGCGGTGCGGTGCGCGGGGAGGATGCCCTTATCGGTCCACAAGCGGACCGTGCTTGGATGGACACCAATGATGGCGGCGGCGTCTTTCAGGGAGAGGGATTTTTCGGTCATGGGTCGTGGATGAAATGGCGGGGAATCAATCCGGAGGAGCGTTCAGTCGGATGCCAGGGCGAGCTTGTCCTCGAAGGCGGGTTCGGCAGCGCGTTTGCGGAAGGCGGTTACGTCGATGCGGGAGAGCAGGAGCGCGGCGACCATGAGCATGAGCGCCTCGATGCCGAAGACGATCAGGTATCCGTTCAAGGCGGAACCTGTGACCTGCGTGCCCAGGTCGGCGACGATGCCCGCCAGGAAAAGTCCGGTCAAGCGGGAAAGCCCGTTCGAGAAGCCCCAGGCGCCGATGTACAAGCCGACCTGTTCGGGCACGGTGAGATCGAACATCAGGGACAGGTTGGCAATGGTGGACAATCCCGTGCCAAAGCCGAGCAGGACCAAACCGACGTAGAAGGTGCCGGTTGAATGCAGGAGACCGCTGAGGAGGATGGTGAGGAAGCCAGCCAGCGCGCCGAGGTTGCCGGTCTGCGCGAGGCTGCGCTTGGGAACGCGCCCTTCCAATACCGCAGCCAGCACGAAGGCGAGCAGAGTGAAGGTTCCCATGATGGAGACGATGCGGGAGGTCTGCTCGATGGTCATGCCGAAGGCGTGCGCGGCGAACGGTTCGAGCAGAACATCCTGTCCGAGCAGGGCAGCCAGGAGGAGCAGGAGATAAACGAAGAAGACGCGCGCCACGGGATTGGCGAGGATGGCATCCGCCATTTGCTTGACGGTATGCACCTCCGCATGCGGACCGGGCGCTGCCTTCCCGCCCAGGCGTGGTTCCAGCTTGAGGAGACCGAGCAAGCCCAGAACCAGGGCGGTGGCGGCGATCGAGGTTGAAGGCGCGGGATCAAATCTCCGGGGAATACTCCGGTATAAGACGGCTGAGGCTGATGCCGGTCGCGATCATGCCGAGGATCATCATGAAGAACATGACTGCGACGGTGCGGCCGCGTCCCTTTTCCCCTGAGAGTTCCGAGGCAAGCGAGAGGTAGGAAACGGCGGACAGGTTGTAGCCCATGCCCCAGGCGCCGAAAGCCAGCAGACCCACGAGGATGCCAAGCGTGAAGTTCTCGCTGATGAGAAGCGCCACCTGCGGCGAGACGACCACGCCTGCCACGCATAGCAGCAGTCCGAGCAGGATGTAGGGCGTGCGGCGAAAACCCAGGATGGGGTGACGGTCCGAGAAGGAGCCGATGTAGACCTGGACCGGGGAAAGAAGGTAGGGGGAGATCGCCAGCAGGGTGACCAGGGTCTTGGAGAGACCCAGCTCGTGGATCATGACGCGGTTGAGCGTGCTGTTGATCGGGACGAGGGTCATGGCGACGGCAGTATGCAGGAGACCGAGTTGAAGACGTTTTATCAGCATCCAAGGGTCGATTGTATGGAGGGGAGTTGAAAGGTCAATGTAGATTATGTAGAATTTTATAATAATCAGATGAAAAGGATATGAGCATTAGTTCTCCCCCGCGGATGAAAAGCCGTGCGATGAGAAGGGCGGACGGTGCTAAAGATGACGGGCGGGGAGACCCCGCCCCTACGCTTCGCTCTCCTCGCAATGAAAAAAGGGCGGACGCCGTCCGCCCCTACGTGGTAATGATACGGGTGGGTATTCGGGATGGGCGGGTCACAGACCCGCCCCTACGCGGGAATGGACGGTAACCGATCTCAGGGTTTGAAGATCAGATCCAGATATTTCTTGAGCATGTCACTGACCATGCCGCGCAGGGGCATGGTGGCCGCCATGCCGTAGACGGGAGCCATGGTGCCTTTTTCCTCCGGGTGCGCCTTGACGTGCTCCACCGCCTCGCGCAGGTCGGCGAGGAAGCGCTCCGCCACGCCGGGCTGGGTATGGCGCAGGGTCACGCACAGATGCACGCAGGTCGGCTTGTGCAGCCCGTTCAGGCTCCACTTCTTGTGGGACATGTAGTCCAGCACCTTGTAGATATCGACCGCGTCGGAGGCAAAGGCGATCACGAAGAGCGGGTCGCCCAGCACGTGCAGCTCGGGAATTTGACGGATGCCCTCCTTGATCCTGGCGGCTGTTTCGAGGATCTTTTTGGTGGCGTCCAGGTAGCCCTGCTCGCCGATGGAGGTCAGCGCCGCCCAGCAGGCCGCGCTCAACGCGCCGGGGCGGCTGCCCGCGAAGGTCGGCGAGAAGTACAGCCCGCCGGGCCATTCGGTGATGGTGTAGTACTGGTAGTGGCGCAGGTCGTGCCCGCGGTACAGAACGACCGAGGTGCCCTTGGCGGCATAGCCGTACTTGTGCGTGTCACGGACATGGAAGTGACGCCCGGCAGGCGGAAGTCGAAGGGCGGCACAGGGTAGCCCAGCTCTCCGCCCAGGGCAGGACAAAGCCGCCCAGGCAGGCGTCGGTGTGAAAGCCGATCCCGTGCTCGGCGCGCCAGCTCGGACAGCTCCGCGATCGGGTCGATGGCGCCGTGCGGGAAGGAGGGCGCGGAGCCGACGATGACCACCGTGTTGCGGTTGATCGCCTTGCGGGCGGCGTTCACATCCGCGCGGAAGTTTTCATCCACCGGGATGTGGACGGTCTTGATGTTGAAATACTGGCTGGCTTTGTCGAAGGCGGCGTGGGCGGTGATGGGCACGATCATCTCGGGCTGGGTGATGCCCTTCTTCTGCACGCGCCCAGTCGCGATAGGTCTTCATCGCCAGCAGGATGCTTTCCGTGCCGCCGGAGGTGACCGTGCCGCAGACATCCTGTCCATCCCCGCCCAGCATGTCGGCGGTCATGGCGACGATCTCGGCCTCGAACTTGGTGGCGCTCGGGCCAGACGTCGGCGTGCAGCGGATTGCTCTGCGAGTTGAGGGCATAGACCTGGTTCAGAAAATCGATGTGCTCCTGGTCGCCGTGATAGACCGCGCCCGAGACATAGCCATCCTTCCAGGTGTTCTCCTCCTGATCGCGCATGGCTTCCATGTCCCTCAAAATATCGGCGTGGGCTCTGCCGGTTGCGGGAATTTGCGTGAAGACGGGGAATTTATCCTTGTATGGCTTGACCGAACCTTCCAGTTCGGCCATCATGCTCGTCATATTCCTTTTCGATCTTTTGGCTGACCCCGGAATGACTTTGAGCGTTTTTTCGACCTGCTTGAAGAAGAAGTCTTTGATGCTCATGGATGGCTCCAATTGTTTTCGATGAGTGCGATCTGCGATTAGCCACGCACTGCATCTGCAGGCTCTGCAATGACAGCTATGATTACAGGCTACGCGGTTCAGGCGCGCGTAGATCTTGCGGTTGTTTTCATAGATCGCCACGAACTCCGCGAACAATTCATCATACAATCTTGCGATGGTCGGGTTTGGGCATGTAGGTGTTTGCCACCGGCACATGCGCTGCCGATCTCGTCATATCGCAAATACCCCAGCGCGGCGGAGGCCAGCAATGCCGCGCCGCGCACATTGACCTCGATCGGATCCTTCATCTGGCGAATCGGACGGTTCAACACATCCGCATGGATCTGGCACCAGATCTCCGACTTCGCCCCGCCGCCGACCATGTTGATCGCCTCGACAGGTCGCCCGTTGAACTGCTCCACATACTTCAACAGCCAGCGCGAGTTGTAGGCCACGCCTTCAAACACCGCGCGAACCATGTGCTCGCGGTTGGTTTCCAGGGATTGGTTGTAAAATCCGCCGCGCACGAGACTGGTCATCCACGGGAGCGCGCTCGCCGTAAAGCCAGGGCAGGAAGATCACCTTGCCGCTGCCCGCAGGGGTGCGCGCCGCGATCTGGTCGAAGAACTGATAGGCATTCGCCGGCTTATCGCCGCAGGGAAGCTCATCCTTGTGGAACAGGATGTTGTCGCGCAGGTATTGCAAGCAGACCCCTGCGCATTCCTGTTCGTTGGTCAACAGGTAACGCCCGGGGATGCCGGACGGCAGCGCGGCAATGTTATGGAACATGTCGGTCTTCTTGAACGGGACGTGACAGGTCAACCAGGAGGATGTGCCAATATATAGATGGGATTCGAAATCCCTGCACCGCCCCGGACCCGACAGCGGCGGATTGGACATCCGGCGAACCCATCACCACCTGCACATCTTCGCGCAAACCCCAGGCGCGGGCGATGTCCGCCGGAGCGAGCCAAGGATGGAGTTGGCAGGCTTCAGGTCAGGGAGTTTTGAGCGGTCGATGGTCGAGTGCTTGATCAGGACCCGTCATAGGTCACAGCTGGATATTTTCCGGTTATCCGTCAGCCAATGTAATGCAATGGAATTGAACGAGGCGGCAATTCGCCCTGTCAGGCGCAGGCCGATGTAATCCATCGGCTCAAGGAATTTGTAGGTGCGCTGATAGATTTCCGGATGAACATGTTTGAGATATAAAATATGCGCGATTGGATCCTTGCCCGCATTGCCGGGGATGCCGCCGGTTTTGCGGATCCATTCGAACATCTTCCAGGACGTTATACCCCTGGACTTCGAGTCCGCCTCCGCACATCTCCCGGATGTATGGAGCGCCGCGTGCATCCATCCAGATGATCGCAGGCAACAGAGGTTTGCCCGCCTCATCCACTGCCACCGTCCCCGACCATTGACCGGTGGAGGCGATGGCAACAATATCCTCGTTGGGGACCAGCCCCCGGGAGAGCAAGCGTTTGACCGCCTTGTCGATCGCTGTCCACCACTCACCGGGGGATTGTTCCGCCCCGCCATTTTCCAGCAAGGTCAGATGTGTTTCCTCGAATTCACTGCCCAGCAATTCCCCCTGTGTGGAAAACAAAGCCACTTTGGGTCCGGATGTGCCCAGGTCAATTGCGAGTATGAATTTGTCTGCCATGCGGCCTCCCGCAATTTATTCTACTACCAAAGAAACAGGCACGCGCCCTTTGTAACGCTGGCCCGCTCTATTTTTTATTTCGAAAACACTGGATTAAACATCCCATTTCTTCAAGAACTCCTTTGCAAGTTTCCTGGTCTTGGGGCTGGAAGCATCCAACTGCTGTCGAACAAATTCAATGATTCTGGTTTTATCTTTTGATCTTTCGATTTACTGACCGAACGCTTCAATGATGTAACTCTTGATCAAATCCTGGCGGCCTGGTTCAAAGTGGGTTTTTTCAATCTCCAGCAGGCGTTTTGTAATCTTCGTCTGGAGGGCGGGCTTTGCCTTTGCAATGCTGCCTGATACTCCGGCGGCATGGGAGGCAACCATCACGCTCTCATCGTCCAGGAGACCGTAGAATACGTTGAACGCCTTTTCAAACAAACCGGCTTTATCCAGTGGAACAAGATGCTCGATTACATGAATGGCAACGTATTTGGAGAATCCATTGCTCGCTTTTCAATAATCTCGACAAAGTAATCCCAATGCGGCAGGAGCATCCCGGGCCATTGTTTCGCCATGTATAAAATTGCCTGTGAACAATTCTCCCGCAGGGCTTGTTTCTTTTCGCCGGGTGATATTCCCTGCAGCAATGCCCGGAGAAGTTCAGGATCTTCAAGTGCCTTCCCAGCGAGCATGTCCGGATGCATGTATTTTTTGGTCAAGTCGGGGATCGGAGTTGATGGTTTTACACCTTCCAATAACCATATGGCGCAGGGCGAAAGCAATGGCTGCCGCCCATGCCAGCACTTTGAATTCCCCATTTGCCAGGGCGGATTTGACCTGTGAGCGTGTGAGCAGAATCATTTCCTGCTCCTCGAGATCACCTGCGGTTTCGGGCATGACGGAATGTGCGTCCCGCGCCAGGTAAAGATGCCCCATGGCGACACCGCGGTTCGGGTCCACCCGGTATGTGCCGAGCGGGACCCAATCCGTGGATTTGTAACCTGTCTCTTCCCTGAGTTCGCGCTGCGCGGCGTGGAACGGGTCTTCGCCCTCCTCCACAAAACCTCCCACGATGCCGAACGTCTCGCCCTCCAGTCCATATTTGACCTGGCGAAAGCAGATGAAGTTTCCATCCGCGGTGACCGCCACCACGTTGATGTAATCAGGGGTGATGATCCACGGCCATTCGGGGATGAGGCGCCCGTCCGGCAGTTCCACGGTGTGATGTTCCACCACCAGCCAGGGACGCTGTTCAAGGACGATCCTGCGGTCTTTGGTTTTCCAGGGTTGCATGGGAGGCTCCTGGGTAAGGATTGTATCAAAAGAAACAGGCCGCGTAACATAGACGCGGTCTGTTTAAAGAAGATTGGTAAGCAGAAAACGTCGCAGAATCCCACCTGCCGAAGCGTAGCGAAGGTGTGCACGCTGGGTTGGGTGCGTTTTAAGGTACTAAAGGTATTTTGATTTGCTGGCTGTAATCAAGTGCGTATCGTATAAAATCCAGCGTTTGGTTTATATCATCTGTAGTGGCTTCTAATTGCGGGTTATGTCGCCCTACCCAGGCTCGGTCAATTAATTCATTCCATTTCTCATTCCAAGTTTCTTTTACCCATTTTGCCGCTTTGGCTTTTGAGACAATATCGCCAAATTGGAGTGTGTAAAGTATGCGACAAAGAGAAAGTACTGTTAGGGACTGATACCCTCGATGAATAATCTCGTTCGGATTATTGAGAATTTGTGTTGCCCAGCCATTTAATGCTGGAAACATTGCCTGACGAAGTTCATCTGGTGAAATCAGGATCAATAAGTGTTTTTGGGGCAGGACCTATTAATGTAACTCCCCCGTTCCCGTAAGATGTAACGGTGAATTATCCAAGTTTCATCGTGATAAACCATCTTAAGACGCTCGCCATATCCACGCTCAATGTTCGGGTGATTTGCATGTTTTGGATCATGGCGTCGAAGTGCATATTGCGAAATGTATGAACCTTCTAGATTAATAGCCCATAATGTGTCCGTCAAATTGATGCGCTCGTGCATTGTCTGCAATGCTGAAAATAAATCTTCTGAGACATCATCGTCAGTGACTACGACAAAATCAATATCACTATCCTGGTCAAAATCGCCATTCGCTAACGAGCCTTCTAAATACATGCCTACCAAGTGACTTCCCAGAATACGCTGTACGTCTTTGAGCAATTCTTGAAGTATGTCATTAACTTCTGGAAAAGGTATGAGGTTATCGTTTTCGCTGAAATTCATCGCTTTATAAATCCTTGTAATATCGGACTAAAGGCAAGCCAGTGTATCCAGCCTTTTCGTAAGATTTTCTTGCGGGAGCATGGGATGCATCTCCACCTGTGCCTACTATGGATATTTTCATTCCACTTTCCTTCATTTTTTGAAGCGCGAAGGTGTTCAATTCTGTGCCTATTTCGCGATTTTGGTATTCAGGATGGACTGCAAGTAAATGAACAATCCCAGTTTTCTCATCGATAAGCAGTTCGTATGCTATAAAGCCAACAACAGACTCTATCCACTTCGGCAATCCAAAGGAAAATTTTTTCATTAGCACAAAGTTGTTCAACTTCCTCTTTATGGCTTTTTCTCCAATCTGGATAAATGATTGGAAAGATTTTAGAGCCTAGTATTTGTTCAAATGAGATAAATATGGGCTCAAATGCCAGTAATGTGATTTGAATTAGATCGTTGATGTCGTTCTTATTAAACGAACGGATTTGTACATTCATATTAATTTTACCCAGTAGAAGCACCCAACTATGATTTCCCAGTGGTTGGCTTGGAAAGACACCATTTTAGGGTGTCATACAGTCCTATGACCGCATAATTGCTTATGTGCAGATTATACCCTCCATAAAAACAAACAAGCCGCGCCTTATCCACGCGGCCTGCTTAATATTCTAACTACTGCTATTAGACCTTCCCCGTGATCGTCGCCATCTTTAATTCGCCGATGGCCTTGGTGATCTGGATCTCGCGCGGGCAGGCCATGGTGCAGTTAAAGGCGGTATGGCAGCGTGCCAGTCCGCTGGTCTCGCTGACGATCTTCATGCGTTCGGCGGCGGCCTTCATCGCGGCTGTCAAAGATGAAGCGGTGGGCAGTCACCAGTGCGGCGGGACCGAGGTAATCATCACTGCGCCCAGAACGACGGGCAGGAGGTGGTGCAGGCCGCGCACAGGATGCACTTGGTGGTGTCGTCGAAGCGGGCGCGCTGTTCGGGGCTTTGCAGACGTTCCTTTCCGTCCGCGGGCAGCGGGGAGTCGTTGATGAACCAGGGCAGCACCTTCTTGTAATTGTCGAAGAACGGCTCCATATCCACGATCAGGTCCTTGATCACCTTCAAGCCCAGCAACGGCTCGACCGTGATATGGCTGCCCACGTCGCGCACCAGGCTCTTGCAGGCCAGCATGTTGCGCCCGTTGATGCGCATCGCATCCGAGCCGCAGACGCCGTGCGCGCAGGAACGCCGGAAGGAAAGCGTGCCGTCCGTTGTGGCCCTTCACCTTTTCGAGCAGGTCGAGCACGCGGTCGGTCTCTTCGCCTTCAAGGGTGTAGGTTTCGTAGTGGAATTTCTGTGTCCACTTCAGGGTTGTAGCGGAAGATCTTCAGTGTTACCTGCATGGTCAGCCTCACTAATAAACGCGAGCTTTGGGCTGATATTTCGTGATGGTCACCGGCTTGTACCCGATCACGATGCTGTCGCCCTTTTTCCACGCCAGTGTATGCTTCAGCCACTTCTGTCGTCGCGCTCCGGATAGTCCTCGCGGGAATGACCGCCGCGGGATTCTGTGCGGTTCAATGCGCATTTGGCGATCACCTCCGCCATCTCGAGCATGTTGCCGAGTTCCCAGGCGTTCAACAGGTCGGTGTTGAAGATCCTGCCCGCATCCCCCACGCGCACCTGCTTGTAGCGTTCCT
>CAWGMC010000014.1:0-5242 GCA_963823545.1 uncultured Chloroflexia bacterium | reverse complement strand
GTCAATGGTGTTTTGGGGAATCGGATGTGGAAGCAATGGGATGAAGTGTATGCGAAAAACGCGGAGACCTGCGGTCAGAATAGCGGCGGGGTTGCTCACGAAGACCCTCGCCGAGCGAGGACAATCTTATTCGGTCTGCAACTCGCTATCAATAATTACATCTATCTTTCCAAAACCAGGCCATTCTTGACTAAAGTTTTCAATTTCGGTTTGCACTCTTAAAATCGCATCAGTTTTTCTCAGGGAACAATAAATACTCGCTTAGTAGATAGCCTTGACAAATCGACCGATAGGTTCATAATAATGGATGATATCCACATGCCATATATGCCCCCTAATCTGACCAAACATCTTTTTACCCCGTCAGGCGGGTGCTGAAGCCTAATCCCTTTTTAGGGTAATTTACATCAAGAATATAAACTGTTGTGTCAAATCCAATAGCAAAAACTGCTTCGAAGTATTCGGGGTCGCCGAAGTAATCCACGATCTCTCCAGTCTTGCTTTTTTTCAATCGGGCGACTCAATAAATGTCAGTTTGCCATTAATTACATATAAATCTACTATTCCTGTTCCAAAATTGTCGATCAGCCGTATAGATTTACAACCGTTTTATATTCACGGATTTTCCTTTCCGGCCACCGAATTTCACTCAGAGTGGCAAGAAAACTATCCACGTCTTCGGAGGTGGATTGTCCCGGCGTGAGACCATGCCAGCAAGGCGGTTTACAACCATCCTGGTCGAACCAAACCGGAGTCAATTCCAGTCCGCCAAAAATCGGCGCGATCACTACCGCGATGGTGACAACTATCGCCCAGGGTAATAATCAACAGAACGAAAACCCATTTCTTTCGGAAAATCTGTTTCATACAATACCACTGATCTTACTGATAAGCCGGGTTTGCACGCGGAGCGGGGTGAGTGTCGCAAGAAGCATTGGGGGCAATCCATCACCCGAACATTTTTTCCAGACCCAGGTGGACGTGGTCGCGCCAGGAGGTGTAGTTGTGTGCGCCGCCGTATTCGTGCCAGGTCAGGTCGAAGCCCTGTTCGCGCAGGAGCGGGGCGATGCGGCGGTTGTCCTGCAGCAGGAAGTCCAGCCTGCCCACATCCATGTAAATGCGCGGGCGGGCAGGCGCGTGGCGGATCAGTTCCACGGCTACAAAATCGCGGCTTTCAGTTTCAAAGACGGCGGACTGGCTGAGGACCCTGCCAAAGATCTCCGGCATGCGCAGCCCGGTGTAGATCGCCATCAACCCACCGAAGGAGGCGCCCAGCACGCCGAACGCACCGGGATGCCGCTTGAGATCCACCAGGTTCAATTCACGCTTTGCCAGCGGCAGGACCTCATGTTCGATCCAATCCAGGGTCGCGTCCGAGCAGGCGTATTCCACGCCGCGGTGGGGACCGCCGTTGGGGAGGAAGGCCATCGCGATCGGGCGGATGCGCCCGGCGGCGACCAGGTTATCCACGATGACCGGGAGTTTGCCGCGGCGCAGGTAGTCGGGTCCGTCGTAGACGATCAGCAGTGGGACGCGTTCCCTGGTCACCGGATGATAGAGGGTGATACGGCGTTTGCCGGGATGTTTGATCATCCATGTTTCAACCGTGTGACCGGTCAAGCTCCCATGCGGGATATCCGGCTGTCTGCGGGTGAGAGGGGAGGGGCTGGCGCCGGGCATGTAGAAGAAATGGTTGTAGTTCCCGACGCCATTATTAACAGCGGTGCCGGTTGAGGGGGTCGC
Organism: uncultured Chloroflexia bacterium; assembly: GCA_963823545.1. Classification (GTDB taxonomy): domain Bacteria; phylum Chloroflexota; class Anaerolineae; order Anaerolineales; family Villigracilaceae; genus Denitrolinea. The sequence goes on along the minus strand of CAWGMC010000014.1, from coordinate 3,499 downwards.
GCAGGCGTCCCTTCGTCTCCGGGTCAAGGAAGGCATACTCCAGGTATGCATCGAGGGGCAGGTTGAAGGACAGGCCCACAGGCGGGGAGAGAGGCGCTTAAATTTCTGCGGATGTTCCTCCCATCCATGCAGGTCATCGATGAGCTGCGGGGCGGTTTCCCCCTCCCACAGGAAGGTGACCTTTTTTCCGTCGATCAGCGGATGCCCCTGGCGGCGGGCGCGCTCCAGCAGGCGTTCGCTCATTTGCTGAAGGTGCCCATCAGTTCAGCCTGGGCGAGGATGTGCCCCTCCATTGATTCCAGCAGGGCGGCTTTGTCCGCGGTGGAATCGAGGGCGAGGGTGATATCCAGCGCGTAGAGTTTAAAGTAGTAGCGGTGGGTGCCGGAAGGCGGGCAGGGACCGTGATAACCGGTGCTGCGGGCGGAGGTGCGTCCCTGGACGCCTCCCTCCTTCAGGGAGGGCGCCGTTGGCACCCCCTCAGGCAAGCCGCGGCTTGTGGTGGGCAGGTTGAACAGGACCCAATGGACCCAGGTGCCCATGGGCGCGTCGGGATCGTCCATGATGAGCGCAAAGGATTTTGTGCCCGCCGGCGGGTCGGTCCAGGTGAGCGCGGGCGACAGGTCATCCCCCTTGCAGGTGAACCTGGCGGGAATGGGCGAATTGTTCGTAAAGGCGGTGCTGGTCAGTTTCATGGAGTTCCTCCAGATCCCCGGTGGATGGGGTTTCATCGGAAAGGATATACGGGCTGCCTTCCTCCACGGGACCGAGCAGGTACAACGCCAGGCAGCCGATCAGGATGAAAACGATCCCTGAAATGACAAAGACCCAAAGCTGGTACTGCTTCTTCATGCGCGCGCCCTAGTCCAGATCCTCGCGGCTGGAGCCGGGGAACTCCAGGATGAAATCTGCGCCGTAGGCGAGGCTGGGGGTCTGGAAGCCCGGCTTAAGATTCCCCGCCAGGATGCGCTTCGCGATCTCCGTGGCGGTGAGCATGGTCAGGTGATAGCCTTCAGGGCAGTTTTGTTTTGAGCGCACTGTCCGTGCCCCGTCGCTTGCCTCCCCCAGCATGATGGAGAAGCCGTTGGCGCGTCCTTCCGCGCTCGGGACCGGCGGGGCGGACTTTAATAAGGATTGCAGGAAGCGTTTGACCGGGCGGTTATAGAGCAACGGTCCGATGACGCGCATGACCTTCAGCCCGCGGATGGCGGAGGCTGGCAATGCCATGTAGGTTTCCACGTTGGGGATGCCGGTGCTGTAGTAGGCAGTGGAGACATCGCCCCAGCCGATGGATACCGTCTTGACCGGACCCCGCCCGAAGTCGCGTTCCAATACCTGCCAGGCGGGAGGGACAGTGACGATGCTCCCTCGCGGCGGATGCGCCCGCCGCGCTGCATGTTCTCGATGCCCGAGCGGGCTGTGCCGCGCGATACCCCGCCTCCCACCATGCGGATGAAGAGTTTGAGATGGGTGGCGGAGGGGAGCCTTTGGTGCATGTGCGCGGCGAGGCAGTCCGAGGGGACCACGTCAAACCCCGCGCCCGGCAGGAGCATGACGCCCGCGGCTTTGGCTTGCGAATCGAGCGCTGCCAGGGCTTCGAAGCCCTCGATCTCGCCGCTGATATCGACGTAATGCGCGCCAGTCCGCAGGCAGGCTTCCGCCATCTGTTTGAAGGTGAGCACGAAGGGACCCGCGCAGTGAACCACCAGACCGGTGGAGCGCAGGGCGTCGTCCAAAGCGGCGGAGTCTGAAAGCGTAAAGGCACGGAAGTCGAGAGAAAGGCGTTCTGCCTGGGCGCGCAGGCGCGTTTCATCCCTGCCCGCCAGCAGGGGACGCAGACCCTGTGCCACGGCATATTCCGCGATCAGGTTTCCAGTGTATCCGTATGAACCGTAGAGGAGGAATGTGTTGGGCATGGGATGATTATAAGCCAATGCCGCCGTGTCATTACGGGTGTAGCAATCTCTACAACAGCAAGGATTACATTATCCCCTTCGATATTTTGTTTGCACTAATGCAATATTTCTTCGACAACCTGGAACTTCAACAGGCATGTACTTCTCAAATTGAACTAAAGCCTTCTGATACCAACCTAATGCCATGGCAAAATCTCCTTTTTGCTCATGTAATGCGCCCATGTTTTGGTATTCTGTGCCGATATTGTGATCGTTGTATCGTTCACGCAAACTTATAGCTTGCTCCAGAAGAGATTGGGCATCATCATATCGCCTTAAAGAGAGATAAACTCGAGCTTTACCACTTGTAGCTCCAATTTCTGCCTGGGGATCTGATATTCGCTGTCCAATCTCAATGGCTTCATTGAAACATTGAAGCGCTGGGTCACTTTTTGATTTGTTGTAGTAAATATTACCTTGTGTTAATAAGGACCTTCCGAGGTTTAGTAAATCATTCGTTTTACGAAAATGATCCACTGCATGCTCGGAGTTTCGCAAGGCTAATGCGTACTTTCTCAAGTAGCGGTATGTAGATGCTAGTTGCGAATGTGCAATAGCAGTGCTTTTCCCATTCTTTAGCAATCAATTCAATATCACGCTGAGTTCTAATATCACGGCGGCTCTCGTCAAATTACCCATTTGCCTATAAACGGCAGCTATTTCGGAGAGCACTTGTGCCAATTGAACATAAGCTTGTTGTCTCAGTAACGCTGGAATTGTTCGCCAATACAATCGTATTGCCAATAATAACTGCTGTTCTTCACGCAACAGTGTAGCCAGATTTATTTGAGCTATTACACTTCTCAGCCCTTTGGCCTTGCTTGCAACTGCCGCAAGCATATTTTCAGCCATTTTTCGTTGTCCACGGCGAGCAAGGGCAAAACAAATACTGTTGAGTATATCCGCCGCTTCGTTATACTCTTCAAGCCAGAAGAGATGGTCAAACCAATTGAGCGCTAGATTAAGAATACTTTTGTGGAATTCCTTGTGTTGCGGAAGATGCGATATCTGATACAGAAAATTATTCGGCCCTATAATCGCATCTCGTCGTGCATCGCCATCAGGCAAAGTAATGTTTATGCTCGTAGCTAACGCCGATAAACTTTCCAAAATAAATCTATCCGCGTTACGGTGATAACGTTTCAAATCTTCGACTTTAGAGTGCGTTGTAAAGTAAGCGCTAACATGATCCTGTAATCGCCATAGCACTGCACTGTTGTCAACGCCTGCAGCCTAAATAAATAGATTTGTCTCTAAACATGATACAAACCAAGACAACAGTTCGTCGCCTGACCAAATTATTCCACTAAGTTCAAAGAAATTTTTGATTCCGTTAAAATCTAACGGCAATCCAAGTATTGAGAGGTTAGTCAAGTTATCTCTGGAAGATCCCTCTAATTTTTCCAAGTAGTCCATTATCGTTTGATCCTGGAGCTTAATCCCGCGTTGGAAAGCCAATTCCAAACTATTGTTTTGGTCTTGATCAAGCAAAGCTATTCTCCAGTAATTGTTTGGTAGATAACAGACCGTTCTAATTAGCAGATCCT
>CAWGMC010000013.1:0-6524 GCA_963823545.1 uncultured Chloroflexia bacterium | reverse complement strand
TTATGGAACCGGCGATTTTTCCCGGTTGTTGGTTTTCCCATTAAGGGAACGCTTCGCGGTGCGTACGACCACCGACAAAGAATAGGGAATTTATACTATTTCTTTAGTTTCAATCGACTTTTAATATTCGGGGTAACAAGATACATTCATTTTTCGGCAATGGTGGTTTTTTGCTCAGGCTAATCGTGTCTTTAGTATATCTCCACCATTGTCTCTCATTCCGATATTGGACAGAATATCATCTCACATAAGCCATTTGGGATTATCAACCAGCCATTTAACTGTGTTCTCTAATTGTGTTTCGAATGTCAGGTTTGGAAACCACCCTAATTGAGACAATCGAGAGCAATCCAATGCAGAGTGTAATTCATGCCCTGTTTGATTAGAATAAAAATCATACAACTTATAATGTAAAGTTTTTTTCATAATTTTCTCTATTTTCTTTGCCAATGTCAAATTGCTTATTTGCTCATCTCCTGCAATATTGATCTTGTCTCTTCTCCAATTTATATTATCAATGTCTGGCTTAGTTTTAGCAATTTCAAGCAAATACATGAAAGCAGACACAAAAGAATGAACATGGAGATAAGCTCGACTCCCAACTTCCCCCAGTTCGTTTGTATATATTGGCAACTCCATATCATGAAGAATGGAATACACAATACGTGGTATGAATTTACGTGGGTCCTGTCTTTCGCCAAAGATATTCATGGTACGAATAATCATTACAGGCACTTGATAGGTCGAACTGTAAGCCAAACATAAATCTTCAGAAGCGGCTTTAGTTGCAGAGTAAGGATTGAGACAATTATATTTACTCCATTCAGTAAACTTCTCTCCAGGCTTCCCATATCCAAAAACCTCATTCGTGGATGGGTATATAAAATATTGAAGACTTGATTGTTTTCGAACAAATTCTAAAAGATTAAAAGTACCAGTAACATTTGAATTAATGAAAGGAAGTGGATTAGAAATACTCTTTGCTATATTGGTTTCGGAGCCAAAATGCAACAAATAATCAATATTACCAACCAAGGCCTGAATAGAATTTGAACTGCATTCACTAAAATCTAGTTTTATGAACGTGATTTTAAGATTTTTTTTCCCATTCTAGCTCAGCATACCTTCTTTGACTAAGCTGGGAACTCAGTCTATCAAAAGTAATAATTTCCCAATCTGTCCTATTGATAATTTCGGAAACAAAGGTGGTGCCGAATAAATCCCAGAGGCGCCAGAATTAAAGATTTTAATCATATGATGTTATTTCTTATCTGGATAAGCCCATAAATTATCAATATTTGTTTTCGTAAGCCGAATTGTTTTAGCCCAAATGGTTTTTGTGTAAATAATTATCCCTACTATAACAATAATTGGAATGATGATTTCTATCCAATAGACACATACCTCTAATGAAATTAAAAGGGAATAGAGAATAATAAACATGGGGATTGGCAAAAAGATCAACACATAGCGCAAACCTAAAGGGAACATATCTACCATGCCAACTTTTCGCATAGTATCTGAAGGTGCAAGCTTGTCGGTGTACAAAAAAAACGGAGCGCTAGTCTTCAATGTTTATCCCAAGATTTGAATATATTTCCTTTCGTAAGTAATTCATTCTGTTAATATAAATAGCTTTCATTTTTTGTGCCTTTGACTGAATAAAAAAAAGCCCAACAAGTAAAAAGCCAAATAGTCATTAACAAAAAGAGTATGGCCAGTAATATGTATTTATTTATATTTCTATCCAATGTTTCGTTCCCAAAGGTATAAGCAAAAATTGAAATTGTTATAGAAGAAATCAACGAAAAACCCCCAGCAAATATCTGAAAGGTGAACTCAATTTTACGGTCCGTATCCCTTAAGTGCAAGGCAGTATCATGAAAATCTTCGGAAAGAAAATCTACAAGTTTTTTTTTACGAGCATCTAAAGAATTTTCTGTTGCCATATTTACTCCTTTAGAATACTTTTCATCTTACGGTGTCAGAACAAGTAGACAGAAATAAAGATTTAGGTAATCTGATAGGATTATCACCTAACCCGGTGGCTTTGTACAGTGTCAAAAGAAGTTGACCCAATCCACAATTTGAGTTAGCTGTTATATTCTGGTTTGAAGAGATTGTTCGGTGTCTGGAATAACCGAGACAAAAAAAGAGCGGCCTAGGATGCGGTCAGCATGAGCTGATTAAATTGCATTATTTGAATTCCATGGATGTATAACAAGAAAGTACTGGATGTATTGCTCTCTATATAAATACATCTCGCATGCTCCCGATAATAAGAACAAAAAACGGGAGGCTACTCGACTATGAGAGGGCGCGGTAGGTAATCGGTATTCCCATCAAGGGGATGATATGTGTCCTACCACCCCGACACAAAACAGAAACCGACGGCTTAACTGTCGTCGATTTCCATGTAACCATCCCGGATTAGCAACGGGAGAGTGAATACGAAAACTGTCTGCCAAACACACATTTCCTGTCTGTCCATTACGGATTTTACTTGGCAGATCAGGTGAGGTTGAAATCAGCACTATCCGGACGAGATCCACAGCCGTGCCCGCGGGCAGGAGGGCATCAGAACACATGTGTTATAATAGCCTCATCTTATATAAGGTCGAGTGAGCCAGTTTGCCGTCAACCCTCTGTAGTTGGCGGCTTCTTGTTTTATTGCCGACCATCAGGAGCATGGAATGGAAGCCAAACTGTATGTTGGAAACCTGTCCTATGACACCACGGAACAAACCCTGCGTGAGCTTTTTGGGCAGGCGGGAAGTGTGGTCTCGGTGGCAGTGATCAAGGAACCGGGGACCAACCGGTCGAAGGGATTTGCCTTCATCGAAATGGTCTCCCAGGGCAACGCCCAGAAAGCCATCAGCATGTTCAATGGCTATAACCTGAACGAGCGCCCGTTGACCGTAAACATGGCGCGCCCGCGCGAAGAGCGTGGTGGGTTTAGCCAGCAGAGCAACAGCCGCGGCAACGACCGCCGCCGCTACTAGGTAATCCCATGAAGTTCAAGAACGGCGATTTCGTGGTCCATCCACAACATGGGGTGGGACAGGTGGTCGCACTGAGCGAGAGGGAATTCACCCCCGGGACAAAGCAGCCGTATTATGAGATCACCATCCCGGGCGGCAGCGTCTGGGTGCCGGTGGACCTGTCCATCTCGGGATTGCGCGGGCTGGCGGTGAAAAGCGAGATCACCCATTGCCGCCAGATCCTGGAGGCCACCCTTCGCCACTTTCAGAGGACGCGCGCTACCGCCGATCGGAGCAGGCCGCACGCCTCAAGCAGGGGACGCTTCAAGCCCAGTGCGAGGTGGTGCGCGACCTGTATGCCTTTGGAGAGCACAGATCCATGAATGGCACCATCGGGTCATTCTACCAGGCGGTGCGCGACGCGCTCTGCCAGGAGTGGGCATTCGTGGAGGGCATCACGCGCACACAAGCCGTCCTGGAGATCGACCGCCTGCTCGAAAAAAGCAGGGAAACCTTGAAGAAGTCCAATCCCTGGCTGGCGATTAGCAAATGGTTGATCTTCTTCATCATCCATTGCGATATTGACCCTGGGAGGCGCCGCCCGGCATCCAGCCTCCCGGAAAAGGAGCTGACCATGGAAAGGAAGAATCCGACTACTCGCGGGGTTGTTCAACATGCTGGTTCCGGGATCAGGATACTGGTACGTGAACCGGGACGGCGGGCGCTTTATCAAGACACTGATCATTGGGATCGCTGCATTTGCGGTGATGATCGTGATCGGAACGATCCTCCAGAACACAACCGGTTTTCCCCTGCCGCAGGGTGTCTGTATCGGCGCCCTGCTCCTGATCGTGCTTGTGCCATTATTCCTGGGCGGTCAAAAAGCCGCCCATCAACACAATTTCATCATCGACAATGCCAGCCAGTACAGTGCCCGGCAGCGAGGCAGCGACGAATCCCAACTCGCAAAAAATCAGGAACTGAGAGACAAGGGGTACATCTCTGAACAGGAATATGACAGCCGGAAGGACAGCATTACCACCAGGAAGGAAAAATAAACCGCCCGGCATAAGCCCTGCCAGCCGGGTTTCTCCTTCTGAACCCCGCCGCACTCCACACCTGCATCGACTCTTGATCTCCTTTCCCCCGCGGACACCGAACGACTGCCGGAATGGCAGGCAGGTTTCCCCTGCCGGTCCATGGACGCGCGGTCGGACAAATGTCCCGAACCCATGGTGCAAATGATCAACATTAAGAATGGCATAACGATTTACAAACCCGTCGGGTTGGTCTTTGATTTCATGACCACACCCGGGAACAATTTTCAATGGCAGTATGGAACATTGGAGTCGTACAGCCTTGCAGATGGCTCTGCTGACGATGGCAGCCGCTTTCGAAGCATTGGTCACCTGATGGGACGCAGGAACGTCATCACCTTCAAGGTCACCAAAAATACTGCCGGAGAAAAAATACGACTTCCAGTCGCTATCAGGTCCCCTTCAGTTATATACATCCTACACCTTCGAGAACGACAAAGGCGGCACAAAGGTCAATATCTCGATCCAAGCCAATCTGGTCAATTCCATCCAGGAGAACGAGGCTGTGCTGGAGAGGACGATCGGAAAACAACTGAAGGATGACCTGGCGATGCTTAAAAATATTCTCGAGGCTCGCTGATTCCGTCTGGTGGATCGCCGGGCATGGCTCTCCTCCTCCACACCTTCACCAGGCTGAGGATCAACATCGACGAACCCGGCAGGCATCGTGACCAGGTAAACCACCCAGTTCGTGTGCCAGTGCAGTTCCAGCTGGAACGCCAGCGCGTAAAACACCAGGGCGGTCAGCGGCAGCGCAAACAGGGCGGATAGCGCCATCCGCTGATCTCACCGGGTGCGCGGTCGAGCAGGGCTTCCCCTCCTCCACTTGTTGGTTGCGGCTCAACGACAAATACATGCCAGCCAGCAATACCGGCAGGATGACGGCAGACAGGGGCGCGGCAGGGATGGTGACAAATATGAAGTAGGCGAGCAGCAGCAGGGCTATGATCATTTCCGCGACCCGGTTTGGCTTGAAGGACCCAGGTATGGTGCGGTCATGGATCCAATAGGCAATGATCAGGAGCAGGCTGGCGGAAAAGGAATAAATGGCGAATTCATAAAGGGTCGCCTTCCCCCCGTCCGGCTCCAGCCACCAGGCGATCGCCCAGAAACCATACGCCAGCCCGATGCCCGCCGCCCATCCCAGGGTCGGGCGAGACCGTTATCCAGCGCGCGGCGGACGGCATACCACCCGACACAGACACTGATCAAGGCATGCCACGCCAGCCCGGTGAAGGAGATGGATAACGGCAGGCTGTCATAGGCGGTCTGCACGACCAGTCCCTCCGCCAGCCAGCCGAAGACCGCCCCCGCCAGGAAGAGTGCCCAGATTCCGGAAACGCGGAAGCGCGCGATCAAGGTCAACAGGATATACCCCAGCAGCGAGTACAGCAGCCAGGTGCTCACCCAGTCCTTCAACGCATCACCCGGACGCACGCGCGCCCAGAACATCAATTCCGAATAGAAGAATAAAATGTAACCCGTCGCCAGAATACCGAGGATCTGCCTGAGGATGCGCATGCTTTACTTTTTCCTGACGCCGAATAGTTCGAACGGATCAGTCCGCAGCTTTTCCTCATAAATATCCACGACCGATTTGCCTTTGAACAGCATGCATTCCGCCTTCCCCAGTGACCATGCCTGATCAATCCTCTCCGGTCAGCTTCCACCTGTACCTTTCCCCATGCGTCCACAGGCGCAGGCTCATGCGGGTCACTGTACTGGACATACCATTCGTCCCGCGGGTATTGCCGCTGATCTCTTCCGGTAATTCAAAGTGCGCGGTCAGTTCCTCGGGCATCCCACTTTGTCCTCCGCCGTATGCATGCAGGAACACCGGTTGATATCAACACCGATCAGCAGCACCCAGCCATCCACGGAGAGCAGGTATTCATATCCCCGGCTGTGAAGTTTCGCATCCCGCCCCCAGGCACATACACGGTTGATGCCTTCGCCCAAATAGGTGCCCGGCACATTGCAGAATGTGTCGACGATGATCCCCATGCCTGTTCTGTGATCCGTACTTTCGTTAAGTTTTCGGACCTTTGCGATGATTCCCTTTTTCTTTTCCTCCTCCGTCAGCGGCAGCGGTAGTGTGACACGATATGCGGACATTACCATGGCACCCTCTTCGCCCACCACCTCCATCAGGGCATCGATCACCGTCCGCGCCCCGCCTTCCACGGATCCTATCCTGCCCATGGAACTGTGAACTTCAACCGCCGCGCCGCGGCCCAACCCCAGCCTTTTGAGAGCTTCAACGATTTCCTTCTTCATCAGCGTATTTTCCATTGATTGGCACCTCGAAGGATCTGACCTTATTTTATCAAACACCTCCTCCTGGCATCCTCATTCGTTCCCTTTCGTTTCCTCCAGAGGTGTGTTCGCGGGGGAATCCTCTTCCACTATCCGCAATCTACTGCCACCTTCCAACCTTTGATTTTCG
>CAWGMC010000012.1:0-9938 GCA_963823545.1 uncultured Chloroflexia bacterium | reverse complement strand
AAGCCAGTTAACGGGAAGGCTCTGAGTAGGCAACCATCTCATAAGTAACCTGACTTGCGAGGAGATTGCTTCGTCGAGAAGAACACTCTCGCTCGCAACACTTGCACCGCACTGCGTTTGTAGCAGTGCAGGTGTGACAATGGAAATCCTGGCACTTCGGTGAGATGCCAGGGTCTTTTGTCCCCAAAAGCAGCCTGAAAAACCTGCGCGAGCAGTCCGCGGTTCAATTCGAGGTTCAATTATGTCCAGACAATCATTTTTAATGGGAAAACGGTAATTTTTTGGCAAAAATCAGTGGATTTTTAACGAGAGCCAAGAAGGGGGATGAAAAATTCGATGATCGATTTGAACCTCTTATCAATTGCATTTTCCCTTTAGGCAGTAGCGCGTTTTTTAGGCAAATGTGCACATTTTTTGAGGGTGTTTTGAGGTGATGTCTGGACAATTGGAAACATGGGCAATTTTACGATTTACGATTAACGATTTACGATTGGTTAATTAGGAGAATGGATCCATGGTGAATGGTCAAAAGCCAAAGGTCGAAGGTCATGGCAATACCTCATACGGCACGTTGAAAAAGAAAACCCGACAGTCTGGGCAGGAGCCCGGGGAGACGTCGGGAGGGACGACCTTAGTTTAGCACAAATGTTCTAGGGAGTCAAGAGGAATCAGTGTTCAGTGTTCAGAGGATGGTGAATGGATAGGGCAGGAAGACCGTCCACGAATGAGGACACGACGACGAATATGTGTTGGGCGATTCCATCCCGCGGCGGTTGCTCATGTCGTATCTGGTAGGTTTGCATATTAACACTTACAAGTATAAGTGTTAATATAGTAAACTATATTAACATCAACCGGAAAACAGGAAACGTTCATGAAACCCAATGAATTTCGCAATACAAGGACCGGCAGGGTCATTCGGACAAAGGCTGGATATTGGGCATTGATTCTGCCTCTCTTCCGCCTGCGTTCGAGTGGTCTCCCCTACTGGTAGCTGCCCTGTCGGAGGCAAGACCCGAACTGAGCCGGCTCAGCGCACTGGCAGGAAATTTCCCTTTTCCACGCCTGCTCATCCAACCCTTTATTCGACGAGAAGCTGTTTTGTCTTCCCGCATCGAGGGCACACGCGCCTCCCTGGCGGACCTGTACCAATACGAGTCGGCGCAACTCTCCTTCCTGGAACCGATGATGACGTGCGCGAGGTACATAACTATGTGCGCGCGCTGGATTTTGGGCTGGAAGATTAGCGACCCTGCCAGTCAGTCTGCGTTTGATCCGGGAGATCCACGCCAAATTACTGGAGGGGGTACGAGGCGGTCAGCTTACCCCGGGCAGGTTCCGCCGCACCCAAAACTGGATCGGACCGGCAGGCAGCACCATTGAAACAGCCGTCTTTGTGCCTCCCCCGGTGGATGAAATGCAGAGCGCACTCAGTACCATGGAAAAATTCATCCATGCTGATACGGAGATGCCCACGCTGGTACGCGCCGCCTTGATCCATTATCAATTCGAGGCGATCCATCCTTTCCTGGATGGTAATGGACGCATGGGACGCCTGCTCGTCATATTGTTATTCCGGGAGTGGGAGATTTTACCTCAACCCCTGTTAAATCTCAGTGCCTATTTTGAACACCATCGCCAGGAGTATTATGATCACCTGCTGGCTGTTTCCCAACGCGGAGAGTGGGAAGCATGGTTGAGGTTCTTTCTCGCGGGGTCAGTCTCCAGGCGCAGGACAGCGTGTTTCGCATGACGCGCCTGCAAGGCATCCGGGCACGATACGAAAGCCTGGTGCAGGCGGACCGCAACCCCCTGCGCATGAGCGCGGTGATCGATTTTATTTTCTCCCGCCCGATCCTGACCATTCGGCAGTTGGGGGTCTCGTTGGAGATACCTTATATGGCAGCCAAGCGGTACATGGACAAACTGGTGGAGGCGCGTGTGTTGCAGGAAACGACCGGATATGCACGTAACCGGGTCTTCCTCGCAAAGGAGATCTTCCAGGCATTGGAAAATCCCGACACCGAATAAGACCTGCCCTCTGCGAGGACATTCGGCTGGGGCGTTCGCGAACAGCCTTGTCGAACAAGAAAGGGCGGTCTCAAACCGGGGTCAACCATATAAGGCTCATTGGCATCCGATGAACCTCCCCAACATGGCTGTTTCGACGCCACACGACGTCGAGGGTACGGACGTAGGCTGGCTGCCGACCCAGTGAGCAGCCATCCCCCATTTGGCGGAGACGAACACTCCCCAACTGATGGATGCGGTAAGGGAGTCAACTCCATATAATGATAAAGAGTATCAAAATGGAATGCTCTTGAAATCCATCGCAACTCGATCAAAAGGAATCCTCCAATGAATACAACCTATCTAATCATCGCTGTTGTCCTGGTATTGGCGGTCGCGGGTGTCATACTTGGGATGGTTTTTTCCCGCCGAAATCGTTCACAGGGCTTCAAGGATAAATTCGGACCTGAGTATGACCGCACAGTACAATCTGCCGGTGACGAAAAGAAAGCACAGAAAGAACTGAACGAACGGAAGAAACATGTGGACACCCTGGATATCCGTCCGCTTTCCGTTAGCGAGCGGAGCGTTACCAGGCTGAATGGACAGCCATCCAGGCTAAATTTGTCGACGAACCCGGACAGGCGACTGTAGAGGCTGACCACCTGATCATGGACGTCATGAAGGTGCGTGCCTATCCTGTATCTGATTTTGAGCAGAGGGCAGCCGATATCTCGGTCAATTATCCTGCATTAGTAAGCAATTACCGCGCGGCGCGGGAGATCGCGATCAAAAATGAGCAGCACTCAGCAAATACCGAAGAATTAAGGCTGGCGATGATCCATTACCGGTCCCTCTTTGATGACCTGCTCAAGGAAGAGACCGTCAGTCCGGAAAGGAAATAGAGATGACCGAACAGAATTTTATAGACCCGGATAATGTCGAGAAAACCGACCAGGGCGCGAACAGCCTGGTAATAGATCCAGATCCATTTACCGACGAAAGCCCGGTGGACGGAGTTATTATCAACGAAACCCCAATCGACGGGGTGGTAACCCAGGAAGCCCGTGTGAGCACGGAAGCCGAGCCATTGACGACCCTGCTTGACCAGGAAGTATCCGGACATCTTCGCAGGCGCTGGAATGAGATCCAGGGCAAGTTTGTGGACGATCCCCGCGCTGCGGTCCAACAGGCAGATGCACTGGTTTCAGACACGGTGGAAAACATCGCCCGGATGTTTGCCAGTGAACGCAGCTCGCTGGAGAGCCAGTGGAACCAGGGGATGGATGTCTCCACTGAAGATCTCCGCAAGACCCTGCAGCACTACCGCTCATTCTTCAACCGCATGGTGGCATGAGCATATCATGCCTATCATGCATGCCTGGCAGATGAGTGCCTCACGCACGAAACTGAGCCTTCCGAATATGGTAAATACCAGTTTTTTTGGATTGCTCTAAAAAATAGTCTCCCAACGTAGACTGAACCCTATAAGCAAGACAAAAAAAGAAAGCCCCCGCTGGTTAAATGGACAGACACCTGGTTTCAAAAGGTGTCTGTCTTGTTTTCAATTGTATCCTTTCATAGTTGTAAAAGTAAATATATTCATCAATGAGTTGCTCTGTATCCTTAAAGGTGGTTTGTTTGAATTGGCGCAAATATTCCTCTTTGAGGTGTCCAAAGAAGTTCTCCATCGGGGCATTGTCCCAGCAGTTCCCACGGCGTGACATGGAAGGCGTGATGTTATACTCGGCGATAAGGACATGATATGCCTGTGAAGTGTATTGCGTCCCCTGGTCACTGTGGAGGATCAGTCCATCAGTGACCTTTTCTTTTTGTTTGGCTTGTTTCATGGTCTGCGTCACCAGTGCGATTGAATTGGTTTGATCAAAGACATGTGCCACAATGAAGCCATCGTAGAGATCCTTGATGGTGGACAGATAAGCCCAGCCTTGCAAGGTGCGAATATAGGTGACATCCGTGACCCATTTCTGGTTGGGTTTGGTCGCGACAAAGTCCCGATTGAGTACGTTTGGATAGCGGTGGTAGGTACCGATTTCTTCCAGTTTTTTGTACATTTTGGGCTTTCTGGCTTGTGAACGAATGCCCAGCTTGTCCCATTAGCCTCAAAACCGCCTTGTGATTGATCTGAAGACTGAGTTTTCGCTGGAGTTGAATTGTAATCCGCCGATACCCGTAGCTTTTATGTGAAGCCTCATAGACCGCTTCGATTTTTCCCATGCGTCCTGATCCGGGTCCGTCTCTCCCAGTTTTCCCTCCCATGCATAATAAGCCGCTCGCGAAACACCAAAGAATTTACACATCGCCTTCACTTCGTATTCTTCCTGTGGTGGTAGATCGCCCGATATTGCGCTGCGCGAGCTGCACTTTCCGCAATTCGGTATGGAATTTTTTTAGCAGTGCATTTTCCATCCGCAGCCGTTCCACTTCCCGCTCTTCACTCTCTGTCTTTCACCGGTCGCCCAATTGGCTTATGGAACGAGAGTTCTCCTTCTCGTCGATACATCCGTACCCAGGCTTCGATCCGCTCTGCTTTACGGATTTCCAACCGAGCTGCCACAGTCGCATACGTCATATGTTCTTCCAGCACCAGACGTACCGCCTCCGCTTGATTTCCACCCGGTAGTGCAACATTCCTTTTCGTTCCTGACATAAAAGCACCTCCTGTGCTTAGTTTCTCACAGGAGGGCTTTCTTTTCATGTCCGCTTTTCGGGGTTCAGTTCAACGCGGGAGACTATTTTTATCCCCATATCCGGGTCAGGGATGGCAGTGAAGGACCATGGACAAATTGGTGGGGGCGCGCGTGTTTCAGGAAACGACCGGATATGCACGTAACCGGGTCTGCCTGGCAAATGAGCTCTTCCAGACATTGGAAAACCCCGACACGGAATAAGACCTGCCTTCTGCAAAGACCTTCGGCGGTCAGGGAGACGGAGGGGTGCTCCGCGAAAAGCCACCGCCGGGCGAGGTTTCCGTTTTGGGTGCGTAGCGTTATCATGAACCGGGGGTTATCCATATAAATCAAATTTAGAGGTATCAACCATGAAAATGCTCCGGTATGGGACCGTGTTGGGCGGATTGATCATTCTGGCGTTTG
Source organism: uncultured Chloroflexia bacterium (assembly GCA_963823545.1). Classification (GTDB taxonomy): domain Bacteria; phylum Chloroflexota; class Anaerolineae; order Anaerolineales; family Villigracilaceae; genus Denitrolinea. The sequence continues at coordinate 4,812 of CAWGMC010000012.1, read as the reverse complement.
CCATCGGCTTTATCTTTCAGATCCAATTTGCCACAAATCTATGGCCCTGGCAGGACGGGCGCTATTCCCACCTGTTCATCGGCTCGATCCTGGCGGCAGTCAGCGCGGCCGCGTTCTGGATCGGATGGACAGGGAAATTCGGGGCGCTGCCTGCCGGGTCGCTGAACATCTTCGTCATCGCGGTGACCACGTTCATCTATTTTTTCCGGCTCGCCCAGGACGGACGACCAGAGTTGATCCCTTTTGGAGTCGCGGGCGTATTCTCGGCAATTGTCAGCGGCGCGGCTTTTTTGTGGAGCCGCAGACTTCCGATCGCAGACCCGCGCCCCACGCCTTCGCTGGTACGCGTCTCGTTCTGGATCTTCACCGCCTCGTTGATCCTGGCAGGCGGCGCGTTGGTCTTCCGCGCCCCGATCTTTCCCTGGACGTTGAATCCCGATTCGTCCGTCATTTTTGGCTGCATCTTCCTCGGGGATGCTTTCTACTTCCTGTATGGGCTGCTCCGTCCCCGCTGGCACAACGCTCTCGGACAATTGCTCAGTTTCCTGGCGTACGACCTGGTCCTGATCGTACCGTTCGTGGCGCTGTTCAAAACGGTCAAGCCTGAAAACATGCTCAGCCTGGTGCTGTATATTGCCGTGCTCCTTTACAGCGGCGCGCTGGCGGTCTATTACCTGTTCATCGATCCCCGGACGCGTTTCGGGTCAAATTAGTTCGAACACGCCTGACAAAGTTCAGCGGGGAGACCTGCCCTCTGCGAGGACCTTCGGCGGTCAAGTTTCCGGGCGGGTGATTGGAAAGAAGCCCTACCCCTTGATTGACCTCACCCCTTCCCCTCTCCTATGGGAGAGGGGAATTAGTTCCTCCCCACGAAAGCCATCCACGAGGTTCACGAATAAACGAATCCCCCGCATTGAGGTCTTCGTTTATTCGTGGTCGGTCTTTTCTGCGCCAGAGTTCAAATACGGTTGTATAATCAAATTACTTCCAAACATCATCATGACATGGAGGAAATATGCAACCTGACCCGTCGCAATCCGAAGTTCAGCAAGTCCCGGCAAGCGGTCCGCAAGGGGGTGATTTGGATAAGGCAGTTCCTCGCAAGTTCAACTGGAAAATTCCCATCCTGGTGATCCTGATCCTGGCAGTGGCTGGGCTGGGATACTGGACCTGGCAACTCAGCACCAACCTGAAGGCGGCGCAGCAATCCCTCTCCGCCCTGCAGGGGAAGTACGACGACCTGACCGCGGAGAATAGCCGCCTGACGACCGACCTAGGGCAGACCTCCTCCGAACTGGAACAGACCAGCACCGAACTGGCGGGGACCAACGACACACTGAAGACCACCCGCTCGGACACCTCCAAACTCAAACAGGAGGCTTCCAATTTGCAATCGAAGAAGGACAAGTCCTTCAAATATGTTGACATCATGCGGGGCATCTTCGAAGATAATGACACCTTCCTCGAGACCATGCTAAAGGTCATCATCACCAGCGATGCGAAATTGCTCGAACTCTACAACACCTACACACAGTCCAGGAGCACCACGGACCTGGGCAATTGGACGAAGCACCTGCTCACGAAAGCAGTGGAACTGCTCAAGTGATGACCAGCCCTGGAATGGCGCTGGAACGACACCGTCCCTCATCTTAATAACTCAACCGTGGAGGCACAATGGATACAGCAACACCCGTACCGGAACCGAAGAAAAGATCAAAGATCAGCATCCTGGTCATCTTCATCGTCATCCTGCTCCTGGCTGCCATTGGGCTGGGAATTTGGGGATTCATGCTGAACTCGAACCTGCAAACGACGCTCGCATCCCGGGCTGCCCTGCAGAAAAAATATGACACGCTCACAACCGATACCGATGCGGTATCCGGGAATCTCGAGCAGGCGGGCAAGGACCTGGAAAAGGCAAAAACGGATCTTGAAAAGGCGAAGAAGGATCTTGCCACCGCCCAGTCCGACCAGACAAAGGCGCAGGAGAGCATCACCGACCACCAGGCTGATATCGCAAAAGCCCTGAAATACCTCGACGTTGCCTACGGAATGTTCGTCCTGGAGGATAGCCGCCTTGAAATGGAGCAACGCCTGGAACTTGTCAAGGATGCCAAACTGACCGAAAAGTACGAAAAGTATGCCAAGAGCGGCAATACAACGGATTTCGGCGCCTGGCTCAGCTATCTCTTTGGAACGATCGTGGATCTTCTGAAATAGCCGCCGGCATTTACCCGCCTGGCTGGAACGCGCCGCGGCGCAGCGAACCTACTTCCTGGTCGCAGTGAACGTGCCGCTTGACCGTCCTCCCGGTTCAGGTGCCGTTGAGCGTGCCCTCGTCCGTGAACGTCCCCTCCCAGGTCTCATAGCCGGTCAGCTTGAGGGTCGAGCCGTTGACCGTGAAATCGCCCTCATACTCCACCTGGTAGATGTTGACCTCCAGGTAAGTCCCCCGGTCGGGCTCCCCGCTGAAGGTGATGGTGCCGGCATCATAGGTGTTGCCGTCCGTCCCGGTCATCACATAGTCCCAGGTGCCACGGACGTCGTACTCCGCCGGAGGCTGGCAGGCTGATAACAATAAGACAACGAGCAGCAGGGTTAAGGTGAGTGTGCGGTTTGACATGCTTCCATCCTTGTGGGAGATCAGGCAGTTGCGCGAAATTATACGCAATGATTAAAGACAAAAGCCTGGGTGAGGGGGGCACCCAAGCTTTTGTCACTGAAGATTATATCGATATGTGGGAATCTGTCAACCCGCCCCTAGGGTAGAAAATAGGTGACCAGCAGCAGCGGGTGCGTGGCGAGGTTCAGGCTGTTCCCGCTGAAGAATTGGATCGTATCGCGCCCCAGGTCGTCGTTGTCGTCCAGGTTGAAACGCAGGCGCAACTGGGTGTCCCCCACCCGGTTCAGCTTGGGCAGGCTGGCGAGGTTGAAGCGGGCGGTATGCCACGAGTTCACCGGGGTCCCGCCGAGGAGCGCGGCGATGCCAGCGGAGGCTGCCTGGAAGTCCGCCGGTTCAAGCGGGTATCCCAGACCGAAGAACGGCGATCCCACCTCCACCCACAGTTTGCCGTGCGTCAGGAAGGGATCCTCGCCCAGCAACCTGTTGCGCCGAACCTTCAAGGTCGCCGAAAGGATGACCGCATTGTCAGGCAGGCTGCCGGTATCAAAGGAAAGGATGGAACGGAACTGGCGGTCGTAGGCATCATCCCCGACCACCAGGATGGGCAGGGAGGCATTGGTGACGCCTCCTTTCCCGGAGTTCTCCCCGGTCTCCAGCACGTAACCGTCCTCCGCCGCGACCGCGGGGATCACCGCTGAAAGGACCGGCGCTTCCGCGATGTGGTAGAGGGTGCCGCCGTAATCGAAGAGATACAGCTCCCCCTGCTCATCCTCGCCGAAGGAGGTGATCAAAAAATCCGTATCGGCTGCCAGGGTCGAGACCCACTGGTTCGAGGCGTCCCGTTTCAGCCCCCAGACCTTCCCGAGGCAAAAATCCGCGTAGAGATAGACTCCCTGCAGGTTCGCGAAACTGGAACCGCGGTAGACATACCCACCGGTGATCGAGCAGCCGTTCTCATCGTTGGCACCGTGGTCGTAGACCATGACCGGTGGGACGTAGGCGGGGGGAGGCGTGCAAGTCGTGGCGTTGTGACAGAGATTGCCCTCCATGACATCCCAACCGTAGTTCCGCCCTCCGCTCGCGCCAGCGGGCTGGAAGTCCACCTCCTCCTGGGTGGCGGCGCCCACATCCCCGATGTACAGGTCGCCGGTGACCGAATCGAAGGAGAACCGCCAGGGGTTGCGCAGACCGTACGACCAGATCTCCTCTCTGACCGCGGGGTTGGGATGATTGTAGAACGGGTTCGTCGGCGGAATGGCATACGTCGCGCCGCTCACATCCAGGCGCAGGATCTTGCCCAGCAGCACCGACAGGTTCTGACCATTGTTGTCGGGGTCGCGCGGACCGCCGCCATCGCCCACGGACATGTAGAGATACCCATCCGGACCGAAGGCAAGCATTCCGCCGTTGTGGTTGGTGTAGGGACTGGTCTTGGGGATGGTCAGCAGCACGCTGCCGGAGGGATTCGCGACATCGGGGTTCGCCGAGACGGTGTAGCGCGCGAGGGTCACCGCCCAGGAACTGTCGGTGTAGGAAACATAGAACCTGCCGCTGGTCTCGTAATCGGGGGCGAATGCCAGACCGAGCAGACCCTGCTCGCCTCCCTCCAGGGAGATGAGTCCGCTGATATCCAGGAAGGGCGCGGCGTTCAGGCTGCCGTTCTTGAAGATAAGGATCTGCCCGACGCGCTGGACAATGAACAGGCGGTTCGAACCGTCCCCGGCGTGGGTGGCGAACAACGGGTTATCCAGACCGCCGACCACCGTCTCGAACCGGATGTTCCTGGGGACAGGCGCGGAACGAAGTCCGACCGCCTGACCCGGCGAAACCGAGGCGGCGAGCAGGACCAGGACGGGAATGGACAGGAACAGTTTCTGCCATACAGAGGCAGGTGAAAGGAATCGATTTAGCATCTTCTCTCCAGAGGGGTGGGCACTCAATGACCACTAATGTGTATGAACAAGTGACAACCATCCGCGGGGCTATCTTACGCCTCCAGTACCTCCGTGCGCGCCGGGCGGGAGAGTTGTATACTTTGGATAAACACCTGTCAACGAATCAAGGAGCTGGATATGGGAGCACTGCAAGAGGACATGCTGGAATATAAGAAACAACTGGGAAAGGGTGCCATCCAGAAGGCATACAGGGGATTGATGGAAACCATCCTGAACCTGCGGACGCATTTCAAC
>CAWGMC010000011.1:0-15587 GCA_963823545.1 uncultured Chloroflexia bacterium | reverse complement strand
ACCGGTGCGCATCTCATTCTGGATCTTCGCTATTACGTTGCTCCTGGCAGGCGCCACGTTGATCCTGCGACTGCCGGTCTTTCCCTGGACGTTGAACCCCAATTCGTCCATCATTTTTGGTTGTATCTTCCTCGGAGATGCTTTTTACTTCCTGTACGGACTGCTCCGTCCCCGCTGGCACAACGCTTTTGGACAATTGCTCAGTTTCCTGGCGTACGACCTGGTCCTGATCGTGCCGTTCGTGGCGCTGGTCAAAACGGTCAAGCCGGAGCTGATGCTCAACCTGGTTGTGTATATTGCCGTGCTCCTTTACAGCGGCGCGCTGGCGGTCTATTACCTGTTCATCAATCCCCGGACAGCGTTTCGGGTCAAATTAGTTCGAACACGCCTGGCAAAATTTAGCGGGGAGACCTCCGCGTCTGCGAGGATCTTTGACGGGTCAGGGAGATGGAATTTTCACCACGAAGGTTGGGAGAGGGGGGTGGAGTGGTCTCCACCTTGCGAAAGAAATAGTGGGATAATCGTGTTAGCGAATTCAGTCATTCTACGCATGCACCTGGAATAACCCTCCGGGATATATGTCAACACAGGGAGCGGCAAATTATAAGTCCTGAACTATTTGCAGCGATTGTCGGTGGCATCTTTGTGCTGGTGGCAGCCATCCTTCCCCTGATCTGGAGAGAAAAAGATACGAAAAGCAGTCGCAGATAAAACCGCGGCGGCTTACAGCGGTAATTTGGAGTGGTGTTCAGAGGGGAAATTCCATACTGATGGTGCAGAGAAGGATAAAATACCGCGACCTGTCCTGGCAATTTCCCGCCGGAGTAGTAAAACCGGGTGAAGAAATACAGGATAAAGTTCAGGATGAAGTGTTCAATGAGACCGGCGTGCATTGCAGGGTAAAACGATACCTGGGCGCCAGAGTTCACGATGACACCAAAGTATTATGTCATTATTTTCATTGCACCTACCTGGATGGGGAGGCTGCAAACCGGGATGAAAGTGAGAACTCACAGGTCACATGGGTCAAAGCCGGGAATGTGGAAAAATACATCACAACCAGTCTCTATCACGAAGTGGCTACATTGCTGGAGCAGATATCAAAAAAGGCTCTTGAAACAAAGCTGGCCGCCCTCGGCGTCGTATTGAACAATGACAAGGTCCTCCTGGTGCAAAGAATTGATGACAATAAAAAGCCGTTGTGGCAATTACCGGGCGGGACGGTGGAAAACGACAAATCGGATGAAATCGCAGTGACGCGTGAGATATTTGAGGAAACCGGCATCGCCTGTATACCGGTCAAGAAACTGGGAGAGAGGACACATCCGACCACCAGGCAATTGATCTCCTACTGGTCGTGCAATTACAAATCCGGGCATGCATCCACCAAAGAACCGGATAAATTTTATAGCGTGTTGTGGGTACACAGAGAAGATGCACTGGCATTATTGGGTGATGGATCTATATTAAACCAGTTCAACAAGCATTGTCAGCATAATTGCGAGAGGAGGGTGAAAGCGGCCTGGTTTTATTGAATTAGGTTCGAGAAGGGCGAGGGGAGTAATGCTCTTCCTCCAACAACCGATGGGTTTTTTCATTCATTTGTGGCTTTTCGTTAGCTCTTTTCTCTAGCCGGGGGTCGGATACGGTCGTATAATCAATTCACTTCCAAACATCATCATGACATGGAGGAAATATGCAACCTGACCCGTCGCAACCCGAAGTTCAGCAAGTCCCGGCAAGCGGTCCGCAGGGGGGTGATTTCAGACAAGGCAGTTCCTCGCAAGTTCAACTGGAAAATTCCCGTCCTGGTGATCCTGATCCTGGCAGTGGCAGGGCTGGGATACTGGACCTGGCAACTCAGCACCAACCTGAAGGCGGCGCAGCAATCCCTCTCCGCCCTGCAGGGGAAGTACGACGACCTGACCACGGAGAATAGCCGCCTGACGACCGAGCTGGGGCAGACCTCCTCCGAGCTGGAACAGACCAACACCGAACTGGCGGGGACCAACGACACGCTGAAGACCACCCACTCGGACACCTCCAAACTCAAACAGGAGGCTTCCAATTTGCTGTCGAAGAAGGACAAGTCCTTCAAATACGTTGACATCATGCGGGGCATATTCGAAGATAAGGACACCTTCCTCGAGACCATGCTAAAGGTCCTGCTTACGGGTGATGCAAAGCTATTCGAACTCTACAACACCTACACAAGAAGTCCATGAGCACCACGGACCTGGACGAATGGAATTCGAGCACCTGATCTCGAAGGCTGTGGAATTGCTCAAGTGATGACCATCCCCCCCCCCCCCCCCCCCCCCCCCCACCGGAGGCACAATGGGCACAGCAACACCCGTACCGGAACCGAAGAAAGAATCAAAGGTCAGCATCCTGGTCATCTTCCTGGTTATATTTCTCCTGACTGCGATTGGGCTGGAAATTATGGGGATTCATGCTGAACTCGAACCTGCAAACGACGCTCTCATCCCGGGCTGCCCTGCAGAAAAAATATGACACGCTCACAACGGATACCAATGCGGTATCCGGAAATCTCGGGCAGGCAGGGAAGGACCTGGAAAAGGCAAAAACGGATCTTGAAAAGGCGAAGAAGGATCTTGCCACCGCCCAGTCCGACCAGGCAAAGGCACAGGAGAGCATCACCGACCACCAGGCGGATATCGCAAAAGCCCTGAAATACCTGATGTTGCCTTCGGAATGTTCGTCCTTGATGATACCCGCATTGAAATGGAGCATCGACTGGAACTCGTCAAGGATGCCACACTGACCGAAAAATTCGAAAAGTATGCAAAGAGCGGCAGTACCCCTGATTTCTTTGCCTGGCTCAGCTATCTCTTTGAAACAATCGCGAATATTCTGAAATAGCCGCCAGCATTTACCCGCCTGGCTGGACCTCGCCCGCGGCGGGGGCAATCTTTCCTGGTCGCGGTGAAGGTTCCGCTCGGACCGTCCCTCCCGGGTCCAGGTGCCGTTGAGCGGAGGGGAGGTAATAGAGAGAGCAGGGTTAATGCCTGTGTTGTTCGCATGAACTATCCTCCTTGGGGACGTTCATTAAGCACTCGCCATCATTAAAGACAAAAGCCTGGGTGAGGGGGGCACCCAAGCTTTTGTCACCGAAGATTATAACGTTATGTGGGAATCTGTCAACCCGCCCCTAGGGGAGGAAATAAGTGACCAGCAGCAGCGGGTGCGTGGCGAGGTTCGGGCTGTTCCCGCTGAAGAATTGGATCGCATCACGCCCAGTCGTCGTTGTCGTCCAGGTTGAAGCGCAGGCGCAGCTGGGTGTCCCCCACCCGGTTCAGTTTGGGCAGGCTGGCAAGGTTGAAGCGGGCGGTATGCCACGAGTTCACCGGGGTCCCGCCGAGGAGCACGGCGATACCGCCGGAGGCTGCCTGGAAGTCCGCCGGTTCGAGCGGGTAGCCCGACCGAAGAACGGCGACCCCATTCCACCCACAGCCTGCCGTGCGTCAGGAAGGGATCCTCGCCCAGCAGCCGGTTCCGCCGGACCTTCAAGGTCGCCGAAAGGATGACCGCATTGTCGGGCAGGCTGCCCGTATCAAAGGAAAGGATGGAACGGAACTGGCGGTGGTAGGCGTCGTCCCCGACCACCAGGACGGGCAGGGACGCATTGGTGATGCCCGTTTCCCGGAGTTCTCCCCGGTCTCCAGCACGTAACCGTCCTCCGCCGCGACCGCGGGGATCGTCGCCGAAAGGACCGGCGCTTCCACGATGTGGTAAAGGGTTCGCGTAATCGAAGAGATACAGCTCCCCCTGCTCATCCTCGCCGAAGGAGGTGATCAAAAATCCGTATCGGCTGCCAGGGTCGAGACCCACTGGTCCGAGGCATCCCGTTTCAGCCCCCAGACCTGCCCGAGGCAAAAATCCGCGTAGAGATAGACGCCCTGCAGGTTCGCGAAACTGGAACCGCGGTAGACATATCCGCCGGTGATCGAGCAGCCGTCTCATCGTTGGCGCCGTGGTCGTGCACCATGACCGGTGGGACGTAGGCGGGGGGAGGCGTGCAGGTCGTGGCGTTGTGGCAGAGATTGCCCTCCATGTCATCCCAGCCGTAGTTCCGCCCCCCGCGGCGCCGGCGGGCTCGAAGTCCACCTCCTCCTGGGTCGACTGACCCACGTCCCCACGTACAGGTCGCCGGTGACCGGTCGAACGAGAAGCGCCAGGGGTTGCGCAGCCCCACGGCCCAGATCTCCGGCGCCGCGGGCCCCCGGATGGTCGACGAAGGGTTGTCGGGGGGAATGGCGTACGGGTCGCCGGCGTCACATCGAGGCGCAGGATCTTGCCCAGCAGGTCCCGCGGTTCTGGCCGTTTCCCTGGGGGTCGTCGGCGCCGCCGCCGTCGCCCAGGGCGATGTAGAGCCGGCCGTCGGGACCGAAAGGGAGCATGGCCGCCGTTGTGGTTGGCGAACGGCTGGTCTTGGGGAGGTCAACGCCGTGCCGGAGGGGGTCGGCGCGGTCAGGTTCGCCGACACGGAGTAGCGGGCCACGTCACCGCCCAGGAGATGTCGGTGTAGTCGACGTAGAAGAAGCCGTTCCTCTCGTAATCCGGGTGGAAGGCGACGCTCAGGAGGCCCCGCTCCCCGCCAGCAGGAGATAAGGCCCCAGATGTCCAGGAACGGCGCGGCGTTAGGACCGCCGTTCTCGAGGATCAGGATCTGCCCGACGGGCTGGACAGTGAACAGGCGATTCGAACCGTCCCCGGCGTGGGTGGCGAACAACGGGTTATCCAGACCGCCGACCACCGTCTCAAACCGGAGGTTCCTGGGTACGGGCGCGGAACGAAGCCCGACCGCCTGACCCGGGGAAACCGAGGCGGCGAGCAGGACAAGCACGGGAATCAACAGGAACAGTTTCTGCCATACAGAGGCAGGTGAAAGGAATTGATTTAGCATCTTCTCTCCAGAGGGTTGGGCACTCGATGACCACTAATGTATATGAACAAGTGACAACCATCCCCGGGGCTATCTTACGCCACCGTCAGTCATGCTTGAAGGTCGAAGGGAGGCTCACCAAAGGAGAAACACGGGAAACGGGTCGACCAAGCTCCCCGGCAGAGGCAGGTATATAATATTATGAGCGAATACGCTATTCGCGAATGGCAGCATCCACCCGTAAAGAGGCGCAAGTTGGACGAGCGAAAACTGCAGGAATATTTCAACTTCGATGAAGAGGACCTGGGCGCGAATCGAATGGGGCTGCTCTCTGAAAAACAATTGAAACACCTGTATGCGGGAAGAAAGCCGGTGGCGGGGCGTGACCTGGGCATCGGAGTGCTCCTGTTCCTGATCGGCGGGGTGGGGATATTCGCGTCTGTGAGCGCCGTGTTGCATGCCCCAGGCATGCTCGAGCGGATCATTTTCGTGCTGATCTTCGGCATACTCTGGCCTTACTTCTTTGGAAAACTGGGACTGCAAATGTTGGATGCCTCACGTCCAAAGAGGAATACCCGGGTGAAGACCAAACGCGGCAAACTCCAGGTCAGCAGGCGCGAGGCGCCCGGCATCATCCCCTATTACGAATTGCACATCGGCAACCGCAGAGTTGAGGTGGAAAGTGACCTGGCAGGCATGGTGGTGGAAGGTGACCAGTATGCCATGTATTACCTGGAGAAAACCAGGGGAATCCTATCCCTGGAGCGTCTTTCAAAGACAGAATAGTTGGAACAGATCTTATTACCAGGGAGCCGCACATGACCACCTTCCAAGAGATCCATGCAGGAATACAAGAAACAACTGGGAAAGGGTGCCATCCAGAAGGCATACAGGGGATTGATGGAATATATCCTGAGCCTGCGGACGCATTTCAGCAAGGCGCATCCCGAACTTGCCCCCTCCGGCATTTATGCCGGCTACATGGACATGACCTACTTCGCCCTGCTCCCGGCATCGCTGAAGGAACGCGGGCTGAAGATCGCGATCGTCTTCCTGCACGAGGCATTCCGCTTCGAGGTCTGGCTTTCGGGATACAACAAGGGCATCCAGTCAAAGTACTGGAAATTTTTCAAGGAGAGCGGCTGGAGTCGATACCGCCTGGTCACGCCCGAAAAGGGCATCGATTCCATCCTCGAATCCATCCTGGTGCAGGACCCGGATTTCAGCGACACGGGGGCTTTGACGAAGCAGATCGAAAAAGGCACGCTGAAATTCATCCGGGATGTGGAGGAGAAGCTGGCGGTCTGAGTTATCAAAAGCCGACACGGAAAGGAGCGACCGGCATGAAATACAACTGGAGTTCCATCCTCTGGACGCTTGTGTGCTGTCTCTTTGTGGGAGTGGTCATCATCTCCGTCGGGCTGGGATCGGTCTTTCCGCCCATTGACCGGGTGGCGCGCCCCTTCGTCTGCCCGAACGGTAAGATGAAGTATGTCCAGCAGGTGTACCGCCCCACCCCGGTCGAGACGGTCACCACGACCTCCTGGTTTTGCGTGGATGAAAGAACGGGCGCGGAAACGGAACTGGGTGTGTTCCCCATCAGCATGGCATCCGGCGCGGTCTACGGGCTGGTGCTGTTCGTGGCGGCACTCATCTTCATGGCGGTCTCGCGCAGACGGCTGGCAGCCAACCTGGAGTCGCCTGACAGAAAAGCGCGGCGTGGACTCGGCCGAACTGCTTGAGAGGCTGGGGGTGCAGGATAAACCACAGACAACCGGCAAGGCTGCGGCAAGGCTGAAGGAATTGCAGGAACTGCGCCAGGCGGGATTGATCAGCGAACTTGAATATGAACAGAAGCGGGCGGAGATATTGAAGGAACTGTGAGGAGGGCTTCGGTCAGGCAGCGGCGTCCGGCGGAAGTCCATCGTCCGCAGCGTCCTCCGGCATGCCTTCCTGCAGGATGCCCAGGAAGACCTCCACGACGCGTGGATCGAAATGCGTCCCGGAAAGTTTCCTGACATGGTCGATCACGGCTGGCGATGCCAGGGCAGGGCGGTAGGGGCGGTCATGTAAAAGCGCATCCCAGGTGTCCACCACCGCGAAGATGCGCGCAGACAGGGGAATCTCCTCGCCCTTGAGTTTGCGGGGGTAACCGCTGCCATCCCAATGCTCGTGGTGGCAGTAGGGGATCTCCAGCGCCGGCTCCAGGTAGGAGATCTCGGACAGGAGCTGGTAGGCAAACAGCGGATGCTGGCGCATGACGACCCACTCCTCCTCGCTCAGCCCGGCGGGCTTGAGCAGGATATTGTCCGGGATGCCCATCTTGCCGATATCGTGCAGCAGCGCCCCGCGCTGGATGTGGACCAGGTGATCCTGCGGAACCCCCAGCGGCGCGCCAGCCGGATGGTCATCCGGACCGCGCGGCGGCTGTGACCGGCGGTCTCATGCTCGCGCAACTCCAGGGCATGCGACCAGCCCTGCAGGGTGGCGTCGTAGGCTTTCACCAGGTCCTCGGAGACCTGCTTGAGCGCAGCCTCCGCCCTTTTCCGCCGGGTGATGTTGCGCACCAGGGCGAGCACCGCCCGCGACCCACTGAGGGTCATGCGCGTTTCATAGTACTGCTCCACGCCGTTGATCGAGAGTGTGTACTCATAGACCTGCATCTCGCCGGTCTTAAACACCTGCTGCATCTTCCCGGCGGTGAGCTCAGCCAGGTAGAGAGGCAGGATCTCCTCCAGGCGCCGCCCGATGACCTGTTCCGGCGGGAACAGCAGGTCAGCCGGGTTATTGGCGCGGCAGTCAATGAAACGCAGGTCCGTGCTGATCCGGAAGAGCAGATCGGGCAGGGCGGCAACGATGGCTTGGCTTTGCGACTCGCTGGCGTGCAGGGCGGATTCCATCAGCCGGCGCTCGGTGATGTCGCGCAGCAAACCTTCATGGAGGATGACATTCCCCCGGTCGTCATACACGTAATGACCGTGATCCTCGACCCAGATCTCGGAGCCGTCCTTGCGGCGCATGCGGTAGGTCTCGATGCCCAGCTCGCCCCGGTCCAGGATATGGCTGTCCCTGTCCGCGGAATCGAAGTACAGCTCATTGCGGATATCGACCTTCAGCATTTCCTCCCTGGATCCATAACCGAACATCTTCGCCATGGCAGGGTTGACATCGATGAACCTGCCGTCATGCGTGCTGGAATAGATGCCATCCAGGATGCGCTCGAACAGGGAGCTGTAACGCTCCTCGGATTCACGCCGGGCTTCCTCATTCTGCTTCCGCAGCAGGGCGTTCATGATGATATCCGCGGTGACGCGCAGCAGCCGGACCTCCTCCTCCAGCCAGCGGCGCTCCCTGCGCACCGAGTTCAAAGCCCGCGAAGCCCATCAGCATGTGCCCCTGCACCAGCGGCACGACCACCAGCGACTGGATGCCCTGCACCGAGAGATGCTCCTTCAGCGAGGTCGCTTCGGGCGGCAGGTCCGCCACCGCGGGATATGAACATCCTCGAACCGCCGCAGAGGAGTGAGCAGCCAGTTGAAATCCTCCACCGCCAGGGCTTGCAGGTTGTGGATCTGCGGCTGGATGCCCCCGGCACACCACTCGTGCGTGTTGACCATCCATTGTTCATCCCGCGAGAACTGGAAGACATAACAACGGTCCACCCCCTCCAGGAAACCGATCTCCCCCAGCGTCTCCCAGATCGCCTCATCGATCTGCCCGGTCTCAAGCGAGATCAGGCGGGTGGAAAAATTCGTGATGATCTGTTCCAACCTGCGCGACCTCCCCGCCTCCGCATGCTGCAAATATTCCAGCTGCCTGCGCATCTCCTGCAGTTCATCGATCAACCGGGCTTTGGTCTTGCTTTCGTCTTTCATGGGAGTACCTTATAAACTTTCAACAAGGGAATGCGAACCAATGCTTCATAATAACCGGACACAACCGCGCCACACAGGTACGCCGGGACATGGAATCCTATCCCCCCTGTATTGTCTCCACCGACCCGGTTCCGAGGATTATACTCTGCGCGCCCGCCCCGCCCGCTTCCATAAGATAATTCCAGCATCCCACCAGGCGGAGATTCAATGAAGAACACCAATCGCCTGTTGATCATCGTCGATCCTGGTCATTGCCGGCTCTCTGCATGGCATGCTGCATCGGCGTCATCCTGGTGATCGCCAATTCCTCCGAGCTCCATGACTGGGGCATGGAACAATACACGCTGAAGGCTGGCGCGCCCGCGCCCGAATTCGAATTGACCTCGCTGGACGGGCGGACGGTTACGCTCAGCGAACTGCGGGGCAAGCCGGTGCTGGTGTCCTTCGGGGCGACCTGGTGCCCTCCCTGCCGCGAGGAAGCCCCGTTCCTGCAGGAACTGCACGAGACCCATCCCGAACTGACCGTCCTGCTCATCAACCAGGAGGAAAGCCAGGAGAAGGTGCAGACATACGCGGACGGGTTGGGGCTCAGCCTGACGATCCTGCTCGACAGGGACGGGAGGATCTCGCGCCGCTATCACATCTACGCCATCCCGAGCTCGTTCTTCATCGACCGGGAGGGCATCCTGCGGGCGATCACCATCGGCTACGAGGGACCGGATCTAATCGAAGAGAACCTGTCCCTGATCGGCGTGGAGAAATAGCGGACGGCATCCCTCCACGGGGGCATATCAATCCATGCCGGGGTGGCATGTCAAGGATGGACATTCCTGCTAACATGAGGATAGTTTCCATTTAAAGAAAGCAGGTTTGGCATGCGAGCAACGATCAAGAAAACGATCTGCCTGCTGGTCATGGCATTGCTGGGCGCATGCAGCACGCCCCGGAATACACCCACCCCGTTCACAGCGCCCGCGACTGCGACCGAGCCATCCCGCTTCAGCGGAGATGAGATCGCGACGCTGAAATCGCTGAAAAAGGTGGATGATCATCCGCTCTACACGATGCAATACTTTGGGGAATACGCTCCACGCGAAACATCGCTCCTGCCCTCTCACGCAAAAGACAAACCCGGTCTGGGCTTGCTCGCTCTTCACCACGCTGGTGGATGAGGAGCATCGCCTGTATGGGCGCAACTTTGACTGGCAATACAGCCCGGCGCTGCTGCTGTTCACCGATCCGCCGGATGGGTATGCCTCTGTTTCGATGGTGGACATGGAATACCTGGGGTTCAGCGGGCAGAGCTTTTTGAACCTGACGGACCTTCCGCTGGAGGACATTGAAGCGTTGTTGCAGGCGCCGTACCTGCCCTTCGACGGGATGAACGAACACGGGCTTGCCATCGGGATGGCGGCAGTCCCGGACGGGGACATGCAGGCGGACCCAGCCAGGGAGACGCGCGGCTCGCTCGGCATCATCCGCGAGATGCTGGATCATGCCCGCGACGCGGAGGAGGCGGTGGACATCCTGATGAAGTACAACATCGACTTCGAGGGAGGTCCGCCCCTGCATTACCTGATGGCGGATGCAAAAGGGAAGTCCGTGCTGGTCGAGTTCTTACCGCGGGGAGATGAAACTGACCTGGAATGAACAGCCCTGGCATTTCGCCACGAACTTCCTGCTCGCCTCCGTGGGGAACCCGCGGAGGGAGGCTGCTGGCGCTATAACCGGATCGATGACCGGCTGAAGGAGAAGCAGGGACTGCTGGATGCCATCTCCGCGATGGACCTGCTCGCCGAGGTGGCGCAGGACAACACCCAGTGGTCGGTGGTCTACCAGATGGCAGGGGGAAGTGAGCGTTGCCATGGGCAGGGATTATGCGGAGATCCACACGTTCGATGTCTCCGATTTTTGGAAGCAGTGATGAAACGCAGTTCCACACATCGGCAGAAGATCCCGCTCGTCGTTGGTTTATGCTGCGGGTTGAGATAAAAGGAAAAACCTGTTGGGGGCATGTAATCAAATCGACACGTCAAACAAACAGCAGTCTTGCGACTGTGTACATTTGTGCATATAATTGATTTTGATGACCTACGAATGGGATCCCAACAAAGCCAGGTCAAACCTGAAAAAACATGGCGTCCGTTTTTCAGATGCTGTTGGAGTCTTTGATGATGAAAACGCCATCACAATCGAAGATGAGTATGAAGACTGAAAATACGCTTCATCACCATTGGCAGGGATTTCCTGAGGCAAATCCTGGTGGTTGTTTTTACATTCCGTGGCGAGATTATCCGAATCATTTCCGCACGAAAAGCCACCGCGCGCGAAAGAAAGACATACGAGGAACAAAAATGAAGAAAGAATATGATTTCAGCAAAGGTAAACGCGGAGCAGTGGTCCCTGCGCCAAAAGGAAAGACCCGCATCACCATCCGGATCGACGATGACATCCTGGAATGGTTTCGCGGCGAAGTCGACGCAGCCGGCGGGGGAAATTATCAGACGTTGATCAACCAGGCATTGCGGGAGTATTTGAACCAGCAACAGCAACCACTTGAAGAACTGCTGCGACGGGTGGTGCGTGAGGAATTGCGCAGCGCTTCGTAATGGCGAGTTATGACCGAAGCAAGGCATATAGTCTTTATTACCCATCTCATTGAAACCCTCCATTAAAACAGCAGGATGGGATTCGGAGGGAAGAGACCGATGGATATCCAAATCACGACCGAACTGCTGCTGATGGGCACGTTGATCTTTGCGATCATCGACGCCATCTATGTTCCCCTGCTGATTTGGCGCGTGAGCAAAGAGACATTCTCCAGGTTGAAATGGTCGCTGGCGATCTGCGCGGGACTGGTCTGGTTCGGGATCTGGAGCTGGGCGATCGGCAACTACTGGGAGACGATCTATGCCCATGTCTTCCCGGCATGGGCGCGGACATGGATTCCCCTGATCGCCTTCTTCGCGGCGGGAGGGATCGCGCCGGGGTTGTGGGCGCTGGCGATGCGCAGCAGGTGGAATCCAGTTCTTATCTATTGCCTGCTGGGCATGGCTCTCGGAAGCCTGACGCACACATGGGCGGTATACCGCGGCATCGTCACAAAACCGCCGATGCTGATGGGCGCCTCCCCGCTGGCGGCGGTGGTCATCGCGTTCTTTGAGTACGGTTTTTACTGGTGCGTCATCCTGACCCTGGCATGCATCCTGGAGGGCGCCCGCAAGTATTTCCATCATTAAAGCGGTAAAATCCCTTCCATGAGCCTGTCTCTGCCATGCATCAAAATCAAGGAGGACATCATGTCAAAAGATACACTTCGTCAAGTTGCCAACGTTTTATCTGTCATCATTGCGATCACCGTCAACATCCTCGCCAGCGCTCTCCCGCTCAACGGGCAGAACACAGGCGAGATCTCGGACCGCTTCCAGGTCTTCTTCGTCCCGGCGGGATATGTCTTTGCCATCTGGGGCATCATCTACATCGGCTGGATCGCCTTCGCCATATATCAAGCCCTGCCCCGCACAAAAGGAAAGCCCGCGCCTGCGCAGCCTGGGATAGCTCTTTGCCCTCAGCGGTGTGTTCAATGCAGGCTGGCTGTTCACCTGGCACTACAACCACTTTGGCTTGAGCGTGATCGTCATGCTGACGCTGCTCGGCCTGCTGATCGCCAGTCTACCTGAAACTGAACGTGGGCAAGACCACGGTCAGCAACGCCGAGAAATGGTCGGTGGATATCCCGTTCAGCGTCTACCTGGGCTGGATCACCGTTGCCACCGTCGCCAATGTCACCGACTGGCTTTACTTGGTCAACTGGAACGGGTTCGGGATCGCGCCGCAGGCATGGGCAGTGGTCATGCTGGTCGTTGCTCCGTGCTTGGGTCTGCTGATGGCGCTCACGCGCCGGGACAGCGGGTACCTGTTCGTCCTCGTGTGGTCCTTCGTCGGGATCGCGCTCAAGCAGGCGGCTGAACCGGCGGTCGCGATCAGCGCCTGGGTCGCGGCGGGGCTGGCGCTGGTGCTGGCGATCTACAGCATCGTCCAGCGGCGGCGCGTCACTGCCTGATCTTCTTAAATTTGGTTCATCCCCCAAGCTTTGACAGCCTGGGGGATGTTATTTTATGCAGTGCAGGGGCAAGTGGGACGGTAATCACGGGTCAGGTATAATATCGCACACACCAGAATCAAGAAGATAATGTGACATGCTTTTCAACTCCGCCGAATTCCTGATCTTTTTCCCCGTTGTCACAATTGCATATTTCCTATTGCCGCATCGCTTCCGCTGGATGCTCCTGCTGGCGGCGAGCTGCTTCTTCTACATGGCCTTCATCCCGAAGTACGTCCTGATCCTGGGCAGTCACGATCACGGTGGATTACTTTGCGGGGCGGGGACTGGAAAAATTCGAAGGGCGCAAGAAACGCTGGGTGCTGATGGCAAGCATCCTGGCCAACATCGGCATGCTGTCCTTCTTTAAATACTTCAACTTTGCCAATGAGAACCTGGCGGCGCTGGCGGAGTTCATCGGCTGGAACTACCCGATCGAGCACCTGTCGATCATCCTGCCGATCGGCTTGTCCTTCCATACCTTTCAATCGCTGAGCTACACCATCGAGGTCTATCGCGGTCACCAGAAGGCGGAACGGCACTTCGGTTATCTGGCGCTGTACGTGATGTACTACCCGCAGCTGGTGGCGGGACCGATCGAGCGCCCGCAGAACGTCCTGCACCAGCTCCACGACGGAGCATCACTTCGAATACCGACGCGTGGCCGACGGGCTCAAGCGGATGGCGTGGGGCATGTTCAAGAAAGTCGTCGTCGCGGACCGCATGGTCCTGTTTGTCAACCCGGTCTACAACGACCCGACCAGCCACAACGGACCCGCGCTGCTGCTGGCGACGCTGGCTTTTGCCATTCAGATCTACTGCGACTTCTCGGGCTATTCGGACATCGCGCTGGGCTCCGCACAGGTGATGGGCGTGAAGCTGATGAAGAACTTCGACCATCCCTACTTCGCCCGCTCGATCTCGGAATTCTGGCGGCGCTGGCACATCTCCCTTTCCACCTGGTTCCGCGACTATGTGTACATCCCGCTGGGCGGCAACCGCGTCCCGAAAGCCGCGCTGGGTATTCAACATCATTTATCACCTTTCTGATCAGCGGCTTGTGGCATGGGGCGAACTGGACCTACGTCATCTGGGGCGCCCTGCACGGATTCTACTTGTCCTTTCCATCGCTGACCGAATCCATGCTGGAACGTCTCTCGGCGCTCACCCGGCTGGACAAGTTGCCGCGCCTCAAAACCGCCATCTCCACGCTGACCACATTCTCGCTCGTGACCTTTGCGTGGATCTTTTTCCGGGCGACCACCCTGGCGATGCGCTGTATATCACGCCAGCACCTGGTCAGTGGATGGCCGTCCTATCTGGCCCAATCCTGGCAGCTGCTGCAGGAAGGTGGCAGAAAAGCTGCAGAGTCGGACGTCTACTCGATTGTCAATGCAGTATTTACAATCCTTACGCCATTGACCGAAGAAACGCGCACGGTCATCGTGCTGACCACTCTCGCACTGTATCCTGCTCATCGTATCGAAGTCCTGCAATATCGCGGAAATTTTCTGGAACAGCTTCATCAAAAACCGGTCTATCTGCGCCGGGTCATTTATGCCTCTCTGATTGCTGTGATCCTGATCCTGGGCACATCCTACGCCAGTGTCCAGCAAGCCTTCATCTACTTTCAATTCTAGGATGCAGTAATGTCAGCAGATGTTCGCGCATTTTTCATCAGCCTGATCCAGGTCGTTCTGCTGACAGCCGTCATGATCGCTATTACTTTCGTGGGAATAAAGCCCGACCCCGATCACTACTTTGCCGGCAGCCTGCTGCAAGTGATTGCTGGAAAATACGCCCAGGCCCACGATCATTCTTGTCGGTGGATCGAATGTCTCGTTTGGGATGGATGCGGAATTGATGCAGCGAGACGCTGGGCATCCCGGTCATCAACGATGGCTTGCATGCCGGATTGGGGTTGTCCCATTGAGGGAACTCGAGGAATATATTCGTGACGGGGATGTGATCATCATCAGCCTGGAATACAATCTGTTTTCTTTCAGGATGCTCCTGGATGGGGATCCCACTTTCTATCCGACTGGATTGAATATTCACCGCACAGGATCAATACCTTTCCAATCCCTGGAAAGAAGCGCCAGGCATTTATGCCATTATGCTGCAAAGAAAAGTCAATCGCCAGGTCAATCGATCCTGTTTGGCGGTTCACTGTTAAGTTCCGAACGGTTTTCCTCGGCTCAAACTTGAACGAACGGTGATTTTATAGGGCATCTGAAGATGATTCAATCGCTTTCAAGGATATTCCATCCACACCTTTTCCCGTCTCCGGCTCACAGGAGGAAGCTTTCCTTTTTCTGGAAAACTTTTATCAATTGCCCGTGAGAAAGGTGCCACGGTGTATTTTGAAGCACCCGCCAGCCGGCAGACCAACTGCAATATCACAGGTAAAGAACCCATGTTGAACTTTTTTAAGGGATTCGAAAGTAAATCATTCATCCCCCTGATGACCCGGCTGGATCAGGTATGCATGCCGGATAAATATTTCTTAAACTCACCCCACCATCTCAATGCGCAGGGCAGAAAAATCAAGACGGAGCGACTGATCGAAAATCTGTTAAAGATTAATGTGGTCTTTTCGCACCAGTGAATATAAAGCCGTGCATTCCCTGGGAAACTGAACGTATGTACCATGACTTTCACCGGTATTTTCCGGAGGAGTTCAACCAACAACCGCGCCTGGTGC
>CAWGMC010000010.1:0-331415 GCA_963823545.1 uncultured Chloroflexia bacterium | reverse complement strand
TTAACCGGGAGTCCGCAAGTTCTACTTGCGGATTTGCCCCGGAATCCGCAAGTTCTACTTGCGGATTTCGGATAGACCGAAGTAGAACTTCGGGATTCCCGCCGGAGCCCGGAGTCCGCAAGTTCTACTTGCGATTACGGATTGCGGATTGATTCTGGAGTGACAATGAACACTGCCATTTACAAAACTCGCCCCGACACCCCTCCCCATTGGTTTGTTCCGAACGCCATTTACATGGTGACGGGAGCAGTTCTTTACAAACAGCCGCTTCTGAATAGCGACGATAAACTGGAATACTTTTGCGCAGACTCTCATCGAACGTGCCGGGATGGCAGGCTGGGAGCTGGAAGCATGGGCTGTGATGCAGAACCATTATCATTTTGTGGCAAAAAGTCCGGAAAATGCGCGATCCTTGAAGTCATTGATTCAGGCTGTTCACTCGATCACAGCCAAGTTTGTCAATCGTGTGGATGGAATTCCCGGCAGGCAGGTTTGGTACAACTATTGGGATTTCTGCATTCGATCGGAGAGTTCATATCAGGCGCGGTTGAATTATGTGATTATGAATCCTGTAAAGCATGGACTCGTCCAACATCCCGCTGAGTACCCGTTTTCAAGTTACCATTGGTTTTATGAGCATGCGGAGCCTGGTTTCCGGCAGATAGTGATGACCGAGGCTGTTGATGATGAAAAGATTATGGATGATTTCTAGATTTGTCGACCATCCCGAAGTAGAATTTCGGGATTCCTGCTGAAACGGGAATCCGCAAGCTCTGCTTGCGGATTGCCCCGGAGTCCGCAAGTTCTACTTGCGGATTGAAATGGAATTGACAATAAGCCACCCAAAGCAGAGCTTTGGGATTCCAGGTCGCGAGAAACATTATGGATAATCTTCCCCCCATCGAAGGTCCCGTCTGCCCCGTCCCCCTGACCCACAACGAGCAGATCGTCCTCGGTCACGGCTCGGGCGGCAGGATGTCGCACGACCTGATCACGGGCATCTTCCTCTCCGCCTTCGATAATCCCATCCTGAAGACCGGCGATGACGCTGCGCCTCTCGACCTGCAGGGCGCGGAACTGGCGGTCAGCACGGATTCCCACGTGGTCACGCCGCTCTTCTTCCCCGGTGGTGATATCGGTCGTCTGGCGGTCTGCGGCACGGTCAACGATGTGGCGATGCTGGGGGCGCGTCCCTTGTACCTGACCGCGGGTTTCATCCTCGAAGAGGGTCTGCCCATCGAAACCCTCCGGCGCGTGGTCGCCTCCATGCAGAGCGCGGCGGAGGAAGCGGGCGTGCAGGTCGTCGCGGGCGACACCAAGGTGGTCGAGCGCGGCAAGGCGGACGGGTTGTACATCACCACCACGGGGGTCGGTCTCCGCCGGGCGGGAATGCACATCGGCGGAGCAAAAGCCGCGACCGGTGACGTCGTCATCCTCTCGGGTCCCATCGGGGATCACGGCATGGCGGTCCTTGGCGCGCGCGGTGAACTGGGCTTCCAGTCCGGCATCCAGAGCGATGTCGCACCGCTCAACCATCTCGTCGAAGCCATGCTGGATGCCAGCCCGCATGTCCACGTTTTGCGCGACCCCACCCGCGGCGGACTTGCCACCACGCTCAACGAGATCGCCGCGCAGTCCGGTTGCTGCATTACCATCAACGAACAGAGCATCCCCGTGCATGCGGATGTTTCGGCTGCCTGCGAGATGCTGGGGTTTGACCCGCTGTACGTTGCCAACGAGGGCAAGTTGCTGGCGCTGGTCCCGAAAGGTGACGCCGACCGGGTCCTTGCCGCCATGCACAGGACCCGCTACGGAGAGGGGGCGGTCATCATCGGGGAGGTTGCCGCTGAGCCGCTCGGGCGCGTCCTGCTGCGCACGAACCTTGGCACCACGCGCGTGCTCGGCATGCTGGCGGGCGAGATGCTGCCGCGCATCTGCTGAGCTCCGTGTTTTATGCCTGTCTGGGCAGGCAGTATAATCATCCCATGCCCAACACCTTCCTCCTCTACGGTTCATACGGATACACTGGAAATCTGATCGCGGAACATGCCGTGGCACAGGGTCTGCGTCCCCTGCTGGCGGGCAGGGATGAAGCGCGCCTGCGCGCCCAGGCAGCACGCCTCTCTCTCGACTTCCGTGCCTTTTCGCTTTCAGACTCAGCCGCTTTGGACGACGCCCTGCGCTCCACCGGTCTGGTGGTTCACTGCGCGGGTCCCTTTGTCCTCACCTTCAAACAAATGGCGGAAGCCTGCCTGCGGACTGGCGCGCATTACGTCGATATCAGCGGCGAGATCGAGGGCTTCGAAGCCCTGGCAGCGCTCGATTCGCAAGCCAAAGCCGCGGGCGTCATGCTCCTGCCGGGCGCGGGGTTTGACGTGGTCCCCTCGGACTGCCTCGCCGCGCACATGCACCAGAGCTCCCCTCCGCCACCCACCTCAAGCTCTTCATCCGCATGGTGGGAGGCGGGGTATCGCGCGGCACAGCCCGCTCGGGCATCGAGAACATGCAGCGCGGCGGGCGCATCCGCCGCGAGGGCAGCATCGTCACTGTCCCTCCTGCCTGGCAGGTATTGGAGCGCGACTTCGGGCGCGGTCCGGTCAGGACCGTATCCATCGGCTGGGGCGATGTCTCCACTGCCTACCACAGCACGGGCATTCCCAACGTGGAAACCTACATGGCATTGCCAGCCTCCGCCATCCGCGGGCTGAAGGTCATGCGCGTCATCGGACCGTTGCTCTATAACCGCCCGGTCAAACGCTTCCTGCAATCCTTCTTAAAATTCCGCCCCGCCGGTCCCGACGCGGAAGGACGCGCCAATGGCTTCTCCATCATGCTGGGGGAGGCAAGCGACGCGGCGCGGACAGTACGCTCAAAGCTGCGGAGCCCTGAAGGCTATCACCTGACCATGCTCACCGCCACGGAGATCGCCAAGCGCATCCTGGCGGGGAATCTTAAGCCGGGCTTCCAGACCCCCAGCCTCGCCTACGGCGCAGATTTCATCCTGGAGTTCCCCGGCACCAGCCGCGAGGATCTGGACTAGGGCGCGCGCATGAAGAAGCAGTACCAGCTTTGGGTCTTTGTCATTTCAGGGATCGTTTTCATCCTGATCGGCTGCCTGGCGTTGTACCTGCTCGGTCCCGTGGAGGAAGGCAGCCCGTATATCCTTTCCGATGAAACCCCATCCACCGGGGATTTGGAGGACTCCATGAAACTGACCAGCACCGCCTTTACGAACAATTCACCCATTCCCGCCAGGTTCACCTGCAAGGGGGATGACCTCTCGCCCGCGCTCACCTGGACCGACCCGCCGGCGGGCACAAAATCCTTTGCGCTCATCATGGACGATCCCGACGCGCCCATGGGCACCTGGGTCCATTGGGTCCTGTTCAACCTGCCCCCCACCAGCCGCGGCTTACCCGAGGGAGTGCCAACGACGCCCTCCCTGAAGGGTGGAGGCGTCCAGGGACGCACCTCCGCCCGCAGCACCGGTTATCACGGTCCCTGCCCGCCTTCCGGCACACACCGCTACTACTTTAAACTCTACGCGCTGGATATCACCCTCGCCCTCGATTCCACCGCGGACAAAGCCGCCCTGCTGGAATCAATGGAGGGGCACATCCTCGCCCAGGCTGAACTGATGGGCACCTTCAGTAAATGAGCGAACGCCTGCTGGAGCGCGCCCGCCGCGAGGGGCATCCGCTGATCGACGGGCAAAAGGTCACCTTCCTGTGGGAGGGGGAAACCGCCCCGCATCTCATCGATGACCTGCATGACTGGGAGGAACATCCGCAGAAATTTAAGCGCCTCTCTCCCCGCCTGTGGACCTGCTCCTTCAACCTGCCCCTCGATGCATACCTGGAGTATGCCTTCCTTGACCCGGAGACGAAAGGACGCCTGCGTGACCCCCTCAACCGGCACCGCGTTTATAATGGCATCGGGGACTACAACCATTTCTTCTACATGCCCGGCGCCAGCCCCTCCCCTCTCACCCGCAGACAGCCGGATATCCCGCATGGGAGCATAACCAGCCACACGGTTGAAACATGGATGATCAAACACCCCGGCAAACGCCGCATCACCCTCTATCATCCGGTGACCAGGGAACGCGTCCCCCTGCTGATCGTCTACGACGGACCCGACTACCTGCGCCGCGGCAAACTCCCGGTCATCGTGGATAACCTGGTCGCCGCCGGGCGCATCCGCCCGATCGCGCTCGCCTTCCTCCCGAACGGCGGTCCGCACCGCGGTTTGGAATACGCCTGCTCCGACGCGACCCTGGATTGGATCGAACATGAGGTCCTGCCGCTGGCAAAGCGTGAACTTAACCTCCTGGATCTCAAGCGGCATCCCGGTGCGTTCGGCGTGCTGGGCGCCTCCTTCGGTGGGTTGATGGCGATCTACACCGGGCTGCGCATGCCTGAGATCTTTGGCAGGGTCCTCAGCCAGTCCGCTGTCTTTGAAACCGAAAGCCGCGATTTTGTAGCCGTGGAACTGATCCGCCACGCGCCTGCCCGCCCGCGGATTTACATGGATGTCGGCAGGCTGGACTTCCTGCTGCAGGACAACCGGCGCATCGCCCCGCTCCTGCGCGCACACGGCTTCGACCTGACCTGGCACGAATATGGCGGCGCGCACAACTACACCTCCTGGCGCGACCACGTCCACCTGGGTTTGGAAAAAATGTTCGGGTGATGGATGACCCCCAATGCTCCCTGCGCCTCGCTCGGTGAGGGTCTCCGCGTTGTGCCCTGCATGCGAGTCTGCTTTTATTGAGGGGCAACCAGGTGGATCGCGAATGTGCCCCCCGCCAGCACCCTCTCCTTCTTGATTACTAATTGTTTCCCGGGCAATAATCCCGGCACCCCTTTCACTCGCCATGAACTGGCGATAATTCTTAAAGCCTTTCCTTCCCGCAGCCAATTCGGATAGGAAAATTACGATCTTGGATATCCAGCCTTGAAGTGGCTGGAGGGTCCAGGATGAAAGTCGATCAACAGGATGTGACCATTATCCTTGAGTACCCGTTTCATTTCGGATAGAACATCCAGCCGCGTTGGATGGGACATTTCATGCAGGGAAAGCATGGAAATGATCAGATCGAACATTTCATCATCGTAAGGCATGCTGGTGGCGCTACCCAGGTCAAGGCGCGTCGAAATCCCAACCGTCTGCGTGCCACCTCCAGCATGGCAGGGGATGGATCGATACCGAACAAATTGCATTCGTAGTGTTGGTATAGCTCAAGCTGGTTGCCTGTCCCACAGCCGACATCGAGTATGTTCATCCCTTTCTGTGGACGGAACATCCGAAGACCTGCCAATCGCAAGCCTTTGTTCATGTGGTCGAAGAGACGGTCGTAGATACCGCGCGGATAACGGTAGGGATCTCTTCATGGTTAAGCCTTCACATCGGCGAGAAATTCCATCAGCGCGGCATTTACCCCCGTCGGCTCTTCCACGGTGGAAGTATGCCCAGCCCCCGGGATCACGACCAGCCTGGAATTTGGAATGGAGGCGTGCATCAGTTCAGCTTTGGCAGGTACGGTGGCGACATCCTGATCACCAACGATGATAAGCGTTGGGATTCCTATTTGAGACAATTGATCGGTGACTCCCTGGCGGCTGATGACACCTGTAACCGCACGTGTGATCCCGATCCTGTGGTTTGCTGCCATGCGCTCTTCCCACTCATGTTTGAGAGCTGCACGTGCGGGATCGTTCAGGAACTTCCGCCCAAACATGATCTTCATGACCGGACCGGTAACCGGTCTCAAGCCGATCCAGCGGGCAACGACATTCAACATCCGGTAACGACCGATATTTTCAGCCGGTTCCGGGTCGGAGGAGGATTCGATCAGGATCAGCGACTTTAACAGGTTGGGGGTGTCGAATAGCCAGGCGCAAAGCCACGAAACCACCCATCGAAAGACCCGCAAAATGGCAGGGGGCGCACTTGAGTTCTTCGATCAACTTTACCGCATCTGAATAAAGACTTTCTATATCATACCCGGATTGGGTGACCTCGCTTTGCCCTTGACCGCGAAAATCGAAGGTGATACAGCGATGGTTGCTCTTCAGCGCGGTGATCTGATCCTTAAACATGAACCCGCTCCACAATAATCCATGGGAGAAGACGATTGTCTCGCTGCCGGTGCCTTGTATCTCGTAATAAATGTTCGCCCCGTTTATCTGTACATACGGCATCTCAACCTCCTGTTCAACAGCACTCCTCGGTCCAGGCTGGATCAAATTGTATTTGTACCCCTGGCATGGGCATGATTTCTGTTTTGCCAATTAACTTAAATAATCCGATATATTAAACCCACAAGCACTGAGGAGGATGCTGTTGCCCGCCGCCTTCAGCCGAGGCGCACATCAAGTCGCCACACTTGCACCGCACTGCGTGAGTTGCACACTTGTCCTGGTGCTTTTCAGGAGTGCAGGTGTGAGTTCTCTGACGCATGACCGCCGCGGCCCCTCGAAGATGGCAGTGAGTTGGCTTAAGCCGACTTTCATGCCCTGAGGCGGGGATTCATTCCCCCGCTGGTCCTCCCCGTATAAATCTTCCTCGCTCGGCGAGGGTCTTTGGGCGAGGCAGTTTCTCGTGCGAGGGGGCACACTTGCACCGCGACCGCAGGGAGTGCCGAAGGTCTTGGTGCTCTTCCCAGGGCGTTCGGTGCAGTGCAGGTGTCAATCCCCAATCGCACATGCTGGAGAGCACGCGTCTCCGATGCCATTGATCACCATCCCTCATTCCCCATCCTACTACCTGTAGAAACATGACATGTCTTATTAGATACCTTGTCATCATGAATCCCGAGTCAGGGGCGAGGCATGGTCGTCAAGGCGCGCCGGAGACATGTCATGTTTTATCCTCCCTCAATCTAAGATCTAAACCCCCTCCCTCCTTGACAACTTAGAACATATGTGCTAGATTCAACATCGTTGATACCCGCCTCACTCGCAGTCGGGCTCAAGGAGGGTTCTCATAATTCTTGCACCCAAAAAATCTCCGGTCTCCATCCAAATGGCTCCTGGAACTTTCTCAACAGCCACCCTCTTCCCCTTGCCATACTACTCTTCGCGTAGTTGTCAAATAATTGAACCTCAATTGAACCGAGGTTCAATTCGATCCCCAGACCAGAGGTCATTCGTTCCGATTTATTTTAAAAATTCGAACGCTGTTGTCATGTCATTGCGAGGGTACTCCCGCATGCAATCTCCCGGCAGCACCCAACCAGCCATTTCCAGGATCCGCCTCCTCATACCAAACGTCATCACCTCTTTAAAACACTGACTTGGAGTTCCTCCAACCAGAATGGAGTTGTTCCGCGTATTTTTTTAAATGCCTCAATTAAGGTTTCTCATCTTTCATTGATCTTTCCTCTCCGTGCCCCTTCCCCCGACCTTCGACCATTAACCATTCTCCATTAACCATGATCCAATCCAAAATCGAAGATCGTAATTCCCCCTCCCCATCCTTCAGCATCCCGGAAGGATGTTTGTTGAAAATGGGCTTAAAACCCTATTCGAACCGCGATTCGAATGCTTTTTTTACGAAGGGAAAATATTCGAACCTAGGTTCCAATGCCCGTTTTACGAGAGAAAACCTATTCGAACCTCTTTTCCCCGCGGCATCTGCTCGCGGCAGGTTTATCGGCTCCTTCCAGGCAGGCAAACCAAGGTCAACTCCCCTTCTTTCTTCTTTCCTCTTTCATCCCCTCCGCGCCCTCCACGTCATCCGCGTCCCATTCCCCCAATTTCCCAATCTACCAGCCCCCATTCACCATTCACTACTCTCTACTCTCTATTCTCTACTCTCTATCTCCCTCCAAGAAGTATAATCAGGACATGTCCATCTTCACTGGCAGGCACATCCTGCTTGGGGTAACCGGTTCCATCGCCGCCTACAAGGCTGCCGACCTGGCATCCAGGCTGGCACAGGCGGGCGCACTGGTGGATGTGATCCTCACTGCAGGCGCGGAAAAATTCGTCACGCCCCTCACCTTTCAATCGGTGACCGGTCGCCGCGCCTTCACGGATGCCGATCTCTGGGGCGGCGAGGCGCATGTCCTGCATGTCGGGCTGGCGCACAGCGGCGGACGCCTTCCTCATCGCCCCCTGCACCGCCAATACGCTCGCCAAACTGGCGCATGGTCTGGCGGATAACCTGCTCAGCATCACCGCCCTCGCCAACCGGGCGCCTCTCCTGCTCGCGCCCGCCATGGACGGCGGCATGTACGATGCCCCCGCCACGCAGAAGAACCTTGCGACACTGGGCGAACGCGGCGCGCTCATCCTCGGACCCGCCGAGGGTCACCTCGCCTCCGGTCTCTCAGGTCGCGGGACGCATGCTGGAACCGGTCGAGATCATCGGGCACCTGCGCCTCATCCTTGGAAAGGACGGAGCTCTCGCCGGCAAGACAGTGGTCATCTCCGCCGGGGGCACCCAGGAACCGCTCGATCCGGTCCGCGTGCTCACCAACCGCTCCTCGGGCAAACAGGGCTACGCCATTGCACAGGCTGCGCTGGATGCCGGAGCCAGGGTGACATTGGTCACCACGCCCACCTCCCTGACCCCGCCGGTGGGTGCGCGCCTCGTCAACGTGGAGACCGCCGGGCAGATGCTCGAGGCGGTGCTGTCTGAGTCTGCCTCCGCCGATGCCCTCATCATGGCAGCCGCGGTCGCGGATTTCCGCCCGAAGCGCTCCGCCAAAAATAAGTTAAAGAAACGGGACGGGATTCCCCGCGTGGAACTGGAAGCCACGCGAAGACATCCTTGCCGCCGTCGCCAAACAGAAGACCGGGAAAAAGCATCCGCGCCTCCTGGTGGGATTCGCCGCCGAGAGCCGCGACCTCCTGGCAAACGCCTCCGAAAAATTGAAGTCCAAGAAACTGGACATGCTCGCCGCCAACGACATCACCGCCTCCGATGCCGGGTTCGGCACGGAGACCAACCGGGTCACGTTATTGTATAAAAAGGGGAAGCATGAAAGCCTGCCGCTGATGAGCAAGACCGAAGTGGCGGAGACCATCGTTGCGCGCCTCGCGGCGCTGCTGGAGCCTTAATGCAAATTCTCGTCATCTCGGATGTGCATGCCAATTATGAAGCCCTCGAAGCCGTTCTTGCGGATGCAGGGCAGGTGGATGAGACCTGGTGCCTCGGCGACCTGGTGGGCTATGGACCGGACCCGAACCTGTGCATTGAACTGATCCGTGAACGCCCGAACCTGACCTGCCTGCTGGGCAACCATGATGTCGCGCTGCTGGGGCGCATGTCGCTTTCCACCTTCAACGGCGACGCGCGCCGCTCCCTCGACCTGCATGCACGCGTGGTGACCGCCGATAACATCGACTTTCTGCGTTCCCTGACCGATGACGTCCTGACCCGCGGCGAGGTCACCCTGGCGCACGGCTCCCCGCGTGACCCCACCTGGGAATATATTCTGAACACCCTTTCCGCCCGCTTGAACTTCGATTATTTCGACACTCCCTACTGTTTTGTGGGTCATGCCCATCTGCAATGCTCGTTCCGCCTGGATGAGGAAAGGAACCGCGTCCTGATGGAGGTCCCGCAGCCCGGAGACGTGATGAAGATGAGGCCGCGCGCCATCTTCAATCCCGGTTCCGCCGGGCAGCCCCGCGACCGCGACCCGCGCGCCGCCTATGCCATTTACGATTCCGAGGCGCACACCTGGGAACCGCGCCGCGTAAAATACGACATCTCCGCCGTGCAGGCGCGCATCCGTGAACAGGGCATGCCTGAAAAACACGCGGTCCGCATCGCAGAGGGCTGGTAGTCTGTGCGGGGGCAGGAACATTTAACAGTGGCATTTCGTCCTTTGGGCGAGAAATCGCCATTTGACAAGGAGAAGAAAATAATGAAACGCACCTTTATTATCCTGCTGATCGCCACCTTTGTGCTTGCCGCCTGCGGTCGCATTACCGCCAACGAAGCGCCTGTCCAACCAGTCGTTGGCATGGGCGGCGGAGATCCGGGCTACGGGGAGGAATCCTTGCCCCGTCCGCACCGCTTCCCCAGAGCACCATGATGCCTGTCACAGAAAGAGATTCGACCGGCGGCAAGGTGGATCCTGCGGGACGTGAGCGCATGGTCATCCGCAACGCCGACCTGTCCATCGTGGTCAAGGACCCGGAAACCGCCATGACCAGCCATCACCAGGCTGGCGGAGGAACTGGGCGGGTTCGTGGTCTCATCCAACCTCTACCAATCCTATACCTCCAGCGGGCTGCCCGTCCCCGAGGCGACCGTCACCATCCGCGTCCCCGCCGAAAAACTGGATGAAGCCCTGGAAAAGATCAAAGCCGACGCCGTGGAGGTCCAGTCCGAGAACCAGAGCGGGCAGGATGTCACCAGCCAGTACGTCGACCTCGAATTGCAGCTCAAGAACCTCGAGGCCGCCGAAGCCCAGTTGATGGAGATCATGAAGAAAGCCGAGAAGACCGAGGATGTGCTCAACGTCTTCAACCAGCTGACCTCCATCCGCGGGCAGATCGAATCCATCAAGGGTCAGATGAAGTACTTCGAGGAATCCGCCGCCCTTTCAGCCATCAGCGTCCGCCTGGTCGCCGAGGAGACCATCGAACCGATCGAGATCGCCGGCTGGAAACCCGAAGGCACCCTGCGGGATGCCGTCCAGAACCTGATCTACTTCTGGCAGGACTTCGTGGACTTCCTGATCGTCTTCGTGGTCAATGTCCTCCCGATCCTGCTCACCATCGGCGTCGTCTTCGGTCTGCCCATCTGGCTCATCGCCCGCGCCATCCGCAAAGCCAGCCGCAAACGCAAAGCCCGGGAGCAAATGCCCGTGGAAGAGAAGAAATAACGACTCGTACCCTGTAAAACAGGGCGGGATAACCTCCCGCCCTGTTTTGTGAATCCGCCATGAACCGGTTTTCCCTCCTTCTCATCGCCCTCCTTCTGACCGCCTGCAACGTTCCTTCCGCGTCGCCCGCCGCGACTGCCACCTCAACGGACTCCGCTCCGCTCCCCACCTCGACACCGTTTCCCACCCCCCTGCCCGATACTCCCCTCGGAACGGAGGAAAATCCCATTGTCCTCTCGCTCATCCCCTCCACCGGAGCGGGAATCCCCGAGTCCGCGCAGGACCTCGCCACCCAGCTCTCGCACCTGACCGGGCTGGTCATCGTCCCTTACGCTCCCGCCTCCTACAGCGAGGTGCTGGAGGCGCTCGAGGATGGGCGCGTCCACATCGCCTGGCTGCCTCCCTTCCCCTATCTGCTCGCGCATAAGCAGGGCACCGCCGATGCCGCGCTTGCCACCCTGGTGCTGGGTCGGGACCTGAGCGCGGCTCAATTCCTGGTCAACCGGCGCATGGTGGAGGAGAGGATATTCACGGTCTATTACGACTCCGCCACGGGTACGAACCTGGCGGATGCAGCCTCCGCCCTGGCGCAATTCGAGGATAAAAAGCCCTGCTGGACCGATCCCGCCTCACCGACAGGCTACGTGGTTCCTCTGGGTATTCTCAACGAGAACGGCATCCAGACCAAGACCGGCGCCTTCGTCCAGGGACATGCCACCGTCATCAAGTCGCTGTATGCCGACCCTGAGGGAAGCATCTGCCAGTTCGGTGCCACCATCGCGGATCAGCAGGTATTCATTGCCGCCGGTTACGAGGACGCTGCCGATGAGGTGGTTGTGGTCTGGAGGACGGAACCGGTTATCCCGTTCGATGGTGTGGCTTATTCATCCAGCCTGCCCGATGAAATGCGCGTCAGCATCAGCTCGGCGTTCCTGTCCATGATCCAGACCGAGGAGGGCAATGCCGCCCTGCGCGACACCTACCAGATCGATGGCTTGAAATTGATCGATGATACGTTCTATGATGCCCTGCGCAACCTGCTGGAGGCCTCCGGTCTGGATTTGTCGAAGCTGGTGCACTAAAAAAATTAAGGTAAGCGTCACTTGTCGCATGTCTAAAACCGCGCTATCATAAGCCTGTCCTGCAGGGGCTTCCCTGCAATCCAATTATCTACTAGAGGAGAAGAATCCAATGACCAAGCGATTTACCACTGTGTTTGCTTTACTGGCTGTGTTCGCGCTGGTTCTTTCAGCATGCGGCCCAACCGGAGGTCTCTTTGCGCCAAAGATTGGCTCCGAAGGTCACCCGATCAAAGTGTTGTTCGTCCCCTCTGTGGATGCGAATATCATCACCACCGGTGGTGAGGTAATGGCCGAGGCTTTGAACGAAGCCACTGGCTTGACCTTTGAAGTGACCGTCCCGACCTCCTACGCCGCCACCATCGAAGAAATGTGCGCCTCCCCCGACAGATACCATGGCGTTCATCCCCGGCCTGGGCTACGCCATCGCCAGCCAGTTGTGCGGTGTGGATGTGGCCTTCAAAGCCATCCGCTTTGGCTACCCTGTCTACTGGGCTGAATACATTGTCGCCCGCGACAGCAAATACCAGACCCTTGCCGACCTGGAAGGCGCAACCTGGGGTTATGGCGACCAGGGCTCAACCTCCGGTTACATGGTCCCGGCCGTTGAATTGGCCGCAGCTGGCATCACCCCCGGTGAACAGGTTCAGACCGGTGGTCACAACCAGACCGTCACCGCCGTCTACAATGGCGAAGTTGATTTTGGTACCGTCTTCTACAGTGTTCCGCTGAACCCGGAAGGCAAACCCATCTTCACCTATGATGACTACCTGGCTGGCAAGATCACCAGCCTGGATCAGTACGAAATTCCCGCAGAAGCCATCCCGAACTGCGCTCCCGATGCCGAAGGCAAGAAATTGCTCTGCGACGGCTATCGCATTCTGGATGCCCGCGCCAACATCCGCACCGAAGCCCCGGATGTGGTGCAGAAAGTCCGCATCCTGGCTGTCTCCCCCGCCATCCCGAATGACACCCTGTCCTTCGGACCCGAGTTCCCGCTGACGTGCGCGCCCAGATCGAAGATGCCCTGCTTGCCTTCGCTGAGACCGAAGCCTGGGGTCACCTCCATTGGCACCGCTGACTTCTACGGCTGGTCTGGTATTGCTCCCGCCACCGACGCCGAATATGACATGGTTCGCGCCATGGTCGAAGCCACCGGCTACAAGATTCCGAAGAGTAATTCCACCGTTTATTCGTAAGATATTTGGGGCAGGGACAGCATCCCTGCCCCAAATTGTAATTATCGTATATTAATGCAATCTCAGAAGACAGTACACAGGGCTGGATATATTTATATACCTGAAGACCTTCAGCGCGACATGCGCTGACATCACAGTTTTCAGGATATTCATTATGCTTCAAATAAAAAACCTGACCAAAATTTATGACGGCGGCGTGAAAGCGCTGGACAACGTCAGCTTTGAAGTGCCGGATGGCCAGTTCCTGGCAGTCATCGGCTTGAGCGGATCGGGAAAATCCACATTGTTGCGCTGCATCAACCGCCTGATCGAACCAACCGAAGGACAGATCCTCTGGAATGGCGAGGATATCACCGCGGCTTCACCGGAGGAAATGCGCCGCATCCGCCGCAAGATCGGCATGGTCTTTCAACATTTCAACCTTGTCCATCGCTCCAAAGTGATCACCAATGTGCTGGCTGGCCGGCTGGGTTATATCAACCCGGCCTGGAGTTTGTTGAACCGTTTTCCAAAAGAAGATATTGAAAAAGCCATTAAGCAACTGGAACGCGTTGGGATTGCAGACAAGGCAAACCAGCGCGCCGATGAATTGAGCGGCGGACAGCAGCAGCGTGTGGGCATTGCCCGCGCGCTGATGCAGGACCCGAAGATGATCCTGGCCGATGAACCGGTTGCCAGCCTTGACCCTGTCCTTGCGCACAGCATCATGAAACATCTGGAAGATATCAACAAAAAGGATGGGGTGACCGTGTTGTGCAGCCTGCACTTTCTTGACCTGGTCCATCGTTACGCCGACCGGGTGGTTGCTCTCAATGAAGGCAAACTGGTCTTCGAGGGTCTGCCCAAGGAGATCGACGATCAAAAATTCAAAGATATCTACGGCCGCGATGCCGAGCGGGTAGGGTGATGATGCCATGAAAGATAATAAACAGAAAAAAGCATCTCCCTGGAAATCCATTCAACTTGGGTCTGGCGATCCTTGCGGGTCTGTTCGTGTATGCCTATGGTTTCAGATCACCAAGGTGGATCTGGAAGACCTGCGCAGTGAACGGCGGCAGGAAAGCCTGGCGCGCGTGATGCGCGCGCTGGCAAACCGGATATTTTCGAATATGAACAGGAAGAAGAAGTGGTCAACGCTCCGGTCTATGTTCCATGCCCGGCGAATGGCGTCCCGTCCTTGCCGGAAGTCGGATAAGACCGGACCGTATCTTGTGATCACTCCTGCCTGCGCCAATCCCGGTGAAACAGTGCAGGTGGAGGGTTTCAACTTTGCACCCAACACCACCGGTCCGCTGCGTTTGTCCCCGGGAGTGACCCGCCAACGTGGTTGCCCTTGGGCGTGATAATGTCGAGACCGATGAGGCAGGGCACTTCATCTTTGAAATGACCATCCCTGACCGGCTCAGTGAAGATGTGCAATATATCCGCGCCACCCTGCGCAGCAATGTTGGTACGCCGCATTTTACCAAGACTGCCCACGACACCTGGGAAAAGATCATCGAAACCGTTTTCCTGGCTTTGCTGGCAACCACCTTCGGCACCCTCCTTGCCATTCCGCTTAGTTTCATTGCCGCCCGCAACCTGATGAAACCGGTTAAAAGTCCGTTGGCCAGTATTGCGCTCTCCATTTTGGGCTGGCCGATTGGCATTGCGCTGGGTTATTTTATTGTCCGACTGGGTGGATGGATTTCAGCGCACTCTTTTGCAGAGAATATTCCGGTCAATCTGATCTCCGTCATTCTGACTCCCATTCTTGGTCTGGTTTGGTATCCGCTGGGCTTTGCCGCAGGAGGAAATCAC
Source organism: uncultured Chloroflexia bacterium (assembly GCA_963823545.1). Taxonomy (GTDB): domain Bacteria; phylum Chloroflexota; class Anaerolineae; order Anaerolineales; family Villigracilaceae; genus Denitrolinea. The sequence goes on along the minus strand of CAWGMC010000010.1, from coordinate 316,491 downwards.
CAAACCAGGCCACGTCCATGCGATTGGCACGCCTGGGCGTGTTGCTCTTGACTGTTCTGGTCAGTTTCTTTGGGTTGTTCCAACTTGCCAGCCTGGCAAAGAACCTGGGACTGATCGGTGTCGCCACGCTGGGACCACTTGGCTTTCTTGGCAATTTCCTGTTCCAGGTCGGGGATATTGTCAGCATCATTACACCTGCGTTGGGAGGCTTGGCAGCCGGTGGAGCGTTGAGCAGTTTCATGGGACGCCTGGGTCAGCGAAGCAGCAGAAAAACTGTCAGCTGGCGGTGTCAAAGATCTTCAACCTTGTTTTCTCCACCGCTGGCTGGCGCCGTCACTTTTGGCTTGATCGGGCAACTGGTGGAATGGTTGTATCAGATCGGTCAACCCTTGTACACCCTCTGGGGACCCGTATTGACCGGGTCACTGCTCGGGCTTGCACTGGCATCTTCACCAAAGCCAAAGACACCCTGCCCACCGGCATGGTGATCTACTACATCACACGCACCTTCCTGAACGGCCTGCGTTCCGTCGAAGCGCTGGTCATGGCGATCGTGTTCGTGATCGCGGTGGGCATCGGTCCGTTCGCAGGCGTGATGGCGCTTGGTCTGCACACCATCGTCAGCCTCGCCAAACTTTATTCGGAACAGGTTGAAAGCATCATGGCCGGTCCGCTCGAAGCCATCGAAGCCACCGGCGCGAACCGCTTGCAGACCATCATCTATGCCGTCATCCCGCAGATCGTCCCGCCTTACATTTCCTATACCATGTATCGCTGGGATATCAACGTGCGCATGTCCACCATCATCGGGTTTGTGGGCGGCGGCGGCATCGGCTTCCTCCTTCAGCAGAACATCAACCTGCTGAACTACCGCGCCGCCAGCGCCCAGATGCTCGCCATCGCCATCGTGGTGGCATCCATGGACTATATTTCCTCGGTCCTGCGCGAGAAGGTCATCTAACCCATTGGTCTTTAAAGACAGGGCGGGGAAGAATATTCCTCGCCCTGTTTTTTAAGGAAACGGGATTTGTTTTTTAGATTGGCTGGCGGAAATCGTAGATGCCGTCCCGGTACTCATACCTGCGCCCGCACCCGGGACACTTTACCTCCGCCTCCTTGATGACCAGCGGGCTGGTCCCGCACTCCGGGCAGCGAAACCAGTCTGATATATCTTTGTGGGGCGAGATAATATCCCGCCCTACCCGCCGCGCCCGGACGAACACTGACGGCGTGAATTGGAACCACTCCCCCGTCGGCTGCAGGAGTCCATCCACTGCCGCCAGCCACTTGTACGGCACCATCCGCTTCAGCAACCCAACCCGGAAGTGGGATACGGTCCGTTTGGCTTCGACCGTAAAGCCCGCCTCTTTCAGCCAGTCAAAGACCGCCTCTGGGTGGAAATCAAAATTCAGCTCTGCGAACTCGACCGGTTCCCGCGTGAACGGGCTCCATTCCTGTTTACGCAGGACCCAGCGCAGCATGGCTTTGAGATTTCTCTTGTTGGCAAATTCCAGGATGAAAGTGGATCGCGGGCTGCAGCACGCGTGCCGCCTGCGCCAAGGCTTTTGGCGCATCCGCCATGTGGTGCAGGGTGCGGATCATGGTCGCGCCGTCGAACAGACCATCCACGAAAGGCAGGCGGTAGGCGTCCGCCGCGACATAGATATACCTGTCCGATGTTCCCAAGCCGGTTTTGTGCCTGTTCCAATTGGGTGCGCGAATAATCCAGCAGCACGATGCGCTCGTAACCTGCATAGCGCGGCGTGTTGCGTCCCGCGCCCGCCCCGATCTCCAGCATCAAGTTTCCCGCTCCGCGGGGAGCAGGTGCTTCAGCGCGATGGCTTCCGCGCGCGTCCTCATAGGCGCGCCCGCCCTGATCCCAGAAGGAGGCCTGGTAATCTGAATCGGTGTAATCGCAAACGGGGGGATTTGTCATCGGTCATCATGTTATTCAGTCAGATCACTTCCCGTTCGAAACACGCCCGATCGAGCGATAGGTGAAACCCAACTCCTTCATCAACTTCGGTTCATAGATGTTGCGCCCGTCAAAGATGACCGGGGACTTCAGCAGGCTCTTCACTTTTTCAAGGTCAAGCTGCTTGAACTCGTTCCACGGTGTGACGACGATCAGCGCATCGCAGCCCTTCGCCATTTTATACGGGTCATCCATGATCTCCACCGCCGGCATGATGCGGGCGCGCCATGTCCATAGCGACCGGGTCATAGCCGCGCACCTTCGCTCCCGCCTCGATCAATTCGCGGGCGATGTCAATGGACGGGGCATCGCGCATGTCGTCCGTGTTCTCCTTGAACGCCAGCCCGAGCAAGCCGATGGTCTTGCCCTTCAGTGAACCGCCCAGCATCTCCTCGGTGCGCTTGACCGCAGCCTTGCGCCGGTCATAGTTGACAGTCATGACCGAATCCAGGATGCGGGGTCTCCAGCGATTTCTCCTTTGCCATGTAGGCCAGCGCCTGCACATCCTTCGGGAAGCACGAGCCGCCCCAGCCGAGTCCCGCATCCAGGAAGTGACGTCCCGATGCGCGCATCGTAACCCATGCCCGCCGCCACTTCCTTCACGTCCGCGCCCAGCGCCTCACAAATGTCCGCCACCTCATTGATGAAGGAGATCTTGGTGGCGAGGAAGGCATTGCTGGCATACTTGATCATCTCCGCCGTGCGCAGGTCGGTGATGACGATCGGCGCCCGGAGGGGCAGGTGCAGGTGCGCCACCTTGTTCGCCGCCTCCCGGTCCATGGAGCCGATCACCGTGCGGTGCGGGTTCATGAAATCGCCGATGGCCGAGCCCTCGCGCAGGAATTCAGGGCAGGACACCACCGAAAACGTCGATCGGCTTGGGCTGTGCGCTCTTGCACGATGTCCGCCACCCAGTCCCCGGTCCCGATCGGAACGGTGGACTTGTTGATGATGATGAGCGGGGCGGTCATGTTCTCGGCGATCGATTTCGCCGCGGCTGCCACGTACTGCAGGTCCGCCTCCCCGTTCACACCCGAGGGAGTCCCCACCGCGATGAAGGCATACTCGCAGCCCTTCAACGCCTCCGCGTAGGAAGTGGTGAACGACAGGCGTCCCGCCTTCACATTGCGCTTCACCAGTTCGTCCAGCCCGGGTTCATAGATGGGCATGATGCCCTTCTTTAGATTCTCGATGCGCTTCTCGTCCACATCCAGCGCGATCACCCTGTTGCCAAGGTCGGCAAAACACGCGCCGGTGACCATGCCGACATATCCCACACCGATGACACAGATCTGTTTCATTCAATCCTCTTTTTGATAAATTTGCCTGCCAGCGGCAGGCATGGGATCCGCACCAGGATGATCGGATCAGCCTGGACCTGGTGCGCTATTTAATCAGAAGTTTGTTCTCTGAAAACTCCGCTGGACAAGCGGACTGCCCAGCCTGTTAAATATACTACAATTGGGCCTGATGCGATTACTTTTTGTCGCCGACGGTCGCTCGCCAACTGCCCGCAACTGGATCCAATATTGGACCGAACACGGGGATGAAGTCCACCTGGCATCCACCTTCCCCTGCGATCCGATTCAAGGTCTCGCGGGACTGGAAGTCGTCTCCGCAGCCTTCAGCGGACGCGCCGCGCCGCCTCTCCCGCTTCCAGGACCCGTGACGCCCGCCTGATCTCCCTGCGCCAGACCATCCGTCACTGGCTGGGTCCCCTGACCCTTCCACGCGCCGGAAAAAACCTGCACAGCCTGGCGGAGCGCATCAGACCGGACCTCATCCATGCCATGCGCATCCCCTACGAGGGGATGCTGGCTGCCAACGCGGATCTGCGCGTTCCCCTGGTGGTCTCTGTGTGGGGCAACGACTTCACCCTGCATGCCCCATCCACGCCCCTGATGCGCCTTCACACCCGCAGGACCATGCGGGCTGCCGACGCACTGCATGCCGACTGCGATCGCGACATCCGTCTCGCCCGCCAATGGGGTCTTGACCCGTCCAAGCCCACCCTGGTCAGCCCCGGCAACGGGGGCGTCCATGCTGGATATTTTCTTCCCGCCCGCCTCCCCCGTGGAGGAACCGGTCATCTTTAATCCCCGGGGATTTCGAGCCTACGTTCGCAACGATACATTCTTCCGCGCCATCCCTCTCGTGCTGAAGGAGATCCCCGCAGCGCGCTTCATCTGCGCGAGCATGGCAGGTCAGCCCGAAGCGTTGAACTGGGTGAAAACACTCGGCATCGGGAAATATGTGGAACTGCTTGACCCGCGCCCGCACCTGGAGATGGCGGAAATCTACCGGGGAGCCCAGGTCCTGGTCTCCCCGTCCATCCATGACGGCACCCCCAATACATTACTGGAAGGCATGGCGTGCGGCTGCTTCCCCATCGCCGGTGACCTGGAGTTCATCCGCGAATGGATCACGGACGGCGCCAACGGCTTGCTGGTCGATCCCGGGGATCCGCATGCCCTGGCGGTCGCAATTATCAAGGCGGTTAATAACAAGGACCTGCGGTCCCAAGCCGCAGGTCAAAACAGGACGATCATCGCCGAACGCGCAGAGTATGCGCGCAACATGGCGAGGGTGGAGGAATTCTATCTGAACGTCAGGCGTGGTTAGGCGGCTGTGCGTTCCTCAGCCTCGCGGGGCGCGCAGTTCCTCCAGCCGGCCTTGCAATTCGATGCGCCGGCTGTCTGCTGCCTGCCGCACTTCCGTCAGGAAAGCCGACCCGCGCTCGCGAATTTCGCCGCGCAGCTGCTCCCCCGATTCAGGGGCAAGCAGAAGGGTGACGGTCGAGCCGACCAGCGCACCGACAATGACACCGATCAAAAAACCAAATGCCTTCCTCATGGGATTCTCCTTGAGAGTTTTTGATTGGATTAATACGCTAAAATTATAGGCGAAAACCGGATTTTGTGGAATAATTGAAATACCGCGCGCATCATGCCTGGCATGAACGCGACGGCGAAGCAAAAAAATCAAACCGAATACCTGACAAAGCAGGGGGAGGTCAGGGCGGACTCTACCAACCCTGGAGGGTACCCTGTCCACTGCACCTGTTTCTCAACCCGCCCCCGCGCGGAAAAAAGTTACGACTCTCACATTTCGCCAAAAGAAGGCAGGCGGCGAACCGATCAGCATGCTCACCGCCTACGATTATCCCACCGCGCTGGCAATGGACCAGGCGGGCATCGACTCCATCCTGGTCGGCGATTCGCTCGGCATGGTGGTGCTGGGCTATGCCAACACCCTGCCCGTCACCATGGAGGAAATGCTCCATCACTGCCGGGCCGTGTCGCGCGGCGCGCAATCCGCCCTGCTGGTCGGTGACATGCCGTTCATGTCCTACCAGGTGGATGTGCAGGAGGCTGTCCGCAACGCGGGTCGATTCCTCCAGCAGGCGGGCATGGACGCCGTGAAACTCGAGGGCGGGCGGGACCGCCTGGAGGCGGTGCGCGCCATCATCAGCGCGGGCATCCCGGTGATGGGACACCTGGGTCTCACGCCGCAATCCGTCCACCAGCTGGGCGGCTTCCGTCCCCAGGGAAAAACCGCCTCCGCCGCCAGCCGGTTGCTGGAGGACGCGCTCCTGCTGGAAGGGGCGGGCTGTTTCAGCCTGGTGCTCGAGTCTGTCCCGGCGCGGCTGGCGGAATTCATCTCGAAGAAACTATCCATCCCGACCATCGGCATCGGCGCGGGCGCGGGCTGTGATGGGCAGGTGCTCGTCACCCACGACCTGCTCGGGCTCTTTGACCGCTTCACCCCAAAATTCGTAAAAAAATATGCGGACTTCCACGGCGAAATGAAACGCGCATTCGGCGAATATATTGCGGAGGTCCAGGGACGCCAGTTCCCCGCGCCGGAACACACGGTTGAAATGACCGATGAAGAATGGGAAAACTTCGTGAACAATGCATCCCAGGGTGCATGAGGCTGACATGACGAAGGAACCGATCCTGATCATAGGGACTGGCGCGCTGGCGACTCTCTTTGCTGCCCGGCTGGCGGAACACGGTCACGACATCACCATGCTTGGCACCTGGGAGGCGGGTCTGGAGGCACTGAGGCGGGAGGGCGCCCGCCTCGTGGATCCGGCAGGGCGCGCGCATGCCTTTCGCGTTCATGCAACCAGTGACCCGCGGGAAGTGCCTGCTTCGAAATACGCACTGGTGCTGGTCAAATCCTGGCAGACGGAGCGGGTCGCCCGGAGGTTGACCAAATGCCTTGCAGAGGCGGGGCTGGCGATCACCCTGCAGAACGGGCTCGGCAACGATGAGATCCTGGCGCGCTCCCTGGGGCGGGAACGTGTTGCCGTGGGTGTCACCACCACCGGCGCCACCCTGCTCGGACCGGGTCTGGTCCGCCCGGGAGGCGAGGGAGTCATCTCGCTGGAGGCACATCCCCGGATGGGTGTGATGGAGCCCGCCTTGAAGGATGCCGGCTTTTCCGTTGAGGTGGTGGCGGACGCCCGTTCGCTCGTCTGGGGAAAACTGGTGGTCAACGCCGCCATCAATCCGCTGACGGCTTTATTGCGCATTCCGAATGGCGAGTTGTTGAATCGTCCTGCCGCCCGGCTTGTCATGAAAGCGCTTGCCAGCGAGGCTGCCGCGGTCGCCTCCGCACAGCGGGTCCGTCTGCCGTTCACAGATCCCCTCCAGGCAGCCGAGATGGTGGCACGGAAAACAGCCGCCAATTACTCCTCCATGTTCCAGGATGTGCGCCGCGGCGCGCCCACCGAGATCGACGCCATTTGCGGTGCGGTCGCGCGCACCGGTAAAAAGACCGGCATACCCACACCGGTGAACCATGTCTGCTGGCAGCTTGTACAAGCCATGGTGCCGGGAGCCTAGCCCCATTTCATGGTAAGATTCGCGCATTCATTTTTCTCGAGGAGAAGAAGCATGCGGCGGATAATACACTTTGCTGTTCCTCCTGGCTTTGCTGCTGAGTTCACAGCCTGCATACGCCCAGGGAACCCCGACCTTGAGCAGCGCGGATGTCTGGGTCTGGCCTGAGTATGATCAGCCGGGTGTCCTGATCATCCAGCGCATGCTGGTTTCAGGGAACACCTCCCTGCCCGCAACCATGACCTTTCGCATCCCCGCCGCTGCCCGGGAACCAAGCGCAGTGGCAGTGGGTCAAACCATCGATACCGTGGCCGATGCCGAATATACTCTTGAAGCGGATGGCGCCTGGATCAAGGTTGTCCTGGTCGTGACAGCTCCCGCCATCCAGGTGGAGTATTACGACCCGGCGCTTGCAAAGAACGGGAAGGAACGCAGCTATCAGTATGTATGGGCTGGCGACTATGCCGTCCAAAACTTCCACCTGGAATTGCAGCAACCCTTCGATGCCAAAGAGCTCAAGGTTGAACCAGCCCTGCCCGGCACGAATCCCATCCCCGACGGGCTGACCTATTACACCGGTGATTTTGGCGCGCTGACCGCCGGGCAGACCTTCACCCTGGATGTCAGTTACACAAAAGAATCCGATGCGTTGAGCATCTCCTTCATGAATATCCAACCAGCCGCGACCGTCGATGAGACCACCAGCGGGCGCGTCTCGCTCGACACCTACCTGCCCTGGCTGGTCGGAGCCTTTGGCGTCCTGATGATCGCCGGCGGATTGTATTATTACTTCCGCGGGACTGCGCGTCCCCGTTCCAGCGCCCGCCGCCGGCATGCAGCCAGCGGGGAGGAGGACGATAAACAGACCTACTGTCCGCAATGCGGGACCCGCGCCCGCAGCGGAGACCGCTTCTGCCGTACCTGCGGCACCCGGTTACGCCAGAACGATTGAAATACAAAGAAACTATGCGCATCGCCCACCAAATGGTGGGCGATGCGTTTTTTGGCAGAACGTTCCGGAAGAGGCTTATTTCTTCTTTGTGGCGTTGACCGTCTTGGTGGGGCGTTGCACGAAAAGGTAGATGGTCAGGATTACGAACATGCCGACTACCATGCCCACCAATTCAGGGGAGCGTGCGGAGAGTTCAGTTATCCAGCCACGCCCGGTAGCCGATGTGGCGGCTTCGAACCTGGCAATAGCCTGGGCTATCCCGCTGAAGTGAAGGTCAACATAAGCGACCCCAGCCAGGGCGATGATCGTGAACGGGATCGCAAGAGCAAATGTCCAGAACACTGCTGTAGACGGTAGCTTACGCATGACAACCTCCTTTCATAGGTTTGGTCATTAGCTTCTTTTACGTCTGCCTATAGCATATGCGATAACCACCTGCCTGGCAATAGGAGGTATATTGTATCTTTCGAGTAGTGGATTCACCCCAATTAAGGCTTAATCAAGCCCTTGCGGATTGCATATTTGACCAATTCACTGCGATTATGAAGCCCCAGTTTCCCCATCAAATTCTCGCGATGACGCGCCACGGTATGGGTACTAATAACCAATTCATCTGCGATCTCATCATTGGTCCTCCCGTCCGCCAGCCTCGCCAGCACCTCCTGCTCACGCAGGGTCAAGCCATCCACAGCAGCCTTTTCATCCCCTTCATTGGCGCGTGAGAGAAAATCGTTGACCAGGAGTTTTCCCAGGGAGGGATAAATGTAGACTTCCCCTCGATGGGCAGCGCGTATGGCATTGATCAGGTCGTCCGGCGCCGCACGTTTGGGCACATAGGCAGAGGCTCCCACCCTCAGCATCTCGAAGAAATACTGTTGATCCTCATGGATGGTCAATGCCACGACCGCCACTTCCGGGTGTTCCTGTTTAAGTTGTTGAGTGACCTCGATCCCCGACATGTCGGGCAGTGTGATATCCATGATCACCACGTCAGGCTTTAGTTCGGTTGCCAGTTCCAAAGCCTGCTTCCCGTTGCCCGCTTCCCCGATCAGGACGAGATCCTCCTCATTCTCCAGCAGCATCCGCAGACCGGTGCGCACCACTGCATGATCATCCACAAGAAGAATTTGGATTTTATCCATGGGATTCCTTCTCCAGCGGCACGACTACTTCGATAAAGGTGCCTGCCCCGGGTCTGGAGGCGATCACGCACTCACCGCCCACCAGGGAGGCACGTTCCTTGATGCCAAGCAGACCCCAGCAAGGGTATTCCTGCCGATCCAGGGCTGCATCCACATCAAAACCGGCGCCTTTATCCTCCACCCGAATGCGTACATCCGCATCGGTGAAACTGACCAGCACATCCGCCTGGTCGACTTTCGCATGCCGGATGACATTGGTGATCCCTTCCTGGACGATACGGTACAGCACCGTCCGCACTTCCTGTGGGAGATTGGCACGTTCACCCTGGCTGCGAACATTTACCTTTAAACCAAATCTCTCTCCAATATGGTCGCTATACCAGCGCAGTGCCGGCACCAGACCGAAATCGTCCAGTTGCGGGGGGTGCAAGCCTGTGATCAGATTTTGCAGACCGACAATGCCGGTTGCCACCACACCCTGCAGCTCATGCAGTTGTTTTTGCACCCATCCCGGTCGGGAATCGATGTTGTCGGCTGAGGCTCGCAAACCCATGCCAAGTGCGGTCAGGGTTTGACCGATCTCATCATGCAGTTCACGGGCAATGCGCTGGCGTTCCAATTCCTGCGCGCGGACGGTCTGGCGCAGCAGGCTTTCCCGCAGGTGCTCAAGCCGTTGATGCTCCGCCTTTTGTGCCTCGCTCAGACTCTCGATGCGGCGTTGTGTCTCCTCTTCGAATGCCCTCAGGGAACTGATGATCGATATCGCTGCGACACAGGCAGCCAGTGAACGGAAAAGCTGGATGCGGAATCCGAACCATGCCAGGAAATTCTCGGAATTTAGAAGTCCTGATGGAAATACAACACTTGGCGCGGCAAAGAGTTGACCGATGCCTCCATATAGACCGAACGCAAGCGCGGCCATGATCATGTCGCGTCCAAACGCTTTCATCCCCGCTTGAAGAAATTTCTGCCTTTGCTGGAACAATCCCCAGGCAGTCAATGCTGCGCCGGGAATGGCGAGGGAGTACCGTGTATACACATCCGCCGCTACGATACACCACCTCCGGCGGTTCTGTGATCAACAGCCAGCCCAGACCTGCCATCCAGAATAATACGATGACACCCAGCATCCGCCAGGATAAACTTGACCGCTCCGGTCCAACAACCATTTTGGCGCCGAAGGAGATAAGGAACAGGAAGGATACCGATAACAGGACAACCCGTCCCAGACCAACCCACTCATAGAATGGCATCTCCTGCACTTGTGGGAATATTAAAAAAAACATTTCCACCCATTCATGGATCCCGTGAATCAGACCAAAGCCTGCCAGGTATCGCAGGGCACGGGCAAAATCCATCCTGGAGGAACGCCCCACCTCCAGCAGGACAGCCAGTCCCATGCTGAAGAAGGACAAACCATAAAAGAAATAGACGATAATGATATCCATATTTCTCGCCTTGCGCTTATCTTATCTTCTGCAAGTCCCCAGGTCAATAATAAACGGGACAGCGTTTTGAATATGCTGTCCCGTTATCAATGCCTATTTCTCGAATGCGCCCGAGTCCAGCCAGGCGACGATCATAGCCAGTTCATCCGGCAGCAGGATCGCGTAGGGATGTTTCCCGCTTTCAAACTTTATGATCATCAGGCTGCCGGCTGAATCACCGGGCGTAAACACAACCCCGGAAACGCCTCCCTGCATGGCATCTGCATAGGTGGAGAGGTTCAATCCGCCCTGGGGGGCTGCGCCATGGCACATCAGGCACTTCTGTGCGAACAACGGACCGATGTTGGCATCCCAGGTGATATTACCCGCCGGGACCTGTGCTCCCGGGGAGGATGTCCCGGACGCAGCCACTGGAGTGGATGTCGGAACCGGTGTAAAGGTGGCGGTCGGCATCAGGGTTGGGGTTTGCGGTACATAGACCGGGATCGTTGGCTGCGGGTGCGGATCGACCACTGCCGTCGTCTCGTATCCCACGAAGAAATAGAACCCATAACTGAATAGAGCCAGGATGACGATCGCGATCGGCGCATAAACATACTGGCGCTTTCGCAGGACCGCTGGCTGGCATGGGCTCAGGCCGCCGCACCTGCCTCGATCTGGGCAAGTTCGGCCGGATGTTCGTGCTCCATCTCCTCCTGGCTTAACTTGCCGGTGAACATGCTCTGATTGAGATGTTTGATATGCACATGATAGAAATGCCAGATGATGATGGCCAGGACAGCCAGCACTGCCTCACCGCCATGCGCAGCTTTGGCAGCAGGCACGATTCACCGGGCAGAATCGCAGGGTGGAGATCGGGTTCCACATCATGAAGCCGGTCAGCCCCATGACAACCGTCCCCCAGACCAGCGCCAGATATTCAGCCTTTTCGGCATAGGAATATCGGCCATAATATGCCCTGTGCTTTCGGAGGCCGATGTAGTACAGAACATCTTCATACACATGCTTGAGATCGTTGATCCACGGGATCATGGAGATGGGTGTCCGCAAGACGATCACGCGATACAGCACTTCCAGCACATGGAAAACGCTGACGATCATCATCACGATCGCAGAAGTATGATGGATGAGCGCGCATTTTCGATACCGCCGAAGAACTTGAACAATCCCAGGCTGATCGGGGAAAGCAGAAATTTCTGGGGCAGACCAGTAAAGCCCAGCATTGTGAAAGAGATCAGGAAGATGATGTGCTGAATCCTCTGCAGGATGTCAAAACGAAGTATATTTTTGTCTTCGAGGCCTTGTGTTTTCCTAGTCATGGTGGGCCTCCTCATCTAGTCAGGTCTTCGACTTTTTCTTGATCCCTGGATGTTGCTTTTCTCTTCCGCGATTTCGGGGAAGCCTTGGGTGCGGTCCCATGTTTCGGTTTCCGAAAACGATTGATCATCATACGCTAGAATCCATTACAACAAGAACAAGCATGGGGATCAACACAGCGGGGATGAAAAACTTGTAAAACAGGTTGATGTAATACACCATGGGATATTTTTCAGGCGAAGGGATGTAATGGGAAAGCCACGCATCCGGGAAATTCGCGGTCGCATCCGGGTGACAGGTCTGGCACCGCGCAAGCAGGTTTTCCCGCACCTGCAATCCCTTTTGAGGGATCATCCACCTCGCGCAATATCATGGAAGCCGTGGCAATCTGTGCAGACTGGTTTGTTGGTCGGCTGGTCGGGAATGTTTTATCGAACAACACCACAGTTGTGCCATGGAAATCAGAAACATATGTATTCAACACCTCGGTGGACAAGCCCATATTTGTGCATGAATTCCTGATCTGTATGGCACTTGGCACACAGGTATGGCGTGCTATTACGGAAAGTGGCTGTGGTTGGATCCTGGATGTTATGCACGCCATGGCAATCAATACAGGTTGGCACATCCGGGTTGCCTCTCGGTTAATGCCTTGCCATGCACGCTTTCTTTATAGGTGTCATATATCGCGCTATGGCACTGGGCGCAGGTTTCAGGGATTTGCAGGCGGGCATCGAGAAGAAGTTTGCCTGTATCATCGTCCGTGATTCGTTTGCTGGGTATGCGGGTTATGACAATCGGCACATACAGCCGCATTTTTATTGCCTGCCGCCAGGGATTTTTGGTGAACGCTGTCCAATGTCTGGTCGAATTGTTCCGCGTGGCATTGCTCGCACGATGTGTAATACTTCAACTTAACATCACGCAGTGTTTCTGTGGTGCGTTCCGGGTGGGGAAAACCATCAATATCTGAATGGCAGGTAACGCAGGTCACATCGTTTGAGCCATGCGTGCTTTCATCAAACGCATCGGAGCTGATGGTCAATGGACAGGGTTTCGCCGCTGTCCAGTTCCACACTAAAGCCTTCTTTGTTGTGACAAGCCAGACAGGTACTATCATCAACCTGCTGAGTGGAGCAGATGATGCGAACCGCCGCTTCAACTCCTTGACCCGAACCTGCGGAGGCTTCCGAAACGGCGAATCCAAAGCTGACGAAGCAGATCACCAGCCCCGCCATGAAAAGAATGTTGCGGAGTCGCATCACTTCTCCTCTCCTGTCTGAGCGGATACGGAGCTTACCGGTGAGGCGTTCGTATTCCTTTTCATGGAATTCGCGCATTTCATCTTCACTTAGACGGCCGGTAAACATGCTCAAATTCATACGCTCGATATGCACATGATAGAAATGCCAGATAATAATAAAGATCGCCAGCACCACTGACTCGGTGCTATGCGCCAGTTTTGCAGCAGGCACCACCCCGCCCGGCAGGAATTGAGTAAACCAGCACCGGGAACCAGATGATCAGGCCGCTGATGACCATCATGCCAATGCTAAAGAAGACGAACCAATAGGTTACCTTCTGCTCAAAATTATATCTGCCGAATTTTGGCTTGTCCTTGCGCAGGAAAAGCAAATACTGGAGCATCTGCCCCGCATCGCGCACATCCTGCCCGGTTGGGAGCAGATCACCGGGCAGCTTTCGGCGGACCATCAAAATGATGATCCTGCCAAGGTGATAAATGACTTCCAAAATCAGGATGATCGCAGCGATGTGATGGATCTGGCGGATAAGATTCACCCGCTCAGGTGTGGAAAGCAGATCCTGGCTCATGAAAACTCACGATATTTTTGCGGCAGTCCGGTTAATAAAAGAACCAAACCGCTTAATAACAAAATGGCATGTTCCCAGCGTTGCCCAAGCGCAAAGCGCAGGAATGTTCTTTCCTGTTGGGCGGCTGGGGATAGGATTGGTGCGTTTTCCGCTCATTGACAGGTTTCTCCTCACACGATCAACAATGGCGTCGAATGATTTGCAGTACCACGTAGATGATACATGACCCATAAAACAAATGGGGTAAAGGATGAATAGAATTGTTCCACGTAGTACAGGAAAGGCGTCCGCTCCAGGCTGATCTCATTGTGACCGGTCCAGGCATCGGTCCAGTTTGGACCGGCACTGGGGTGGCATTTCTGACAGGTGGCTAACAAATTGGCATGGTTCACCTTTGAAGCCGGGATCGTCTGTCGAACGAATGTCATGAACGCCATGGCAATCGGAACACACTGCGCTATCATGCCAGATGGTGGGCCAGCTTTGCTTTGTATACAGAAACATCCACGCCATGCCAGGAGCGTTTGTAAATGCTATACACATCAGCAGACAATCCATATTTGCCCATCAATTCCTGGTCGGCATGACAGCCTGCGCATAGTTCAGGCTCATCCACACGGAATTGACTGGTGCGCGGGTCCTGAATATTATGCACGCCATGGCAGGTCGTGCAAACAGGAACATCCGGATTTTCATCCTCCATCAACGCCGCGCCATGCACACTTTGTCGGTATGTGTCCACGATATCGGCATGGCATTGTGCACATGTCTCTGAGATCAGGGAACGGGGTTCATCTGGTGATTGGATATCATGCGCGCCATGACAATCGGTGCAGATCGGGGCTTCTAGTTCCCTGCCTCTGCCGACTGGGCATGCATACTATCCTGTGTCTTTTCATAATTTGCGGAATGGCATTTCTCGCATGTCTGATAATAGGCAAGGGAAAGCTCGCGCTTGGTCTGATACTCCATTTTCAGGATGCGGATATTCCGAAATATTGTTATGGCAGGCTTCACACTCGATCCCAACGGAAGCTATGCACGGAATGATGGAGATCATCCTGTGCAATATAAAGTGAAAGCTCCTCGCCACTGGGAAGGGTCATGCTCAAGGTTTCATCGCCATGGCAGGATAGGCAATACTTCTCGGTCTCCTGCGCGGGAGGCTTTGCGCTGGCAGGCGATACAAGCAAAAGGAGACTGAACAGTACGGCCAACATGCCCTGCACGATCAGCCAGAATATTTGCCGACGAAGGTTCGCGGTGTCATTTGCTACGACTCCTTGGTTTTCGACAGGTTTTTTCCCGCCCCGACTTTTCCCTGTGGTCTTCGGCTTCGGCTTGGCGACAGGTTTCTGTTTTCTCCGGTTTTTTCCCGGTGTTTCGCCCGTTTTCCCGGTCTTTTTGGGGGTCACAATGATTTCACCTGCCTCCCCATCCGCTTTCGTGCTCGTTTCGGCTGCCGGAGCGTGGTTTTTAATTCATCATCATCCCGGTCATCCGGTGGTTCAGGAGCTTCGGTAGCCACCAATCCCATTTTGCGGAGAAGATAGGAAATCCCAAATAGAATGGCAATGGGGACAAGACATCGCAAGAGGAACAAAAAAACCATATAGATCGAATTGGAAGATGGATCATTCATTCCATTTCCTCCACGGCAAAACTTTCAAATTGCTTGCAATTTGGCTGATATGCATTGCAGCTCCAATAATGAAATTTAGATTAATTATTAGACAGTATAACCCAATCCTGTCACAGAAGAAAATGGACGTATGTCATTTTTATCAATGACAAATTCTATACATCTGGTCTGAATTGGGAGTGGAAGGAACGGCAGGAATAACTGCATCCTACAGGAAAAAAAGAAACCCACCTCAAACGATGGGGTCTGAGGTGGGTTGCAGGCGAATTAAACGGCTAATGTTCGCTGGATTTAAAAAGTGGCAGGAAGCACACACCCAGAGTAAGCACGTCAGGGCATACCCAATCACCAGGATCCCCACCCCCCATTCCACTGGCGCGGGGAAATATGCTCCAGTCGGCAGTTGGAAGCTCAATGCCCGGTGAATAGCTGATGGGAACATATAACCCGCCCACGGTAACATTCCAGCGGTGGATGATGATCCCGATCATGCGGAAAGCGCGCCCAAAACAGCCGCAGCAGGATTTCTGTTGAAGCGAGGCACAAGGAACAGGATGGCGGGGATGAGGATTCCCAGCGATCACTTCTCCGACCTAAAAACTAAAGCTGTATGGGGTTTGTTGCTGCAGGAGCGCAAACGCAGAACTGACTCCGGGGGTTCGGCCATAATATGTCACTGCCGCCATGTCCCAAAATTTGATGTATCCGTACACCAGCAGACCAACGCCGCTGAAACGCGCGACGATTTGCAAGCACATCATGCGGGATGGTGCGCTTGCGGGTGATCCACTCGAGAACATATGCCACTCGCCACAGTGACCGCAGGGCCAGCAGCGATGGCAGAGAGAACGAACATGATCGGCATGCTCGGTTTGAACCAGATGGGACGGGATTTGAGCACTGCCATACGTGGCGCCCAGTGAAGATTGGTGCAGCAGGGAAATGACCAATCCCAACACTGCCAGGAAGGGGTCAATTTATGCAGGAAATGACCGAATTTTCGAATGCGCGGCCAACGATCAAAGAACTTGGTTCAACGAACACCGGCGCAAATTCCGTAACCAGGATCAGCAGGTAGATCGTGATGCACATCGTCACTTCCCACAGCACCGAGTGCACATTCCAAAATACCCACGGATGCCAGAATCGATCCGGGCGGCCAATATCCACCAACAGCATCAACATGGCAGAGGTGTATCCTGCAAATCCAACCAGGATCGCCAGGCGGATGATCGGCTGCAAACGTTTGATGCCGAACATATACACGATCGCTGAAAGCGTGAATGCGCCCGCGCCCAGGGCAATGGAAGACAGATCAATGGTGATCCATAATCCCCAGGGAACCAGAGTCGGTCATGTTGGTAATGACAAGACCATCCATGAAAACCCTGATCATGGCTGAATAAACGCCGATCACAAGCAAAACAGCCAGGAAACCCAGCCAGACCAGCAAGAGTCGGACTGAATGGAACTCGGAAGGGCTTGCGTTCAATGCAGGAAGCGGTCATTTTACATGCCCTCCTTGGGGGGGATATAGTACACACTGGTTTCCGTTCCCAGGTCATCGCGCAGGCGCAGGGTCGGATTTGTCAGTGATCAGCTGGGAAACCTTGCTGTTCGGATTTTTCAGATTGCCGAATGTGCGTGCGCCCACCGGACAGATATTGACGCATGCCGGGGTCGCCTCCCGGTCTTCACCCGGCATGAGACCCTTTTCCAAGTCCGGCATCAATGCGGTGGATGCAGAATGTGCATTTTTCAATCACCCCCCGCGGGCGGCGTTCCACCTCCGGTTCGCCCCAGGCGGGAACGTAGGGATTCTCGTCCGTCCGTTCCTCCCAGTTGAATTGCCGCGCATCATACGGGCAGGCTACCTGGCAATACCGGCACCCGATGCAGCGGTCATAATCCATCACCACCAACCCATCTTCACGATGGTAGGTTGCTTTAACCGGGCAAACCTCCACGCATGGGGCATTCTGGCAATGCAGGCATGGGCGGCTGAGGAAGAACGTATGACCTGCTGTTGTTTTCTCCTCCGTACACGACGTTCCACGGATCATCCGCCTTGACATCGTTGGTGGCCGTGCAGGCGCGTGTGCAGTATTCGCATCCGATGCAAGTGTCAAGATTGATGACCATGCCCCAGTGATATTCGCCGGTCTGGATATGACCCAGCTCCACCTCGCCACCTTCCAGCTGTTGCTGCTTGAGCTTTCCGAAAGGGGAAAGCGGACCCGTCGTAAGCAGCGGTGCAGCAATAATGGAGCCGACTGCCGCGGTCGCCAGCTTGATAAAATCGCCGCGCGTCAGTTTGACAACAACCTTCTTCTTCCTGTTCTTACTTGTCTTCTTTGCCATTTTCTTCAACCTCCACAATCTGGATGCGGCGGCTGACGACCCATGCAGCAACTCCACCCATGGTCAGCCCGACGATGGCACCCTGGATCAAACCTGTATACAAACGAACCGAACTCTGCGCCTCCAGGCTCTGGATCGTGCTGCTCCTGCTCCTGTACTGTTTTTTCAAGCTCTTCCGCCGATGGCATGCGTGCCTGCAGTCTGTCCGCTCACCTTCAGGATGGTATCGCGTGTGTGAACCGTGTCCTTATGGCAATTAACGCATGCTTCTGAACCAACCGAGAAGGTATGCCCGGTGGCAAACAATCCACCCGTGGAATCGACATGCGAAGCGGCTGCCATGTGGCAGTCACTGCATTGCAACCCGGAGTTGGCATGTGTGCCGTGTGTAAAGGAGGAACCTGTATCCTTGTGGCAGTTGGTGCACAGCTCATTCACCGTCTCGGCGCGGGGTGCCTGTGAGTGAGGATTGTGGCAGGCTTCGCAGTTAATGTTTGACTGCACCATGTTTGCTGGCTTGCCATTCGTCTGTGGTCGTCTTGTGGCAGCGCGCACAGAGGGTGTAATCCGGCGTGATGGGCATGGGTACCTGCGGGTGGGTCTTGTTGCAGCGGACCATGGCAGGATTCACAAGTCACACTTTCCTCGGCGAATTTTCCAGTGGCGGGATCATAGCCGGTCGTATGGCATTCCAGGCAGGATGCAGCATGAACCCTGGTTGACCCAGTCTTCCTGGAAGACAGGCGAGGAAAAAGCCTGGGAGTGCAGGGTTCCGGACCAGGTTTCATGAATATCCTTGTGGCAGCCGGCGCAGCTATCCGATCCGGCATATTCGCCTCCTTCAACACCATCCTGATAGGAAGGAATTGGGCTTGGAGCGGCTGTTGCAGGTTGCACCATGCTGATTGCCACGCCTAAGACCAGGCAGACAACAAATACCTGGGCGAAAGTGATCCAGACTTTTTTATGAAGGGCGAATTGAGTTTTCATACATTCTCCATTGGGCGGTTTCCTACAAATTCCACGTTTGGGTTGGGGGTCACAACCCAACACGCGCATTCTCACAATCGGTCGTATACCCTATTCTAGTTAGATATCTCTTTTTTTATTAGTGTATAATATCACATTGTTGGTATGATTTAGCATAGTTACAAGTCAATACCTACATTAATAGCTTTATTTGTGATTAAAGTCACATAATCAACGTGATGGCAAACAGACCAATATTCTGAAGCCCTTGTTGTACAATACCCAATGCAAGCAGGTCACATGGGCATGAATCAAAGTCTGTTCTTCATCTACTTCATTTATGGGCTCGCCTTTTTCGGCATGGGGCTGGCGATGGCGATGGAATCCTGGCGCGCCTCCTCCCTGGCGGAAGTGCGCGTCCTGCATCCGCTGGCAGGTTTTGGCATTGATCCACGGGACGCATGAATGGCTGGAATCCTACCTGCTGCAAGCCGGATCGCTGGGCACCCCCCTGCCGGAATGGCTGCCATGGCTCAAACTGGGATTACTCATTGCCTCATTTATTTCGCTGGCATGGTTCGCCTTTCAGTCATTGCGGGGTGTCCCGCGCCCCCTGCCGTCCGGTCTGAAGCATGGGGTCATTGCGCTGGCTGTGTTCATTGGTCTTCATCCTCGCCAGTTTCAACCTCACCTCCATAAAAGGTCAGATCGATTTTCAGGTTCTGCTGGACGTAATGGCTCGCTACCTGCTGGCAGTTCCGGCCTCCTCGCTCGCTGCGCTTGGATTGTTTTACACTGCCCGCTACACTTACCGGTCCAACCGGGAAATATCGAAATGGTTGACCGGCACCGCGATCGGCTTTGGTCTCTATGCAACGACACACCTGGTCGTGCATCCGATCGCGACGTTCCCATCCAGCCTGATCAATACGGATTCCTTCCTGGACACACTGGGATTTCCAATTCAACTGGTGCGGACGGTGGCTGCCATCATCATCACGGTCTGCCTGCTGCGCGCCACGCAACAGACCGAGGAAGCCCGCAGGAACGAATTGTTCCTTGCCCAGCAAGCCCGTCTTGCCGCGCTGGAGGAACAGCAAGCCTTGCGCCGCGAGCTGCTCCAGCACACCGTCCATGCGCAGGAGGATGAACGCGCCCGCATTGCCCGCGAACTGCACGACGAGACCGCCCAGACGCTCTCCGCGTTCACACTGGAACTGGCAGCACTGCAGGATGAAAAACATCGCAAGCCGGAAACAAAACAGATCGTGGAACGCCTGCAGGCTCTCAGCCATGACATGTCGCAGGGCTTGTACCGCCTGGTGCATGACCTGAGACCCGCCCAGCTGGATGACCTGGGACTTGTCCCTGCCTTGCGTTTCCTGATCGACCAGGATCTGCGTCCGCGCGGAATGGATATTACATTTGAGGTAAAAGGGAGCGCGCGCCGTCTGGATCCCCTGATGGAAACGGTCCTGTTCCGCGTCGGACAGGAAGCCCTCTCCAATCTTGTCCGCCATGCACAGACCCGGGAGGGCTGCATGCAGGTCATCTATGCACAGAATGATGTCGCCCTGCGCGTTTCCGACCGCGGCTGCGGATTCGATCCCACGGAAAACTTCCGCCCTCCGCATGGCTGGGGGCTGGCGGGCATGAAGGAACGGGTGGAAGCGGTTGGGGGTGTGCTCAACGTACACAGCGCACCCGGCGAGGGGACCCTGATCGAAGCGCGGGTGCCGATCATTGAAAAGGAGTCGACATGAAACCCATTAAAGTTATCCTGGTGGACGATCACGATGTGGTCAGGACCGGCTTGCGTTCCTTCCTGGACACCCAGGCGGATGTGGATGTGGTGGGCGAGGCTAGCAATGGTGAAGAGGCGCTCCTGCGCGCCGCGGAGTTGAAACCGGATGTGATCATCATGGATATCACCATGCCGGGCATGGATGGACTGGAAGCCACGCGCCAGCTCAAAGCAAACAACCCTGAATGCCTGGTGCTCGCGCTGACCGTGCATGACGATAAACAATACTTTATGGAAATGCTCGCGGTAGGCGCCTCGGGCTACATCACCAAGCAGGCTGCAGCAGACGACCTGGTTGCCGCCATTCGCGCAGTCGCATCGGGACAGGTGTACCTGCAACCCGCCCTCGCCCGCTGGCTGTTGGACGATTACCAGCGGCTGGCAAAACAGGAGGAACTGCTGGTGCGACCGGTTGAGGATGGCGAGCATGCGGTGGGTCTGGAAGTGCTCAGCCAGCGCGAGCGCCAGGTGGTGGAACTGGTGGGAGCAGGGTTGGAACAACCAGCAGATCGGGAAGCAGCTGGAACTCAGCCCAAAAACGATCGCCCGTCACCGTGAACGCATCATGAACAAGTTGAATATGCACTCACGCACCGAATTGGTGAAATTCGCCATTCGCACGGGGTTGATCGAGGCATAGATCGTATCCCCCTCCAGCAGGGGGAGAATGCAATGCAGGGTTCCGGGTTCCCGGATCCATCCTCCATAATGCCCGGCGGACCGTTACCACCCGGGCGTTTCGTAACAGGAAGGATTCGGGGGAATTTGGTGACATCCTTCCATGCCTGTTCTCAGCACAAATTAACCTCCATGTGTACAATTCAGACTACATTGCTATAATTACATTTTGACATCCTGTTGATTGGAGGCTGTTTCATGGGACGTTCCAAATTCATTATTGGTGGTTTATTAATTCTGGCTGCCGTGGTGTATCTCATCGTTTCATCCACCCAGGCAAGCGCGGAATATTTTTTAACCATCGATGAACTCAAAGCCAAAGGCGATCAGCGTCGTGGATAAGAGCCTGCGCGTTTCCGGCGCGGTGATTGGCGACTCGATCCAGTACGATCCGCAGACCCTCACGTTGACCTTTGAAGTTGCCCATGTGCCCGGGGATAATGCCGAGATCGAAGCCCTAGGCGGACTGGCGGACGTCCTGGCAGCTGCAGTGGCGGACCCGACCCGCTCGCGTGTGAACGTTGTGTATGTGGGTCCCAAGCCCGACCTGCTGCGCGGCGAAGCGCAAGCCATCATGACCGGTCACCTCGGAGAGGATGGCATTTTCTATGCCGATGAACTCCTGCTCAAATGTCCCACCAAATATGAAGAGGCTGTGCCGGAGCAGGTCTCCGGCACCTAGATGAGATCCAGAACCCTAAAGGTCTCTTCAGACCTTTAGGGTTTTAATGTCAAGGAGAATGTATGCTCGCTGAATTTGGATATGGCGTTTTAGTGGTAACTTTCGTGCTGGCGCTTTATAGTGTCGGTGCAGGTATCTACGGCTACTTCAACCAGATCCGCGGCACTGGTTGAATCCGCCCGCCGCGCCATGCTGCTTACCTTCCCCCTGCTCACCCTCGCGGCAGGGGTGCTCATCACTTTGCTGGTCAACGGTCATTACGAGGTCCAGTTCGTGTACGAAGTGACCAGCCGATCGATGCCCACCTATCTGAAGGTCACCGCCTGGTGGGGTGGACAGTCCGGTTCCCTGCTCTTCTGGTCCTGGCTCATGTCGGCCTTCGCCTCGCTGGTCACGCTCCGCAAGTGGGACCGCGACCGGGAATTCCTGCCCTGGGTGATCGTCGTCACCGGTGTGACACTGGCCTTCTTCATCGGCCTGAACGTCTTCTTCGAGAATCCGTTCGCGCGCCTGTACCAGACGTTGGACGGGAACATCGCCGCCTACACCTTTGCGCCCGCCAACTCGACGTCCTCATCGTCCCCGCGGATGGACGCGGCTTGAATCCGCTCCTGCGCCATCCGGGCATGGTCATCCATCCGCCCATGCTGTATCTGGGCTTCGTCTCCTTCGTCATCCCCTTCGCCTTTGCCATCGCGGCGCTGATCACCGGGCGCACCGATGACCGCTGGATCCGCCTCACCCGCCGCTGGACCCTGTGGGCCTGGCTGTTCCTCTCCTTCGGTCTGGTGCTCGGCGGACGCTGGGCATACGATGTGCTCGGCTGGGGCGGTTACTGGGGCTGGGATCCGGTGGAGATCGCCGCCTTCATGCCCTGGCTGACAGGCACCGCGTTCCTGCATTCCGTCATGATCCAGGAAAAGCGCGGCATGCTCAAGCACTGGAACATGCTGCTGATCATCCTGACCTATGACCTGGTCATCTTCGGCACATTCCTGACCCGTTCCGGCGTACTGTCCTCGGTGCATGCCTTTGCGCAGAGCGCCATCGGACCTTCGTTCTTTGTGTTCATCGGGGTGACCTTCATCACCTCCATCGGTCTCCTGATCTATCGCTGGGCGGACCTGCGCGCCGAAGCCGAGATGAAATCCATGCTCTCGCGCGAGGCGCTCTTCCTGCTGAACAACCTGTCTTCATGAGCATCCTGGTCGTCTGTTTCTGGGGCGTGATCTTCCCGCTGATCTCCGAGTTGTTCACCGGTCAGAAAGTGACCGTCGGTCCGCCATTCTATGAGCGCGCCAACTCCCCCCTCTTCGCAGGCTTGATGCTGCTCATGGGCATCGCTCCGCTTTCTGCCTGGGGACATTCCACGGTCAAGACGCTCGGACGCGCCATCTGGAAACCCGCCGTGGCCGCGCTGGTCATCACCGTGCTCATCTTTTTCACCTATACCCGCAACATTGGATCGCGCTGATCGGCTTCTTCCTCGTGGCACTGATTATCCTTGTCACGCTCTATGAATTCTGGCGCGGCGCGCGTGCCCGTCAGCGCAGCCCAGGGCGAGAATTTCTTCACCGCCTTTTGGAATCTGACCGGCAGCGCAACCGCCGCCGCTATGGTGGATACATCATCCACATCAGCATGATGCTGATGGCGATCGGCATCCTCGGCATCGAGATCTTCCAGACGGAGACACAGGGCACCATCGCAGGTGGGCGAATCGCTTGACCTCGCAGGGCTACACGGTTGATCTACCAGGATATCGCCCAGTGGGATGATGCCGGCGAAGGCGTGAATTACACGCGTGCCGTCGATCGATGTCTACAAGGAATGGAATCAATCTGCTGACCAGTCTTTACCCGCGCACGGATTACTACTACGACGCCCAGCAGCCCATGACCATCCCGGGCGTGCGTTCCACCATGGCGGATGATGTGTACATCCTGCTGGTCGACTGGGAACCTGCCTCAGCCGTGGCGCGACCTTCAAGGTCTACATCAATCCCCTGGTCAACTGGTTGTGGATCGGCAGCCTTGCCTTCCTGCTCGGCGTCATCATCGCCGCCTGGCCGGATAAGGAACCCGAAGCTGAGACGGTCTCTGAAAGCCGGCGGTCTCACCAGACCAGCGCGGCAGATTGAACAGAAGAATGAACATCAAGGATCCTGTTTTATGAAAGCCCAATTGCGTTTCACCGTTACTTGTTTTTCTCATCGTCCTGGCGGGATCGATGGTTGCGCCTGCCCTTGCCCAGGGACAGCCCCCCACGGATGACGAGGTCAATCGCATCGCCAAGCAGTTGTACTGCCCGGTCTGCGAGAACACGCCGCTGGATGTCTGCCCGACCCAGGCTTGCCCCAGTGGCGCGACCTGATCCGCTTGAAACTCTCGCAGGGTAAGAGCGAAGCAGCAGATCAAACAATATTTCGTGGATAATTACGGCGCGCGCGTTCTGAACGAGCCGCCCCGCAAGGCTTGAACTGGCTGGCATATATCTGTCCCGCCGCTGGTGATCCTGCATGGGCGCGTTCTTGCTCGTGCGCGCCCTGCAAGCCTGGAAAAAGCCCGTGGCAGCCGCCCAGGTGGATGCCCAGCCTGCGGCTGCCCCCGCCGATGATTACATCGCGCGGCTGGAAGAAGAAGTGAGACGAAAAAAATAAACAGGGTTTGAGGTGATCTCCACCTTGGACCTTCATTCAGGGAGAAAGTCATGACAGTTGAAACTCAATCCCCCGCCCGCCGCGGTGTCCCGCTCTGGGTGCAGATCATCATCTGGATCGGATTGCTCGGTCTGCTGGTCATGGTCGGCGTGACGTTGAACAAACGACAGCAGGGCACCGTCCAGCCCGGGGATGTCATTCCCGATTTCACGCTGCCGCTCTTCAGCGGATATGAATATGCCGGTCGATCGGAGATAAAACTCTCGGAGCTGCGCGGCAAGGTGGTGGTGTTGAATTTCTGGGCTTCATGGTGCAAGCCCTGCGAACAGGAAGCCGCCGAACTGCAGCAAGCCTGGGAATACTATCAGCCGACGGAACAGGTGGTCTTCCTGGGCGTGGATTATGTGGATACCGAGCCCGAGGCGCGCGTCTATCTGCAAAAGTACGGCATCTCCTACCCCAACGGTCCGGATATGGGCACGCGCATTTCCCAGTTGTTCCGCACCACGGGCGTGCCTGAGACCTACTTCATTGATAAGACCGGTGTTCTGCGATATGTCCAGGTGGGACCGTTCTCCTCGCTGGCGCAGATCCAGGCGCAGATCGAACAATTGCTTTCGGAATAGGATCATTCATGGAACTCGGTGCTTTCTTCCTTGTCATTGCGCTGGCGCTTGCCGTTGTCTTTTTTGTCGCCCAACCGTTCCTGGAACGCCGCGGACGCCGCATCCCTGCCGAGGCGCAGGATGCCTCCGCCCTCATGGCTGAGCGCGACCGCATTGTGAACGCCCTGCAGGAACTGGATTTCGATTACAAACTCAGCAAGATCCCCGAGGAGGATTATCCTGTTCAACGCGCGGAACTCCTTGCAAAGGGCACGGAGATCCTGAAACAACTCGACAGCCTGCTCCCCTCCACCGGCGGCAAAGAGACCGGTCCCGAAGGCGCGGCTGCGGACCGCATCGAGGCTGCCATTGCCGCGCGCCGTGCGGACCTCTCATCCCCGCCTGCCCCTGCCCGCGATGACGATGATGTGGAAGCCCTGATCGCCTCGCGCCGCAAGAACCGCAAGGAAAAATCAGGTGGTTTCTGCCCGCGCTGCGGCAAACCCGTCCTGGCTTCCGACCGCTTCTGCCCCCATTGTGGGAAATCCATAAACTAGCATTTCATTTCTTCGCCTGGGCGTGGTGCTTGATGCCCGGAAGGACCCTTTCATGAAGTTTCGAACCCTCGCTCTTATCCTTGCCGCGGTTCTCCTCTCCGCCTGCAGTTTTTCCCTTGCGGAGGATGTGACCCCGCCGCCGAACTATGTCGCCCCCACGCCGATGCCCACGCTCGGTCCCTTGTACCCTGCCGCCGCGCCGGACATTGAGAACGGCAGGAGCATCTACGCCGCCAAATGCAGCGCCTGCCATGGTCCCGCAGGCATGGGCGATGGCGACCAGGGCAAGCAGTTGTCCGTCACGGTGACCGGTCTTGGACTGCCCGCAGGTCGGGCGCGCCGCCTCTCCCGCCGGCTGGTACGAAGTGGTCACGCGCGGCAACATGGAACGCTTCATGCCGCCCTTCGTCAGCCTCAACGACCAGGAACGCTGGGATGTGGTCGTTTACAGTCTCACCTTTCACACCACGCCCGAACAGATCGCACGCGGTCAGTCCCTTTTCGAATCGAACTGCGCAGCCTGCCCCCTTGATTTCTTTAAGGATCAAGCCGGGATGTCTTCCCTCAGCGCGGATGAGCTTGTCCAGCTGCTCAAAAGCGGCAGCGACCAGGTCACTGCCATCGGTGGGAACCTGGGCGATGAAGACCTGTACGCGGTGGCAGCCTACCTGCGCACGTTGACCTTTGCCGCCCCCTCCCCGACTCCCGTGCCCGCCACAAGCACCCCGACCGTTGCCATCGAAGCAACTGCCTCCGCCCTGCCCGCCGGAACCGAAGCTCTGCCTGGCACACCCGCTGCGGATGGCACACCCCTTGCGACGGAAGTGACCGCCCTCCCCCACACCGGAGATGGTCGGGGGAAAAGTGACGGGTTCGGTCAGCGGTGAGGATGTCGCCGGGTTGACCGTCACCCTGCGCGGGTACGACCATCACCTCCACTGACACCGGTCCCCAGGAGGTCGTCACGCTGACTTCCACCATTGATGCCGCCGGGAATTACTCCTTCACAGGGGTGGAGATGCCCGACAATCGCATCTACATCGCCGAGGTTGAGTACCAGGGCGCGACCTATCATTCCGACTCGGCTGTCGTTGCGGCAGGTGTGACCGAACTGGTCATCCCGTCGTTCACGCTCCGGCAGACCACCTCCGATTTTTCAACGCTGTCCTTCACACAGGTGCATTACTTTGTGGATATCAGCGAGGGTGTCGCACAGGTCATCGGCGTCTATACTTTCTCGAACACCGGTGAAAAGACCATCACGGTCAAGTCCGCCGACGGCATTCCGTTCCTGGAGATGCCTGCGGATGCGGAGAACATCGGTTTTGACCTGACGGATACCAGCGCCCCGCTCATTTCCGCAGGGGAAGGCTTTGCCCTCCAGCCGAGTGAGACACCCTATGGGATCGTCGCCTACTACACGGTACCCTACGATGGCAAGGCGCAGATCGTTCAGCCGTTCGCCCTGTCCGCCGCTTCCGTCCTGGTCCTGGTTCCCGAGGGTGTCAAATTGAAGACCGACCAGCTGACCAAAGGCGAAACGCAAAATTTCCAGGGGACGGATTACCAGCAGTTCGTTGGTGGTCCCCTGCAAAGCGGCGAGTCGCTCACCCTCAACCTGAGCGGCACGCCCAAAACAACCGGAACCGCTGAATCCAACTCGAAACAAAACCTCCTGATCGGCATCGGCGCCCTGGGTCTGGTGTTGATCCTGGCGGGCGTATGGATGTACCTGCGTGACCGCAATCGTCCCGACGAGGACCTGGAGGATGAGGTGGAGGAAGAGGATGAATTTGAAAGCGAGGAGGAGATCCTGGATGCCATCATCGCCCTGGATGACCTCCATCGCGCCGGCAGGATCACCGATGAAAACTACCAGGCGCGCCGTTCTGAATTGAAAGCCCGTTTGATAAAATAAGCCTGCAGGGTTTAAATGATCGAAGTCAGGAAACTCGTCAAACGCTTTGGCTTGAAAGCCGTCCTGCGCGGCGTGGACTTCCACGTGGAGCAGGGTGAATTTGTCGCGCTGCTGGGTCCCAACGGCGCCGGCAAGACCACCTTCCTGCGCATCCTGTCCTCGCTGGCGCGTCCATCCCTCGGGGAGGTTAAAGTCGCCGGTTACCACCTGCCCCGGCAGGCTGCCCAGGTGCGCGCCCGCCTGGGAGTGGTTTCGCACATGCCCCTGCTCTACGGTGACCTGACCGCCGAGGAGAACCTGCAATTCTATGCACGCCTGTATGGCATCCCGGATCCCGCCGGGCGCATCACGGAGGTGTTGGAGATGGTCGGGCTGGAGAACCGCCGCCGCGACCTCGTCCGCACTTTTTCGCGCGGCATGCAGCAGCGCCTCGCCATCGGTCGCGCCGTGCTCCACAAGCCGGAAGTGATCCTCTTCGACGAACCCTACACCGGGCTTGACCAGGACGCCTCTTCCATGCTGGATGAGGTCCTGCGGTCCGTGGCCGCCCAGGGACATACCGTGGTGATGACCTCCCACGACCTTGCCCGCGCCGAGGACCTTGCCACCCGTTTCGACATTCTCACCCGGGGGGTGATCGCGGCTTCCGCATCCCGCGCTTCCCTGGGTAAAAGCAACCTGCTCGACTTTTTACAAACAGGCACTGGCGGACTGACGATGGACAGCAAACCTCGTTCCTCCTTCCTCCAGGCAGTCTTCGCCATCGTCCGCAAGGACCTGACGGCGGAGTTCCGTTCCCGCGAACTCCTGTCCGCCATGCTGGTCTTCTCCCTGCTGGTCATCCTCATTTTCAACTACGCCCTCGAGCTGGAACTGGGCGTCCGCGAAAAGGTTGCCGCCGGTGTATTGTGGACCACTTTTGCCTTTGCGGGCACGCTCGGGCTCAACCGTTCCATGGCGACGGAAAAGGACCGCGGCTGTCTGGATGGTCTCCTGCTCGCACCGGTCGACCGTTCCGCCATCTTCTTCGGAAAAGCCATCAGCAACCTGGTCTTCATGCTGATCGTCGAGGCCATCGTCCTGCCGCTCTATGCCCTGCTCTACAATGAAGGGCGCGTCTTTCTGCCGGGCTTCCTGGCGGTCGTCCTGCTCGGTTCCGTCGGTTACATCGCCGTGGGCACCCTGCTTTCCGCCATGTCCGTGCAGACCCGCACGCGCGACGTCCTGCTTCCGATCCTGCTCTTCCCGGTTGCCATCCCCGTCCTGCTGTCGGCTGTCAAAGCCAGCACCGGTTTTCTGAACGGCGCGGAAATGGCGGAGATCATGGCACCGCTCAACCTGCTCATCGTTTATGACATCATCTTCACCGCGGTTGCCTTCATGGTGTTCGACGCGGTCGTGGAAGAGTAATTTTTTACAGGAGTTATCCATGAGTTCAAAACCTGCCCTGCTTAAGATCCTTGATATCCTCTCCCTCATCCTGCTTGCCATCGCCACCTACCTCGCCCTGGTCTACGCCCCCACGGAACGCGTCATGGGCGACGTGCAGCGCGTCTTCTACTTCCACATCGGCACCGCCTGGGTCGGTCTGCTGGGATTCGTCCTGGCAGCCGTCTTTGGCGTCATCTACCTCGTCCAAAAGGATCTCAAGTGGGACATCGTCTCGGTCGCCACCATCGAGATCAGCGTGGTCTTCTTCTTCATCACCATCGTGCTCGGTTCCATCTGGGCGCGCCCCACCTGGAACACCTGGTGGAACTGGGACCCGCGCCTGACGACCGCCGCCATCACGGAACTTGTCTACGTCGCCTATTTCATGCTGCGCGCCGGTCTCGAAGACCCCGAACGCCGCGCCCGTTTCGGCGCGGTCTATGCCCTGCTCGGCGGTCTGAGCGCCCCCATCACCTTCATGGCCATCCGCCTCTTCCGGTCCATCCACCCGGTCGTGATCGGGACCGGTCAGGGTGAAACCCTGCCTCTCACCTCGGACATGAAGGTCGCCTTCTTCTTCGCCCTGTTCGCCTTCACCATCATCTTCATTGACCTGTTCTGGAACCGCATCCGTCTCGGTCAGTTGGAATCCAGGGTCGAGCAACTCAAGCTCAAGGTCATGTAAAGGAGTTCCCATGTTATTCCAGGATGCCACCCCCGATACCGTTCTTTATATGATCGCCGGTTATGCCGTCTTTTTCATTGTCAGCGCCAGTTATGTGCTCAGCCTCTTCCTCCGTCATCGCAACCTGAAACGCGACCTGCAGACGCTGGAAGAACTGGATCCGAAAAATAGTTCACAAAAACACCAGGAGTCCGCTATAATGTAGCGGACTCCACTTTTTAACGGATGAGAACCTTCCGGCAGCCCATGCTCTTCAGGCTGATCAGCCTCCTGGTCGCGCTTCGCGGCGCTTGTCTCCGCGACCTCGGCTGGGTTTGCCGCGCCTGACGCCCCTCCCGGTCCGGACCGCTTCCAGGTGATGCTCGTCAAGTACACCGCCTACGACTGGTTCATGGCGACCTACAAGGGGAATCAGATCGTCTGCAAGATCGTGGTTGATTATGAAGGCACCCCCACGCTCGAGGATATCTATGCCGACTGCGGCACGGTCCTGACGGATGCCTGGATCGCCCAGCCGCCCTGCCTGAACAATCAAAACACCAACAAATGCAAAGGCTATTACATTTTCGCTGCGGGTGAATATCCCGGGGAAAAAGAGGTGGCAATCGAGCTTCCGGCGCCCTCGGTCTGGTTGAACGTCACCGACTGCTCGCCGGTCTCCTCCCTCTCCACCAGCGTCTGCGAGTACATCCCGAAATTGATCCTGACCGCGGTGGAACCCCTCCCGGAATACAGCATCACCAGCGTGGAGGGACGCCTGAACGGGCAGGCATTCTCCTGCGAAGGTGACACCTGCATCGTGCCTCTCGAACCCACCGGCGAGCAGGGCGTCCTGCTGGAGTTCTGGGCTTATTCCTCCTATGGCGACAGCAGCCGCAGGTTCACCGCCCAGGTGCGCGTCACGCAGGTGGACTTCGGCAACCCTGACTCATCCTCCTGGTACGTGGATGTGCGTTCCAGCCAGTGGACCGGCGTGGAAACCGCCAGTTGCGCCGAGACCTGGCAGGTCTTCCCCCCGGTGGGCGGACCGCCGCTCTGGCTTGCCACTCCCAACCATATCAGCGGGCTGTACAGCAACATTCCCTACAATTACCTTGCCGCCAACCTCATCCAGGCTGGCGCAGTGGATGTCAGCACCTGCCCCGATGGCGGCTTGACCGTGGATGGCGCGACCGCCACCGAATGCGGGCTGGAGGCGGCTCGCGAGGCGGTCACAGCCTGGCAGAACCAGTTCGACAGCCTGATCCTTGAAGTGGCAAATGACACGGGTGTCCCGGCGCAAATGCTCAAGAACCTGTTCGGTCGCGAGAGCCAGTTCTGGCCCGGCTATGCCCTGCCGGGCGGGGACACGGGGCTCGGGCAGCTCACCGACGTGGGCGCCGACACCACCCTGATGTGGAATCCCCAGTTCTATCACGCCTTCTGTCCGCTGGTTCTCTCCGATGAGACCTGCAGTGCAGGTTATATGGACCTGGAGCAGGATCAGCAGGAAATGCTGCGCTATGCCCTTGTCAACAGCGTGGATGCCACCTGCGCGGATTGTCCTCTTGGCATCGACCTGGATCGCGCCGAATACAGCATCACCGTCTTCGCCCATACCCTGATGGCGAACTGCCAGCAGGCGACCCAGGTGATCTGGAACTACTCCGGCAAGAAGATGCCCGGTCAGTTGGATATCTCCTACGAGGACATGTGGAAGTTCACCCTCATCAATTACAACGCCGGGGGTGCCTGCCTTGCCGAGGCGATCCAGTTGTCCTTTACCTCCAATGAGGAATTGACCTGGGATTACGTTTCCCCGCATCTCGCTCCCGCCTGCCGTTCCGCCATCGGGTACGTGGAAGATATCAGCCAGTAGATTTTTGAGTACACCCTACTGCCCGCGAGTCTCCTCGCGGGCAGTTTTTTTTTCCACCCTTTAGTCCTGCAGGCTCTCATGAGTGCCCAAAATCGACAACAATTGTCTTATTTACGGGTATAATGCCACTTCACACAAAAGGAGCACTCCATGAAAAAAATAACCCCCTACCTCTGGTTCGATACCCAGGCGGAGGAAGCCGCCAACTTCTACGTCTCCCTCTTCAAGAACTCAAAAATTCTCGACATCACCCGTTATGATGACATAGCACCCGGTACGGAGGTCAAGGTGATGATCGTGAAGTTCGAGCTGGATGGTCAGGAATTGTTTGCGATGAACGCCGGACCCGTGTTCAAATTTAACGAAGCCATCTCTCTATACGTCGACTGCGAAGATCAGGAGGAGGTGGATCGTTTGTGGGAGGCACTCTCCGAAGGTGGCGAAGTTCAGCAATGCGGCTGGCTGAAGGATAAGTACGGTCTCTCCTGGCAGATCGTCCCATCCGCCTTGACGAAGTTAATGAGCGACCCGGACCCCGTGAAATCGGAACGGGTCATGCAAGCCATGCTCCAGATGGTCAAGATCGATATCGCCGGCTTGAAGAAAGCCTACGAGGGCAAATGACCCGGAGTAAAACCACCAGCCTGCCCAAACTTGGCAGCTCCCGCGGGGAGGGCATTGGACGCGGCGGGCATCCGCAGCCTGGAACAGGTTGACCCGTTACAGCGAGGATCAGATCCGGCGCCTGCACGGCATCGGTCCGAACGCGCTGGTCGCATTGCGCCGCGCCTTGAAGGAGAACGGCTTGTCATTTAAAGGAGGAGCTCCCATGGAGACCATCACGGACCTGGATCTGATCTTCTCCAGCCTCAAGGGATTACTCGAAGCCTATCGCCCGCCCCTCGTCGCAAAGGTGGAGGATGACCGGCGCTTTGAGCTCTGGTCGGTCAAACCTCTCGTGATCGAGGGACGCAAGCGCTCCGAGGTCTTCTTCGCCTCTGCCATCATCCAGAAGGGTTACGTCGGCTTCTACTTCATGCCGGTCTACAGCGCGCCGGAGATGAAGGATCTCTTCCCGCCCGAACTGCTCTCCCTGCTCAAGGGCAAGTCCTGTTTTCATATTAAGAAGCTCGATAAAAAACTGCTCGCCCAGGTCCGCAAGGCATTGAAGGACGGGTATCAAACTCTACAAGACCAGGGAGTGGGTATAGATGTCAACAGCCCCATCAAAAAAACTGAACGGTCCCCACAAGGAATTTTTCAAGGACGGCAAACTCTCCGCTGAAGGTCGCTTCAAGGATGGAAAACGACACGGCAGGTGGAAGTTCTTTTACAGGAACGGGAATTTAAAAGCGGTCGGGAAATTGGTGGATGGGCAGCTCGACGGCTATTGGGAGTGGTGGCGCGAGAACGGTCAGAAACTGCAGGCGGGCGCCTTTCACAACGGCGTGCAGACCGGACTCTGGAAGCGCTGGTACGAGGACGGTCGGCTCTGGGACGAGGGGGAATACGTCGACGGGAAAAAGACCGGCGAATGGAAGGTGTTATGACAAATCCGGCAGGCTGAAACAAAGCAAGGTGTATAAGAACAAACAGTAGAGCGATTTGCAAAATCGCTCTTTTTTTTCGCGGTCACACCTGCCAAACCGTCCTATAATAGCAAAGGAAGGGAGCGGATCCGCCATGACCGAAGAATACACCATCGTCCAGCTCGACCAGCCGGATGAGGCCGCCTGGAAAGCCGTCGGGGGAGGCATCCGGGATTTCAACAACTCCCATGCCGGTGAGCACGGGCACAGGAACATCTGCTTCCTGCTGCGCGCGGAGGATGGGGAGATCGTGGGGGGTTTGATCGGCGAGACACACTGGAACTGGTTGTATGTCAACCTGCTTTTCGTCCGGGAGGAACTGCGCGGCCGCGGGTACGGAGAGCGCCTGCTGGCGCGTGCGGAGCAGGAGGGCGCGTCAATATGGCGCAACGGACTCCTACCTCGACACCTTCAGTTTCCAGGCGCCCGGGTTTTACGAGAAACTCGGTTACCAAACCTTCGGCACCCTGCAGGATTTTCCCCCCGGACACCAGCGCTTCTTTATGCAGAAGAAATTGTAGGGATGGAAATATTGTGCAGGGGGAGCAGGACTTCAGGGCGAAGCGAATGGGTCAGGCGCATGGTCATCCCGGCGATATTCTAGGGGCGATATTGAGTGCGTTTCTGCCATAAGACTCGCGGTGATTAATCAGTAACAATATCATAATGCTCAAAATTTCCCGAATCATCAAACCAAATAAGTAACCATTCAGAATCAACACTAAAACCCCTTTCTGCTCCAAGTATATAAATCAAATCCCGCTCACTGCTTGAAAAATAGCCGGTTTTCGTGGATTCTCCAAGTTGTTTTTCTATTTCATCTTTTGTACTTCCAGGGAGTATATTCTTGACTACATCATCAATCATTCTTTGTCTTGGCGTTAAATCGTAGGAAACATAACGGATTGAATGTGGGTCTTTCCAGACAGCCGAATTAAACTTTTGATGGTTGTAAAGAAAATGAGTTCCGTAAGCGATCATAATTGACACCGCAAACCACGAGAGGCCTGCACCTGCAATTTGGGTAAAGAAGATATGTCTGGGACTGGATTGTTCTTTGGTATTGTTTGTCTGCCGAATTCCAACTATTCCCCAAACACCAAGCACAATTAGAGCGATAACAATAAATGGCAATGCTATAAGCCAAACAAGGAATTGCGGAGAAAATGGGCGAAACCACTGTGGAATAACCATAAAACCAAAAAATAAAAACAAGAGGATGTAATAAATTCTCTTGTTTGCCAAAAATGAGGTGGGATTGTGGATCTGCTGTTTCATATTTGAAAATGTTTATGTTGCCAGAAGACACCTGTCATCCTGCTTTTTGAAATAGTAGATCACCCTGACACCACCGCTTTTCCCTTTGCCTGCCATTTTTTATCCGTACTCACAAATTTCACCTGCCCCCCATATTGGACGATCGAGTGCGCCAAAGGGCTTCCCAGGAAATTAGAGCTGTATTCATGAAGTGAAATAGCCTTATCCGACCCGCTCCACCTTGCCAAACTTTAATTAGAGGTTGTGCATGGATAGTGCTTTTACGGCAAATAATAAACCAAACCTTGCGGTGCTCTTCAATTTGCTCAACGTCATTCCAGGCAATTCTTTGTTTGTAAAAAATGGATACTACTTCCAAACCTTCCGCCTCCAGAACCAACCGTTTTCGCATTATCATAATAAGAGACAACAAGAAGATGAATACCGTAAGAGTAAGCAGAAGTTTAGCTCTTAGAATTTCGTAGGAAAGTGTTGCGGTTATGAGCATTAGAATGGGTAACAATATGAATACAGCCCCGAATAAAACGATCTGTTCGACGGGAATAAAATCTCTCGCCCGAAACTCCAATTTGATTGTCGGAATGGGGATTTCGTTGGATGGAACATTTACAGGAAATGTTGGTTTGGTTGACTCTTTGAAAGATATGAAAATACCGAGCAGGATTATCAAACCGCATTCTATAATCCCCAAGGTAATGCCATATTCCCGCCCGTATCCAGGTGAAGAATAGATTGCAGCAAACACGCCAAGAACAATCCCGCCCTGAACCACATTTGATAGAAAGAATTTTTTTAGAGCACTCATTTCAACAATGCACCTTGAACTTGTTGGGTTCTCAACGTAAGCGGGCTAACTGCTTTTGAGTGATTCATAAACCGCTCTTCTGCAGGAAGTGAAAGTTTAGATTTGGTCAGCATTGCATTATTGGTAATGAATTTAAATACCCGGAAACAAGATGTCAGACAAAGAAATGGAACGATCATTTTCCAATATAGGGCAGGAGATTCTTGCTGATTACATATTTTAAAGCCGTAGAAAGCAAGTACCATACGCAATATCGCAATAAACCATTTTGCTTTCGTGAAATAAACGTCACTGTTAACAAAGTCTGAAAACAAATAACCCGGTAAACCAAAAATTATGGTTGCGGCAATCCCGGCAAGGACATACATCGCAATGCAGCCGATAAATGCCGTGAGATACGGATATTTTCTGCTGAGCGATTGACTTTAATTCCACTTTTTGGGTATCAGCATTGCCCACACTATTCTCTGTGGTGTTCTGGTCTGCTGAAATGTTTTCCATATCTTGCTCGTTGAGTATGTTGAAGTTAGTTAGCCATACATACGAAAGGAATACAAAAAGTATACCATTTACTCCATCTTGTAAAGCGAATACAGCAATTTGGCAAATTGCTCTACATACGCGGAGCGAACCTGCAAAACTGTCCTATAATCCTGTTGTCGTTGCAGGTAAAGCGCCTTCCTCCATGATTTGTCCACCCTCCCATCCTGCCTCTTTTCCTGTCCTTCTTTCGGTACCCATAGCGGTGAACATGAATTTGAATTTCTCCCTCGATCGTCAATCGTCAGATATTTTTGTTTATTGATACAATACTGGGGACATTCCCACCTCCTGGAGGCGCCATGCTTTCCCTTATTGAGAAGATCATCTTTATCGTTGCCGCCGCCGCATCGGCGATTCTCACCCTGCGCGGCTTGATACTCATCTTCAAGCACATCTCCGCGGGCAAGGGGAAGGTCGACTGGTCGCTCATCCCCAGACGCATCCGCGACCTGGTCGTCAAGGTGGGCTTGTTCGGTTCGGTCCTGCGCTTCCGGCTCATCCCCAGCATCTTCCATATTTTCATCGCCTGGTCCTTCCTCATCCTGGCACTCAACGACCTGGCGGACCCGATCTACGCTCTCACCGGGTTCCGCCTGTTCGACAACCTCGGGACAACCGGACATGTCTACCAATTGCTGGCGGACATCGCCAACGCGGCAGTGCTGGTCGGCATCCTGTTCATGGTCGTGCGCCGCTTCGTCTTCCGCCCCGCGAACTTGTGGACGCGCGACACCACCCTGCTCGATCCGCGCGCCAGGAGCGGCATCAAGCGCGACTCGGTCTTTGTCGCCTCCTTCATTATTATCTGCAACACGGCGCGGCTCTTCATGACCGCCTTCCACCTTGCCGGCGCGGCTGGACCCAACCCGTGGGAACCCATCGCCTCCTCGGTCGCCGGGCTTTTCTCCGGCATGAGCCCCGGAGGCGATCATGGTGGGCGAGCATGCCGGTTTCTGGATCTACTTCGGCGCCATCCTGCTCTTCCTGCCCTATTTCCCCTACTCCAAGCACATCCACATGTTCTTTGCCCCGCTCAACTTCGCGCTCAAGCCTGAGCGCAAGTCCATCGGTCAACTGGCTTACATCAACCTGGAGGACCAGTCCATCGAGCAGTTCGGCGCGGCGAAGATGAAGGACCTCGGCTGGGAGCAGGTGCTGGACAGCTACGCCTGCATCATGTGCTTCCGCTGCCAGGAGGTCTGCCCCGCCTACAACACCGGCAAGCTGCTCAGCCCCGCCGCGCTGGAGATCAACAAGCGCTATCACCTGAACCACGGCGGCGCGATGGAGGCCGACCTCAGGAACTTCATCTCCGACGAGGCGGTCTGGGCTTGCACCTCCTGCGGCGCCTGCGTCGATATCTGCCCGGTCGGCAACGAGCCGATGCGCGACATCCTCGATATACGCCGCAACCTTGCCATGATGGAGAGCACCTTCCCGAAACAACTGGAGACCGCCTTCCGGGGCATGGAGCGCAACCTGAACCCGTGGAACATCTCGCAGGCGGACCGCATGAAATGGGCGGAGGGCTTGAACGTCCCGACCATCGAGCAGAACCCGACGCCGGACATCCTGTGGTGGGTGGGCTGCGCGCCCGCCACCGACTCGCGCGCCCAGAAGACCGCCCAGGCTTTTGCAACCATCCTGAACGCCGCGGGGGTCAACTTCGCGGTGCTCGGCAAGAACGAAGCCTGCACCGGTGACTCGGCACGCCGCGCCGGTCGCGAGGACATCTTCTTCGGGCTGGCGACGCAGAACGTCGCCCTGCTGAACGAGGTGGCACCCAGGCGCATCGTCACCACCTGCCCGCACTGCCTGCATACCATCAAGAATGAATATCCCGCCTTCGGTGGGAATTACGAGGTCATCCACCACACCCAGCTCATCAATGAACTGGTCGGCGCAGGCAAGCTCCAGATGGAAGTGACGGAGGACGACCTGAGGGTCACCTTCCACGACCCGTGCTACCTGGGGCGGCACAACCACATCACCGGGGCGCCGCGCGACGCGCTGGCATCCGCGGGCGTGCAGACGGTCGAGATGCCGCGCCATGAGTTGAAGTCCTTCTGCTGCGGGGCGGGCGGAGCGCAGGTCTGGAAGGAGGAGGAAGCCGGCACGGAGCGCGTCAACGCCGCCAGGTTCAGCGAGGCAGCCTCCACGCTGGCGAACGCCGGACCGTCCACCGGTAGGGAGGCGCTGGCGGTCGGCTGTCCCTTCTGCCTGCTGATGCTGACGGATGCCTCCAAGGCGGAAGGCGGGACGT
This sequence comes from uncultured Chloroflexia bacterium, assembly GCA_963823545.1. Taxonomy (GTDB): domain Bacteria; phylum Chloroflexota; class Anaerolineae; order Anaerolineales; family Villigracilaceae; genus Denitrolinea. Next base: position 278,647 of record CAWGMC010000010.1, on the reverse strand, counting down.
TGAACGTGATGGATGTCGCAGAAATAGTAGCAAAACGTCTTAAAGCCTAAAAAGCTGCCGGTGATATACTACAATTCAGGATAACCACAGGGTGGAGAAAACGAAATAATCGGGCCATTGTCCACGCTGCTTCCTGGGGCGGGGCAAGCTACAAACATTGTGAGGTGTCTATGCTGTTGGCTCGCAAATTTCTCTACACGGGGGCGGCGATCATGCTCCTGGCTGGAATTCTGCTGGTCGCGACCGACCTGCACGGGAAAGCCTACCAGCCGGAAGCCGGTGCCCAGCCTTCGACCGACATTCCCCCAGCCGTACAAGATCCCTGCCTGCATTGCCACATTGAAGGTGAACATACCTTCCTCTGGACGCCCACCTCGCGCTGGCTGATCTTCGGCACGCTGGGGCTGGTGTTCCTGTTCGGCTTCTGGCAGTCCACTGCGATGTGGACCCAGCGCAAGCCGTACGTGCCGCTCTGGAAGCGCGCCTACGGCTGGTTCGATGAGCGCTACCAGGTCTCCGGCATCCTCAAGGACATCGCCAGCAAACCGGTGCACAGTTACGCCCGCTGGTGGTGGTACTGCCTGGGAGGCATCACGGCGCTGTTGTTCATCATCCAATGTGTGACGGGCATCATGCTGGCGTTCTACTACAAGCCCACCGCGGCAGCCGCCTATGCCAGCATCCAGTACATCGAGAACGAGGTCTATTTCGGAGCCGCCATCCGCGCCATCCATCACTGGTCCGCCAACGGGATGATCGTGATGTGCATCGCCCACATGCTGCGGGTCTTCATCATGGGAGCCTACAAGGCGCCGCGCGAGATGAACTGGGTGAGCGGCATGCTGCTGCTCGTGCTGACCCTGGTCTTCGGCTTCACCGGCTACCTGCTCCCCTGGGATCAGAGAGCCTTCTGGGCGAGCACGGTCGGGACCGACATCGCCGGTTCGGTGCCCGCCGTCGGCAACCTCGTGCTGATCTTCCTGCGCGACGGCTGGGGGGTCACGGAGGCAACGCTCGGGCGCTTCTACGGGCTGCATGTCCTGGTGGTGCCGCTCATCACCGTTGCCTTCATGCTGGCGCACTTCCTGATGGTGCGCCGCACGGGCGTGAAGAAGCCGCTCTAGGAGGAACCATGACCACACCTCAACCTGAATCCGAAAAAGACAAGACCGTCCCGTTCTTCCCGGACCATTTCATGACCGAGTTCTGGGTGGCACTGGGCATCATCGGCATCTTTGTGCTCGTGGGGGTCTACGGCATGTTCAATCACATCGGTCTGGAGGAGCCCGCCGACCCGCTCAACACCCCGCTGCACGTCAAGCCGGAGTGGTACTTCCTCTTCCTCTACCAGCTGCTCAAGGTGGTGCCTCCATACATCTGGCAGGTCGAAGGACGCATGTTCATCACCGTGATGGTGATCGTGGGACTGGTGGCGTTCATGTTCCTGCCCTTCTACGAGAAAAAGGAGGACACGAAGAGAGCCTGGTGGATACGCGGCATCCTGTCCGCGCTTGCCATCCTGATCGTCATTGCCCTGACCGTCTGGGGGGAGGTGAGTTAACATGCCTGACATTACCCGACGCGACTTCCTGAAACTGATGAAAGGCACCGGCATCGCCGTGGGCGCGGGCGCGATCGCGGCACCCATGGTGGCGTACTTCTACCCGCCCGACCTGCGCATCTACCCGGATGAACCGGCGCTGGTGTGCGCGGAGGACGAACTGCCGGTGGGTGAAGCACGCACGATCCCATTCGGGCGCTACCCTGCCATCGTGGTCAACACCGAACAGGGCTTGAAGGCATATTCGGCGGCATGCACGCACTTCGCCTGCACCGTCAAATGGATCAAGGAACGCAACCGGTTCGAATGCCCCTGCCACGACGGTTTTTTCAAGGTGGAGGACGGAACGGTCATCGAGCGGACCTCCGCCCAAACCGCTGGTCGTGCTCGAGACCGAGATCGTCGACGGCAAGATATACGTCAAGGTGAGTGCCTCATGACCACTGCAGCCAAAACTCCCCGCCTGACATTCAACAAGAACGCCTGGCGCGATCTCTTCGTGCAGGTGATCGCGCAGGCGCGCACGCTCAAGAAACTGTATCCCGGCATCATGCACTTCCTGATCTTCTGGGGTGTGACCATCCAGGTGATCGGGACGATCATCAACATCATGAACATGATGCTGTTCCTGCCGTTCGTGATCACCTTCCCGCGCGAAAGCTGGTACATCGCCTATGAAGTGGCGATGGACTGGGCGGGCATCTTCATCGTGGTCGGCGTGCTGATGGCAGCCTTCCGCCGCCTGGTGCTGCGCCCCAAGGCACTCTCGAACAACTGGGATGACTGGTATGCGCTCGGGATGTTCCTGCTGATCGCACTGGTCGGCTTCACCAACGAGGCGATGCGCTTCGTGTCGACCAACCCCGCCTGGGCGGGCTATTCCATCGGCGGCAACTGGCTGGCAGGCGTCTTCCGCGCCAGCGGCATGACCCCGGAAGGTGCCTTCGAGTGGCACAACACCCTGGTCGTGATCCACGTGATCGTGGCGCTGCTGCTGGTGGCGGCGGTGCCGTTCACCAAGCTGCGCCACATGTTCAACGGACCGCTCAACATCCTGGTCCGCCCGTCGCGCCCGATCGGTGCGCTGGAGAAGATCGAGGACCTGGAGAACACCGAGGTGCTGGGCGTGAACAAGATGACCGACTTCACCCCGCAGCAACTGCTGTCCTTTGACGCCTGCCTGAAATGCGGGCGCTGCCAGGAGGCGTGCCCCGCCAACCTGGCGGGCATGAACTACTCGCCACGCGACCTGGTGCAGATGCTGCGCACAGGCATGAACAACTCCCTGCTGACGAATGACGCACCCGCGGACGGCGAGGTGCTGGGACCGGTCGTGCCGGAGAACTACTCCTGGATGTGCACCACCTGCGGCGCGTGCATCGTCAAGTGCCCGGTCTTCATCAACCCGGTGGACGAGGTGGTCGACCTGCGGCGCTTCCAGGCGCTGACCAGCGGCAAGCTGCCCAAGTCCATCTCCGACCTGCTGCGCAACTTCGAGCGTTATGCCAACCCGTGGGGCATCCCCGGGGACCAGAGGATGGACTGGGCGAAGGACCTGAACGTCCGCGAGCTGAAGCCGGGCGACCAGGTGGATGTGCTCTTCTACGTGGGCTGCGCGGCGGCGTTCGACATGCGCAACCGCAAGGCGGCGCGCGCCTTCGTCAAGCTGCTGCAGAAGGCGAACGTGGATTTCGGCGTGCTGGGCTTCGACGAGACCTGCTGCGGCGAGACCGCCCGGCGCATGGGCAACGAGTACATGTTCCAGGAGTTCGCCAAACAGAACGTGGAGACCTTCAGCAAGATCAAGTTCAACCGCATCGTCGCCACCTGCCCGCACTGCCTGAACACGCTGCGGAACGAGTACCCGCAGATGGGCGGCAATTACAAGGTGATGCATTACACCGAACTGCTGTCCGAGTTGAAACTGCCCGTGCCGGGGGCGCACGCGGTCGAGGGCAGGGTCGCCTATCACGACTCGTGCTACCTCGGGCGCTATAACAACATCTACAAGGAACCGCGCGCCCTGCTCGACCAGGCAGGCGTGCAGCGCGTGGAACTGGCGCGCAAGCTGGAGGACAGCTTCTGCTGCGGCGGCGGGGGCGGCGGCATGTGGATGGAGACGGATGTCAACACGCGCATCAACCATCACCGCCTGCAGGATGCCATCGACGCCAAAGCGGACGTGGTGGCGCTCGCCTGTCCCTACTGCATGATCATGTTCGAGGACGCCATCAAAGCCAAGAACCTGGGCGAGAAGATGAAAGCCCTCGACATCGCCGAGGTGATGGAGAAGCAGTTGCAACTGTAAATTTTGCATCCCTGTTATTGATCTTGAACGGGCTGGCTTTCCATGGTCAGCCCGTTTTTTTGTGGGGGGAAGAAAGTCAAAGGTCGAAGGTCGAAGGTCGGGGGAATATAGTTGGAAGTGTCATTGCGAGGAGGGCGGTGTTCTCCCGCCCGACGTGGCAATCTCCTGTTCACAGTGTTGCAGCCCATAACAAAAGATTGCCTCGGGAGTACCCTCGCAATGACACCGTTATCCTCGGTTCCTCCCCGGAAGCAAATTCCCCTCTTGACTCTTTAGAACATATGTGCTAAATTAAGGCTGCGCCGACCCGTGAAACCCTCATCACGGCAGGGGTTTATTCCCTGTTGGACGGGCAGCGCATATTGGGGGGAAAACGAGGAAAAAGAGAAAACCATGAGCATAAAACTGATGTCCGCAATCTTCGCGACGAAATTCAGGGATCTGAAGGACGCGACGGGAAATGTCACAAAAGCCAGCACTGCCACGCTGGTCCTGTTGGCGCTGGCAGATCATGCCAATGACAATGGCGTAGGCGCCTATCCGAGCCTGAAGACGATGGCGGCTAAAACCGAGATGACCCGGCAGGGCATTATCAAAACATTCGATGCCCTGAAATATAACGGAATTATCACATTGGAGGGGATCCAAACTTGGAACGAACAATTACACGATAAATAGACAAGCATTTCCAACGTCTCTTGATGAGGGTGAACCCCCGTCACCAGTAAACCACGCTTGACCAGGGCAGTCAACCCGGTAGTACTCCCCCCGGTAATACCCGGTTGACCAGGGTAGTCAACCCGGCTTACTCCCACTGGTAAAGCCACTTTACTTAAATCCTTATTTAACCACCCTTAAACCATCCATAGAGATAGATAGCGAATTCAAAAAAATTTGGAATGAGTTGGAGCAATCATGCGGAGCAGTCCCCCCGGATACCACCCGCTTGATTAATGTCTGGATCGAGAAACACGCGCCTGAGCGCATCATCCAGGCGATCGGAGTTGCCCGGGACAAGGGTGCCAGATCCCCAAAATACATTGACCAGGTGCTGATCACCTGGGAGGCGAACGGTTACCCGCCCACGCGTGAGGAGCAGGTGCTGGCACGGGCGTTCAAACCATCCACGAACAAGGCGGCAGTCCGCGCCAACAACGCGCTCACCGCCTTGCTCAATTACGGAAAGGTGCTGGAAGCCAATGGCGAATAAATCCGACATCAACAAACTATTGACCGTGATGTATGCCCTGCCAAACTGCCCGATCGGCATCGACAACATCGAATTGATGATCGAGGCGTATCACATGGTGCTCAAGGACCTGCCCGGGGAGGAACTGCAAGCTGCGACGATGCACTATCTCTCCACTGGTACCTTCTTCCCCACGCCCGGTCAGTTGCGGCGGACGGTCATGGATCTGCGCCTGTCCGCCAGCGGCATCCCGACCGCCGCGGAAGCCTGGGCGGATGTGGGTCATGCGCTGCACTACATCGATGCGCACTACTGTCCCGAGGGGCAGCGTATACGGGAGATGGCGATGGATGCAAACGATGTCCATGATGGGGCGGGGTACATGCGGGCGCTGAACCAGTACAGCGCGCATACCCGGATCTGCACCGAATGCCAGGGTGCGCGCACGGAGGAGGTCTACTGCCACCCGGTGGTCGAGCAGACGGTGAGACGCCTGGGTGGGCGCGAGGCGCTCTTCACCGATAATGCCGCCGCGGATCGGGCGCGCTTCATCGAGGCGTATGAGACCATCATCGGTGTGGAACGCGAGGAGTTCGGTCGCCTGCCGGAGGTGGAGAGATGGGTGGAGGAGCTGAGGGGGAAGAGGGAGCTCGAAAGGGATCCGCGCGAGGAGCTGAAGCGCCTGACCGGGAGGATGACGAGATGAGGGGAATTTACGATTTACGATTGACGATTTACGATTGGCGATTTATGATTTGCCAGGAAGATCCGTGTAAAGGTGGCAAATCCTTTGGACTGGCTGAAGGAGATTATTTAATGAACATACAAACAATGACCCCGCAACAAATCCGCTCGGCTGGAATTGCCGCGCTTTCCCGCGAACTGGGTGTGGTCGGGATGATCCGTTTTATGCAGCAGTTTGATATGGGACAAGGCGACTATTCCAAAGACCGTCACGAATGGCTTGACCAATACCGCGTGGCGGATATTGCCAAACTTGTCCGGGAAAAGAAGGCAACCCAAAAACAACGCCGTCCGAAAACCAAGTAGCTCAAAGCCCTCATCAGCAGATGGGGGCTTTTTTGTTTGTTCTGCCGCTTATCGAGGCATATGAGACCATCATCGGTGCGGAACAATTGCACCACACCTGCCCTGGCGGTCGTGCGTCAGCAACTCATATCGCTGTCATCGCCCCGGCTGAAGGCAGCCGCGAAATCGGAACCGGCGGGTTCCTGGAACAGGCGCAGGTCGAAGAAGGCTGCCGCAGCCAGGAAGTGGTCGACGATCTCAGCCTGGATGCGCTCGTACTCGTTCCACTTGGTGGTTTTGGTGAAGACGTACATTTCCACCGGCAGACCGCTGGAGGTGGGCGCCAGTTCGCGGACGATGAAGTCCATCTTGGTGTGGATGTCGGGGTGGTTCTTCAGGTAGGCTTCGATGTAGGCGCGGAAGATCTCCATGTTCGTGACCTGCGGACCGTCGAGGGGCGAGTCGAGTTCCTCGTGGCGGTCCTTGTACTTCTCCGCCAGGCTGCGGCGTTTGGAGATGTAGTCCGCGATCAGGTCGATTTTGGCGTAGCGTTCGATCATCTCCGGGGTGCAGAAGCGGACCGTGTTCTGGTCGAGGCGGATGGAGCGCATGATGCGCCGCCCGCCGCTCTCCTGCATGCCGCGCCAGTTCTTGTAGGCTGTCTCGACCAGTTTATGGGTCGGGATGACCGTGATGGTCATGTCCCAGTTTTGGATCTTGATGGTGTGCAGGCTCATGTTGGTGACCATGCCGTCGGCCTCGTAGGAGGGGACCTCGATCCAGTCGCCTTCCTTGACCAGGTTCTGGGTCGAGATCTGGATGCTGGCGACAAAAGCCATGATCGTGTCGTGGAAGACGACCATCAGGATGGCGGTCAGCGCGCCCAGACCGCTCAGCAGTAACAGCGGCGATTCCCCGGTGACGAGCGAGATGGTCAGGATGACGCCCACCAGGAGGATGATGATCTTGGCGATGTCCAGGTAGCCCTGGATGCTGACCCCGGTGAAGGAGGGCGTGCTTTCGTAGACCTGGTTGAAGGCATCCATCAGCCCGTTGATGGTCAGGACGGTGATCCACAGGATGAAGAACAGGGCTGTTTTCTGGATGATGGTCTCAGCCCCGGGAGCCAGGTAGGCGAAGGCATAGGCGACGATGAACGGGGCGAGCAGGGAGGCGCGGAAGGGGCGCAGTTTCTTGATGATGATGTCGTCGTACTTGTTCTTCGTGAGGGCGGCGACATAGGTCAGCCCGCGCCCGAAGATGAGACGGGCAAGCAGGTAGATGAGCAGCAGGATCAGGGCGGCAGCCCCGGCGGCAAGGCTGGGATTGGCGGCGATCCAGGCTTGAAGGTCAAAGAGTTCCATCGTTATACCATCCTGAAGAAAACAGATAATTTCGAGATATTATATCCGAATGATGGGGCAGTTGAAGGGATGCCGTAAGACTTGGACATGTCTCATCCGCGCCATGGTTAAAACGGATTTCACCCTCATGAACGAAGAGCTCCATATATCGGAACTCTGATAAGACATGTCAAGTCTCCTCTTGATGTGACCAGTCCGGCACGCAGGGAAGCGCAGCAAGCAAGGGGCTGGGGGTTAGGTCATACCAAACACCCTCGCCGAGCGAGTAATCCTACTTCAGCCATCCGACAGCTCGAAAATCGGTTCCAATCCGATACATTTTTCCGGTCGCAACATCCATGATAACCACAATTGTATTTTGCTCATTTGCATAATTCGTCAAGGTTACCAATAGGTATTTTCCATCCGGAGACCAAATGGGATCATCCCAATTTGAAAAATATTTTCCGCCCGGGATCATGAAATCGCAAAACCGTCGGGATACTTTTGTGGTTACGTTTGCGATGCCAAGATGGGAATTGATCAATGGCATTTGCCTGGTGTAATCATTTTCCCAATATGCGATTTGGTCGCCATCTGGAGACCATGACAAGCCGGTCATTTCCAAATCGTATTCTGGTTGCGAGTGACGAGTGAGGAGCCGGGAAAGAACACCATTTTTGTCCATAATCAATATCTCATCAACCTTTCCACCGTCTTTTCCAACGGCAGTTGCAAAGGCAATTCTTTCTCCATCGGCTGACCAGGTATAAAGTTTACCAAAGTCAGTTGTTGGAGACGATCATTAATGACCCGATCCGTCGTCACATCATACAGTCGTATGACCGCATTTGGCAGAGTAGTGGGATACACTACACGATCAAGGGTAGAGTTGTAGATTGTGCGGCTCGCTGGAAAATGAACCTTTCCCCCTAATAAATTTTGATCAGGAAATTTACTTCGCAATTCCTGTATTTCTCCATTTACCAAATTCAATAAAAACCAACTGAAACTGGGTGGGGCAGTTTCCGCAGTAAATGCATCAGGTGATGAAAATGAGGTACTCCCCGAAACCAATTGTTCTAAAATAATGCGGTTTTCATCCAGCCATTCAAAAGCACTTGAAATTTCAATTTTATATTTTCTCTCTTCAACACCATTGGAAGAAATGATGTAAAGATACGGATCGCGTGGCAAGTTCATGTTGATGTAATCGTCATTCTCCTGGACATAAGCCAAGTGCGATCTGTCAGGAGAAACCATATAGGAAATGGAATATATATATTTCCCCGGTTCTTGCGGAAGAGGAATGAGTTTTCCTGTTTCCATATCATACATATAGGACGAAGCTGAAAACGATTCGCCAGAATAACCAATGTAGCCTGAAAGAATTATCTTTCCACTATCCTTGATGTCTGGCAATGTTTGTTCAATCGTTACCTGGCAATCACCAGTTAACGTATCCTCGTCGGTTTGTAGAAATGAGGAAAGCGTTGATGTTGGTGTTTGAGTAAAAAATCAATATCCCGTGCACAAGATGAGAGTGACAGCAGAATTAATATGAGCATCATTTTAAGTTTCATGTCTGCGTTCTCCTGCTATCATCGTTTTTTCGTATATCTCCAAAAGTTGAATAATGCGATATGCGGCGGGGTGAGGATATCCTCGCCGAGCGAAACCATAAATTGTAGTCCCGATCCATGCAGGCGCGGTGGTCGTCACGGCGCGCATGAAGGATTAAGGTTTTAATTTCCAATGGACGAGTTTATGGTAGGATAAACGTTGGAGCAAGGAGTATCCCATGTCACGTAAAAGAATCCTCATGACCAGCCTGATCCTGCCCCTCCTGCTGGCCGCCTGCATGCCCGCGGCTGCGCAGCCCACCGGACCCAGCGCGGAGCAGGTGAGGGCGATGGTCGCCACCACCGTCGCGCTGACGGTCTCCGCGCGTGAAACCGAGATCGTCGCATCCTGGTCCCCCACGCCCCTGCCGACCGATACTCCCCTGCCCACCCCCACCCTGGCTTTTCCCTCGCTGACGCCCTTCCCCAGCTCCACGCCGCACTACACGGGCGGAGGCTATCTCCCCACCCCCTCGGAATATGAATGCGTGGTGCTCAACAAGCTGCCTGCGGACAACAGCCTCTTCAAACCCAAGAAGGATTTCGACATCCGCTTCTACATGCGCAACTCGGGCACGAAGCGCTGGGACAAGGGCATGGACCTGCTCTACCACTCCGGGACCAACATGCTGATCGGCGATCCCATCTATGAGCTGCCCCAGGTGCCTCCCGGCGGGATGGTGGGTCCCTTCGTCTTCGACGCCAAGAGCCCCAACAAGGCAGGCACCTTCGTGATGACCTTCAAGGTGCAGGGCGGGTTCTGCTATCCCTACATCCGGATCATCGTGAAAAATAATCCCCGAAACATAAAACGCGGCGGTCGTGATGACCGCGCGTTTCTAAATTGACAGCAAAGGAGTCCGCAAGTTCTACTTGCGGAGCCCATGACTCAATCCGCAGTAGTACTTCGGATTTCTAAGTAGACTTCAGACCGCTCGCAAATACGCTACCCGCCGATCTGCTTCAGCAGCCTGCGGTAGGCGTCCGCCTTGGGCGGGTTCATCATCAGGATCTGGTTGATGGCAGCCGCGGCTCCCTCCTTGTCGCCCTTGTTGAGCAGGGACTCGCCCAGCGCATCCAGTTGCGCGATGGCTTCGGTCGTCCGCCCCGCCCGGTGGTATTGCCCCGCCAGGGCACGCAGCAGGGTGGGTTCCTGCTTGTGCTCCAGCAGCAGGTCTTCCAGGAAGGCGATCGCATCCCCCGGTCCACCGTTCTTCTCAAGGTAGCCCATGTAATTATCCAGTTCGGCACCTGCCTGGTCGGGTCGCCCCATGCGCAGGTTCAATTCCACCAGGTTCTTGCGGGCCGCCTTGTCATCCGGGCGCAGGGTGCGGATCTGCTCGAAGACCTTGACCGCCTGCTTCCAATCCAGCCTCTGCATGTCGATGTCCGCCATGCGCTGCAGGATGTGCACGTTCCAGGTGCGGTCGGCGCCTGCCTGCTGGACGAGTCGCAGCGCGGTGGTGTAGGTCTTGCGCGCCATGTCCAGTTCCGCCAGGCGGTAGTAGATGTCCGCCAGGTCCAGGTATTCATTGACGGCTTCATTCACCTGTCCGCGGGCGGTCAGTTGGTCGATCAGCCGCGAGCGGGCTGCCAGGTCCATGGGCGCGAGTTCGATCACGCGCCGCAGGAGCTTGGTCGCCTGGTTGGGCTCGCCGCGCACCCCGTATGCCTGCGCCACCGTGGTGAACTTGGCGATGGCTTCATGCACGTGTCCCTCCTGCACAAGCATGTCCCCCATCAGGCTGTGCAGCGGGAGATATTGGGGTGCATAAGCCAGCGCTTCGAATGCCGCGTCCATGGCGGAGCGCAGGCGCCCGGCGCGCGCCAGGGTATGGATGTTGTTGATGGTGTCCAGCACCTGGCTGCTCTGTGCCTGGATGACCATCTCCGCCAGGGGCGGGGGCATCTCGCCTTCCGTCCTGGGGAGTTGTTCGCGGGCCTTGACCAGGGTCTCGCGCCAGTCGGGGCGCATCAGCATTTTTTCGATATTCTCACACAGCACCTTCGAGCGCGCTTTCGTCCTTCTGTACGGATTGCGCCTCGATGAACGGCTCATACTTCTGGCGGATCTCATCCGCCTGTTCGGGGGACACCACGTACAAATCTGCCAGCTTCAAGGCTTCGAGATATTCCACCGAGGCCTCGTTGAAGCGCGCCATGCGGACATTGATCTGCCCGAGCAGCAGGCGCGAAGCCAGCGCAAAATCCGCATGCTTGACGGAGTATTGCAGGTTGCGCAGGGCGCTCTCGAGACGTTCGTTCCTGAAGCGGAGCATGCCCAGGTCGAAATATGACGGAGGGATTTTTGAAACCCGCCTCCAGCACCTGCTCCAGTTCCTCGGCGGCTTGCACATCCTGGTTCTTCGTTTGCATGTCCACCGCCTGCCCGAGGTGCATCACCACCCGGGTCTGCTCCGCCTGCTGCAGGGAGAGCTGCCCGGTGCCTTTCATGATCGTCTGCAGCCCGCGGCGCTCCTGTGCGGCGGGACTCTCATCGTTGTATTCAAAGAGGGCTTCCGCCAGGCGGGCCAATGCCTTCTGGCGCGCCTCCGCCACCGGGTCCATGCCGCTCACGACGGGACGTGCCGGCGCGTCCATCTCCTTCACCTTCGCCAGGCGCAGCTGCCCGGTGCCGGATTTTTGCCGCCCGGGTTTGGGCAGCAACTGCCCCGATCTAAGCAGGGCTTGAGCCTGTTTTGCTTCCACGCTGTCCGGCGAGATGGACAGGGCTTTGTTGATCAGTTCGGCGGTCTTCTCCGGGCTGCCCGCACGCTGGAACAGGCTGGCGACCGCCAGGTATTCGATGATGGCGGGTTTTACCTGCCCCAGGCGTTCATGGGTGAGCGCCAGCCGCGAGTGGGCTGCCACATGTTCCGGGTTGAGGGTGGTCACGTAGACCCAGTTCTCGATGGCTTTCTCCACTTCACGCAGGTTGATATACAGGTCAGCCGCGCGCATGGCAGCCTCCACCGCGCTCTTGATGTCGCCCAGCTGTTCCGAGATCCGGGCAATGCGCTCGAACGGGATGGGGTCGGTCGGCGAGAGCTTCGCCACGCGTTTATAGGTCTCCAACGCCTCTTCATAACGAGCCAGTTGGTGCTGTGCCAATGCCAGGTTGCTGAGAGCCTTGGGCTGATCCGGAAATACCTGCACTGCCGCGCTGATACGATTCCGCCGCCTTCTCCCATTGCTGGTCCCAGGCAGCCGAATGTCCGTCGTTCATGTATTTTTGGAATACTTCTTCGCGTCCAGCCATGCTGTTATTTTACCCTGTCCTGATGGAAAGCGTGACCTGCTATGCGACCACCTGCATCTCGCCCCAGTTCCGACCGGCGCGTGCCTCCGTATCGAGGGGAATGTCCAATTGATAGGCGGAGCCCATGACCTCCTTGACGACCCGCACCATCTTCTCCAACTCGCCTTCCGGGCATTCCAGCACCAGCTCGTCGTGCACCTGCAGCAGCATCTGCCCCTTCAGTTTGGCGGATGCCAGCGCCGGGGGAATCCGCAACATGGCGAGTCTTCATGATATCCGCGGCGGTGCCCTGGATGGGCGCGTTGATCGCCTCGCGTTCCTCGCGGTTGCGCAGGTTGCGGTTCATCTGCCCCATCAGGGCGGGGAAATAACGGCGGCGTCCCAGCAGCGTCTCGACGTAGCCTTTTTCGGTCGCGAACTTGCGGATGCCGTCCAGGTAATTTTTTACGCCGGGAAATTCCCGGAAGTACTCCTTGACGAAATCCTCCGCCTCCGCCAGCGTCAGGTCCGTGGAGCGCGTCAGCCCGAAGGCGGACATGCCGTAGATCAAGCCGAAGTTGATCGCCTTGGCATGCCGGCGCTGATCCTTGGTCACTTTTTCAAGCGGGATGTCGTAGATGGCGGCGGCGGTGGTGGCGTGGATGTCCTGCCCGGCGCGGAAGGCTGCCAGCATGCCCGCGTCCTGCGCCATGTGCGCGACGATGCGCAGTTCGATCTGGGAGTAATCCACCGAGAGCAGCAGGTTGCCCTGCTCCGCGATGAACCCGTTGCGGACGCGCGCGCCCCAGTTCCGTCCGGATGGGGATGTTCTGCAGGTTGGGGTCATTGGAGGAAAGCCGTCCTGTCACCGCTCCGATCTGGCTGTAGGAGGTGTGCACGCGTCCCGTCGTTTCATCCACTGCCAGCGGCAGGGCATCCACGTACGTGGATTTCAGCTTGGACAGTTCGCGCTGTTCCAGGATCATGTCCACCACCGGATGCTGTCCGCTCAGGGACTCCAGCACCTCGGCATTGGTGGAATAAAGACCGCTGGCGGTCTTCCAGGAGGCATCCGCCTTCAAGCCAAGCCGGTTGAACAGCACATCGGATAGCTGCTGGGTCGAGTTGATGTTGAACGGCTTTGCCGACCGCGGCATAGACCTGCCTTCTCGATCTCCGCCAGGCGCTTGGTCAGTTCGGTCGACATTTTCTTAAAGAACGGCAGGTCCAGCAGCACGCCGGTCATTTCCATATCCGCCAGCACGGTCGTGAGCGGCATGTCAATTTCATCCAGCAGTTTTTCCCCGTGGACGCGCTTGAGCTCCGCCTGCATGATGGGCAGCAGGCGCAGCGTGGACTCCGCGTCCGCGGCGGCATAGGGAGCCGCGGATTCGATCGCCACTTCCCCCATGCTGATCTGCTTTTTGCCCTTGCCGATCAACTCCTCGATGTGGGTCATCTCCACGCCCAGGCGCGCAAAGGCGAGGTTCTTCAAGCCCATGTTGCGGGAGGAGGGGTCCACCACGAATTCCGCCAGCATGGTGTCGAAGGTGAGCGGGGCGACCCGCAGCCCGTACCTTGCCAGCACGATGAAATCATACTTGGCGTGATGCGCCACCTTGCCGATCTTCGGATTCGTCATCGGCGCGCGCAGAGCCTCGATCACCTCGTCCAGCGGCAGGTTGCCTCCGCCGGCATGTCCGACCGGGATGTAATACCCCTGCCCCTCCTTGACCGCCAGCGAAATGCCCACGATGACCGCCTTCATCTCGTCGGTGGAGGTGGTCTCGGTATCGAAGGCGATGACCTTCGCCTTGTTCAGTTCCTTGACCAGGCTTGCCAGTTTCGCGCTGGTATCCACGACCACGACCTCGATGGAGGACTTGATCTTCGGGGAAGTGACAAAGGCTGCGGGCGCTTCGAACAGGGATAACTGCCCGCGCTTGCCGGAACCGGCAGCGGGCGCGGATGCTGGAGGCGCCGCTCAACGCCGCGACCTTCGTGACCAGGGTGCGGAACTCCAGTTCGGTCAGGAAGTTCATCACGACCGCCGCATCGAAATCATGGGCGCGTGCCCGTTCCAGGTCCAGCTTGATCGGGATATCGGTGTGGATGGTCGCCAGGTCGCGGCTCATATAGGCGGAGTCGCGTCCCTGCTCCAGTTTCGTCCGCCAGCGGTTCTCCACCTCGTCGAGATGGGCATAGATCTCATCCAGGTTCCGGTATTTTTTCAACAACCCGAGCGCGGTCTTCTCGCCCACGCCGGGCACGCCGGGGATGTTGTCGGAGTTGTCCCCGACCATGGCTTTGTAATCCACCACCTGCTCCGGGCGGACGCCGAACTTGCTGGCTTCCACATCCTCCGGGGTCAGGTAGGTCTTGTCGTCGCCCGCCACGTAGACCGCCGTGCGCTCGTCCACCAGCTGCAGGAGATCGCGGTCGCCGGTGATGATCTTGACGCCCAGTCCCTGCGCACCGACCTGGCGCGCGATGGTGCCGAGCACATCATCCGCTTCGAAGCCTTCCATTTCCAGGCGCGGGATGTTGAAGGCATCCACCATCTGGCGGATGCGCGTGATCTGCAGGCGCAGGTCATCGGGCATTTTTTCGCGCGTCGCCTTGTAGTCGGGGATAGATCTTGTCCCGGAAGGTCTTGCCCGTGTCGAACGCCACCGCGATGTATTCGGGTTTTTCCTGTTCAAGGATGCGGATGAGCTCACGCGCAAAACCGTAGGTGCCGGCTGTGGGTTCGCCCTTCGAGGTTTGCCAGCGTTGACTGCCTGCTCCGCTGCCAGCCGTGAGGGCAAAGTACATGCGGTAGGCAAGTGCATGACCATCAATTAAATAAAGGGTTGGGGGCATGGGTGCATCCAGTCTTGTGTTCCTGTCATCCGTGGTGGAATCGAATCAGCCTGCCTCGTCAAAATAAAACGCAGAGCGGTGGGAGCCAGTCCCCGCGCTCTGCGGCACGCACCGGCAGTCCAGCTTATTGGTGCGCCTGGGAACTTCCCTGCCGGTCACGCGTCTGTTTTATGTATTCCTTCACCAGTTGCTGCGGGTGCGGCTGGGTGCCGCCCATGATGAGGTATCCGGGCGCCCAGAAATCCCCGGAGGGATTCTCCTTCTTCATGCGCGGGAACTCCTTGAACAATCTCTCGGAGGTCTGCTCACGGATGAGGCGCATGACATGACCCGGTGCCGTGTTCGGGGGGACGCTCACCACCCACTGCAAATACTCCGGGCGGACCGCCATGAATTCCAGGCGCCAGCCGAAGGCAACGCAGATGTACGGGAGGAATTCACCCAGTTCGGCTGCCACATCGCCGGTAAGGTAATGCGTTTTTATGCGCGGCATCAGCAGGCAGGCATAATTCAACTTATACAGGGCGGGCGAAGCAGGTTCCAGACCGGCAATGCCCACCACCTCTGCATCCAGGTGCGGGCGGGTCTCATCCATCTCGCCGGGTTGGGGCTGGCGCACCGGCGTAACAGGTCGCTTGACCTTGGAGGGCATGGTGAGATCCAACTCCGGCATTTCCTGCCTGACGGTTTCGCCCAGGATGGGAGCATGCGATGCAGGAGGTGTTGCCTCGCGGCTGATCACATGCGCATCCGACAGCGGCGCGGAGGCGCGCGTTTCCAGCATGGACGGATCCGCCTGGATGTTCTTCACAGGGGTTTCAGCCCGGGCGGGTGCCTCCACCTTCATGACAGGTTGTGGTGCGGGGGTCGGGGGAGTGACCGGCTTTGGAACGTGGGCGGGAATGGGGGCGGGTATATCGATGATGATCTGCGATATGGCAGGCATGCCCTCATCCGACTCTTCCTCCGGGACGGGTGCGGCTGCCTTGATCTCTGGAACAGGTTTACCCTTGACCGGCTTGGGAGCCGGGACAGGTTTCTCCGCTTTCTCAGCGGCAGCCGGTTCAGGAGCCGGGGGTTTGACGGCGCCTGTTTTTTCCACTTCCAGTGAACGTGCCAGCAGGTTCGCCTGCGAGCGGATCGTGCTGAAGGGCGTCTCCGCATCGAAGACCAGTGCCAGTACCACACCCTCCGCCAGGGTGGTGGCATATAACATGTGCTCGGCGCGGGTGGTTTCCAGCCGCGCAAAGCGCAGCAGGTCGCCGCCCTTCTGTTCATCCGAAGTGCGTGAGACGATCTGCACCAGTTCGTTGGCGGTTTCCTGCGAGAGTCCGCCGGCATAAGCCCAGAGCGATTTTCCGCGTGTGATCAGGGCTGCCTGTGCGGAGGATTCCAGGGTCAGGCGGGTGAGTCTCTGCGCAGCCTTGTTCACATCCTGCAGCCAGGCGAGGTCAGGGCTTTGCGCGGGACCATCCGCTTTGATCTCCGGGGTTGGCACGGGCATCATCCCCGCAGGCGTGCTGCCAAGCACATCCAGCAGCTCGGGAAGGTAGAATGGTTTACGGAGCAATGTCCAGGGGCGGATCTCGTACAGGGCGGAAGGCGGGTCTTCGTCCGATACAATGACCAGGTCCGCGTCCGCATCATTGGCACGGATGGCGCGTCCGATCTTGAGCACTTCCTCCACCCCCAGGTCCACATCCAGGAATGCCATTTCACAGTCTACATTCTTTAGTTGAACGTAGGCAGCCTGTTCGTTCTCTGCAGTAAAAACGTGGAAATGACCGGTTTCTTCCAGGCTGGAGCGGATCATGGATCCAAAACTGTCATGCGGAGTGACGATCAGCAACGATTTGGCCATATTTCATAGTTTATCACCATCAATATGTAAAGGCAAGGAACAGGCATATTTGGGAAGAAAATGCAATTTTGTATAGTCAACTTGACTTTATTCCCAGTCCGTGCTATTTTAGAGCAGACATTAATTTTAAGGATGGAAAATGCAACGCGAGCGTGTTTCTGAAAACGTGTACTGGTTCCAAAGCGACGTCTATGCGCAGGTCACTGCTGGTGTCATCGTGGGACCGCAGTGGGCAGTGGTGGTTGACACCCTGGCCCTGCCCGATGAGACCCTGGGGATACGGGACTTCATTGAACGGGAATTAAGCGTCCCGGTGCGGTATGTGATCAACACGCATTATCATGCCGATCATGCCTGGGGTAACTGCTTCTTCCCCGGAGCAACGGTCATCGCCCACGCACGCTGCCGTGAACTGCTGGAGGAACGCGGCATCCCTTCGCTGGAGGCGGCGCGCAGGCAGAACAACAGCCTGCGGCAGGTGAAGATCGTCCTGCCACAACTGACCTTTTCATCCGGTGAGTTGACCCTGCGCGTGGGCAAGAAGAACCTGACGATCATCTCCACGCTCGGGCACAGTGAGGACGGGATCGCCGTGCTGGTGGAGGAGGACCGCGTGTTGTTCGCGGGGGACGCGTTCATGCCCCTGCCGTACGTGGTGGATGGCGACCTGGAGGAGATCACCAGCTCCATTCGCAAGATCGGGCGCATGGGTCTGGAGAACATCATCCAGGGTCACGGCGACATCATCCTGCGCGGCGAGATCGACGCGGCGGTCAAGGAAAACCTCAACTACCTGGCGCTGCTGAAAAAGAACATCAAGGCGATCGCGCGCCGGCGCAACCCGGAGGAACTGCTCGAATCGATCACCATCGAGGATTGCGGGAAGAGCCGGGTCTACCTGGGCGGGCTGGCTGAGTCATTGCACCAGCGCAATCTGCATGCCCTGCTCCACCGGTAGTACCGAAGAAGAGAGCGCGCCAAAAGGCAAAAAATAGGCGGGTCATGAAACATCCACATCCGCGTGGATGTTTTTTTAATCATCATGAAATTACAACATACAGGCAACTCCAACCGCATGGTTATGGAGTAAAATTCCTTAATCCATTCATCCCCGCCGTTGAGCGGCGGGGTACCTGTACAAGGTTACCAATTAGGAGGAACCATGTCATACCAAACTGTGATCATCGCAGGCAACGTGGGTCGCGACCCGGAAATGCGTTATACCCCGTCGGGACAGGCGGTCACCAGCTTCTCGGTGGCGATCAATGAAGCTTATACCAGCAACAGCGGCGAGAAGGTCAAAAAGACCATCTGGTTCCGTGTTTCCGCCTGGGGCAAACAGGCGGAAACCTGCAACCAGTACGTAAAAAAGGGACAAATGGTATTGGTGGAAGGACGCCTGACCGGCGACCAGACCACCGGTGGTCCGCGCGTGTGGACCGGGCAGGATGGTCAACCGCGCGCCTCCTTTGAGATCTCCGCCAGCACCGTGCGCTTCCTTTCCTCCCGCCAGGACGGGGAAGGCGGCATGGGCGGACCTGTGGATGCCGGCGAAATGACCGCGCCGTCCGACGACAACATCCCCTTCTAGGGCGGGTGACACATGGCAAACACACCGCGTCCCACCCCCATCAGCCTTGAGGTTCCGCCGGGTCTGGATATCACCTACGCCAACCTGGCGCGCATTTCCCATTCCCCCGCCGACATCGTCATGGACTTCGCACATGCCCTGCCCGGCGAGAACAAGGCGGTCATCAAGGCGCGCCTGCTGATGTCGCCGCTCAGTGCCAAGCTTTTCTACCGCGCCCTGGGCGAGAACATCGCCCGCTATGAGGCGGCTTTTGGCGAGATCACCGTGCCGGGTAATTCCTCCCTGGCGGAACACCTCTTCCGTCCGCACCAGCCGCCCGAACCCCCTGCGGATAAAAAAGAAAAAGATGCATAAACTGGAATCCATCGCGGAACAGATCCGCCATGATTTCGATGCCCGCTCTGCCGCGCGTGACAAGGCGCTTGCCGCCGCGCGGCAGTTGACGCGTGCCTGTTCGCTCGCCATCCGCGCCGCCCACCGTCTCGAAACGGATGGGATGGCTGACCAGTTGACCGAGGCGGGCTCCCTGGCTGAGGCGCTGCGCGCGGAGCTGAAGAACTATCCCGACCTGTACCATGCCGGTTATACCCAGGACGCGCTCAAGGAATTCGTGGAAGCCAACGCCACCTGCGCGCTCATCCAGGGTCAGGCGCTGCCCACCCCCGGTCAATTGGGAGTTGGTGGAGCCACTTATCTCAATGGACTGGCTGAAGTGGTGGGTGAACTGCGCCGCCGCACACTGGACATCCTGCGCCACGGGTATTCGCAGGAGGCGGAACGTTTGCTGGGATTGATGGATGACATCTACGGTGTGCTGGTCAGCATGGACTACCCGGACGCCATCACCAACGGCTTGCGCCGGCAGACGGACGTGGCACGCAGCATCATCGAAAAGACGCGCGGCGACATTACCTTCAGCCTGCGCGGGGAACACCTGGAACAATCCATCGGCAAACTGATCGATCAATTGAACGACGGGCGGGGGGATGACGGAAAAAGTACGGGGACATTCATCGTACACGAGGACGAGTAACTAATGGCGCGTGGTGGTCGCAGTTATCCACTGGTGATCTATCGCGAGGTGCTCAACCGCTGGTGGCCCGAGATCCTGGCACTGGGCATCCTGCTGGCTGCCCTGGCATACCCGGTCCACAATGATGCTCTCGGGCAGGCTCAACCCTGGCGCTGGAAGGGCATGCTTGCCGTGGGGATCGGGACCATCGCCTTTTCCCTGGTCCTGCTGCTCATGCGCAGGCTGGCTTATGTCCGGGTTTATCCAAAATACCTGAAACTGGTTACGCCGTTCCTGCGGGTGAACATCTCCCACAAGCGCCTGGTGCGCACTTCAACCACCGAAATGCGGGTCCTGTTCCCGCCCGGGGAGTTCCGCGGCTGGAAGCGGGACCTGATCGCGCCGCTGGGCGGACGGACCGCGGTGGTGCTCGAACTGAACGGCTGGCCCGCCTCGCCTGGGATGCTGCGCTTTTTCCTCTCCCGCTTCTTCTTTAAAGACATGACCCCGCACTTTGTGATCCTGGTGGATGACTGGATGCGCTTCAGCACCGAGCTGGAGAGTCTGCGCCGTGGAGATGGAGACAGCTCCCCCCGCAAACCGCAAGCCTACGATCCATCCATGCTTTCCCGCCTGCCGAACAAGAAACCATGAAAATATACTTTGCCTGCTCCATCACGGGTGGACGAGCCTACGAGGCGGTCTACCAGTCCATTACCCGCGCCCTGCTGGAGGCTGGATTCGAGGTGCCCACCGCACACCTGGCACTGTCCGGCGTGGTGAATGAGGAAAGGATCATCCAGCCGCAGGAGGTCTACGCGCGGGATGTGGCATGGATGCGTTCAGCAGACGCGCTGATCGCCGAAGTAAGCGTCCCTTCGCATGGAGTGGGCTACGAGATCGGCTTTGCTTTGAGCCTGGGAAAACCCGTCCTGTGTCTATACGAGCAGGGAAGAGCCGTCTCCAAGATGATCACCGGCAATCCTGACCCCAACCTGACCATCCGCACGTATCAAAACCATGAAGAGGCGGGAATTTTAGCCCTGGAATTCGCCACCAACCACCGTTCGACTTTGTGACAGTTATCACACATTATCTGTGACATTCGCACTTGTCATACATCTTGCTTGTCTGCTATCATACCGGTGGAGACGGAACATCGACACCTCCAACATGCTCCTCACGTCTCCTCCTTTGGCGAATGCCTCCGCCGGTTCTCCCCGGCGGAGGCCTTTTAAGCGGGAATTTTCCCGGGGTTTATGAAGCGGCAGGAACCTGGGCTGGCAGTACCACAAAGAATGTACTCCCCTGCCCCGGCGTGGATTCCACCCAGATGCGCCCCTGGTGATTCTCAACGATCGACTTGACGATCGATAAGCCCAAACCGGAACCGGGCACACCCTCCGGGATGTTCTCCCCCCGATAGAATTTATCAAAAATATGCGGCTGGTCTTCCGGAAGGATGCCCGGACCGTTGTCTGTCACTTCCAGGATGAGTTGATCCTCTTCAGCGCTCAAATGCACTTTGACCGTTCCGCCGGATGGGGTGTACTTGATGGCATTGCCCATCAGGTTATCGAACATCTGGCGCAGGCGCAATGAATTTCCCTTGAGCGGGGGCAGGTTCGGTTCAGAAGCGTAACTGATCGACAGGTTGTGCGCCTGGATCTGTCCATTCAGCACATCCAGGGTATAGCTGAGGATGTTTTCCAAATGGACGATTTCCCGGCGGGTGTCGAATCCGGCCTCCAGCCTGCCGAGGTCGAGCAGGTTGTTGATCAGGGAGGTGATATCCCGGACGCTGGTCTGCAGGCGCTTCATGAATTCAGTCTGGTTCTCATTCAGCGTACCCGTGCGGCTGATCAATTCGGCATAGCCCAGCACGGAAGTAAGGGGGAGCGAAGATCATGGGAGACCGTCTGAACGAAATCGCTTTTTAGATGGTCAAGTTCCTTAAGATAACTGATCTCATGCAAGGTGATGGCAAATCCGATCCTGGGGATCGGCTCGTATTGCGCGCTGAAGATGCGCCCATCTTCAAAGCTGACCTCGTGATATTTCAATTCAGCTTCCGCGGAACGCACGAGCAGTGACTGGATATCGGGATGAGGGATGGCGCGCCTGACCGGCTTGCCAATGACATTCTCCGGTGTAACGCCAAAAGCCTGCGCGGCAGCCTGGTTAATGAGAATGACCTGCTCCTGCTTGTCGAGAATGATGACGCCGTCGGAAATGTTATTGAAGATGGTGTCCAGGTCATTGACCTGCCGCTGGAGTGAGGCAGTGGTTCGTTTTACCTCACCGCGCACCCAGTCTCCCAGCGTCCGTGCCCGCTGCAGGCAGCGCTTGACGACCGCCACCATTTCATCGGTGCGCAATGGCGGGAAGATATATCCGCTCAACCCGGCATTAAGCACTTCCTTGGCAGTGGTCAGGGAATCTTTTTCGGCATACAGCAGGATGGGCAGGGTGGGGAAACGTTCCAGTTGTTCAACCGCCAGGTCAAACCCCGGTTCGTTGTGCAGGTGCTCGCCGATCAACAACAGGCTGGGATTCGATTCCTGCAAACTGCGCGCCAGTCCTTCACGATCATGTACGACCGCGATATCGTACCCGGCACTTCGCAAAGCCCGCTCCCCCAATTGCAGGAAGGGGGATTCGTCCAGTGCCAGCAGGATCAAAGGTTTTTTTTCCATCAGTTACCACCCGGTTTGTCATCCATGACCAGCTCGGAAAGTTTTTGTGCAGCGGCATTTGCAGAAGCAAGTGCCTTTCTCTGTTCCGCGTTAAGCGGACCGGTCTTGCCTGTCAGCATCAATCCAAGCGGATAGAGCACGCCGTCCAGGTCCTTCTGCACCGCCTGTTTCAGGGATCGGAAAAGGGCATTCTGCTGCTTCTCCCCGGTGCGGGCAGCCTCCGCATTCTTCTCGACCACACGGAATAAGCGCTCATTGACCAGGGAGATGGAAGCATAATCCGCCACGGCTTCAAGCAAAGTCTGCTCCATGTCCCCAAAGGCAGCCTGGCTCTTGCGGACCAGGACCATCAGCCCGATCACCTCGTTGCGCACCTTGATGGGAATGACCGCCGCCGCCCCGCCCAGCGTGGCCAGCTGGAACTTCTGCAAAGGCGCCCCGCTCATTAACAGGGATTCACCCGAGTTCGCAACCAGTGGACTGACGCCATCATCGAGCGGCTGCCCGATCTTTTTCGCCCAGCCATCCGGCAGATTACGCTGGGCGGCGAGCAAATAGGTCTTTGTGCGGTCATCCCGCAAAAGCAGCCAGCCCAGGTCCGCGCCTCCAACCTTCAGCGCGCCCTCCACGATGCGGTCAAAAAGCACGCGGCGGTCGGTAATGGAGACCACCGCCTTGCCAATGGCGATCATGGATGTCAGTGCGCCGACCTTCTGCTGGAGGTTCTCGTTCACCGCCTTGAGCTGCTCATCCAGCCGGCGGCGGGCATGCGCATCGCGCACCTGCGTCAGGACACGGTCCACGGCGGAAACCACCTCCGCGTCGCGAGCCGGCCAGAGCAGGATATCCGCCGCGCCAAGCCGGAAAGCCTGGATGACGTCCTGTTCCTGACCTTTTTCGGCAATGATCATGAGCGGCGAGTGAACTCCCTGGGAGGTCAAACCCACCAGCAGGTCCTTGGCACTCAGACCGGGCAAATTCAGATTTGCAATGACCAGGTCAGGGGGATCCTGGATCGCCTTCCGGATGGCGGAGCCTGCATCCGGGACAACATCCACCTGATATCCCGACGGCTGGAGAGCCTGACGGGCGATCAGGTCGCTGATGTTCGGATCTCCTTCCACAAGCAGAATGCGTTCCATGGATGCCATCTAATCCGCCATTTTCAGAAAACCGGTCTGATATTTGATTGTAACATCGTTGCGGGGAAAAATTGGGATGTTATACTTGCGCATACTTCACCCATGAGTACCCCTGATCCCACGAAGAACGATCATCCCGGGCATGTCACCGCCTTTGATACCGTACGCGGGTTGGCTGCCATCTCGGTGGTCTTTTCGCATTACATCGCCACCTATGGATGGCCCACCAAAAGCGTGGCTGTGAAACAAGCCTGGACATATTCCCCCCTGCATATTGTCTGGGATGGTTTTGCAGCCGTTTCCCTTTTTTATGTTTTGAGCGGATTGGTGCTTTCCATCAAGTATTTCCGGGATACAAAACAGCCCGAACTTACCCATTTCCCCCTCCCCCGCTATCTCACCAGCCGGGTGTTCCGCATCTGGCCGCCCTACCTGTTCATTTTCATCCTCAGTTACCTGTTGCGCCACTGGGGGGGATTTTTTGAGGGAGCCACCATCCCACCCGCGAACCCGTGGTTGTTCTCCACCTGGAAGGCATCCATCCCCTTCGCACAATTACTGCGCGAGGGCTTTTTGATCCAACCGGGGGATTATTTCCTGGTTCCCCAGGGCTGGACCCTGCCCATCGAGCTGGGGATCTCCTTCCTGGTACCGGTGGGCATCCTGCTGGCATCCCGCCACACCGGCTGGCTGGCTTTCTTTACCCTGCTGCTGGTCGGTCCGCTTGGAGCAAATTATTACCTCTTCCATTTTGCGGCAGGCATCCTGCTGGCGAAATATTACCAGGATATCCATGACCGGCTGGGACCGCGGCGGTCCTGGAAAATCGTCGTGTTATTGATCGGGATCGCCTTGTACACCTTCCGCTTCACCCTGCCGGTCTACTTTTCCTGGGAACTGCCCATGAGCATCCCCTGGATCATCACAGGCATCGGCTCCGCCCTGCTCCTGATGGTGGTCATCTCATCAGAAAGCGCGCGGACCTTCCTCTCCTTCTCATGGCTCAGGTTCATCGGCAGGATCTCCTACAGCATCTACCTGGTGCATTTCCTGGTATTGATCATGCTGACCCCGCGCGCGCTTCAATTGCTCTCCGCCCCCAGATCCCTGCTGGGCTACGCCTGGTGGTTCGGACTGGCATTTACGGTCCTGGCGACCGTCGGGCTGGCGGCGCTTTCCCATCGCTGGGTGGAGCTTCCCAGCATTTCGCTTGGCAAATCCCTGCCCAAATATTTCGAGGCGTGGAGAGCCAGGCGCCGGCAGTCCACTCCGACCATCGAGGGGAAATAACATGACCGGGTTTGACCAGTCTCAGAAGGAATTCTGGAGCGGGAATACCAACCTGCGCGCCTATGACCATCCCATCGTGGAGGCTTTCGCACGCCAGCGGGTCGAGCTTCATCCGGGGTCTGCTGGATGCGAACATTGGATCCTGCCTGGAGGTCGGCTGCGGCGATGGATTTGGGATGTACTACATGCAATCGTTGGGGAAGGTTTTCGGCTGTGATATTTCCCGCCCGATGCTGGACCATAACCCGCTGCGCCAGAGCGTATCGGAGGCGGATATCTACCATCTGCCCCACCCGGACGGATGCTTTGACCTTGTGTACTGCTGGGAAGTGCTTCACCATGTGGCGGATGTCCCGCGTGCCATCGCCGAGATGGCGCGCGTCAGCCGGAAATACATCCTGGTCTTTGAACCGAATTCATTTAATCCACCGATGGCGGTCTTCGGGCTGGTGGGTCCGTCCGAGATCGGATTGCTGCGGTTCACACCCTGGTACCTGGGATCACAGTTCCGGCGCGCGGGCTTGAAGGACTTTACGACCATGACGGTGGGAACCTTCACCCCCAACCGCACCCCCATGTGGCTGTATAAAATCCTAGCCAGCCTGCCGTACCGGATGCCGGTCATCGGCATCAGCAACATGGCGTTGGGAAGGGTGAAATGAGCAGGGCTGCGCCTGTGCTTCGATCCCGCTCGCAGCGTCTCAAGGATCTTCTCACTTTCCCCCTGCGCGCCTTCACGCTCTTCCATGATGACCGCTGGGGTTTGTCCTCCCTGGCTTCCGAGCGTTTCGATTACGTGGCTGCCGAGGTGCAGGGATATTGCCTGGATATCGGCTGTGGATACGGGAACCGCTTCATCCGGGATTATCTCAAGGGGAACGGCATCGGCATTGATGTTTTCCCCTACGAAGGGCTTGCCAAAGAGAACATTGTGGAAGACCTGACCCATCTGCCCTTTCCGGACGCCTCCTTCGATTCGGTCACCTTCATCGCCAATCTCAACCACGCACCCCGCTCGCAGCGTGACGCGGAACTGGCTGAATCCTTCCGCGTTCTGCGCAACGGGGGTAATATCCTCCTGACAATGGGACTGCCGGTCATCGAGGTCATTGTGCATAAGGTGGTCTGGGTTTACGATCGCTTCCTCGGCACCCGGGTGGACATGGACTCTGAGCGCGGCATGCAGGAGGGCGAGGATTACTACCTGACCGACGCGGAGATCCGCGAGCGCCTGGGAAGGGCGGGGTTTGGCAGGATCGAGCGCAAACCATTCCGGACCCAATGGGGAATGAACCGGCTGTATATTGGATGGAAGGAATAATGGAAAACGTCCCCCTCCCAAAATTGACCGTGGTCGTGCCGGTCTACAACGAAGAGCAAGCCCTGCCTGCCTTCCTGCCGAGCCTGATCGAGTTTTGCGGTCAGCAGGATTGGGAGCTGGTCCTGGTGGACGACGGCTCAAGCGATGGTTCCTGGGGGATCCTTGAACAACATGCAAAACCGCCCGCGGTGCGCATCCTCCGGCACAAGCTCAACCGCGGCTATGGAGGCGCGCTCAAGACCGGCTTGCTCGACGCAACCACCCCCTACGTGGTCACCTTCGATGGCGATGGTCAGCACGAACCCGCGGATATCCTGCGCCTGCTGGAATTTGCCGTGGAACAGGATGCAGACCTCGTGATCGGACGCCGCGACCTGGGCAAGGGGGGCAACTGGTATCGCGAACTTGGCAAGACCATCATCCGCGGCTTTCACCCGCCTGCTCATGCCGCTTCCCATCCAGGATCTCAACTCCGGTTTTAAGCTCTACCGCACCGAACTGGTGCAGGCATATCTGCCGGTCTGCCCGGATTCAATGGCTTTCAGCGATGTGATCGCCCTGACCTTCCTCAACCAGAAGGACCTGGTGCTCGAACACCCGATCCAGGTCAACCTCCGCAAACAGGGCATGAGCACCATCAACACCTACACCGCCATCGAGACGATCATGGAGATCCTCAACCTGGCGATGCTCTTCAACCCGCTCAAGATCTTCCTCAGCCTGTCCGCCATCTGCATCGCCTTCGGCATCCTGTGGGGCACGCCCTTCCTGCTGCTTAACCGCGGCATGAGCGTGGGCGCCATGCTGGCGATCGTCAGCGGGTTGATCTTCTTCTTCATCGGGCTGGTCGCCAGCCAGTTGTCGTCCATGCGGCTCGGGGAACTGAGCTCCCGGCGGAGAAATTCGAAGGGGGAGTCACTTCCGAAGTAACCGCCCCTTTGTTATACTGACAGCATGGGCGCATTCGACTCCCCTTATGTAACCGGGCATCCCCCCGCCCGCGATGGACCCCTGGCGCGCTTCCTGCCGCCGCACGAGGACGGGATCGCCGCCGGCTGGCTTCCGCTGCATGCACCGGTGGGGAGCTGGCTGCTGGACCCATTCGGGGTCGCGCCCCGCCTGGCAGTGGAGGCTGCCCGTGCAGGCTACCGCGTGCTGGTCACCGCCAACAACCCGATCGCGCGCTTCCTGCTGGAGATGACCGCTGCGCCTCCAACCGAATCCGAACTGAAAGCTGCACTGGCTGACCTGGCGATCACGAAGAAGGGGGATGAACGACTTGAAACACATCTGCAATCACTCTACCTGACAAAATGCAATAACTGCGGCAAGGAAATCCCTGCCAGCGCCTTTTTCTGGAAAAAGGACGGGCAGGCTCCCTACGCGCGCATCTACACCTGCCCGGACTGCGGCGACTCGGGTCAGAAACCCGCCACCGGGTATGACGAGGAGAAAGCCAGGCAGATCGCGGAAATGTCAAAACTGCACCGCGCCCGCCTGCTCGAACGCGTTGCCGCACAGGACGATGCCGACCGCGAATATGTCGAGGAGGCGTTGTCTGTCTATCGACCGCGTGCCATTTACGCCCTCGCCACCCTGGTCAACCGCCTGGATGCGCCCGGTATCACGCCCGACCGGAGGCGCACCCTGGGCGCGCTCTTTCTCTCCGTGTGTGATGCAGCCAACAACCTCTGGCGGGTTGACAATGACCGCCCGCGCCCGAAACAGCTCAGCCTCTCGGATGAGTACCGTGAGAACAACACCTGGATGGCACTCGAAGCCGCAGTCGGGGAATGGGCGGCACAATCCGACCCCCTCCCCATCACCCGCTGGCCGAACAGGATACCCGAAAGCGGCGGGCTGATCCTCTTTGAAGGACGCATCGCGGACCTGGCGAGACATCATCAAAGAAATTCCCATGGCGGCGGTCATCACTGCGCTGCCGCGCCCCAACCAGGCGTACTGGACATTGTGCGCCCTGTGGGCTGGATGGCTGTGGGGAAGCGAATCCGCCGAGCCGTTCCACCTGGTCCTGCGCCGCCGCCGCTACGATTGGGTCTGGCATCTCGAGGCTTTGCAAGCCTCCTTCCATCATCTCTTTGATCTGCTCAAGCTGGGCACGCCCTGTCTCACCCTTGTCCCTGAACCTGAACCCGCTTTCCTGACCTCCGCGCTGGCTGCCGGCGACATCAACAGTTTTCACCTGAAAGACCTCGCCATGCGCACACAGAATGACCCCGTCCAGATCGTGTGGACGCGCGCCGAACGGCTGCACCGGAAACTGGCGGAGGTGGACATGGATTCCGTCCGTGAAGTGATTCGAGAGCATCTGATCGCCCGCGGTGAGCCGACCCTGTACCTGCCCCTGCATGCTTCCGCCCTGGTCACATTGAAAACGGATCATGCGCTCATCAGCCCCGAGCATCCCCTGGACGAGGTCATCCGCAAGGCGGCGAACTCCATCCAGGAGGCTTTGCTTGGGGACACAAGCCCTGGTCCGGTATGGCGGTGGTGAGGACGTGGAAACCGGTCTTTGGGGGCTTTCACGGGAGATCGAATCTTCAGAACCACTTTGTGACCGGGTGGAAATGGCGGTTGTCAATCATCTGATCCAGCATCCCGATTGCGCCTTTGAGGACATCCTGCGCAACCTATCCACGCTCTTCCCCGGGTTGCTTACTCCCTCCCTGGGACTCGTCCGGGCAGTCCTGACCTCCTACGCGGAAGAAACGGATGGTCAATGGAAATTGCGCAGGGAGGATTTTCCGTCCACCCGCAAGGAGGACCTCGCTTCAAATGGCGGAGCTGATTCGATCCATCGGGGAACGGCTGGATTACGGAACGAACCCCCTTGATGAACGCACCCTGGTCTGGGAGGCGGGGGAGACGTCGGAGTATGTTTTCTTCCTGAAAGCCTCCGCCATCCTCGATCCGGCTGTTATGAAAAGCCCATATCCGCGTGAGCGCAGCCTGCTGGTCATCCCCGATGAACGTGCCTCCCTGCTGGACTATAAGCTCAAGCGCGACCCATCCCTGGCGGCGCGGCTGGGGGGCTTGCGCATGATGAAATTCCGCCTCGTCCGGGCATTGGTGGATCAGCCCATGCTGAACAGGGATACTTTTGAAGCCCAGGTCAGCGCCGATACCGACCAGGAGAGAGGCGGGCAGTTGAGATTGCTCTAGCCGTCAGAAAGGACCGGAAGATGAAAAAGTTGCTCATGATCCATCTGCTCCTTGCCGCCGTCCTGACCGCCTGTGGAGGAAACCCCAAACCTGCGGGCACGCCGGTCGTCATCGCTCGAACGCCGTCCCTGCCTGCCAATCCCACCAATCCCCCCGATTGCACGGACAGCGCATCCTTTGTCGAGGATGTGACCGTCCCGGATAACACCTCTTTCCCACCGCAGGAGATCTTTGAAAAGACCTGGCGTTTGAAGAACACCGGCACCTGTGCATGGAACAGGGACTACCACATGGTCTTTGCCAACGGGGAACAGATGGGCGCGCCAACTTCCACCCCGCTCGAATTCACCGCGCCCGGGAATACGCTCGATATATCCATGGAGATGAGAGCCCCTGCCGGGTACGGGACCTTTGTCGGCAATTTTGAACTGCGCGCCCCGGATGGAGAGACCATCCCGGTGGACAACGGGAAATACATCTGGGTTGCCATCGTGGTGGGCGAGGTTGTAATGCTCGGGACACCGACCATCGATCCTGCCACACCCTCGGCTGGAACCGTCCTCCCGGTGGATGAGATGCCGTGTGCCTACACCACCAATCCCGATTTCATCAACCAGACGCTGGCATTGATCAATTCCCAGCGTGCCGCGCATGACCTTCCCGCCCTTACGCTCAACTGGAGATTGACGACCGCCGCGCAGGGTCATGCCGCGGATATGGCTTGCAACAGTTACCTCAGTCACATTGGCTCAAATGGTTCGGACATCGAAGAGCGCGTGCTGCTGACAGGCTACACTCCCTCGCTCGTCCTGGAGACCATCTATGCCCAGGCACCCAAAAACGGGGGCACGCCTGCCTCTGCCGTGCAGTGGTGGATGAGCGACCTCATTCACCGCAGTACCATCCTCCACCCAAAGATCACGGAGATCGGCGTGGGCTATGCCTTCTTCTCCGAAAGTCAGATGGAGGGCTACTGGTCGGTCGTGTTTGCCGCGCCGTAGAATCAACATGCAAAAATTCATTCCCGCCCTGCTGGTACTTGGATTGATGCGCGGCTGCATCACCTTCGAGACGAGGACGCCCCCTCCGCCCGTCTTCATCACCTCCACACTGCCCGCCGGTCCCGCCGCGACGCCCACCATGACATCCACGCCCCGGGGTTTCCTGCCGCGTCCCGAAAATTGCACCGATGAAGCCGTCCTGCTCGAAGACGTCACCATCCCGGATGGGACGCTCCTGGCGCCGGGGGAAGCCTTCACCAAGACCTGGCGTCTGATGAACACAGGCACCTGTCCCTGGGATGCGGGCTACTCCCTGATCTTCCTGACCGGCGAAAGGATGTCCGCACCCGATTCCGTCCCACTGACCATCACCCTGCCCGGAGAGAGCCTGGACATCTCCGTACATCTCATCGCGCCCTCCGTCAATGGGCGTTACATGGGGGTGTTTACCATCCGAAATCCGCTGGGAGGATTCCTGAGCATCGGTTCGGGCGATAATATCTGGGTGAAGATCCTGGTCGGAAAATGAACAGGAACAATGTCCAACGGAATGGGGAGAAAGGACAATATCCTTCCCGGCTGGATGCCTGTAGAATAAACGAAAATAATGATGCTGCATCACCCCCGCTTATAGGACAACCTTCATGAAATTACCTTTACCGTTTATCAAGCCATCCACAAGGGAATTCATTGACGAGGCGCGCAAGATCCCCGGGTATTCGTTCCTCGACCTTCTGCATGGATACATCTACGCGCGCTGGCCGTATTTCTACATCGGCGTGGGCATCGGCGACCCATCCCGCGACAAAGTGGCTCACCCCGTTGGGCGGATTGATCAACAGGCTGCTCATTCATAAAAATTCGGATGAACCCGCCGCGGACCAGGTCGGGTTCGCGGACACCTATCACGGCAAGGTGATGCCGCTGGAGTCAGCCAAACGCCTGGTGCTGATCAACGAGGAGATAAGGATCCCCGACCTCGAGCAGGTCATCCCCTACAAACGGGCGCGCTCCATCGTGATGAAAAATCCCGACCGCATCGTGGCGATGGACTGTCCCTGCCGCATGGCACGCGAGAATCCCTGCCTGCCCATGGATGTCTGCCTGATCGTCGGCGACCCGTTCGCGAGTTTCATCATTGATCACCAGCCAAAGCATGCCCGCTGGATCACGCGCGATGAGGCGATCGGTATCCTCCAGGCGGAGGATGAGCGTGGTCATGTCCACCATGCCTTCTTCAAGGATGCCATGCTGGAACGCTTCTACGCCATCTGCAACTGCTGTGAATGCTGCTGCGGAGCGATGAATGCGCATCGCAACGGGACTCCCATGCTTGCCTCCTCAGGCTATGTCTGCGTGGTGGATGATATCCTCTGCAACGGATGCAGCACCTGCAACGAATCCTGCCAGTTCGGCGCATTGGAGGTGGTGGATGGCGTGAACCACGTCAATTATGAAAAATGCATGGGCTGCGGCGTCTGCATCAGCAAGTGTGAGCAGGGCGCACTGGCATTACAGCGCGATGACGGGAAGGGCATCCCGCTGGAGATCCAGGCGTTGATGGCGGAGGCCGGAAATGTGGGGTGACAATGAAAAAGACCGATCAATAAAGAAGGCGCTGCATTCTCATGCAGCGCCTTCCTTATTTTCTCTTTCTTCCTACAACTCTTTCCAATTCCTCCACCTGCTCCCTGATCACATCGAACCCGCCCTGCCAGAATTTCGCTGAGCGGATGTCGATGCCCGCTTCAGAAAGGATGCGCGCAGGCGCTTCCGATCCACCCGCTGCCAGGATCTTCCTGTACTTCGGCTTGAAGGATTCACCCTCCGCCTTGAACTGCTTGTAGAGCGAGAGCACCAGCAATTTGCCGAACGAATAGGCATACACGTAGAACGGGGTGTGATAGAAGTGCGGGATGGAGACCCATTCCCATTTGAATTCATCCGCCAGGTCCAGCGAGTCGCCGAACTGTTCCTTCAGGTTTTCAAGGTACAGCTTCGAGAGTTCATCCACGCTGGCATTTTTCATGACCATGTCGTGGGCGGAGCGCTCGAACAGGGCAAACCACGCCTGCCGCCCGATGGTGGCATACGAATCGTCCACCTGGCGGAACAGGATGTCGCGCCGCACGGACTTGTTCTTCTCCTCCGCCAGCATGCGGTCGATCAGCATCATCTCGCCGAAGGTGGAGGCGGTCTCCGCCAGCGGCAGGGAGGAATGGAAGGTGAACGCGCTGTGATGGGATGCCAGCATGGCATGGATGGCATGCCCCAGCTCGTGTGCCAGCGTCGCCACCTCGCGCGCATTGCCCTCGTAATTGACCTTCACGTAGGGCGTCATCTCGGGCACGATCGAAGCGCAGAACGCCCCGCCCTGCTTGCCCTTGCGCACCTCGCTGTCGAGGTGATTCTCGTCAAAGACGCGCTTCGCCAGCCTGCCGAAATCGGGATGGAAGGCGGAGAAGGATTCCAGCACCATTTGGGCTGCCCTGTCAAAGGTGATACTTTTTGGTGGAGGCAGCCAGCGGTGCATAGATGTCGTAGCGGCGCAGCTTTTTCACGCCCAGGTTTTTGGCTTTCAATTTGAAGAAGCGCTGGAAGACCGGGGCATTCCTGCGCGCCACATCCAGCAGTGCATCCACCGCCTCATCCGGGATGTCGTTCATCAGGTTGCGGTACGAGTTGGGCGTCTTGAATTTCCGCAGACCGATGGCTTCGTTGTGCCAGTCGCGCACGCGCGTCTGGTACATCTGCCCGAGGATGGGACCATCCTGCCCGTAGACGCGGAACTGCTCGCGGTAGGCTGCCGCGCGCATCTTCGGGTCGGGGCTGTAGGCAAAGGTCATCAACCCGCCGCGCGTCAGTTCCTTCACCTTGCCATCCACCTTCAGCTTGAAGACATAGCGGTTGGTGATGGAATCGTACAGGTTGACCAGCGCGCTGGAGCCGGTCACATCCTTGATGTTGATGATCTTCTCCTCCGGCTCGCTGAGCGTATGCGGCTTGAAGTGGCGCATCTCCTCCAGGTAATAGCGATAATCGCCGCTGGCATCCATCAGGCGTCTGGCATCGGCATCCTCCAGGTTCTTCCACCACAGGTCAAAGAACAGCTTCCGGTTGGCGATCTCAGCCAGGAACTGCTGGACGCGGTTTTGCAGGGTCAGCGCAGCCTGGTCCTGCGTATCCGCCGCAAAGGACAGACCGGCAAAGGCATCCAGTTTCTGCAGGATGCGGTAGGTCTGCTCGGAGGTCTTCACTATGTGCAGGAATTCCTCCGCGGGGATCTCCGCGCGCAGTTTTCCGCGCACCCCCTCAAAGGTGGTCATCTGTTCCTCCACCTGGTCAAAAGCCGTTTCCAGTTCGGGACTGCTCACGCCCCCCTGGCGCGGGGAACAGGTCTGTCAGCGACCATCGGGATAATTTGTAGGGCATTATTCCTCCAGAAATAATAACAGCCACTCATGGTTAATGAGTGGCTGTCAGGTTAACTTTTTCTATGGCACAACCGCAAAATGGTTGGTCAGCACCCAGGTGATGTAATTCTCCCACAACGCCTGGATGGCCTCCTGGTGATAATCGTGGTCTGAGAAGGTCTGGATGATGACGCGCCCTTCGATGCAGGTGGTGATCAACCCATACTCGGAGGAACGGCTCGGGAATCCGCCCGCCAGGAGTTCGGCGTCACCGGTGCCGGTCACGTTCACGTAATCGCCGCCCTTATCCTTCCAGTAGCCCCAGTAATTCGTCAGGCTGAAGCCGCTGTTGGGTGTGGTGAAAACGGGATGGTCGGGTTTCAACGTGTAGATCGATTCCACCTCGGAGCGCACCCTCCAGAAGCGAATGCCGCACTTGGAGGTCAACTGGGCGATGCGCCCGACGTGGGTATCCGAGAGATACCACATTTCAACGATCAGGGCGGTCTTATCGTTGATCACCTTGGGCACGATCACATCCCAGAACTCACCCTGCACATCCCCGCGGGCTTCTGAAGCGATGATGATCAAGTCCCATTTCGTGCCTGAATTCAAATGGTTCATCAGGACACCGATGTCCGCCGTGTAGGTGGTGTTCAAGCCCATCATATCCAGGGTGGGTTTCACCCACGGGACCAGGGGCACTGCCATCGAATTCCTCGTAGACCAGGATCTTGGCGGTCTTCATGCGTGCCTGCAGGTCCTGGGTGGCGGTGGGTTGCTGAACGGTGGGAGGCGGCTGAGTGGTGGGTTCTTCGACGACCACCGGCGGCTGGGTCACCGCAGGCTGGGCAGGCGGTGCATTCAAGGCGGCTTGCGTCTGCTGCAGCGCCACGCTGGTACCCTGGATCTCCAGCGCCATCTTCGTGGCATCCAGCGTGGGCGGCACGCTGGCGGTCTGCCCCATATCAATGGAACAGGCAAGCGTGATGACAAGTGCAATGATCACCAGGGATATGATCGTGGAACGATTTAAGCGGGACATGCGCACCTCCAGTTCTGGATCGCCTTTTTGGATTATACGTTAAAGCGGATGTGGACAATGTCCCCATCCTTGACGGGATACTCCTTGCCTTCCAGGCGCAGTTTCCCCTTGGTTTTGGCTTCATTCATGGACCCCAGGCTGACCAGGTCATCGTATGCCACCACCTCAGCCCGGATGAAGCCCTTCTGCAGGTCGGTATGGATCGCCCCCGCGGCTTCCTGCGCGGATGCCCCCCGCTGGACGGTCCAGGCGCGCACTTCGTCCTCCCCCACCGTGAAAAAGGATTGCTGCTGCAGGAGATCATAGGAAAGGCGGATCATCCGGTTGAGGCTGGGCTCTTCAATGCCGTATTCCTGCATGAACACAGCCGCGTCCTCAGCGGAAAGTTGCGCGATCTCCATTTCCAGTTTTCCCTGCAGTGTGACCGAGGGGAACCCGCCCGCCGGCGCGGGGGCAGACTCACCCTCCCCGGTGTTATAGGAGATCAGGATCGGTTTGCGGGACAGCAGCCCGAAACTGGCAAGCTCCTTCTATTCTTCCGCATCGAATTCCATGTTGCGCAGGGGCTTGTTATCGGAGAGGCTCGCATGCAGCCGTTCGAACAGGCTGGTCTGGCGCGCATTCAGCACCTTGTCCGTGCCGCCCTTCTTGCGTTCATCGGTCAACCGTTCCAGTTTGCGCTCCACCGCCACCAGGTCGTTGAGCAGCAGTTCGCTCTCCATCGCATCCACATCCCGCTGCGGGTTGACGCTGCCCGAGGGATGCGGCACATTCTCATCCGTGAAGGCGCGCACCACGTGAATGAACCCGTCCATCTGGGCAAGTTGGTTCAGCAATTGCCCGGAGATGCCGCTTTTCGCCGCCCCGGATTCCAGTCCCGCGATGTCCGCATAGATCACTTTCGCGTAGATCGTCTTCCTGGGCTTGAACATGGCGGACAGTTTATCCACGCGCGGGTCGGGGACGTCCACCACTGCCTGGTGGATCTCGATCCGACCGGCGCTGGCGGTGGTCGGCGTGTTGCCGCGGGTCAGGGCATTAAAGAGGTGGTTTTTCCAGATTGGGGTAAACCTATGATTTCGAGTTTCATCTTGACCTTGTTGGATAGGGTTTGTTATACTGTGTGCACCGCAAAAAGGTTTGCACACCCTGCCGGAGTGGCGGAACTGGCATACGCGCACGACTCAAACTCGTGTGCCCTTACGGGCATGAGGGTTCAATTCCCTCCTTCGGCACTCGGATTATACAGCACTTTGACAGGCGCCAAAAGTTGGTCGAAGCGAATGACTTTTGGGAAAATACGAGCAACAGTGAACGTCCGCGCATGGCGGCCTGTTCACTGGGTACGATCGCCGCGAGGCCGCCAAAGGGTGGTCTCGCGTTTTGTTTTGAAATTAATAACAACGATCCCGCAACATCACTTGACTGAGGAGAGCATATGCCCGAACTTGATGATATCCTGGCTGTTGTTCTTGGCGGCGGACGCGGCACCCGTCTTTTCCCGTTGACCATCATGCGCTCCAAGCCGGCGGTTCCCATCGCAGGCAAATACCGTCTCATCGATATCCCCATCAGCAACTGCATCAATTCAGGCATTTACCGCATCGCGGTCCTGACCCAGTTCAATTCCGTCTCCCTTCACCGTCACATCACCCGCACCTACCAGTTCGACGATTTCCACACGGGCTGGGTCCAGATCCTGGCTGCCGAACAGACCCTGGAATTGGAAAACTGGTACCAGGGCACAGCTGACGCGGTTCGCAAGCAGATGTTCGAGATCCGCGCCACGGACGCCAAGGACGTCCTCATCCTGGCGGGCGATCATCTCTATCGCATGGATTACGCCGCCATGGCAAAATACCACTGGGAACACCGCGCCGACATCACCGTGGCGGTCCAGCCCGTGGCACGCCAGGACGCCTCGCGGCTTGGATTGCTCAAGGTCGAGGAGGGCGGGCGCATCACCGATTTCGTTGAGAAACCCAGGACCAGGGCTGAGCAGGCTCCCTTCATCAGCCGCGCTGACAAGGAACGACCGTTCCTCGGCTCCATGGGCATCTACCTGTTCAAAACCGAAGTATTGATGCATTTCATGACCAACCATCCCGACTTCAATGATTTTGGTCCCGACGTGATCCCGGCAGCCATCAAAACCCACGCAGTCTACGGTTATGACTTCGACGGTTACTGGCAGGATATCGGGACGATCCGTTCCTTCTATGACACCAACCTCCAGATGACCAAATCCGACGCTCCGTTCAATTTCCACGACCCCAAACAGCCGATCTACACCAACTCCCGCGTTCTGCCCGGCTCCATCGTGGAGGACAGCCGTCTCAAGGATGTGATGCTGTCGGAGGGGTGCCGCATCCAAAAGGCGGAGATCACGCATTCCGTGGTGGGAGTCCGCAGCCAGATCCGGGAGGGGTCCCGCATCAAGAATTGCATCATGATGGGCTCGGATTACTATGAACAACCCGGGAAATCCAATGAGATTCCCCTGGGGGTTGGTCCCAGGTGTGACCTGGATGGGGTCATCCTGGACAAGAACGTGCGCCTGGGCAAAGGCGTGATCATCCGCCCGTTCCCGCGCGGCACCGACCAGGATGCGGATGGCTGGGTGGTGCGCGATGGCATCGTGGTCATCCCCAAGGATGTCCAGATTCCCCCCGGGACCAGGATCGAACCTCCCAAAAAGAAATAAAGGCTCATCAGATTTCGGGCAGGCATCAGTCCCCCGTCCATGAGCATGATGGACCGCCGCGATGGTTGTGGCGGTCTTTTTTTACCTGAACATATGAACAAGGGGAAATATCGTGACATTATTCCATGATAAATACCTTTTCTTTGTCTCCTTGCAGTGTTTTTTAATCTGGAGTAGACTTGCTTCGATTGGGGAGTAGCCGCCTGTCCCCACAGGATGGATTGTCGTCATCTCATTGGCTCAAATGCCATCGGCAGTCCATGCGCTTTCAAGCGATTGGCGAGACCATCACGGAGGTGTTGTGGTGGTCTTTTATTTTGCGATCATTTCAGTCAGGAGAGTTTCATGACAGCCGAAAATACACCAAATGGGCTCCTTCCGCAGGACAATGCCTGGCACGCCCTCAAGGCGGAGGAAGTGCTCGAAAACCTGAAGGTCAAGGATCAGGGTCTGACGACCGAGGAGGCTGAAAGGCGCCGCGCGATGGCAGGCTTGAATGAACTGAAGGAAGCCCCGCGCCCGGGTCTGCTGAGCATGCTCTGGGACCAGATCAACAGCTTCGTGGT
Source organism: uncultured Chloroflexia bacterium (assembly GCA_963823545.1). GTDB lineage: Bacteria > Chloroflexota > Anaerolineae > Anaerolineales > Villigracilaceae > Denitrolinea. The sequence goes on along the minus strand of CAWGMC010000010.1, from coordinate 240,670 downwards.
CTGGTTGCTGATCATTGCCTCGATCATTTCCGCCCTGTTGGGCGATACCATTGAAGCCGCAGCCATCATGGCGATCGTGGTATTAAACTCCGTGCTGGGTATCATCCAGGAACGGCGCGCCGAGGAGGCTCTCGCCGCGCTCAAGAAACTGGCTGCGCCTGAGGCGCACGTCCTGCGCGATGGTCACCGCATCAGCCTGCCAGCCCGCGAACTGGTGCCCGGTGACATGGTCTTCCTCGAGGCGGGCAATTTCATCCCTGCGGATGTGCGCCTGCTCGAGGCGGTCAACCTGCGGGTGGAGGAAGCCTCCCTGACAGGGGAATCGCTCCCCGTCCAGAAGAGCGCCGCGACCGTGCTCGACAAGGATGTGCCCCTGGGTGACCGCAAGAACACCGCCTTCATGGGCACGCTCGTTTCCTATGGACGCGGGCGCGGTGTGGTCGTCGGCACAGGCATGCGCACCCAGCTCGGTCTCATCGCGGAAATGCTTCAGAACGTGGATGAGGAGGAGACGCCGCTCCAGCGCCGTCTCGATCAACTGGGCAGGACCCTTAGCATCGGCTCCTTGATCCTGGTGGCGATCGTCTTCATCGTGGCGCTTATCAACTACACCAATATCGGCGACCTCTTTACCGGACCGCTTTCCTACTTCAAGGAATATGCCCGCGAGATCACCGATGTCTTCATCATTGCCATCAGCCTTGCCATCGCGGCCGTGCCCGAAGGTCTGCCTGCGGTTGTGACCATCTCCCTTGCCCTGGGCATGCGCGAAATGGTCAACCGTCATGCGTTGATCCGGAAACTGGCTTCGGTTGAAACGCTCGGGTCCGCCACCGTGATCTGCTCCGATAAGACCGGCACTCTCACCCAGAATGAGATGACGGTCACGCGCCTGTGGGCGGATGGGCAGTTCGTGGAAGTGACAGGCACCGGTTATGTGCCCAAAGGCGACTTCCGGGTGGGCGGGAATCCGATCACCATCAGCGATTACCCCGGAATACTGACCGTGCTTTGGCTGGGAGTTCTCAATAACGATTCCCAGGTCGAGACCACCGGCGACCGCCGATGAGCAGCAAACCTATCGTATCGTGGGCGACCCGACCGAAGGCGCCCTGCTGGTCGCCGCCGTCAAAGCCGGCACCCCCTACCGCGAGATAAACGAAGCCTACCCGCGCGAGAACGAGATTCCCTTCGACTCGGATCGCAAGCGCATGATCACGGTGCATGACATCACCGACCCCAAGGCTGAGGATTTCTCTCCTTTCTACGATCAAAAGGTCAAGGATTGGGATGTGATCGCCGTCAAGGGCGCGCCGGATATGGTGCTGGACCTTTGCACCCAGTATCAAGCCATGAACGATGAGACCGAACCGCTGGACGCAAAAGCCCGAAAACGCATCCTGGATGCCAACGATGCCATGACAGCCGATGCCCTGCGCGTGCTCGGGCTTGCCTACCGCCTGGAAAAGGATGTCCCCGACCGGGAGCTGGCTCCGGAGGAAGTGGAAAAGGACCTGGTCTTCGTGGGTCTGGTGGGCATGATCGACCCGCCGCGCGCGGAAGTGAAGCCTGCCCTGGAACACGCCCGCCACGCCGGCATCCGTACCGTGATGATCACCGGCGATTACCCCAACACCGCCAGCGCCATCGCCAAATCCATCGGGCTGCTCCTGCCCGGCAGGAAAGTGGCGACCGGTGCAGATATTGACAGGATGAGCGATGCGGAACTTAACCGTGAGATCGAACTGACGGATGTCTTTGCCCGCGTCTCGCCCGAACACAAGATGCGCATCGTGGATGCTTTGCAAGCCAACAACGAGATCGTGGCAATGACCGGCGATGGGGTCAACGACGCGCCCGCCATCAAACGCTCGGACATCGGGATCGCCATGGGCATCACCGGCACGGATGTTGCCAAGCAGACCGCCGACATGGTCCTGACCGATGACAACTACGCCAGCATCGTCTCGGCAGTCGAGCAGGGACGCATCATCTACTCGAACATCCGCAAGTTCGTGTTCTTCCTGCTCTCCTCGAACGTCGCCGAGATCATGATCATCTTCCTCGCCACGCTGGCTGGCTTGCCCGCTCCATTGACCGCCATCCAGTTGCTGTGGCTGAACCTGCTCACCGATGGCGCGCCCGCGCTCGCCCTGGCAATGGAAAAGGGCGACCCGGACACCATGGACCAGAAGCCTCGCGCCAAGAACGAACCCATCATCAACAAGTCCATGGGGCTGGGCATCTTCATCCAGACGATCGCACAAACCGGCGCGGTCCTGGGAGCATTTGTCATGGGGCTGGTCTGGCACCTGGAAGCCGGAGCCATCATCCCGCCCGGCACCAACATATTGTCCTACGTGCTCCAGCACGATTGGCGCGGGGTCGATGTACAGACTGCCGAGACCATGGCATTCGTCACGCTCTCGCTCTGCGAGCTGTTCCGTGCCTATACCGTCCGGTCGGAAAGAGCCTCCATCTTCCGGCTGGGCATCTTCTCGAACCGTTACATGCAATACGCGGTCGGTCTTTCCATCACCCTGCTGCTGCTCGTGGTCAGCGTGCCCTTCCTGCAGACGATCTTCAACACCCACTTCATGAGTGGACGCGAATGGCTGATGGTGGTCGGGCTGGCGCTCATTCCCGCCATCTCGGAGGAGATCACCAAGTTCTTCCTGCGCCGCCAGGATGCCAGGGCAGCCTGAAAATTGTGAGAATGAATCATACAGGGCAACCCGATCCGGGTTGCCCTGTATTGTTATGGGGATGTTTCCCCCGACCGTTTACTTCTTGGCGGGTTTGGGCGCCTCCGGTGCGGGCTTACCCTGCATGCTCTCCCGGATCTGCTGCCTGAGCGTCTCGGCTTCAGGGGAACGCGTCCCCTGGTCGGTCACGCTCACGCCGAGTTTATCGGAGAGCATCATCGCCATCAGGGCTTCGATGACACTGCCTGTGCTCGTATCGCCCTCGGCATTGCCCTTGATCAGGATGCGAGGCACGATGTCCACCTTGGCTGTCTGGATGGCATCCGCAAAGCGCTGGAGCACCTGCTGGGTCACCTGGAATTGCGGACCGCCATAGGCGCGCACCTGTTCCTCGGTCGCCAGCGCCTGCGCGATACCGATGCGGGCGATCTTTTCCGCTTCCGCCTCAGCCAGCGCGCGGATCTGCGCAGCCTGCTGGATGGAACGCTGGTAGTCAGCCTTACCCTGGTCGCTCTGGATGTTGATGTTCAACTCCGCTTCCGTCATCTTCGTCTGCATCTGCGCCTGTGACTCGGCCTCGCGCAGTTCGCGTTCCTTGACCGCGGCTTTCTCCTGCTGGTTGTAGGTCTCCACCTGTTCGATCGCCACCTGGCGGGACCGCAGCTGGGTCAGGATGGTCTCGATCTGTGTATCACCCTCCGGCGAGGATGGCGTGCCGATCAGCACCTCCTCCAGTTCCAGGTTGTAGTGCGCGAATTTTTCCTTCATCTCCACGCTTGCCTGCTGCTGGATGCGCTGAACGTTCCTGCAGGAGCTGGATCAGGGTGCGCGTCTGCCCGACGTTCTTGAAGTACGCCGACACCATCGGGTCCAGGGTCTGCTCCACCAGTTTCTTGATGTCGCCAAAGCGCTGGATCACCAGCGGGGCTTTTTGATAGTCGATGTGCACGACCACCGACAGCGGCAGGGACGGCTCGAACGCATCCTTGGTGATCAGGGACACCTCGGTCAGGTTCTCATCATACTTGTGGGAACCCGTCTCGCTGCGGATCCACTTCAGGATGATGTTCGTGGTCGGGACGAGTGACACCTTGCCGGCATAGGTGTTGAAGGCGTACTTGCCGGGCAGCAGGGCTTCACTCCAGACACCGCGGTTGCCCTGCAGCACCAGTTCGCCGTGCCGGTATTCCTTGCCGGAGAGGTCCGTGCCGGTCTCGCCTGTGTACGAAACGACCACGCCCACGTTACCCACCTCGATGATCGTCTTGTTGATCATCTCAACGGTCGCGAACAGGCGGTTGACATAGTATGTACCTTCCACCAGCACCTGCAGCTGGCGCCCGCGGAAGCCCCCCGCCTTCAGGAACCGGTCGGGGTCCTGGAAATTATTGTGATACGTTTCCGGATCGGCAGGATCGTCACCCACCGTCCGGGCAATGATCTCGCCCTGTTGCAGGGAGGGACCGTCATGCACGGTCACGATTCCCACCAGGTCATCCGTATCCTTGATGATGACCGGCTGGAACCCATGCCGAGCTGTAATGAAGGTCACCATATCCTGGATGACAGCCGCCTCTTCACGGTTGAGCGGCAGGGAGAAGACGCGCCCCTCCGTGATGACGATGAACTGCAGCAGGTTGATGGCATACGTACCTTCACGCAGGATCAGCCTCTGCGGTCCGCGTTGACCGCCAGCCTTGATGAACCCCTCCACATCCTGGAAATCCTTCGCCTCCACGTTGGAAGCCAGCACCTGGGTCGGATCCAGCGGTTTGCCGTCGCGGGCAAAGATGTAACCGATCTTCCCCTGTGTGATGGTCACCAGCGGCATCATGTGGACGACATACTGGATGGGCATCAGCCAGTGCAAACCACCGCGCAGCACATTGGGCTGGTAACCCGCCTCGCCGTGCAGTGCGATCAGACCGGATTTGACCGATCCTTTCCGGCTGAAGCGTTTCTCCACCAAACCGATCCGGTTGTTGGGGATGAACCGGATGCCGAACAAGCCCGTCAGCACCAGGATTCCCAGCAGGATCTCACCGGCTATCTTCAGCCAAAACAACATTGCGGTCATTCATTCCTCCTTTGGAATTGACCATTAGCCCTGCGTTCGTGGAAACCGTTCCACAAATCGCCTCTGAGCTAATTTGACCATGCGGCAGTATAGCACCTGCAGTTAATAGGCTGGAGACAGGCTCGGGAGCATTTATACGTCATTCTTACAATCGCTTCCCCCCTGCTTAATTTGGACAAATACGACCTGATTATTAAGGCTGAAGATTTCCCACCAGCCCCAGTTCCGGGGCGATCTTTCGCATGGCGGCGATGACATTTCCGGCGTGTTCCCAGATGTCCACGCCAAATTCCTTTGCGCCTTGTTCCATCTCCGCCCGGTTGGTGCCCGCCGCAAAAGCCTTATCCTTCCACTTCTTTTTAACCGAGGAGGCTTCCAGGTCATACAATGACCGGGACGGGCGCACCAGCGCGACCGCGGTCACCAGTCCGGTGATCTCATCACACGCATATAACGCCTTGCGGCGCAGCGTGTCCCTGGGCAAGCCCATGTGGTCCCCATGACTCAGGACGTCCTGTACCAGTTCCTCGCTCAGCCCGCGCTCCCGCAGGATGGGCGCGCCTTCCGAAGGATGACCTTCCATGCTGGGATGGATCTCCCAGTCAAAATCGTGGAGCAGACCCAGCAGCCCCCAGGTCTCCACATCCTCCCCAAGCTTTTCCGCGTAGAACCGCATGGCAGCCTCCACGCACAGCATGTGGCGCACCAGGCCTTCATTCTTCACAAACTCACGGACAATTGCCAGGGCTTCGTCGCGGGTCATTATTCCTCCGTTGCAAAGATCGGTTCAGGATTCCCCAATACGGGCAGGGGTTTCTTGTAATAGATATCGTTGATCGCGTCCAGGGTGGCAAGCACCTCGCGGAAGGTCCACATCGCCCGCGAGATCTTGCGGTAATACTGGAGGTCGGCAGGCACGCCCACACCCTCCACCCCGAGCATGTTGCACAGGAAGATGGCGCGCGGCAGGTGAAACTCCTGTGTGACCAGGATGGCGGAATCGATGCCGAAGATGTCACGGGCGCGGTAGCAGGTGTCATAGGTCCGCCGTCCGGCATAATCGAGCACCATCGCCTCATCCGGGACTCCCAGGCTGAGCGCGTACTGGCGCATGGCTTCCGGCTCATTGTAATCAACATAGCGGTTATCGCCGCTCATCAACAATTTATCAACCTTGCCTTCAAAGTAAAGTCTGGCAGCCGTCCCGACGCGGTCCTGCAGGACGGGTGTGGGAGTCCCGTCGCGCCACAAGCCGGCGCCAAAGACGATCGCCACCCGCCGCGGCATCACTTCCTTGATGGAAAAGATGCGCGGTTTGGCATACAGCACCAGGATCAGGCGCGGCAGCAGGAATCCAAAAATTCCGAGCAGACCCAGCACCAGTGCGGAACGCCGGAGGAACTTCCAGAATTTCCTTCGCATTCCAAAAATTCTACCAGTAAAAAATAAGAGCCAGTTTAGCTGGCTCTGCGGTCATCATTCCACCGGTTTCTTTTCCGCTTCCCGTTTCGCTATCATGCGCCCGTGCAGGCTGTACTTGATCACCCGTTCCGTGCCATTCATCAGGCTCTTGATGTTCGGGCGCAAAGCCCACACCAGCAGGACCTCCGCCAGCACGCCGTACAACACGTCGATCCATGGGGTCCCAAGCAGGAGTCGCCCGGGCTGCAAACACGATGATGGCGAACAATGCCACGCTCATCGTCGTGACCGAGGCATACCCCAGGGTGAAGAAAACGATGGCTGCCGAGCGGCAGGATGATCGCCAGCGAGAGCGGCCACAAGCCGAATGCCCCGCCCACAGCCGGCGCGCCACCCGCACCGCCGCGCAATCGCACCAGCCGGCGCTTATCGTCAAATTCGGGCAGGAAGACGGAGTAATTATGCCCCAGGATCGCGAAGATCGGCGCAAAGACATGCACCCAGTGCGCCTCCGGGCTGATCGCCTGTGCCAGCCAGACCGCGCTCGCGCCCTTCAGGATGTCGAACACAGCGGTGAAGATTCCAGCCCAAAGACCAGCCGCCCGCATGGCGTTCGTCCCGCCCGTGCGTCCGCTGGCGATATTGCGGATATCCTGCCCGGTGGTCAATTTCACGATCAACAAGCCGAAGGGAATCGAGCCAACCAGGTAGGAAAGGATGAGTACACCGAAATCCTGTCAGCACTTGGTTCACAATCCAACTCCATGATGGGATGATAACCATAACACGAAATATGGGGGGAAGTTGCTCATGCAGAACGGTTATCAGCCTGTGCAACCCCTGGTCTGCCTCCGTTCCGGGGCACGCACCTATCCCAGGAACGCAGCCGCGACCCATGCCAGGGTCAGGGCAATGACCGGTTCAATGGCTGCGCGGCGGATGGGCAGATCCTCCCCCAGGTTGCCCGCCAGCGAGGTCAGCGCGTAGAGTGGACCAAGCAAAGCCAGCCCGTACTGGATGGGGGAAAGCGGCCAGTAATGCAGGGCGGAGGCAAGCTGGGCGATGATCAGCGCAATGCCGGCTGCCCAGGGAAAAGCCCAGCGGCGCAAACGCAGGTGCAGGTATCGTGAGGCGACCAGGGCAGCCGCGAGGAACACTGCCGGGACGACCATGATCAGGCGCGGGCTGGAGGATCGCATGGTGGTCAAGAGGATCAGGGTCACTGCAAAGGAGAGCGCGGTCAGGAGCCCCGTTGCCGCGGAATAGGCTGGTGCGGCGGGATCCACGGCTGTATATTCGGCGATGAACACGGTCACCAGCACCAGCCCCGCGATCGCAAAGGTCACCCACCAGGAGGCGCCTCCGGGCAGCAGGGAAAGCGACACGCCGATCACGAACGTGGTCAGGGTGGGCAGGAGCCAGTGTTCCACGGTCCGCTGGGAACCCAGCCCCGGGTGGCCTCGCAGCAACCAGTCCATGCCCGTGGCGGTGACACCCGCCGCCAGCAGGGTCATCACGGTCGTCAGGCTGACCGGGTAGGTCAGGAAGAAATTCCCCAGGGTCAGGCGCAGGACCAGTTCGGAGGCGGGCAGCAGGCGTGTCAGGGCAAAAGCCAGCAGAACAGCCGCCGTCAGCATCCCGATGCGGTTGATATCCGGGGTGGAGGAGCGGGATTGCATGGCATGCATTGTACCTTGTCCTGGCGGTCGCTGCCAAGAGAGCATGCCCCTATGGTAAAATTAATCGGTTATGGAAACACCTCAGGCTCCCCGCCCTCTTCCGCCCCCTCCGGGCATGATTAATGCCATTAAAGCGGGCATGGATGCGATCTCTTCGCACCTTGCCGTCCTCATCCTGCCGCTGGCATTGGACGCCATGCTTTGGTTTGGACCGCGCCTGAGCGTGCAGAACGTCCTGACCTCCTTTTTCGACCAGGTGGTCGCCCTGAATGTTCAGAACAACATCCAGGTGACAGAGCTGCTTGCGAACAGGGATGCCTTTATCGAGAAACTGTCCCGCTTCAACCTGTTCAGCATCCTGCGCACATTTCCGATCGGCGTTTCCAGCCTGGTTTCCGGCAACCTGACCATTGAAAATCCTCTCGGGGCGCAGTCGGTTTTGGAGGTCGGTTCGTTGTTCAGCCTGTTTGGCTGGTTCGTCCTCCTGATATTTACCGGCTGGATCCTGGGCGGGTTGTATTTCAACTGGGTCTCAGGCATCATCGGCAACCGCGACTCGAAGCAGGGTTCCGGTCGGGCGCTCCTGCAGACCCTGTGGTTCTCACTGGTCTTCACCGCGGTCACCTTGATGATCGGCATACCCCTCATGTTCCTGCTGGGTCTCCTCGGTCTGGTCAGCTCAGCCATCCTGGAAATTGTGATCTTCATCCTGGCATTGGCAAGCGCCTGGGTCATCGTTCCCATTTTCTTCTCCCCGCTCGGAATTTATGTCCGCGGGCAGAATGTCTTCCGCTCGATCTACACGAGTTTTCGCATGGCGCGCTTCACCCTGCCCACCAGCAGCCTGTTCGTGCTGGCGGTCTTTGTCATCAGCCAGGGTTTGAATTACCTGTGGGCGGTTCCTGAGGACAATTCCTGGATGGGATTGGTCGGGATCGCCGGTCACGCATTCATCACCACCGCCCTGCTCGCGGCGTCTTTCATCTATTACCGCGACCTGAACAACTGGCTGGAGATCGTGTTTGAACGCATGAAAGCCGGCACCGCCGCCCCGCAAACCTGATTTTTTCCCGCTGCCCGCCAGCGGTGATTCCTTTTGGAGAAGTTTTATGACCCAACCCGGCAACACCAAGTATGAAGCAGATAACATCCAGGTACTGGAAGGTCTGGAGGCGGTTCGCCGCCGTCCAGGCATGTACGTGGGTGGCACGGACGTCAAGGCATTGCATCACCTCGTCTATGAGGTGGTGGACAACTCGATCGACGAAGCCCTGGCAGGCGAATGTACGCGCATCGAGATCTTCATCCACCCCGACCTGAGCGTCTCCGTCACCGACAACGGGCGCGGCATTCCTGTCGGCATGCACAAGCAGATGAAAAAGTCCGCCCTGGAGGTGGTCATGACCACCCTGCACGCAGGCGGCAAGTTCGGCGGCGGCGGATACAAGGTCTCGGGTGGTTTGCATGGCGTGGGCGTCAGCGCCGTGAACGCCCTTTCAGAATGGTGCGAGGTCGAGGTCAGGCGCGAGGGCAAGGTCTACTTCCAGCGCTATGAACGCGGCCGTCCGAAGGAGGCGGTCAAGGTCATTGGAAAATCCAAGCCCACCGAATCCGGCACCAAGACCACCTTCAAGTATGACCCGCAGATCTTCAAAGAGGAGATGGAGTACAACTTCAATACCCTCGTCCAGCGCTTCCGCGAGATGGCTTTCGTCACGCGCGGCACCACCATCTACTTTGAAGATGAACGTTCGAACAAGGAGATGACCTTCTACTTTGAAGGCGGCATCACATCCTTCGTTAGATACCTGAACCGCAACCGCGATACCCTGCACTCCGTGGTCTATATCGAAAAGGAATTTGACGGCGTCGGCATCGAGGCTGCCATTCAATACACCGACGCATTCACGGAATCGGTCTATTCGTTCGCCAACACCATCAACACCGTGGATGGCGGCACGCACATGACCGGTCTGCGCTCCTCCCTGACGCGCGTCATCAATGACTACGCCCGCAAGAACGGGCTGCTCAAGGATGCCGATCCGAACTTCTCCGGAGATGACACGCGCGAGGGCATGACCGCCATCGTCTCGGTCAAGCACCCGGACCCGCAATTTAAATCGCAGACCAAGGTCAAGTTGATGAACCCCGAGGTGCAGACCTACGTCACGCAGGTGGTCGGCGAGGCGTTCAGCACGTTCCTCGAGGAGAATCCCCAGGCTGCCAAAGCCATCATTGCCAAGTGTCTCACCTCCTCCCGGGCACGCGACGCAGCCCGCAAGGCACGCGACCTGGTCATCCGGAAATCCGCGCTGGAAAGCCTCACCCTGCCGGGCAAACTGGCGGACTGCTCCGACCGCGACCCGGAAAAGACCGAACTCTACATCGTGGAAGGTGACTCGGCTGGCGGTTCAGCCAAGCAGGGACGTGACCGCCACTTCCAGGCGATCCTCCCCCTGCGCGGCAAGATCCTGAACACGGAACGTGCCCGCCTCGACAAGATCCTCGGCAACAACGAGGTCAAGTCGCTCATCTCCGCGCTTGGCACGGGCATCGGTGAGGGCTTCGACCTTGAAGGTCTGCGCTACGGGCGCATCATCATCATGACCGATGCCGATGTGGACGGCTCGCACATCCGCACCCTGCTGCTCACTTTCTTCTTCCGTTACATGCCCACCCTCATCGATGGCGGGCACCTCTACATCGCCCAGCCGCCCCTGTACCGCATCGCCTACAAGAACACCGTGAAGTACTCCTACAGCGACAAGGAAAAGGACAAGATCCTGAAGGATATGGCTTCTGCCGACAAAGCCACCATCCAGCGCTACAAGGGTCTTGGCGAGATGAACCCCGAACAATTGTGGGAAACCACCATGAATCCCGAGAACCGCACCATCCTGCTGGTGACCGTGGATGACGCCGCGGAAGCGGACCGCACCTTCGACATGCTCATGGGCGACGCGGTGGATCCCCGCCGGCGCTTCATCCAGACCCACGCCAAAGCCGTGCGGAACCTGGATATCTAGCCTCGCCCGCTTTTCCCCCGAACATAAAATGAAAAAAGAGGCTGTCCTATAGGACAGCCTCTTTTCATTTGCCTTGGTTTGTTTATCCTGCAGCAGCCGGGGAGACCTGCCCGCGCACGATCTTCACCAGCGTCCTGGCGATGTCCACCACGCCCACCACGACCGTGATCCACAGGGCGAACCTTGATCACCTGCCCGACCAGGTTCGAGAGTATCTGCGCCGCGTCCGCGGTGAAACTCATGTTGGTCACCAGGCTCTCCGGGGTCAGGGCACTGATGGAGGGTCCGTTCAGCATGGCAAGCGCCAGGGCGATGCTGCCCGCCTTGATGGCGATCAAAAGCCAGCGCGTCCCTGCGCTCCAGCGCATCTGCTGCAACAGCCATGCATTCATGGCGATCTGCAGTCCCCAGATCAGGTTGATCCACGGCATGTAGCGGAAGAAAGCCTCGCTCAGGACGGGGGCGAAGAACCTGCCCGCCTCGGTGAAACCGTAGATGCCGATGTATTCCGGGTAGATGTTGAAGAGTGCCAGCCCCAGCACGATGAACACCGTCTCGGCGATGGTCCCGCCCAAACTGAACTGGTCGCGTTCATCCACCACATCCGGCAGCTCGCGCGGGTTCCATTCCGCATCCTGCTTGTCCTCAAATTTAAGGTCGGGGACAAAATGCTGGATCAGGGCAAAGACCAGGACGATGTTCCCGAATGCCGACATCATCCCGCCAAAATATTCCCCGAACGTGTTGAGTATGATCCCGCCCACTTCTGCCGGGAGGGGCTCGGCGTTCACGAGGCGGATGACCAGCCCGACGATCGCCAGGGAGGTGAGGACGGCAAAGACGATCTTTACGATCATCCAGAAGGTCGGGAAGAGCTGCGGTCCCACCAGGTACCGTTCCGGCATGTAGGAGGCTGCCACCTTCTCCGGTTTTCCGTGCTCCTTCAATACCTGGATGGTCAGTTCCTCGTCAATTGCCCGGTTCTCCTTTTTGCTGCGATCCTCGAGCATGTCCTCCAGCGCGGACCGGATTTCCTTCTCAATGTCCGAGCGGTTTTTTTGTGGAAGTCGTCTTCCAATTGCGTGTACGTATCGTTCGATCAGGTTCATGGCATTCTCCTTTCCTTATGCAAGCATTTTCTTCATGACAGCCACAATGCTGTTCCATTCTTCCTTCAGCTGGGGGAGCAGTTTTCTCCCTTCTGCGCTGATGACATAGTAGCGGCGCGGGCGGGCTTCCTCCAGTTTCCAGACTGATTCCAGCAGCCCTTGTGCTTCCAGCCGCCGGAGCAGGGGATACAGGGTTCCCTGGTCCACCCCCAAACCGAGGTCGGACAAGCCTTTCAGCAGGGAGTACCCATATTGCTCCTCGCTCAACCGGCTGAGCACCGCCAGGACGATCACTCCGCGTCGCAATTCGAGGGTCAGGCTTTCATTGTCTTTTTTCTCCATATTAACATCCTTTTCCGCATTATAGTGTGTATCACACAGTATGTCAAGGGGAAAGTATCATCAATTTTAAGTATTATGAACTCCAGGAAATAGACACGGCTGCACCCCTCCCGGACTGCCCGTTCGTCTTTGTTATGAAAGTACCATCTTTGGGTTTTTGAATTCGAGTACAATGTTTTCATCAAATTTCATCGAAACAGGTTATAAAACTAAGGCTGCCATGTCCGATTCACCGCGGTTGAAAATCTCGCTCGACAGCATTCTCCAGGTCATCGTGATCATCTATCAAGGGTACTGCCGTCCTGGGATTTATCTTCGCCTTGTTCCTTGCCAGCAGGTGGCTCAAAACACCCTTCCTGGGGGCATTCTTTGAACAGACCATGCTCAGGAATGAGTCCGCCCCAAGCAGACCCTCCGAGGCATGGAGGCTGTTCGACCAGGTCCAGTTCCGTGACCAGTTGATCGCGGTCAACGGGGTTCCGGTGCGGACCTATACTGACATTGAAAGCGCCCTGCAGGAGGGAGGTTTTTCCGCCGGCGATACGCTCCCGATCACGGTCTTGAAATATTCGGACGGGGAACAGACACTGGATGTAACGCTGGGCAGCCTTCCCGCTGGCAGACCGCATGGCTTACATTGTCATCCCCAGCATCCTCAGCGTTCTCTTCCTGGCAACCAGCCTGTGGATCTTCGGTATGCGCCGCGGGGAAGCCTCGGGGCGTGCATTTGCGCTCTTTACCTCCTCCCTTGCGATCGTGATGGGCACGTTGTTCGACCTGTACACGACCCACAGCTTCACTCACTTGTGGACGCTCGCGCTTGCCGTCCTGGGTGGGTCGATGGTGGACATGGCAATGACGTTCCCCCAGGAGTTTCGTCCAGCCATCAACCGTCCCTACGTGCGCTGGATCGGTTACGGGATCGGCCTCCTCCTGGCAGCCTATGCCTACACCACCCTGTTCAACTTCCGGGATCCTGCAGCCTACATCCAGGCATGGCAGTACCTGTATCTGTTCGTGGCTGTTTCCGGGCTGGTCTATTTCGGTTTCATCATCTATCGCGCCATCGCCTCCCCCTCCCCCATCATCAAGTCCCAGGCGCGCACCATTCTTTTCGGCGCGCTCCTGGGCTTCAGTGCCATGATCGTCTGGCTGCTGAACATGGTCTTCCGGTTGTTCGACTTCCCCTTCACGACCACGCTCTTCCTGCCCGTCATCCTGTTTCCCCTGGCGCTTGGATACACCATCCTGCGCTACCGCCTCATCCAGGCTGACACATGGATGCGGCAGAGCCTCATCTATGTCCTTTTGTCCGTCTTCCTGGTGGGCGGTCATCAGCATTGTCGTCACCGGTCTGACCCTGATCTTCAAAGGCTTCCAGCCGTTCAGCAACACCTGGGTGATCGTCGTCGTGGCTTTTGTCATCGCCTTGCTGCTTAATCCGGTCAGGACCCGCCTGCAGAACATGGTGGATGGCGCCCTGTTCCGCGGTCAGCGTGCCTACCTGGAAAGCCAGCAGGACTTCACCCACAAGCTCACCACGGTCGTGAACCAGGAGGGTATCAACCAGGTCCTCCGCGAAAGCATCATGAACACGCTCGCTCCGGACCGGCTGCATATCTACGTTTACGACGCCATGAATGACCAGTACGAAGCGATGCCGGGCGCGGACAACCGTCCCACCAGCGATATCCGCTTTGCCTCCACCAGCCCGCTGGCACAGCATTTTGAAAAGGAACGACTGCCCCTTTACCTGGATGCCGCCCATATACCGCCTGCCTTCAAGCCGGAGGAATCGCGCCTGGCGTTGTTGGGAGCGCGTCTTTTCATCGGTCTGTCCGGCAAGGAACGCCCGCTCGGCTGGCTGGCATTGGGCTCGCGCCTCTCGGGACAACCCTACACCACCCAGGACCTGGCTTTCGTGGATAACCTGTGCGAGCAGGCTTCCCTGTCCCTTGAGCGCGCCCAGACCGTGTCCGACCTCGAACGCCGCGTGCAGGAGATGAACGCCCTGTCCCGCGTCTCGCAGGGCGTGAACATCACCCTCTCGTTCGATGACGTGCTTGAACTCATCTTTGCCCAGACCGCCCAGATCGTCCCTGCCGCGGATTTTCATATCACCTTGTACGAACAAAGCCGCCGATTATTTCTTCTATGCCTTCTGCGTGGAAAACCACGAACGCGTGGAAGCCAAGGAAAACAAGCCGCTGCCCCCCAATACCGGTCTTGCACAGGATGTCATTCTCAAGGGGCGCCCGCTCATCACCCAGGACTATACGCGGGAGTGCCAGGCACGCAATGTGATGCCGGGCGAGCAGGATATCTATGCCTGGATGGGGGTCCCGCTCAACGCCGGCGCCGATACCATCGGCACGCTCAGCATCGCCAGCCGCGATGTCATTGTCAATTATTCCCGCACACAATTGGAACTTCTCCAGAATATTGCCGACCATACCGCGGGCGCCATCGTCAAATCCCGCCTGCTGCAGGAATCCGAACGGCGCGCCCGCCAACTGTCCACCTTGAACGAGATCACGCGGCAATTGACCTCCACCCTGGAATCCGAACCCCTGCTTAATAACATCCTCGAGAATGCCGTCTCCATTTTGAACTGCGAGGCGGGCAGCCTGTTCCTTGTGGATGAACAGACCGACGATCTGATCTTCAAGGTGACGGTCGGTCCGCCCGCCTCCTCCAGCCTGATCGGGCAGCGCCTGCCGCCCGGGAGCGGCATCGTCGGACGCGCCGTCCAGACCCGCGCCCCGGTCATCGAGAACGACGCCCTCCACTCGGAGGCACATCACGCCGCCACCGACGAGCAGACCGGTTTCGTGTCGCCGCGCCCTGCTGGCAGTCCCCCTGCAGATCAAGGACCGCGTCCTCGGCGTCATCGAGGTCATCAACCGCCGGGACGGCCTGCCCTTTGGCGATGACGACCAGAACCTGCTGACAGCCTTCGCCGGCCAGGCTGCGGTCGCCATCGAGAACGCCCGCCTGTACACCCTCACCGACCAGGAACTCGCCGCCCGCGTGGAGGAACTCTCGGTCATGCAGCGCATCGACCGTGAGCTCAACGCCAGTCTTGAAATGGACCGCGCCATGCGCATCACGCTCGAATGGGCCATGCGCCAGTCGCGTTCCCAGGCTGGCTTGATCGGCATGCTCGCGGATAACAACCTGCGCATCATGGCACACCAGGGATATGGCGACCACCTGGCTGGTTATGCGGAAGCCCCCATGCCGCTTGACCTGCCCGCCCTGCGGCAGGCGGTCGCATCCGGGCAGCCCCAGCGCCAGACACTTGACCCTGCCATGGGCGGCAGCCTGCTGCCCGAGGCGCTTGAACAGATCGTCATCCCCATCCGGCGCGAGGCGCAGGTCATCGGTCTCCTGATGCTCGAAAGCCTGGAAGCCACCAGCGAGGATGTCTCCTTCCTCAACCGCTTGAGCGACCATGCTGCCATCGCCATCGCCAACGCCCAGCTGTACGCGGAAGTGCAGAACGCCAACGCTGCCAAGAGCGAGTTCGTCTCCTTCGTTGCCCACGAACTTAAAAACCCGATGACCTCCATCAAGGGCTATACCGAACTGCTCGCGGGTGGAAAAGTGGGCACCATCAACGACATGCAGTCCAACTTCCTGCACACCATCCGTTCGAACGTGGAACGCATGTCCACCCTGGTATCGGACCTGAACGACAACTCCAAGATCGAAGCCGGGCGCCTGCGCCTGGACTTCAAAGCCATCAACGTGGCGGAAGTGGTGGACGAGGTGGTCCGCTCCACGCGCCGCCAGATCGAGGACAAGAAACAGACCATCGATGTCACCCTGCCCGAGCAGTTGCCGTCCGTTTGGGCGGACCGCACCCGTGTAGCCCAGGTCCTGATCAACCTGGTCAGCAACGCCCACAAGTACACCCCGGAGGCGGGACAGGTGTTCGTGGGAGCGGAAGCCGCCTCCAACCAGTGGGATCCCGACGGCGCCCCGCGCGTGGTCCACCTGTGGGTGCGCGATACCGGCATCGGCATCAGCCCGCAGGACCAGGCAAAGATCTTCCAGAAGTTCTTCCGCTCCGATGACGACAAGGCGCGCGAAGCACCCGGCACCGGTCTGGGACTGAACATTACCAAGAGCCTGATGGAGATGCAGGGTGGTCGCATCTGGTTCGAGAGCGAATTCCGCAAAGGCACCACCTTCCACATCACCATACCGGTTGCAGAAGGTTAACCGCCATGACACTTACAGTCGCCGTTGGACATGCCCAAGCCCTGGATGGCCGCGAAGCCGGTATGCAAGCCGTGAACCAGGCGCTCAATCGCCTGGGTGCCGCCTCCCCCACCTTTGGGATCGTCATCTCATCGCATTCCTACCAGCCGCGCGAGGTATCCGCGGGTGTCACCAGCCTGACCGGCGACATGCCGCTGATCGGTTTCAGCACGCCCGCCGGGCTGACCCATGAAGGCATTCATCCCCATTCCGTGGTGGTGGCTTTGTTCAGCGGTGACCTGCGCGCCGAGGTGCACTGGCTGCCGGGTTACGCCCAAAGCGGCCGCGAGACCGCCAACCGCCTCGCCCAACTGACCAGCAAGGATGCCGCCCGTCAATTCCTGCTCTTCTTTGCGGATGGCTTCAACGGCGATGCAGAGCAATTGTGCAGCAGCATGCCCGAGAAATCCGTTCTCATGCTGGGCGGGCTTTCGAGCGGCGACATGAACACCGGCGATAATTACCAGCTCGCCGGCACGCAAGCCGGCTCCGGCGGGTTGACGGCTGCCATCCTGCGCGGCGCAGCCCAGGTCGGCGTCGGGTACGCACACGGCTGGGAACCCGTTGGGAACCAGTTCCGCATCACGCGTTCGCGCGGCTTCTGGCTCCGGACCCTGGACGGGCGCCCGGCTTCCGAAACATACTCCCAGATCTTCGGCTATCCCGCCCGTGAATGGGCTTTCCCACCGCTCAGTTACCTGGCACGCCTGTATCCGCTCGGCATCGAGCAGGGCGCCCAGATGAACGTCCGTTCCCCCCTGCGCGTCGAAGCCGACGGCAGTTTCCGCTTGAATGCCACCGTCCGCGATGGCATGGATGCCTACCTTTTGGTGGGCAGCCGCACCTCCTGCCAGGCTGCCGCGCAAAAAGCCACGCAGCAGGCGTTGCTGCAATTGGATAATGTAAAACCCGTCTTTGCCCTCGTGCTGGTGGACATCGCCTGGCAGATGCTTTTGAAGTCCTCCCCCGGCGTGGAGATCGCGGCGGTGCAGGAGATCCTTGGACCGGACGTGCCCATCGCAGGCGGATACACCCTCGGGCAGATCGCGCCGCTCGATGGTGTCCCCCAATTCCTGAACCAGCACATGCTCGTCATCGTCTTTGGTTAGTGATTGCAGGGGTAAAGCAGGACAACCAATTTACTGCTTCTTTAAATGATGCGCTGTGCCCTCTTCCATAAAACAAGCCCCTGAATGGTCTTCAGCCTTCAGGGGCTTTTCAATCCTGCTCATTCTCCCTGTGCTAAAAAGGGACTTGTGTAAACTTCTAAAAAGATATAAGATGAAAATGCTTGATACTGTCTTGCTTGTTAAGAGTATCAGGTCTCTCGATCCAGGAGGATCCCAATGTTCATAAAAGCTTCGATTTTCCGCGTGCTCTCTGTTTTGCTCGTTGGGTTGGTTTTATTTGCCGGTGTCGCATTGCCGGTCAACGTGGGGGCTGATTCAATGATCACAGTCAACACCACGCCTCCCTCACTATTACCGGCATCCCCATTACAAATAAAATCCCCCGGCGGACTCTCATCCTCCGGGGGATTTTTCTACCTGTATTTGTACGGGCACAGCGAGTCCCGCAATCTATCTCGTCCGTTGCACAACCCGCTGTGCCCCTACCCACCTACACCACTATACTCACCAGCTTCCCCTTGACCACGATCACCTTCCTCGGTTCCTTCCCCTCCAGGAATTTCTTCACCGCTTCCGAAGCCAGCGCAGCAGCCTTCACTTCCTCATCCGCTGCCTCCACGGGGACGACGATGCGATCGCGCACCTTGCCGTTGATCTGCACCGGCAGCTCGATCACATCCTCCTTCGCGGCTGCCTCGTCCACTTGTGGCCAGGACTGCTGGTGGATCGAGTAGGGCTTGCCCAGCCTCGACCACAGTTCCTCGGCAATATGCGGAGCGACAGGCGCCATCATCTTCAGGTAGATCTCCTGGGCTTCCTTCCACTCCTCGCTCCCGGAGGCGCCTGCATCGCGGGCTGCGTACATCTCGTTCAGCAGTTCCATCAGCGAGGACACGATGGTGTTGAACTCGAACTGCTCAAAGTTGCGCGTCACGCGGCGCAGGGTCTGGTGGACCTTGCGGCGCAAGACCTTTCAGCGTCTCGCGGAGACCCTGAAGGTCTCTTCGTCATCGGAGTCTGCGAATAACTTCCACGTCCGGCGCACCCAGCGGGCGGGACCCTCGATGCCCTGCGAGTCCCACGGCGCGCCCATTTCCCAACGCGCGAAGAACATCAGGTAGGCGCGCACGGTATCCGCGCCGTACCGCTCCACCAGCACATCCGGGGCGATCACGTTGCCGCGGCTCTTGGACATCTTTTCGTTGTCCTCGCCCAGCACCATGCCCTGGTTCCGCAGCTGGAGCATCGGTTCGTCGCCCTCGGTGATGCCCGCATCGCGCAGCGCCTTGTGGAAGAAGCGCGTGTACAGCAGGTGCATCGTGGCATGCTCGATGCCGCCCGTGTAGGTGTCCACGGGCATCCAGTAGTTGTATTCCGCCTCATCGAACGGACCCTTGTCATGATACGGCGACAGGTAACGCAGGTGGTACCAGGATGAGCACATGAAGGTGTCCATCGTATCGGTCTCGCGCGTGGCGGGTTCGCCGCATACGGGACAGGTGGTGTTCTTCCAGGTGGGATGCAGCTTCAACGGCGACTCGCCGGTGGGTCTCCATTCCACGTCCTCCGGCAGTGTCACCGGCAGCTGGTCCTCCGGCACCGGGTTCCAGCCGTGGACTTCGCAGTGGATCATGGGGATCGGCGCGCCCCAGTAACGCTGGCGCGAGATCAACCAGTCGCGGTAGCGGTAGTTCACCGACTCCTTGCCGAATCCCTCTGCCGCGATCCAATCCAGCACCTTCGCGATCCCCGGGTTCTTCCTGCCCTTGTCCGTGCTGACCTGCGTCCCGTTGAAAGGACCCGAGTTGACCATCACACCCGCCCCGGCGTAGGCAGCCTCCAGGGGTTTCTCTTCCACCTGACCTTCCGGTCGGATGACCGCCACGATGGGCAGATCGTATTTTTTGGCAAAGGCGAAGTCGCGCTCATCGTGCGCCGGCACCGCCATGATCGCGCCGGTGCCGTAGCTCATCAGCACATAGTCCGCGATCCAGATCGGGATGCGCGCCTGGTTGACCGGGTTGATGGCATAGCCGCCGGTGAACACGCCGGTCTTTTCCCGGTCCGCAGCCTCGCGCTCGATATCCGACTGGCGCGCAGCCTGCAGCTTGTATTGCTCCACGGCTTCCTTCTGCTCCGGCGTGGTGATCTTTTCCACCAGCGGGTGCTCCGGCGAGAACACCATGAAGGTCGCGCCCCACAGCGTGTCCGGGCGGGTGGTGAAGATCTCGATCTCATCGCCCGCTTGTCATCCCGAGGGCGGTCTTGAAAATGACCGAGGCACCTTCGCTGCGGTTGATCCAGTTCGTCTGCAGCGTGATGACCGTCTGGGGCCAGTCGATGCCTTGAAAGTTCAACAGTTCATCCGCATACTTCGTGGTGCGGAAGAACCACTGGTCCAGGTCCTTCTTGATGACCGGTGTGCCGCAGCGTTCGCAGTGGCGGTCCTCGCCCCAGACCTGTTCGCGTGCCAGCGTGGTGTTGCAATTCGGGCACCAGTCCACGGGGGACATCTTGCGATATGCCAGCCCCATCTTGTACAGCTGGATGAAGAACCATTCGGTCCATTTGTAATATCGCGGGTCGGCCGAGACGATCTCACGTTCCCAGTCGAACATGGTGCCCATGGTCCGCATCTGCCTGCGCATCCGTTCGATGTTCTCGAACGTGCGCTTCATCGGGTGGATGCCTTCCTTGATCGCCGCGTTCTCCGCCGGCAGCCCGAAGGCATCGAAGCCCATCGGGAACAGCACGTTGTAACCCTTCATGCGCATGTAGCGGGCGCGGGCATCCGAGGGCGTCATCGCGTACCAGTGACCGATGTGCAGGTCGCCGCTGGGATACGGCAGCATCGTGAGAGCATAGTGCTTGGGTTTGCCTTCCTTGATGACCGAACGGTACAACTCGTCCGCATCCCATTTTTCCTGCCACTTCTTCTCGATGACTCCGGGTTCATACGCATTTTCCTGGTGGCGTTTTTCCCTGGGGGCAGGCTCGCTTTCCACGGGCACGATCGCCTTGTGGCGCTTCATACTTTGCGACGACAGCCTTCACAGGCTCCGTCCTCGCCACGATGGCTTTTTCCTGCGCGGGTTCGATCGCCATGACCGGTTTGGGAGCAGCCTTCTTCGACCGAACTTTTCTTTACTGCTGTTTTCTTCGGGGCGGCTTTTGCTTTCGCCTTCACAGGCGCGGCTTTCCTGACCGCGGTCTTCTTCACGACCTTGACGGTCTTCTTCGCCTTAACCGGCGCGACCTTTTTGGCAACGACTTTTTTCTTCGTCACCTTCTTCGGCGCAGTCTTTTTCCTGGTGATTTTCTTTTTCTCTATAGCCATTCTGTCCTCATTGAGTTAATTTCAATATCATCAATACTTCTTCTTCATCTTCAACTTTCAATCTATCAACCTCTCCAGGAGGCGCGCGAGAAGGCAGGCTACCCAACCAATGTTACAAATTTTCTTCTGCATGCCTGCCTCCTTTCCTGGTTATCATCCATGCTCAATTAAACAAAAATTCCTTCATCCACTCTGGGACGAAGGAATTGCCTCCGCGGTACCACCCGGTTTGTGCAGCACGATATTGTCTGCTACGCCTCTCTTCGCTGTAACGGGCGTTCCCGTCGCGGGCTACTTGTAATTCACCGGCGCAGTCTCTCTTGCGAGTGGACAGGCGAGTTCGGTCTCCGGTATTCCCGTGGATACATGTGAAGGGCTTCCACCTCGCTTTCCCTTCTCGCTGACGGGATGACCTACTACTCCTGTCTGACTTTTAATATTATTTATTATAGCACAAGAGCGACCAGTTTTGCTGATCGCTCTCAATGGTGGACCCAGGGGGATTCGAACCCCCGACCTTCTCAATGCCATTGAGACGCGCTCCCAACTGCGCTATGGGCCCGGTTTCAGTTTTCAGTTGTCAATGACAGTAATCAGTTCGGACAGTGACTGACTAACTGATCACTGAACACTGTTCACTGTCCAGTGGACCTGAGGGGATTCGAACCCCTGACCTCCTCAGTGCGATTGAGGCGCGCTCCCAACTGCGCTACAGGCCCGGTGACAAGGCGAAGGACATTCTACCTGAGGCACAGGGGGATGTCAAGAATTGGTTTTTGTGCATATAATCCCTTAAAACCCTCTTTCCTGACATCCAGATAAGCAGGTGCCGCATGGCTGACCCCACCCCCCAACCCGTCTACCGCATCACCGACCTGCACGCCTCCGACCGCCCGCGCGAGCGGCTCGCCAGCCTGGGACCCCAGGCGCTCAGCAACGCCGAGTTGATCGCCATCCTGCTGCGGGTGGGCGTGAAGGGCGAAAATGCCGTCAGCGTGGCGCAGCGCCTGCTCAACAAGTTCGGCGGGCTGCAGGGACTTCACCGGGCTCCCTTCGAGGAGCTGAAAAAACAGCGCGGCATCGGCGAGGCAAAAGCCGCCCAGATCAAGGCTGCCATCGAGCTGGGGCGGCGCCTGACCCTCGAATCGCCGGAGGAGCGCCCCTCCATCAACTCGCCCGCGGATGCCGCCGCGCTGGTCGCCTACGAGATGTCCGCGCTGGAGCAGGAGCACCTGCGTGTGATGCTGCTGGACCGGCGCAATCACGTGCTGGACATTGTCGAGATCTACAAGGGCTCGGTCAACTCCTCGCAGATCCGGGTGGGCGAGATCTTCAAGGAAGCCATCCGCCGGAACGCCTCGGCGCTGATCGTCATCCACAACCACCCCAGCGGCGACCCGACCCCCAGCCCGGATGATGTCGCCGTGACACGCGCCATTGTGCAGGCTGGCAAACTGCTGGACATGGAAGTGCTCGACCACATGGTCATCGGTCAGGGGAAGTGGGTGTCGTTGAAGGAACGCGGTTTGGGATTTGTCTAGGATTTGGAGAGCAACAAAATGTCCAAGCGAAGGCATCTGAAAAACTTAAGAAAAGAAGCAAATAGCCCGAACCACGCGGCTGTGGCTGATCGTGTTGATCTCATTCTTCGCAATCATCGCCCTTGTTTTTATTTTCAAAGTGGGCGGGGAACTGTGGACACCCTGGATGGTGAACATGCGCACCTCGATCATTGGGATCGCATTATTCATCGCGGTCATCCTGAGCGTCGCAACTCCGGTCATCATTGAGATCAACAGCAATACACGCCCTCTCTCCGGACCGGGTAACAATCCTTATCTACCGAATGATAATTCTTTTGACCAGAGGAAGAAATAATCCGACCTCATCTGCCTATTCTGCGGAACCTCTTCTTTCCCTCAATTTCCCATCGACCTTTGACTTATTAGACTCTGCCCCCCTCACATACTCCTCTTCACCCCGAACTCGCGGAACTCCCCGGTCACGGTTTCCCACTCCACTTTCGACTCGTCCACGCGGGAGGCGCGCGGACCCTCCTTCACCACCTCGATGAACTGCTCCACGTCCGCGCGCTCGCCCTCCGCCAGCGCCTCCACTGTTTCGTAACCGACGTTCCGCACCCAGCCTGTCACCCCGATCTGCCGCCCAGCCATTTCCACGTAGGCGCGGAAGCCCACGCCCTGCACGCGTCCCTTCACCCAGATATGCGCACGCACGTTGTCAGTCATATTCACTCCGTTCAGGAACCCATCCACGCCGCGGGTCACTTCCCCAGATAGTAACAGCAGGGGCGTGACCGTGAGAGGGCTGAGGATGGTGCCGATGAAAATGATGGCAGTCACCAGCGACGTATCCAGCTTGTATTCGCTCGCCAGCACGGCATTGGTGACCGCGGCAGGCACGGCGGTCTCCGTCAGTGCCCCCTGGCGCGCCGGCGCCCGCCAGCCCGAACGGGATGGCGAGCAACAGCCCCACCAGCGGACCGATCAGCAGGCGCAGCCCCGCGCCCAGTCCCAGCGGGCGCAGACTGTGCGACCACTGCACGCGCGCCAGTTCCACGCCCAGCAGGATGAGCATCAATGGGATGGCGCCCTGCGCCGCCAGGTCGATGGTGCGTACGAGCGGCAGGGGCAGTGTCACCTGGTAATGGTTCAGCAGTGCCGCCAGGATGACCGCGTAAACGGTGGGCACTTTCACCAGCCCGAGGGCAGCCTGCTTGAGGTCCAGGTGACCCAGGGAGGCGATCAGCACGCCGACTGTATTCATTAGAATGGAGGTGGTAACAAAATACAACGTGGCATGTGCCAGCGCGTCCTCGCCAAAGGCAAAGTAGACGAGGGGCAGCCCATAGTTGCCCGTGTTGCCGAAGACGGAGGTCAGCAGGACCGCCATCATGGTCGGGCGGTCGAGCCTGGCGAGGCGACCGACCAGCAGGGTCAGGCTGCCCATGACAGCGGCGACCGCCAGGCAGAACCCGACCGTGCGCACCATATCACCCAGGGGCAGGTCGTTATGGAGGATCAGGTTGAAGACAAGGATCGGGCTGAAGAAGTAGAAGATGACGCGCCCCAGGCTGCGTGAGTTGATGGAGAGCGTCCGCCCAAGCAAAAACCCCACCCCGGCAAGGGTCAGGACAGGCAGCAGGTTGTTGGTGAAGGTGGCGATCAGTTCAGAGAACGACATATAAATTTGAACTCCAGGACCCCCGCATTTCACAGGGACACTGGAGCCTTTCCATCCCTTCAATTAAATTATGAGCGCGGAGTCAATCCTCTTCGATCTCGTCCAGCTCATCCAGCTCGATGCAGGTCCTCATCGGGGTCCACCGCCAGCATGTCGAAGCGTTCGATGTCATCGCTGAAGGACAGGTTGGCAAGCGCATCCTCGATGAATGCAATTTCCTCCTCGTCCTCGGTGGCATCCAGCAGGTTCTCCAGGTAGGTGCGCACATCCTCGCCGCCGATCTGCGAAAGGGACCAGATGGCAGCGGAGATGATCCCGGGTTCCTCCTCCTCTTCCAGCAGGCGCAGGAGCGGGAGGCGCGCCTCGGGCTGCATCAACTCTCCCGCGGCGCGGACCGCCTCCAGGCGCACGCTGTCATCCTCGCTCAAGAGCATGCGGATGATGTGCTCCGTCCAGCGCTCATCGTTGGAGCGCCCCATGGCGACCAGCGCGCTCGCCTGCCAGTCCGGGTCGGTGCGGGTGATGGCGGATTCGATCAGGGCGGGCACCTCCTCACGCGGAGGAATAGCCGAGGGATTCGAGGACGCTGCGGCGGACGCCGGCGTTCTCGTCGCGCCAGGCGGCGAGCAGGGCTTCCTCCACCCGGTGCAGGACGGATTCGGGGATCTCGTCCAGCTCGCCCAGGTCCACGAACAGGTTGAGCGCCTGGGCGGCGGCGGCGCGCGCTTCAGGTTCAGGGTCGCCCGCCAGTATCTTCTCATAGATGGGGACGAGCTTCACATCCTCGCATTCCGCCAGCAGGCGCATGGCTGCGGCGCGCACGGGGGCATCGGGATCGTCCAGCAGGGCGCGCGCCAGGTCGTCGAAGGAGACGATGGTGTCCTCATCCAGCAGGGCTTTCAACGCCGCCAGCAGTTCCAGCTTGCGGGCGAGGGGACGCGCGGCCAGGCTTCCAGCAGCAGGCGCAGCGAGGCGGAGTCGATATCCGAAAACAGGGAAAGATATTTTTTCGGGAAGGGTTTGCCTGCCTGGAGCAGGTCCTGGATCACGGATTTAAAAGTGGTGGTCATGGTCAGGGAGCGGTGAGCACGATCGGGTTGACGAAATCCATCACGTTGATGTAGAGCATCAACAGCAGGAGCAGGATCATGCCGGCGGCATGGATGGCGTTCTCGAACTGGGCGGGGACGCGCTTGCGGGTGATCAACTCGGGCAGGACAAAGATAATGCGCCCGCCGTCCAGGGCGGGGAAGGGGAAGAGGTTGACCAACCCGATGCTGATGGTGAGCGTGGCGATCAGGTAAAGGGTGGAGAAGGTGGGCGCGGAGTAGGGCTGCGCGGCGGAGGTGGTGTCGCGGCTTTCGATGTCCGTGCTGATGGTCAGGTTGAAGATGTCGTAGATGCCCTTCAAGCCGATGAAACGCCCCTGCTCGGGGGAGAGGCTGCCCTTGAGCATCTGGGCAGGCAGGAGCAGAATGGCGCGCACCTGGTCGTACACGCTCCTGCCGGCATAGCGGAAGGTGTCGGACCAGGTCTCGACGGGGATGACCAGCTCGGTCATGCGGATGCCGACCGCGCCCTGCCCCTCGGGGGGATCACTGCGCGGCGTGGCGGTGAGGCTGAGGGTCTCATCCCCGCGGCGCAGGAGGAACTCGACCGGTTGCTCGAGGTGAGCCTGGATGATGCTGCTGAGGGTATCGAAATTGGTGACGGGCTGACCGGCAGCCTGCAGGACGACATCCCCGGCGAGCATGCCGGCGGCTTCGGCGGGGGAATTGGGGGCGATCTCGGCGAGCATCACCTGGCTGGTGTCGTGGTAGCCGTCGATGCGGACCAGCGCCAGGAAGACCGCCAGACCCAGGAGCAGGTTCATGGTGGCTCCGGCGAAGAGCACGATCAGCTTCTTCCAGGGGTTGGCGGCGGCAAGCCCGCCCTTGACCTTGGGGTCGTTCTCGCCCCGGGGGCGGACGAAACCGCCGAGAGGCAGCCAGTTCAACGTGAATTCGGTGCCGGGGTGCGCCTCGCTGATGACCTCAAGCAACTGCTCCTGCCCGCGTTGCCTGCCGAGCTGGAGGGTTTGTTTGCGGGCGGCATCCTGCGGCGGCTGGACGACCTTCCCTTGCTCATCCACATGGACCTGACCACTGGCAAGCGCACCCGCCTCTTTTTTGGTCTCTTTAACCTCTTTAACGATATCGATGGTGCGCAGGATGGTCTGCCCGTCCACGTTATCCACGGTGATGGTGAACTCGCGGTCGATGAGCTCGGACCAGCTGAAGGGCAGACCGAAGTCGCGGGGGATCTCGATGCGTTTGCCGCTGCGGGTGAGGAAAAAGCCCTTTTGCCGCCAGAAGGTCCAGGCACGCGGGGGGATGCCGAAGCCGAATTCCTCGACCTCGACCTTGACGGCGCGCGCGGCGAGGTAATGACCCAGTTCATGAACAAGGATCATCGCGGCAAAAACGATAAAGAAGACCAGACCAGCCAGTATTGATGTATTTTCCATTTTTCTCCAAATAGCGACATCATTATAATCGGATTTAAATTGGGTAAATTAGGGAGGGATGAGATGCGTGATAGAGAATGGTTAATGGGGAAGAAGAGAATAGAGAGTAGTGAATAGTGAGTAGTGAATGGGGAATGGTTGAAAGTTGCCTCGCACGAGAGGCTGCTTCGCCCGAAGAAAAATGAGAAAGATGATAACGCGTGGATTTTTAAAATAAATCGGAACGAATGCCCTCTGGTCTGGGAATCGAATTGAACCTCGGTTCAATTGAGGTTCAATTATTTGACAACTACGCGAAGTGTAGGATGGCAAATAGTTAGGAAGTGTGGTTGTTTTTGGCAACATGTTCCAGGTTCCAATAAGATGAAGGCTGGATGTTTTGGGGTGCAAGAATCATGAAGACCCTCCTTGTGATCGACCGTGAGTGGAGCGGGTTGTGACGATCTCGAATGTAGCACAGATGTTCTAAGTTGTCAAGCGGCGCGGTTTACGATTGGAAAAGAGACAACACATGACATGTCTTATCGAAACCCGGATAATCGTAGCCCCAATTCATCGATGAGCCCTGACCCTCACGCCGCGCCTGAGACATGTCATGTGTGCTGCGCGGAGACCCGCGCTTCGCGATCCCCTCCGGGCATTACCCTATGAGATATTAAACATCACTTCCACCAGTCATCGAGAACGTCTGATACACACGAGAGGCAGGTGAACGGTGAAAAAGGTCATCCTCCTTTTGGGCTGTGCAGTGATCCTGTCCGCCTGTACCGGCACCGCGCCGACTCTCACGCCGGACCCGGTCATGGAGGCTTTCATACTCGCGGCGAGGACCGATTTTGCGGAGACGCAGGCGGACATCGCCACGCCCACTGCCTACCCAGTCTTCACCAGCATCCCGGATCCCTTCAGCGTCACAACCCCAAACCCGGACAACCAGGCCTATGTTGACCCAGAGGGATGGTACTTCGTGAACCTCCCAATGGACATGGAACCGACCGGCGAGGCAGGCTCGTATGAAAGCGAGACCGGGATCTTTACGACCGGCTACCTGCCGGAGATGGGATACGTATCCCACTATATCCAGGTCTGCTTGTGGTATGTGAACATGGTGGCAAAGCCGGAGCAGAGCGGCATCATGCTGCATAGCGAACAACCCAACGGCTGGCGGTGCGATGTGCAGGTCAACAATGCCGGGATCTTTACAAGGGTGGGCATCTTCGAGAACCCCGGCGCAGACCCCGCGCACCGCTTCATCTACACCAAGTGGACCAACAAGTATTCCGAACCAGTCTTTCCCCAGACTATCGGCTGGCTAAAGCCATTTTCAGAGGAAAGACCACCTTTCGTCCTGGCGGACCTGACCCCGGAAGAGACCGCTTTCTGGGAAAGCGCGGTACCCATGCCTGCCAATATCAAGGTCACGGAGTACATCCTCCCGCCCGAAGCGCAAAACAAAGACCGTTATGGTAACGATTGGTCCTGGAAATATGTCCCGCCCGAAGCCCAATCCCACCCGGATGCCATCCGCGCAGGGCGAAAAGCCCTCCATCGAGGATCAATTACGCTCCATCGGGTATGAATTACAGATAGGGTGAACCGCTACAGGGAGGTCTACCCGGATGCTCTACCGCGAATGGCAGGATCCTGTTCGATCATGTCCTCCATGTCTCTGACGTATACAAGTTCAACACCGAGGCGGGACCGATCACGGCGTTCATCGTTGAGACCCTGCCAACGGTGGGGACCGGGTAAATTAACCGCTTTCTCGTTCAAAATGACGCCATCCACCAATGGAGTATCACGAACAATGACCCTCCCTTCGCACCTGTCCTGTACCAGGGTGAACTGCTGTGGGTGCGTGAAGCACAGGCGAGGAATGCCCATGTGCAGGTGCAGAAGAGCAGCCAGGAAGTGGTGTTCGACTTTGCCTCCTACTTTGGGGCAACCCTGGAAATGGATAAATTTGTGGGGTGGGACGGTCACTGGATCCTGGAAGCCGGGGGTTTCGTGGTGCAGGATGGGGAGATCCTCAACCGCAAATTCGATTTCCAGGAAGTCCACGACTGGGGGTTGGTCAATGGACACCCCTTATACTTCTTCCGCAAGGGACAACGGGTCGGCATTTCATATAATGACCAGTTCCTGCCGGTCTATTATCACGAGGTGAGGTACGGCGGGTGCTGTGGATACGCGGCGTATAACCCCATCTTCATCAATAACACCGTCGGCTTTTATGCCAAACGGGAGGGAGTTTATATGTATGTATTGATGGAATTCAGGTGAAGAGGGACGATCTTCGATTTTCGATTTCGATTTACGATTGGTGATTGATTGAATAGAGACAACCCATGACATGTCACGGAACGATGTGCCACGTCAGGAAGAACACCCTACCTCGCAATGACAAGCAGTCGTTAGACATGTCATGTGTGCTGAGCGGTGACCGTGCTTTGCGATCCCCTCCAGGCATTACCCTATGATATATTAAACATCACTTCCACCAGTCATCGAGAACGTCTTATCCACACACGAGAGGCAGGTGAACGGTGAAAAAGGTCATCCTCCTTTTGGGCTGTGCAGTGATCCTGTCCGCCTGTACCGGCACCGCGCCGATTCTCACGCTGGACCCGGTCATGGTAGGCATTCATACTCGCGGCGACTACCGATTTTGCGGAGACGCAGGCGGGCATCGCCACACTCACCGCCTCCCCAGTCTTCACCAGCATCCCGGATCCCTTCAGCGTCTACAACCCCAAACCCTGACAACCAGTCCTATGTTTACCCCGAGGGATTGTACTTCGTTAACCTTCCCGCAGACATGGAACCGACTGGTGAAGCCCAGGCTCGTATCGAAAGCGAGACCTGGATCTTTCACTACCGGATACCTGCCGGAGATGGGATACGTATCCGGCTATATCCAGGTCTGCTTCTGGTATGTGAACATGGTGGCAAAGCCGGAGCAGAGCGTCATCATGCTGTACGATCACAACCCAACGGCCTGGCGGTGCGATGTGCAGGTCAACAATGCCGGGATCCTTACAAGGGTGGGAATCTTCGAGAACCCCGGCGCAGACCCCGCGTACCGCTTCATCTACACCAAGTGGACCAACAAGTATTCCGATCCAGTTCTTTCGCCCAGACCATCGGCTGGCTCAAGCCATTTTCAGTGGAAAGACCGCCTTTCGTCCTTGCAGACCTAACCCCTGAAGAGACCGCGTTCTGGGAAAGCGCGGTACCCATGCCTTCCAATATCAAGGTCACGGAGTACATCCTCCCGCCCGAAGCGCAAAACAAAGACCCGTATGGTAACGATTGGTCCTTGAAATATGTCCCGCCCGAAGCCAATCCCACCCGGATGCCGTCCACGCAGGGCGAAAAGCCCTCCATCGAGGATCAATTTACGCTCCATCGGGTATGAATTTAAAGAAGGTTGTGACCGATCAGGGAGGCTACCGGGTGTTGTACCGCGATGGCAGGATCCTGTTTGATCATGTCATCCATGTCTCAGACGTATACAAGTTCAAAACCGAGGCGGGACCGATCACAGCCTTCCTCGTGGAAACCATTGCCAACGGTGGGGACCGATTATTTGAACCGCTTTCTCGTTCAAAATGACGCCATTTACCATTGGAGTTTCACGAACAATGACCCTCGCCTTCGCACCTGTCCTGTACCAGGGTGAACCGCTGTGGGTGCGTGCCATGCAGGGTGCGCACCTGCAGGTGCAGAAGAGCACACAGGAAGTGGTGTTCGACTTTGCCTCCTACTTTGGGGCAACCCTGGAAATGGATAAATTTGTGGGGTGGGATGGTCACTGGATCCTGGAAGCCGGGGGTTTCGTGGTGCAGGATGGGGAGATCCTCAACCGTAAATTCGATTTCCAGGAAGTCCACGACTGGGGGTTGGTCAATGGGCACCCCTTATACTTCTTCCGCAAGGGACAACGGGTCGGTATTTCATATAATGACCAGTTCCTGCCGGTCTATTATCACGAGGTGAATGTACGGCGGGTGCTGCGGATATTCGGCGTATAACCCCATCTTCATCAATAACACCGTCGGCTTTTATGCAGAACGGGAGGGAGTCTATATGTATGTATTGATGGAATTCAGGTGAAGAGGGACGATTGAAAATTTACCGATTTACGATTGTCAGTGACACGAGTCGCTGACATAGCCGATGGCCTTATGGATTGGTATTTATGGATAAATACTGCGGACAGCAAGTGATCATTATTGGACAGTACTTCAGCAATTTGTCAACGCAATGGCCTGGCTGGTGTCTCAAGGTGTTCAGCTTCCGGAGGAATTGAATAGTGAGTTCTGGAGCTATATATGTAACCTCACTCGGGCAACACAATTCGAATAAATAATGAGGATGCAACATGAAAAAAAGACGTGTATTATGGTCAATCAATCTGCTTCTATTCTGTTTATATCTGCAAGTTGTGGGGTTGTCATTTTAATGTATGATGATTATCGCTGGCTTTCCGGAATACGATGATTTTTTGCCTAAATTTTCTTTCAGGACCCTGAGAGTGGAGACTACCATGAAATTCTCAAAATCACTTATAGTAAAAAGTAACTGAAGTGTTTCCAATCAAATTCCAAACACAAATAATGTTTTCAATAAAGGGAAGTGTAATATAGTTTGATTTCAGATATTTCCCTAAATTATTTGTGTATTAGCCAACCCTAATCTGTTTGAGTATTGGGAGAAAACGTTTAAACTGGATTCGGACTTATAATGGAATATTTCATCTTAGCATGTTTGATTATCTTTTTTGACTTTACTCCCAGCGTATATGATAGTGCTTATTTTGTCTCCTTCAAATCAAACTCACCTTACGCACATCGGGTGGTATTTGCTGGTACGTCAATTTACTTTTTATATTGGAATATGCGCTAAACAGCAAATTTCTTTCCACAAGCAGTGGGCTGGGAAGTACATTCATCCTCAGCCATCTTTTCGGATGGAAGAAGATTAATTTTGGTCGCTTAGAGATTGACGCATTAGAAGTGCTTGGATATTGACTTAAGAAAACGGCTGAAAAGAATTTATTTCGAAATTTGGCAACAATGTGAAATACGTCGATGCTTGATTTCTAAAATCTCGTAATTGTTTCAAAATTGCAGTATTACTGTTAATAATCGAACACCGAATTCGAGATATTCATTGATCCTCTCACTGGTAAAATCATTACCACAAGTATTACCCTCGTCCACTCCAACGATGCGACTCGTTGAGAGTCTTGCACATGCAACCCCGCTGTCTCAACCGAGGCGACGCCAGGTCAACTTCTCCATCCCCCTTGGAACCTGGAACTCGCCTCCACCATTCTCCATTAACCATTATCCATTCCCCCAACCTTCAACCGCATTCTCCTATACTCATTGACACAACATGCGCATAATATATTAAGATCCCGGCTAGCTTATGCGAAATTCGTTTCGACTCGTTTTGTCCCCGTCCTCCTTGGCAAGCATCTTATAAACTATCCGCCAGGTTCCTCCACCAATCATCCTTCTCGCCCGGGACGAAGGGAGTGTAGAGCGTCAGCCGGTCGGCAATGCCCTCATAGCGTTCCTGCAATGCTCAGCTGCCAGTTTCTCCGTCGTGTGCTCAGGCAAAACTGCTCCAGCATCTCATCCGTGATGAGCATGGGCATCTCCGCCCATTCCCCCTTTTCGGCATAAGCCGAGAGCTTATCCGCCACCTCGCCCCAGCCGTGCAGGTCCATCACGGCACGGTAGGAGGGCGTGGAGGCATAGAAGGCGATCTGCATGCGGGCGAAGCTCTCCTCTTCGGGGGAGGTGGCGACAAATGCCGTGACCGAGATGCTCACATCCTGCGCTGCCTGCCCTTGTGCGCGGCGCCCTCTCATGGCGGGCAGGATCACCTCGCGCAGATAGCGGGGACTGTGGAAAGGATGGGCGTGGAAGCCCTCGCACATTTCACCGGCCAGCTTTGCCAGCCCGGTGTTGACGCCGGCGATATAGATGGGGATGTCGGGGTGTTCGATGGGGCCCGGGTTGAAGAACGGCGACATCAGCGTGATCTTGTAATACTCCCCTCGGAAATTCAGTTTCGTCCCGTTCTGCCAGCAGTCCCAAAAGGCGCGGATCACCTGGATCTGCTCGCGCAGCTTGCCCACCGGCGATTCGGGCCAGGGCATGCCGAAGCGCCGCTCGATGTGCGCCTTGACCTGCGTGCCGAGCCCGAGGATGAAGCGTCCGCCCGACTGCGCTGAGCCAGGTCCCAGGCGGTGTAGGCCAGATTGGCCGGGCGAGCGCGCGAACGAGACCGCGATGGCCGTGCCGAAGCTGCAGTCTTCGAGGTATGTTCGGCGATCAAGGCGCAGGGCAGGAAGGGATCGTGCTGTGTCTCCTGCGTCCAGAGCGCGTCGAAGCCGATCTTCTCCGCAGCCTCGGCGACAGGCGGGACGTCCTTCAACGGGAGGAGGGCAGACCGGCATCGAATTTCATACTTTTCATCCATTGTCATTGGAGCGAGGCGAACTTGCAACGATAGTGCTTGCAGTACCTGTGAACGGAAGATTGCTTCGTCGCTACGCTGCAGTGCCCTTCGCAATGACAATTAATCAACTTAGTAGATATGCCATGACCCATTTGGTCGTGGCGATCAGGGCGCTCGGTGTGGGTGCGCTCGTAGTTGTGGGAGGCATCCACGCCGGGACCGATCAACGCCACCGCCACATCGCCGCCGGCACGCCAGAACGCCTCGCCGTCCGAGCCGTAGTACGGGTAAATATCCACCTTGTACTGGATGCCGTTCTCCTCGGCCAGCGCCCGCAGCTGGTTGCTCAAGCCGTGGTGATAGGGTCCGCCGCTGTCCTTGAGCACAGATGGTGGCGTGATACTCGTCGGAGGCCTGGCCCGCCCCGATGGCAGCCATATCCACCGCCACCAGTTCGCAGACCTCGGGCGGGATGCCAGCCGAGGCGCCGTGACCGACCTCTTCGATAATTGCTGATCAGCACGTAGATGGTCTGTTCGGGAACCTGACCAGCCTCCAGCAGGGACTTGAGCGCGGCCACGATGGAGGCCACGCAGGCTTTGTCGTCCAGGTGGCGCGAGCGGATGAAGCCGTCCGTCACTTCCACGCGCGGGTCGAAGGCCACGAAATCGCCGACCCGGATGCCCAGGTCTTCGGTGCCGGATGCGGAGGTGGTGCGGGCATCCAGGCGGACCTCCATGTTCTCATCCTCGCGCTGGGTCTCGTTGACCTCCCCGCCGTGGACGTGGACTGGAGGACTTGTCCAGCAGGAGCGAGCCGCGCACCTTGCCCCCATCCGAGGTGAAGACCCTGCAGCCCTCGCCCTCGACGGTGTTCCAGGCGAAACCGCCGATCTTGGTCAGTTTCAGCCGGCCGTTGGATTTGATCTCCTTGACCATGGCGCCGAGCGTATCGGCATGGGCGGTGAGGGCGCGCGGGGCGTCGTCCGCCTGTCCCTGCCAGCGGACCAGCAGGGCGCCCTTGCGGGTGCGGTGCATCTGCAGGGCGGGGAAGACGGACAGTTCCTTTTCGATGAGGTCGAGCGCCGGTTCCGCCAACCCGGTGGGAGAGGGCGTGTTCAGCAGGCGGACGAGGAAATCGAGCAGATGGGATGTGTTGATCTCAGGCAGGTTCATTGGACGCCCTCCAGTTTGCGGACAGCCTCGCGCCACTCGTCGGGGATGGGGATGGACTTGGCGGCGTGGTAATCGTAGGCGACCATCACCGCCTCGCCGATGGCGTACAGCTCCTCTGTTTCCGCGTGGACGACGGTCTGTTCCACGGTCATGGACTTGTTGCCGATCTTCAGGGTCCGCACGCCGACCTTGACGGGCGTGCCCCACTCGACCGGCTTCTTATAGGCGATATGGATATCCGCCAGGATCACACCGATATCCATGAAGGACTGCCCTGCCTTGAAGAGACCCAGGTGCCGGATGTACTGGATGCGCGCCTGCTCGAAGAAGGTCACGAACTTGGCGTTGTTGAGGTGACCCTGCGGGTCGAGGTCGCCGTAGCGGACTTCGATGGGATGGTGGAATTTGTAGTTGGACATGAGGGGATTATACAATGGGAGGCGGATGAACTACGGAGTATTGATCCTTGTTTTATTGCCCCGGAAACACACAACGTGTCACATGTTCCTTTGTGCCAATCCATATTCATCCGTTTGGCGTCATTTGCGATTGCCACCACGCCATCTTCCTGCCTCCAACGCTTGGAATGCCATCTCGTTTATCATAGGAACTCCAAATGTCATCGCCTGTCTTATCCGTGTTAAACATCCATGATCAATCATTGGTTCAGAACCCCCTCCTCCAATCCAAATGGAACCATCTTTTTCTATCGCTAGCGAAGTGGCAAAACCACGAAATGCCCCATGCAAAGTATTTTCGTTGTACAAATCCCATTTATCTAATGCCGTGAAGAAATGTGCCACACCGTCATACCCTGCAAACCAAATGGATTGGTCTGATTGAAAATCAATATCATCAAAACCTCCAATTGGAGCATAAAGGGAACCTTTCTCAAGCTTCGGAAATCAACAATATGTCTGCCACCGTGGAGCACCATTTCGACGCTCTGATCAATCCAACTTCAAAAACTTCGTCGGAAAATGCTGAACAACCATACTGAGCCATCCGGGGCAGCGGCAACAAAATTCAATAATATTATTCACCAAGCCATCCTTCTCCGTAAAGGAATGCACAGTATTTTACATTAGGATCATACATCGACGCCCCCTCTGATGTTGCAAAATCCAGCACCAAACCATCTTCTTCAACAGCGATCTTCCATACGCATGCTATCTGCCAATGCTCAACGATTCCGTAAATGATGCCATGTCGAACCATCGAATCTCGATCCGCACTCCTCTTGTGGCAAACCAAAGTACAACTTCGTCTGAAACGCTAATCGAAGATCAGCATATCCGTAATCAATCCGTCACAACACATTGTATTTGATCCACTCTTCATTTCCGGCATTCGAATTTTGAAACTCCATCTCACAAGCACTGATAACCTATTGTTCCTTCAGGAGCAATCGCCAAATCAGTCAATTCACTCTTTCCACGCATGCAGCGCCACGCTCGTCACGAAATGCAAACCCGTGCTCGCGGAAGTGGAGTTGCAGTCGGAACATCAGGTCATCTGTGATCAAAACGCAATCTCATGTCGTTTCACCCATATTTGTCCGCTCTGCAAGCGCGGAGAGGCAGCAACTCAAATCCTTGAGGGCATTTCCGGATAGACATCCATTCTCCGTTTTTACATGCCTGGTATCCACACAAAAACTCTGGTCTCACCTTCCATTCGTAATTGCTCCTCCTCCAACGTCGGTGTATTTGTTGTAAGTATCGTCTACGAAAAACCGAACACTGGAAAGCGGTCGTTCGCCTTCATCTTTGATCACCGGTTTGATTCACATCGGATCAGATGGGTCAACTGTAATTCGCCCGTCTAAAGTCAAGTCGACATTTTACATACTTATCACCAGATACCAGATTCCGAACCAACCAGAAGCAAAACAAATATGCCGAGCCATACCCATTTGGTGATTTTATGTCAACTCCAGAAGCGATTTTCCCTGTCACTTCTTCCCCCACAACCCATAACCCGCGTTCCTGCCTTTCTTCGCGGCGGCGGTGCTGTTCGTGGATCTCCGCCACGTGACCGACCTTCTCCTCGACCGCAGCCTCCAGCCAGAGGCGTCCCTTCTCCGCGCTGGCATGACTGCCCGCGCCGTAGGCGCCGGTCTGGCTGTCATCATCCCAGGGCGGGTTGGCGATGAGACTGCCGCCCTCGATCCAGTCCATGTAGTAATCGGGCGTGGAGACGAAATCCGTCTCATCCACCACGCGCTCCATGTGGCATAACTCCGGGCGCAGGTGCAGCATGAAGGAGGTCTCCAGTTCGCAGGCGTGACCCATCCCGCCGATGGGCGAGGTGCGGTATTTCTCCAGCGCGGCGGCGCCGATCCTGCCTGCCGTGTGCAGGAAGGAGGTGGCGCAGAAAATCCGGCGGTGGCGCTCGCCCGCGTACTTGACGATATTCACCAGGAAGGACATGTTGCCGCCGTGCCCGCTCATGAAGTAGAAGCGGTCAAAGCCGCGCGCCACCAGGGTATCGATGACCGCCAGCCAGAAATCCTCGAAGGCGCGCCCGCCGGCGTTCATGGTCGCGGCGAAGGAGGCGCGGTGCGTGCTGACGCCGTAGGGCATGACGGGCAGCGTGTATGCCTGTTCGGGAATCCTGCCCACCGTCCCCTGCGCGATGGCATCGATAATGACCGTATCCACGTTCAGCGGGAGATGCAGGGCGTGCTGTTCGGTATGACCGATGGGAATCAGGATGACCTTGCCGCGTTCGGAATCGGGAGGCAGGGGTTCCACAGTCTCCTGGATCAAGCCCCCCGAACCAAAACTCAATTCGCCCCCCTGAGGCGCAGGTGCATGGACCTGCGTGAAGCCATCCTCGCGCAGGCTCTCCAGCAGATTATTGACATAGGCGGAGAACAACGGCTCGGGGACCTCCAGCCCGCTGCCGCGCCAGCCAAATGGAAAGGCTGGCAGGAGACCGATGCGGGCAGGGGAACCCAACTGCGCGGCGACCCGCTCCAGGTCCGGGATCGAACCGAGAGGCAGGATGAGCGGCAGGTCGCGCGGCAGGTCGGCGACCTCAGGCCAGGTCAGGTCTTCGTATTGAAAGAATTCGGTCATGGTCAGTCGTCCTGCTCGTCAGGCGGTTCACCCAGGGGCAGGGGCGGGATGGCAGGCGGCAGGAGGTACCAGTCCAGGAAACGCTCGAGGCGGGTGTAGGCATCCAGGATGGTGGCATTCTTTTGGAAGCCATGCGGTTCCCCGGCGTAGGTCTTGTATTCAAAGGTCTTGCTGTGACGGCGCAGAGCCTCCACCAGTTCCTCGGAGGACTGCGGCACCACCACCTCGTCCTCCAATCCATGCAGGAGCAGGAGCGGCTTGCGGATGTGTTCCACCTGCAGGATGGCTGACCCGCCGATGAAGACATCCCAGTTGGCGGACGGGTGACCGATCTGCATCTCGGTGTAGAGGCGCGTGTTGCGGTCGCACTGCGCCCAGGAACTGACCAGGGAGGCGTCGCCGTACTGGCTGATGCCGCAGCTGAACAGGTACTCGGGGTCGCGCGCCAGGCAGGCCACCGCCAGGTAACCGCCGTAGCTCGAGCCGTAGATGCCGAGCATCTTGGGCTTGATGTTGTGCAAGCCCGCCAGGTACTTCGCGCCGTACAGGCAATCCTGCACGTCGCCGACGCCCCAGTTGTTGTAGTTGCCGTGCTCGAACGCCAGCCCGTAACCGGTGGAACCGCGGTAGTTGGGGCAGAGCACCGTGTAGCCCTTTGCCACCAGGTACTGGATGAGGATCTCCCAGGTGTAACCGAACTGCTCGGTGGGTCCGCCGTGGGGGTGGACCAGGGCGGCGCCATTCGAACGCTTGGGCTTGTACAGCAGTCCCGCGATCTCCAGGTCGTCATAGCTTTTATAGACGACCTCCTCGGGCATGACCAGCTTGAGGCGCGCCAGCGCGGGCGGATTGGAGAAGGTCAACTGCCGGATCCTGCCGCCGGGCAGATCGATCCGGTAAATGTCGGGGGGCGTGAGCGGGTCTTCATATTCGACCGTGATGAAGGAACCATCCGGGCTCCATTGCGGGCGCGAGTAGACGCCGTGCCCGACCTTGAGGTCCTCGGTCTTCCCCGAGCTGACCTCGGTGATCGCCAGGTCAAGCTTGCCGTTGCGGTTGATGATGATCGCCAGGCGCGTGCCGTCGCGCGACCAGGAGAACTCCTCCACGTTGGCGCCCAGGTCGGTGAGCTGGTGCAGGTCGGTGCCATCCGGGCGGACGAGCCAGACCTGGTTGAAGTTGGTGCGCTGGGAGAGGAACGCCAGCCATTTGCCATCCTTCGACCAGCGCGGGAACCAGTCCTTCATCCTGGGCGCGCCGACCAGGACGCGGGTCTTGCCCAATTCGATGTCGGCGATGCGGATGTCGCGGCGGTTGCGGTCGTTATCCGGCCAGTGGACGTAGGCAACGGATTTCCCGTCGGGGGAGGGACGCGGGTCGGCATCCTCGCCGTCGTCGCGCGTCAGGGCGCGCAGGAAGGTGCCCTGGCGGTCGGTCAGGTGCAGGTGGGGGAACTCGTCCGGCTGAAGGCTGATGACCAGCCGGTTGCTGTCGGGCAGCCAGGCGGGGGAGGCGCTGGCATCCAGCGGGATGGGCAGCTTGGCGGGGATGCCGCCCTTCATGTCGGACAGGTAGACGTGCCTGTTCATGCGGAAAGCCAGCCAGCGCCCGTTCGGCGACCATTGCGGGGCGCGGTCCCACCAGTAGGGGGTGCCGGCGCGGTTCAACGAGATGCGCCCGGGCCAATCCGCCCTTGGAGGACATGACATAGATATCCGCCAGCTCTTCGCGGTTCCAGATGAAGGCGATCTTCTCCCCGTCCGGGGAGAGGGAGTGCTGGTAAATGCGGCTGACCGAGTTGATGAGCGGCAGGCTCCAGCCGGCAGGGGGAGGCAGGTCGGGACGTTCGAGCGAAGGCCAGCCAAAGCGCTCGTATTTTTC
Organism: uncultured Chloroflexia bacterium; assembly: GCA_963823545.1. Classification (GTDB taxonomy): domain Bacteria; phylum Chloroflexota; class Anaerolineae; order Anaerolineales; family Villigracilaceae; genus Denitrolinea. The sequence continues at coordinate 201,251 of CAWGMC010000010.1, read as the reverse complement.
AGTGACGGGGACGGGCATGGGTACCTCCAAAGTACGGGTACAAGAGGGGGAAAGTGCTTTAAGGATACATTGGAATTGAAAAAGGGGCAAGCAGGGGAAATTGCTATCAAATATGAAGGGATATCCCACAAGGCACGTATTGCCAATCCCTTCTTTGAGCAATATAATCCATCCACATAGGAGGATGTCCCCTGGATACCCACCAGATCACTGACCCTTTGAACGAAGGCAACAGTCCATCCACCCGCAGGCAGCTCCAAGCCGGCACAACGCTCTCCCAACGCTACCTGATCCAGGATGTGATCGGCATCGGGGGGATGGGCTCGGTCTACCGTGCCCGCGACCTGCATTTCCCCAACGTGGTGAAGCTGGTGGCGGTGAAGGAGATGGTGAACCTGGCGCCCGACCCGCTGGTGCGCAAGACCATTGTCCAGAACTTTGAGCGCGAGGCGAACCTGCTGGCGACGCTCAACCACCCATCCATCCCGCGCATTTACGATTACTTTTCGCAGGACGACCGCTCCTACCTGGTGCTGGAATTCATCCACGGCAAGGACCTGGAAGCCATCATCTCGGAAACGGACGGCTTCCTGCTCGAGGAGCAGGTGCTGACCTGGAGCATCCAACTCTGCGACGTGCTCGAATACCTGCATGCGCACAAACCCGACCCGATCATCTTCCGCGACATGAAGCCCTCCAACGTGATGATCAACCACAACGGCGACGTGATCCTGGTGGACTTCGGCATCGCCAAGCCCTTCCAGACCGGCATCAAGGGCACCATGATCGGCACGGAGGGCTATTCCCCGCCCGAGCAGTACCGCGGCGAGGCGACCCCGCTGGCGGACATCTACGCCCTGGGCGCCACCCTGCACCATGCCCTGACGCGGCGCGACCCCCGGCTGGAACCGCCCTTCTCGTTCACCGAACGCCCGGTCCGCAAAGTGAATCCCGCCGTATCCACTGAAATGGAGACGGTCATCACCACGGCGCTCCAATACAACCCGACGGAGAGATATCCCTCCGCGGAAGCCATGAAGGAGGCGCTGATGGCTGCCGGGCGGAAGACCGGCATGCTCTCGCACATGCCCACCACCAACCTGCAGAGCTCGGCGATCAAACCCCTGTGGACCTTCACCTGCGAGGACGAGATCCGCGGCACGCCCGCCATCCACCAGGGCACGCTCTTCATCGGCTCGTACGACAACAACCTGTACGCGCTGAACGCCGCCGACGGGAAATTCCTGTGGAAATATCCCACCGATGGCGGCATCGTCTCGCGCCCCGCCATTTTCGAGGGCAACGTCTTTTTCGGCTCGGAGGACAAGCGCCTGCACGTGGTGGGGGCACGCTCCGGCAAGGTCGTGTGGACCTATTACACGGATGGTCCCGGTGCGCTCCTCGCCGCGCATCGCCGAGGGGCATGCCTTCATCGGCTCGGACGACCACCACCTGCACGCGGTCAACGTGAACACCGGGCGGGCAGCCTGGAAATTCGAGACCTCTTCAGCCATCCGCTCGACGCCGTACATTGCCAATGAACTGGTCTACGTCGGCAACGAGAGCGGGGATTTCTATGCCATTGATTTTCGCGGGGAACTGAAGTGGCGCTTCCAGGCGAAGCGCTCCATCACCTCCTCCCCGATCGCAGCCGGGACGTCCGTCTATTTCGGTTCGATGGACAGCACCCTGTATGCGCTGGACGCCCGCAACGGCTGGCTGGTCTGGCGCTTCCGCCTGGGCAAGAGCACCATCTCCTCGCCGGCGGTGGCGGAAAACATCGTCATCACCGGCGCGGCGGACGGGTTCATCTATGCCCTGGAAACCCAGAGCGCACGGGAACTGTGGCGCTTCCGCACCGAACACCAGGTCGCCGGGTCACCGGTCATCTTCCGGGATTCGGTCTATTTCGGCTCGGTCGACGGGCAGGTCTACTGCCTCGAATACCGGAGCGGGCGCCTGCGCTGGAAATTCGCCACCCAGGGTCCCATCACCGGCGCGCCGCTCATCTTTGACGATATCGTCTACATTGGTTCCACCGACCACCAGGTGTATGCCCTGCTGGCGTGAAAAAGGAGTCCTCCGTGCTTGATTTCTTCCGCAGGTTGTTCAATAAGCAGCCCACGCCTCCCGACTCGATCGTCACCGCGCCGCTGGATGAAAAACAGGTCCAGTCCATCATCAGCGGGTCCGGCAAGCGTTACGAGGTCCACCAACTCATCGCAGCCTGCGGACAATCCGTTGGAAAGCAGCGCGACCTGAACGAGGACAGTCTGCTGGCAGTCACGTACACCATGGCGGGAAACGGGGGCAACACGCCCTTCGGCTTGTACATGGTGGCGGACGGCATGGGCGGTCACCAGTTCGGCGAGATCGCCAGCAATACCGCCATCCGCACCGTGGCAGGCAGCATCCTGAAAAAATTCCAGCCCCTGCTGTTCAACCTGAAACCCGAAGCGCCGGACGAATCGCTGCAGGAGATCATGGGAGCGGCGGTGGACGAGGCGCAGAAAATGATCCAGCGCGAGGCACCCGGCAGCGGCACGACCCTGACCGCCGCGTTGATCCTGGGTCAGCAGATGACGATCGCCCACGTGGGCGACAGCCGCGCCTACATGATCCACTCGGACGGGCGCATCGAAACGATCACGCGCGACCATTCGCTGGTCAAACGCCTGGAAGAACTCGGGCACATCAGCCAGAAGGAAGCCGAGAACTACCCCAACCGGAACGTGCTGTACCGCGCCCTGGGACAGGGCGAGCAACTGGAACCGGACATCTTCACGATCCCCTTCCCCGCCGCGGGACTGCTGATGCTGTGCAGTGACGGCTTGTGGGGCGTGGTGCCGGAAAAGGAGATCCTGCGCGCGGTGCGCGAATCCCCCAACCTGGAGCAGGCCTGCCAGAGCATGGTGGCGGCTGCCAACGCCGCGGGCGGACCGGATAACATCAGCGTGGTACTCGTCCAGTTGACGGGATAGATCCTGCATGCCCCAGGTAACGGATTATTACGCCATTCTTGGCATCCTGCGGGATGCCACACAGGAGCAGATCAAGCGGTCCTACCTGGAGGCCGCGCAGCGTCTGCACCCCGACAGGAACGTGGCACCCGGGGATACCGAGATCTTCCTCGAGGTCCAGCAAGCCTACGAAACCCTTTCCAATCCACGGCGGCGCATGGAGTATGACGCCACGCTGCCCCCGGAGGAAACCTCTTCCGGTCCCATCCTGCATGAGATCCAATACAGCCGCCCGCAGCTCGTCCGGCTGGATGAAGACCAGCTGATCTATGCGCTGGTGAACCTGCACGCCCGCCACGAGCAGGAAGCGCTCCCCGTCCCACCCCTGAATGTCTGCCTGGTGCTGGACCGCTCCACCTCCATGAAGGATGAAAAGATGGACCTGCTCAAGGCGGCGGCGGTCCACTTCCTGCGGGATATGCGCGAGGAGGACATCTTCAGCGTGGTCGCCTTCAGTGACCGCGCCGAGGTGATCATCCCCGCCGCCCATCCAAGGGAACGCCAGAAACTGGAATCCCGCATCCGCGATATGCAGGCGGGCGGGGCGACCGAATTGCTGCAGGGGTTGAAAGCCGGGTTGAAGGAAGTGCAGCAGGGCGTGGATGCACGCCACGTCAACCACATCATCCTGCTGACCGACGGTCACACCTACGGGGATGAAGCGGCCTGCCTTGAACTGGCGGCAGCCGCCTCGCAGTCGGGCATCGGCATCAGCGCCATGGGACTCGGTGCAGGCTGGAACGACACCTTCCTGGACCAGGTGGCGGGACGCACCGGCAACACCAGTCACTATATTGCCAGACCGCAGGACATCCACAGGCTGCTTTCGGAAAAATTCCGCGACCTCTCGCGGCTGATCGCCGAGGAGGTCACGCTGGAAGGCAACCTGGGCGATGGCGTGCTCCTGCAGGATGTCTTCCGCCTGCAGCCCGAAAGCGGACCGGTATCGCCCGGGAAGAGCATGAACCTGGGACCCATCCTGCGGGATGTGGGCTTGAGCGTGCTGTTCGAATTCAAGGTACAGCCCGCTGCGCTTAAGTCCACGATGACGGGTCTGCTGGACGGGACCCTGAAGGTCACGATGGCGTCGCGCCCGATCCCCCCGCCGCCGATCCCGCTGAACCTTGCCAGGGCGGTCGAGGAGGAACCCGGGGATGCCCCGCCGCCGCCGGATATTGTCCAGGCGCTCTCGCGGCTGACGCTTTACCGCATGCAGGAACGCGCCCGCAAGGAGTCACAGGCGGGGGAAGTGGAGAACGCCACCCGTTCCCTCAAGCACCTGGCTGCCCACCTGCTGGAGCAGGGTCACCAGGAAATTGCCAACACCGTCCTGCTGGAGGCGGAGAACCTCCAGCGCAAAGGCTCCTTTTCACCGGCGGGTGACAAGGAGATCAAGTATGCGACCCGCGCCTTGTTGATGGAGGGAAAGACCAAAGAATGATCAGATGTGAGAACTGCAGGCATGAAAATCCGCTCGGCGCCATCTTCTGCGCGGAATGCGGCGCGCAGCTGACCGAGGCGGCGATCTCCACCCGCTCCATCAAGACGGACAAGGTGGTGGCGGTCGCCCGGCAGACCGCGCCCCTGGCTCCCAAATCCGCGCTGAAGGAGAATGCCTGGGGTTCCCTGCACCTGATGCAAAGCGGCAGGATCCTGCCGCTGGTGGAACGCAATGAATACACCATCGGGCGCCTCACCGAAGGTCAGCCGGTGCTGCCGGACCTGGACCTGTCTGCGTACGATGCCTATGCCGCGGGGGTCTCGCGCCTGCATGCCCTGCTCAAACGGGACGGCAAGCGCATCACCATCATGGACCTCGGGTCCGCCAACGGGACCTACCTGAACGGCAAGCGCCTGATGCCCAACACGGAACGCCTGCTCAACCACGGCGACGTGGTGGCGCTCGGAAAATTCAAATTCCAGGTGCTGCTGCATTAGCCAGCCCGGAAAGGGATGCCATGTCAAACATCGTTTTGCTGCACATTTCAGGGGAGGAGCCGATCGCCGGAGAGGTGGAGGAGCTCCCCAAGGCAACCGATACCGTCATCACGGTCATCAACCCGCGCCGCCGGGATGGGAAGGACATCCATTACATCGAACTCGCGCGCCATCAAGGTGATCTGGCCCCTGGACCGCATCAGTTTCATCGAGGTCCTGAGCGGCGAGGAAGCCGAAGAGATCGTCAGTTTTGTGAGGGAGTAGCTGTATGCCTGAGGAATTTGACCGGAGAAAGATCCTCGTCGTGGATGACGAGGAGCGCATGGTACGCTTCATCCGCATGAACCTGGAGCATGACGGTTTTGTCGTCTCCGAGGCGTTCAACGGGAAACAGGCGATCAGCAGGCTGCGCGACGTGAACCCGGACCTGATCCTGCTGGACGTCATGATGCCCGACATGGACGGCTTTGACGTGCTCGAGACGCTGCGGGAGATCAGCACCGTGCCGGTCATCATGCTGACCGCCAAGGGCGAGGAGGACGACCGCGTGCGCGGCCTCGAACTGGGCGCCGACGATTACATCACCAAGCCGTTCAGCCCGCGCGAGCTGGTCAGCCGCATCAAGGCGGTCCTGCGCCGCACGGAGGGCGCCGGCGGCTCGATGCACGACCTGATCGAGGTGGACGAGCGCCTGAAGATCGACTTCGACCGCCGCGAGATCTGGCTGGAGGGCAAGCTGGTCAAGCTGCGCCCGACCGAATACCGCCTGCTCTTCCACCTGGTCCAGAATGCCGGGTGGGTGGTCTCGCACGACCAGTTGCTGCAGAAGGTCTGGGGCTACGAGTACCGCGACGAACCGCACTACGTCCGCCTGTACATCAACTACCTGCGCCAGAAGCTGGAGAAGGACCCCGCCAACCCCAAGTACATCCTGACCGAGCGCGGCGTGGGCTACCGCTTCGTGGATTACCGCAGGAAGTAGCAGGCGACCCAACAGCCGTCAATAATTTTTGACAAATTTTTTACGAACAGCTTGCGTATTTCTTACGCAGGCTGTTTATATTTTGGGGCGAAAATCCAACCTCTAAGAAAGGAGTTTGCCATGTCCAATCTAATTCATTTTGAACCGATGCGTGATGTGATCACCCTGCGCGAAGCGATGGACCGCCTGTTCAACGACGCGTTCACCCCTTCGGTCGCCACAACGGGCGGCTGGCAGGCACCTGCAGTTGACCTGTACCAGACCGATGACGAGGTGATCCTGAAGGCTGCCATGCCCGGGCTGAAAGCCGACGACGTCCAGATCTCCATTACCGGCGATATGCTCTCGCTTAAAGGTGAGTTCAAGCAGGAGACCGAGACCAAGGAACGGGCTTACCACCTGCGCGAACAGCGCTTCGGTTCCTTCGAGCGCACCTTCAACCTGCCGACCGAGGTGGTCGCCGACAAGGCGAAAGCCGAGTTCGAGAACGGCGTCCTGACCATCAGCCTGCCCAAGGCAGAGGAAGTCCGCCCGAAGACCATCACCGTCAAAGCCAAATAATGTCACACGAAAAACACGACCCCCGGTAATCCGGGGGTCGTGTCATTTAAGGGGGTTTTCGTCATCCATCGCCCAAATAACATCAACCGTTGCCACGTCACGATGGTGATGAAATACGCGCCTGCCTGCGAATAATCATATCCCTTCAGGCGGACGGAACGGCGATGATGATCCGACAAATCAACTTCCATTAATTTGAATTCGATGAATTAGGAAATATCCCAATGCAGTAATAAATATTGAAATGCTAATCGATAACGCCAATGCCCATTGGTATCTTTCAATAATTCCCAATGCCCAAAATGGCAAAGGTAAAACCCCAATCAGAAAAACACTAATCGTAGTTAAAGCACAAAAAAAGACCATTATGGATCTAACAGCGCGGTCTGGTGTTTCCTTCATTATCCATTTATCGGTTTCCATCAACAACCATGCAAATGGAGAAAAAACCGCTAATCCGATCGATAATGTATAAAACAAAATCCATTGATTGTCTGACCAGGATAAAAAAAAGGATGGGGAAATGAACGCCAACCCAATAACCAGGTATGCGATGGTTGCTTCCAACATAATAAAAATAATTGCAACTTTACCGGACTGCATCAACCATTTCTTTAGATTACCTATTGATTTGTCTTTTTCCAATCTATCCCAAATCGACACATGGGTAATCAGCAAAGCAAGAAATGCAACACCCAACCAAATTATTATTTCTCCCTTGACAACGCCCAATGCAGCCAAAATATTCGAGGTAAAAAATAGTTCCTCCCCGGCTCCTAGAACCTCCTCACGATTCCACTCGCCATCAGGCAATTTGCGACGTAGAATGCCTTGTTTTCCTATCGCCACAATAACGTATTCATTTCCTTTCCATTCGAATAAGATCAAATCCTTTGGGACAATAATATAGCTTAAGGATACCCTTTTCCAATGCACTCCTTTGTCAAAAGATTCCATTAAATCATGGCGAAAAGTAACGCGAAACACAATAAGCGGCTTCCTGGCGACTGCAATACTGGACTGGCAACATATTTTCATATATTTTATTGATTGTGCTATTCTCCCAGGTGACACCTCCATCCACGCTTTGAGCAACGGGATAGGAGCTTGAACTAAATGTCACCCTGTCCGCGGCATAAACAATTCCATCTCCACCATATTCCAAATTAGTAACGTTATGCACGGTATGCTCTATGCTTGAACTCGCCATTACAGCAATTGCACCAATTGACAAAGCCACATAAGCGAATCTAGTGGGATTTGTTAATCGAGAGTGTTTCCACATCCTCCACCCAGGCAGCAGGACAACTAATGCGATCAGATCGGTGGGATCAAAAATTATCTGCGCGGGCGCGCCAATGAACAGGGAGGCGAATTGGGCGGTCAGCATGTTCACGATGGGAGTGGTCTTGAGCAACACAAACCAGACCGCCACGATGCCAAAAGCGATCTTCCCGATGCCCTGCCGTGACAGATCAAATATGGATAAAACCAGGCTCAATCCCGCCGCGAGGATAAAGGGGAAGAAGAACAGTCCTGCGAAATCGCTGAGTTTCCCAGTCAGCCAGGAGGGACTGATCACCTTCAGCACATGGTCATTGAGCAGGAGGACGGCGATGCTCAACAAGGTCAATGGATGCTGAAGGCATGCAAGGCTGTTTTCAAATGCGGGATTTTTTGATCTCATTCTTCCATCCCTTAATAGGGCAGGCGGACGGAACGGCGATTGTGATGCATAATCTATTCACTTCTATTTGAACGCATTACCTGGTTGTCGCCAACAGAACTCCAATAATCTCCCAATTGCCATTAGGTAGTTCGCGACGCAATATTCCACTCTCTCCAATGGCGACAATAAGAAAATCCTTGCCCTCCCATGAAAAGATCAGCATATCATTTGCTTTGACAACGATATCATTAAAGTCAAAGACAGAAAACCAATCATCCTTAATGTCGATCACTTGATAATTTATCTGCAATTTACGGGTACTTGTGACACGATAACAAGTTGTTCCTCTATATGGCTCGAAATATGTATAGCATTGAGAGATAGGATATTTTATTGATTCAGCGGAGATATTAGTATCTTCAAAGGAATGTTCCCAAGTCAAACCACCATCTTTACTAATCGCAATCTGATACGAATCAGGACTGTACGATTTTTTATCTATTGCATAAATCGTCCCATCCTTGGAGTACTCTAGATCAGTAACATTATATACAGTCTGTTCTTTTGGCGAAGATGCTATTGAAGCCACAATACCAACGATCAGAATTGCATAAGCCAGTTTCAATTGCAATAAGCGCTTGGGCTGTGTCCACATCCTCCACCCGGGCAGCAGGACAACTAATGCGATCAGATCGGTGGGATCGAGAATTATCTGCGCAGGCGCGCCAATGAACAGGGAGGCGAATTGGGCGGTCAGCATGTTCACGATGGGAGTGGTCTTGATGAGCACAAACCAGAGAGCTACGACACCAAACGCAAGCTGTCCGATGCTCCGGGTTGACAGGGCGAATTTGGAAAGGACCAGGCTCAATCCCGCCGCGAGGATGAACGGGAAGAAGAACAATCCTGCAAAATCGCTTAGTTTCCCCGTCAGCCAGGAGGGGTTGATCACCTTCAGCACATGGTCATTGAGCAGGAGGACGGCGATGCTCAGCAGCGTCAACGGATGCTGCAGGCATGCAAGGCTGTTTTCAAACGCAGGATTCTCTGATTTCATATTTCCTGCCTTCTTCCACTATGTTATCAGTTCACTAAAATATACCGCTGGGGCGGGACAATCCCGCCCCAATGATAAACAATCTCCTCAACACGTGGCACGGTGACCCTGCCCCTACGAGATCACACCCAACTTCTTCCCCACTTTTCCAAACGCCTCCAGACCCTTGTCCAGGTCATCCTGCGAATGCGCGGCGGAGATCATCACGCGGATGCGCGCCTTGCCCTGCGGCACGGTCGGGATAGCCCAGCGCCATGGCGAACACGCCCTCCTCGAACAACTCGCGGCTGAACTGCTGTGCCAGCGGCGCCTCGCCCAGCATGACCGGGGTGATGGGTGTCTCGCTGACGCCGGTATTGAAGCCGAGGTTCTTCATTTCCGCCTTGAAATATTTGGCATTGCTCCACAGCTTGTCCACCAGCTGGGTGGAATCCTCCAGCAGGTCGATGGCTGCCAGGCAGGCTGCCGCGTCCGGGACGGTCACCGCGGAGGAGAACAGGAACGGGCGCCCGCGCTGGCGCAGCCACTCGATGATGACCGCGTCCCCCGCCACCACGCCGCCCACCACGCCGAACGCCTTGGAGATCGTGCCGACTTCCACGTCCACCTTGCCGTGCAGACCGAAGTGGTCCACGATGCCGCGCCCGCCCTTGCCGAGCACGCCTTCGCCGTGGGCGTCGTCCACCATCAGCAGGATGTCGTATTTCTTCGCCACCTCATAAATGGCGGGCAGGGGGGCGATGTCGCCGTCCATGCTGAAGACGCCATCCGTGACGACCAGCGCGCGGCGGTACTGGCTCAGGTTCGCCTTGATCTGCTCCTCCAGCGAGGCGGGATCGTTGTGTTCGTAGGCGATGATCTTCGCGCCGGAGAGCCGGCACCCGTCAATGATGGAGGCGTGGTTGAGCCGGTCCGAGAAGATGACATCCTCCTTTGCCGACCAGCGCCGGGATGGTCGCCAGGTTGGCGGTGAATCCGCTCTGGAAGGTGATGGCAGCCTCCACGCCCTTGAACGCCGCCAGGCGCTTCTCCAGTTCGACGTGCAGGGTCATGGTGCCGGCGATGGAGCGCACCGCCGCCGGACCGATGCCCATCGTCTCGGTGGCTTTCTTCGCCGCCGCCACGATGTCGGGATGGTTCGCCAGCCCGAGGTAATTGTTCGAGCAGAAGTTCAGCACGTTCTTGCCGTCCACCACCAGCCAGGCGCCCTGCGGCGAGCCGATGGTGCGGATGCGGTTGTACAGTCCCTGCTGCTTGCAGGCTTTCGATTTCCTGCTTGATCCAATCGGTTTTGGACATGGAGACTCCGTGAAGTATGGTTTGGAATTTGTTATGCCCTTCGATTATAGGACGAAGGACAAAAAACGGCTATCACTTTTCCAACGTGACAACCGTTTAGATCTGTTCGGTATGCAAAACGATCCCCCCGGTATCCACCTCCCCCAGCAGCTCGCGCACGCTCCTGCCGAGGGCGGGGTGGACATGCTCCGGCGCGATCTCCGCCAGCGGGACCAGCACAAAGGCGCGCTCGTGCATGCGCTTGTGCGGGATGACCAGCCCGGGCATGTCGAGCAGGAGATCATCGTAGAACAGGATGTCGATGTCGAGCAGGCGCGGACCCCAGCGGATGCCCGGCTTGCGCCCGATCCGGGTCTCCACCTGTTTCAGCTTCCTGAGCAGGGACTCGGGTCCCAGCCCGGTGCGGGCGTGGACAGCCATGTTCAGGAAGGCGGGCTGGTCGGTGTATCCCCAGGGGGGAGTTTCGTACACTCTCGAGATCGCGACCGGTTCCACCTCGGGAGGCATCGCCCCCAGCGCGGCGCGCAGGTTGGCGATCCGGTCACCCAGGTTGGTTCCAATGGAAAGGTGGATGTCGTGTTCCATGTGCTGTGACTATATCACGGAATTTTCGAAACGGATTCTGGTTTATACTCGTCCCATCCATACGCCAATGGAGGCTGCATGAAACCCGAAAAATTCAAGACCTTCACCGCGACGATGATCGCAGTCGTGACCGTGATCAGTGCACTGGTGACCTGGCGCGCCGCGACGGCATCCCAGGCTGCCAGCGACGCGAACTTTGACGGGCTGGTTGCCGCGGTCAATTCTGAGGAGGCCGCGGTGCTGAGCACCATCAAGGTCGCGGAGCATTACCAGGCTTTCCTCATCTACACCCGCTATAACGAACTGGGGAACAAACTCTACGATGCCATCCAGGCGAACCCCTCCAATAAGAGTGAACTGGAACAGCAGAAATCGGATTCCTGGGGCATCGCCTATGGCGTGCAGTCCGTGTTCTTCCCCTCGCGCTACCTGCTGCCCGACGGCACCTACGACAGCCGGCGCGAGACGGATGAACTGCTGGCGGACGAGCAGCGCGCCCGCGATACGCGCGCCGATGTACATTACGAGCAGGCAAACCAGCTGCGCAGCAAGTCCAACCTGCTGGTGCAAATGCTCATCCTGCTCGGCGTTTCCTTCTGGTTCTTCACGCTCGCGCAGATCGTGGAACACAAGGTCAGGTACCTGTTCGCCTTCCTGGGCGGGTTCCTGCTGGTGGTCAGCGCCTTTGCGGGGCTGATCATTGACATCCTCATGTAAGGGAGGCTGAGATGAGCGAAACCACCTCCACGCCAGACCCCCGCCGAAAAACTGATCTCCTTCCTGATCGCCAGTGTCGCCATCCTGGCTGCCATCATCACCGCCATGCATACCTACAGCTCGGGCAAAAGCAACGAGGCGGAACGCCTGTCCACGCTGAACGCCATCGATTCCATGCAGGTGAAAGCCACCGGGCAGACGCGCGTCAGCCACGACCGGCAGGGCGCCTACCAGACCTGGTACGAACTGGACCTGCAAGCCCTCGGCGCGGAACTGGCGGGCGACACGGAGGCCGCCGCGCGTTACCGGGCGGTGCGCGACCAGATCGCCACGCTGGTGCCCATTTTCACCGCCCCCTATTACGACCCCGCCTCCGGTTACGGTCCGGATGTTGCACGTTACGAGGCGGATACCTACCTGGTGGAAAGCACGCGCCTCTCTGAAAGGTTCACCGCCTACCGGGAACTGAGCAACGCCTGGAACAAGCGCGCCAACACGTTCATTGTCCATCTCACCCTGCTGGCGGTCACGCTCTCGCTCTATGGTCTCTCCACCACCCTGCATGGCAGCATCCGCGGCGTCTTCATCGGGCTGGGGACGTTCATCGCGGTGCTCGTCAGCCTGTGGGCGCTGATCGTCATGATCCTCCCCGTCCCGACCGTCTCGGAGGCTGCCATCGACGCCTACGCGGACGGGGTGGGCAAAGCCTGGTACGGCGATATGGAGGGTGCCATCGCGGACTTTGACCGGGCGTTGACGATCCTCCCCGATTATGCCAATGCGCTCTATGAACGCGGCAACGCCTACTACAGCAACGGCGATTACCAGTCAGCCCTGCTCGATTTCCAGGCAGCCCGGAAAGCCGGGCGCACTGATACCAGCGTGGGCTGGAACCTCGGCTGGACCTACTACATGGTCGGTCGCTTCGATGAGGCGGTCGACCTGGACCGCCGCGTCCTGGAGCAGGACCCCAGCCTGCTCGGCGTGCACTTCAACCTTGCCCTGGCGCTGATGGTGCGCGGGGATTTCGCGGAGGCTGAGGCGGAATATTACAAGGCGGTCAACGGCGCGGTGGCGGAGGTCACCCGGGCGCACGAGCAGGGTCTCCAGCCCCCCTCCTCCTTCTGGTATTACATGGACGCCTCCGCCCAGGATGTTGACAACCTGCTGCTCGAGCTGGACGGGAACGCCAGGCCCTGGTCGCAGGTCCCCAGCCGCGCCAACATCACCGCCGACCAGGCTCAACTGCGCACGCTGGCGACCAACATGCTGGTGCTGCTCAAGGAGACGACCACCGCCCTGGAATTCTACGGCGGGGCGCCCAGTCCCAACGTGACCTTCACCGCCAGCCCCTTCCAATTTGCGCAGGAGGAATACGACAGCAAAGGTACATTCGTCCGGTACAACACCGCCACCACCTTCCCATCCGGCATCAACTCGATGGTCATCCTGTTCGATTACAGCGGCGCGGTGAACGGGCAATCCGAGGTCTGGAAGGTCTATCACAACGGTTATGAAGACCTCAACCTGCGGGTGATCGGGACATGGGGTCTGCAGGAATCGGGCGGCGCTGCAAAATCCATCAGTTATGCCTACAGCACCCTGTTCGTCTTTGCCTCCGGCGAATACACCGTGGAACTCTACATCGATTCCCACCTCGTCCAGCGCGGGACGTTTACCGTGGAATAAAAAAAGGGGCGGGGTTTCCCCGCCCCATACATTCTCCTCCGTCCCCCGCTTCGCGGGGATTTTCGCATCTGCAATCCCCGCCTTCCTCTACTTCTTCGGAACCTTCTTCAACACCTCCGCCATCTTCCGGCGGTATGCCTGCAGCGCCTCGCGCCCGGGAGGGGTGATCATCACCACCGTGTGGGGGATCTTCTCCACGAACTCCTTCCGGATCTCCACGTACTGCGCGCTCTCCAGCTTGCCCAGGTGCGAGGAGAGATTCCCCTTGGTCAGCCCGGTCTGGCGCATCAGGAACAGGAAGTCCGCGCCTTCCACGAGCGAGAGCACCGTCAGGATGTGCAGCCACGCGGGCTCGTGCACCAGGCGGTCGATCTCTGCATAGGGGGTCTCATCCGGGGTCATCCTGCCTCCTCCGCCCGCACAGGGTAGGTCCGCAGGAAGGTGAGGAAGATCACCGCACCCCAGAGCAGGAGCACCGGTCCCATGATCAGCAGGTAGGCGGCGATGCTGTCCATCCTCTCGGTCAAGCCGAGCAGGGGGACCGCCACTCCCAGCGACCAGCGATAGGACCAGCCATAAGATAATAGCGGAGGAAACCCGTCCTTCTCCCCATGATGAACAACGCGGCTGCCAGGATCAGCGCAGGCAGAAGAGGCACCCACTGGTAGAGCGCCCGCGTCTTTTCGTTCTCACTGGAGAGCAGCACCACCATGCCGAGAGCGATCACGCCTCCCACCAGCGCCGCCAGGATCTTCCTGACCGTTCCCTTCTCGGCTTCCGAAAATTTGACATAGCCGATCCGCGGGTGGGTGTAGCGTTCCTTCATCTTCCTGACAACGGGAGGGATGAACACCATCAGGAGGATGAACAGGGCGGACATATCCGCCAGGATGACAATGCCGGTCAGCAGCAGGTAGAGACCCATGAAGAGTTCCATCAAGCCGTCCCGCATGGTATCCTGCCAGACGTTCCGCGCCACAAATTTGACATCCAGTTCTGTGTTCATAATACACTTCCTTTCCTAATTCACTGCATACTGGTTTGCGATACAAACTAGTATGCAATATACCCGCCTCCGCCCGGTTTGTCAAGGGTACGCTTGCCCCTCGCGGTACAATTACCATATCCCATGAAACCATTCATCCCCTCTGATCCGGACTTCGAAAACCGCGTGCGCGCCAGTTATGAAAGTCTGCAACTCCTGGCAGACATGGGCGGCAGGATCGTGTCCCTGCGCCCCGGCATTTTCCACCTGGACATACCGTTCAGCGCGCGCATCACCCAGCAGGAAGGTTTCCTGCACGCAGGCATTGCCGCCACACTGCTGGACACTGCCTGTGGATTCGCCGCCTACACGTTGATGCCCGCCGACTCGCGCGTCCTGACCGTGGAGTTCAAGGTCAACCTGCTCTCCCCCGCCCGCGGCGAGTATATCCATACCGAGGGTCAGGTCATCAAGCCCGGGCGGACTCTCACCGTCTGCGAAGGCAAACTCTTCTCCATTGAGAAGGAGAAGCAGACCCTGTGCGCCATCATGCAGGCGACCATGATCTGTCTTCAAGAGAAGGATGTTTGACCGTCAGGCGGAATGGTATTCCGCTCCACTATGACACCATGACCGAGCCTGCTCTCCTCCCCTCCATCCACGAACAACTGCGCGCCCTGCTCGACCGCGAGGGAGCGACCTACCGCGTCGTCGAGCATGTGCCCGAAGGGCGCACGGAATACATCGCAAAGATCCGCGGCAACCGCGTCCAGCAGGCGGTCAAGTCCATCGTGGTCATGATCCGCTTCGGCAAGCATGAGCCGCGCTATGTGCTCGCCAACGTCCCCGGCGATTGCCGCGTGGACTTCAAAGCCATCCGCGCCCTTTATGACGGATCACAATCCGCCATCGCGCCAAGGGAAATAGCTGAGCAGATGACCGGCTGTGTCATCGGCGCCATCCCGCCCTTCCGGTTCAACGAGGAACTGGATATCCTGGCTGACCCGCTCATCCAGCTGAACGAGGAAGTGGTCTTCAACGCCGGTCGCCTCGACCGTTCCATCTTCATGAAATGCCTGGATTACTTCCGCATCGCCAAACCGCGCATTGAGAAGATCGCCATCCGCCAGAGTCCGAATGAAGAAGAATCTCACTGCGTGATCTGCTAATCCTGACAGCGCTCAGTCTGTGATCGCTTATCTCGCCAGGATGGAAGCTATCAACGGCATGATCGCGATTGAACTCGGCATCTGGGCTATGGTCAGCGTTATTCAAACCATTTTTCAAATCCAGAGACGAACAAGTTCAATTGGAGTTACAGGATTTCATTCGACCAATCGGTAACCAAGTGGGATATTTGTTTCTTGGATATAAACGAAAACTAATTGCTCTTTTACTTCTTTGGTGCGATTGTCTGGAATTGGAATCGTCTTTGCAACTTATGAGATACTCACAGGATTATTCATTTCAAAATGACAGAACTCATCCCCTCTCCACTTTTACGACGAGAGCATCGAAGTCCTCTTCGACACCCCGCCCGTCCGCGAGAAAACCCCGCCCTGCCCGAACGGGTTCATCTGGCGGGAGAAGACCTGGCGCGTCACCGAGTCCCTCTCCGAGTGGGCGGACTTCGCCCGGCGCGGGCGCTATGCCCGCAACATGCGCCCTGCCCATGCAGTGGTTGCTGCGGGACGCGGTTCGTTGAACGTCGGGCGCTTCTACTTCCGCGTCCGCACCGACACCGGGCAGGTCTTCGACCTCTACTACGACCGCGCCATGAAAAATGTCGATGAACGCAAGGGTCAATGGTTCTTGTATAGGGAGATGGGGTGAGTAATTTGGTAGTTGGGTGGTTTATATGGTCAATGTCATCGACCCAGGTTAAAGTCCTGCCATCGCGACAAATCGCATTACGCCCCTAACTACCCACTAAAATCCACCGTGAAATAACCCCCATGATCGCTGCTGGCGCTGTAGGCATACCCGATGCCCATCTGCGTCGTGAGCGCGTTGAGCACGATCTCCCAGTGCGGAGCATCCGCGCGCCACTGGTACATCGCATCCTGCGGCGTGCCGATGGCGATGATCTCCTGGAATCCCGCGAAACCCAACTCCCTGACCAGCGCGCCGATCATGTAACCACGTCCGATCCCTGGTGACCCAGGAAATTATTGCATGCCATGTCGATGCTGTGACCCTGCGCGGCTTGCGTGAGCAGAGGGTTCAGGTTCACTTCCGGAATGCCCGCCTGCCTGCGCGCCTGGTTGATCAGGGAGGCAAGTTCCTGCACATAGCCCCCATTTTCGCTGTAGCTGTTCTTGCAGTAGATGTTGATGCTTCCGATGGTGACAGCGGGAGCTCCCGTTCCTGGAGGCAATGGCTGCGTGGAGACAGGTGCGCCGCCTGCGCCGACGATCACCTTTACATAGAATGTGTTCTCAATGCCGATCGGGACCGCTTCGCCTGCCGCGTTCTGCAGGGAGAAATGCGTCGTGTAGGTCCCATCCCCTGCGGGTGCGGTCAGGTCAAGGGAAATGTCCACGGTTTCACCTGCCGCGGTTTCCGGAAGGGGCGCGGAGTCAGGCGCGTTCATGCGCTCACCGCTGGCATATTGGATCGTGTACCCTGCCCACGCGCACTTGCCGGTATTCTTGAATTTCCAGGTCTTGGTGAACACCTTCCCCGCGGTGACCACGGTATTATCCGGTATGGTCACATCCTCGAGCAGCACCGCGCCGTCCTTGCATGCGGCTGTGCCTGTCCCGGTCGATCTCGCGGGCAGCGAAGTCTCCGAGGGGCGAGGCGTCACCGCGCGCGTCGCAGGCAGTGTCAGGGTGACAAAGGCAGGCGCGGTCGGCGCTTCCGTTTCAACGGAGACCGTGATGCAGCCTGCCAGGAGCAGTGCGAGAAGGAAGATCATGGTCGGGGTTTTTCTCATGCTGTAATTCTACCCTGCTGCAGGTACTGACCTCCTCCTGCCCGACATCATTCCTTCGTGATCAGGCGCGCCTGGTTTTCGTAGAACAGGTAATCCCAAGCCCAGTTGAACATCACTGCCAGCCGGTTGCGGAACCCGATGATACGGTAGATGTGCAATCCCACCCAGATCAACCAGGCGATCCAGCCGCTGAAGGACAGACCGAAGATGCGCGCCACCGCCGCGTTCCTGCCAACGGTCGCAAGCAAACCCGGATCCCTGTAGAGAAATGGAACAGGCGCATGCCCGGACAGCATGGCACGGATATTCCCGGCAGTCACTTTTCCCTGTTGGATCGCGACCGGTGAGACCATGGGGAGCGGTTGTCCTCCCCCATCAACAAGATACGCCGCGTCCCCGATCACGAACACCTCAGGATGCCGCGCTAGCTGCAGGGTCGGCTCAACGCGAATGCGTCCCGACATGCCCTGCTCCACGCCCAACTGGTCTGCCAGAACGGCAGCCTTTACACCCGCCGTCCAGATAACGGTGTGGGTCGGGATGGAGGCGCCTCCTTCCAGATGGATGCGCTGATCTTCGTAACCCGCCATTTTTGTGTTCAGCCGATCTCCACGCCTTTTGCCTGCAAGAGTCTTCGCGCGGCACTGCGCAGTTCATCCGGGAAGGCGCCGAGCAGGTTTGGAGTTGCCTCGAGGAGAATGACGGAAGCCTCGCGCATGTCCAACTGTGGGTAATCCTTGACCATCACGTGCCGGATCAGTTCTGCCAGCGCGCCAGCCGTCTCCACGCCCGTCGGTCCACCGCCCACGATGACAAAGGTCAGCATGGCATTGCGCTTTTCGGCATCCCCCTCATGGCTGGCTTGCTCAAAAAGTGACAGCAGGTGGTTTCGGGTGCGGACCGCCGAGTCGATGTCCTTGAGTTGGTAACCATCTCTCTCCAGCGCATCAAAACCGAAGAAGTTCGTCCGCCCGCCGACCGCGATCACCAGGATGTCATAGGCGATCGCAGAACCGTTGAGCTTGACGTATTTTCGGTCAAAATCAACGGCGGTGACTTCGCCCATCTGGAAGGTAAGGTTTTTCTGTCGGCGAAAGATGGTGCGGACGGGCTGGGCGATCTGCGAGGGCAGCAAACCGGCGATTGCCACCTGGTAAAGCAGGGGTTGAAAGAGGTGATGGTTGTTCCTGTCGATGAGGGTGATGCGAAGCGGGGCATTCGCCAGCCCGCGGGCAGTTTCCAAGCCGGCAAATCCGGCACCAATGATGATAACGTGAGGGTGGGTATTTTGGGTATTCACGGTTTTATCCATAGTATAAAATATTGTGAAAATTTACACTTATATTATAACAAATTTCACCGTTTTTGTAAAGTTAAAGCCCCAAAAATTTATCCCCCTCCCTTCCATAGGTTGTCTTATAACGCCCAAAACCTAAATCTCGAGAATCCCTCCCACGCAATTTCAAGCGGGACCCCAAAGGTGTAGGCGAGCCTGAACACCGTCGTCCAGAACATGTCATTGACCGCCGGGATGTACCACAGCGCCATGAAGACCGCCAGCATGATGTACGTCCGCATCGAGTTGATCCACTCCTGCGTGCGGATGCTGAGGTAGGGCTCGAGGATGCCGTACCCGTCGAAGGGCGGCAGGGGGATCAGGTTCAGCATCAGCGCCGAGAATTGCAGCAGCGCCAGGAAGGCGATGCCCGGCACCGGGCTGTTGTTGTCCGCCGCGTCATAGCTCAGGAACTGCAGGACGAACGCCAGGACGATGCCCGTCAGCAGGTTCGCCATCGGACCCGCCAGCGAGACCACGCTCCGCCACGTGCGGCTCCTCAGGCGCCAGGTCTCGATGTAGACCGCGCCGCCCGGCAGACCGATGCCCCCCATCACCAGGAAGAGCAGCGGGAACACCAGCGAATACAGGGGGTGCGTGTACTTCAAGGGGTTGAAGGTCAGGTAACCCTTGTCCTTCACGGTCGTGTCGCCGCCGTAATACGCCGCCAGCGCATGGGAGAACTCGTGCAGGCACAACGAGAAGATCCAGCCGAAGAAAACGATTGCGAAGGTCATGGGATGTCCTCATATCCGTTCGGGTGTGAGCGATGCCAGTCCCAGGCACTGGCAAGGATGTCGCGCAGGTCGTCATGTTCCGGTTTCCAGCCCAGCTCGCGGCGGATCTTTTGCGAGGATGCCACCAGCCGCGCCGGGTCGCCCTCGCGCCGCGGGTGATCGACTCGAGGGGATGTCGTGCTCCGTGACAGAGCGCGCCATCTTGATCACCTCGCGCACCGAATAGCCGCTGCCGCTCCCCAGGTTGTAGACCAGCTGGTCGCGGGTCGCCAACGCCTCCAGCGCCAGCAGGTGCGCGGAGACCAGGTCGGCGATGTGGATGTAATCGCGGATGCAGGTGCCGTCCGGCGTGGGGTAATCCGTCCCGTTGACGTTGATCGACTCCAGCCTGCCGAGCGCCACCGACAGGACGCGCGGGATCAGGTGCGTTTCGGGCTGGTGCGCCTCGCCGCGCCCGGGCAGCGCGCCGCAGGCATTGAAGTAGCGCAGGGCGGCATAATGCAGCCCGTGCACCCGCCGGTACCAGTCGAGCGCCTGCTCCACCATCCACTTGGTCTGACCATAAACGTTGGTCGGCTCGAGCGGGGAGTGCCTCGGTCAGCGGCTCATCGCTGGACTGGTAGACTGCCGCGGTGGAGGAGAGCACGAATCGCCCCACCCCCGTCTTCTGCGCCGCCTCGATCAGGTTCAGTGAATTGACCAGGTTGTTCTGGAAGAATTTGCCGGGGTCCTTCATCGACTCGCCCGCCTCGATGAACGCCGCGAAGTGCAGGATGGCATCGAACTGCTCCCCCTCCAGCGCATTGTACAGCGCGGTCCCGTCCTCCAGGGCGGCGTGGATGAAGTGCGCGCCCGCCGGGACCGCCGCGCGATGCCCGCTGACCAGCGAATCGAAGACCGTGACGGAGTGCCCCGCCTTGAGCAGTGCCTCCGCGGTCGCCGAGCCGATGTACCCCGCGCCCCCCGTGACAAAGATGTTCATCGATTCCTCCGAACACATTACCTGTAGGGGCACAGCGGATACAGAATGGGCTTGTTCCTTCGATCTACAGCTGTGCCCTTACAATAACCATACGTGAACTGTTGGGCGATGATATCGTTTTCAGCCGGTGATTGCCCCGGACTGCGCCTCACTAACTAACTAAAGGAATTATAGGCGATGATTTCGTTTTTCAGCCGGTCATTCGCCAACTACTCGATCACTGAACTTACTGCCTACTCCCACCCCTCTGTGTACCACTGGAGATATTCCATCACGTGTTCGCTCCAGTATTCCTCGTTGTGCGCGCCGGTGTTGAGATGCCACTCGTGCGGGATGCCGAAGGCGGTCAGCAGTTTCTCAAGGCTGATGTTCCGGTCGCGCTCGAGGTCGTTGTCGCCCACATCCAGGTAGAAGCGCGGCCAGGTCTCCAGCGGCAGCTCGCGCACTCTCCGGTCGAACGCCAGGCGGTCATCGTTGAAAAACGCAGCGGAATGCAGACCCAGGCTCCCGAACAGTTCCGGGTTGTCCACGCAGATCTGGAATGCCCAGCCTCCCCCGCGCGAGAGCCCGCCGATGGCACGCTGAGCGCGGTCCGTCAGGGTGCGGTAATGCCCGTCGATATGGGGCATGATGTCGTTCAGCAGGTACTGCCCGAAGCGCGTGCCCTGCTGGATGTTCCAGTAGCGGTCCTCGGGGAACACGATAATGAAGGGCACCGCCTTCCCCGAGTGGATGAGCTCATCCGCGGCGGAGGGCGCGCCGATGCGGATCCACTGCTCGCCGGGCGGATAGGGGTCAACGGAAAAGGGCTGACCGTTCAACAGGTAGAGCACGGGGTAGCGCTGGTCCGGGAACTGTTCGTAGCATGGAGGCAGGTAGACGGTGTAAGCCGTCGGGCGCCCCTCGGTGGCGACCTCGCCGGTCTCCAGTTTACCGGGTTCGGTGAGACAGGTCAGCGGGGTGGCGGTGGGAGTGGGAGGGATGACGGTGGGCGGGACGTGCGTCGGGGTGGCGGTTGGAGGCAGGGGCGTCGCGGTCGGTTCCGGCTGGGCGGTTGGCGAGCAGGCGTACAATCCCCCAAGAAGCAGGATGAGCAGGATGAGTCGAGTCGCTTGACGGTTGTACATCCCCCGCATTATACTCGTCCCGTTCGGGGTGTAGCGCAGTTGGTAGCGCACTGCGTTTGGGACGCAGGGGTCGTCGGTTCAAGTCCGACCACCCCGACACAGAAGAAGGGACTGCATCCCAAGTGGCAGTCCCTTTATTATTTATGAAACCGGCGATTCTTCCCGCTCATCATCGCTCGCGCGGCAGAGGGGCATCAGAACACATGTGTTATAATAGCCTCATCTTATATAAGGTCGAGTGAGCCAGTTTGCCGTCAACCCTCTGTAGTTGGCGGCTTCTTGTTTTATTGCCGACCATCAGGAGCATGGAATGGAAGCCAAACTGTATGTTGGAAACCTGTCCTATGACACCACGGAACAAACCCTGCGTGAGCTTTTTGGGCAGGCGGGAAGTGTGGTCTCGGTGGCAGTGATCAAGGAACCGGGGACCACCCGGTCGAAGGGATTTGCCTTCATCGAAATGGTCTCCCAGGGCAACGCCCAGAAAGCCATCAGCATGTTCAATGGCTATAACCTGAACGATCGCCCGTTGACCGTCAACATGGCGCGCCCGCGAAGAACGCGGTGGGTTTCGCCCGCAGAACAACAGCCGCGGCAACGACCGTCGGCGCTTCTAGGTGAATCTATGAAGTTCAAGAACGGCGAATACGTGGTCCATCCACAACATGGGGTGGGACAGGTGGTCGCACTGAGCGAGAGGGAATTCACCCCCGGGACAAAGCAGCCGTATTATGAGATCGCCATCGCGGGCGGCAGCGTCTGGGTGCCGGTGGACCTGTCCATCTCGGGATTGCGCGGGCTGGCGGTGAAAAGTGAGATCACCCACTGCCGCCAGGTCCTGGAGGCGTCCCCTTCACCACTTTCAGAGGACGCCCGCTACCGCCGGGCGGAGCAAGCCGCACGCCTCAAGGCAGGGGACGCTTCAAGCCCAGTGCGAGGTGGTGCGCGACCTGTATGCCTTTGGAGAGCACAGATCCATGAATGGCACCATCGGGTCGTTCTACCAGGCGGTGCGCGACGCGCTCTGCCAGGAGTGGGCATTCGTGGAGGGCATCACGCGCACACAAGCCGTCCTGGAGATCGACCGCCTGCTCGAAAAAAGCAGGGAAACCTTGAAGAAGTCCAATCTCCTGGCTGGCGATTAGCTGATGGTTGATCTTTTTCATTATCCATTGCGATATTGAGCCTGGGAGGCGCCGCCCGGCATCCAGCCTCCCGGAAAAGGAGCTGACCATGGAAAGGAAGAATCCACTACTCGTGGGGTTGTTCAACATGCTGGTTCCGGGATCGGGATACTGGTACGTGAACCGGGACGGCAGGCGTTTTATCAAGACACTGATCATTGGGATCGTTGCTTATGCGGTGATGATCGTGATCGGAACCATCCTCCAGAGAACAACCGGTTTTCCCCTGCCGCAGGGTGTCTGTATCGGCGCCCTGCTCCTGATCGTGCTTGTGCCATTATTCCTGGGCGGTCAAAAAGCCGCCCATCAACACAATTTCATCGTCGACAATGCCAGCCAGTACAGTGCCCGGCAGCACGGCAGCGACAAATCCCAACTCGCAAGAAATCAGGAACTGAGAGACAAGGGGTACATCTCTGAACAGGAATATGACAGCCGGAAGGACAGCATTAACATCAAGAAGGAAAAATAGACCGCCCGGCATAAGCCCTGCCAGCCGGGTTTCTCCTTCTCAACCCCGCCGCACTCCACACCTGCATCGACTCTTGATCTCCTTTCCCCCGCGGACACGGAACGATTGCCGGAATGGCAGGCAGGCTTTCCCTGCCGGTCCATGAACGCGCGACCGGACAAGTGTCCCGAACCCATGGTGCAAATGATCAACATTAAGAATGGCATAACGATCTACAAACCCGTCGGGTTGGTCTTTGATTTCATGACCACACCCGGGAACAATTTTCAATGGCAGTATGGAACATTGGAGTCGTACAGCCTTGCAGATGGCTCTGCTGACGATGGCAGCCGCTTTCGAAGCATTGGTCACCTGATGGGACGCAGGAATGTCATCACCTTCAAGGTCACCAAAAATCTGCCGGAGAAAAAATACGACTTCCAGTCACTATCAGGTCCCCTTCAGTTATATACATCCTACACTTTCGAGAACGACAAAGGCGGCACAAAGATCAATATCTCGATCCAAGCCAATCTGGTCAATTCCATCCAGGAGAACGAGGCTGTGCTGGAGAGGACGATCGGAAAACAACTGAAGGATGACCTGGCGATGCTTAAAAAAATTACTCGAGGCGCGGATCGCTAGGCGCGATTTTCCTCCTCCACACCTTCACCAGGCTGAGGATCAACATCACGAACCCGGCGGGCATCGTGACCAGGTAAACCACCCAGTTCGTGTGCCATTGCAAACCCAGCCGGAACACGACCGCGCAGAAAATAAGAGCCATCAGCAAAAATTACACAGTCAGGACGATTTTCTTTATCTTTGAATATGCATTTGCCCCTATCTGGAAATAATAAATTCAAGATCCCGGGAATGGAACGACCCATTCACAGAGCATCAAGGGTAAGTCCCAACATCCCATAGCCGGACGGTCCCATCATCGGACGCTGAAGCAAGCCATAGGCCGTTTGGTGAAAACTCCAAACTGTTAATCTCGTCAGTGTGCCCTGTCAACTCCTCCACGAGTTGCCCATTGGATAGATCAAAGAGATGGATGCGCGTATCATCTCCTATATAAGCAACAGCCAACAATGCACCATCTGGGGAAATGGCTATAATCCTCACATCATTTGTTAAATTCAGGAGCGTAACATCCTTGCCACTTTGAGTATTCCACATGCGCAAGGTCGGCGAGGAACGGGAATAACCAGCAGAGAATAATATTGTGCCGTCCGGAGAAAAAGCTACGCTGTTTACCTCATCTCCAAAAGCGTAAAATGTATGAAGCAATTTTCCAGTCGCGACATTCCAGACTTGCACAGTGTCGTCACCGCCCGGACCGCTCCCGGATGCCACCAGTTTCCCATCGGGTGAAAATGCTGACACAGTTTAAATATGCAATTGTTTTTCCCAGATGCTCAACCCATCTTCATCTTGAAGGTCCCACAAAGCAAGTATCCAATCATGTTGGCTTGTGGTGAATGCTAATATTCTTCCATCAGGTGAGAAAGCCAGGTCTCTCACACAGGTATTGATCGTCCACAATACCCGGCCTGTGGCGACCTCCACCATCATGAAAGTGTCATCGTTGAACACCACACACATGGAGCCATACACCAGGAATTTTCCATCCGGCGAGAAGGCAATGCGTCTGGAATATGAATTACCGGGGAACTCGCGGATTTTTGTGCACTCGACACATCCCAGAGAGTTACCCCGCCCGAGAAATTCATTCCATTTTCGCTATATCCTGCAATTGCCAGTAAGGTTCCATCCGGTGAAAACTCCACATCAGCCATATGATTGAAGGATGGTTCCCTTAGGATAAATGCCTGCTGGCTGAATTTATGGGTCAAGAATAATGCGCCTCCCAGGATAATATGGTCGCGACACCGGCTCCGGTAAGTACATGGACGCCTCTTCGATCAAATTCATCAACCAAATATATCAGGGCAAAGCCCGTCGCGATTCCCACAATCACAACACTAAAATCGATAGCGACATTCCTGTTAAACAAATGTATGCCAGAAAAAAATCGAATTGTTTGTAAACATAAAATCCAGCCCAAAACCGACGAAGCAATCCACCATCCCGCCCTCCACTTTGCGGCGCAGGATCACCCACTGGCAGAGACCTAGGACCAGCCCTACCAGTGTGCCACTCAATATTGAAAGCCAGATGCCTGGAAGGTTGAGGAGGATGGAGTTAGGATAAAACCTTAATGCACTTTCTCGATCAGACAATGTACGTTCTACCAACCACAAAAATGTCACTGTGGGAATCCACCCCAGTACAGTCATGATCACCCATCCACGCAGGGAATCAATCCATTTACGCAATACTAGCCATTGGCAAAAACCAATAATCAGCCCGCCCGGCAGGATGGTGATCAGAGCAAAAAACAAGCCGTATTCGCTACTGATGAGTAGACCGGCAAATCAGGTTTGATGCAAGACCTAAACATATGCTCGTGGAGATTACCCAGAGAACCCAAAGCCCCCACAGTTTTGCTCCACCATAACGATGAAGCAGGAAACCCGAACTAGCTTCTGTTCCAAATGCGGACGATTGTAAATGTTCTTCCCGATGGTTTTCCGGTTGAGACGCTGGTGGTTTGGTGAGTTCACTATCAATCAACTCGCCCCGTTCTCGCGGAACCCCGATGAGGCTTGTTTGACACTTAACACAATTAAGCTTGCTGCCAACATTCACTTCATTGCATTGAGGGCACTTTACGATATATCCCATGACTCTCCTTCCACAGGAACACGATCCTCTCCGCATAACTATTCTAATCCATCCCTCCATTTTTTCAAGATACATCTCAGGATGGTTTTCTCCTCCACACCTTCACCAGGCTGATGATCAGCATCAAGAACCCGGCAGGTGTTGTCACCAGGTACACCATCCAGTTCGTATGCCATTGCAGACCCAGCCGGAACGCCAGCGCATAAAATCGCCGAGGCGGTCAGCGGCAGCGCAACAGGGCCAGGATAATGCCATCCGCTAATGTCACCCGGTGCGCGGTCGAGCAGGACTTCCCCCTCCTCCACCTGTTGGTTGCGGCTCAACGATAAGTACATGCCAGCCAGCAATACCGGCAGGATGACAGCAGACAGGGGCGCGGCAGGGATGGTGACAAAAATAAAATAGGCGAGCAGCAGCAGGGCTATGACTCATTTCCGCAACCCGGTTGGGTTTGAAGAACCCGGGTACGGTGCGGTCATGGATCCAATAGGCAATGACCAGGAGCAGGCTGCCGGAAAAGGAATAAATGGCGAATTCATAAGGCGTCGCCTTCCCCCCGTCCGGTTCCAGCCACCAGGCGATCGCCCAGAAACCATACGCCAGCCCGATGCCCGCCGCCCATCCCAGGGTCGGGCGGAGACCGGAACGCAGCGCGCGGCGGACCGCATACCACCCGGCGCAGACGCTGATCAAGGCATGCCACGCCAGCCCGGTGAAAGAGATGGATAGCGGCAGGCTTTCATAAGCGGTCTGCACGACCAGTCCCTCCGCCAGCCAGCCGAAGACCGCCCCCGCCAGGAAGAGCGCCCAGATGCCGGAAACGCGGAAGCGGGCGATCAAGGTCAACAGGATATACCCCAGCAGCGAGTACAGCAGCCAGGTGCTCACCCAGTCCTTCAACGAATCACCCGGGCGCACGCGTGCCCAGAACATCAATTCCGAATAGTATAGAAGGATGTAACCCGTTGCCAGTATACCGAGGATCTGCTTGAGGATGCGCATGACCTGCAATTATATATCCCCATTCGTTCCCTTTCGTTTCCTCCAAAGCGCGTTCGCGGGAAATCCTCTTCCACTATCCGCAATGCTGACCTGCCAACTTTCAACCTTTGACTATTCGACTGTTCACAACTTCTACTCACTATTCTCTCTTACCCATGATCCATTCTCCATTAACCGTTAACCGCCCTCCCCTTTGTGCTAAAATATCCATGGAGGCCTCTCATGGCAGATAAAAAATTCGATGGCGTGATCGAGGCGGCGCATTACACCCGCACCGGTCAGATCGATTACGTACGCGCCTACGAGCGGCGCGGACCCACCTGGTCGGACCGCGTCCTGCTCGACCGCAAAACGCTCCTGGAACGCCTGAAAGCCCGCAAGCGCTTTTTGACCGGCGAGCGCAGGCTGCGGCTGGGGAGCACGTTCGACACCAGCCGGGATGTGCAGCTGGTGACCCGCGACGGGCGCGAACTTGTCTCCACCCGCGCCGACGCAACCGAAGACACGCTCGAAGGCGTGCCCCTGATCTAGTTTCCCGGGTGAACCCATGAAAACGATTGATAAAACCCCCCTGCTGGATGCCGACGGCAAGCTCAACATCATCAACCGCATCCAGGGCATGCTCAAGTACGGTTTCTCCTGGCCTGCCAACCTGGAAGCCCAGGAAAAAGCCATCGCCCAGTTGAACAAGGTGATCGAGAAGAGTTACACCCTGTTCCGCAACCAGCAGCTGGGCGTGAGCGGGATCATCGTGCCATTGATCATGATCGGACCTTCGGGCATCTATGCCATGGAAGCCACGCCGCTCAAGGGACTCTACCAGGCGCGCGGCGAGGATTGGGGCACGGTCACGAACGGACGCTTCCAGCCCGCCAGCATCAACATCCTCAGCCGCACGGCGCGGCTGGCGAAGATCCTGCAGGTCTTTTATGAACGGCAGGGGATGAAACTGTCGGCGGCGGTGGAACCCGTGCTGCTGGCATCCGACCCCGGGCTGCAGATCGAATCGGTCCGCCCGGTGGTGCGCCCGGTGATGAGCGATGCCATCGACCGCTTCGCAGCCAGCGTGCTGACCGCCCGCCCGATCTACAACACGCAGGAGGTGAACGATTTCATCGAGCGCCTCCAGAATCCGCGCCCGGCGCGCCTGGCGGACCAGGTTCCCGAACCCGCCGCGGATGATGCCTTCGCCTTGAAGGATGAGACACCCTTCGACGAACCGGAACCCTCGCGCATGCAGTCCTTCCTGAAATCACCGAAGAGCGATGCATTGATCGAGAGCGCCCCTACCGACTTGGATTTCGCCCTGGAGGATGAACCCTCGCCCACCGTGATGGTCAGCAACCCCTACCAGCCCGGTGAGAAAGCTCCGCCTCCCGTTGAAACCTTTGAACCCGCCGAACCATCCAAACCCGCCGCCGCACGCCGCATCTTCGGCATGAGCATTCCGCAGGTCGCTCCTGCTCTCCGTCCTGGTGCTGGTGGAGATCTGCGTGGTGGTTGGTTTTGTCTGGTTGTACCTTCGCTCCGGATAACCTTGACCGCTCCCCTTCTTTCGATCATCATCCCCGCGCACAACGAGGAGAGGCGCCTGCCCCAGACCCTGGAGCAGGTGCTTGTTTTCCTTAAGGAACAGGCATATACCTCCGAGGTGCTGATCGTGGAGAACGGGAGCAGTGACCGCACCTTTGAGATCGCGCAGGAATTTGCGTCCCGCCACCCCAGCGTGCGGGTCCTGCGTGAGAGCCAGAGCGGCAAGGGACTGGCGGTCCGCCGCGGCATGCTGGAAGCCCGGGGCGAATACCGTTTCATGTGCGATGCCGACCTCTCGATGTCCATCGACCAGATCAACACTTTCCTGCCTCCCGCTCTCGGGAGACGTGGACATCGCCATCGCCTCGCGCGAAGCCCCCGGGGCAGTGCGCGACGGCGAGCCCTCCTACCGCCACATCGGCGGGCGCGTCATCAACCTCGCCATCCGGATGCTGATCCTGCCGGGCTTGCAGGATACCCAGTGCGGCTTCAAATGCTTCCGCGCCGGGGCGGCTGAACAGGTCTTCACGCGCCAGACCCTGTCCGGCTGGTCCTTCGACATTGAACTGCTCTACATCGCCCGCCGGCTTGGGTTGACCATCCGCGAGCTTCCCATCCACTGGCGCTTCGGCGTCGGAACCAAACTGCGCGCCGTGGGGGATGCCCTGCGCATGCTGCGCGACATCTTCAAGATCCACCTGAACGCCCTGCGCGGCGTCTATGATCTCGATCCCTGACCTGGCATTCGAGAAGAACCTC
Source organism: uncultured Chloroflexia bacterium (assembly GCA_963823545.1). Taxonomy (GTDB): domain Bacteria; phylum Chloroflexota; class Anaerolineae; order Anaerolineales; family Villigracilaceae; genus Denitrolinea. Next base: position 171,949 of record CAWGMC010000010.1, on the reverse strand, counting down.
TGGCGCAGCGGGCTGGCAGACGTGGGGGGCATGGATGAAGCCGGGCGCGGCGCGCTGGCGGGACCCGTCACCGTGGGTCTGGTCATTCTAAAAAGGATCCCCCGTCTCTCATATAAATTGAAGGGCGTCCGCGACTCCAAGCAGATGACCCCGCTTCAGCGCGAGCATTGGGCGGGATCATCCGGGAGGTCGCCCATGCCTGGTCGCTCGGGTGGGCCTCCGCCGCGGAGATCGACTCGCTCGGCATCTCCGCCGCGGTGCGTCTCGCCGCCGAGCGCGCCCTGGAGGCGCTGCCCTTCCCCCCGCATCACCTGCTGACCGACTTCCGCCTCAGCCCCGACACCGACATCCCCCTGACCTCCCTCGTCAAAGGCGACCAGAGATGCCTGAGCATCGCGGCTGCCTCCGTGCTCGCCAAGACCGCCCGCGACGCGTTGATGTGCGAACTGGACGCGCAGTTTCCCGGTTACGGGCTGGCAAAGCATAAGGGCTACGGGACGGCAGTTCATCGCGCCGCGCTTGAAAGATTGGGTCACTCCCCCCTGCATCGCAGGACATTCACCTTTCACAAATAAGAACCCCGTTTCCTTGAGGAAGACGGGGTTCTGTCATTCTCGACTACGCTCATCTTAAAAACATGTTAGCGACTGTCATTGCGGAGCGCATGTCGAATGCAATGCTGCAGGTCATTGCGAGGAGCGTATCGACCCCATCTTCACGTCTTCAATAAAACAGGACTGCCCTTCCAGACAGTCCCTTCTCTCTAATACGGTTCCTTCAACAACCGTTCCAGCACTTCCTTCGAACTCTTCGCGATATCCGCGTGCTGGCTGCCGCCGTGCGCGTCCATGGTCACCACCACCGGGAAATCCTTGACCTCGATCACCCACATGGCTTCGGGCACGCCGAATTCCAGCTTGTACACCCCCAGCACCTTCTTCACCGACTGGGCGATGTAGGAGGCTGCCCCGCCGATGGCATGGAAATAAACTCCCGGCGTCTCCTGGCAGCCTTTCAGGGTCTTCGGACCCATGCCGCCCTTGCCGATCACGCCTTTCAGGTTGAAATGCTTCATCACCTCGGCCTGATAGGGCTCCTCGCGGATGGAGGTGGTCGGTCCCGCGGCCACGAACTTGTACTCCTTCGTGTCCAGCCCGGACACCACCGGTCCGCAATGATAGATCAGGCTGCCGTTCAGCAGTTTCTTCAGCTCTTCATACACCTGCAGGTCATCGCCCTGGGGCGGGCGGGTCTTGCGGATGAATGTATCGATCAGCCACTTGTGGGCGGTGTCGCGCCCGGTCACCATCACGCCGGTCAACGCCGCCGGCTCACCGACCTTCAGGCTGCGGATGATCTCATCACTGATGGGCATGTTTATTTCGCGCATAGGTTCTCCTCCAGTAATGGTCGTTGTCCCTGCGGTTAATCGTATTCCACCTGGTCGCCCCTCACCGTCATCTTGCGGCGGCGGTATGCCCAGCACATGTACGAGACCGAGACAAAATAGGAGGCGGGCAGGCGGCTCAAGCCGGTGATCTTCGTGTCGATCACGGTCGTCTTCCCGCCGAATCCCATCGGGCCCATGCCCAGCTGGTTGGCTTCCTCGGTCAGGCGTTCCTCCAGTTTTGCCAGTTCGGGGTTCTCGTTGCGGACGCCGATCTGGTCGAACAGCACTTCCTTCGATTTGATGTAGGAGGTTCCGCGGTCGCCGCCGATGGAGACGCCCAGGATGCCCGGCGCGCAGCCCTGACCCTGCGCCTTCTGCACCGCGTCCAGCACGACCTTGCGCACGCCCGCCAGGTCACGCCCCGCGCCCAGCTCGTTGTCGGGCAGGGAATACTGGCGCCCCACGTTCTCGCACCCGCCGCCCTTGAGCATCAACTCGATGACCAGCGGCTGACCGGCATCCACCTCTTCAAAATGGATGTAGGGGAAGTCGTCCCCGCCCAGGTTGTTGCCGCTGTTCTTATCGTAGATGGCATCCACCGCGTTCGGGCGCATGTACGATTTCTTCGTCGCTTCCGCCAGCCCGCTGCGGATCTGCTCCTTCAATTTGCGGGTGCTCCAGCCCTCCGGATAATGCACGTAGAAGATGGGGGTGCCCGTATCCTGGCAGATGGGGGTTGAATTCTTGCGCGACAGCTCGATGTTCTTCATGATGGTCTCGAGCGCGCCGCGCGCTGCCGAGCCAGGCGCCTCCTTTTCGACAGCCGCCCGCAGGCGGTCCTCCACATCCTTTGGCAGGCTGGAGGAAGTGCGCCGGATCAGTTCCACGACTTCGTTGGTCAGGTCACGCATGGAGCCTCCATTCAGTAGTGTGTATCTGTAATCCGAAGTTCACTCGTTGATATCAAACTTGCACATCTATCGGAGTCCGAAGTTCTACTTCGGGATTGACTTCCGGGCTGACATCAAACCTCTTGCCCATCTATCTGGAGTCCTGAAGCTCTGCTTCAGGGCGGAATCCTTTGAGTTCCATTATACGAATCATACTCCAATTCCCGGATTCGGTAAAAAAAGTGGCGCAGGATATTTTTCCTGCACCACTGATGCTGATTCTCCCCAAACGTTTTATCCCCCACCCCCTCCGCCGACGATTCCCCCTCCGTCAATTTCCGCAGGTTGCCCAGCGCAGCCTCGATCTCCGCGACCGTCACGGGGCGGTCCTCATCCCGGTGTTTCAACAGACCCAGCTCTGCCTTCTCCCTCGCGACCACGAGGATGGACTCATTCCTCGCCAGCGCCTCCTTCACCAGTGCCGCGCCCTGGGCATAACCGATGACCGGGTTCAGCGCGGTCACGATGATGGCATTCTTCGCCAGCCAGCCTTCCGCTTTCTCGCGGTTTGCGGTCACGCCTGTCACAGCCCGTTCCGTGAACGCCCTCACCGAGCCGATCGTCACCTGCATCATCTCGAACAGGTTGTGCGCCAGGATGGGCATCATCACGTTCAGTTCCAGTTGTCCCGCCTGCGCAGCCAGCATGACCGTGGTATCGCAGCCGATCACGTGGAACATTGCCTGGTCGAGCATCTCAGCCATCACGGGATTCACCTTGCCGGGCATGATCGAGGAACCCGGCTGGACGGCCGGCAGTCGAATTTCATCCAGCCCGGTGGAGGGACCGGAGGCAAGCAGGCGCAGATCATTGGCAACGCGGACCAGCGTGACTGCCAGCGTCCGCAGCGCGGCTGAGAGATCCACCAGGTCCGCCATCGACTGCATGGATTCGAACAGGTTGTCGGATTCGTCCAATTCCAGGCTGGTCAACCTGGATAGCTGTTTGATCATGCGGGCGTGATACTCGGGATGGGCGTTCAAACCGGAACCGACCGCCGTCCCGCCAATGCCCAGGCGCCTCACTCCCTCCGCAGACCGGCGGATGCGTTCCGCGTCGCGTTCCACCGCCTTTGCATAGGCGGAAAATTCCTGTCCAAGCCGCACGGGCACCGCGTCCTGCAAATGTGTGCGCCCGGACTTGAGGATGCCGTCAAATTCGCCTGCTTTCCCTTCCAGCGCGGACTGCAAAGCTTTGAGCACCGCCAGTAATTCATCCAACCGCCAGAGTACGCCCAGGCGGATCGCGGTCGGGATGACATCGTTCGTGGACTGCGCCATGTTGACGTGATCGTTGGGGTGAACATAATATTTGCCGGGTTCACCGCCCAGGATCTGCGTGGCTCGATTGGCGATCACCTCGTTGGCGTTCATGTTGTGGCTCGTCCCCGCGCCAGCCTGGAAGGGATCCACCACGAATTGGTCATCCCATTTCCCGTCCATCACTTCCTGTGCGGCTTTTACCACCGCCTCAGCCACCTGCTGCGCACTGAAATGTTTTCCATCCACTTCACGATCGCTGAACAGACCCAGGTCATAATTCACCTGGGCTGCCGCGCACTTGACTGCCGCGACGGACCAGATGAAAGCCCGCCACGGACGCAGCCCGCTGATGGGAAAATTATCCACCGCGCGTTGGGTCTGCGCCCCGAATAGCGCCGTTGCAGGCACCATTACCTCCCCCAACGAATCCTTTTCTTTGCGGAATTTCCTGTCCATGGCATCTCCGATCAATGCTTACATGCTCTTCCATTCCATGATTTTCCCATAGCATACCCCAAATTGCTTAAACGACAATACATTGCAGGGCAGGTTGGAGTCCTGAAGCATCTTGGAGTCCTGAAGCTCTGCTTCAGGGTGGAATCCTTTGCTCAATTTTCCGGACTTTTGCAAGCGGTCCACTGAAACACCTACGGCACGTACACCGGCAGCGTCCCGGACGGCTCCGCAAACCCCGCTTGCTGTTCCGCGAGCACCACTTCCGCCGGCAGCGACTGCTCCTCCACGGGGAAGGCTTCCGTCGCCTGCATGGGATTGATCGTCGTCTCATTCTGTTCGTTCATTTTTTCTCCTTGTTCTCCATCTCCCCTCTCCCAGGGAGGAGAGGGGTCGGGGGTGAGGTCTGAGCTCATCCTTAAACAAACACGTCCGTCCCAATGCATGGGACGGACGTGGATTCCGTGGTGCCACCCAGGTTAAGCTGGTTCCTTAACAAAAATTCCCGTTGTGATGCAACGGGATGCCAGCTTCACTCTTTTCAAGCACGTTCACTGATCACTGAAAACTGATTACTGAACACTGATCACTGAATTATGCTCCAGCCCTGTAACGGGGGCAGCCCGGCTCGGGATACTCTCGTAAAGATTTTGCCTTGCAACTCGGAGGTCCATTCGGCGCTGTTGTTTCGGGCAGGACTTTCACCATTTCGCCTGCTCTCTGAGACCGTCATACGGCGCGTACTCGTCCTCGTCTGCGTCTTTGTTGCCGGAATTATATGCAGAAATGGCGGGACTGTCAATGCCTCCCATGAGGGAGAGGTAAAAAGGGGTATCATCGGTCCATGGGCATGCCCGGGTTTTACGCGGAGACCTTCGGTCAAAATAGCGGCGGGGCGAGGACGACCCTTGCCGAGCAAGTAGGAGATTTTAATAGATCAGAACCAGATGAAGGAAAAACAAATAACATCAGAGCAAAAACGCTTCTATCATCCATGGTTGCGGATCGTAGTTTCTTTCTAATATAGATATGGACCTATCCAATAGGTGGACTGGCAATTGCTTTGATAGTTTTGATTGCGGTTGGTGAATTTATAACCGAAAGACGTATTGCTTATTATTTTCGGTATTCTTTACTTCCTTTTGTTATTCCTTGCAAAAAAGTGGATGGTCCAACAAGAGAAAAAACAATAATATGCTGAAAATACAAGCTGCGATAACAACAGGAACATTGATCACCAAGAGATTGAAACCATCCTCAGTGGAATACCTGCCATCAAGGAATATGACCTTCTCCGGCGATGTGGCTATGCTCGCTGTAGGTCTTCTCGCAGCGGCTTTCACACTGGAGACCTTCCCACTACGAGGACCTTCGATCAAAATAGCGGCGGGGTGAGGACACCCTCACCGAGCGAGTAAAGTCGACATATGAAAACAAAACGTATTCTCTGGGTAACAATCATTTCACTTGTACTGTTATTTGTAATTTGCATGATTATCTTATTCAGCATTCTTTCTTCGCAGGATCCTTACGACCACCCCAACCCATCTTGGCAACCCACGAGAGTAAGTTTTCTTATCTCACCCTGAAACAATTCTCAAGTCGCTGGAAAACGGAGAAACAGATGTATTTATTCCCAATTTGCAACAAGTGGATCGGGAAAAGCCAACTGTTTTGTTTGCAAAGCCAATTTCTTGGACACAGGTGGATGGGGAGAAAGCACAATTATTTTGTTTGCAAAGCCAATTTCTTGGACACAGGGAGAATACTTAAATTATCGCAGAGGCTGGTAAATAAATTAGCCTGGAAAGATACTCTTGACGATTGAGATCTATATGAAATGGATTTTTTCTTTTTCGGACTGCCAGGATAATCCAAGCGGATTCAAAACGCAGTTTTATGACTTCTACTTTTAAAACAATTCCTGATGATGGTAAGGGATACACTGTGCGTGATTTCTCTATCGAACCAAAGTATAAGTATGTGGGATTGAGAGGAGGCGCAAATTATTCTAGCCCCCTTTTTTGGATGGAAAAGTATTCGTTTGACTAACCTAAAGATCAACTCCGAAGATGCACTTCGAATTGCAGAAGATTATCGGGGAAGAAATACTCGTTTGAAATTTAACAACGATTGCCGAATAAAGTTGTTTCTAACGCCTGAAATGTATACTGGATTGGCAAATTTGGTATGAAGCTGACGGACTTCCTAAATTTAGCATAATGATAGATCCTTTTACTGGCGAAATTACTCGCAGTGTATTACTTGCAAAGAGAATAGAATGATCAAGAAATCAACAAAAGGTAGTTCTACAGATAGTACAAGTGAGAACACCCTCGCCGAGCGAGAGGTAAATATAGAATCGATTTGAAAATGAAAAAAATAATAATTCTTTTATGTGCTTTGCTGGTGATTGGAATGGCAGGCGTATATGCAAGCAGGCTCCGGATTGGCGGGCAAAATTCGCCAGCCACATCAGAGCCTCAAACTGGTGACGCCGTGCTTCAGCTCTTGAACAGTATGAACAATGCAGACGTGATTTGGTCAAGAGATTATTCCGGAGTCAATCCGATCAAATTTACTGGGTCAACCTTGTTGTTAAAAGATGTTCAAGAAGACATTACCCCGTTATTAATTGACGCATTGCTTCAGGAAGATAAATTTGTCGCCGCGCATGTCCTGCTTACCTTCCGCGCAGGAACTCTAATGCCATACAAGGCATACAATTGGTATGGTCTAAAGTTTCAATACGGAGCAGGCGGCATTACCTTTGAAGGCAATGACCTTCGTACGTTACAGGGCTATTGGCGCGAAAAAATGCAACCGTAATGGGATGACATGAAAAAATGGTTTCAACTTCCCTCGCCGGGCAAGTATTAAAAAAGATTATATGGATGAATTTATGCCTCTCATGATTAACCAGGCGCTTTGGTGAGAAATGAAAACAACAAAGACTATTCTGTTAATCTTGGCGACATTGTTGATCAGCAATTGCGGGCCTCATTTACCAGATGACCTGATCAATGTAAAAACATTTACTCCCCAACCACAATATACACTAACCCAATCTGCCACACCTTCTGAAACTACCGCGCCAATTTACACACCAACAAGTACGCCTACGCTTATACCTACCATTACTTGGACGCCTCTTCCAACTCTATCATCGTTTGAAAGAGAAGCAAAAATAAAAGAGTTACTAGAGACTAATGGCGGGTGCGAGTTGCCTTGCTGGTGGGGAATTACTCCAAATGAGACTATTTGGCCCGAGGCATTACATTTTCTTAGCCCTTTTATTTTCAACCTGGATCAGAGTAAACCTTATGTACGTATCGAAAATGGCATAAGACATACTTATTCAGAGATTTCAGTATTATTATGACTTACCAGACGAGATATCGACAGGGCGAATGACAATAGGCATAAAGGATGACATTGTTTTTGGGATGACCGTTTACCCACCGGGAGCCGAATACAAATATCAACTTCATAAATTAATGGCATTGCTTGGCTTGCCTAAACAGATTCTAATTAGTGCACAGTCTAGCTCACCAATACCTGAACTACCGCCTACAGTCCTTGTTCTGGACTATGGCGAGATTGGCGTTTGGGCTTCGTATGGATATATTCCTACTCGAAATGGAGAAAAACTGGTAATTTGTCCTAACTCTAGTTTAGGACAAGTATCTATGTATGATAATCTTGGAGGAAGGTTAAAATTATTTGATCCTAAAATGGACAATAATCTTGCTTTTTCTATACAAGAATATGCAAATATGGTTGGCGGATTCACTGCTAAAAAATTGGAAGATGTCACCAACATGACTATTGAAACTTTCTATAATGCTTTTATCAACCCCACACCGAGTGTTTGCCTGGAAACCTCTGCAAATTTGTGGCCATGATTGCCTATGACTGCTTTGCGATGGGCAGCGGGTAAAGAGCTCTCTGCTCGGCGAGGGTCTCCCCATAGCCCTACCCCTGGCTCCGCCTTCGGCATGCTTGCAGCTCCCATTTGGGAAGGGGAGCATGTCCTCCGCTTTAGGGGGATCGTGTAGCATACCCGTAGCGAGCGAGTGGTAGGTCGGGAGGGGGTCTGGTCCGCTCAGCGAGGGTCTTCGCGCAGTGAGTTTTACGCAGTGGCTTTCGGTCAAAATAGCGGCGGGGTGAGGACCCCCTCACCGAGCGAGGGATTGTTCGCTGATCTTGGAAATTGCCTATTGGCAATGATCTGAAAGTGCTTGCCGCCGTCTTGTTCTACCGCCCATTGCTATTTCATTCCTCTGATAATCAAAGGAGATATCCATGTACCTTATTTTGGACAGGCTGTATTTCTATTTTTTTTACTATAGCATTCTTATTTCACCATTCCTGAATGTGTATTTTTACTCAAAATTAGCTAAAGACCATAAGTGGAAAAAATCAATGGTTACTATGGGTATAGTTATACAAATAGTGCGTTTAATGATGTTTGGTCTTTTTTGGTTCGCAAATACAGAAACGGAAGGAGGCCCGATAGACCGATTTATATATTACTGGTTTGTTCTAACATCTCTTGTTTCTCCTCTAATAAATATATATTGGATTGTAAATTTGGTAAAGTCAGTTCCCCGAAAACGTGTTATCGCTCTGATAAGCATGGCAATATATCTGCCATTTGCATATCGAGCATATATAAGATTATTTCCCCCGTTCTAATGATGGAGGCTGTCGTTAAGCCGCTCGGCGCGATCCTTCGCCGCCCCGAGGCATGACCGCAGGTCTCCGCGTTTCGCATACACTTCACCCGGCAGCTTCTCCATCCGATTCCCCAAAACACCATTGACAACTTAGAACATTTGTACTATATTCAACCTCGTTGATACCCGACGCCACCTAAGGGACGTCAGGGACTGATTTAATAATAGGATCACTTGCTGTCATGGAACCAGTAACCTTCTCTCCAACTTACCGACTACTTGCCGAGTAGTTCGCTCGTTACTCAATTCGAACCTCCTGATACTCAACAGAAGGGATTCGTTTGTTCAGATTTATTTTAAAAATGAGCGTTCATGTTTCTAACTTTTGGTGTCACACTTGCCCTAGCGCAGCGCAAGGGTTGCGAGCCCTTGCAGCCGTGGCAATCTCCCGGCAGCACCCAACCAGCCATTTCAGATCCCGCCTCCTCAGACAAACCTCATCACCTTTAAACACTGACTCGGAATTCCTCCAACCAGAAGGAATTGTTCGCGTATTTTTTCTAATGTCTTTAAGCTTTCTCATCTGGCATTAATCTACCACATGAAAATAGGTTAAAAACCTATTCGAACCGCGTTTCGAATGCTTTTTTTACGAAGGAAGAATTTTCGACCGCGGTCCGATGCCCGTTTCACGAGAGAAAACCTATTCGACCTCTTTTCGCCGCAGCACTTTCTACGGCGATGTCAGGATTTTTCAACGCCAATTTCCGAGCCGGAAACCCAAGTTCAATTCCCCTTCGTTCCTCCTTTTCCTCTTTCTTCATCTCCTTCGTCTCCTCTTTATCCATCCACTCGCTTTCCGTGTCCTATTTCCCCGACTTTCGACCTTCGACCATTCTACCATTGACCATCATCCACTGACCATTCAATCGAACTTGAACATAAACCGAAATCCATCCCCCTCCACCATGATAAAATAACACCATGTTGCCATCATTGGAAAAACTTCGCAAGATCTTCCGTCTTGAACACCAGAACAAGTATGTGAACAATGCCATCATCGGTGGACTGATCAAGCTCCTCGATTCCTGGGAATCGGAAGCCCGCGCCGAAGGCGTGGATGAAGCCGTCGTCCAGGCGGTCACCCAGCGTCTCAAGGGCTACGCCGCCCTCTCCCCCCAGGGGCGCGAGGATTCGCTCAAGGGCTTGTGGAAACGCCTCGGCGAGACCTACCCGGAGGCGACCCAAAAGAAGCAGGAAGCCCCGCGCCCCCTGCCGCAACCCCGCCCGCCAGCCCCGCGGCCTCAGCCGCCCGCCCCCATCGGCGAAGGGGATGAACTCCCCAAGTGGCTCGAACCGGAACCCAAGCCGCACCCGGAAGCCGAACGCCCGCGTCCGCCCCGCCGCGAACAGCCCCAGGTGCAGGGCAGGAGCGAGACCGCCCCCGGCGGGAAGACCTCCGCCACGCCTGCCGCGCTCAACGCCTCCCTGACCGTCCTGAACGGAGTCGGTCCACGCCACGCCCAGACCCTCGCTCAACTCGGGCTGAATACGCTGGGCGACATGCTCTACTACTTCCCGCGCCGCTATGAAGATTACAGCCAGTTGAAGCCCATCAAGAACCTGTGGGTCAACGAGCAGGTCACGGTCATCGGGGCGGTGCAGTCGGTGACCACGCGCCCCATCAAGAGCGGCAAAGCCCAGCTCGTGGAAGTGATCATCACGGATGGCACCGGCGCGCTCCGGCTTTCCTGGTTCAACCAGCCCTGGATCACCAACCGCGTCAAGACCGGCGACAACGTGGCGGTCTCCGGCAAGCTCGACCAGTACCTCGGTCGCCTCGTGATGAACAACCCGGATATCGAACCGGTGGATGCCGAGCACCTGCACACCAACCGCATCGTGCCCATCTACCCCCTCACCTCCAAGGTCACGCAAAAATGGCTGCGCTCCCAGATGAGCACGGTCATCAATTACTGGGCGCCCGCCCTCGTCGACCATTTGCCCGACACCATTAAGACCTCGGCAGGCTTGTCCGCCCTCGGGCGCGCCATCCAGCAGGCACACTTCCCCGATTCGCAGGCGGAGTTGAAGAAAGCCCGCGCCCGCCTGGCATTTGACGAGATCTTCTTCCTGCAGATGGGCGTGCTCGAACAAAAACGCGACTGGCAGTCCGCCAGCGCACGCCGCTTCGAGATTCCCGATGACCGGCTGAACGCCCGCCTGGCAGATCTTCCATATCAATTGACCGGCGCACAGTTGCGCGCCCTGGATGAGATCCGCCGCGACCTCTCCTCCGGCAGACCGATGAACCGTCTGCTGCAGGGGGATGTCGGTTCGGGCAAGACGGTCGTCGCCGCCCTCGCCGCCGCCATCGTCAACCTGGCAGGCTCGCAGGCTGCCATCATGGCACCCACCTCGATTCTTGCCGATCAGCACTTCCGCACCTTCTCCGCGTTGCTGGCAGGCGAGAACGTGCGCCTGCTGGTCGGGGATACGCCGGAATCGGAGAAGGCTGAGATCCGCGAGGGGCTGGCGAACGGGACCATCAAGGTGGTCATCGGCACCCATGCCCTGATCGAAGACCCCGTGAAATTCGCAGACCTCCAACTGGTGGTCATCGACGAACAGCATCGCTTCGGCGTGGACCAGAGAGCCGCCATCCGCAACAAGGGCACCACGCCGCACCTGCTGGTCATGACCGCCACCCCCATCCCGCGCTCGCTCGCCCTGACCCTCTATGGCGACCTCGACCTGACCGTCATGGACGAGATGCCCGCCGGGCGCCAGCCGATCGAGACGCATGTCCTCCGCCCGCAGGAACGCGAACGCGCCTATTCCCTGCTCCGCTCCCAGGTCAAGGACGGGCGCCAGGCTTTCATCATTTTCCCGCTCATCGAGGAAAGCGAAAAGCTGGACACGCTCAAAGCCGCGGTGGACGAGCACGAAAAACTGTCGAAGGATGTCTTCCCCGAACTGAAGCTCGGTCTCCTGCATGGGCGCATGCGCCCGGACGAGAAGGACCGCGTCATGGCGGACTTCCGCGACCGGAAATACGACATGCTCGTTTCGACCACCGTGGTCGAGGTGGGCGTGGACGTCCCCAACGCCACCGTCATGCTGGTCGAGGGCGCCAACCATTTCGGTCTTGCCCAGCTCCACCAGTTGCGCGGGCGCGTCGGGCGCGGCGCACAGCAGTCCTACTGCCTGCTCATCCCCGACCACGAGGACGCCGTTGAGAATGAACGCCTGCAAGCCATGGCTGAGACCAACGACGGCTTCATCCTGGCGGACCGCGACCTGCAGCAGCGCGGACCCGGTGAGTTCCTCGGCACCCGCCAGGCGGGCTTCGCCACGCTTGAAGATGGCGAGCATCACCGATATCGAACTGATAGAAAAAGCGCGCACGCAGGCGCAGAAGCTTTTTGACCTCGATCCCGTCCTGGAAAAGACCGAGCACAAACTGCTTGCCGAGGCACTGGGACGTTTCTGGGGCGGGGGCAAGGGGGATGTCAGCTAGTCCTGGCATCCATTGGAGAAACATGGTCAAGGCTGTTTTCCCAGGCACGTTTGATCCCATCCACTACGGTCATATCGACATCGCCCGCCGCGCCTCGCGCTTGTTCGACGAGGTGGTCATGGCGGTGTACGACAAGCCGCTCAAGAACCTGCTGTTTTCGCCCGAGGAACGCATTGCCCTGGTGAAACAGGCGCTGTCGGACAACCCCAAGATCAGTGTCACCGGCTATTCCGGGCTGACTGTGGATTTCTGCCGCACCATCGGGGCCCAGGTGGTCGTGCGCGGGCTGCGCGTCTTCTCGGATTTCGAGTTCGAGTTCCGCATGGCGCTGGCGAACCAGCGCCTGGCTCCCGACATCGAGACCATCGCCCTGATCACCGCCGAGCAGCATACCTTCCTCTCCTCCAGCACGGTCAAGGAGATCGCCATGCTGGATGGCGACGTGTCCAGCATGGTCCCGCCCTTCGTGCACAATGCGCTGAAGCACAAGATCAAGAACGGCAACCACCAGCCCACTGCCGAACGCCCTCAGGGATTAGTAGAATAGATTTGGCAATTTTCACAGGCTGGATTATGAGATAGAATTAAGCCGATCCGTTCCACGGAGGCAACTATGGATATCCTGCACTTAATCGACCGTCTCGAAGAACTCTTCAATGACAGCAAGGCTGTTCCCCTCACCCGCAACGTGATGGTGGACGAGGACAAGATGCTGGACATCATCGACCAGATGCGCATCGCCATCCCGGATGAGGTCAAGAAAGCCCAGCAGATCATCGCCCAGAAGGACCGCTTCCTCGCCCAGGCGCAGGAGGAGGCCAACCGCACCGTGGATCTCGCCCGCCAGAAGGCGGAGGATCTCGTCCACCGGGATATGATCGTGGTGGAGGCACAGCGCCGCGCCGAGTTGATCGTCAGCCAGGCGCGCGCGGACGCCGAAGCCACCCGCCGCGACGCGGACGAGTACGTGGTCGCTGCCCTGAATCACCTGGAGACCGAACTGGAAAAACTCTCCAACCAGGTGCGGAACGGCATCCGCACCGTGGAGGAGGACCAGGCAAGGCGCACGCCCAGTTCCCAACCGACCATCGAATAATAAAACAACAGCCCCCGTCATATGACGGGGGCTGAATTTTTTATTCAGGCTAAACTGGAAGGTTGGAGTAGGCGCCGGGGGTGGTTCAGCCGGTTTCTCCTCCGCCGGAAAACCGAACCACGGGCGCAGGCGCGGGTTGCGTCGGATCGCCAGCTCGTAGATCAGCGCCGGGATGAGCACCCCGCTCAGGAACGCCAGCAGGATGGAGGGATCGTCCGGGATGCCCAGGCGTGTGAACTTGTCGAACATGCTTGCCTGGATCGGAACATGGAAGATCAGGATGACCAGGGAGATGCGCCCGAAGTAGCGGAATATCCCCGCCACCCGTTCCGACCACTTCTCCAGGGTGCGCGCCAGCGAAAGCACCATCGCGATCCCCAGCAGGGCTTCGGCGGTGTTGATCCACAGCGAGGGATAGGTGCGCGTGTTGAAATCCATCTGGGGAGGCAGGATCACCACGAGAGCCAGCAGCAGACCGAAGGTCCCCAGCAGGAAGAGCGGGCGAGGCGAACAGCTTCTCCAGCGGGCGCTGGTTCACTTCGTACCCCGCCAGGAAGAAGAACCCGCTCGCCAGCACCAGGTCCAGGCTGAACGGCAGCCCAAAAAGCTCCAGGTTGATGATGGGCACCGTGAACGACCAGAAGTAGGGCATGCTGTACACGCCCGCCGCCAGCATGGCAAAGAGCAGGAGCCAGCGCAGCCAGTCCCATTTGATGCGACCGAGGACGAACCGCCAGGCGATCCACGCGAACAGGCTGACCACGAACAGGTGCGGGATGAACCACAACTGCACCCAGTCGATGTACTTCCCCGTGGCATACAGGGCTTTGACGATGCGCCCCGCAATGACCGGGAAGGTCATGTTCGAGAACGCCGCCTCGCCCAGGTAGATCATGAAGAGCGTAAAGAAGTACGGCTTCATCAATGAGTTGAAACGCCGCCGCGCCGTATCGCCAAAGGAGCGCTCGGGGCGGAAGAACATTCCGGACAGGAAGAAGAACAGCGGGATATGGAAGGAATAGATGAACTTGTGCAGTGTGGGATGATAGCCAGCCAGGTCGTTGTGCGCCAGCACGATGATCAGGATGCCCAGCCCCTTGGCGATATCAATGTAACCGATGCGCTTTTCCATGGGGATATTTTATCCTGCAAACGCAAAAGTTGGCATGCCCTCGGTCTGGGTCTGGACCTGGAACAGCCCGCCCGCCAGCGGATTCGCCGCCAGCTCAGCCTCGCTCATCCCCTTGCGCGCGGTCGTGATGTACAGGATGTCCCGCCGTTCGCCGCCGAACACGCACGAGGAGACATGCGGCGCCGGGATGGGGATCTCCGCCTCCAGCCTGCCGCTGGCAGGATCCCATCTTGTGACGCGCGATCCGCCCCACAGCGCGATCCACAGCTTCCCCTCCATGTCCGAGGTCATCCCGTCCGGCCAGCCCATGCTCTCGGGCACCTCCACCGCGACGCGTGGGTTGGAGATGTTTCCCGTCTCCAGGTCATAATCAAATGCCCGCACCTGTCGCGTCGGCGTATCGATGTAATGGAAGACCCTGTGATCCGGGCTCCACGCCAGCCCGTTCGAAATGCGGATTCCATCGAGGAGTTTCCTCGGCTGTTTTCCGGCTTCCAGGGAATACAGGTTTCCGGTCGGCGAGCTCTCGTCCAAGTTCATCGTCCCCGCCAGCAGCCTGCCCGCCGGGTCGCACTTGCCGTCATTGAAGCGGTTGTCTTCCGTCTCGCGGACGGCTGCCAGTTGCGCCTGTTTCCCCCCGGTCATATCGAGTGTCCAGATGGAACTTTTCAGCGCCGCCACCAGTCCCCCATTCCGCCGCGGCACCACGCAGCCGGTAAATTCATCCAGCTGCAGAAACTCATCCCGCCCGTCCTTCCAGGCATGGATCCTTTTTTGAAGGATGTCCACCCAGTACAGTGTCTGGCTTTTCTCCTCCCAGCTCGGACCTTCACCCAGGACTGCCTTCGCATCCAGCAGGAGTTCCGCCTGCATTAGAACCAATCCCGCTTGTAGAAGATGAACGTCACGATGGCGGTGATGGTGATCGACAGACCGATCACCTCAGGAAAGCCAGGGGGTGATCCCCACCGGGCATGTTTCACGTTCATTCCAAATAAGGAGGACACGATGGTCGGCATGCTGAGCAACGATGGTGAGGGCAGCCAGGGCTTTCATGACGCCGTTCAGGTTGTTCGAGATGATGGAGGCAAAGGCATCCATCATGCCGGAAAGGATCTCGGTGGCGATGCCGGTCATCTGGATGGCTTGCTGGTTTTCGGTGATGACGTCCTCCAGCAGGTCGGCATCCTCCTCATACTGGTTGAAGAGCTTCATGCGCTGCACGCGTTCCATCATCACCTCGTTGGAACGCAGTGCGGTGGCGAAGTAGGTCAGGCTCTTCTGGTACTTCACCAGTTCCAGCACTTCCCGGTTGCGGGTGGATTTTTGCAGCTGGTCCTCGAGCGCCTCGGTGGTCCTGTTGATGTCGCGGCAGGTGTGCCAGGTAACGCGAGGCGGCCTCCAGGAAGACATACAGGACGAAGCGGTAACGCTTGCCCGTCCGCAGGTGCCGGTATTTTCCATTGATCAGGGGCTTGATGATGTCGGTCTCATGGCGGCAGACCGTGACGATCACAGCCTCCCGTGATGATGATGCCGAGCGGGATGGTGGAATAGGGCACGTCCACGTTTCCGCCCTGGTAAAAGGGGATGCGCAGCAGGATGAAGGTGTAGCCCTCGTCCTCGTCACGCTCGATGCGCGGCATTTCATCCAGGTCCAGGGAATAGTTGATCAGGTCGGGGTAGATCTCGATCTCTTCCGTCAGGAACGCGATCTCATCCGGGGTGGGGTTCACCACGTTGATCCAGGAACCTGTGACCGGTGTATCCAGCCTGATCTGCTCCCCTTCGCTGGTCTTGTAAATGTTGATCATAACCGCCTCCTGTCATTAATTCATCGCGCAGGAGGCGCGAGGGCTTCCTACGGGATGGGTAAATTTCCTTGCAACGCGTGCCGTCCGCCTGGTAAGGGCGGCTGACTGTCATCTGAATCTGCTAGATCACTCTCGGGTTCCGCGAACATGTCTTCCTTGTTTGTACTGGTTTAAGAACAGGGCAATTTTACGCCCATTGCATGGATTGCAAAAGGGCGAAAAATAAAAAAAGCCCTCATTTTTGTAATGAGGGCTCGGAGATTGCTAGCACCCACCCAGGAAGGGGAAGAAGGTGCACCATAGACTCTGCGAGTTGACCCACGCACAGGAATGCCAGGCAGGCGCATACGAACAACAGGGCACCCACGCCGATGATGATCGGCAGCGGGTTGGTCTTCCTGGCGCCTGGCACCGGGGTGGGAGCCGGACCGGCTGGCACCTGACCCGCGTATGGCTGGACAGGCGGGGGCGTCTGCAGCGACTGGTGCGTCTGCGCAGCCGGGCGTGCCACCGCAAGCGTCGCGGCGGGATCCTGGTCCGAGGCGTCGAATGCCAGCACGATGCCCTCGCCGAACGAGACCACATCCCCGGATCGAAGCACGTAGGCGGACATGATGCGCTGCCCGTTGACATGCGTGCCGTTGGTGGAGCCGAGGTCCTCGATGACATACTTCCCGCCCTGGTACTGCAGGCGGGCATGCTTGCGCGAGACTTCCGCATCGTTGATCTGAATGGTGTTGGAAGCCTCCCGCCCGATGGTGATCAATTCACCTTCCAGCGGGTAGATCGCGCCCACCGTCGGTCCGGAACGCATCACAAATTGGAATTTTCCAGCCATCTTTGCCTCCAGGATTGCCAGGGAAATCTTGATTTAGTTTACAGGTTTCGGTCGAAAAAGTCAATTCGCCAAAGGTAATACGAAGTTCAAGCCTGGTTTGTGCCAGCCAGCCCGAACCGGGAACGAAAGACAGCCGCGGTCTCCTGCTTGACCTGCTCCATGGACGGCACGGGATCGACCAGGTCCGCCAGTGACGCAACGGGTTCATCCGCCAGCCCGCAGGCTACGATGCCCTGCCAGTATTCCATCTGCGGATCCACGTTCAGCGCGAACCCGTGACGCGTCACGCCCCTTGCATCCACCTTGACGCCGATCGCCGCGATCTTGGCGGGCTTGCCGCGCTCCCCGGGACGGCAGCGGGGTGAGCTTGACCAGGTTTCCGCCGGCACCCAGGCGCCCGTCAACCCGGGTCTCTGGATGGCTGGCACTCCAAAACCTGCCAGCACGCTGATGAGCGCTGCCTCCAGCCTGCGGACGTAGCCTACATAATCAACGGATGGAGACCCGCCAGGCTGCTCAACGGAATCCTCAAGCCCCTGGGATCTTCCGGTTCTGATCGGCTCCAGCGGGATGAGCGGATATCCCACCAACTGCCCCGGTCCGTGATAGGTGACATCCCCGCCGCGGTCCACCCAGTGCACCGCCACCCCGCGGCGCTTCAGTTCATCCGGCGACCACAACAGGTTTTCCGCATGCCCTTTTCTGCCAAAGGTGAAGGTATGCGGATGTTCCAGCAGCAGCAGGGTCGGCGCCCGTTTCCCCTCCGCGATCTCCGCCGCGTATTCATCCTGCAGTTTCCAGGCGCGCTCGTATTCGATCAGACCGAGGTCAAGAATGTTCAGGTCCATACCTTTAATAGTTCAGGGGCAGTCTTTTGTGACTGCCCCTGTCGTCCTTCAGCATCAACCAAATATCCTTCGATACAGGTCCGATTCCAACAGCCCGTTCGGGTCGCAGCGTTTCTTTAATTTCTTGAATTTCTTGACGGTCTCCTCGCCGTAGAAGGCGCGCGCCGTCTCCGCGGTGGTCTCGCTGTTCTTCGCAAAGTAGAACCTGCCGCCCGCGGCAAGCACGATGCGGTCGAAGTCCTGTGTCAGTTGATATAAGCGCGCCCGGTTGCCATCCGTGACCTTGAAGTCCATCGCCAGCGAGAAACCATCCAAGGCATGCGTCAGCAGGAACTTGTCCGGGCGGTGGCGCTTGGTCACGCCGAGTAGGGATGGCAGCCCGCGCTGCTTTGCCAGTGCCAGCATTTCGTCCCATGCCTGTCGCGCGGTCTCCTTCGGCAGGAAGGATTGGTACTGGATCAGCCCGCCGCGTCCATAAGCGAGTTCCCAATTGGGCACATAATCCAGCAGGAAGTGGAACGCCGCGTGGCTCTGCCGGAAGGTATGTTTCCGCAGGCTGGCGACGTATTTGGCAGTGTTAACGGCACCCCAGCCCAATGTGTTGGTGAAGGGTGTCATGAAATAATGCAGCAGGCTCTTCGGCATCACACCGAACAGGCGGTCCGGCAGGTCCTGGTAGGCAAGTGTGATCGTCTTCTGCGCCTCGGGGTCTTCGCCCTCATGCAGGTAATTCGCGGCGTGGATCTGCCCGTGCCCGACATGTGATGCAGTCCAGCCAGCCCACGATGTAATCATATTTGGGTGCGTCCGCCTCCAGCACCTGCAATTGCTCCGCCAGGGTGCGCGTCGGCAGGGCAAGCACCTCGAGCAGACCCGAGTGGATCTTCTTCATCTGCAGCGTGATGGAGGTGAAGATCCCCAGCATCCCCAGCCCGCTGATCATGGCATAAAACAGGTCGGCGTTCTTCTTCGGCGTGCAGGTGATCTGCGCGCCGGTCGGCAGGATCGCCGTGAACTCCGTGACGTGCTCGCCGATGGGTCCCATGCGGAAGTTGTTCTTGCCGTGGATGTTCGCGCCCAGGCAGCCGCCCAGCGTGGTGGTCATCGTGCCGGAGACGACCGGCGGCCACCAGCCATCCGGCAGGACGCGCTGCCACAACTGCTGGAGCGTGACGCCCGGCTCGCACACGACTCTCCCGGTGGCGGGGTCCCATTCGAGGATTCCGTTCATCCCCGAGAGGTCGAGCACGATGCCGCCGCCGTTCATGGCGGCATCGTTGTAACTGCGTCCCGCGCCGCGCGCGGTGATCGTCAATCCTTCCTTCTTTGCGAGCTGGAAGGCAGCCAGGATATCCTCCGCGGCGCGCGGTTGAATAACGAATGACTGCGCCCGCAGGGAATGCCCGTAATTTTCAAGGGTGGTGAAGGTGGGATTCATGTTGATCAAAAATGTATGAACTTTCGATGAGGATTAGAAATTCAACCGTCTGAAGATCACGGACGGCGTATGGATGAGCGCCAGCATGATCCAGCGCCAGATGGGATGCGTGTACATGACCTGCTTGCGTCTGCGGATGGCTTTGTAGATGTCATCCGCGGCGCGCTCCGGCGTGACCGTGAAGGGCTTGGGACCCGCGCTGGCGCGCAGCATGTCGGTTGCCATGAAGCCGGGTTTCACCGTCAGCACATGCACGCCGTGACGCGTGAAGCGGTTCCGCAGGGCTTCCAGGTAGGTGGTCAGCCCGGCTTTGGAGGTGTTGTAACCGGGATTGGTGATCCGCCCGCGGTCGCCTGCCACGGAGGAGATGCCCACGATCGTCCCGCCCTTCGCATCCTTGAACAGGTCGCCGACCGGCGCCAGCCATGCCACCGCGCCCAGCAGGTTGACCTGGATCATCCGGATGTCGTCCTCCGCGCTGAGCTTCTCCATGCCGGGCGGCAGGTTGATGCCCGCGTTGTAGATGAGCATGTCCAGCCCGCCCAGGTCCGTGAAGATCCTTTTCAGCAGGGCAGGCACCTCCCCCGTATTGTTCACATCGTGTTCGTATGCCAGGGCGCGCACCACGCCGTCCGCGTTCAGTTCCGCCGACAGCGCCCCGGGACAGTCCCCCTTTCGCGCGACCAGCGCCAGGTTCCAGCCCTCGCGGGCTAATTTTCGGGTCAATGCGGTTCCCAATCCGCCGCAGGCACCGACGAGGATGGCTCGTTTGCGCGGCTGCAGCGGGGTGGGAGGTGTGAAGGATAAATTCATCTGGTCAAGCCTCCGATGGTCCAAAGGGTAATGGTCATTCTAACATAGTCCAAAATCCGGAAGAAAAGCCTTATAATCAGCCCACCTTCAAGCTTTCATTCCCGGTCCTTATCTGCAATTATCAAGTGTTCTTCTTCCTGACAGGGGTTGATCATGACAGACTCACGACTGGATGCCTTTGATAGAGGCAAAACGTGTTCTCGAAAAGGGTGGACTCGAGCCGGATGACCGCGATGAGTTGCTTTCCCTGCTCAAGCAGCAATCCGCTGAACTGGACACCCTCCGCAAGTTAAGCCTGAACCTGACCTCCAGCCTGGACATGCCCACCGTGCTGGAAGCCATCGTGCAGGAATCCATGCGGCTGGTCAGCAATACGCACGCGGTGCATATTTTTCTATATCGGAACGATGTCCTGGAATTCGGGACAGCTCTCAAATCGGACGGCAGCACGACAATGTTCTCCAGTCCCCGGCAGGATGGGCTGACTTATACTGTGGCGCGCAGCGGGAAGACCATGGTAATAACGGATATGATTAACCATCCCTTATACAAGGATCTGCCCGTAAATTGGGGTGGTTCCATCATTGGCATTCCTCTCAAGATGAACGAAACGGTCGTGGGTGTGATGAATCTGTCACGTTCCACCGTGGGTGAGTTCAACTCCGTTGAACTGCGCCTGCTCAACCTGCTGGCGGACCAGGCAGCGATCGCCATCTCGAACGCCAGCCTGCACCAGCAGATCAGCCGCAAGGCATACAGCGACACGGTGACCGGACTGCCGAACCGCCGCGCCCTGGACGAACGGCTGGAGCAGGAGGTGATGACGGCAAGGCGCACCGGGCAGTCCTTCTCCATCATCATGATGGACCTGGATGGTTTCAAATCGGTCAATGACACCTATGGTCATGCGCTTGGCGACCAGGTGCTGCGGGTCTACTTTAACTTCATGGGGCTGGGCTTGCGCACCACGGATTTCCTGGCGCGCTACGGCGGCGATGAACTGACCCTCATCATGAGCCAGACCGGCCTGGATTCCGCCATCCTGGTGGCGGAGAAGATCACCAGCAAGATGAAAAAATTCTTCTTCAAAGCCCCGGATGGCAAACACATCACGCTCAGCGTCTCCGGGGGGATCGCCGTTTTTCCAAATCACGGTCGCACTGCCACGGACCTGATGCGTGCTGCGGATGAGGCTCTCTATAACGCCAAGCGCCACAACCGCGGCAGGTTCCTCGTGGCGATCAGCCAGACCGGTCCGCTTGCCTTCCCCCCTGTCAACGAATAGGACCGGGTGTCACTTTACCAGCCGGCGGGGTTTTAACCTTCATACCCGCATCACGGAGAAGCCGGCATGCCCCAAAAAGTAAAACTCATCCTGAATCCCATGGCGGACATGGGTCAAGCCTGGAAAGCCGCCAATGACCTGCGTCCGATCGTACAGTCACGCACGGGGGACATCACCTGGAGTGGAACCGTTTATCCCACCCACGCCACGGAGCTGGCAAAACAGGCTGCCGCGCAAGGTTGTGACCTGGTCGTTGCCCTTGGCGGTGACGGGACCGCCCACGAAGTGGTCAACGGTTTGATGCAGGTCCCCGAGGCGGAACGTCCCGTGCTGGGGGTCGTCCCCATCGGTTCAGGCAATGACTTTGCCCACGCCCTCGGCGTTCCCAAAAAACCCGACCATGCCCTGCTGCATGCCCTCGACGGGCAGCCCTCCCAAATCGATATCGGCGTCTTCACCGATGAGCAGACCGGGCGCAGGGAATACTTCGACAACACCGTCGGCATCGGCTTCGACGCCATCGTCACCATCCGTTCGCACAAGCTGCCCATCCTCAAGGGCTTCCTCATGTACCTGACCGCCGTCTTCCAGACCATCCTGCTCAACCACCATCCCGCCCGGATCCAATACCAGAGCGAGGCGGAATCCTGGGAGGAGGAAGTGCTGATGTCCACCATCTGCAATGGCGGGCGCGAGGGCGGCGGTTTCCTCATCTCGCCGGAATCGAAAATTGATGATGGTCTGCTTCAGATCCTGAACGTGAAAAAGGTCTCGCGCGGCATGATGCTGCGCCTCGTCCCTGAATTCATGAAGGGCACACACCTGAGATTTTCAGACGTCCACCTCGGCAGTTTCAAAAAACTCCGCCTGAGATCGGACCGCCCGCTCTACATCCACGCCGACGGCGAGATCTTCACCTCCTTTGGCTCGGACGTGCGCGACCTGTCATTTGAAATACTGCCGGGTGCTTTAAAGGTGGTGAGGGGATAGTATACTTATCCCCATGCCCGACCTGTTCGCATCCCTCCATCAACAAGATTTCGGACATTTCCGCATCCTGGCGGAGTATTGGGGGCTGACCCTGGAGGCGGTGAACAGCCTGGAAGCCCTGCGGGAGCTGTGCGATTCCATGCTGGAGCCCGAGCCTGCCCGCGAGACGGTGGAAGTCCTCCCCGCGGATGGGCGGGCTGCGCTGGACGCGCTGATCGCCGCGGGAGGTCGTCTCCCCTGGGCGGAGTTTGCCCGTCAATTCGGCGGGATCCGGCAGATCGGTGCAGCCAGACGCGACCCGCGAACATACCTATCGCAGCCCGGCATCTGCTGCGGAAATGCTCTTCTACCGCGGCTTCCTGGCGAAAGCCTTCTTCGATACCGACAAGGGCGCCCAGGAATTTGCCTACATCCCCGATGACCTGCTGGAACTGATCAGTAAACGAGGCGCCGGCTTCAGGTGAACCCGCCCTCGGGCGCCCCGCGACCCCGGTCGAAAAAGCGCACGAGATTCCCGCCTCCGACCGCATCCTGGATGAGACCACCACCCTGCTCGCCGCCTTGAGGATGGGCAGGGCGGACTTCCAGCCGGACCCGAAACTCATTGCCCTGCTTGAGACCGCCAAATTGCTGAAGAAGAATGTCCTGCAGACCGAAGCGGTAAAAGCCTTCCTCGAAGCCCCGCGCGCCCGGGCGCTCTCCCTGCTGGTCGATGCCTGGAAGACCTCCACCACGTTCAACGAACTGCGCCTGCTCCCCTCCATCATCTGTGAAGGGGAATGGAGGAACTCGCCGGTCGAGACCCGCCAGGTGCTGCAGGGCTTTATCGGGGCGATTCCCCCAGCCAATGGTGGAGCCTGCCCGCCTTTCTGCGCGACCTGAAACAGAAGCATCCCGATTTTCAGCGCCCCGCCGGTGATTATGATTCCTGGTTCATCAAGCGCGCCGCGGACGGGCAGTACCTGCGCGGCTTCGCCTACTGGGACGCGGTGGATGGCGCCCTGGTCCGTTCCTTCATCCAGATCCTGCACTGGCTCGGATTGGCGGACCTCGCCGCCGCGCAGGAGGGGGGTGAAGCCACTGCATTCCGGATCACCCGGAACGTCCGGAATTCAAAGACGGAGGAGGATGGAAAGATCAACATTGCCTCCAGCGGGAAGATATTCATCACGCGGCTCGCGCCGCGTTCCATCCGCTACCAGATCTCCCGCTTCTGTGAATGGGACGGGGAGAAACCGGACGGTTATCACTATCACGTCTCCGCGCGCTCGCTCAAACTCGCCGCGGAGCAGGGTCTCAAAGCCGGGCAACTGCTCACGTTGCTGGTCAAGCATACCCACGGCAGCGTTCCGCCCGCGCTCGTCAAGGCGCTCAAGCGCTGGGAAACCAACGGACCCGAAGCCCGGGCGGAGAGTCTCACCGTTCTAAGGGTCAGCCGCCCGGAGGTGCTGGAGGAACTGCGCGCCTCGAAAGCGGGGCGCTTCCTGGGCGAGCCTCTCGGTCCGACTGCGGTGATCATCAAGGCGGAAGCCCTGCCCAGGGTCGCCTCCGCGCTGGCGGAATTGGGCGTGCTGCTGGATGTGATCGAACCGGCTGGGTTATAATCTCTTCAAACCACTGGAGGCATCATGACTGGACCGAAACCGTTGAACTGGACTGCCGCCCCCGGCGTCGGCATGAGCGTTGTCCGCCGCGGCGATGGAGGCATGACACTTACATTTACCGATCTCTCCGATAAGACCATTAACGCCTGGCACGATTTTGCCCTGGAACACCTGCTTGGTTCCGACCGCCGCACGCGCAACCTGTATGACCTGCGCGCCGTGAAGGAGATTCCCGAAAAGGCGATCCGCGCCGCCGTGGAGGCGAACAGCGATCCCTCGGCGCGTAACATCCGCCTTGCCGTGGTGGTGGCGGATTCCAAGACCGCCGATTCCATCCGCACGATCGCGGCGCTCGCCCTGCCGAGACCGCCGCAGCCATGAAGATCTTCTCGGATATCAACGAAGCCGAAGCCTGGCTCGCCCGCCCGCTGGACCAGATCCCCTAGGGCTGCACCGGAGAAGGGACTGCCTGCCTTTCATCGTTCTTTTCTTGGAGCGATTCATGAAGCCTCTCGTTCTCGGTAATCACACGCTGGACTGGGGTTCCCGCACGTACGTGATGGGCATCCTCAACATCACACCCGATTCGTTCTCCGGCGACGGCTTGCTCTCGCTCATCGAAGCGGACGACCCCCTGAAGCCCATGCTCGATCAAGCCCGGGGTTTCATGGAGGCAAACTGCACCATCCTGGATGTGGGCGGGGAGTCCACCCGTCCGGGTTCCCAGCCTGTCAGCACGTTCACCGAGAAAAAACGCGTCATCCCCGTCATCAAAGCCCTTGCCCGCACCTTTCCCGACGCCCTGATCTCCGTTGACACCTGCAAGACCGAGGTGGCGGAGGCTGCCCTGGATGCAGGCGCCCACATCATCAATGACATCTGGGCTTTGCGCGCCGACCCTGACCTTGCCGCGCTCGCGGCGACCCGCGGCGCAGCGGTGGTGCTCATGCATAACCGCAGCAACCCCGCCAGCGTGGAGGTGAAGGAACGCCTCGGTAATGCCTACAGCGGGTCGGAATACCAGGACCTGATCGAGGACGTGAAACGGGAACTGATGGATTCTGTTGAGATCGCCCGCCGCGCCGGCATCCCCGATGAGCACATCATCCTGGACCCGGGCATCGGGTTCGGCAAAACGGTGGAGCACAACCTGGAACTGATCCGCCGCCTCGATGAGATCCGCGCCCTGGGCTTCCCCATCCTGCTGGGTCCCTCGCGCAAATCCTTCATCGGTTACACCCTCGACCTGCCCCCCTCCCAGCGCCTGGAGGGCACTGCCGCGGCGGTCGCCGTCGGCATCGCGCGCGGCGCCGATATCGTGCGCGTGCACGATGTGGCACCCATCAGCCGGGTGGTCAGGATGACGGACGCCATCATGCGTCCAAAATAGTTTCCGCTTATACCATCGGGGGGATGCCACCAGCAGTTCATTGTTGTCCTGCTAATTGTTTTACGCTTTTCCCTCTTCGTTGTACAATCAATCCATGCCCGACATGGCTGACATCGTCCACCGCCGCCGTGAGGAACGCGCTGAAAAGCGCCGGCGTTCCGGGTCGCGTTTCCTCGCCGCGGGGCTGGGTCTCGGTTACATCTTTTCCATCCTGCTGGCGGTGGGCATCTTCGCCTTTGTCCTCGCCTATGCCGACCTGACCCGCGACCTGCCCTCCATCGAACAGCTGCCCATCCTGCTGAACGCCCAAAATGGTCTCCTGCTCCAGCCCACGCGTCTGTATGACCGCACGGGCACGCAGGTCATCTTCACGTTCCAGTCCTCCGCTTCCACGCGCTTATACCTGCCGCTGGATCACCTGCCGCAGTCGATCGTGGACGCGACCATCGCGGCTGCCGACAGCGGGTTCAAGACCCACCCCGGTTATGTCCTCAACGGGCTGGAAAATCCCGACCTGCATCCCACCCTTGCACAAAAGCTGGCTTATGACCTGCTGCTCTCTGCAGAGCCCCCTTCCCTCCAGCGTGCGCTGCGCGAGCGGATCCTTGCCGCGCAGATCACCTCGCGCTTCGGTCGTGACCAGGTGATGGAATGGGCTCTGAACTCAGCCAACTACGGGAACAATGCCTTTGGGATCGAGTCTGCGTCCGAACTTTATTTTGGCAAACCTGCCGGCAAGCTGAGCCTGCAGGAATCCGCCATGCTCGCGGCGGTCTCGAGATCGCCCAGCCTCAACCCGTTCGATGCGCCCAAAGCCGCAGCCCAGCACGCGCTGGAGGTCCTGCTCATCATGCAGGCGCTGGAGATGATCGAGGAGGCGCCCTCCACCCCTGCATCTCCCGTCACACCTCCCCCGGCGGAACCGGCGGGCAATGCCTTCGTCAGCCTGGTCATGGACCAACTGTCCAGCCGTTATGACCGTCAGCGCCTGGAACAAGGCGGGCTGAACATCATCACCACGCTCGACATGCAACTTCAGGAGGACACCCTCTGCCTGACCCGCATCTATGTGCAGCGCCTGGCTGGTGCTGCAGGGGATGAAAGCAACTGTGAGGCAGCCCGCAACCTGTCTGCATTGCCGCAGGCAAACCTCGCCCAACCCTCTGCCAGCGCGGTCATCCTCGATCCGCGCACCGGGCAGGTGCTTGCATTGACCGGTGAAACAAACCCGGAAGGCGAATCCCCTCACCTGGACGCCCACCCGCCCGGCAGCCTGCTTACCCCGTTCATCTACCTGGCAGGTTTCACCCGCGGTCTGGGTCCCGCCTCGCTGGTCTGGGACATCCCCGCCCAGGGGCTCCAGGATCCCGCCCTCGCCTATCACGGTCCCATGCGGCTGCGCATCGCGCTGGCAAACGATTATCCTGCCCCTGCGCAGGCTGTATTGGAACAGATGGGCGCGGGGAACGTCACCCAGACCGCGCGTTCGTTCGGATTGGACATCACGGCGACCGCCGGCTTTCTCCAGGATTCCCCGCCTCAAACGCTCACTGACCTCGCCTCAGCCTATGCGATCTTTGCGGCTTCCGGTCTGCGCAACGGTCAAAAGTTCGGCGATGCAATTCAGCCATCCGCCGTCCTGCGCGTTGAGGCGGTGGACGGGAGCGCCTGGTTGGACTGGTCCCAGACCGAATCACAATCGGTGGTCTCGGCGCAGCTGGCATACCTGATGAACCACGCGCTGAGCGACAGCCCGGCGCGCTGGCCTACCTGGGGCAACCCGAATGTGACCGGCATCGACCGCCCTGCCGCCGTCAAGCCGGGCTGGACCGGCGGTCCTGACGCATGGACGGTCGGCTACACCCCCTCACGTGTGGTGGCTGTTTGGACCGGGTCGTCTGTCGCATCCACCGGGGAATTGGGGGAGGCATCCGCCCTTTCAGTCCGCCTGCCCGCCGCGTTGTGGGCTGCGCTGATCCAAACCGCCAGCGCCTCCCTGCCTGCGGATACCTGGACCCAGCCCGTGGGCATCACCATGCTGGAGGTATGTGACCCTTCGGGATTGCTGCCGACCATGGATTGCCCTGATATCGTGAACGAAGTTTTCATGAACAGTTTTGAGCCGACCCAGGCGGATAATCTATTCCACTCGTTCACCATCAACCGCGAGACGGGTCTGCTGGCGACGGTCTACACCCCGCCGGACCTGGTGGAGGAGCAGGTATTCATGTCCGTGCCGGAGCAGGCGCGCAAGTGGGCGGCGGAAGCAGGCATCCCGGTGGAACCGGTGACCTACGATGCCATCCAGCCGGGCTCGCCAAATCCGGAGGTCAACATCGCCTCCCCGGTCTTGTTCGCAGATGTCAGTGGAAAACTGAAGATCACCGGCACAGCCGCGGGGAATGGTTTCCAGTATTATCGCATCCAGGTGGGCGAGGGGCTTTACCCGCACCAGTGGAAACAGATCGGCGGCAATTACAGCACCCCGGTCATCAACGGCTCCCTGGCGGAGTGGGATACCTCCGGGTTAAGCGGGTTGTATGCCATCCAGTTGCAGGTGGTCTACGCGGATCAGAGGGTGGAAACCGCGGTGGTGCTGGTGATGATCGGGGAATAGCAGCAGGACTTCAGCCCCCGCCTGATTTTCTCTTTTCCAACTGCTCGCGTATCTCCTGGTATTTCCCCCGGCTAAGCGGGTAGTACCATGCGCAGATAACCGCTCCGAAAAGCATGACCGCTCCGACCGGCGATGTCAGCAGCCGGATCATCAGCAGCACGGAATCGGTCTGGGTGTAAATGGCAGCCCCCTCGGCTGGCGCCTGGTAGCCCGCCCATCCCAGCAGCTGCAGGGTTATGAAGATCGTAAAGGCACCTGCCATCTTGCGGATGAAGGCACGCGCTCCGTAGTAGATTCCCTCCTGGCGGCGCCCGGTATGGAGTTCGTCCCATTCGATCACATCCGGGAAGATCGAATCAGGCAGGACGTAGGCGGAGGAGAGACCGATGCCGAGCAGGAAGCACAGGAAGATCATCCTTTCCACCTCGGCGGGCTGGACGGTGAAAACAACGAACTGGATCGCCACCCAGAAGATCATTCCCGCGATGTAAGCCGCCCGTTTGTTCGTCCGCCGTGACAGCCATAACCAGAAGGGGACAAAGGCGATGGTGGTCAGCATGAGCGTGCCCAGCAGGGCGGACTCGATCGCAAGATCAATGCCCAGGAAGCGGGCAGTCGCCAGCGGGTTCCCCTGCGCCAGCCAGTAAAGTGAAAAGTATGGAAAGATCACCGCGATCATATCCACCGCGGACCAGTTCAGCGTGTGGATGCCCGCCACGTAGCGGAAGGGCTTGTTCGCCCAGGCGGTCCGCAGCATGTCCCGCAACGAGATGGGCTTGGGCTTCTCGCTGACGGTGTGTTCCTTGAAAACAAAAGGCATGATGAGATAGGGTGGTATGGCAATGAGACCGAAGACCGCCCCCATCAGCACAAATCCCTGCTGCTGGGTCCAGCCTGCCGCCATCACTGCATCCACGATCATGGGCGCGCAGATCACGACCGCCAGCGCCGCGCTGAGTTCAAAGAAAGTGCGGAAGCTTGTCAGCGATGTGCGCTCGTCGTAATCAGGCGTCAGTTCGGGGGTCAGCGAGAGATACGGGATGGAGATGAGCGTGCTCAACGTGTCTGCCAGGATGTACGCCAGCGTGATGTGGATGGCGAGCAGGATCTCGCTTTTCCACGGCGGCGCCCACCAGAGCAGGATGAACGAAAGCCCGAAGGGGATCCCGAACCACAGCAGGAAGGGCAGCCTGCGCCCGCGCTTTGTCCTCGCCCGGTCGCTGATCATGCCCACCAGCGGATCGTTGACCGCATCCCAGATGACGCCGATCAGCGCGGCAAAGGAGCCGATGCGCGCGTCCAGTCCCACCACATCCGTGATATAGATGGCATAGAATACCGAGCGCAGCATGCCGGTGGAGGCAAGTCCCCAGTCGCCGGAGCCGTACAGCAATTTTTGCCAAAAGGAAAGCGGTTTCGTTCCGCCGGATTCTGCCATGGTAGCGTGGCGGGATTATCCTATACTTTTCCCGTCCCGGGGCTGTCTCTTTCGAATCCACATAATTTCACCACGCCCGGGAAATGGTAATGCCCGCCCCATGTTGGGAACGGGCATCGGGTGATTCATGAACTACCCGGGGTCATCCCCAGCGCCAGGTTGTCCCCTCTTTGCCGTCCTCGATCATCACGCCCAGTTCCTTCAACCGGTCACGGATCTGGTCGGATAATGCCCACAACTTCTGCTTGCGGACCTCGCTCCGCACCTCGATCAGCAGGTTGATGAAGCCGTCTGCATCCGCGGAACCTTTTTTCTCCTGCAGGCGCAGACCGAGCACGCCCGTCAGGGTGCGCAGCATGTTCTGTGCAGGCAGGAGCTGGTCGTCCTGCGCGCCGTTGTCCCGCGCCGTGTTGATCGACTTGACCAGTTCAAAGAGCGCTGCCAGGGCGCCAGCCGTGTTGAAGTCATCATCCATCGCCTCGATGAACGACTGCCGGACGGCTTCCGCCTGGGCGGTCAGTTCGGAGGCGACCCCGGCTGGCAATCCATTCGAGGAGGGGGCGGCAGGTCGCAGCCCGGACTTGAGGCGCTCCACGTTCTTCTCGCGCGGCATCCAGCGTCTCTTCATTGAACATCAGCGGCGCGCGGTAGGTTCCGCTCAGCACCAGCATGCGCATCACGTCCGCATCGCGCTTCGCCAGGAAATCCTTGATGGTGACGATGTTGCCCAGCGACTTGGACATCTTCTCGCCGCCGAGTTGCAGCATCCCGTTGTGCATCCAGAAGCGGGCAAAGGGCTTGCCGGTGAACGCCTCGGTCTGGGCGATCTCGTTCTCATGATGCGGGAAGATCAGGTCGTTGCCGCCGCCGTGGATGTCGATCTGTTCGCCCAGTTCGGCCAGGTTCATCGCCGAGCACTCGATGTGCCAGCCGGGACGACCCTTGCCCCAGGGGGAATCCCAGGCGGGCTCGCCGGGTTTGGCAGCCTTCCAGAGGGCGAAGTCCATCGGGTGTTCCTTGTGCTCGCCCACCTCGATGCGCGCCCCGGCCTGCATGTCCTCCAGCTTTCGACCGGATAGTTTGCCGTAGTCCTTGTCCTTGGTGACGCGGAAGTACACATCGCCGTTGCCGGGTGCGTAGGCAAAGCCTTTCGTTCACCCAGTTCCTGGATCATGTCGATGATCTCGTTCATCGTCTGCGTGGCGCGCGGGTTGGAGGTGGCGGGCAGGATGTTGAGATCGTGCAGGTTCTGCGCGGTAATCATCGATGTAGCGTTGCGCCAGCGTGAAGGGATCTTCCCCGAGCTGCGTTGGCCCGGTTGATGATCTTGTCGTCCACATCGGTGTAGTTCATCACGTGGCGCACCTTGTAGCCGCGATATTCCAGGTAGCGGCGGACGATGTCGAAGACCAGCGCCGACATGGCATGCCCGACGTGCGCGTCGTTGTAGACCGTGACGCCGCAGACATACATGCTTGACCACGTCCGGTTCGAGGGTTTGGAAATCTTCCTTCTTGCGGGTGAGGGTGTTGTAGACGCGCAGCATGATTGTTCCTCGCCATTTCAGTGGCCGCACGGTGACGCTGCTATTTGCCGTTGTCTATGCTGCGTATCTTCTCGTTCATCTTCCACGCGGGCGAAGATCATGCGGCCGGCCGCGGTCTGCAGGACCTTGGTGACGGTCACCTCCATGTACTCGCCGATGTAGTCCTTGCCGTTCTCGACCACCACCATCGTGCCGTCATCCATGTAGCCCACGCCCTGGCCGACCTCCTTGCCTTCCTGGATGACGTTGATGCTCAGGACCTCGCCCGGCAGCACCACCGACTTGACCGCATTGGCCAGTTCGTTGATGTTCAGGACGGTGACGCCCTGCAGTTCGGCGACGCGGTTGAGGTTGTAGTCGTTGGTCAGGATCGGGCACTTCAGCTGCCGCGCCAGCACCACCAGCTTGTCGTCCACCTCGCGCATGCCTTCCACGTCGATGTCGCTGATGCGCACGCAGCACGTTCGGGCAGTTTCTGCAGTTCGGCGAGCACTTCCATGCCGCGCCGCCCGCGCTGGCGCGCCGCAGCCCGTCCGGCGAATCGGCGATGTATTGCAGTTCGTTCAGCACGAAGCGCGGGATCAGCAGCGTGCCGGGCAGGAAGCCGGTCTTGGCGATGTCGGCCACGCGCCCATCGATGATCACGCTGGTATCCAGTAGGATGGTGCGGTTGAGATTTGTCCAGGAGGAGGCGGAGCCGCCCTCGCCGCCGCGCCCGCTCAGCGTGCCGAACAGGCTCATGATGTCGCCCTGGCGCATCACGAACAGCGAAACGCCGAAATAGACGAAGAGCAGCACGCCGATGAACGGCAGGACCTTCCCGAATGGAGCGGGCAGCAGAAAGCGGGAACGCCAGCAGGGCGGCGATCAGCAGACCGACCACCAGCCCGGTCAGCGCCGACAAAGAGTGTCTCTGCGGATAGGCGCCCCAGCATAGCCCGCAGGGCGCGGGCCGGGCGGGTGGTGAAGTACGGGGTCAGGATCAGCCCCGCCAGGGCGCCGACCAGTCCAAGCACCGTGACGTAGTACAACACCGTTCTGGTTATATTGATAAGCAAGCTCGTCCCCCAGCATATCCCCCGAAAAACGCAAAAATGATCATGAAAATAATACGGAGAAAAAATTCCGCACTCATAAGTGACCTCCAAATAAATAATATGAGAATAAATGCGAATTGCATCATAGCATGCCTGCAATCCCTTCGTCAAATGGAAACCGCGGGGACGATTCCCATGCTCCTCTTAAACTGGTTATAATGTGCATCCTTATGGCAATCGACCACTTTGGACGCAACATCCACTACCTGCGCATCAGCCTGACCGACCACTGCAACCTGCGCTGCATCTACTGCATGCCGGAGGACCAGACCTTCCGCCCCAACGCCGAACTGATGCAGGATGACGAGATCGCGCTGCTCACGCGCCTGTTCGCCATCCTTGGCTTCGACAAGATCCGCCTGACCGGCGGCGAGCCGACCGTCCGCGCCAATATCGTGGAGATCGTGCGCACCATCGCCTGCACGCCGGGCATCCGCACCGTTTCGATCACGACCAACGGCTGCTGCTCACGAAACTTGCAAAACCGCTGGCGGAAGCCGGTCTCAAGCGGGTGAACATCTCGCGTCGACACGCTCGACCCCGAAAAATTCCAGCGTCTCACACGCTGGGGCAAGCTCGAGGAAGTGTGGGACGGCATCCTGGCGGCTGAGCCGGCCGGCCTGACGCCCGTCAAGCTGAATGCCGTCGTCGTCCAGCGGCTACAACGAGGAGGATGTGGTGGACCTCGCCCGCCTGACGATCGACCGTCCCTGGCAGATGCGCTTCATCGAGATGATGCCCTTTGCAGGCGTCACGGATATCCAGACCGGGCAGGTGATCACTGCGGATGAGATCAAGGAGCGCATCGAGGACTCGCTCGGCGACCTGGAAGTTGCCAACGATGGCAAACTGGACGGCGAGGCGCGCCTCTTCCGCATCCCCGATGCCAGGGGCGACGTGGGCTTCATCTCCTCCGTCACCGCCCCGTTCTGCTCGGACTGCACGCGTGCCCGCCTCACCGCGGACGGTCGCCTGCGCCTGTGCCTGCTGCGCGAAAAAGAGGTGGACCTGCTCACCCCTCTGCGGGCGGGCGCAAGCCTCGATGATCTGCGCGCCCTCATCCTGGATGGCATCTGGCAGAAACCCTGGGGACACGGTCTCGCGGATGGCATCATCCCCCTCAACCGCAGCATGAATGAAATTGGAGGCTGACATGCAGGAAGCCTCCCTCAGCATTACAGCATGATCTCCCCCACCCGCATCAAAGCCATCCTGTTCGACCTGGACGGCACACTTCGTCACCACCTTCCCACCGGGAGGGAGGTCTTCACGAAATATGCCGTCTCCCTGGGACTCCCCATCGGCGAGGAGGATGATCACCGCGCCGCCCGCTGGGAACATTACTACTTCGCCAACTCGCCCGAGATCCGGAGCGACAAGGATAAATTCCTCGGTCAGAAATTCGAGAACGAAGGCTTCTGGGTGAACTTTGCGAGGCGCAGGCTCGTCGCCTTGGGATGCTCTCCCGCCCAGGCTGCAGAACTCGCACCGCAGTTCTCGGCATACATGCAGAAAGCCTACCAACCGCAGGTCCACGTCCCCGCGGAAGCGCCCGCCATCCTGACCGGGCTGAAGGAGGCAGGTTACGTGCTGGGCATGGTCTCCAACCGCGATACCTCCTTTGATGACCAGCTCGAGGAGATGGGACTGCGCGCCTGTTTCCACTTCACCCTGGCAGCCGGGGAGATCAACGCCTTCAAACCTGAGCCCGCCATCTTTGAAGAGGCACTGCGCCGCGCCGGCAGCCTCGCTTCCGAGACGATGTACGTGGGCGACAATTACTTTGCGGACGTGATCGGTTCCCGCCGCGCCGGTCTGCTTCCCGTCCTCTATGATCCCCAGCGCGTCTTCCCGGACGCGGATTGCCCGGTCATCCATTCCTTCAGGCAATTGCCGGGTTTGTTGTAATCCGGGAATGGGGGAGGTGGAAGAATGGATCATGGTTAATGGAGAATGGTTAATAGTGTTCAGTTTTCGGTGTTCAGTGTTCAGTGGGAGGTAGTCAGCGGATGGTCGAAAAGCGAGGTTTTGGGGGCTTAAAAACCTGCCGCGAGGAGTTCGCGGTTCAATTCGAGGTTCAATTATGTCCAGACAATCATTTTTGAGGGGAAAACGGTGATTTTTTGATAAAAATCGAGGAGTTTTGATGGGAGCCAAGAAGGGGGATGAAAAATTCAATGATCGATTTGAACCTCCTATCAATTCCATTTTCCCTTTAGGCAGCACGCGGTTTTTAGGCAAAATTGCACATTTTTGGGGGGTGGTTTGGGAGGATGTATGGACAAGTGAAATTATGGGGAATAGTGAATAGTGAAGGGGGAATGGGACGTCGGAAAACGCGGATGGGCGCGGACGGGCACGGAGAGGAGGGTGAATTATGAGAATCATGATATCCCCTCGTTTTTTTTAAATAAATCCAAACAAACGAATCCTGGCTGGGGGTGATCAGGGGTGGGGGTTGTGACCGGTTATCTTTGTGGACCATGAGCAATTCGTGTACATTTGTAAATTTTAAATCCAAACGAATACCCTTTTTCGGGGTGATTAAAGGCGGAATTTGAGTAGTGGTTGAAGGTTTGAGGTTCCATGCAGTAGTGTCCATTATTTAAATAGTCCCGACTTCCTTAGGGGCGTCGGGACAGGGTTATTTTAGTACAAATGTTCTAAGTTGTCAATGGTGTTTTTAGGAATCGGATGTAGAAGCTGCCGGGTGAAGTGTATGCGAAACGCGGAGACCTGCGGTCAGAATAGCGACGGGGTCGGAGACCCACGCCGAGCGAGCTTCGCGAAGACCCTCGCTGAGCGAGAGGTGTGGGCAGTATCAACAGTCAGGTTATACATCACTTGCTTGTGATGAACATTCCACTTCAACCAAACTACACCCGTTGTTCCATCCGCCTGGACAATGTGCATACCCATCTAAAGTTCATCCGCAGGAAGCCATCCATCCTCCTCTGTGTAGAATGGATGTTCAGGTATCGTCTCAATATATTCGTCGTCTATTTGGCTGATTTTTAACCTTTCTATTTCCGCTATAAACAAAGGTATATCCTGGCGCGGATGAGCAATGAACTCAATATCAGCATCGGTTGCTCCGCTCAAGTAGAGGTCATCTTCTTCTCGGTTAGCTCCGCGAGCTATAAAACTCTCTCCGCTAGTATGATCACGCCCTTCAAGCAAAGGAATCCAAGGGCCAGGCGTGGCATTTTGACACCGCAACTTCACTGCATCCAAATACTCTTTTGATAACAAATTTGATTCCACTGAGCTACTCCTTTCAGTAGTAAGATGGATTCGGAATTGTTGGTGTGAACAGTTCTTCTAGTCCCTCAGGAGTAAGCCCATCGATGGTAGCGTGATAGGGATTTTCTGGAAGAGGTGACGGATAAATAGTCCCGCCAGCGTTAGATATATCTTGCTCGGCGAGGGTCTCCTGACCCCGCCGTTGTTTTGACCGCAGGTCTCCGCGTTTCGCATCCACTGGTTAAAATCATGCCAATCATTCAATCATAAAAATCACAGTTCAAGACACTCCTCTTGCCATCCCATTATAAAACTATTCTGACCGCAGGTCTTCGGGCGAGGGGGCACACTTGCACCGCACTGCATTCCCTGGCACCGCCCGCCAGGGCAGGTGTGTAATCCGCCGATTTGTTTGTACAAACGCGGAAGTCGTAGATACCCTCGGTTAGGTTAGCGACAGGGTGTGGGCACCCTCGCCGAGCGAGTGAATTTGGAATCCTGAAGTTCTACTTCAGGATTGAGCTGCTGCGCGATCCCCATTTTCGGCACTTCGACTTGGCTTTGCTCCGCTCAGTGCAGCGAAAATAGGGAGGGGAAATGCTTTGCCGGTAAAAACAGAGGAACCAGGTTTCTTCGAGAAGCCTGGTTCCTTGTACTAATCCACTACGGTGCGATCATTTTCCGTTCTTATGCACCAGTTCCTTGAGCAAATTCCCCATGCGGGTGATGCCCTCGCGGATGGTGTCGGGCGGCGAATACGAGAAGTTGAGGCGCATGGTGTTCGCCCCGCCGCCATTGGCATGGAAGGACGCCCCCGGCACGAATGCCACCTTGCGCTGGATGGCGGTCTTCAGCACTTCCGCCGCGTCCAGCTCCTCGGGCAGGATGCCCCACAGGAACATGCCGCCCTGCGGATGTGTCCAGCTCACTCCCGCCGGGAACATCTCATCCATCATCTCCAGCATCACGTTGCGGCGTTCCTTGTACGTGGCGCGGATGACCTTGACATGCTCATCCAGGAAGCCGTTTTTGCCGACCTCGTAAGCCACATACTGGTTGAACGCGGCGGTGTGCAGGTCGGCGGCCTGTTTTGCCATGACCAAGCGGCGGATGACCTCCGGCGGCGCGATCACCCACGCCAGCCGCAGCCCCGGCGCCAGCATCTTCGAGAAGGTGCTCAGGTAGATGACGTTCCCGCTGTAGTGCCCGCCGTTCGGTCCGCGGTATTCGCTGTCCAGCGAGACCACCGAGGGGATGTGATCGCCATCGTAGCGCAGCTGCCCGTACGGATCATCCTCGACGATCGGGACGCCGTATTTGTCCGCCAGCTCGATCAGCTGCTTGCGCCGTTCCAGGCTCAGGGTGCAGCCGCTCGGGTTCTGGAAGTTGGGCAGCACGTAGATGAATTTCGGTCCCTTGCGCAGCGCGGCCTCCAGCTCATCGACGATCATGCCGTCCTCGTCCATCGGGACGGAGATGTATTGCGCGCCGTAGGCGTTCCATGCCTGGAGCGCGCCCAGGTAGGTGGGCGATTCCACCACGATATAGTCGCCGCGGTTGATGAACAGCCGCCCGATGAAATCCAGCGCCTGCTGTGAACCGGAGGTGATCAGGATGTTATCCGTCGAAACTTCCACGCTGTAGCGCGCGGTGTGGCGTGCGATCATCTCGTCGCAGCGGCACGTATCCCTCGGTGGCGCTGTATTGGAGCGCCAGTGCGTCCATCCTTTTCCAGGACGGTATTACAAGCCTGCCTGGAACTCCTTGACCGGGAAGACCTCCGGTGCCGGCAGGCCCCCTCCAAAGGAAATGATGTCCGGCTGCTCGGTCAACTTCAGTAACTCGCGAATAACGGAACTGCCCATTTTCTGCATGCGGTGGGCGTAACGATATTCCCAGGGTGTTTGCATTCACTCTCCTTGTTGACCAGGGTTTAAGATGAAAAAAGCCTGACGGGTATGCGTTTCACCCATCAGGCCAGTGCTGACTCATGGCATTAAAATGCCCGGAAGGTCAAAAGCAGGTATGGTTAGCTGCATGACACCCCTATCTTACCGTCATTCCCGCCTGTGCGCAACTGCCAGAACCCTTACAAATGTCATAAAAATCGACTGAAGGATGGGTTGTATTTCCGGTAAACAGGCAAAAAAAATCCCCAGCCTGGTATTTGGCTGGGGATTTCCAAATTGTATTTTAGTAATCGCGTCGACGACCACCACCGCCACCGCCGCGGTTGCCGTAGCCGCCACCACGGTCACCACGGTTGCCAAAACCTCCGCGGTTGCCGCCCTCTTCGCGTGGACGGGCGATGCTGACCCGCAGGTCGCGACCGCCAAGCATCTGACCGTGCAGCATGTTGATCGCCTTCTGCGCGTCTTCCGTCGAGGTCATTTCAACAAAGGCAAAACCTTTTGAGCGGCCTGTCTCGCGGTCCTTGATGATCGCGACAGAGGTCACGGTACCTGCCTGCCCAAAGAGCGTGCTCAATTCCTCCTCGGTTGCGGAGTAGGGCAGATTTCCAACGTACAACTTCGATTCCATGTTTCTCCTCAGACTTGCCCGGTGCGCGGGCTTAGAAAAATGCAGGCGTTCGATGACCTCAAACGAGAATCAGCCAAACCCTGTTGACGTTATGCAAAGTATATCACGCCATGAAAAAAAATGGATTTCCTTTTTTATCCCGCCGCCTGCACCGGGTTGCTCAGCAATCCCAGCCCGTCCACTTCCACCTCCACCTTGTCCCCGGCTTTCAGCGGACCCACCCCCGAGGGCGTGCCGGTGAAGACCAGGTCGCCGGGCTCCAGCGTCATCACCGAGGAGATGTAGGCGACCAGCACGCCCACGCTGAAGACCATGTCGCGCGTGGAGCCCAGCTGCCGCATCTGCCCGTTGACACGGCAGGTCACCAGCGCGTCCGACGGGTCAAAATCCGTGTCGATCCACGGACCGAAGGGACAGAACGTATCGAACCCCTTGGCGCGCGTCCACTGCCCGTCGGTCTTTTGCAGGTCGCGGGCGGTGACGTCATTGCCGATGGTATACCCCAGGATGTATTCCCGCGCGGTCTCGGTGGTGATGTTCCGTCCGCGTTTGCCGATGACAGCCACCAGTTCCCCTTCATGCTCCACCTGCACCGATTGCGGCGGCAGCAGGATGGTCTCCCCCGCGGCGATGACGGAGGAGGGCGGCTTGAGGAAGAGCAGCGGGATGCGGGGGACTTCATTACCCAGTTCCCTGGCATGCTCCACGTAATTCCTGCCCACGCAGACGATCTTGCTGGGGACGGATGGCGCCAGCAATTGCGCTTCCTTCAGGGGAATCTCCGCCTTCAAGCGCTTGTAGGCGCCGAAAAGATCTCCCTCGATCCTGCCGATCTTATCCTCGTGCAGCCAGCCGTATTGCGGTTCATCCTGCGGGCTGTGAAAACGTACAAAACGCATGGGTCCCTCCAATGGTAAAAATGCCGGACAATTCAAGTGTAACCTGCAACCTTCAACTTTTCAACCCGGGACGGTATAATAGCGCCCGTCGGGCGCATAGCTCAGTTGGTTAGAGCGTCTCTCTTACACAGAGAAGGTCAGGGGTTCGAGTCCCTTTGCGCCCACTTTCCATTTAATTGCGAAGCGATCCACCCACGAACAACGGGTGAGGCGTTCAGCACGCCTCACCCGTCGATTTATTCAGTCTTCCGAATCCTAAGCCTTCTCCACCGGGTACTGGATCTCGGTCACCGTTTCGGGATCGGTCTGGCTGCCGTTATGTGCCGGCTTGAGATAGACCTCCCGGCAGGGACCGGTGATGCGGTAGCCGTTCGCGTCGATCCATTTGCCGATGGCGGCATAGGCTTCGCTGATCGTGACGAACGGACCGTTGTGCAGGGTGCATGCCAGGCTCGCCGCGGGCAGGGTCTGCACCTTGACGCGGGGGGTCTCCTTCAGGTCGCCCGCGATCGGCTCGCAGACCGCGATGTCCCAATCGCGCTCCCTGAACTCCTCATCGAAGTAGAGCGCGAAGCAGGGACCGGTCGGGCGCAGGCGATTCATCGCCAGGTAACCTTCCAGCTCACCCCACAACCCGCCCTGTTCGGAAGGAAGCGGGACCACATCCCGCACGGAAGCGACCTGCATTGCCTCCGCATTCTTGATGACAACATCGTACTTGGACATACCATCCTCCTGTTCGATCTGTCTCAGCCGCGCCTCCAGCATCAGCAGGCGCTCCGATTCCTCCTGCACCTTCCGCCGGGCTTCCGTTTCTCGCAGTTTGAGCATGCCGCGCATCTGCTCCGCGGTCAGCCCGTCATCCAGGAGACGGCCGATCTCCTCGAGCGAAAAGCCCAGTTCCTTGAGCGCCAGGATGCGGTTCAGCACCGACAACTGGCTGTACTCATACAGGCGGTAGCCCGTGAAGCGATCGACCTCAACGGGTTTGAGCAGTCCCACTTCATCGTAGTAGCGCAGTGTCTTGACGGACACACGGCTGAGTTTGGAAAAGTCTCCGATACGTATCATTGGGAAGCCTCCGATGGGTGTTATACACCCTCCAGTTGGAGGAGAAGTAAGGAGAGCAGTCGGGTTATAGTGTCATTTCTCACTTGACCTTCCTCCGCTCCCGTCCTACAATTCAGGATCTGATGTCTGCACAATGCCGATCTGAAATGCAGACTGATACAGACCTCTATACGACTATGACATTCAGGAGAAAAACATGTCTGATTTTCTTTTCCGCGGCAACCTTGCCAAACTCGACCGGGATGTGTACGAACTGACCCAGCTCGAAGCCGAGCGGCAGGCCCGCAAACTGATCCTGATCCCCAGCGAATCGACCGCGCCGCATGGCAGTCCGCGAAGCGCTGGCATCCGCCTTCCAGAACATCTACGCCGAAGGCTACCCCGACGAAGAGACGCGCTGGATGACCGAAGAGGAAATCCTCGATTACCCGGCGCGCTTGGCGACATTACCGCCGCAACGGCGACCCGCGCTACTACAAGGGCGTGGAATACGCGGACGTGGTCGAAGTCGCTGGCTCGCCGCCGCGCCGCCGAAGCCTTTGCCGCCAACGGCTTCACCGCCGACCAGATCTACGTCAACGTGCAGGCGCTCTCGGGCGCGCCCGCCAACAACGCGGTCTACCAGGCGCTGGTCAACCTCGGCGACACCGTCATGGGGCTGAACCTGCTGCACGGCGGGCACCTCTCGCACGGCTCGTCGGTCAACCGCTCGGGCAAGTGGTTCAAGGCGGTGCATTACACCGTGGATGAGAACGAGAAGCTCGACTACGACAAGATCCGCGCCCTGGCGCTGGAGAACAAACCGAAACTGATCATCGCCGGCTACTCCTCCTATTCCTGGGTGCCCGATTGGAAGAAGTTCCGCGCCATCGCGGATGAAGTCGGCGCGTACTTCCTGGCGGACATCTCGCACATCGGCGGGCTGGTGGCGGCGGGCGTGGTGCCTTCGCCGATCGGCATTGCCCATGTGGTCATGTCCACCACGCACAAGAGCCTCGACGGTCCGCGCGGCGCAGTGCTGCTGACCACCGACGCGGCGATCGCCAAGAAGCTCGACAAGGCCGTCTTCCCCGGCGAGCAGGGCGGACCGCACGTGCAATGTCTTTGCGGCGCTGGCGCTGACCTTCAAGCTCGCGCAGACCAAACAGTTCAAGCAATTGCAGGCGCAGACCGTTAAGAACGCCAAGGCGATGGCGGACCAGTTCAAGAAGCGCGGACTGCGCGTCCCGTTCGGCGGCACGGACTGCCACCTGGTCAACGTGGATGTGACCTCGGTCAAAGGCGCCGGATGGCATCGCGCTGAGCGGCGACCAGGCGGCGCGCATCCTGGATATCGTGGGCATCGTCGTCAACCGCAACACCATCCCCGGCGACAAGAACTCGGCCGACCCGAGCGGCATCCGCCTCGGCACGCCGTGGATCACGCAGCGCGGCTTCGACGAGAAGAAGACGCGCGAACTGGCCGACATCATGGCCGATGTGCTGCTGGCCTGCGCGCCGCACGCCGTGGATACCGTCCGCAAAGGGACGAGCAGCGCCGCGCGAAGCTTGATTTCAATGTCTTGAACGATGCCAGGCTGCGAGTGCGCAAGCTGGCGGAGAAGGCAGGCATCGATTTCAAGTACAAGAAGAGCGGCTATCCACACTTCTATTACATCGACGATAAAGTCAAAGGCAAAGAGACGGCTGTCTTCGAATTGAGCGGGCCGCGCGTGCGGCAGGTGCTGGATTACGCCGCCTCGTCCGATCTCTCGCGTTGAAGAAGGGCAGAGTCAGGCGACCACGATCGCCACGCCCAAAGGCGTTGTCAAAGGCGCGCTGGTCAACGTGGACGACCAGACCTATCAACTGCTGGTCCCTGCCAAGAAAGCCGCGTTGGTCGCAACCTGGCTGCGCGATCTCTCGGATGGATATACGTCGTTCAAGCTGGACGGCGAAAAGGATTTCAGCGACGAAGCGCATCCCCGGTCCGTTTGTCGTCGAGCAGGTGAAAAAGGTGCACGCAAAGCATGCCTGGCCGCCGAAGGGAAAAGCCGTCAGCGAGGACAAACCCTATTTCATCGGGATCAGCTCCGAGGTCCAGAAGGAACGCGCTGCCGCCGTTCGATGGAACGAGCGCGAAGAGCCGAGTTGCAGAATACACGCGCTTGAACGAGACCCATCAAATCCCTGGGCGCGCAGGATGGTCCCGTTCGCAGGCTGGGAGATGCCGGTCTGGTACACGTCGGTGGTCGAGGAGCATCTCGCCACGCGCCAGGCGGCGGGTCTGTTCGACGTCTCGCACATGGGCGTGTACGAAGTGCGCGGCGCGGACGCGGCCTCGTTCCTCGATACGATCTGCGCCAACGACTGCGGCGGACTGCTGCCCGGCGAGAGCCTGTACAGCCAGTTCCTGACCCCCGACGCGGATGTGATCGACGATACGCTGGTCTACCGCCGCGGCTGGGACAAGTACCTGGTGGTGGTCAACGCCTCGAACGATGACAAGGACCGCACCTGGTTCGAGTCGGTGCGGGATGGCAAGGTGAAGATCGACAATGCCCGGCCCTGGGCGCGGACCTATGGCTACGAGGCCGAGATCCGCAACCTGCGCGACCCGAAGGCGGGCGAGGACATGCGCGTCGACATCGCCCTGCAGGGACCGAAGAGCCGCGACATCCTGCTGGCGATGGGCGTGGACGAGAAGACACAAGGCGCGCATCATGAAACTGAAGCGGACCGAGTTGTGCGACGCGGTGGTCGGCGGCTTTGACCTGATCGTCTCGCGCACCGGCTACACCGGCGAGAAGATGGCGTTCGAGTTGTTCGTCCACCCCGAGCGCGCCGTGGACTTCTGGAACGCGGTGCTGAAAGCCGGCGAGCCGTTCGGCGTCAAGCCGATCGGTCTGGGCGCGCGCGACTCGCTGCGCACGGAAGCGGGCCTGCCGCTGTACGGTCACGAGATGGGACTCGGCTCCGGCAAGTTCGGTCAGCGTGACCTGGGCGTGGCCGAAGGCGGGTTTGGTTCGTACGTCAAGCCCTACAAGCCCTGGTTCATCGGGCGGGATGCCTACGTGGCGCGCGAGAAGGAACGCAAGGGCGTGGTGGTGCGCTTCCGCTTCGACGAGCAGCGCGTGCGCATGGCGCACAACGGCGACCCGGTGGTCGACAAGCGAC
The DNA here is from genome assembly GCA_963823545.1 of uncultured Chloroflexia bacterium. Classification (GTDB taxonomy): domain Bacteria; phylum Chloroflexota; class Anaerolineae; order Anaerolineales; family Villigracilaceae; genus Denitrolinea. Next base: position 128,839 of record CAWGMC010000010.1, on the reverse strand, counting down.
GGCAAGACGCATCGGCTGGGTGACCTCCTGCGCCATCGACGGCGAGCGCTTCCTGACCGGTCAGGCGTATCTGGATTTGCAGTACACCGTGGAAGGCACGCCGATCGGCATCCACCAGGGCGGCGTGATGGACCGACCCGCGACCCCGGCGAAGGTGGTGAGCAGGTTCCCGAAGTTGTAGATTAGTGGAAAGTAGTAATTGAGAAAGCATGTGATGAGACGGCGAGGGATGGAGACGTGCCGTCCTATTTTGTGATTGCTGATTTACAAAGTGGCTGTATAATTACTTCAAGATGGTTGCTGTAAAAGTCCCGACGATTGACAAACGCAAGCGCATTCCACAAAAAGCCATTGACCAGGTGGTGGAGCAGATTGTGGAAAAGTTCAAGCCGCAAAAGATCATCCTTTTCGGCTCGTATGCGCGCGGGAATCCACGCCCGGAAAGCGATGTGGATTTGCTGGTTGTGATGGATACGCCGCTAAGAGATGTGCAACAAGCCATTGAAATCTGCCAGCAAATTGAATACAGATTTGGTCTGGATTTGATCGTCCATACACCAAAAAACCTGGCAGAGCGGGTGAAATGGGCGATTGGTTCCTGCGGGACGTTCTCAAAGAGGGCAAGGTTTTGTATGAAGCCGTCATCGCTGAATGGGTATCAAAAGCGGAAGGTGATTTTCTGACAGCGGGTCGTGAATTGCGGGCACGCAAGTCTCCAAACTATGATGCTGTCTGTTTTCATGCGCAGCAATGTGCCGAGAAATATCTCAAAGCCGTCTTGCAGAAAAACAAAAAACACATTCCCAAAATCCACAACTTGATCGAATTGATGATGCTGTGCGAGGAGATCGACGGCAGTTTTGAAATGCTGCGCGCCGACCTTGTGACCATGGAGCGCTTTTCCGTGCGCGTGCGTTACCCTGGCGAATCTGCGGAGAAGGAGGAGGCAAAGTCCGCCTTTTCCGCGGCTGGCGTGGTACGGACATTTTTGCGTCAGAGGCTGGGTTTGAAATAAATTGTAAGTTTCCTGCTTCTTTCCTAAAGGGTGTTTGATAAGGAATTTCATGATCCTGGCACTTCGATGAGGTGCCAGGGTTTTTTGTCTCTAAAAGCAGCCTGGAAGACCCGCCCTCTGCAAGGACCTTCGGCTGGGGTGCTGCGCGAAACAACCTTGTCGAGCAGGGGGGCGGTCTCAAACCCTGTCAACCATATCAGACACATTGGCGTCTGATGAGTCTCACCAACATGGCTGTTTCGACGCCTTACGCCGTCGATGATACTGACGGAAGCTGGCTGCCGACCCGGTGAGCAGCCATCCCCCATTTGGCGGAGACAAACACTCCCCAACTGATGGATGCGGTAAGGGAGTCAACTCCGTATAATGAAAAAGAGTATGAAAATGGAATGCTCTTGAAATCCATCGTAACTCGATCAAAAGGAATTCTCCAATGAATACAACCTATCTAATCATCGCTGTTGTCCTGGTATTGGCGGTCGCGGGTGTCATACTTGGGATGGTTTTTTCCCGCCGAAATCGTTCACAGGGCTTCAAGGATAAATTCGGACCTGAGTATGACCGCACAGTACAATCTGCCGGTGACGAAAAGAAAGCACAAAAAGAACTAAACGAACGGAAGAAACATGTGGACACCCTGGATATCCGTCCACTTTCCGTTAGCGAGCGCGAGCGTTACCAGGCTGAATGGACAGCCATCCAGGCTAAATTTGTCGACGAACCCGGACAGGCGACTGTTGAGGCTGACCACCTGATCATGGACGTCATGAAGGTGCGTGCCTATCCTGTATCTGATTTTGAGCAGAGGGCAGCCGATATCTCGGTCAATTATCCTGCATTAGTGAGCAATTACCGCGCTGCGCGGGAGATCGCGATCAAAAATGAGCAGCACTCAGCAAATACCGAAGAATTAAGGCTGGCGATGATCCATTACCGGGCTCTCTTTGATGACCTGCTCAAGGAAGAGACCGTTAGTCCGGAAAGGAAATAGAGATGAACGAACAGAATTTTGTAGACCCGGATAATGTCGGGAAAACCGATCAGGGCACGAACAGCCAGGTAATGGATCCAGATCCATTTACCGACGAAAGCCCGGTGGACGCAGTTATTATCCACGAAACCCCAATCGACGGGGTGGTGACCCAGGAAGCCCGTGTGAGCACGGAAGCCGAGCCATTGACGACCCTGCTTGACCAGGAAGTATCCGGGCATCTTCGCAGGCGCTGGAATGAGATCCAGGGCAAGTTTGTGGACGATCCGCGCTCTGCGGTCCAACAGGCAGATGCACTGGTTTCAGACACGGTGGAAAACATCGCCCGGATGTTTGCCAGTGAACGCAGTTCGCTGGAGAGCCAGTGGAATCAGGGTATGGATGTCTCCACTGAAGATCTCCGCAAGACCTTGCAGCACTACCGCTCATTCTTCAACCGCCTGGTGGCATGACCATATCATGCCAATCATTCAATCACATAAATAATTGTTCAAGACAAAACCGCCCCGGATTCATCCCGGGGCGGTTGATTTCATATATTTGACGGCCTCGAGCCTTGCTCAATACCTGAGGCTTGCCAGGAGCATGAATTCCCTCTGTGAGTCGGTTTCGTGTTTTTCCCTGGAGGGAAATGCGGCGTCATAGCGCGCAAATTCATCCTCATCGACCGCGAAAGCAGGGCTCTCGATGAACCTGCCCGGCATGTCCTGCAGGGCGCCCGCCTTCAACTCCAGCGCCAGCAGGGCAACCGCATATTTATCGTCGGCGGTCTTGATCTCATATCTCTCGGCGCACCGGAAACCGAAGCGGCTGTAATAGCGCGGGTCTCCATAGATGCAAATCGCCGGGTACCCCAGCTTGCGCGCAAGACGGATTGTGTGCGTGATCAGGGCGCCCCCGATGCCCTGTTTTTGAAAGGCAGGCAGGACGCTTACCGGTCCAAAACCGATGACTTCCCTGTCCTCACCCAGGCTGGATCGAACAACCCCGCGGCTGTATGCGATCTGCCCGACGACCCGACCTTCCAGCTCCGCAACGAAGTCAAGCTCCGGGATAAAATCGCGGCTGGTCCTGAGGTTGTGCAGAATAAAATGTTCAGTGCAGCCCGGGACAAAGAGATCCCAAAAGGCTTCGCGCACCAGCAGCTCAACCTGCCTGTGATCTGTTTGCTCTTCGTTTCTGATTGCCAGACCGGTATTGGACATGACCAGCATTATAAACCTCCGCCGGGCGAGGTTCCCGCTTTGGGTGCGTAGCGTAATCATGAACCGGGGGTTATCCATATAAATCATCTTTAGAGGTATGCAATCATGAAAATTCTCCGCTATGCAACTGTGTTGACCGGTCTGGTCGTGCTTCTGTTCTCCGCCGGTTTTATCTTTCAGAATGCCATTTGCCACCAGTATATGGCCCTGGGAGGACGGGCGCTATTCCCACCTGTTCATCGGCTCGATCCTGGCGGCGGTCAGTGCAGCCGCGCTTTGGATCGGATGGACAGGGAAATTCGGGGCGCTGCCCGGCGGGTCGCTGAACGTCTTCATCATCGCGCTGACCACCTGCCATTTATTTTTTCCTGCTCGCCCGGGGCGGTCGCCCGGAGTTGGTCCCTTATGGGGTCGGGAGCGCGCTCTCGGCGGTCGTCAGCGGCGCTGCCTTCCTGTGGAGTCGCAGGCTTCCGGAGGCGGACCCGCGTCCGATACCTGCACCGGTGCGCATCTCGTTCTGGATCTTCGCTGTCACGTTGCTCCTGGCAGGCGGCGCGTTGATCCTGCGACTGCCGGTCTTTCCCTGGACGTTGAACCCCGATTCGTCCGTCATTTTTGGCTGTATCTTCCTCGGAGATGCTTTTTACTTCCTGTATGGGCTGCTCCGTCCCCGCTGGCACAACGCTCTCGGACAATTGCTTAGTTTCCTGGCGTACGACCTGGTCCTGATCGTGCCGTTCGTGGCGCTGGTCAAAACGGTCAAGCCGGAGCTGATGCTCAACCTGGTCGTGTATATTGCCGTGCTCCTTTACAGCGGCGCGCTGGCGGTCTATTATCTGTTCATCAATTCCCGGACGCGTTTCGGGTCAAATTAGTTCGAACACGCCTGACAAAATTCAGCGGGGAACCTGCCCTCTTCGAGGATCTGGCTCGGCGAGGGTGTTTGCGTATCACCCCAGGAGTAAGGCGAATATGCCTCGCCCTCCGCCTCCTCCGCACCGCGCCCCAGGGAGCGCAGTAACTGTTCCCCACTCTCTTCCATCTGAACACTGAACACTGCATTTCCCTCTTGACATAATTAGAACACTTGTGCTAATATATCCTTGCCCCCGACCTGTGAAGCCATCCACAGGACCTCGCATCCTCTCCGCTGAATGGGATTCACAGGTCGGGGCAAGGAGGTGGACTCATGACAGTTGAAACCCTTACCCCTGTCAAACGCAAACGCGGCGCGCCTGTTGGCAACCGCAATTCCTATAAGCACGGCTTCTATTCAAAGCAAAAGACCCCTGCCGTCCTCGCTCTCGATTCCGTTCGTGCCGCCCTTCCCGGCATGCCCTCCATCGACCCCCGTTCCTTTGTCAATGAAAACCTCCTCCTGATTGAAAAGATCGACTTCGGTCCTTGCCGTCCTCGCCCCCAAAATGCTCCTCGCACAGACCTACAAGGATACCCTCACCTGGTTCCGTCCCATCCTCAAGCTGGTGCGCGCCAAGCAGAAGGTCATCCGTTCCATCCTCCTCATCGAAAATCCCCGCCGTACCCTTCTCATTCTCTCCCGCAATTTGCTCCGTTACGCCCTCTCGGAGTTCAGGGAGCGTGGTTTGCGCGAGTTCCCCATCACCCCTCCCCCCGATTTCGACCGGTTCTGCGCCGATCCCTCTTCCACATCCTATTCTTTTCTTAATAATTTCATTTTCCATCCAACGGGGGCAAAGGGAATTGATCCGCGTATTTATTTTCATTCGATGCGTTATCATCCTTCTAATCTTCCTTTAATGATTCCCAGCCCCTTTCTCACTGACCAGCAGTGGCTTCGCATTGAGAAGTCCTTTCATGAGGTTCGTGAAAAAATGGATCCCGACCGCATGCGGGATCGGAGAAAGAACGATTTTCCTGTTCGGCTGCTTTTTGAAGCCATTTTTATCAAGTTCGCCTTTGACTTCCGTTGGGAAGACCTGCCTCGCATCTTCCATGGTATTCACCCTGATCTTCCTGTTCTTTCTCACCGGAAATGTCCAAACATTCCATAGTTCTCTCTACAACTCCGGTTTTCTCCAGGGCGTCTATCGCCAGCTTTTCCTGCATCTCCAGCGATCATGGTGAAATCCCTCTTGAAAGCAGGATCATTTCAGGCTGTTTCCAGATGGATGACTTCCGCCGTTTTCCTCGCCCCCGGCCAGCCGCTCACCTGGCAGAACTTCACCTCCCTCCTCCTTCTCCAGCGCGCCTGGCACAACTTCCGGGTTATCCAGCGTGAAGGCAGGGACTGATGACCTTTGACCTTCAACCCTTAGCCGAGGCGGCTTCTCGTGCGAGGGGGCATCAAGCTCCCACACTTGCACCGCACTGCCGAAGGTTCCTGGCGCTCTACCCAGGGCGTTTGGTGCAGTGCAGGTGTCGCACATATCGGAGACATGAGTCTCCCGATGCAGCCACCGTCGGCTACATCAGCGACACGAGTTGCTGATGTCAACCTTCAACCTTTACCCGCCGGGGTTCAAATACGGTTGTATAATGAAATTACTTCCAAACATCATAATGACATGGAGGAAATATGCAACCTGACCCGTCGCAACCCGAAGTTCAGCAAGTCCCGGCAAGCGGTCCGCAAGGGGGTGATCTGGATAAGGCAGTTCCTCGCAAGTTCAACTGGAAAATTCCCATCCTGGTGATCCTGATCCTGGCAGTGGCTGGGCTGGGATACTGGACCTGGCAACTCAGCACCAACCTGAAGGCGGCGCAGCAATCCCTCTCCGCCCTGCAGGGGAAGTACGACGACCTGACCGCGGAGAATAGCCGCCTGACGACCGAGCTGGGGCAGACCTCCTCCGAACTGGAACAGACCAGCACCGAACTGGCGGGGACCAACGACACACTGAAGACCACCCGCTCGGACACCTCCAAACTCAAACAGGAGGCTTCCAATTTGCAGTCGAAGAAGGACAAGTCCTTCAAATACGTTGACGTCATGCGGGGCATCTTCGAAGATAATGACACCTTCTTCGAGACCATGCTAAAGGTCATCATCACCGGCGATGCGAAATTGCTCGAACTCTACAACACCTACACAAAGTCCAGGAGCACCACGGACCTGGGCAATTGGACGGAGCACCTGCTCACGAAAGCAGTGGAATTGCTCAAGTGATGACCAGCCCTGGAATGGCGCTGGAACGACACCGTCCCTCTTCTTAATAACTCAACCGTGGAGGCACAATGGACACAGCAACACCCGTACCGGAACCGAAGAAAAAATCAAAGGTCAGCATCCTGGTCATCTTCATCGTCATCCTGCTCCTGGCTGCCATCGGGCTGGGGATCTGGGGATTCATGCTGAACTCGAACCTGCAAACGACGCTCGCATCCCGGGCTGCCCTGCAGAAAAAATATGACACGCTCACAACCGATACCGATGCGGTATCCGGGAATCTCGAGCAGGCGGGGAAGGACCTGGAAAAGGCAAAAGCGGATCTTGAAAAGGCGAAGAAGGATCTTGCCACCGCCCAGTCCGACCAGGCAAAGGCACAGGAGAGCATCACCGACCACCAGGCTGATATCGCAAAAGCCCTGAAATACCTCGACGTTGCCTTCGGAATGTTCGTCCTGGAGGATACCCGCCTTGAAATGGAGCAACGCCTGGAACTTGTCAAGGATGCCAAACTGACCGAAAAATACGAAAAGTATGCCAAGAGCGGCAGTCCAACGGATTTCGGCGCCTGGCTCAGCTATCTCTTTGGAACGATCGCGGATCTTCTGAAATAGCCGCCGGCATTTACCCGCCTGGCTGGAGCGCGCCCCGGCGCAGCGAACCTCTTCCTGGTCGCAGTGAACGTGCCGCTACGTCCTCCGGTCAGGTGCCGTTGAGCGTGCTCGTCCGTGAACGTCCCCCCCAGGTCTCATAGCCGGTCAGCTTGAGGGTCGAGCCGTTGACCGTGAAATCGCCCTCATACTCCACCTGGTGATGTTACCTCAGGTAAGTCCCCCGGTCGGGCTCCCCGCTGAAGGTGATGGTGCCGGCATCATAGGTGTTGCCGTCCGTCCCGGTCATCACATAGTCCCAGGTGCCACGGACGTCGTACTCCGCCGGAGGCTGGCAGGCTGATAACAATAAGACAACGAGCAGCAGGGTTAAGGTGAGTGTGCGGTTTGACATGCTTCCATCCTTGTGGGAGATCAGGCAGTTGCGCGAAATTATACGCAATCATTAAAGACAAAAGCCTGGGTGAGGGGGGCACCCAAGCTTTTGTCACTGAAGATTATATCGTTATGTGGGAATCTGTCAACCCGCCCCTAGGGTAGAAAATAGGTGACCAGCAGCAGCGGGTGCGTGGCGAGGTTCAGGCTGTTCGCGCTGAAGAATTGGATCGTATCGCGCCCCAGGTCGTCGTTGTCGTCCAGGTTGAAACGCAGGCGCAACTGGGTGTTCCCCACCCGGTTCAGCTTGGGCAGGCTGGCGAGGTTGAAGCGGGCAGTATGCCACGAGTTCACCGGGGTCCCGCCGAGGAGCGCGGCGATGCCGCCGGAGGCTGCCTGGAAGTCCGCCGGTTCGAGCGGGTATCCCAGACCGAAGAACGGCGATCCCACCTCCACCCACAGTTTGCCGTGCGTCAGGAAGGGATCCTCGCCCAGCAGCCTGTTGCGCCGGACCTTCAAGGTCGCCGAAAGGATGACCGCATTGTCAGGCAGGCTGCCGGTATCAAAGGAAAGGATGGAACGGAACTGGCGGTCGTAGGCATCATCCCCGACCACCAGGACGGGCAGGGAGGCATTGGTGACGCCTCCTTTCCCGGAGTTCTCCCCGGTCTCCAGCACGTAACCGTCCTCCGCCGCGACCGCGGGGATCGTCGCCGAAAGGACCGGCGCTTCCGCGATGTGGTAAAGGGTGCCGCCGTAATCGAAGAGATACAGCTCCCCCTGCTCATCCTCGCCGAAGGAGGTGATCAAAAAATCCGTATCGGCTGCCAGGGTCGAGACCCACTGGTTCGAGGCGTCCCGTTTCAGCCCCCAGACCTTCCCGAGGCAAAAATCCGCGTAGAGATAGACTCCCTGCAGGTTCGCAAAACTGGAACCGCGGTAGACATATCCACCGGTGATCGAGCAGCCGTTCTCATCGTTGGCGCCGTGGTCGTAGACCATGACCGGTGGGACGTAGGCGGGGGGAGGCGTGCAGGTCGTGGCGTTGTGGCAGAGATTGCCCTCCATGACATCCCAACCGTAGTTCCGCCCTCCGCTCGCGCCGGCGGGCTGGAAGTCCACCTCCTCCTGGGTGGCGGCGCCCACATCCCCGATGTACAGGTCGCCGGTGACCGAATCGAAGGAGAACCGCCAGGGGTTGCGCAGACCGTACGACCAGATCTCCTCCCTGACCGCGGGGTTGGGATGGTTGTAGAACGGGTTCGTCGGCGGAATGGCATACGTCGCGCCGCTCACATCCAGGCGCAGGATCTTGCCCAGCAGCACCGACAGGTTCTGACCGTTGTTGTCGGGGTCGCGCGGACCGCCGCCATCGCCCACGGACATGTAGAGATACCCATCCGGACCGAAGGCAAGCATCCCGCCGTTGTGGTTGGTGTAGGGACTGGTCTTGGGGATGGTCAACAGCACGCTGCCGGAGGGATTCGCGACATCGGGATTCGCCGAGACCGTGTAGCGCGCCAGGGTCACCGCCCAGGAGCTGTCGGTGTAGGAAACATAGAACCTGCCGCTGGTCTCGTAATCGGGGGCGAATGCCAGCCCGAGCAGACCCTGCTCGCCTCCATCCAGGGAGATGAGTCCGCTGATATCCAGGAAGGGCGCGGCGTTCAGGCTGCCGTTCTTGTAGATAAGGATCTGCCCGACGCGCTGGACAATGAACAGGCGGTTCGAACCGTCCCCGGCGTGGGTGGCGAACAACGGGTTATCCAGACCGCCGACCACCGTCTCGAACCGGATGTTCCTGGGGACGGGCGCGGAACGAAGTCCGACCGCCTGACCCGGGGAAACCGAGGCGGCGAGCAGGACCAGGACGGGAATCGACAGGAACAGTTTCTGCCATACAGAGGCAGGTGAAAGGAATCGATTTAGCATCTTCTCTCCAGAGGGTTGGGCACTCAATGACCACTAATGTGTATGAACAAGTGACAACCATCCCCGGGGCTATCTTACGCCTCCGGGTACGCCCGTGCGCGCCGGGCGGGAGAGTTGTATACTTTGGATAAACACCTGTCAACGAATCAAGGAGCTGGATATGGGAGCACTGCAAGAGGACATGCTGGAATATAAGAAACAACTGGGAAAGGGCGCCATCCAGAAGGCATACAGGGGATTGATGGAATATCATCCTGAGCCTGCGGACGCATTTCAGCAAGGCGCATCCCGAACTTGCCCCCTCCGGCATTTATGCCGGTTACATGGACATGACCTATTTCGCCCTGCTCCCGGCATCACTGAAGGAACGCGGGCTGAAGATCGCGATCGTCTTCCTGCACGAGGCATTCCGCTTCGAGGTCTGGCTTTCGGGATACAACAAGGGCATCCAGTCGAAGTATTGGAAATTCTTCAAGGAGAGCGGCTGGAGTCAATACCGCCTGGTCACGCCCGAAAAGGGCATCGATTCCATCCTCGAATCCATCCTGGTGCAGGACCCGGATTTCAGCGACACGGTGGCTTTGACGAAGCAGATCGAGAAAGGCACGCTGAAGTTCATCCGGGATGTGGAGGGGAAGCTGGCGGTCTGAGTAATCAAAAGCCGACATAGAAAGGAGAGACCGGCATGAAATTCAACTTGAGTTCCATCCTCTGGACGCTGGTGTGCTGTCTCTTTGTGGGAGTGGTCATCATCTCCGTCGGGCTGGGTCGCGTCTTTCCACCCATTGACCGGGTGGCGCGCCCCTTCGTCTGCCCGAACGGTGAGATGAAGTATGTCCAACGGGTGTACCGACCCACCCCGGTCGAAACGGTCACCACCACCTCCTGGTTTTGCGTGGATGAAAGAACGGGCGCGGAAACGGAGCTGGGTGTGTTCCCCATCAGCATGGCATCCGGCGCGGTCTACGGGCTGGTGCTGTTCGTGGCGGCGCTCATCTTCATGGCGGTCTCGCACAGACCGCCTCGCCCACTTCCATGAGATAATTCCAGCATCCCCATCCAGGTCCCTGCCGGGAGGTCCGATGAATAACACCAACCGCCTGTTGATAATCGTCATCCTGGTCATTTTGGCTCTCTGCCTGGCGTGCTGCATCGGCGCCATCCTGGTGATCGCCAATTCTTCCGAGCTCTATGACTGGGGCAGGGAACAATACACGCTGAAGCCTGGCGCGCCCGCGCCCGAATTCGAATTGACCTCGCTGGACGGGCGGACGGTTAAGCTCAGCGAACTGCGGGGCAAGCCGGTGCTGGTGTCCTTCGGGGCGACCTGGTGCCCTCCCTGCCGTGAGGAAGCCCCGTTCCTGCAGGAACTGCACGAGACCCATCCCGAACTGACCGTCCTGCTCATCAACCAGGAGGAAAGCCAGGAGAAGGTGCAGGCATACGCGGACGAGCTGGGGTTGAGCCTGACGATCCTGCTCGACAGCGACGGGAGGATCTCGAAGCCGCTATCACATCTACGGCATCCCGACCGCGTTCTTCATTGACCGGGAGGGCATCCTGCGGGCGATCACCGTCGGTTACGAGGGACCGGATCTAATCGAAGAGAACCTGTCCCTGATCGGCGTGGAGCAATAGCGGACGGCATCCCTCCACGACGAGTGGTGCGTGAGGAATTGTGCAGCGCTTCATAATGATGGCAAGTCATGACCGAAGCCGCAAGGCTTTTGATCCTTATTACCCATCTCATTGAAACCCTCCATTAAAACAGCAGGATGTGATCGGGTAATCAGTAAGAATCCATTCCATGACCCTGTCTCTGGCATGCATCAAAATCAAGGAGGACTCATGTCAAAAGATACACTTCGTCAGGTTGCCAACGTTTTATCTGTCATCATTGCGATCACCGTCAATATACTTGCCAGTGCTCTCCCGCTCAACGGGCAGAACACAGGTGAAATATCAGACCGCTTCCAGGTCTTCTTCGTCCCGGCGGGATATGTCTTTGCCATCTGGGGCATCATCTACATCGGCTGGATCGCCTTCGCCATATATCAAGCCCTGCCCAGCCAAAAGGAAAGCCCGCGCCTGCGCCGCCTGGGATGGCTGTTTGCCATCAGCGGTTTGTTCAACGCAGGCTGGCTGTTCACCTGGCATTACAACACCTTTGGCTTGAGCGTGATCGTCATGCTGACGCTGCTCGCCCTGCTGATCGCCTCCTACCTGAAACTGAACGTGGGCAAGACCAGGGTCAGCAACACCGAGAAATGGACGGTGGACATCCCGTTCAGCGTCTACCTGGGCTGGATCAGCGTTGCCACCATCGCCAATGTGACCGACTGGCTTTATTCGGTCAACTGGAACGGGTTCGGGCTCGCGCCGCAGGCATGGGCAGTGGTCATGCTGGTCGTTGCCTCGCTGCTGGGTCTGCTGATGGCGCTCACGCGCCGGGACAGCGGGTACCTGTTCGTCTTCGTATGGTCCTTCATCGGGATCGCGCTCAAGCAGGCGGCTGAACCGGCGGTCGCGATCAGTGCCTGGGTCGCGGCGGGGCTGGCGCTGGTGCTGGCGATCTACAGCATCGTGCAACGGCGGCACATCACTGCCTGATCTTCCAAATATGGTTCATCCCCCAAGCCTTGACAGCCTGGGGGATGTTTTTTTATGCAGTGCAGGGGCAAGTGGGACGGTAAACACGGGTCAGGTATAATATCGCCCACACCAGAATCAAGAAGATAATGTGACATGCTTTTCAACTCCGCCGAATTCCTGATCTTTTTCCCCGTTGTCACAATTGCATATTTCCTTTTACCGCACCGCTTCCGCTGGATGCTGCTGCTGGCGGCGAGCTGTTTCTTCTACATGTTCTTCATCCCGAAGTACGTCCTGATCCTGGGAGTCACGATCACGGTGGACTACCTGGCAGGGCGGGGAATGGAAAAATTCGAAGGGCGCAGGAAACGCTGGGTGCTGATGGCAAGCATCCTGGCGAACATCGGCATGCTGTCCTTCTTTAAATACTTCAACTTTGCCAATGAGAACCTGGCGGCACTGGCGGAGTTCATCGGCTGGAACTACCCGATCGAGCACCTGTCGATCATCCTGCCGATCGGCTTGTCCTTCCACACCTTCCAATCGCTGAGCTACACGATCGAGGTCTACCGCGGTCACCAGAAGGCGGAACGGCACTTCGGTTACCTGGCGCTGTACGTGATGTACTACCCGCAGCTGGTGGCGGGACCCATCGAGCGTCCGCAGAACGTGCTGCACCAACTGCACGAGGAGCATCACTTCGAATACCAGCGCGTGGCGGACGGGCTCAAGCAGATGGCGTGGGGCATGTTCAAGAAGGTGGTGGTGGCGGACCGCATGGTGCTGTTCGTCAACCCGGTCTACAATGATCCGACCAGGCACAACGGTCCCGCACTGCTGCTGGCGACGCTGGCATTTGCCATCCAGATCTACTGCGACTTCTCGGGCTATTCGGACATCGCGCTGGGCTCCGCAAAGGTGATGGGCGTGAAGTTGATGAAGAACTTCGACCATCCCTACTTCGCCCGTTCGATCGCCGAATTCTGGAGGCGCTGGCACATCTCCCTTTCCACCTGGTTCCGCGACTATCTTTACATCCCACTGGGAGGCAACCGCGTCCCGAAAGCGCGCTGGATATTCAACATTCTGCTGACCTTCCTGGTCAGCGGGCTGTGGCACGGGGCGAACTGGACCTACATCATCTGGGGCGGACTGCACGGCTTATATTACGTCCTTTCCGCGCTGACAGATCCCTGCGGCAAAAGCTCTCGGCGCTCACCCGGCTGGACAGGGTGCCGCGCCTGAAAACCGCCCTTCCATGCTGACCACCTTCGCGCTGGTGACCTTCGCGTGGATCTTCTTCCGGGCGAAAACCCTGGCGGATGCGCTCTACATCACGCGCCACCTGGCCAGCGGCTGGTGTTGCATTTCTGTCCCAATCCCTGGAGACTGCTGCAGGAGGGTTTCCAGAACATTTCCAAGGCGGGTGTTTATTCGATCGTCGATGCAGTCTTCAAATCCATCGAGCCGTTGACGAACGAAACGCGTACCGTCATCCTGCTGTCCATCGTTGCGCTGGTGATCCTGTTCATTATCGAGGTCCTGCAATACCGCGGGAACCTGCTGGAGAGAATCAACCGGCAGCCCCTGTTGACGCGGCGCATCCTCTATGCCGCGCTGATCGCGTCGATCCTGATCCTGGGGACATGGTACGCCAGTTCCCAGCAGGCTTTCATCTATTTCCAGTTCTAGGATGCCCGGGATGTCACAGCACTCCGCAAATTTTTCATCAGCCTTGCGCAGGTCGCCCTGCTGGCGGGCATCATGGTCGGCATCGTCTTCCTGGCGATCCGCCCCGACCCGGAGAACTACTTCGCCGGCAGCCTGCTGCAGGTGGAACTGCTGGAAAAGACGCCCAGCCCGCGCATCATCCTGATCGGCGGGTCGAACGTCTCGTTCGGGCTGGACGCGGAGTTGATGCAGCAGACGCTCGGCATCCCGGTCATCAACGATGGACTGCACGCCGGGCTGGGGGTGGCACCCCTGCGGGAACTGGAGGACTACATCCGGGCGGGGGATGTGATCATCATCAGCCTGGAATACAGCATGTTCTCAACAGAGAGCGCCATGGAGGGCGATCCGAGCGTGCTCTCCGACTGGGTCGAGTACTCCGCGCGCAGGACCAGGTACCTGACCAACCCGTGGATCGAGACGCCGGGCTTGTACGCCACGATGCTCCAGAGGAAAGTGAACCGCCAGCTCAATTCGTTCCTGTTCGGTGGTTCGCTGAGCGAATTACGGACGGTCTTCAGCGGGTCGAAATTCGACGCCAACGGCGATTTCACCGGGCACCTGGAGGCGAAATCCTACGCCCGCAGTCAAGATCATCCGCCACGCCCTACCCGGGCGCCGCACGCAGCAGGAGATCTTCGCCTTCCTGGAGGATTTCCAGCAAGCCGCGCAAGAGCTGGGCGCGAGGGTGTACTTTGAAGCACCCGCCAGCCGGCAGACCAACTGCCTCGCAACGGGCGAGAAACGGATGGAGAACTTCTTCCGGGCGTTCGAAAAGAAATCATCCATCCCCGTGACTCACACCACTGAAGCAGGCTTGCATGCCGGATAAGTACTTCTTCGATACCCCCTATCACCTGAACGCCCAGGGCAGAAGGATCAGGACAAAGCACTTGATCGAGAACCTGCTCCAATTGAACGTGGTTCCGGATCCCCAGTGAATTTTAAGCCGCGCGTCCATCGGGAAACTGAACACGCGTGCTATAATCATTTTGGTAGTTAGGTAATCCATGAGCTTTGCCCATCTGCACGTGCACACTGATTATTCCCTGCTGGACGGCTTCTCGAACGTCAAGAAGCTGACGAAACGCGTCAAGGAGATGGGAATGTCGTCGGTCGCCATCACCGACCACGGCACGATGTTCGGGGTGATCGAATTCTACAATGCCGCCACAGGCGAACGGGTGTCAAGCCCATCATCGGGCTGGAAGCCTACATGGCAGCGCGCGGCATGCAGGACCGCGACCCGCAGCTGGACAAGAAATCCTCCCACCTGCTGCTGCTGGCAGAGAATGACACGGGCTACAGCAACCTGCTCAAGATCGCCTCCGCCGCCCAACTGGACGGCATGTACTACTACCCGCGCATCGACCACGACTTCCTCGCCGCGCACTCGGAGGGCTTGATCGCCTCCTCGGGCTGCATGGCGGCGGAGATCCCGCGCCGCGCTGCTCAAGGAAAAACCGGAAGAGGCGGTCCGGCGCATCGAACTGGTATTACGACGTCTTCGGTCCCGACCGGTTCTTCCTTGAACTGCAGCAGCACGATTTCCCCGAGATCCTTGACCTGAACCGCAAACTGGTGGAGGTGGGCGCCCGCTACAGCGCCAAGTACATTGCCACCAACGATGTGCATTACATCGAACCCGAGGATTACCAGTACCAGGACATCATGCTGGCGATCCAGACCGGCTCGCACATGAAGGACGAGAACCGGATGCGGATGACCGACTCGACCTACTACCTGCGCACGCCGCAGGAGATGAGCCGCATCTTTGCCGAGGTGCCCGAGGCGCTCAGCAACACGCTGTTGATCGCCGAGCGCTGCAAGGTGGACCTGTCCTTCAAGGGATACCACCTGCCCGAGTTCCCCGTCCCCGAGGGGCACACCCCCGCGACCTACCTGCGGACGCTGTGCGACGAAGGGCTGGGCAGGCGTTTCGGGGACCGGGCGACCAGCTCGCAGGTGCGCGAGAGGCTCGAATATGAGCTGGACGTGATCCACTCGATGGGCTTCGATGCCTACTTCCTGATCGTCTGGGACCTGTGCCGGTACGCCCGCGAGACCAACATCTGGTACAACGCGCGCGGTTCCGCGGCAGGCTCGATCGTGGCATACGCGCTGGACATCACGCTGGTGGACCCGCTGGCGTACGACCTGCTCTTTGAGCGCTTCCTCAACCACGGACGCCAGGAGATGCCGGACATCGACCTGGACTTCCGCGATGACCGCCGTTCGGAAATGCTGGAATACTGCGCCCGCAAATACGGCGATGACAAGGTGGCGCAGATCATCACCTTCGGCACGATGGGCACCAAGGCGGCGCTGAAAGATGTGGCGCGCGTGATGGAGATCCCCCTGCAGGATGTGGACCGCGTCACCAAGCTGGTGCCGTTCGTCTCGGGGCGCAATACCACGATGGAGGATGCGCTGGCGGTCACCGAGTTCAAGAACATCTACGATAGCGATCCGACCATGCACAACCTGATCGATATCGCCGCGAAAATGGAAGGCACCGTGCGCAACGCGGGCACGCACGCGGCAGGCGTGGTGATCAGCGACAGACCGTCTGAACGAGTACCTGCCCCTGCACCGCCCGACCTCCAACGCGGAAGAGACGCCCATCAAGACCGTGACGCAATTCGAAATGGGCATCCTGTACAAGCTCGGCATGCTGAAGGTGGATTTCCTGGGCTTGATCACGCTGACCTATATGGCGAAAGCCTGCGACCTGATCCGCGAAGCGGCACGGCGTTGAACTTAACCTGAATAACATCCCGCTGGATGATCCCGCCTCTTTCGAACTGATGGGCGCGGGCAACACCGCCGGTCTCTTCCAGGTGGAAGGCGGCGGCATGACGCGCTACATGGTGCAGATGAAACCGAAGACCGTGGAGCACGTGATCGCCATGGTGGCGCTCTACCGCCCCGGACCGATGGCTTTCATCCCCGATTACATCGCCCGCATGCACGGGGAGGCGGAGGTCGAATACCGGCACCCCGTCACTGAAACCGATCTTCGAGTCCACCTACGGCATCCCGGTCTACCAGGAACAATTGATGCGCGCGGCGGTGGAACTGGCGGGGTACTCCCCCGCCGAGTCGGACGAACTGCGCTCGGCGATCTCCAAGAAAAAAGCCAAGGAGATCGAGAAGCACCGCGCCAAGTTCGTGGAGGGCGCGACCGCCAGGGGCATGGAAAGAGCCACCGCCGAGTTGATCTACGGCGACTGGGAGGAATTCGCACGCTACGGTTTCAACCGCAGTCATGCCACGGACTACGGCGTGATCGCGGTCCAGACCGCCTACCTGAAGGCGCATTACCCGGCGGAGTACATCACCGCGCTGCTGTCCGCCTCCAAGAGCCAGACCGAGAAGGTGGCTTACTACGTGGCGGATGCGCGCTCGATCGGCGTGCCGGTCCTGCCGCCCGACCTGAACTGCTCGGGCTGGGATTTTCAGATCGAAGACCGCCCGGAAGGTCCCGCCATCCGCTTCGGGCTGGGCGCCATCAAGAATGTCGGCGAGTCCGCGGTGGAACTGATCTGCGAGGCACGCAAAAAAGGCGGCGCGTTCAAGGACCTGAACGACCTGGCGGCACGCGTGGACCTGCGGGCGGTGGGCAAGCGATCGCTCGAGTTCCTGGTCAAGGTCGGCGCGATGGATGCATTCGGAAAGCGCGCCGCGCAGCTGGCAGGCTTGGACCGCATCGTGGCGATCAGCGCCTCCCACTTCCGCGCCGCGGATGCGGGGCAGATGAGCCTGTTCGGCGCGAACACGGGCGTGGTGGAAAGCATCCACCTGCCGGACGTGAAGGATGTGGACCGCCGCGAGGCGCTCAACTGGGAACGCGAACTGGTGGGCATGTATCTCTCCGATCACCCGCTGACGCCGCATCAGAAAACGCTCTCCCAACTGGTCAGTTATTTTTCGGGGCGGCTGGGCGAAGCCACGCCCAACGAAAAGGTGTGCGTGGCGGGCAGCGTGGAAGTCATCCGCCCCTACACCACCAAGACCGGCAAGCCGATGGGCTTCGTCACCATCGAGGACATCCAGGGCAGCATTGAACTGGTGCTCTTCCCCCGGACGTGGGCATCCTTCCAGCCGATCCTCGAGCAGGGCAAGATCATCCTGGTGGACGGCAAGGTGGACACCGGTTCCACGCCGCCGAAGATCCTGGTGGATAACATCCGCACGGATATCGAGATGGCTTTGCCCGCCAGCGGGATGCCACTGGCAGCCCCTCAGCACAGCGTGGCTGAAGCCCCTCAAAAGCCGAAGTACGCCGCCAAGCCGCAGCCTGCCCCCGTTCAGAAACCACAGGCGCCCAAACCGAACGCGCCCAAACCCGCACCCGCACGTTCCACCCCCGAGCCCGCGCCGACCCGCGGGGAGGATGACATGCCTCCGCCGCCGGAGAACTTCCCCACCGGCTGGGACAGCGAGTGGCAGCCCTCGTTCAGCGAGGCGGCGATGGCGTTACGCCCCGAGCCAAAGCCCGCCACGAAAGAGGAACCTGTCACGCCGCCGAAGATGCTGGAGCCCACCCCGCCGGTCCATGGATGAGATCGAAGCGGCGGTGCCGCCGCCCATCCTGCATGTGCCCTCCATGTACGTCCCGCTGGCGGACCCGCAGGAACACGAGCATCCCCAGCAGCAGATCACCATCCTGCTGCATTCCAGCAGCGACAGGGAGACCGACAAGCGCCGCATCAAGACCATCTACGGGACGCTGATCTCGTTCCACGGGCGCGACCGGTTCTCCTTCCAGATCTACGAGAACGGCAAGGGGCACCTGATCGACTTCCCGAACGACAGCACGCGCATCTGCCCCGAAATGCTGGCGCGCCTGAAGAAATTGATCGACGAGGAAAGCTGGCGGGTGGAACCCATCCTGCTGCAGTAGTGGGCGGACGAATGCTGTCCGCCCTTTTTATTTTGGAGGACGGCGAGTAGGAAGCTCAAATTTTCCCAAATATGGGACATGACATGCAATTGGAACCTGGGTGGAACGTGGTGGCGGAACAATCTTAAATTGGCTGCAGGGTGGGGTTTCAATTCATCCCAAATCAAAATAATCATCTATAATCGCCCGGAAGAACATCATTTACTTTAGAGGAGATGCGCAATGGATGTCAGTGGATTTTATGCCTTGTTCAGTGCGACCTGCTTCACACTGGTGGGCTTATGGTGGAAAGTGGTGGAATCACGACCCCAATGGTTCAAGGAAGAACACATGAAAGCCTCGGCGGGCGGAGTTTACCTGTCCTTTCTCATCCCCGGTCTGATGGGATTAGGCGCACAGATAGGAGGCGCGGACAGCCCATTCTGGCGCGGGATATTTGTCATCGGGGCGGTCTTTGGCATTTTCTTCACCGTCCGTATATTAACCAGGACCAGGACCCCCGGCGCATCGGGCTTTTTCCGCCGCAATCGCTGGATCGTGATCGTGATCTACCTGTTCATCCTGGCGGGTTCCCTGGGCGCAGACAGGCTCTTCCCCATCGCCAATCTTACGCCCATTCAGATCGAGGCGCTCTTTTTATGCCTGTTGGTATTGATCGGGCACGGTCTCGCCTGGGAATTTCTCACCGAGTTCCCCTCCTCGACCGGATGAAATAAAAAGAACCGGCTTCCCCTACGCCATCCGGCGGACCTCTTTACGAACCTGGCTGCAGCGGGCACACTCCGCTCTCCCGCAGAGCAGCGCAAACGGATCTTCTTTAATAAGCACCTGCACGTGCTGGATCAACCTGTTCAGCTGGACAGCCTGGACGCGGGCATTGCCGATGGTGACGGCATGCACATCCCGACCGAGATGCCGCGCGATCTCATCGAAGCCCGAGGAATCCCCGGGAAAGCCCGGGCATTCAAGGATGCGACCCCGGACGAGAGCCCAGCGGATGAACTGCTGGCGCCCCGCCAGTTTCTCGGCGTAGTGGATGCTGGTGTTCACGCTGTGGTCCACGCCGATCAACACCACCCAGCCATCCTTCTCCAGCAGGGCGCCGATCGGCGCGAGAGGATCTGGAATCGTCTGCCGGTCGATGGCATAAGCCGCGTTCACACCCGAAAAGGAAAGGATGGGATGCAGGCCGCGCTTTGCCGAGGGGTGCTTCCGCAGGGTCTCCGCCAGGATGCCCATCTCCTCGTCGGCGGGCATGTCACGGTGGAAGGGGACCGCATCCAGAGTGGATGGGGCGTTGCGTTTCCTCCTTGCTTCTTCCGCGGAGTAATCAAATCCATTGTCCGGCGGTCCATCCAGCGGCATGACCATGGTCTGGTAGGTGAAGGTGGGCATGACCAGGGAACCGCAGGAGCTGACCAGCGCCTCGATGACCGCCTGCGGTCCGCCCAGCACATCCCCCAGTGATTTGTAGGATCCATGCGCGATGACCGCCTGCCCCTGGATGGGCAGGCTGGCAAACCCCACAAGCAGTTCACGGACAGTTATCATCCCGCCTGGCTCCACACGCAGACCGGTATCCCCTATTTACCCTTCCACTGCGGCGGGCGTTTTTCAGCAAAGGCACGCATGCCTTCCTTTTGATCCTCGGTGTTGAACAGGTCGTAGAACTCCTGTCTCTCCTCCAGCAGTGCATCCCCCAGGAAGCGTTCATAAGCCTGGTTGACCATCTTCTTCAGGGAACGGATGGCAAGCGGAGCGCGGGAGGCAAGCTCCTCCGCCAGCTTGAGCGCTTCATCAAGATACGATTCGACCGGGACGACGCGGTTGACGAGCCCGAACTGGAGCGCCTCCGCGGCGGACAGGGTGCGGTTGTTGAGCATCATCTCCATGGCAATGGCCTTGCCGACCGCGCGCGTCAGGCGCTGGGTGCCGCCCGCGCCGGGGATGACCCCGATGGTGATCTCGGGCTGACCGAATTTGGCGGTCTCGGAGGCGATGATCATGTCGCACGACATGGCGACCTCGCACCCGCCGCCCAGCGCCCAGCCCGACACCGCGGCGATGACCGGCTTGCGGATGGAACGGATGCGGGCGAACTGACCGATGGGATCGTTGTCCACCATCTCCTGGCGGGTCCTTTCCGCCATCTCCTTGATGTCCGCGCCGGCGGCGAAGGCTTTCTGGTTCCCGGTCACGACCATTGCGCCGACCGCCTCATCGTTGTCGAAGGCTTCCAGCGCCTCCATCAGTTCACGCGTCAGGGTGAAGTTGAGGGCGTTCATCGCCTGCGGGCGGTTGAGGGTGATCAGACCGACACGTCCGCGGGTTTCCGTGAGAATGGTTGTGTATGTCATGGGATGCTCCTGTTGCGTACCGCCCAGCCGACGTTCTGAGCGGAGCGTGGCGAAGTCGAAGAACGAGGCGTCAGTTTACAGTTGATTCGATTCTACACGAGAAATGGTATTATGCTAACATTATCCGAAATTAAAGGAGCAATTCCATGGAAATCCTGCTTACCATTCACTCCATCCTGCGCTGGTTCATCATCCTCCTTGCTGCGCTGGCGATCTTCAAATACTCGGTCAGTTGGGCGGGAAACGGTGCCTTCAAAGGCATGGACCGCGGGCTGGCAGCCGCGCTGAGCGGGCTGGTGGACGCGCAAGTGCTGCTGGGATTGGTCTATTTCCTGTGGGACGGATTCAGCCGGCGCGGGATTCCCCGGTTACCGCTGGGTGCACATGCTGCTCATGATCATTGCGGCGGGGCTGATGCATGTCCCGGGGCGGTTGAAAGTGTTGGGCGACAAGCAACGCTTCAGTTACTCGATCCTGTGCATCCTGGGCGCGTTGGTGTTGGTGTTTATCGGAATCCTGGTATTGAAGTAGTGGAGGGTTTAAAGGAAGTCACTTGATCCGGGCAGGTCAAAGTAACATGAAAAACAAAGTGTTGCGGCTTATTCTGTTCACCTTTCTACTCGCCCTGCTGATAGGCATCCTTGTATCATTCGCCGGATGGTTGTTCGGCTGGAACACTTCCACGCAGTTCAGCAATGGATTGTTCATATCTGGCAGTGTTTTCTTTGTCCTTGGCGTTTTGAGTGTCGCGGGTGGTTACAACATGCGGGGAAATTATAAAATGATCTACTCCCAATCTGCAGGGGATATGAATCTCGAGGGACGTGCCCGGCGCCTGGTGTCGGATATGGGGCAGGAATACCACGCATCCATCTTCCTATCCCTCACAGGTGTATTCCTGATCTTAATGGCGATCCTGGTGGGAAGCGTTTGATGGAGGAGGCAACCATGAATACCCGCTTTCGTACCTTTACGATCTGCTTATTCCTAGTCTCCTTGTCGCAGGGTGTGGTCCAGGACAGTTGTTTGGACCAACGATCACGCCCACACCGACCTTCACGCTGACGCCCACGCCTACGGCGACTCACCTCAACACCTGTGCCAACTTTAACGCCCACACCCACGTCGACGCCCACTTCCACACCCGAATCTGCCTGCACGGAGCCAGGCTGCAGTTTTGAGATGGCGATAGTCATCGAGGCGGACAACGAGTTGGATGGGATTGCGATGGAATACCAGTGGGTCGCGGAACACTATCCGGGCTATCAAAATGTAAGCCAGGCGATCGCCTTCGGTGATGGCAAGATCTATGATTTACTCACCATCCTCACAGCCGATGGAGTGGAGAAGACCATCTACTTCGATATCACTTTGTTCTATGGTCACTTCTAAATAGGATCTGGCTACTTTCCCGCTCAGCAATACGTCCCCCACATCTGCTGTGGACTTGAGAATCAAGTCCGCACCTCTTCTCCTCAATTCCTCCTCCTCCCCAAAGCCGCATAACACCCCCACCGTCTGCGCGCCCGCGGATTTGCCGGCGCGCATGTCCACGGTGGTGTCGCCGATCATCAGGCAGGCTTCCGGCGGGACGCCCATCTTCTGCGCGGCGTAAATGATCGGGTCGGGATAGGGCTTGGTGTGCTCCGCCGTCAGGGAGGTGACGACCACATCAAAGTAGCGTGAAAGATCAAACTGGTCAAGGAAGGCGCGCGTGCCATGCTCGTCACGGGCAGAGACGACCGCCATGGGGAAGCGCCCATGCAGGCGCGCCAGCATCCCATCCACGCCGGGGACAAGCAGGTACTTTTTCCAGGGTTTATGCCGGTGGCGGTACATCCAGTTGACCAATGCCGCCAGCTCATCATCCAGCCCGAAGCGGTCGGGGAGACCCATCAAGGCATTGCCGGGGGATTCGACCCACATCACAAGGCGGCGCGCAGCCCGTTCGGGATCCCTGAAGAGGAAACGCGGCAGAAAGGGCACCAGCTTTTGTGCATACAGGTCATCGGTGTCGCTGAGGGTGCCGTCCACGTCAAAACACAGGGCGCGTAGACGCGGGAAAGATCGAGGGGCATGGGGCGATTTTACCGCACGGGGGTGAATGTGCTATACTTTCGGCGGGAAGAAAACATGTGTTTTCCTCACGACCCAAACCCGCCGCTGAAGACCGCACCCGCAGCCTGCTGGAACTTCTTTACCATGTCAGCCGCGAGGTCGCCACTGCGCTGGACCTGCGCACGGTGCTTCAACGCGTGCTGTACGAAGCCATGCAGAACGTGGGCGGAGAGCGCGGCAGCATCGTGGTGCTGGATGACAACGGCAAACCCGTGGATGCGACCATCGTGCTATGGCAGCAGTTCCACGAACACACCACCCAGCAATTGCGCGAGACGGTGGAGCGCGGGCTGGCCGGATGGGTGGTCAGCAACCGCAAGCCGGCGCTGGTCCCGGATACCAGCAAGGACGAACGCTGGCTGATGCGCCCCGACGATTCGATCGACAAGACGGGCGCCAAGTCTGCCATCTGCGTGCCGCTGCTGGCGCGCGAAAAACTGGTGGGCGTGCTGACCCTGGTGCATTCCGTCCCCAATGCTTTCAACGATGAACACCTCGAATTGATGCAGGCGATCGCAGACCAGGCGGGCGTGGCGGTGTTGAACGCGCGCCTGTACACGGAGAGCCAGCGCCAGGCGCGCGTGATGACCGCGCTGGCGGAAAGCGCGGCCGCCATCAACGCCTCCCTGCGGATGGAGGATGTGCTGCAGCGCATCCTGAACCAGACCATGCAGGCCCTGCAGGTGGAGACCGCCGCGGTCGCGCTGATCGATGCCCAGAGCGGCGACCTGGTCTTCCGCGCCGCGGCCGGGCAGAACGCGGGCAACATCATCAAACGCCGCGTCCCGGCAGGGCAGGGCATGATCGGGCAGGTGGCACGCGAGGGCCGCGGGCTGGTGGTCCCATCGGTCAGCCAGGACAAACGCTTCACCGAATCGCGACCGCTTCGGGGGCATCCAGACCAGGGCGGTCGCCGTCGCGCCGATCCAGTCTCAGGCAGGCGTGATCGGCGTGATCGAGGCCATCAACCCCGATCTGCAAAGCCTTCGACCCGGATGCGCTGCTGGTGATGACCGGTCTCGGCAGCCTGGCAGGTACGACCATCCAGAATGCGCACCTTCTATGAACGCATCGAGGCGGCCCAGCATCGCTATCGTGAACTTTTCGAGGACAGCATCGACCCCATGCTGATCACCGATTGGGACGGGAAGATCCTGGAAGCCAACCGCCAGGCTGTGCTCGTTGAGCGGTTGTACAGATGAGGAGCTGCACGCCCTGACCATCGACAAGTCCATGACGTCGACCTGGAGCAGACCGGGACGATTTCGAAATCCTGCGTGACGGGGAACCGGGCAGTTACGAATCGCTCCTGCACCAGAAGGACGGAGGGCAGGTGCCGGTCGAGGTCCATGCGCGCCGCGTGGAATTCGAGCAGTCCGATTCGCTCCAGTGGATCCTGCGCGACATCACCGAACGCAAGGAACTGGACGCCTGCGCGAAGACCTGACATCCATGATCTATCACGACCTGCGCTCCCCGCTGGCGAACATTGTCTCCAGCCTGGATGTGCTCGACAACATGGTGGATAAAACAGGATAACTCGGCGCATTCCGATCCTGAAGATCGCCGAGAATTCCACCGACCGCATCCAGCGCCTGGTCAGATTCCCTGCTCGATGTGAACCGCTGGAAGCCGGTCAACCGGTGGCCGACCAGAAGGCGGTCGACCCGCATCGCGCTGATCCAGCAGGCGCTGAAGGATGTCAAGCCTGCCGCGGAGGGGCGCCGCCAGAAGATCGATCCACCAGCCTGCCCGAGCACCTGCCGCCGCATCTGGGTGGATGCGGACATGGCCCGCCGCGTGCTCATCAACCTGATGGAGAATGCCATCAAGTTCACGCCCGGGAGGGCAGCATCGAAACCGGGGTGAAAGAGGATGGGGAATGGGTGCAGTTCTGGGTGCAGGATAATGGTCCCGGCATCCCATCCGCCGAGCAGGAACACATCTTTGAAAAATTCATCCGCCTGCGCGGGCAACAGCAAGTCCGGCGGGCTGGGTGTGGGCCTGGCGTTCTGCCGCCTGGCAGTGCAGGGGCATGGCGGGCGGATCTGGGTGGAAAGCCAGTACGGCAAGGGCGCGACCTTCCAGTTTACCCTGCCGGCAGCCACCCAGGAACAAATCGCCGAGCCGTCGATCAGATCAATGACACTATCCCGGAGAAACTCATGCAATCCATTGCCAAGAAAGTCTATATCGAAGATTCCTTTCCCGGCGTCACGCTGGGCGCGATCAGCACCCCGCGCGGGCTGATCCAGATCGATGCCCCGCCCTCGCCGGAAGACAGCCGCACCTGGCGCGCCTCGCTCATGAACATGGGCGGCGGCCCGGACCGCGTGCTGATCAACCTCGATGCCCACCCGGACCGCACGCTGGGCGCGCGCGCCATGGACTGCACCGTCATCGCGCACGAGAAGACCGCCCAGGCCTTCCGCAACCGCCCGAACACTTTCAAAGCCCAGGGCGATGAAACCGGCGCCAACTGGGAATCCATCCCCGGGCTGGGCAGTGTCCGCTGGGCGCCGCCCGAGATCTCCTTCACGCATAGATGACCCTGCACTGGGGCGAGACGCCCATCCTGCTTGAACATCATCCCGGTCCCGCCGCCGGCGCCATCTGGGTCATCCTGCCCGCGGAAAAGATCGTCTTTGTTGGCGACGCTGGTGCTCAAGGGTCAACCCCCCTTCCTTGCGTATGCCAACCTGCCGCACTGGATCGATTCGCTCAAGGCTTTTGATGAGCGCGGATTTCAAAGGCTATACCATCGTCAGCGGCCGCGGCGGCATGGTCACCCCGACGGTCATTCAAGACCCAGCTGGATGCCATCAAGCACGTGCACGACCGCATGGAGAAACTGGCCGCACGCAACGCCGCCCCGGAAGCCACCGAGAAACTGGTGGATATCCTGTTCAGCGGCTACAAGATCCCCGTCGCGCGCCAGAAGAACTATACCCAGCGCCTGCGCTATGGTCTGCTTCATTATTATGTCCGCCATTATCACCCCACCAACGGAGTGGACGACGAATAAACATGTCCCGCTTCGAAGCCCATCCTTGAACTGACGCGCGGCGGCATGGTCGAGATCCACCCATCTGGGCGCCATCGCGGTGGTCGATTCACAAGGCAACCTGCTTCACTCCCACGGCGACCCGCACACGGTCGCCTTTTTGCGCTCCTCCGCCAAACCGTTCCAGGTGCTGCCCTTCGTGGAACGCGGCGGCGTGGAACATTTCGGCTTCACGCCGCGCGAACTCGCCCTTTCCTGCGCCTCGCATGAAACCGCGCAGATGCACCTGGATGCGGTGGCTGCACTCCAGCAGAAGGTCGGCATCCGGGAAAGCGACCTGCAGTGCGGTCCCCATCTGCCCGGCGACCCGGGCATGCTGAAGCAGGTGATCCAAAATAACCTCACACCCACCGCCAACTTCAACAACTGCTCCGGCAAGCATACCGCCATGCTGGCGCATGCCAAAATGCGCGGGCTTCCGCTGGATACTTACCTCTCGAACGACCACCCGATCCAGCACGACATCCTGACCGGCTTCGCGGAAATGTGCGGACTGCCCACCGAAGAGGTCGTCCTGGGCATGGATGGCTGCTCCGCGCCCAACTTTGCGGTCCCGCTTCGCAACGCGGCGCTCGCCATGGCGCGCCTGTGTGACCCGCGCGAGTTAAGTGAAACGCGCGCGGCTGCCTGCGGGAAGATCACCGCCGCCATGACGGCGCATTCCGAGATGGTCAGCAACTATGGCGAATTCGACTGCGAGTTGATGAAGACCGGAAAGGGCAAGATCGTCACCAAGCGCGGCGCAGAGGGATTCCAGATCGTGGGCATCCTGCCGGGCGTCGTCAGCGAGCGCGGCATCGGCATCGCATTCAAAGTGATGGATGGGGATCCCGGGCGCATGGACGAGCAACTCAGATCACGGGCGCGCGTCCGCCCGGCGGTGACCCTGGAGATCCTGCGACAGCTCGGCGCGCTGGACGAGACCCAATTGCAGTCGCTGGCACAGTTCGGTCCAGGGCGCGTGCTGAAGAATCACGCCGGGATCGTCACGGGCAATTCGTATCCGGTCTTCAAACTCCAATCGCCAGCCTGACATCCGGGACACATCGATCCCACCCATCATGCAAGTGACGCCCTTTAGAATGAACGACCCATCCAAACGCGCCATCAAAATCCACGAGACCCTGCTCAAGGTCTTCGGCGAACCCACCTGGCGGGATCCCCTGCCGCCGGTGGATGAACTGGTTCCACCATCCTTTCGCAGAACACGAATGACACCAACCGCGACCGCGCCTTCCATGCCCTGCGCGCAAAATTCCCCTCGTGGGAATCCGTCCGCGATGCGCAGGCGGAGGAGGTGGTGGCAGCCATCCGCCCGGCGGGTCTTGCCAACCAGAAGGGACCGCGCATCCAGCAGGTGCTGCGCCAGATCACGGAGGAGCGCGGCAGCCTCGACCTGACCTTCCTGAAGGACCTGCCGCTCGAGGAAGCGCGCGCCTGGCTGACCAAATTCAAAGGCGTCGGACCGAAGACCGCCGCGATCGTGCTGTGCTTCTCCCTGGGTCGCCCCGCCTTCCCGGTGGACACGCATATTTACCGGGTCACCGGGCGGATCGGGCTGCGACCTGAAAAGATGAGCGTGGAGCAGGCACATGGATTCCTGGAGAGCCTGCTTCCGCCGGAAACCTATTACGCCGCGCACCTGAACCTGATCCGCCTCGGCAGGGAGGTCTGCCACGCGCGCAAACCGGACTGCCCACACTGCCCGGTGCGCAGGTTTTGTGATTTTGGGGGAAATTCAAACCGTTTGTGAAATTTATTATTGACAAAATTCAGCAACTGAATTATGATTAGGCTATAAAGTCCATAAGAGCAGTAGACTTTGTAGGATATCAAAGGGATCCAACATGCGCCTTTCAAAACGCGGTGAATATGGCTTGCGAGCCATGATCATGCTGGCGGGTACCCCCCACGAAAACGCTCCCCTGCCCGTGGTGCAGATCAAGGAGATCTCGGAACGTGAGAAGATCTCCCCCAAGTTCCTTGAGCAGATCCTGCTCACGCTCAAGAACGCGGGGCTGCTCCACAGCAAGATGGGCGTCGGCGGCGGGTATTACCTGGCCAGGCCCCCCAGCGAGATCACCCTCGGTCAGATCTTCCGGGTATTGGACGGACCGGTGGCCCCATCAAATGCGTCAGCCAGATGGCGTATGAACCATGCGGCTGTCCCGATGAGGCGACCTGCGGCCTGCGGCTGGTAATGGGCGATGTACGCAACGCCATCGCCAACATCCTCGACAACACCAGCCTGGCGGATGTCACCGCCCGCCAGATGGCTGTACGGGAAAAACTGGCATAGAGAACAGCTGCAGCCCCTTGCGGGCGGTTTTTTTCTGCCCAAAAGTATACTATACCATAGACTTTATAATCCAGTAGCAATAATCGGAGAAAAATGCAAAAAACTAACTTTTCAGTGGTATCTATTCTTGTTGCAGTTTCCATGTTTTTAACGGCTTGTGGTTCAACCACACCCGAACCTGCCCCCGCTTTAACTGAGGCACCTGTCAGTGATGGTTCCCCTGCAACGGAAGCCCCGGTTGACACGCTGGAAGGCAACATCGCCATTTCCGGCGCGTTCGCCCTCTACCCGATGATGACCGTCTGGGCGGAGGAATTCCAGAAGCTCCATCCCAATGTCAATTTCGATGTTTCAGGCGGCGGCGCCGGCAAAGGCATGACCGATACCATCGCGGGCGCAGTGGATATCGGCATGGTCTCGCGCTCCATCAAACCGGAAGAGGAAGCCCAGGGCGCGTACGGGATTGCAGTTGTCAAAGGATGCGGTCTTCCCTGATCAACGGCGAAAACCCGGTCTGCCGACATCATGACCAAGGGCATCACCCAGGAAACCTTCATCAAGATCTTCATCACCGGCGAGATCAAGACCTGGGGAGAGGTGGTCGGCAAGCCGGAGATCACAGATGAGATCCATGTCTACACCCGCTCGGATGCCTGCGGCGCGGCGGAAATGTGGGCCAAGTTCACCGGCGATAAGTTGCAGGAGGACCTGCTGGGCATCGGCGTCAATGGCGAACCTGGACTGCTGGAAACCGTGATCAAAGATCCGCTGGGATCGGTTACAGCAACCTTGGTTACGTCTTCGATATGACCACCGGAATGCCCGTGGCAGGCATCCTGACCGCCCCGATCGACATCAACGCCAACGGCACAGCGGATGCGGACGAAATCGCGGACACGATGACCAAGGCGTATGGAACTGATCGCCGAGGGGAAATATCCTTCGCCTCCGGCCGCCCGCTGAACCTGGCGACCAAAGGCAAACCCACCGGCTGTCCAGGCTTTCATCCAATGGATCCTGACCGACGGTCAGCAATTCGTGGGTGAGGCGGGTTACGTGCAGCTACCGACGGAACAACAGGCCGAGTCGCTGGCAAAGGCAAGTAATGAGCGAACAGGTCATTCCTGTACCATCGAATGGAAATGGGGAAGACCGGGTGACCCGGCCTTCCTCGATTCCCGCCGCAGGCAGGACCGGACCGCCGGGCGCACGTTCTTTGTGCTCACCCTGGTGCCGGTCGTCCTGATGGTGTTGATCACCGTTGCGCTGGCACTCCGCTTCTTGCCGATCCTGAAGGAGTATTCGCTCTGGGAATTGGTCAGCGGTACGGTCTGGAAACCGGAAAAGGCGAGTTCGGCTTCTGGCCCTTCATCGTGGGCACCTTTTGGGTGACGCTCGTCGGCGTGATCCTGGCCGTGCCGCCCTGCCTGCTGGTCGCGATGTATCTTGCGGAATATGCCCGCGCCTCCACGCGTGCCATCATGAAACCGCTGCTGGATCTGCTGGCAGCCATCCCATCCGTGGTCTATGGCGTCTGGGGGTTGCTGGCGATCGTCCCGTTTGTGGGGGATACGCTGGCGCCGCTTTTGAGAAGCGCCTGGGGTTCATCCCCTTCTTCACATCCAACAATCCCACCGGGTTCAGCATCCTGGCAGGCGGCATCGTGCTGGCGGTGATGATCGCGCCGTTCATCATCTCGGTGACCTATGAAGTTCTGCCACGGTCTCGCAAGGATCTGCGGCAGGCCTCGCTGGCGGTCGGCGCGACACGCTGGCAGACCATCCGCACATCGTCCTGCCGCCAGACCCTGCCGGGCATCATCGCCGGCGTCGTGCTGGGGGCCTCGCGCGCCCTCGGCGAGACCATGGCCGTGTTGATGGTGGTGGGCAACGTGCCGCAGGTGCCGAATTCCATCTTCGACTCGGCCTATCCGCTGCCGGCATTGATCGCCAACAACTACGGCGAGATGATGTCCATCCCGCTGTATGATGCAGCCCTGCTTGGGCGCGGCCTTGATTTTACTGGTCGTCATCCTGATCTTCAACATCTTCTCCACGCTGGTGCTCCAGCGCATGCTGGGAAGGAGATGGGTATGAAGAAAAGCACTGGCAAAGACGGCATCTCGTCGAAGCATTCATGAAGATCCATCATGCTGCTTTCCTTTGCGATCGTGGCAGGCGCCTGGGCTTGATCCTGTGGATCGATCATCTCGCGCGGCCTGCCCGCCCTCACCTGGGACATGGTCACGCAAACTCCCAAGGGCGGGTTTTATCATGGGCAAGGAAGGCGGCATCCTGAATGCCATCATCGGCTCGCTCTACCTGGCGGGCGGCGGCACGTTGCTGGCGCTGTCTTCAGCCTGCCGATCGCCCTGTATCTCGAAACCTACGTCGGCGATTCCAAATGGGGACATTATGTGCGCCTTTCGCTGGATGTGTTGTGGGGCATTCCATCCATCGTGTACGGCGCGTTCGGCTTCACCTTGATGCTGGCACTGGGCATGCGCGCCTCGCTGCTGGCGGGCATCATCGTCCTGGCGCTGCTCGAACTGCCGATCATGACCCGCGCCATGGACGAAGTCATCCGCCGCATGCCCGCCGACCTGGAACAGGCTGCCCTGGCACTGGGCTCCACCAGGTTTGAAGTGGCCATGCGCATGGTCATCCGCCAGATGCTGCCCGGCATCGTCACCGCCATCCTGCTGGCTTTTGGGCGCGGCATCGGCGACGCGGCCTCCGTGCTTTTCACCGCCGGCTACACCGACCGCATCCCCACCTCGTTGATGCGCCCGGCAGCCTCCTTCCGCTGGCGGTTTTCTTCCAACTGGGCTCGCCCTATCCCGAAGTGCAGAGCGCGGCATACGCCTCCGCATTGATCCTGACCATCATCGTGCTGGCGGTCAGCCTCGGCTCGCGCTGGATTTCGGCGCAGATTATCAAATACACGTATCAAGTAATTTGAAGTCAGAGGAACAATCATGGAATCACATATTCAAGTCAAAAATCTGAACGTCTATTACGGCAATGCAGCAGGCCTTGAAGGATATCAATATCGAAATCCCCAGCAAGCAGATCACGGTCATCATGGGACCTTCCGGCTGCGGCAAGACCACCCTGCTCAAAACCTTCAACCGCTTCCTCGAACTGACCGATGGGACGCGCATCGACGGCGAAGTGCTGGTGGACGGGCAGAACATCTACGACCGCGATGTGGATGTGACCGAGGTCCGCAAGGTGGTCGGGCTGCTGGCACAGCGCCCCTTCGCCGCTGCCGATGTCCATCTACGATAATGTCGCCTATGGGCATGCACATCCACCGGATGAAGAAGGACCGCAAGGAATACAAAGCCGCGGTGCGCCATTACCTCGAGATGGCTGGGCTGTGGGAGGAAGTCAAACGCCGCCTGCATGACCCCGCCACCAGCCTGTCCATCGGGCAGCAGCAGCGCCTGTGCCTGGCGCGCGGACTGGCCGTGGAACCGGAGATCATCCTCGGCGACGAACCCACCTCGGCGCTCGACCCGATCTCCTCGCAGAACATCGAAAGCCGCCTGCTCGACCTGAAACAGGAATACACCACCGTCATCGTGACCCATACCCTGCGCCAGGCGAAACGCCTGGCGGATTATGTCATTTACATGTACATGGGAGAGGTGATCGAAGTCCGGTCCGGCAAAGGAAGTTTTCACCAATCCAAAACACGAACGCACGAGGCAATACCTGGAAGGTTTATTCTAAGACAACACACCCCACATCATTCAAGGAGAAATAAATATGGAAATTGTGCTTAGCATCCTTTTATACACTGGCGTTGGTTTCCTGGCGCAGATGATCGACGGCGCCCTGGGCATGGCTTATGGCGTCAGCTCGAATTCCTTCCTGCTCAGTGTGGGCGTCTCGCCCAAGGTGGCGAGCGCCTGCGTGCACCTGGCTGAGACCTTCACCACCGCCGTTTCCGGTGTTTCCCATTGGAAACTTGGAAACGTGGACAAGGAATTGTTCAAAAAGCTCATCATCCCCGGCGTTCTCGGCGCGGTGGTGGGCGCCTACATCCTGACCCAGATCGACGGCGACGTCATCAAGCCCTGGATCTCAGCCTACCTGTTGATCATGGGCATCATCATCCTGGTCAAGGCGATCCGCTACGATGGCGAGCACAAGGAAGTGACCAGCCACATCAGCATCATGGGCTTGATCGGTGGTTTCTTTGACGCCATCGGCGGCGGCGGATGGGGACCGATCGTGACCACGACCCTGGTCGCACGCGGCAAGCATCCCCGCTTTGCCATCGGCTCGGTCAACTCCTCCGAGTTCTTTATCACCTTTTCGCAGTCGATCGTCTTCATCTTCACTTTGTCGTCCGAACTGCTCTCCAATTGGACGATCATCGCGGGTCTGCTCCTGGGCGGCGTGATCGCGGCACCGCTCGCGGCGATCGTTGCCCGGAAACTGCCCGTGCGCCTGCTGATGGGCATGGTTGGAATACTCATCATCGGGTTGAGCGTCCGCACCATCCTGATCTCGCTGGGCGTGCTTTAGACTCAAAACTCAAGGGCCCCTTGAATCACTGCGTCAGGCAGTGTGTTCGATCTTAATTTGACCACTGCCCGGCAAGGGTCGATCACACGTTTTTTATGCGTGTTCGGCACAGCCGGGCAGTTCTCTTTGAGATGTGCGGAAAATGATGAGTTTTTTCTCTGCAGTCCTGTTCCCTCCGCAGACGTTATAATATTGATATGAAACGCTTCCGCAGCCTCCTTTTTACCTTGCTCCTTTTTGGAGCCTTTGCCGGGCACGCCAATGCCCAGGGTGGGCAGCCGCTTGCCATCGTGCTGGATGCGGATGGACCGATCATGCCTGCCATGCAGGAATACATTGAACGCGGCATCCAGGTGGCGGAACGCGAGGGAGCGGAGGTCCTGATCATCCGGCTGGATACGCCGGGCGGCGACCTGTTGACGACCAAGGAGATCATCGAGTCGATGCGTGCCAGCCGCGTGCCGGTGGTGGTCTTCGTCGGACCGAATGGAGCCATCGCCGGGAGCGCCGGGGCATTGATCACCATGGGCGGGCACGCCTCCGCCATGGCACCCGAAACAGCCATCGGCGCCTCCAGCCCGATCAGCGGATCGGGCGAGGAACTGGATACCACCTCCGAGACCAAAGCCAAGGAGATCTCCAAAGCCATCATCCGTCCGCTGGTGGAACCGCGCGGCAAGCAGGCGGTGGAACTCGCCGAAGCCATGATCGACGTGGCAAAAGCCGTCACCGCCCGCGAGGCGCTGGAGATCGGCTTGATCGATTTCATTTGCAGCGACATCCCTGAACTGCTGGAAAAACTGGACGGCTTCACCGTGCAGATGGCGGACGGACCGCACACGCTGGACACCGCGAACGCCCGCACCGAGACCCTGGCGATGAGCTTCATTGAAGCAGCTGATCCTGATGCTCACCGACCCGAACATCGTCTTCCTGCTGATCACCATCGGCGTGCAGGCGATCCTGATAGAGATCTCCAGCCCGGGAGGCTGGGTGGCGGGCTTTATCGGCGTGGTCTGCCTGGCGCTCGGAGGCTACGGGTTGGGCATCCTGCCGGTCAACTGGCTCGGGCTGATCTTCCTCGTGGCTGCCTTTGTGCTGTTCATCCTGGACATCAAAGCGCCCACCCACGGCGCACTGACCGTGGCGGGCGTGGCATCCTTTATCGCGGGTGCGCTGGTGCTGTTCAACTCGCCGGGCACCCCGCAATTCCAGCAAGTGTCCATCCCCCTGGTGATCGGGGCGGGCATCGTCACCGGGCTGGTCTTCCTCGTCATCGTGGGATTCGGCATCCGTGCCATGCGTGCCCCCATCCGCACCGGGGAGGAATCCCTGGTCGGGAAGACCGGGACCGCCCGGACGATGGTGGATGAGATGGGCGGGCAGGTCCAGATGCTGAGCGAACTCTGGAGCGCGGAACTGGATGAAGGAGCCGCGAAGATCCGCAAGGGGCAGGCGGTCGAGGTCGTGGATGTCAAAGGTTTGCGCTTGATCGTCAGGAAGAAATAGAATCTCTTATTGTTTTCGATAAAAGGAATCTTATGCCTGTCACTCCCACCCGAGCTCGAGTTCGAACCACAACCGGAAGCACCTCCCCTGCGCCGCCCGGATTGGATCCGCGTGCGTGCCCCCGCCGGGGAAACCTATGAACGCCTGCAAACGCTGATGCGCTCCAAGGAACTGCATACCGTTTGCGAGGAAGCCATGTGCCCGAACATGGGCGAATGCTGGGGCAGCGGCACCGCCACGTTCCTGATGCTTGGGGACGTGTGCACGCGCACCTGCGGCTTCTGCGATATCAAGCACGGCAAGCCCGGTCTGCTGGACTGGGGCGAGGCGGAGCGTGTGGCGCAGGCGGTCAAGTCCATGAACCTGAAGCACGCGGTGATCACCTCGGTCAACCGCGATGAGCGGCGGGACGGCGGCGCGCCGATCTTCGCCATGGTCATCCGGCGCATCCGCGAGCTGCTGCCGGGCTGCTCGATCGAAGTGCTGATCCCCGATTTCAAGGGCAGCGTGGAAGCCCTGAAGATCGTGATGGAAGCCCGTCCGGAAATATTGAATCACAACGTGGAGACGGTGCCGCGCCTGTTCAAGCAGGTCCAGCCGCAGGATAACTACGAGTGGGCTGCCGCGACCCTTTCGAATGCCAGGAAACTGGACCCGGAAGTGCTGACCAAATCCGGCATCATGGTCGGGCTGGGCGAGACGATGGATGAAGTGAAAGCAGGTCATGCGCGACCAGCGCAGCTGGGGCGTGGACATCCTGACCATCGGTCAGTACCTGCAGCCGAGCAAGAAGCACCTGGCGATGCAGCGTTATTACACGATGGAGGAGTTCGCGGAACTGCGCGACTACGGCAAGGAGATCGGCTTCCTGTGGGTGGAGTTGAACCCGCTGGTCAGGTCGTCCTATCATGCCGTGGACCAGGTGCGGGCGCTGAGCGTGGTGCATCGCAAGTTATATGGGCAGGGTGCCTGAAATCGGCACGTCAAGACCTGTGCTTGGTATAATCTGTTTGTGAAAGATATTACCAACCGGCATTTTCAGGAGAAAATAAAATGACCACCACCTTGGATAATCTTAAAGAAGCCTTTGCAGGAGAAAGCCAAGCCAATCAGAAATACCGCGCCTTTGCCAAAAAAGCCGAACAGGATGGCATGCCCAACATCGCGCGCCTGTTCCGCACCGCCGCGGAAGCGGAACGCATCCATGCCGAGGGACACCTGAAAGCCATGGACGGGATCGGAGCCACTGCAGAGAACCTGCAGGCTGCCATCGACGGCGAGACCTACGAGTTCACCAGCATGTACCCGCCCATGTTGGAGCTGGCCAACACGGATGATCACAAAGCCAAACGCATGTTCGGATACGCGGTGGAGGCTGAGGCGGTCCACGCCAGACTGTACAAACTGGCGCTGGAAGCCGCCAAACAGGGCAAGGACATGGATGGCGAGTTCTATCTCTGCCCGGTCTGCGGTTACATCGAGATCGGAAAACCCACCAACCCCTGCCCCATCTGCAAGACCAAGCCTGAGAAGTTCTTTCAGATCTAAGGTTTTTCCAACAGTAAAAGAGGCTGCCTGAGGCAGCCTCTTTTGATTCCACATCAACCGTTATAATTCAACCTCCAAAGGAAGAGGTGCTCTTATGCCGGGTAAATTCAATTGTCCGAAATGCGGTGGAGAGAACGAATACAACGGGGAAGGTGAAACGGTACGCTGTCAATATTGCGGGAGCAGCGTGCAGCCTCCGCAGGAAATGCTCAACCGGGCGGCGGCGATCCGCCTCAGTTCAAAAGCCAAAATCTGGATCATCGTCTTCGTCATCGTGGTCTTCGTGATACCCACCTGCGTCGGGTTCGGAGGCACGCTGGTCGGCATCGTGGCATCCATCCTTGGCACGCTGGCGGGAATCTTCGCCTCATTTTTGGGCGGATAACACCCGGTCCAGTTCATCCAGCGATATTTCAGCCAGTGAACGGACGGTCAGGTCCGCGCCGTCCACGCCCAGGCGGGCTGTCAGCGGGTTGGGGACCGCCACCACAAAGATGCCCGCGCTCCTTGCCGCGCGGACGCCGTTGGGGGAATCCTCGAACACCACCGCCGCCTCCTTTTGAACTTGAAGCCGGTCCACCGCCAGCAGGAACAGGTCCGGGTTGGGCTTGGTCCTGCCCGGCGCGATGTCCTCCGAGCAGAGGATATGGTCAAAATATCCGATCACCCCGAGGCGGGAGAGGTGGGCGTCCACCCAGGTGTGGGATGAACTGGAGGCGACCGCCATTCCCAATCCCCGCTTCCGTCCCTCGCCCAGCAATTCCATCACGCCCGGCATGACGGGGCTGGCATGGATGATCTCATCCGACTCGCGGCGATAGCGGGCACGCAGCGGCTCGGGATCCAGCCCGGTGAGCTGCCCAAGATGAATGGCGGCATCGAACCTGGAAATGCCGTAACCGCCGATGGTCTTTGCCCATTCATCCACCGGCAGTTCATACCCGTGCTCGCGATAAATAGCCTGCCAGACCTCCACCTCGGGGGTTTCGGTATCCAGCATCAGCCCGTCAAAATCAAAGATCAGCGCCTGCAGGTGCATGGTTGGTTCCCTTAAAACAGAACTGCGCTAGTATACCAAAGTGAGAGCCACGTTAGTGACTGACACTTTCCGCGCCTCGTGGGGTTAAAATAATCAGACTTCCCCAATCGAGGTGACATGCGTAACAGGTTCCTGTACCGGCTGACCCGCCATACCATCCGGGCTTATGCCCAGCTGCTTTTCAGATTGCGAATTCACTGGCGGGCACCGCTGCCCCCCGGGCGAAAACTGATCGCAGCGAACCATCCTTCCTGCACGGATCCTTTCGTGATCCCCCTGCTCACCAAGTTGGAGATCCGCATCCTCATCACGGGCAAGGCGTTCAAGGTGCCGTTGTTCAACGACCTGCTGCGCCGCTGCGGACAGATCCCCGTGGTGCCCGGCAGCGGCAGGGACGCCCTGGACCAGGCACGCGAGTGTCTTGAAGCCGACGGGACCGTGGCGATCTTCCCGGAGGGGCACATCAGCCCGCAGGAGGGCGGACACCTGCCTGCACGTCCCGGCGCGGTGCGGCTTGCCATGCTGACCGGCACGCCGGTCATCCCGGTGGGCATCCATTATCCCCGCGAAAAAAGCATCCGCATCAAAAGCAGGATCACCGGCGGAGAGGAATCGGACGGTTACTGGTATCTGGCGGGACCCTACCAGGTCACGGTCGGCGAGCCAATGTATTTTTCAGGCGACCCGGATGACCGCCAGCAGGTGGAGGCAGCCTCCCAATTGCTGATGGAGGAGATCGCCCATCTCGCCGAGGAAAGCCGCTTGCGGATGCACAACCTTTTCCCCGTGCCGGTCATTGCAGATTAGCAATACCAATTAATGAAACAACCGCCGCCCATTTCCCCGTGAGATGGGCGGCGTTTTTTTAATATACATGATTTTCCATTCTGGTATACTCATCCCATGCCCCCCCGCCTGGAAGTTGATATTGACCCCTGCGAACACGTGACGGCTGATGCCATCGGCAAGCCCGGTCAACGCGTCTTTTACATGCAGGCTTTGGAACAGGGACAGCCGCCCGTCACCCTGTTGATCGAGAAGGCGCAACTGCAATCGCTGGCGATCGGCATCGAACAATTCCTGGCGGACATACACCGGCAGAACCCGGACCTGGCGGAAGCCCCCGCGGATTTCACGGAAGACAGGATGCGCATCCACCCGCCGGTGGACCCGCTCTTCCGCGTCGGCGAGATCGGGCTGGGTTACGACCAGGCGCGCGACCTGGCGGTCCTCATCCTGCGCGAACTCTTGCCGGAGGACCAGGATCCCGAGTCCGGGGCGGTGGCACGTTTCTGGTGCACGCGGCAGCAGTTGCGCGCTCTTTCACGCTGGGGCGCGGATGTGGCCGCGCACGGCAGACCGGTCTGTACGCAATGCGGTCAGCCGATGGAGCCCGAGGGGCATTTCTGCCCCAAAAAGAACGGGCAC
This sequence comes from uncultured Chloroflexia bacterium, assembly GCA_963823545.1. GTDB lineage: Bacteria > Chloroflexota > Anaerolineae > Anaerolineales > Villigracilaceae > Denitrolinea. Next base: position 90,433 of record CAWGMC010000010.1, on the reverse strand, counting down.
AAGCATTAATTGTCATTGCGAGGAGCGACTGAAGCGCGCGACGAAGCAATCTCCTCGCAAATCTTATATCAGCCTTGGCTGCACCGGTTCTTCATCGCTCCCGGTCCAGCCGTATTTTTTTAGATCCACCCTGTCCTTGTCATTAAACACAACCCCCTCCTCTTCCAGCAATTCGCGCTGTTTTTGCGCGCCCGGGCGCGGGCTGATCTCGCCCTTCGAATTGATGACCCTCTGCCACGGCACGTCATCCGGGCAGGCTGCCATCGCGCCGCCCACCCAGCGCGGACCGAAGGCACGGTACGCCTCGGGCTCCACGCCCGCGGGCGGCGGGAGCATCAACGCGATCTGACCGTAGGTCGCCACCCGCCCGCGCGGGATGCGCCTGACAAGCTCCCAGACCTGGGATTGGAATGCATTTGGATTGGGAGGGGAAGTAAAACCTGGCATGATTCGTTCCTCCGATTTGATTCGATAACAGAACGCCGCCCCAAGGTGGGGCGGCGCCTGTTGCGCTGTGGCGTCCTGGCCTACTTGAGGAGGGATGCCACAGCGCGAAGTTGCATACTACTATCCATGGACATCACCTCCTCCTTTCATAGGATGGCATTTGATTGTGAGTCCCCCGAATGATGAATTGAGTATCGCATACTTCAATTTGGATGTCAATAGACCGGATTGATTTCTAATTTATTTGTAATCTCAGCCGGATCACGGCGGAAGCCAGGGAATATCCACCGGGTTGGTATAACCGTGTTTCTCCACGGCATACAGCTTGCCGCCGGATTGCAGCGGGCAGCCCGCCTCATCCTTGACCGTGTAGGAGGTCTCCGTCCGGGTGGGGAGCGAGACCGGGAACCAGAGGTAGTGCCCGTTCTGGCAGACGAACATGTCCAGCATGTACCCGCGGTCGTCATCATCGGTCATGTTGACCATCTTCCAGCTGATCGTCACCATGTCGCCTGTGCGCACAGCCCGCACGTTCTGCGGAGCCTTATACAACCGGCTGGGTCCGGGCAGGTTGACCTCGGCATAATACAGCGTGGTGATATCCCCGACCACATCCACCACCGAGGGTGCCACCCAGCAGAAGTAATCCAGTTTGTCGAATTTTACATGCAGCCATTTGCTGTTCTGATACCTGCCGCGCACGCTGCCCGTATCCCCGGGATACAGGTCCGCGGCGTGCAGGTAGGCTGTGGCTGGACCATAGCGGCAGTGTGCCTGCGCGTTGACCGTTACGGTCGGGAACGCGAAAGTGGGCGTGGGCGTGATGCTGGGCGTCGCGGTCTCCGTTGGCGTCAGTGTGATGGTGGGTGTCAGCGTCAAGGTGGACGAGGCGGTGATCGTGGGCGTGAACGTGCCGGTGCTGGTTGCGGATGGCGTCCAGGATATGGCAGTGGCGGAAGGGGATTCCTCGATCGTGGGCTGGGCAGGTACCCCGCAGGCGGATGCCAGTCCAATAAGGATCAACAAAATGATCGTTAATTTCCGGTTCATAACCATATTGTACAATTAGAAAGACAAACCTGATAGTCGTTGAGAGACTCCGCAAGCCCGGTGGGACTATCCTCCAGGAAACTGGTTCGAGGAGACGGAAATGAGATTCAAGCCATATCTTCCATGGTTGATCACAATTGCGCTGGGGTGGGCATTCGATTTTCTCTTCTGGAAGCAGGCAGCGGGAGTCAACTACGCCATTTTTTCAACATTATGCCTGTTGGGCGGCTCCGGATATCTTCTCACGCAGGGAGTTCGCCCGGCGCCCAAAAGTCTCTGGTTATTGATTCCCTTTATATTCTTTGCAATCGTCACCTTCCTCCGCCAGGAACCCTTGACCATCTTCCTGGCGTACACCTTCACCCTGTTCGCGCTTGGCGTGCTGGCAAACACGTATTCCAAAGGACGCTGGTTCGAATACAGCGCGTTGGATTATTTCAGCCGTTTCCTGCGTCTCATTGCCGGCATGCTGGTGCTTCCGGAGAGCTTTTTCAAGCAGGTCAAGCAGGAGGAAGACGCGGCTGGTGAAAGGCGGCGGACCTTTCCGATCGTATCCATCCTGCGCGGTGTGTTGCTCGCCTTCCCGATCGTTGCCTTCTTCACTTTCCTGCTGGCTTCAGCGGATGCGATCTTCAAACAATTCCTTATGGAATACCTGGAGGATCTTGACCTGGGCGAGGAGCTTCTCCGTCTTTTCATCATCATGGTCTGCGCGTATCTCCTGGGGGGCATCTTTTTGCACGCGCTTGGCATTAAGCCGGGAGGAGGAACTGCCCGGCAGGATAAAACCCTCCTTCTGGCAGATACTCGGCTTTACCGAATCCGCCATCGTGCTTGCCAGCGTGATATTTCTCTTCCTGGTTTTCGTGGTCATCCAATTCCAGTACTTCTTCGGCGGGCAGGCAAATATCGGCGTGGAGGGCTTCACCTACTCCCAGTATGCGCGCCGGGGCTTCAGCGAGCTCATCACCGTGGCTGGTTTCAGCCTGCTGCTCATCCTCGGCTTGAGCACCATCACCCGCCGAGAGAATGAGAACCAGCGGCGGGTGCACGTGGGATTGAACATCGCCATCGTTGCAGAAGTGATGGTCATGCTGTTCTCCGCCTACCAACGCCTGATGCTGGCGATCGATTGGCACGGTTTCTCGCGGCTCAGGCTGTATCCCCGCATCTTCATGGTCTGGCTTGCGATCCTGCTGGTGGCGATCGTCATCCTGGAGGTCCTGCGCCGCGAAAAGTTCTTCGCGCTGGCATTTGTCCTGGCTTCGCTCGGGTTTGCCGTCTCGCTCACGTTCGCCAACGTGGATGCAGCCACCGTGACGCGCAACCTGGAGCGCACCAAAAACGGGAAAAATTTGAATGTCCCGCACCTGGCATCCCTCTCCGCCGACGCCGTCCCCGCCCTGGCGGAGGGATTCCGTGATGCCTCCGTATCCAATGAACAGCACGAGGGGGTCGGCGCGATCCTGATGTGTTACCTGCACTCCGGCATCATGGAGTCCGGCGAGGATTGGCGCTCCTTCAATTTCTCCCGCTGGCGTGCAAAGCAGGTCCTGGATACAATGGAACCCCTCCTGGACGAGTATCGATATAATGACAAGCGATTCCCGGCGCGGGTCCGCACGCCCGCCAACGTTTATTACCTGTGCCAGGAAGAAAAGGATTAAAATCACAAACCTGATAGTCTTTGATAGACTCCGCAAGTCCGGCGGGACTATCCTGCAGGAAACCTGTTCGAGGAGAATGAAATGAAATCCAATCCCAATCGTCTCTGGCTGGTGGCATTTGCGCTCGGCTGGCTGTTCGACTTCCTCTTCTGGGAGCATGAACCGGGCATCAACTTTGCCATCTACGTCATCCTCTGTCTTGCGGGGGGGATGTACATCCTGCTGGGCGTGGAAAAAGCAAAGCCTGCACGGAACGCCCTCTGGCTCCTGATCCCCATCCTGTTCTTCGCGACCGTCACCTTCATCCGCGCCGAACCGCTGACCACCGTCCTCGCCCACTTCCTGACCCTCTTCCTGATGGGCGTCCTCGTCATCACCTATCTTGGCGGGCGCTGGATCTGGTACGGGCTGTTCGACTACCTCTCGGGCTTTCTCAAGCTGGTCGGGAACATGCTCTCCAAGCCGCTGACGTTCTCCGCCGAGCTCCGCAAGGAGCGCACGGAACGCGGCGACCCGCCCAAACGCTCCATCATGCCCGTGGTGCGCGGGGTGCTCATCGCCCTGCCGGTCATTGCCATCTTCGCCTCCCTGCTCGCCTCCGCGGACGCGGTCTTCGATGCCCGCCTGCAGGATTTTCTCGACCTGCTGAACATCGACAACCTGGCTGAATACATCTTCCGCATCTCCTACATCCTGATCGGCGCCTACCTGCTGGTGGGCGTGTTCCTGCACGCCGCCCGGCATTCGAAGGATGAGGAACTGGACACCGAAAAGAAATCCGTCATCGGTCAATTCCTGGGCTTCACCGAATCCGCCATCGTGCTGGGCAGTGTCGCCATCCTGTTCGCCATCTTCGTCGTCATCCAGTTCCAGTACTTCTTCGGCGGGCAGGCGAACATCCACATCGATGGATATACCTACAGCGAATATGCCCGCCGGGGCTTCGGCGAACTGGTGGCGGTGGCTTTCTTCAGCCTGGTGCTCATCCTTGGTCTGGGTGCCATCACCCGGCGCGAATCCGGGACACAGCGTAATACTTTCTCTGTGCTCTCGGTGGGCATCGTCGCCCTCGTGCTGGTCATGCTCTTCTCCGCCTACAAGCGCCTGGTCCTGTATGAGACCGCCTACGGCTTCTCGGAAATGCGCACCTACACCCACGTCTTCATGATCTGGCTCGGACTGCTGCTGGTCGCAACCGTCGTCCTCGAGATCATCCACCGCGAGCGCATGTTCGCCCTGGCTGCCCTGATCGCCGCCATCGGCTTCGCCGCCACGCTCCCCATCCTGAACGTGGACGCCTTCATCGTGCAGAAGAACATTGCGCGTGAACTTCAGGGTCTGTCGGAATACGAAAGCAGTGGCAGACGCGCCGGGTTTGATTCTGGGATATTTCCTGACTTTCTGACGATGTCGATCCCGCCCATTGCGCGCGCCTTCCAGTCCGCTGACCTGCCTGATTCCCTGCGCGAGGAATTGGGTGCGGTACTGGTCTGCAAGCAGGAACGCCGCCCGGCTGACGATGACCTGACCTGGCAGTCCTTCAAGGTCTCCCGCTGGATGGCGGACCGGATCCTGCTGCAATTAAAGGTTGACTTGAAGAATTACATTTTCAACGATGACAGGTTTCCCGGCAAAGTGACCACCCCCAGTGGCAAAGAATTCAATTGTTACTCCGGATTTATGGATTAAAAATCAGTAGAGCGAGATATTATCTCGCTCTACTTTTTTTAGCGGGAGGGCTCATGACCGACACCATCATCGTTTATGCCACATCCTGGTGCCCCGATTGCAGGCGTGCCAAAAAGTTCCTGGACGACCACGGTATTCCGTACGAATACGTGGACATCGATAAGAACCGTGAGGGTCACGCCTATGTAAAACAGGTCAACCACGGGAATCGCAGCGTGCCCACCATCCTCTTCCCGGACGGCTCCATCCTGGTCGAGCCGGATAATTCCCAGCTCGCGGAGAAACTGGGGATCGCTCTTCCAGCCTGATAATAATTCTGTAGGGGCACAGCGAGTTCCGCGAATCGTCAAATTCATCTGTCATCCCGCTGTGCCCCTGCACCATTCATTATTAATATATCTCGCTCGGCAAGGGTCTTCGCGAAGCATCCCCGAAGCGTAGCGTAGGAGGCCTCACCCCGCCACCCCATGACCGCCGCAGCCCCTCGATGATGGCAGTCAGTCGGCTTTAGCCGACTTCCATGCCCTGAGGCGGGGAATTCACGTGTGCCCGTTCTTTGGGCATTCCCCCGCCAGTCCTCCTCGCACAAATCACCCTCGGCTTCTCGAACTCTTGACAACTTAGAACATATGTGCTAGATTCAAGCTCGTTGATGTCCGCACCATTCGCAGTCGGGCTCAAGGAGGGCACTCTTAATTCTTGCACCCAAAAAAAATCCAGTCTTCATCCAAATGGCTCCTGGATACTTCCTCAACAGCCACCCTCTTCACCTTGCCACACTACTCTTCGCGTAGTTGTCAAATAATTGAACCTCAATTGAACCGAGGTTCAATTCGATCCCCAGACCAGAGGGTATTCGTTTGGATAATTTAAAAAATCGACGCGTTATCATCTTTCTCATCTTCCACTCCAATACTTAGTGTCATTGCGAGGGTGTACTCACCCGAAGCAATCTCCCGGCACTACCCGACCAGCTATTTCCAGGATCCCGCCTCCTCAGACGAACCATCATAACTTTTTTAAAACTACGCCTTGGACTTCCTCCAACCGAAATGGATTTGATCCGCGTATTTTTTTTAAATCGAGGCTTTAATCTTTCTAATGTTTGGGGTGTCATTGCGAGGGTACTCCCGAAGCAATCTCCCGGCACTACCCGACCAGCTAATTCCAGGATCCCGCCTCCTCATACGAAACATCATCACCTTTTTAAAACACTGACTGGGAGTTCCTCCAACCGAAATGGAACTTGTTCCGCGTATTTTTTTAAATGCCTTCGCAGGACATTCAGCATCGTTGTCACCGATTTGCATCAATAATCTCCCCCCATCGAACCAACATGGTCTCATTACCAAAATCCACTATTCGTACCGCGTTCGAATGCCTTTTTTTACGAAGGGAAATATTCGAACCGTGGTTCCAATCCCCGTTTTACGAGAGAAAACCTATTCGAACCTCTTTTCCCCGCGGACTCTGCTCGTGGCAGGTTTTTGGGCTCCTTCCAGGCAGGCGGTCTTCCGTCCCCCACCGCCGGTTTTCCACAAATTCCGCTTTATAATCGCATCAACCACAAGCGCCGAAAACCGAATACATCCCAGGAGGCATCCCATGACCCAGGTGACCCAGGCACGCACCAAGCCCTTCAACTACTCCATCGGCATGTTCGGCACGTCCATCCCCATCAACATGCTCAAGACCTATGCCGCCATCTACTACGTGGACAAGCTCGGGCTGACCACCTCCCAGTTTGCGCTCATGCTGTTGATCTACACCTTCATCGACGCCATCGACAACCCGGTCTATGGTTTCCTCTCCGACCGCACGCGCACCCGCTGGGGACGCCGGCGCCCCTGGTTGACCATCGGCACCCCCCTGCTCATCCTGTGCTTCATCGCCTTCTACAGCACGCCCGCCTTCCTCGCCGGCAATTCCCTCTTCGCCTACTGCATGCTCTTCTACATTCTCACCGGCACGCTCGATTCGGTCATCAACGCCAACTACGCCGCCCTCTTCCCCGAACTCTTCCGCACTGATGCCAGCCGCGCCAATGCCAATGCCCTGCGCCAGGCATTCCAGTTGGTCGCCATGATCATCAGCATCGCCCTCACCCCCATGGTCACCAGCGCCCTCGGGTACAGCCTGACCGCCATCCTGTACGGTATTCTCGGCGGTAGCGTCATCCTGTACATGACCTTCACCTGTCACGAAAAGAAGGTCAAAGCCGACGAGGCAAAGCCCCAATTCTGGGACAGCCTCAAGAACCTGCTCACCAACCGCAAGTTCTGGATCGCCGGTTTCGCCAATGCCTTCTACAGCGCGGCCATGTCGCTCGTGCTCGCCTCCATGCCCTTCTTCACCAAGTACGCGCTCGGGCTCTCCGACAGCCAGACCACCTACCTCTTTGCCACCGTCCTGCTGATCGCCATCGGCTGCGTCGCCATCTGGGCGCGCCTGGTGCGCAAGTTCACGTTGATGCCGGTCTGGCGCGCCGCCCTGCTCACGCTGGGGCTGGCATTCATCCCGCTCTATTTCGCCAACTCCCTCGTGACCGCCATCATCTGTTCCGCGCTGGTGGGCTTCGGCTTTGCAGGCGCCATCACCACCATGGACCTGGTGGGCGCCAAGGTCATGGATGAGGACACCCGCAAGCACAACATCCGCCGCGAGGGCATCATCGCCAACGCCCTGGGATTCATGAACCGCCTGAACGGGCTGTTCACCAGCGCCGGTTTCTACCTGGTCTTCCGCCTGTATGCCTTCGAAAGCGGTATCAATCCCGGACCGCAGCCGGACCAGGCTGCCCGCTTCCTGTTGACCATGTTCCCTCCCATCCTCATGCTGATCAGTTTCATCTTCTCGTTCTTCATCGATTTCAAGGACGAGCCTGCGCTGCAATCCCTGGCAGCGAGCGCGAAGCCTGCAGCAGTTTGCAGGCCGGACTGGGAATCATCATGGCTCTCATCCGCATCGACCATGTGCCGGAGACCGTCCAGGTCAACCTGCCGCTTAATATCATCCTCCCCGACCCGGGGAAAATGGCAGGCGTGCCGGTCCAAAAGCGCAAGGTGCTCTATCTCCTGCATGGACTGAGCGACGACGCCAGCGCCTGGCAGCGCTATACCTCCATCGAAACCTATGCCCGCCTCTATGGGCTGGTGGTCGTCATGCCCTCCGCCGGTCGCAGTTTCTACGCCGACCTGCCCAACGGGCAGAAGTATTTCACCTACCTGACGGAGGAACTGCCGCGTTATCTCAAGGATGTATTCGGTCTGGCACCCCGCCGCGAGGACACGCTCATCGCCGGCAACTCCATGGGCGGGTACGGCGCCTTCAAAGCAGCCCTCCTGCACCCGGAACTATATTCCGCGGCAGCCAGTTTTTCCGGTCTGCTGTCGCTTGCCTTCCTGAACGCCTTCCCGAACGACCCGCGCCGCCCTGAATTCGCCACCGTCTTCGGTGACCTGGATAAACTGTCCGGGAGTGAGCATGACCCGGCGGTCTGGTTGCAGCGCGCCTCACCCGCCTCCCTGCCGCGCCTGTTCATCTCCTGCGGTCGCCAGGAGGACCTCTACCCGCTGAGCGTCATGTTCAACGGGGCTTGCCAGTCGCTCGGGATCCCCACCGAATACATTGAAGAAGACGGCACCCATGAATGGCCTTACTGGGACAGGAACATCCAGCGCTTCCTCGCATCCGTCCTGACTCCCATCTAAAGGAGAGTTCCCATCGAAAATCCGCTGACCATCCGGTTCTTTATCGGGCACGAACGTGAAGGGGAATACTTCACCATCCCCTTCAGCATGCCGCCCGGGGTCGAATCGTTCTCGCTGACCTATCGCTACGAGCGCCATCACGAGGTCGAAACCGGCGTGGAGGCAGGCACCTTCACCTCGCGCCAGGAGATCAACATCATCGACCTCGGCTTGATCTCTCCGGATGGAAAGCAGGTGGGCGTCTCCGGTTCGGACAAGACCGAAATCCATATCAGTGAAACGGTTGCCACTCCCGGATATCATGCCTGCCCGCTCGTCCCCGGGGAATGGGGGATTCTCATCGGGGCATACAAGGTCGCGCCCGCAGGCGTGACCGTCACCTACGAGCTGACCTTCACCTTCAAGCACCTGCGCCTGCTCAAAGGCGACCTGCACACCCACACCATCGGCTCGGACGGGGTGCTGACCGCGGAGGAATTGGCGCGCCATGTCCAGCGTCACGGGATGGATTACCTCGCCCTCACCGACCACAACCAGATGGTCTCCGCCGATTCCCTGCCGGATGTGCCGGGCTTCACGCTGATCCCCGGCATCGAATGGACCCATTACAAGGGTCACGCCAATTTCCTGGGCGTGGACAAGCCCTATGACGAACCTTTTTATGCGAACACCCCGCAGGAAGTTCAAGCCCGCTTCGCCTCCGCCCGTGCGCGCGGCGCGCTGATCGTCATCAACCATCCCTTCGATGAGGGCTGCCCGTTCCTCTTCGACATGGATTCCCTCCCCTATGACTGCATCGAGATCTGGAACGGACCCATGCGGGAATCCAACATCCGCTCCATCGCGCTCTGGGCGATGCAGTTGATGGCGGGCAAAAAGATTCCCATCTGCGGCGGCAGCGACTATCACCGCGACATGCTCTTCCTCTATCCCGGGCGGACCCTGCACCTGCATCTATTCCATGTCGAACAGCGCCGCGGATATCCTCTCCGCCTTGAAAGCGGGGCACGCCTACGTCACCTTCGCGCCCAACGGACCCTCCCTGGAGATGACCGCCGGGGATGCCATCCTGGGCGACAGCCTCCCGTTCTCCACCGTGAAGGAATTGCAGATATCCGTGACCGGCTTGTTGGCAGGTGACCAGATCCAGGTCTTTACGAACAATGACATTGCCACCCTGCTGAAGGCGGAAAGCCCCGGGAAGCGTGCACCTGAACTACAAGATGACCGCGCCGGGTTTTGCCCGGGTACAGATCCTGCGCAGCTTCATCCCCGGCATGCCCATGCTGCCCGCGTTGGTCTCGAACCCGATCTATTTCGACGCGTAATGTAGGGCAATTTGCCAAATTGCCCTCAACCCTCGTGGTCAGGATCACTCGGCGAAAAGAAAATTCCGGAACAAACGGGACAGGGGGAGCATCTATTATTTATAAGGAGAAGCCAATGAAAACCTCAAAAATCACGATCGTCCTGGCGGTCGCCTTGATCCTTTCCTCGTGCACGCCAGCCCCGAAGCAGTTCGGCACGCTCGAAGGTCACGTCAGCATCGGTCCGCTGTCACCGGTCGTGATCGCCGGAGAGCCGGAACCCACCCCCAGCCCGGAGATCTACCAGGGACGGGAGATCGTCATCTACCTGGAGGATGGGAAAACGGAGTTCGCCCGCCTGAAGCTGGACGACCAGGGGAACTATCGCGCCGAGTTACCGGTCGGGACATATATCGTGGACATCAATCACGCCGGCATTGACATTTCCAAGGACCTGCCAAAGGAGATCGAGATCCGGGCAGGGGAAACCACCCGGCTGGATATCGACATCGACACCGGCATCCGCTAATTTCCAAAATATGTAGGGCAATTTTCTAAATCGCCCAACGATTGTAGCGCAATTTGCCAAATTGCGTTACAAAACAACACTCACCACAGGAACGCGACGCCGCGCTTGCCGAGGATCCTGTCGTCAAAGACCAACTCGGCAGGCGTGCCCGCCATGCCCGCGCAGACGTGCAGCGGAAGTAAATGCTCCTCGCGGGGATGGCAGTAGCGCGCGGAGGGGGCTCGCTCCCATTCGAGCAGCCGACTCTCCCGATCAATCTTCTCCAGCGGAGCGGTGCAGGTCTCGATCAACCAGTCCTGGAATTGCATCATTCTCCGGGTCGGGCGCCTCCCCTCCACTCCAGGAAAAGGCGCGGATGTTGTGGAAGGAGAACCCGGAGCCGATCACCAGGATGTTCTCCGCCAGGAGACCGCGCAAGGCCCTGCCCAGGGGAAGGTGCGCACCCGCGTCCAGTCCCTGCAGCAGCGAGAGTTGCAGGCAGGGGATGTCCGCATCCGGGTACATCAGCTTCAGCGGGATGAACAGACCGTGGTCAAAGCCGCGCTGGGGGTCGAGGCGGGCGGGGATGTTATTTTCCTTCAGCAGAGCCGCGATCCTCTCCGCGAGTTCAGGGCTGCCCGGCGCCGGGTACTGGATGTCATACGCCTCCGGCGGGAAACCGTAATAGTCGTAGAACATGGCGGGCTTGGGCGCGCTGATCAGCGTGGCGGCGCTCTCCTCCCAGTGCGCGCTGACCACCAGGATGGCATCCGGTCTGGGCAGGCGGGCGGGGAGCGCCTTCATGAAATCGATCATGGCTTTGTGGCTGGGGTCGCCCAGGATCGGCAGCGGACCTCCGCCGTGGCTGAAGTAAACGATGCGAGCTTTCCCATCTGCGATGTTTTTATCCATTTTGATTTACCTTTGTCATTTTTCACTTTCCATGATCACGATGGGTTGATGGATGGTACGGGATTATAGCATCAGCAGGAGGCTGCTGATTTTCCATGCGGAAATCCTCACCCGGCAGGGGTGGAAAACACTCTATAATATGGCACGAACGGATCCGATCCTCGAAAGCGGAAACCATGCGATCAATCATCTTATTGCTCATCCTGGTAGTCCTCGCTGCCTGCTCACCCGGGAACCTGACCGCCATTCCCGAGCCGTCCCTAGCTCTGGAAGATTGCCACCTGATCTCCCCTACTGGTGACCAGGTGGATGCACGCTGCGGTGCCTTGACCGTTCCCGAAGACCGCGCCGACCCAGCAGGACGTCAGATCGAACTGCATGTCGCGGTCATCCCCGCCATCCGGCGCGAACCCGAACCCGATCCGCTTTTCCTGCTGGCTGGCGGACCCGGTCAATCGGCGATCGAGACCTTTCCAGCCATGCTCAACATGTTGTACTACATCCACGAAGACCGCGACATCGTGCTGGTGGACCAGCGCGGCACAGGCAAATCGAATCCTCTGCGCTGTCTCGATCCGGAGGATGAAACACTGACCGATGAACAGGCGCTCGCCATCCTCAGATCATGCCCGCAACACCTGGACGCGGATGTGCGTTTTTATACCACCGAGATCGCCATGACCGACCTGGACGAGGTCCGTGCCGCGTTGGGCTACGAGACCATCAACCTGTATGGCGCATCCTACGGGACCCGCGCCGCGTTGACCTACCTGCGCATGTTCCCACAGCACCTCCGCACGGTGACGCTGGATGCGGTTGTGGACCCCGGGTTTGTCATGTTCATGGATGCGGCGACGGATGGGCAGGCGGCGCTCGATGTTTTTTTCGCGCGCTGCGAATCGGACCAGGCATGTAAAACGGCATTCCCGGATCTGAGGAGTGAGTTTGACGGGCTGCTCTCCCGCCTGGAAGAGACGCCGGCAGAAATCACCATGCCCCACCCGCTGACCCATAAACCGCTCGAAGCTGACCGTCACGCGCCAGGTGATCACCAGCATGGTCTTCAACACGCTGTATGTGCCGGACCTGGTCGCCACCCTGCCCTTATCCATCCACGCGGCATTTGCGGATGAAAATTATGTCCCGCTGATCTCCCAAGCCTTCCTTGTGAACGCAGGGCTGTTCGACGGCATGTTCTACGCGGTGACCTGCACGGAGGATGCGCCGCTGATCGACGCCTCCGAAGCTGCCGACCGCGGCGGGGAAAGCGTCTTCGGGGACCGCACCCTGGACTTTGCGGCGGTCTGCAAGGAATGGCCCAGGGGCAAGGTCTCACCGGAATTTCGCGAGCCGCTCATATCGAATATCCCTGTTTTGATCCTCTCCGGCGACGCGGATCCCATCACCCCGCCCTGGCACGCGGAAAATGTCGCGGCAAGCCTCACCAACGAACTGCATGTGATCTTTACAGGCATGGGACACGGAAATCTTGCCACCCGCTGCAGCGCCAACCTGTTCAAAGCTTTTATCACAAAAGCGCTCGATCGAGGACCTGGAGATGACCTGCGCGGCAGGCATCCATCCGCCGCCGTTCTTTGTTGATTTCAGCGGACCGCGCCCATAGCACCGCAAGGCGATCACTATGATACAAGTACAAGATCTTTCAAAATCATTCGGCAAGGTGAAAGCCGTTCAAGGATGTATCCTTTTCGCAGCCCGGGATGGACAGATCACCGGGCTGCTGGGTCCCAACGGCGCCGGCAAAAGCACCATCCTGCGCATGCTCTATACCCTGCTCAAACCCGACCAGCGGATCGGCACAGGTGGACGGCTTCGATGTACGGCAGTCCCCGCTGGAGGTCCAGCGCCGGATCGGCGTGCTGGCGGATGCGCGCGGTCTCTATCCCCGCCTGACCACCCGCGAGAACATCCGCTACTACGGGCAGCTTGCATGGGCTGGAGGGCGAGGCGCTCGAAAAACAGATCGATTCGCTGCTGACCCTGCTCGACATGCAATCCATCGCCGACCGCAAGACCGAGGGCTTTTCCACCGGCGAAAAGATCAAGGTCGCCATCGCCCGCGCACTGGTGCACGACCCTCCGAACGTCCTGCTGGATGAACCCACCAACGGGCTGGACGTGATGAGCACGCGTGCCATGCGGCAATTCATCCTGCGTCTGCGCGAGGAAGGCAAGTGCGTCCTGTTCACCAGTCACATCATGCAGGAGGTGGCTGCGCTTGTGCGACCAGATCGTCATCATTTCCCATGGCGTGGTGGCAGCCACCGGCAGCCCGGATGACCTGCGAAAACAGACCGGGCAGGACAACCTGGAGGATGCCTTTGTCGCTGCGATCGGCTCGGAGGAGGGATTGGAATGATGCATCGGATCATGGTCATCTTTAAAAGGAAATGGTCGACAACCTGCGGGATTACCGCAGCTGGGTGACGGGGTTTTTCTGGGCTGTCTTTGGTCCGCTGCTCATGGGCGGCGATGATCGTCCTGTTGGGCAATACCATCAAGGGAAAGATCGAGGACCTCCCTCGTCCTGCCCGTGGCTGGCGTGGAGAACGCCCCCAACCTGGTGGCTTTCCTCGAACAGCAGGATGTCATCATCGAACCCGCACCCGCGGACCCCGGGCGGCGGTCATTGCCGGCGATCTCAACGTGGTGCTCGTCATCCCGCCCGGATACAGCGAGGATTTTTCCGGCGGGCAGACTGCCAATGTACAGCTGGTATATGACAGCACGCGCCAGTCGGCGATCGCGGACATCACCCGCGCCCGCTCCCTGCTCGAAGCCTACAACGACTACATCGGTTTGTTAAGGTTGAGCCTGCGCGGCGTCAGCCCGGAGGTGATCCAGGTGCTGCAGGTCGAGAATGTGGATACTGCCACCCCGCAAAGCCAGGCGATGATCTTCATCTCGATGCTGCCGTACTTCATCATCTTTGCCATCTTCAACGGCGCCTCACCGGTGATCATCGATGCAACCGCCGGGGAACGGGAACGCGGCTCGCTCGAACCATTGTTGATCAACCCGTTGCCGCGCGGCTGGTTTGCCGTGGGCAAGATGCTTTCCGCCATGCCGTTCGCCATACTCAACCTGGTCATCACCCTGGCAGGCTTTGCAGCCATATTCATGCTGCTGCCGGTGGAAAAGCTGCTCGGGTTCCAGATCGGCATGGATGGCAGGGTGCTGGTGTTGATCTTCCTGCTCTGCCTGCCCATCGTCTTCCTGGCATGCGCCATCCAGACGCTGATCGCTTCTTTTACCAAAACGACCAAGGAGGCAGGCACCTACCTGCCCTTTGTCAGTTTGATCCCCTCCCTGCCGGGCATCGCGCTGGCGTTCCTCCCGGTCAAACCCGCCCTGTGGACCATGCTCATCCCGACCTTTGGACAGCAGATCCTGATCAACCAGTTCCTGCGTTCCGAGCCGGTGCTTGGCATGAACATCCTGGTCTCTGCCCTTGTGACGATCCTGCTGTCGGTGGTGATCAGTTATCTTGCCATCCGGCTTTATAAAGGTGAACGCATCATCATGGGTAAATGATCGCATACATTGTTCACGGCATCACGGCATGCATCTTCACCCACGCCACATAGCGGTTCATCCAGTTCTGCAGGAATTCCCGGCTGCCTGGACCAATTCCTCCCTGCTCATCGAACAACCCATCCTTTAACTGGATGAACACTTCCGGCTGTCCAAGGGTTGGCATATCCAGGTATGCCAGGATATTGCGTAATTGTTGTTGTGCCACTGCCGTCCCGATGGCACCGTTCGAGACACCGAGAATGCCTGCCGGCTTTCCAGCCCAGACACTCTGCTTGGAAGGGCGTGAAGCTTGATCCAGGGCGTTCTTGAGCACACCCGGGATGGAGCGATTATATTCGGGCGTGACAAATAGTATCCCGGTCGCCGCCTTGATCTCCGCCCGGAACCGTGTGACCGCTTCGGTCGGAGTGGGGTCATCATCCGCGTTATAAAGCGGCAGGTCACCGATCTGCACCTGGTGAAAAGTGAACTCCGGCGGCGCCAGCTTCACGACGGCTGACGCCAGTTTACGGTTGTATGAATCCTTGCGAAGGCTTCCGACCACAACTGCTATTTCATATTTGTTCATTAGATACTCCAAAAGAACAAGGCACTTTCCTGGGACTCGTTCATCCCTTCATTGTAATGCTCTTCCTCCCGGTTCATTCCCCTCGCAATATCCTCTTTGCCACCTTCTGCGCGCCGGTCATCACGTTCAGCACGCCGCCGGTGCTCTCGCTCTGCGCACCGATGAACCACAGTCCCGGGATGGGAGTCTTGTGGGCAGGCGGCTTGTTGCCGATCACCGGGGGCACGCCGCCGAACGAGTGATGAACCTGGTGCGTGCGCTTGCGATAATCCTCCGGCGTGAGGATGAGACGCGTGAGGGTATGCGCGCGCAGACCGGGGATGTGCGCTTCGGCTGCCGCGACCAGCTTGTCCGCCAGCTCCTCCCGGCGGCTGGACCAGTCCCCTTCGTCGAGCGTGTCCGGCGCGACGGTGTAGATGGTGACGGCGAATTTCCCTCGGGCGCGAGGGAGGGGGAATGCAGGGAGGGCACGTAGATGAGGAAGCCATCCCTGCCCTCGTGGTAATCGCCGAAGCGCAGGCGGCGCACCGCGCCCTCCAGGTCATCGGTCTTGTAGTAATAACACAGCGCCGCGGGTTGGCAGGGCGTGGGATCGAAGTCGATGCCCAGTTGCACCATCAGCACCGATTCCATCAGGCGGTTGGACTCGATCTGCCGGATCAACTCTTCGGGCAGATGCTGGCGCCCGACCAGGTCGAAGAAGACCTCCTTCATCCCGCCGGAGGCAAGCACCAGGTCCGCGGGTTCGACGCGCCCGTCCAGCAGTTCCACGCCGGTCGCCCGCCCGTTCTCGATGAGGATGCGCCTGACGGTCGTGCCGGTCAGCACCTGCCCGCCGTTGCCGGTGACCACGCCCATCACCGCCCCCACCAGCGAGCCCATGCCGCCGAGGATGTAGGTGAAAGCGGTCTGCGCGCTGTGCGTGCCGGGGTAGGTTGGGATGCGTTTGTCGAAGGCGGTCTCGAGGTGGATGGAGGGCACGCCCAGCCCGGGGAACTCGCTGGGCGCGGTGACGAAGTCCGCCACGATGCCCAGGAAGAAGGTCTTCAGATCGGGCGACTTGAAGTAGTGGTCCATCAACTGTCCGCCGTTCCAATCCACCTTGTCCTTGACCGGCTGGAAGGCGAGACCACATGCGGAGCTTGAGCCAGAGGGCGGCAACGCCGCGGCGCCGTCTCAGCCCGGCGCGCCAGCGACATCAGCCGGATCATCCGGTCGTAGAAACGATAATAACGGTCGAGGGCGCGGCTTTCCTCGGGGAAGAGTTTCTTCAGTCGTTCGCGCCGCCAGTAGGGACCCTCGTACGCCTCGGGCTTTTGGAGGGTGAACCCGGGCATGGACAGCATGCGGTCCTCGTGCACGGAGGGGACCTGCACGCTGACCCCCAGTTCCTCCAGGATGAGGCGCGCCTTGTCGCCGGGGGCGAAGCCTTCGAGCAGGAGCGGACCGATGTCCCAGCCGAAGCCGTCCTGCCGGAGGGTGGCGGTCACCCCGCCGGGGGTCGGGAACTGCTCGTAGATGGTGACGTCATGCCCGGCTTGGGCGAGATAGGCACCCGCCGTCAGCCCGGACATGCCGGAACCGATGATGACGATCTTCATGCGGCACCCTTCGCTTTTCGTTCAGCCAGTTCCTTGACCAGTTCGGCGTGGTTCTTGCGGGTGATGGGATACCAGATCAGGAACGGCAGGCTGAGGATGAGGACGACCGCCGGAACGATGGAGAAGAACAGGCGGATGCCGAACAGGGCGCGCGCGCTCTGCTCGACGTTCGGGATATAGCCGAAGAGCTGGAGCGCCCAACCGCTGACCGCCACACCCAGGGCGCCGGTGAACTTGGAGAGGAATGCCCAGAGACCGTAGTAGATGCCCTCGCGCCGTTCGCCGGTCATCTTTTCATCGTACTCGACCACGTCCGGGAGCATGGACCAGGGGCAGACCCACTGCGCCGAGAAACCCATGCCGGCGACGACGGCGATGACGTAGATGAGGGGGCTGGGCTGGTGCGGGAGGAAGAAGCCGAACATGATGGCGACGGAGGCGATGAACAATCCGAGGGCGTAGGCGGGACCCTTGTTGATGCGGTCGGCGATCATGCGGGTGGGGATCAGGAAGATGCCGATGGTGACGAGCATGGCGAGCAGGACGAAGGAGACCTGGTCACCCATGTTCATCTGGTATTGG
This sequence comes from uncultured Chloroflexia bacterium, assembly GCA_963823545.1. GTDB lineage: Bacteria > Chloroflexota > Anaerolineae > Anaerolineales > Villigracilaceae > Denitrolinea. Next base: position 72,834 of record CAWGMC010000010.1, on the reverse strand, counting down.
ATGAAGTAGGCGACCAGGGCGGTGAGGACGGTGAAGGAGAAACTGCTGAGGATGAAGGCGACCATCAGGATGACGAAGGGCTTGTTCTTGAAGGGGGTCAGGATGGCTTTGAGGGGAGGCAGTTTGGAGGGTTCGCCCGCCGCGCCCGGTTCCTCGTGGATGGAGAAGGCGGTGACGAGCGTGGTGAGGACGACGATGACGCCGAAGATGGCACCGGTGACGCTCCAGGCTCGCTGCAGGTTCAAGCCCATGCCCTGGAAGATGCCGGCGAGCAGGGTGGTGAGCGCGGCGCCGAGGATGTAACCGACGACGTTGTAGATCATGCGGATGGAGGTGAGGCTGGCGCGGTCGGTGTAGTCGCGGGTGAGTTCGGGGGTGAGGGCGTAGTAGGGGGTGGTGGTCATGGTGTGGAAGGTATCGACGAGCAGGAAACTGCCGAGGACCGCCAGGAAAGCCGGGACGCCGGAGAGCCCCTTGGGGAGGGAGAACATGATCCAGGCGGCGAGACCGAGGGGCAGGGCACCGAGCAGCATGTAGATGCGGCGGCGTCCGAAGCGGGAGCGGGTGCGGTCGGACCAGTAGCCGAAGAGGGGGTCGTTGAAGGCGTCCCAGGTGAGCTTGCCGACCATGAGGGCGGAACCGGCAAGGGCGGGGTTGATGCCGGCGACATCGGTGTAATAGAAGAGCAGGAAGAACTGGATGGCGGAGGTGATGAGCGAGAAGCCCAGGTCAGCCAGACCGTAGCGGAACTTGGTGCCGAGCGTGAGTTTTGGTTGCATGATTCGCCTCGCGGAAAGGGATGGGGCGATTATAGTTTGGTTGGGGGAAAATGAGAGTAGAGAGAAGAGAGTAGATGAGTAGTGGCGTCGATGACACGAAAGGGCGGGAAGGGGACACTAATAGAGTGGAAGGAGCGTGCCATGACAGAGAATGCCAAAACCCCCGGGCAGGATAAAACACCGGGAGAGAAGAGCGACCAAACGAAATGGGTGCGGGTGGAACTGCCTAAAGACGCAATCGCACAGGAGAGCATCACGGCGCAGGAGGTGGTGAAGGCGATCAGGGAGGCGCGGCAGGAATGGGTGGAGCGGGTGATAGGGAAGGGGGGAGGGGAGAAGAAGACGGCGGGGGGGTGACATCAGCAACTCGTGTCGTTGATGTATTACTTCTTATAAACCTAAAACATTAAATACCCAAGCCATTAGAACAGTGATGGTACGAATAACGATGGCTAAGACTAGACCCATCAAAAATGATTTGCCCAAAAATCTTGTCTCGCTATTACTAAAAAATGTTCGTTTGACTTCATCTGACTTGATCGTTTCTCGATTTGGATAGAAGCGAATAAAGATAATGAGGGAGGCTATTAATCTGATAAACGGAACCAGATTAAAAATAAATAAAATTGTTGGATTTGCAATTTCAATGGTCCATGAGATTTGCAACAAAATTGTCATCAGGTAATTACCCAGTAACGCTCCTAAGCCGATTGCGATACATTCACTGATACAAAGAATTGCTTGATGGTTTTTTGGTGTGATCATATTAGTCAATCCAGTTTGAATCAGATTTTACTATACATCTCGACGAAGGTCTCCTCTCTCGCCCGATCACGGCATTTCCCCTCCCCGGATGTGTTTTTCCATCCGGGGAGGGGCAGGGGTAGGGCTGTAGTTCAGCAACTCGTGCCTCTCAAAACCTTCGGGACGTTATTCCCCCCTTGACGCCCTAGAACATTTGTGCTAAACTACACTCACCTCCCGACGTCCCAGGCGTTCCCCTGGCTGTCGGGTTTTGTTTTTTTAGCCGGGCTGGCATCTCAACAAGGCAAATTGCTCATGAACAACAAAAATAAATCCTCACAAATTCCGCCATTAATCACCCTAAAGAAGGGCATTCGTTTGGATTTAAATTTACAAATGTACACGAATTTCTTGTGGATCATAGCCAAAATCATCCGTCCACTAATAGCCATAATCCCCTCCCTCAATCTGTATTCTCCCCTCCCTGTCCCGGAGCCTCCCGGAAGTACGGTTGTTGTTCTATCCAAAAATGGGCTAAAAACCTATTCGTACCGCGGTTCGAATGCCTTTTTTTACGAAGGAAAATATTCGAACCGCGGTTCCAATACCCGTTTCACGAGAGAAAACCTATTCGAACCTCTTTTCCCCGCGGACTCTGCTCGCGGCAGGTTTTTTCAGCCCCTTCCAGGCAGGCAAAAGCACCTCAATCTGCTTCTTTCTTCCATCATCCTCCGCTCACTTCACCATTCTCCATTAACCGTTAACCGACCTTCGACCTTTACCTTCGACTTTCGACTATTCTGACCATTCAGACCATTCGACCACTTCGACCATGAACCATTCCCCATGCAGTAAAATCACAGAAAGCCCATCACACCGAAAGAAGCCGCATCATGGAAGATAATAAACGAACGATCCACGCCGGCGAAATGCCGCTCAAGGACACGGAAAGAGCCGTGCAGGGGGAATACGTGACCCTGCTGGGAGAGCCGTTCTACCGGATCCGGAACTTCGACGCGCTGGAGCCGTTCTTCATGACGCTGGTCAGCAGTTCGGACCACTGGCTGTTCATCTCCTCCAACGGCGGGATTGACCGCCGGGCGCGGCAACCCGGACCAGGCGTTGTTCCCCTACCAGACCGAGGACAAGCTGACGGACAACCGCGAGAGCACCGGGAGCCGGATGATCCTGCTGGCGAGCGCGGCGGGCGCACGAGCCTGTGGGAACCGCTCTCCGACCGGGGGCAGGGGCTGTATTTCATCACCCGCAACCTGTACAAGAACACCAGCGGGACGGCGCTGGTCTTCGAGGAACACAACCTGGACCTGCGCCTGACCTGCCGGTATGCCTGGCGGACGAGCGAACGCTTCGGTTTCGTCAAGACCGCCTGGCTGGTCAACACCGGGGAATCCGCCTGCCGGGTGGAAGTGCTGGACGGGCTGCAGAACATCCTGCCCGCCAACATCAGCGAGCAGGCGCAGAAGACCTTCAGCAATCTGCTGGACGCCTACAAGCGCAGCGAGGTGGACCCGGCGACCGGGCTGGCGATCTTTGCGCTGAACTCGAGGCTGACGGATAAAGCCGAACCGAGCGAATCCCTGCTGGCGACGACGGTGGCAGCGGTGGGTCTCGGTCAGGCGGACTACCTGCTCTCCCCCACCCAGCTTGACCGGTTCCGCGCGGGCGAGGGCATCACAGCCGGAGAGGAGCATGCGCGGGCGGCGCGGGACATATTTCGCCCACGCCATTTTAGACCTGCCCCCGCGCGGGGAACGGAGCTGGCACCTGGTGGCGGACATCCTGCAGGACAGCGCCGCGATCGCGCGCCTGTCCAGGTGGCTGAAGGGCGACCCGGCGGCACAGACCCGTGAACTGGAGCAGGACATTGCCACTCGGTCAAGCCAGCCTGCACAGGATGGTCGCCAGCGCGGACGGTCTGCAGGTCACGAACGACCGCGCCGCCTCCGAGCATCATTTCGCGAACGTGATGTTCAACATCATGCGCGGCGGGGTCTTCGCAGGGGGGTACGAGGTCGGGACAGCCGACCTGATCGAGTTCGCATTGGCGCGCGACCGCCGCATCCTGGAGCAGCATCCCGGTTTCTTCAAGGGGCTGCCCGCCCGTTTGCATATCTCCGAACTGCAGGCGCGCGCGGAGGCGGACGGCGCGGCGGACCTGGTGCGCATGTCCTACACCTACCTGCCGCTGACCTTCAGCCGCAGGCACGGCGATCCCAGCCGCCCGTGGAACCGTTTTTCGATCAACATCCGCAAACCGGACGGCAGCCTGAAGCTCGATTACGAGGGCAACTGGCGCGACATCTTTCAGAACTGGGAGGCGCTGGCGTATTCGTATCCCGAATTCACCGAGAGCATGATCAGCACCTTCCTGGATGCCACCACCGCCGATGGTTACAACCCCTACCGCATCACGCATCACGGCATGGACTGGGAGGTGCCCGACCCGGGCAACCCCTGGTCGAACATCGGTTATTGGAGCGACCACCAGATCATCTATTTGCAAAAACTGATGGAGATCAGCGCCCGCCTGCATCCCGGGAAACTGGGACGGCTGCTGGCGCGGCGGGTCTTCAGTTATGCCGATGTGCCCTACCGCATCAAACCGTATCAAGCCCTGCTCGAAGACCCGAACAACACCATCGAGTTCGACCGGGACTCCCACGACGCCATCCTGGAACGGGTGCAGGGCGCGCGGGACGGATGCGCGGCTGGTCCACGCCGCGGACGGGAAGGTGCTGCATGCCAGCCTGGCGGAGAAACTGCTGACGCTGCTGCTCGCCAAGCTGGTCAACCTGGTGCCCGAGGGCGGCATCTGGATGAACACCCAGCGCCCCGAATGGAACGACGCCAACAACGCGCTGGTCGGCAAGGGGCTCTCGGTGGTGACGTTATGCTACCTGCGGCGCTGCCTTGCGTTCTGCCGGGACCTGTTCAGCCAGAGCGGTCTCGCGACGGTCCCCCTGCATGCCGAGGTGCGTGCTTTCTTCGCGCGTTCGGCCGAGATCCTGGAGAGCTTCCAGCCGCTTCTGCGCGGTTCCTTCAGTGACGCTCAGCGCCGCGAGGTGATGGACGCGCTCGGGGCGGCGGGCAGTGATTATCGCTGGGGCTGGTACAAAAATGGATTCTCCGGCGAGGTCGTCGACCTGCCCGTCAAGGAGGTCAGCGCCTTCCTGGACCTGATGCAGGCGTACGTGGAACATTCCCTGCGGGCGAACAAGCGCCCTGACAATATGTACCATGCCTACAACATCCTGCATCTTGAGCAGGGGCGCGCCCGGGTCAGCCGCCTGTACGAGATGCTGGAGGGACAGGTCGCCATGCTCTCCTCGGGCATGCTCACCGCGCGCGAGTTGCTGGAGCTGCTCACCGCGCTGAGGAACAGCGCCCTCTACCAGGCGGAACAGCACAGCTACATCCTTTACCCCGACCGCGACCTGCCGGGCTTCATGCAGAAGAACAGCCTGACCAGGGAACAGGTGGGGCACATCAGCTCTCTTTGAAAAACTGGCGGAGGCGGGGGATGCCACCCTGGTCACGCGTGACGTGGAGGGCATCTTCCACTTCAGCGGGCAGATGCGCAACGCGGGGGATGTCCGCAGTGCGCTGGAGATCCTGAAGGGCGATCCGCGCTTTGGAGGACTGGTGGAGGCGGAATCCGAAAAGATCCTGGCTTTGTTCGAGGCGACCTTCCACCACGAGCAGTTCACCGGGCGTTCGGGGACGTTCTTTGCCTATGAGGGTCTGGGCAGCATCTACTGGCACATGGTCTCCAAGTTGATGCTCGCCGCGCAGGAGACCGCCCTGCAATTCAGGCAGGCTGACCTGCTCGAGAGGTACCGGGATATCCGGGCGGGTTTGGGCTTCAAGAAAACACCGGAGGCTTACGGCGCGTTCCCCGCCGATCCCTACTCGCATACCCCCCGGGGGCGCGGAGCCAAACAGCCGGGCATGACGGGCATGGTCAAGGAGACCATCCTGGCACGGCAGGCGGAACTGGGTCTGAGCGTGCAGGAGGGCAGGCTGGTGTTCGATGGTTTCCTGCTCGACCCGCGGGAACTGCATCCCCTCGCCCTCCGCGTTTTCCTGGGTGGATGTCAGCGGACAGATGCAGAAGATCGAGCTGGAGGCGGGGGACTGGCATACACCTTCTGCCAGGTGCCGGTGGTGCTGATGCGCGTGGATGAAGCGGGCATTACCGTGCATTTCGCGGACGGGTCGCAGCAGGTCATCGCCGGGAATTCGCTGGACTCCGGGAACAGCCGGCATATATTCATGCGCGATGGAACGTTGTGAAGTACCTGGCGGTCAAGTTGAAATTATGATGCCGCAATTCCTTAACCTGCCCAACCTCTTCGCCGCGCTGGGATTGATCGGGCTCAACCGCTGGCTCGCCTCCTTTAAACATGCGGAGCAAGCCACCCGGGCGGTCATCCGCTATTCGCTCGCGGCTGGCTTGTGGCTGAACGAGATCACCTGGCATTACTGGACCTTTCGGCAGGGAGGCTGGACGCTCCAGAGCATGCTGCCCCTGCATGTCTGCAGCCTGATGATCTGGCTGGCAGGTTTCATGCTGGTCTTCAGGAGCCGGGGCATCTTTGAACTGGCATACTTCTGGGGGCTGGGCGGCGCGGCGCAGGTATTGCTGACCTCCTTTGGTCCGGTGGAGGTCTTCGGTCAATACCGGTATTTCCAGATCTTCATCTCGCACGGTCTGCTGATCACCGCCGTGCTTTACATGCACACGGTGGAGGGCTTCCGCCCGACCTGGAGCTCCTTCCGGCGCGCGGTGATCGGGATGTTCCTGTACACGCTGGCGATGCTCCCCATCAACTTCCTGCTCGGCAGCAATTACGGCTACCTGGCAGGCAAGCCCGCGGAGTTCTCCAGCCTGCTGGACATCCTGCCGCCCTGGCCGTTTTACATCCCGTACATGGAAGCCTATGGAGTCCTGGTCTTCCTTTTGCTGTACCTGCCCTTTGCGATCAAGGACTGGAGGCAGGGGATATGAAAAACGATCACCCGGTTTGACAGGCAGGTCATTTCCCTTTATACTTAACATCTGAGCATATCTTCAGATGTTATTTAAAAAAACATGAAAACAAACCAGCCGCCCGTCCTCGATGAACACAGCGCCGCCCACGTGGCGGAACTTTTCCGTGCCTTCAGCGACACCAGCCGCGTGCGCATCATGTCCGCCTTGACGACCCAGGAATTGAACGTCGGCGCGCTGGCGGACCTGGTGGGCATCAGCGAATCCGCGGTCTCGCACCACATGCGCGGTCTGCGCCAGATGGGGCTGGTCAAGGCGCGGCGGGACGGCAAGGAAGTCTATTACCGCATCGAGGATAAACACATCATCACCCTGTTCAACCAGGGGGTGGGACATGTACGCCAGGGCTAGTTCCTGCGCCAGGCGCTCCCCCGGCGTGCTGCATGGTCCTGCTGTTGTGCGTCTGTGTGCTGACAGCGCATTTCATCACGGAAGACCTTATGGCAGCCGGCGGGATCCCCACCCCGGACCTGCACGAACACAGCGAGGACCACTTCGTATTCCCCCTTTAACCCATCCGCCGGTCGATCTCTCCGCCTTTCACCTGGGAGACCCGGATCCATCCGCTGCCTTTGGGTTTTCCATTTCACCGCAGCTTCCTCCACCAAATCACTAGCTCAATAACGGCTGTCGCCTTCGCTTCCACGCGACCCGCCAGCCGATGAAATGCCCTGCCCTGCAACCGGCGGGGAATCTTCACTTGCCCGGAGTAACGAATGCAACCCGTCACCGAATCCAACATCCAACATACCGCCGAAAAAGGCTTGACTGCCAGCGAAGTGCTGGAACGGCGCAGGCAGTTCGGTGAGAACCGCCTGCCGGCGGAAAAGACCACCTCCCCCTGGACCATCCTGCTGAACCAGGTCAAAAGCCCGCTGGTCTATATCATCCTGGTGGCAGCCCTGGTCTCGCTGGTCGCCAGGGAATACGGCGACTTTGCCATCATCATGGCGGTGGTCGTCATCGATGTCATCCTGGGCTTTGTCCAGGAGTACCAGGCGCAGAAGACCTATACCGCGCTCAAGGGCCTGCTCAAGCCGACCACCACCGTCCTCCGCGATGGCGAACGGCGCGAGGTGGAGGTCTGGGAACTGGTCCCGGGCGACCTGGTGGTCCTGAACGCCGGCGAGAAGGTCCCCGGCGATGGCATGGTCCGGGAGACCATCAAGCTGACCGTGGATGAAGCCATCCTGACCGGGGAAAGCGAGCCGGTCAACAAGAACGGCGATGACCAGACCTTCATGGGCACCACCGTCCTGACCGGGCGCGGCCTGATGCAGGTCCAGGCGACCGGTCCGGCGACCGAACTGGGCAAGATCGCCACCAGCCTGCAGGAGCACGTGGAGGAAGATACGCCCCTGCAGAAGCGCCTGAAAGCCTTCAGCAAGACCCTGACCTGGATCGTGGTCGGTTTCACCGCTGGCGATCCTGATCACCGGTCTGGTGCATGGGCGGCGGTTTCCTGGACATGCTGCGCACCTCGATCATCCTGGCCATCGCGGCTGTGCCGGAAGGCCTGCTGATCGCCGTGACCGTCATCCTGGTGCTGGGCATGCGCAAGATCCTCAAGCGCAACGGCCTGGTCAAGCGCCTGCTGGCGGTCGAGACGCTCGGTTCGGTGACGGTCATCTGCACCGACAAGACCGGCACCCTGACCGAAGGACGCATGCGCGTCTCGAAGGCTGAGATCCTGGACCAGGAACGCGCCCTGCAGACCATGGTCCTGTGCAACGACCTGGAAGGTCCGGTGGATATCGCCCTGTGGGAGTATGCCCGCCAGGTCTTGAACGGTGACCCGCAGCAATTGGTCGATCAGTCCAAGCGGCTGGAGGAGGAACTGTTCACCAGCGAGACCAAGTACATGATCACTGCCATCACCGGCAACATGTTCCAGGGCGAGGGCTATAACTTCCTGAAGGGTGCCCCGGAGATCGTGATGGGATGTGCAGCATCTCACCCGCTGAGAAGGCCCGTTTCCTGGCGCTGGTGGACCAGTGGGCCGGCGAGGGCCTGCGCATGATCGGCCTGGCCTACCGTCCGCTCGGCAAGCTGGACGATTACAGCGGCTATACCTGGGTGGGGCTGGTGGGGATGGAAGACCCGGTCCGCGAGGGCGTGGTCGAGGCGATCCGCGTGGCGCAGAAGGCCGGCATCCAGGTCAAGATGATCACCGGCGACTATCGCCTGACCGCCGAACACATCGCCCGCAGCATCGGCCTGATGAAGGAAGGCGACCAGAGCCTGGAGGGACCTGCCAGTCGCTGGCATGAGCGATGAAGAGCTGCAGGAAGAGGTGAAGCATACGGCCGTCTTTGCCCGCATCCGCCCGCAGGACAAGCTGCGCATCGTCAAGGCCCTGCAGGCGAACGGCGAGATCACCGCCATGATCGGCGACGGCGTCAACGACGCCCCGGCCCTGCAGCGCGCCAACATCGGCGTGGTGGTCGGCACGGCCACCGACGTGGCCAAGGAGACCGCCGACCTGATCCTGCTGGACAACAACTTCCGCACCATCGTGGCGGCCATCGAGGAAGGGCGCATCATCTTCCAGAACATCCGCAAGGTGGTGGCCTATACGCTTTCCAACTCGTTTGCCGAGGTGCTGACCATCTTTGTCGCCATGGTCCTGGGCTGGCCAGCCCCGCTGCTGGTGGCGCAGATCCTGTGGATCCACCTGATCTGCGATGGCCCCTCCGATATCGTGCTGGGCTTCGAGCCGAAGGAATACGGCATCATGGACGAGAAGCCCAAGTCGCTCAAGGAGCCCATCCTGAACCGCCTGGGGCTGTCGCTGATCGGGGTCATCAGCGATCACCAGTGCGGCGGCGGTCCTGTTCCTGTTCAACCATTTCTACTCGGTCCACGGCAATGCCATCGAAGGGCGCAGCATCGTGTTCGCCTCCTTCGCGGTCAACTCGATGGTCTACATCTTTGCCTACCGCAGCATGCGCCAGCCGCTCTTCCGCATGAACAAGCTGAGCGCCAACATGCCGCTGGTCTGGGCGGTGCTGGGCGGGCTGCTGATGGCTGTCCTGCCCGTTCTTCATTCCCGGTCTGCGCAACCTGCTCGGTCTTGTGCCCCTGACCCTCGGGGATTGGGGCTATGTCGTCGGGCATCGCATTCGGATTGCTGGCGATCGTGGAAGTCGGCAAATGGATCAGCAATAAGATCCACAAAAACGACTGAATTTCAGATGGACTATCCATGGGATTTTAGGATAATCATGCGACAAAAACTATTTGATCGTTCATTGGAACAACATCACGCGGAGGATGCAAAGTATCACCTCCATCATGATCCCCACCGGCAGGCATCCGGCCTGTCGGATATCATCCTGGGCGGGCAGGACGGGCTGGTCAACGTCCTGGGTGTCATCCTGGGCGTGGCAGCCGCCACCAGCGATCCGCGCATCGTGATGGTCGCCGGGCTGGCGGCAACCTTTGCCGAGTCGGTATCGATGGGCGCGGTGGCTTATACCTCCACGCTGGCTGATGCCGATTATTATGAGGCGGAGCGCGCCCGTGAGTTTCGCCACATCACCGAGGTGCCGCACCTGGAGAGAAACGAGATCCGCGAGATCTATTCCAGGAAGGGATTTGAAGGCGAACTCCTGGACCGCATCGTGGAGACGATCACCGCCAACGAGGAGGTCTGGGTGGCGGTGATGATGAGCGAGGAACACCAGCTCAGCCCCACCGACCGGCGCCAGGCGGTCAAGTCTGCCCTGGTGGTCGGCTTCTCTGCGATCATCGGCTCGTTGATCCCGCTGGCTCCATTCGCCTTCCTGCCGGTGATCCACAGCATGTGGGTGGCGGTTGTCATCACAGCCCTGGTGTTATTTGGCGTGGGCGTCTACAAAGCCCGCACCACGGTTGGTCATCCCGGCAGGAGCGGTCTGGAAATGGCTTTGATCGGAACCCTGAGCGCACTGGTGGGGTTTGCTGTCGGTGTAATTTTCAAAGTTCCACCGGCATCCTGACCGGGAGCAAAAGAAACGGAGGCAAGCATGAGCATACCGGTAATCGTCTTTCTGATGATCATGGTAAACGAGCGGTCATCATCCGGAAAGGATGCTTTGCATCTGCAATTGCCAGCCCGATATGGAGGAACAAGCAATGTCTGAAAAAATCACATCATCACTCACAGGCATACCCAAAACCCTGCTCATCCCGCTCTATCAGCGTGCCCAGGAGACCCAGCGTCCCGACGCGATGTTGAAGGACGACAAAGCCGTGGAGATCGTCAGCAAGCTGGATGCCGACTTCCTTCAGTTCAAGCTGCAGCAGCATGATGTCGTTGCCATCGTCCTGCGTGCCCGTGAATTCGACCGCTTCACGCGGGACTTCCTGGCAGCTCATCCGGATGGAGTGGTCGTCCACATCGGTTGCGGGCTCGACACCCGCTTTGACCGCCTGGACAACGGCAGGGTGGAATGGTATGACCTCGACCTGCCTGCTGTGATCGACCTGCGCCGGAAATTGATCGGCGGGGAAAGCGGGCGGTATCACCTGTTAGCCTGCTCTGTATTCGACCCGGAATGGATCGGGAAGGTCAGCGCTCTTCTTCCACGCCCATTCCTGTTCATCGCCGAGGGCGTGCTTCCATATTTCGAGCAGGCGCAGGTGAAGCAGCTGGTGCTGACATTGCAAAAGGCTTTTCCCGGTGCGGAAATGGTCTTCGATGCGCACACTCCCTGGGTCATCTGGGGCGACAATCTGCAACTGGCATTTTCAGGGATGGATGCGCGCCTGCGATTTGCCTTGAAACACGGTCGGGATGTTGAGCAGTGGAGTCCGGGTATCCGCATGCTGGAAGAGTGGCATTACTACGGCACGGATGAGCCACGTGTGCGTCCCTTCCGTTTCATGTACACGATATCCTTCCTGCGAAATTCCACGGGGATATTCCATTACCAGTTGGGAAGCCGCCCCTGAAATTATCCGGTCACCCGAAAACAAAATGACCCCGGCGTTGCCGGGGTCATCCTTGTCATTACACGTCCTTTCCGACAGTGCAATTCTCAGACAGCCTCATCATGCACGATGGCGGTGAAGCAATCCGGTGCGCACATCGTGGAAAGCGAGCCGCAGCAGTAGGCTTCCTCCTGGAGTTCAGCGGGGTTGATCGCCCGCGCCGAATCCAGGTACATTTCAAAGCGGTTGGGATCGGCGGATGACTCAGAGCGATGATTGCTCCGTTTGTCACGATCCAGTTTCAGTCTTCTTTCCAACTCAACAACGGAGTGGATCATTTGGGTGGATAACATGGTGTACCTCCTTACAGGTATTACTTGGCGTGCCCAATCAGATAAAGGTGTTCGTTCGGGTCAGTGACGCTCATATCAGAGTGTGACACACCTCTATTTTCTTACGTACCTATTTTTCCGCAACCGGTGGCAATATTGCACGCTGCAAAGAGAAAATCAAGGAGGGAAATGCATTCAATCCTGGAACCGCCGAAAATCCACCAGTCCGCCCAGTCTTGAAACCAAAACATCTCAGTAGATCCACGGGATCAACTTGTAGCGCACGCGCTCGGCATACTCCCGGTACCCCGGCAGTTCCGCCTGCAGGGTCCCGTCTTCCAGCACGGTCCTGGCAACGATGATGATCAACGCCGCCGCTGCCGGGATGAGCGTCCAAAGCGAACTCAGTCCCAGCACGATGCCGGGCAGGGCAAGGATGTTCCCGGCATAGCCCGGGTGCCGGACGATGCGGTATGGACCGCTGTCGCACACCACATGTCCCCGCTCCGCCTGGATGCGCACCACGCCGGAAAAGAAGCGGTTCTCCACCAGCGCCCAGCAGGCAAAGGCATATCCAAAAGCCACCAGGACAAAGCCGAGCAGGTTGACCCAGACAGGAAATGCAGCCGACCACCCGAAGCGGTGATCCAGCCCTGCCACGATGACCATTGGGAAGCCGATGCTGACCGCCATCAGGGGAGCAAGCACTTTATCCCAGGGTTTCGCATCCCGGATCGATTCAGACCTGACCCGTTCCGCCAGCAAGCCCGGATGCCGCCGTTCAGCCAGCATGCGCCCTGCAATGCCGGCGGCAAAGACCAGCACGGAATATACCCACGCCTGCCACCAGCCGAGATCCCCCGCGCAGATGAACAGGATCAACGGTATCAAAAGGTAGACAAAGATCAAGCCGAGCCACTGGCGGGGCGAATACTCTTGAGCCTTCCCGGGATCAGTTGGTTTCGTTTCCATATCGCACCTCCGAACCTGTGACCTCATCATAATGCTTCTTCTGTACGCTGTAAACCAACCCAGCGGGGGAGCAATCCGGAGTAAAATCCTCCCGGCATGAATACGATCACGCGGAGAGGAGATGGATTTCATGAAACGTGCATTGGGGCGGGCAACCCATCGTCCATTCATGACCTGGAAGGGAGAAATGGGATGCATAAATTAAAAGGCGGCAACTTTGACCTGGACCTGTGTTCCGGTGATTTCGATCCCCTGGAAACAGGATCCTTGTCCCTGGAACCTGGCTGAAGAAACAAACAGTCACAGATGCGCGGTCAAGAGCACTTCCATTTGCAAATACTTCGCCGGTCTGGGCGATGGGGAGGCTCTTGATACTGTTCTATGCAGATACCCCGAGGAAGGAAACAAAACCGGTTGATCTGACGATCGTCGAACGGTCCACTTGAACCTGGGCGGGGCTGCCTGTGGTGCCTGGTGCCATTTAACACAATGGGGACATTAATACCATGGAAGAAATATGATAAAAAACATTGAAAATGGGTAAAATAACATTCACTTGACACATCCATTCACCAAAGGAAAAAAATGAACAACAAAGATAATAAGAAGAAGTTGTCAGCGGGACAACGTGAAGAACTAATCAAGGTGTTGAAAACCCGTTTTGAGAAAAACATGAACCGCCATAAAGGTCTTGAATGGGCGAAAGTGCAGGCAAAGCTGGAAGCCGGGAGCGAAAAACTCTGGTCGCTCAATGAAATGGAACGGACCGGCGGGGAACCGGATGTGGTTGGTCTGGATAAAAAGACCGGCGAATACATTTTTTATGATTGTTCGGCGGAAAGCCCCGACGGTCGCAGAAATGTTTGTTACGACCGTGAAGCGCTGGACTCAAGGAAGGAAGCCAAACCAAAAGATAATGCCATGGATATGGCGGCTGCCATGGGCATTGAGCTTTTATCGGAAGAACAATACCGGGAGTTGCAGGAACTTGGAAATTTCGATCTGAAAACCTCGAGCTGGTTGAAGACGCCTCCTGCCATTAGAAAACTCGGCGGCGCCCTCTTTGCTGATCGCCGCTACGACCATGTCTTCGTGTACCACAACGGTGCGCCCTCCTACTATGGCGTCAGGGGATTCCGTGGCTCGCTAAGGGTCTGAAACCCGCACGGAGCGGAGTGGGGGATTCCAGGTTGCACGTTCCAAAAAGGGACGCCTGTCATCGCTTCGCCCGCCCGGCAGGCGAAGCAATTTTCCTCCCCTTGCAGCTGATATGACCTGTCAATGGTGCTCCGTCATCCAGCCTCATTTTCTTTGCCTCATTCGCCAGCCCATATCCAGCATGGGAACCGCCAGCAGGACCAACGCCAGTCCAAAGAGCAGCCAGTTGAATGAGACCGGCAGTGCCTGGCGGATGGCTTGCTCCCCCTCCCGGAGCACCCGCAGGGCAGGCTCCATGAAGGTGAACAACGCCAGCGCGATTCCCGTAAAATTTAACGCCCACGCCCACCAGCGGGGCAATGCAGCCATCCCGGTCTGCTCGCACCAGGCAGCCAGCGCGCCCCCGCTGATCATCAGCAGGGATATGAGTACGGGGGCAAGCACCGGACCCCACCACGGGAGCGGTATCAGGAAAAGCACATCCCAATCCAGCAGGGAACGCGGCCATCCGCACATCGGGACCAGGAAGATGTAGTAAAAAATATCCCACACCCCGAAGGCGATCAGCGTGTAACCCAATCGTCCGCGCCAGGCACGACCTGCCAGCCAGCCGACCGCCAGAAGCATCAGCATGGTCGCCGCTTCCCTGACCACTTCGATCCAGCCAAAACCCTCGAACAGGGGCAGGGGATCCGCCTGGTAGGGGATCCACCCGCCCGATCGGCGTACGCAGGTACACGACCACCGCCGATTTAATCCAAGCCATGGCGATGGCAAAGACAAGGACAATGCTGAGACGTTTGAGAAGTTCACGCATAAGGGCAGCTCTTTTTGTCCATTATTATCACGGCAAAGGCACTCAAAACCTGACCTGCAGATGTCAAATCCTATCATAACCAGACCCGGACAAACGCCTGAGCGTCATCATCGTCTTCTTGAATTCAACTCCATATATCACTATAATACAGATCCATCCATGCAATGAAAAAAGGAACAAGATGCATAAATTAAAAGGTGGCAACTTTGACCTGGACCTCTGCTCCGGCAATTCGATCCCCTGGAAACAGGATCCTTGTCCCTGGAACCTGGCTGAAGAAACGAACAGTCACAGATGCGCGGTCAAGAGCACTTCGATCTGCAAGTACTTTGCCGGTCTGGGCGATGGGGATGCCCTTGATACTGTTCTATGCACATACCCCGAGGAAAGAAAGGAATCCGGTTGATGCGATGATCGTCGAAATTCCTTCGACCATATCACCCGCCCTGGCGGATGTTGAGCAGCAAAGAATTATTCAAAGAGACAGCCAATGATGCCTGATCCTGTTGAACGCAAAATCCGCGCGGGACTTCCCGTTGTCCGATTCATGCAATCGCACGTGCCTCTCCCGCTGTCACGCTGGCTGCTCAAACAAGGCATGGCGCGCGTGCGGCTGGACATGGATGTTACCCGTGAAGCGATCTGCGCGGATGGCGTGCCCTGCGAATGGATCATTCAGCGGGACAGCCTCCCGGACCGGGTGATGCTCTATCTGCACGGAGGCGGTTTTGTCCTTGGATTGACCCCCTTGCATCTTCAGATGGGAACCCACCTGGCACAAAAGACAGGCATGCGCATCCTGATGGTGGATTATCGCCTTGCACCAGAGCATCCCTTTCCCGCCGCATTGGACGATTGCACAACCGCTTATTGCTGGCTATTAAAACAGGGCTTTTCAGCCCGGAACATCGTGATCGCGGGCGATTCGGCGGGCGGCAACCTGACGATCACTTCGATGATGAAATTGCGCGACAGCGGCGTTCCCCTCCCTGCGGCGGCGGCATGTCTTTCCCCTGTGACAGACCTGACCGACAAGGATAATAAAGGATTTAAAGATCCATTGCTGCCTCCCAAAGCATTGAGATTCTATACAGAATCTTATGCGGGAGACAACAATGCCCGCACTCCCTTGATCTCGCCGGTATTTGGCGATCTGCGCGGTCTGCCGCCCCTGCTGGTGCATGTTGGAGAAGATGAGATCCTGCGCGAGGACGCGGTTCGTATTGCGGATTTGGCAAAAGCTTCCGGCGTGGATGTGCGACTTGAGATCTACCCGCGTATGTGGCATGTCTGGCAGCTTTATTTAACACTGCCACAGGCTATTCAATCGCTGGATGATATTGCGCAGTTCCTTGGGTCACACCTGGAACCCGTCAAACCATAATTCTCTCCAGGCTGCCCACGTTTACAAAACACGCCTGGGACTTTCAACCTCTGACAGTTTATCGTGCAGCGGAGCAAAGCGCTGTTCTACGAATATCCGCCCCTGCATCCTGAGGAAAGAATTGAGCACAATACCGGCGGTGTATCCCTTAAAAGATGACACGTTAGCACTTATCCGGGGTAAAATCCCTGCTGATGGCAAGTTTCACCAAGACGATCCCGATGGGAAAGACGGAGGCTGAGGTGGAGGCGCTGCTGGCGGGGCGTGACCATTTCCTGCCGCTGGCGCAGATACCCACCCGGGCACAAGCGGGGGATTTTATCTACCTGATATACCGGGGGAGGATATCAGCACGGGCACGCATCCGCGCGCTGGAGGTGGTGAAACGGGGCGTGATGGCGGAAGAAAGGGCGGGTGCGGAATGGGCACGGTGCCTGGTGCACTACGCCGGCGAGTGGGAAAAGCCCGGGCGGGAGATCCCGGCGCAGGGTCACCAGAGTGTGCGCTACCTGGAGGTGCAGGGGCTGGCGCATTTGGATGGGGAGAAGTGGTGAGAGATATTCCCCTTCCTACATTCTCTATTCAAGCCCGCTGTCGACAGCGCGGCAGCAAAAAAGGCGTTCGTCTTCTATACTGCAGGTACTCTTCGCCAAAACGCGCAGCCAACTCCCGTGTCTCGTGAAAATAGATGAATGTCAGCAACCCGCTGAACACGAGCACCGTCAAAATAACAAGTACGCCTGAACCCATCCAAATACCGATCCCCAAATACATCCACAGCGCCCCCAGCGTCATCGGGTTACGCGTATAAGCGTATGGACCATGCGTAACCAGCCTTTGCGTTGCGACCCTCGGAGCGGGCGTGCCTTTGCCAAGCGTGTATTGGATGTGGACCGACCAGACCACCAGGGTCAATCCTCCCGCGGTCAAAGCGGAGCCGGGAACTTAATTCAACCAGCCGTGATGGAATCCCCCCAGCCCGCGCTCGCCCATCCGACCGCCACCGCGAAAAGAGCCATCACTAACAGACCTGAAAAGAAGAGGATGATCACCCTGATCCTGAGTTTTTCCCGGTGTTCCTCAGGGTGGATCATATCAGGAACCTCCCTCCGGCAACCTGGGCAGCATCCGGCATTTTATTCGGATCTCCCGGATGTTCGAGCGTGACATGCACATCAGGTGGTGTAACCAAGGTCAGTTTTCCTCAACACGGGGGGCATTTGTGCGGCTGACTCTAAAGCTTGCAGTGAGGCCAGAAAAAGCAGAATGCCAATTGCGATCATCCCCAGTACGTAAAACACTGAAATGAAACCGGAACGATAATTGCTTGTGGCGAAAATGACCGGCAACTGAGCCAGGCCTGCCGCCAGCGGCCAGATGATTCCCAATCCGGCGTGGATCATATAACCCCGGCGGTCTCGTTGACCCACCCGGAATAGCGCCAGTCCCTGCAAAGCGAACAACCCCGCCACAACCAGGGAAAGGATCGGAACCGGGACTCCGTTTTTTACCGGTTCGCCCAGGGCAAAATCTTCCAGCGTGTGTGGAATGGCAAAGAAGAACAGTGACAGCGACAGGATCATCACGATCACTGTCCACCGCGATGACCTGCTTTTTGTTTCCAACATTTTTTCTCCTCTCAACAGGCTGTGCGCTTACCCGGACGGGTCCAGGGTGGGCTGGGTCGCCTTGCGCAGGATTCCAAGAAACTCTTCCAATGGCACACGGTGAACGCGCGCCGCCCATTCCACCGTGAGCGCCCTGGCGAGGAACATCCGCAAGGAATATCTTCCAACACGTTCAACACCGAAAGCCCCCATCACTTCAGCGATATCGCCATACTCCAACAGGATGTCTGAAACCCGGGTATCTTTTGTGATTTGCATGCCGCCGATCTCCTTTATTCCATAGAAAAACCGCTCAGGTTATGCCAAGCATACCTCCTGAGCGACATTTTTCATACGACTTTTGTCGTATTTGTGCTATTTGATCAATTGGGCAATGACCCGCAAGCCTTCCTTATCCAGTATTCGGATTTCTGTGTCCCATGCATAAGGTTATAATCCCGATGGATCGACCAAAGATCGGTGGAGCATGACGGTGAAATTCCGCCCGACGATAAAAGACTTCTTCAAAAAACATATCGCCCTCCCGCAGGATCATGGCTCCTGGGTGTTCATTCTCAGCCCCCTGCTGACCGGCATCTTTGCGGGGCAGGAGTTTTCCTTTGCCAGCCTTTTATTGGTCATTGCGGCAATGTCTGCTTTCATGATGCGTCAGCCGCTGACGGTGACCGTCAAAGCCCTGTCGGGCAGACGATCGAAAACCGATCTTCCGGCTGCCTGGTTTTGGGTATTGGTATATGGCGTGATCGCAGCGGCAGCCTTGATCGGACTGATCCTTTCCGGATTTGGCAGCCTGCTCTATCTTGCCGTGCCCGGAGCGCCGGTCTTTGCCTGGCATTTGTGGCTGGTCAGCCGCCGCGCCGAACGCCGCCAGGCGGGCATCGAAGTGATCGCAACGGGCGTGCTCTCACTCACTGCGCCAGCCGCCTATTGGGTTGGAATGGGTGGTTACAACCCGCAGGGCTGGTGGTTATGGGCGTTCACCTGGCTGCAATCGGCTGCCAGCATTGTGTATGCCTATCTTCGGCTGGGTCAGAGGGAGATCAGCCGGGAGCAGGCAGCCTCGATGAGCCAAAGCGACTGGCGGCGGTTGGGAACCCGCGCCTTTTTATACACTTCCTTCAACGTGCTTTTTTCCGTTGTCATGGGGATCATGAATTTCATTCCCATCTGGATCTTCATCCCGTTCCTCCTGCAGTGGCTTGAAACGATCTGGGGCATCCATCATCCTGCCGTCGGCTGGAAACCGACAAAGATCGGTATTCGTCAGCTCATCATCAGCATCATTTGGACAGTATTATTTATTTTGCTGTGGGGATGAATTCATCCAGGTCAACCGGGCAGGATCCTTTCCAGGCAGTGGGGAAGGGAAAAAATCCCAGGATAGCATCCCTTCAACAGGGATCGCGGTTTGGACAGGAATCAAAAACCCGCCTCTTCTGGCGGATTTTTTGGTGTGCCCCCAAGCGAATTCGAATCGCTGTTTGGGCCTTGAGAGGGCCCCGTCCTGGGCCACTAGACGATGGGGGCGAATCGTAACTCGCTGACGCGTGCCGGCGGCTGAGCTGCTTCAGCAAGCGGGCGGTATTTTATCATCCAGCCTCCGAATTGTCAACAAGGAAGACGATGATCTCCCGGGGTCCATGCACGCCGATGGTGAGCGCCATTTCGATATCGGCGGTGCGCGAGGGACCCGTGACCAGGACCGCGTTGGCGGCGCCGCGGGTCATCTGCAGCGCCTCGGGCAGGTCCGCGACCAGCAGGCTGACCGGCAGGATGACCAGGTGGGTCTCGGGCAGGAGCGAGGCTTTGAGGGTCTCGCCCTCATCGAGCAGGAGCACCGTCCCGGTGTTGGCGATGCCCGCGGCGGCGCCCGTCAACCCCACCTTGACCGTGGGATCCGGCTGGGAGACAGGGACGAGGTCGTGGGGCAAATACTCCACGCCAACGCCGTACACGAATACTTCATTGGTCTCAGGCTGGTGCAGGAAGTCCGCCAGTTTCATGCGCAGGTCCGACTCGCTGCAAGGGATGACCATCCCGCCCACCTTGGTCAGTTCAGCCGCGAATTGGTCCTGCAGTTTGGGTGTTGGTGTATCGGGTTTCACGTCACCCGGACCGGTAATTGGATGACTTGTAAATTGCGTTTGTTTGAAGGCGGGTTTGGAATCAGGTCTGACAGCCCCTGCCTTCCACCTCGAACGGAAGGACCTGACCGCCGGGCGCGGGAAATCCTTGCTGTAGCCCCAACCTGTGACGGCGGGAAAGCGCATCCAGGCGGAGAAGGGCGAGAGGATGCGTGAACCGATGCCCGCCAGCCCCTGCAGGAAGGCGAACATCTTCGGGCGGCTGGTCATCAATGTGTATCCCTGCAGCCCCAGCTTCAGGACAGGAGGCAACGCCTTCCCCACCGACTGCGTGCTGCTCACCGATAACTGGTCACCGGTCGCTGACGACTGGCTTCCACCCGCCCTGACCCTGGTCAACATTTTCGGCAGGTCAATATCCACCGGGCAGGCATCCTTGCAGGCGCCGCACAGGGAGGAGGCTTGCGCCAGTTGAACATAGTTCTCGCCCAGCAGACCGGGAGAGATGACCGAGCCGATCGGACCCGGATAGGGCGCGATGGAACCGTCCATGCCGAGGTAGGCATGACCGCCGAGTTCGCGGAAGACCGGGCAGGCGTTCAGGCACGCGCCGCAGCGGATGCAGTAGAGCGATTCGCGCAGGGGCGAATTGCGCAGGCGCGTGCGACCGTTATCGACGAGGATGACGTGCCGCTCCTGACCCGGGTCGCGGGGAACGCAGGAGCTGGGTATAGACGCTCAGTTTTTGACCGGTGGCGGAACGCGGCAGGAGCGACAGGAACAATGCCAGGTCGTCCAGGGTGGGCAGCATGCGCTCCATGCCCATCAAGGCGATGTGCATGCGCGGCAGGGTGGTGCACATGCGCCCGTTGCCCTCGTTGGTGACGAGGGTCAGCGTGCCGTTCTCGACCACGCCAAAGTTCACGCCGCTGACGCCGATATCCGCGGTCAGGAAGACCTGGCGCAGAACTGCGCGGGCGGTATTGGTAAGGACGGGGATGTCATCCGTATAGGGGATGCCGAGTTTCTCGTGGAAGAGCTCGCCCACCTGCGCGCGGTTGAGATGCACGGCGGGGGTGATGATGTGCGCCGGGCGCTCGCCGCGCAACTGGACGATGTACTCGCCCAGGTCGGTCTCGACCACGCGGTGACCGGCGGCTTCGAGCGCATGGTTCAGCCCGATCTCCTCGGAGACCATCGACTTGGCTTTCGCCACCAGCAACCCGTCCGGGCTGCCCTTTTGCGCCTGGACCCTGGCAACCAGGTCGAGGACGATGCGGTTCGCCTCCGCGGCGTCCACGGCGCGGTGGACGACGACACCGTTCTCCACGAGGCGGGCGCGGAAGCGTTCGAGGTTCTGCTCCAGATGTTCGATCACATCCGCACGGACGGCATGGGCGCGGGCGCGGCGCGCATCCCAATCCGGCACGGAGGCAATGGCTGCGAGCGCGGACGTTCCGCCTGCGCTCCGCGTTGGCATCCAGCGCGCCCTGCAGCGAGGCATTCTTAATGGAATCCCGGATCTTTTCTCTGAAGGTGAGGTGTGTCATATTGGTCCGCTAATTGTATCCGCTTCCACGGTGGATTCGGAGAGCACCCGCTTTTTGACCTTCCGATAGATGAACCAGAGGCAGAGCAGGAAGACCGGGTTCGAGTAGTACATGACCGGGTACTGACCGTTCATGGTGAGAGGACCCAGGATGAGGAATAAGGAAAGCGCACCGCAGATCAACGCCAGCCTGTGCCGGTCATCCCAGGCTCTGCCCCCGCCGTTCCAGCGCAGGAGGAGCCACAGGATGAACAGGTCATAGAGGGCGACCAGGAGCATGGTGATGACAAAGGGAGGGTTGTTCTTCTCTGCAGTGGAATAGAGGAAGAGGAATTGACCGAGGCAGCCGAGGAATCCAACAAACCAGAAAAGGGCAGGTGCTGGGACCTTGACGACGCCCGGTTCCTTCACCTTGCCGGAGACGCGCCAGGCGGCAAGCGCCAGGGCGGCGATCGCCAACCAGCAGGCACCCAGCCAGCCGTCCGGCGCATCATACGGGTTCAGGAGCGCACCGAGGGGGAGCGTGGCGGCAAAGGCGAGGATGTTCCAGGTGAGGCCGCGCCTGCCGATCCAACTCTCCGCGCGCCGTGCCGGATAGAGCATCTCGACCAGGGTGATGCTGGCGGCGATGCTGATCAGGGCGTGGAAGATCATCAGGTTTTCGGTCCAGACCCAGTTCACACCGAAGAGCGACCGTAGGTGCCGAACAGATCCAGGTCCATCCAGTTCGGATCAAAGAAGGAACGCACCATCAAGCCTTCCTCGTAGATGCCATACGCCAGACCGAGCAGGAGCAGGCTCAACCAGCCCTTCTTCCAGTGGACCAGGAGCTCACGGATAAGGACCGCGCCGCTGCCATATAACATGCCAAGCATCAGGATGGAGAGCGGGTTGATGTACTCGTTCAACGGCGTGGAACCGGAGAAGAGTTCACCCAGGATGGGGGAGACGAACCATAATATCCAGGCGGGAGGGATGGTCTTTTTCATGGCAGATCCAATTTTACTTTGTTCCGGAGGGGAGGAGAGAGGCAGTGGTTAATGGAGAATGGATCATGGATGATGGGTGATAGAGAGTAGTGAGTAGTGAATAGAGAGTAGAATGAGTAGGATGACGTCGGATGGACACGGAGGATGAGACGAAGGACGAAAGAAGCGGCAGTTGACTTTGGTTTGCCTGCCTCGATGGGGCTCGAAAAAACCTGCCGCGAGGAGTGCGCGCGGGGAAAAGAGGTTCGAATAGGTTTTCTCTCTTGAAACGGGCATTCGAACCTCGGTTCGAAAAAAATCCCTTCGTAAAAAAAGGCATTCGAAGCGCGGTTCGAATAGGGTTTTAACCATTTTTCATGAGGGAGATTTAATGCCAGATGGGAAAGACGTTAATTGAGCTGCCATTGACATTTAAAATAAATACGCGGATCAAATCCATTTCGATTGGTGGAACTCCAAGTCAATGTTTTAAAGAGGTGATGACGTTTCGTATGAGGAGGCGGGATCCTGGAAATGGCTGGTCGGAGTGCGGAGATTGCTCGTGACAGGATTGCTTCGGGTCGGAGTACCTCGAACCCTCGCAATGCACGCAAGTATGGCCTGAAAGATTAGAAACATGATATCCCCTCGATTTTTTAAAATAAATCCAAACGAATGGATCCTGGCTGGGGGTGATCAGGGGCGGGGTTTGTGACTGGTTATTTTTGTGGTCCATGAGTAATTTGTGTACATTTGTAAATTTCAAATCCAAACGAATGCCCTTTTTCGGGGTGATTAAGAGGCGGAATCCGAGTAGCGGCTGAAGGTTTGAGGTTCCATGCGGTAGTGTCCATTATTAAAATGCCCCGACTTCCTTACATCAGAGACACGTGTCTCTGATGTAACCGATGGCAGCTGATGCTGCCTCGGTTGAGGGGCGTCGGGACAGGATTATTTTAGAACAAATGTTCTTAGTTGTCAATGGTGTTTTGGGGAATTGGATGGAGAAGCGACCGGGTGAAGTGGATGCGAAACGCGGAGACCTGCGGTCAAAACAACGGCGGGGTCAGGCCCTCCGCTACGCTTCGGGAGTACCCTCGCAACCCTTGCTACCATGCGTGATCCATTCCAACCACCGCAAGGGCAAGTGTGACACAATTAGGTGTGTTTTCGAGATGACTTGTAGTGAAATACCACACAAGAGGCGGGGATTCGTCGGGAAGCCGCATGGGGGCATTCAGGTATAATTCGCGCGCAAGCCAACCCAACCCATGGAGGCAGAACGTGGACCAGGCACAGTATGCATATTTCGAGGGCAGGATCGTCCCCTTTGGAGAGGCAAAAGTCAGCGTAGCCACGCACGCGCTGAACTACGGCACGGCTGTCTTTGGCGGTCTGCGCGGCTATTGGAACGAGGAGAAAAAGAAGCTCTTTGTTTTCCGTCCCTGGGACCATTTCCACCGGCTGCTGTATTCCGCCCGCCTGCTGTGCATGCAGGTCTCCCACGATGAGGAGAGCCTGCTGCAGATCATGCACAACCTGCTGCGCGCGGAAGGCTGGCAGCGCGACATCTACATCCGCCCGATGTACTACAAGTCCGACACCGGCATCGGCGTGCGGCTGCACGACCTGAAGGAAGACCTGACGATGTGGAGCGTGCCGTACCAGAAGTACATCAAGAACGACACCAACGCGCATGTGACCATCTCCTCCTGGCGGCGGATCGACGACAACGTCATCCCGGCGCGCGGCAAGGTGGCGGGGGCATACGTCAACTCGGCGCTGGTGAAGACGGACGCGGCGCGCTCGGGCTTCGACGAGGCACTGGTGCTGGACCAGAACGGGCACGTCTCGGAGGGTTCCGCCATGAACATCTTCATGGTGCGGGACGGCGTGGTGATCACTCCCCCGGTGAGCGAGAACATCCTGGAAGGCATCACCCGCCGCTCGGTGATGGAACTGATCCGCAACGAACTGAACCTGCCCATCCTGGAACGCCCGATCGACCGGACCGAGACGACCATTTGCGATGAGTTCTTCATGACCGGCACCGCGGCGCAGGTGGTGGCGGTGACGAAGGTGGATCACCGCCCGGTGGGGACGGGCGCGATGGGACCGGTGGTATCCAAAGTGCGCGATCTGTTCGAGGAGATCGTGCGCGGCAGGAATGAGAAATACAGCCAGTGGATCACGGCGATATAGAATTGACCTGAGTCAATCCGAAGTAGCTTCGGACTCAATCATTCAGGATCAATAGTTCAGTCCTGCAAGTAGATTGACAGTCAAGGATCCCGAAGTAGAACTTCGGAGACTCGGATCAGATACAGTTCGGACTCCGATGCAGTGAACTCCAGTCATCCAAGTAGCACGTTCAGGACTCCAGATAGTCAGGATTCCAAAAAGAGACCACCTCAGGTGGTCTCTTTTATTTTGGGGAGGAAGTTCGTTCTACTTGTTTTCCCGGAAGGTGATGAAGACCATGTTCCTACTGCAATCGTTGTAGGTGTTGATGTAGATATTTTCGGAGAGCGGCATGCCGCCCTGGTCGCGCAACTGCAGGTAAAGGACTTTGATGGAATTCCATGGGGGTGCTGCCCAGTTGGAACTCAAACCCGGAAGCCCCATAGTACTGGGGAGCGGTGCCCGAGACCGTAATGTTATTGATGCGTTCCCCGCCCAGCTCCCCGATCAGGAGCACCTGCACATAGATGTGATGGGCATTGTTCCGGTCGAGCACGATGCCCGCCACCCCCAGCCAGGCACAGCCGAATTCCGGGCGATACTTGCCGCTGGAGATGTATTCCACCTTGGCGGAATAGGGAGCCTTGGGCGTGGCACTGGGTTTGGTCGTGGCGGTTGGCTTGGGCGTGCGGGTGGGAGGCACCAGCGAGAAGGGCGTGGGCGTAAAGATCGAGGTGAAGGTGGGAAGCGGGGTATCCGTGGGCGGGATGTAGGGAGTGGCGGAAGGGGTCCAGGTGGCGGGCATGGCGATGGGCGTGATGGTGGGCGTGGGGACCAGGCGCGCCGCCAGGCGATTGGGCGAGAAGGGGTTGAGCGCGATGTTCGGGTTCATGAAAATCATCAGGAAATATGCCCCGATGCAAAGCGTGACCAGCAAGACCGCGATCGTCAGGATATCCCAGACCTGTATGGCAGGCGCGGGCTTGCGCGGGCGGGGTGTCAAAGTCGATATCGTTGAAATCGCTCATGCGGGTCACTCCATTACGGTGCCAGTACAATGCCGGCTTGTGCGCGCTGCTGGCTCACCCAGTCTGTAACCGCTTTTTCCTGCAAGACCAGCAGGGCATCCGGCGAAAGCTGGTGCACGCCGCGCTCGAGGATGTAGAGGATGTGAAAGCCGACCTCGCTCTCGATCACCTCGCTGAACTGCCCGGCTTGCAGGGCGAAGGCAGCCGCCTCCAGGTTCGCGTCCAGCAGGTAGCCCTGCGGGAACCAGCCCAGATCACCGCGCGTCACCGGGTCGTAGGCTGCAGCCAGCTCATCAAAATTCGCGCCAGCCTTCAATTGCGCCAGCACGCTCTTGCGCTTCGGCGTCATTATAGAGCAGAATTTGGCGGGCGTGGACCTGGTCGGCGGTAACAGGCACTTCCGCAATGATTTTGTCACGCATCAGGGCGGCTTCGGCGGCTAATTTCAACGAGGAACGGAAGGAGGCGTCATCATAACCGTGGGCGGACTGCCAGGCGGAGAGTTGGTCCGCCCCGCCGAGGGAGGCTGCCAGGGCGTCGATCCTGGACTGGAGGTCCGCGTCTGTGACCGTCAAACCCGCAGCGCGGGCGCCCTGCGCCAGCAGAACCTGGCTGATCATGTCCTCCAGCACGATGGCGGCTGCATCCGCATCGGAGACGGTTTTGCCGAGCGCCGCCTGTGCGGACTTGTAGCGCGCCAGTTCCGCCTCGTATTGCACAAGGGGGATGATCTCGCCATTGACCGTCGCCGCCGCCGGAAGCGGGGTGGCGGTGGGCGGTTCAGGGGTGGCGGTCGGAGGTACGGGGGTGGGCGTGCCCGTGGAGCCAAAAGAGCAGGCAGTCAGCCCCAGGAGCATGACCAGGATAAGGATTATCAGTTTTCTGGCTGGGTGGAAAAACATTGGACAGATTATACCAATTAATAAAAAAGCCCCTCCCGTGCAGGGAGGGGCTGGAGCCGAACGGTTTAGTAGTCCATTCCGCCGGGGGGCATGGCGGGAGCGGCTTTGTCCTTCTCGGGCAGGTCGGTGATCAGGACCTCGGTGGTCAGGATCATGGAGGCGATGGAGGCTGCGTTTTCGAGAGCGCCGCGCACCACCTTGACCGGGTCGATCACGCCGTCCTTGATCATGTCGGCGAACTGACCGGTGAGGACGTTGTAGCCGATGTTCTTGTTCTTGAGTTCCTTGGCTTTGCGGCGGACGCCGTCAATGATGACCGAGCCGTCCTGTCCGGCGTTGTCGGAAAGCTTGCGGATGGGGGCTTCGAGCGCCTTCTTGACGATGTTGATGCCGACCTGGGCTTCTTCAGTTTCGCCCTTGATCTTATCGAGCGCATCCGCAGCGTTGATGAGCGAGATCTCGCCACCGGGGACGATGCCTTCCTCGACAGCCGCGCGGGCGGCGGAGAGGGCGTCTTCCACACGGTGCTTCTTTTCCTTCATCTCGGTCTCGGTGGCAGCGCCAACGCGGATGATGGCGACGCCGCCGGAGAGCTTGGCGAGACGTTCCTGGAGTTTTTCCTTGTCATAGTCGCTGGTGGATTTTTCAATCTCGAGCGCGGATCTCCTTGATGCGACCTTCGATCTCACCCTTCTTGCCCTTGCCACCAATGAGGGTGGTGTTTTCCTTGTCGGCAACGATCTTCTCAGCCTTGCCAAGGTCCTGCAGGGTGACGGTCTCGAGCTTGCGACCGGTCTCCTCGGAGATGACGACACCACCGGTCAGGATGGCGATATCCTGGAGCATGGCTTTGCGGCGATCGCCGAAGCCCGGGGCTTTGACAGCCAGGACGTTCAGCATGCCGCGCAGTTTGTTCAGCACGAGGGTGGCGAGAGCCTCGCCATCGATATCCTCGGCGATGATGACCAGTTCGCGCTTGCCGATCTGGACGAGTTTTTCGAGAATGGGGACGATGTCCTGGGCGGCAGAGATCTTCTTCTCGTTGATCAGGACGTAGGGTTCCGCGATGACGGCTTCCATGTGCTCGGTATCGGTGATGAAATAAGCGGAGATATAGCCGCGGTCGAACTGCATGCCTTCCACGAATTCGGTCTCGAATTGCATGGACTTGGATTCTTCCACGGTGATGACGCCGTCCTTGCCAACCTTGTCCATCACATCCGCGATCAGGTTGCCGATCTCGGCATCCGCGGCGGAGTTGGTGGCGACAGAGGCGATCTCATCGTGGGTGTCGATCTTGGTAGCCATCTTCTTGAGGGACTTGACGACTTCATCAGTGGCTTGTTCGATGCCGTGCTTGAGGAGCATCGGGTTGAAACCAGCCGCGAGCGCCTTCAGACCTTCATTGACAATGGCGTGGGCGAGCACGGTGGAGGTGGTGGTGCCGTCACCGGCAATATCGTTGGTCTTCTGGGCGGCTTCCTTGAGAAGCTGAGCGCCCATGTTGGCGAACGGGTCTTCGAGTTCGATCTCCTTGGCGACGGAAACGCCATCATGGGTGATGGTGGGGGAGCCGAACTTGCGATCGACAGCCACGTTGCGACCTTTCGGTCCAAGCGTGGCGGAAACGGCATTCGCGACGACGTCCATGCCTTCTTTAAGGCGACGGCGCGCGTCTTCAGAAAAAGCGAGTTGTTTAGCAGCCATGGGGAATCTCTCCTATATAAATTATTCAACGATCGCGAGCAAATCGCTCTCGCGCAGGATAAGCAGTTTCTTGCGGTCCAGCTTGAACTCGGTGCCGCCATACTTGGCGTACAGCACCTTGTCGCCGACCTTCACGTCCATGGCGATGCGCTTGCCTTCATCATCGCGGGCGCCGGGTCCGACCGCCAGCACCTTGCCCTGCTGGGGTTTTTCCTTGGCTGTCTCGGGCAGGACAATACCGCCCGCCGTGATCTCTTCCTGTTCGATGGGTTCCACCACGATACGATCGCCGAGGGGTTTAAGGGATAGTTTCATAACTTGACCTCCTGAAAGGTATTTGGAATGGGTTTTTGAAATTAGCACTCTTAACCCGCGAGTGCTAAACGCGGGCAAATAATACTTGCCTTTGAAAACAGCGTCAAGGGGAAAACGGGATTTTTTACAAATTTCTGACAAATCCCCCATGTTTGCTGCCCTGTGTCCGAAATCGAGGGCATCCAGGACAGAACTACGGGTTTTCCGTGGGGGTTGGGGTGGGAGTGAGCGCCTCCTGCGTCCCCGGCAGGCTGGTTGCGGTCGTGGAACCGGCAGGCAGACCGACGGAAGCACAGATGACGCGCCCCTCCTGCACGATGCCCATGATATCGCTGTCCTCCGGAAAGGCGAGCGCGACCTCGTTCAACACTCGCAGGGCTTCAGGGCACTTGTTATCCTTTGGACGGCTGAGACCGGCGAGCACCGATCCATATATATAGTAGTAGACGACCGTGTTCGGTGAGAGCTCAAGACCCTCCACCGCGGTGCCGGGGTCTCCCTCGGCACACCCGGCGCGCGCCTCGCAGGATTCCTCCGCGGTGCAGCCGCGGATGGCGCATTTGAGGGCGGGAATGGAGCCTTCAAAGTTGCGGGACTTGTAGAAAACGATGCCCAGCTGCCCGTAGGTGTCGGCGTTCCCGGGATCGAAATCCAGCGCCTTCTGAACATTCAAGGCCGCGGCAAAGTAGTCCCCGGCGGGCATCTGCGAGTAGGACTTGGCGATGGAAAGATAGGGGGTCGGGTCGCGGACGCCCAATTGTTCATTGATCTGGGCTGCCTTTTCAAAATACTCCAGCGACTTGATATACAACGCCGTCGCCGATTCTTCGTTGAGCGATCCGAATCCAAGCCGGCGATAATTGGCACCTGCGCGCAGGTACAGGAAGGTCAGGTTGGGCGAGATGAGGATGGCTTTGTCATATTCCTGGATGGCTTGATTGTAATAACCCAGCGATTCGAGCACGTAGGCATAAACACGGTGGGCATCCATCAAATTAGCGGCATCCTCGCGCTCCAGAGCCTGCAGGATGTATTGTTCCGCCTGGGTCCATTTCTGCTGGTCGACAAGGATCTCGGCGTAATAGACCAGCGCAAGGGTGTTCTGGTTATCGAGTTGCAGGGCGCGCACCGCCTCCTGCTCCGCCTCGGTGAGATAGGCTACCGCCTGTTTCTCGCCGACGAGGGTTGGATTGGCGTTCCAATCCAGCACAAAGGCGCGGATGGCGTGCACGGTGGAATCATCCGGGGTCAGTTCCAAGGCTTTGTCAATGGAATTCAAGGCGTCGGTCAGGCGGGCGAGGCGGTCGGGGTCGGTCGTCTCCAGGGCGGAAGCGTACGCCTGGATGCGCGCCAGCTTGCCCCAGATCTGTGCATTCGAAGGATTGACGCGCACCGCTTCACGGTAGGCGGTGATGGCTTGCTCAAGGTTCCCGGCGGTGAACTGCGCATCCCCCTCCAGCGCGTAGGAATCGACCGAACGCGTGGGGGTGGCGGTGGCAGTGAAGGGTCTTTCGATCTCCCCCTGGTCCACCCCGCGAATCAACCAGACTCCGCCCAGGATCAGCACAATGATCAGGAAGAGACGATAGATGCGGGTGTGGGGCTTCTTGTAAAAGAGTTCCCGGCGGGGATAAACGTTCATGGTGTGGGGGTGATCGTCCGGCGTGGCGGTGGCCGCGGCGGACAGGCTGGCTTCACAGATGTTGAAGACCTCGTTGGCATTGGCGACCGCGATCTCGTCCGAAGGGAGACGCCCGAGGATGAGGTTGGCAACCGGCAGGGCTTCGCCGCAGCGCCCCAGGCGCGCCAGGGCGAGCGCAAAGGTATAGTAATACTCGGCGACGCGCGTATCGGTGGTGAGCGAGATCGAACTCGATGACATCCCCTTCCGCGGTGCGACCGCCGTTGATGGCAAGACCAAGCTGGACGGCAGCCTCCGACCAATCCGCGGTGTGATAGAGCATCACGCCATAATTGGCGCGCAGGCTGGCATCGGTGGGCGAATCCTTGACCGCGGACTCGCCGTATTGCGCGGCCTTGGCAAACTCACCAATGCTGGCATAGGTGCGCGACATCAACAGGTCGGGGGTGGAATCGGAAGGATTGAGCGCATTGGCGCGCGTGAACTCCTCCACGGCAAGATCGTAGACCTGCTTGGCGCGGTAGTTGCGCCCCAGCGAAAGGTGCAGGTCGGCGATGTTCTCGTTGATCGCGATGGCAGCCTGGTACTCGGCGATGGCCTCCTCATAGTTGGCGGTGGCTTCCAGGACATAGCCGCGCGCCCGGTGGGATTCGAGGCTGCCGGGTTCGAGGGAAAGTGCCACCCTGGACTCCTCGGCGGCTTTCTCGAGGTTTTCATAGGGTCCCGTTCCGGAGAGGGCTGAGTCCACCAGGATCTCGCTGTAGATGGCATGCGCAAAACCGCTGTTCGGGTCCAGTTCCAGGGCACGCTTGATGGCAGCCTCGGCGGCGAGATAATCGCCCTGGAAATCCAGCGCCCAGGCGCGCACCGCATGGGCCCGGGAATTGCCGGCGTTGAGCAGGATGGCGGCTTCCGCGCTCGCCTGTGCATCCTTGTACAGCCCGGCATAGATCTGAACGCGTCCCATGGCGACATAGGCTGAATCGTTGCTGGGATTGGCGCGCACCGCCTGCTGGTAGAACTCGATCGACTGGGTCAACTTGCCGTTCGCGAACAATGCTTCCGCCTCGACCATGTAGGACTCGGGGGAACGCGTGGCGGTGGGGGTGGGAACAAAGGGAGCCGGGATGGTTGGAACGATGACGCGGTCCACGTAAATCCCCATGACGATCAGGATCACCAGGACGGCGACCAGGAACCAGTTGACCCGGTAACGCTTGCGGGTCATGCTCCACTTCGGCTTGCGTTTTAAATACATGCAATTATCTTACCATCCGCAAATCAGGAGCGTCAAGCCTGACCATTCCATGGCACCTGTTTCATCATCAAACTCTCATAAAAAATGCGATATTTCACGATTCAGACGAGCAGAGCGTGAAAAGGGCGGGGGGAAGGGGGTTTATGCTACAATCCAGCCATGCAGTTCGAGGTCTTCACCCTCCTGCCCGAAGTATTCCCCCCCTACCTAGAATCCAGTATTCTTCAACGCGCCAGCCAGCGCGGGTTGATCGACGTGCGCCTGCACAACATCCGCGATTGGGCGCACGACAAGCATCACACCACCGACGACATGCCCTACGGCGGCGGCGGGGGAATGGTGATGAAACCCGAACCCGTGTTCGAGGCGGTCGAGTCCGTCCTGGGAGCGGCAGGCGGGATGCCCATCATCCTGCTGACCCCGCAGGGACGCCTGTTCTCACAGGCGGTGGCGCGCGAGCTGTCTGCGCATGAACGGATCGCCCTGCTGTGCGGACGATATGAGGGGGTGGATGAACGCATCCGCACGCGCCTGGTCACGGATGAGATCTCGATCGGGGACTACGTGCTGACCGGAGGCGAACTGCCGGCGCTGATCCTGATCGACGCGGTGACGCGCCTGCTGCCGGGTGCGCTCGGCGACCCGACCGGGGCGGAGGACGACTCGCATGCCAGCGGGCTGCTGGAATACCCGCACTACACGCGCCCGCCCGAGTTCCGCGGCGATAAAGTGCCTGAGGTTCTGATCTCCGGCGACCATGCGAAGATCGCACAATGGCGGCGCGAACAATCCCTGCTGCGGACACTGGAACGCCGCCCCGACCTGCTGGAAAAGCTGGAATTATCCGAAAAAGAAAAAAAGTTCCTGGAAAGTCATAAATCGTAAAAGACTTTTTGTCACCATCAACCCATCCTGGAGGACAAAATAACATGACCGCACGACTCAACTACGGCAAGACCTTCCTGCTCGGCTTTGGATTTTTCGGGGTGAGCGTGATCTGGGGCGTATACAACGCCTTTGTCCCGATCTTCCTGGCTGACAAATTCGACCTCTCCCCGGTGTGGATCGGTTTCTTCATGACGCTTGACAACATCGCGGCACTGTTCATCCAGCCGCCCGTGGGTGCGTGGTCGGACCGCATACGCACCAAGTGGGGACGCCGCATCCCGTTCATCCTGATCGGCGCACCGATCACCGCCCTGGCGTTCGGGTTCATCCCGCTGGCTTCAGCCCTGCCGCTGTTCGTGGCATGCACCAGCACCACCCTGCTGAGCGCGGCATTGTGGCGCACACCCGTGGTGGCATTGATGCCCGACATCACCCCCTCGCAATTCCGATCCCAGGCGAACGGCGTCATCAACTTCATGGGCGGCATCGGCACCATCATCGCCCTGCAGACCGGCGGGATGCTTTACAAGATGAGCCCCAACTTCCCCTTCTGGCTTGGATCCGTCCTGGTCATCCTGGCAGCGCTGGTCGTGTTCTTCTTCATCGAAGAGCCGAAGGAATACGAAGAGAAGGAAAAGCAGCCCGGCATGATCGAAAGCCTGAAGGAAGTGGTCAACGACCCGGACAAAAGCGGGCTGCGCATCCTCTCCGCCATCTTCTTCTGGTTCATCGGCTACTCGGCGGTGGACACATTCTTCACCCTGTACGCCAGGAATCACCTCGGCATCCCGGCAGGTGACGGCGCCACCCTGCTTTCGGTCGTCCCGCTGTTCTTCGTGCTGTTCGCGATCCCGATGGGAATGGTGGCGGCACGCATCGGACGGCGCATCACCATCATCATCGGGCTGATCACAATGACCGTGATCCTCTTCCTGCTTTACATCACCCCCGCCTCCGCGCTGCTGACCAGCATCGCGCCCCTGCCACTGGTGGGCATTCCCCTGGAGGAAGGCGGTCCGCGCATGCTGACCCTGGCTGGCGTGCTGCTCATGCTGGGCGGCATCGGCTGGGCTTGCATCAACATCAACTCGCTGCCCATGATCGTGGACCTGACCAGCGCGGCGCGCATCGGCACGTTCACCGGGCTGTATTATCTCTTCTCCACCCTCTCCGCGATCGTCGGACCGAACGTCAACGGCTGGGCGGTGCAGCTCACGGGCGGAAATTACAACGTCATCATGCTGCTGGCGCCCATCTTCATGATCGTTGCGCTGATCCTGATGCTGGGCGTGAAACGAGGAGAGGCAATACCAGCCTAATTGACAATGCATTTACTCCAGGAAGCCGGGCAACAAAGCCTGCCGGCTTCCTGGATGTTTTTCCACCTGCAGGATGATCTCATGGAACCTAATAATCAAAGCATCGAAAAAAAAGCCGAGGGAAGATCCTGACCATTCCCCTGGTGATCCTCGCGGTATTTTTGCTGTGTGTATTGACGAGCAGCGCTCTTTTATGCGGTCTTGGAATCCTGCTTGCACGCAAGGGAGGCAGCCCGCTGCCCCTGCTTACAACCCCGCTGCCCACGGTGGACACGGTGAAGGAATTCTCCTCAGACCCCGCGTGGGAGGAATTGATCAACGAGGACTTTTCAGACAACTCCAACCGGTGGGACGTCAGCGAGTACAAAAACGACAATGTCGAACTGGACCGGAAGATCACGATGGGAAATACATCTGGGAGTTTCAAGCCAAAAACGGATGGAACTTCTGGGCATGGGCGGGAGCCAGGAACATTGCCGATTTCGCAGCCGTCATGGAGGTGGAACTTACCCAGGGTTCTGATTATGATTCCTATGGATTGATCATGCGGGCTTCAGGCGAGAACTATTACCTGTTCGAGGTGAACCAACATGGGGAATTTGTTTTTGGAACTCATTACCTGGATAAATTCACTCCTGTCCTGGAAGGTCAAAGAAGGGGAGTAATCAAACCAGGGGAACCCAATCGAGTCACAGTCAAGGCAGTCAAATCACACTTCATTTTTTACATCAACAACCAGCAGGTGGGTGAAGCGAATGAGGACACCCTGCTTTCAGGGCGGATCGGGATCCTGCTCTCTCCGAGCGGGCGTCCGGGGAGCCCGGGGGAAGACACGCAGGGAACAAGCCTGTCATTGCAGACCGGCAATCCTTCCAGGTTTGAGGTGGAAAACTTCAAGGTCTGGGTTCCCGGCAGCAGTCAAGGTCCCGACAAATCAGGTGAATTATTACCCCTGGAACCGCATCCAGGCAGAATCATATATGTTTCAGACCAGGACGGAAACCGGGAAATATACTCCATCGATTCCGATGGAAAGGACCCCGACCGGATAACGAACGATCCTGCTGATGATCACTCGCCCAAATGGTCACCCGATGGCAGGCAGATCGCCTTCGTCTCAACGCGTGAAGGCGACCCCGAAATTTTCATCATGGACCGGGATGGCTCGGACATGAAAAGAATGACATACGATCCCGGCGACGACCTGGATCGATCCTGGTCTCCGGATGGGGAGAAAATCGTCTTCACGTCCAATCGCAGCGGAAATTACAATTTGTACATCCTGGATGTGAAGACTTTATCCATGGAACGCCTGACGGATGCGCCATTCGATGATCGCTACCCGGACTGGTCCCCCAAGGACGATCTGATCCTTTTCCAATCGAACCGGAAAAGCAGTTCGGACCTGTTTACCGTCTCTGCAAAGAACCTGGTGGTCTTACAAATCACAAGATACAAGGCAACCTTCAGTTCATATCCAGCCTGGTCGCCCAATGGGCTGTCCTTTGTACATGAAACAGTTCTTTATGATGGACGCACCGGGATCGCAATACGCAGTTTCCCCAACGGGCAAAATCAGACCGTGGTTGAATTACTAAACTCCAACCTCCAGCCTGCCTGGTCTCCTGACGGAACGCAAATCGTTTTCATCTCTGATCGCGACGGACAAATGGACATTTATATCATCAGCAAGGATGGCAAAGCCATCTTTCGCCTGACAAACACTCCTGCCGTTGAGTCCCAGGTCGATTGGACAGCCGAGTAGAACATTCCATGCGCCTCAAGCCAGTAGTATTCCTGCTTGTAACCAGCATGCTCCTGTCTGCATGCAACCTGTCCAGGACGGATTGTGCACGACCGCAGGTGTTTTGCGTGGGGGTGGTCACAGATTACGGGAAGGTGGATGACCACGGTCTCAACCAGTCCGCGTGGGAGGGCGTGCAGCAGGCGCTGGCGGAGGAATTGATCGACCGGGCGGATTTCATTGAGACCGTGGATGCGCGCGACCATGCCAAGAACATCCGGACTTTTCTGATCAACGATTATGACCTGATCGTCACGGTGGGATACTCGATGGAGGAGGAGACCCGTCTCGCGGCACAGGAATGGACGGACCGCCTCTTCATCGGCGTGAACCAACCGGTGACCGAGCCGCTGACCAACCTGGCAATACTGACCTTCCCCGAGGACCAGGGGGGATTCCTGGCGGGCGCGCTGGCCGCGTTGATATCAAAAACCGGCAAGGTGGCCGCGCTGTGTGAAGTGGAATCCCTGCCATCGATGTGGCGTTACTGCGAGGGCTTCCGGGTGGGTGTCCGGTATATCGAGCCAGCCATGCGGGCTCATGTACTTTATAAAAGCGAGGGCGCAACCAGCGAATTATTCAATGATCCCGCCTGGGGTCAGGAACAGGCGTTGTCCATGCTCAAGGATGGCGTGGATGTTCTGTTCGCGGCAGGCGGCGATACCGCCCTCGGCGCACTGGAAGCCGCGGCTTCCCACGGCGCCCTGGTCATCGGCGCGGACGAAGACGTGTACTATCAAATGGAGAACGCGGAACAGGTGTTGAGCAGTGCCGGCAGGAATGCCGGGGCGGGCGTGTATGCATTGATCCGCCTGGCAGTCCAGGGTCAATTTCCAGCCGGAGAGACCCGGGGAGAGTATGTGCTTTATCCGTATCACGAACTCGAGAGGCTGGTCCCAACCACGGTCCGCGAAAGGCTCGAGCAGATCCGCCTCGGACTGGCGAATGGTTCCATTCAAACCGGAGTCCCGGCGGAGCCATAAATAGTTCATCCTTGCACAATAGATGGAGAGGCTGTATACTTCCCTGTGGGGAACGATGCCCATTCACTTTTAAGGAGGTGAAGCGCCTCGAGACCAATTGTCATCAATTTAAGTCAACATCCCCAAAAAATCCATTTTCTCACATCTTGAGAGGAGAAGTAAGAATGAAGAAACTGTTTGTTGTTCTATCCGTCCTGGTCGTGCTGTCAATGGCACTGACCGCATGCGGAACCAAGACCCCGGTTGCGACCGAACCCGTCGTGACCGAGGCCCCCGTTGTGACCGAAGCCCCCGTAGTCCCCACCGCAGCCCGCCGTTGTATTCAAGGTTGGCCAGGTGACCGACCTGGGCGGTATCGATGACAAGTCCTTCAACGCCAGCGCCTGGAAGGGCGCCGAGGACGCCGTCGCTGATCTCGGTGTTGAGGCCAAGTACCTGGAGTCCCAGCAGCAGTCTGACTACGCCAAGAACGTCCAGCAGTTCCTGGACGAGAGGCACCGACCTGATCGTCACCGTCGGCTTCCTGCTGGGCGTCGACACCGCCAAGTTCGCCAAGGCCAACCCCGAGCAGAAGTTCGCGATCGTGGACTACGCCTATCCCGACTGCTGGCCCGGCGCGAACGTGGGCATGGACTGCGGTTCCGATCAGGACCTGGCGAACGTCCTCGGCCTGACCTTCCAGACCGACCAGGCCGCTTTCCTGGCTGGCTACCTGGCTGCAGGCATGACCACGACCGGCAAGGTTGCCACCTTCGGCGGTCTGCAGATCCCGACCGTCACCATCTTCATGAAGGGCTTTGAAGCCGGCGTCAAGTACTACAAGCCAGAAGGGCACCGACGTCGAAGTCCTGGGCTGGGACACCGCCACCGGCGAAGGCATCTTCACCAACAACTTCGAATCCACCGATGACGGCCGCGTCCTGCCGAATCCTTCATGCAGGAAGGCGCCGACATCATCATGCCCGTTGCCGGACCTGTTGGCCTCGGCTCCGCTGCCGTCTGCAAGGAGACGGGCGTGCAAGATCATCGGCGTGGATACCGACTGGTTCGTGTCCGCTCCCGAGTACAAGGAAGTTGTCCTGACCAGCGTTCTGAAGAACTGATCGACGTGGCTGTCTTCAACACCATCAAGGATGTGGTCGGATGGCAACTTCACCGGCGGCACCGTGACCTACACGATCAAGGATGGCGGCGTTGATATCGCCCCCTTCCATGATTTCGACAGCATGTTCCCCTGACACTGAAGGCCGAACTCGACAGCCATCAAGGCCGCCCTGATCGACGGCTCCCTGACCGTGGACGGCGTGATCGCCCAGTAATCTGTTTGGCTATAAAGAGGCCAGGGGATTTCCCCTGGCCTTTTTTTTATCTCTGCTTGTTTACTTCGGTTTCATGCCGCTGATGTACTAGCGGCAGAAATTTGCAGTTAGATTTCGAGGAGTACATCCATGACACCAGTTTTGGAATTGCGCGGCATCACAAAGGCTTTCCCGGGTGTGCTTGCCAACGATCACATCAATCTTACCCTGGAAGAAGGCGAGATCCATGCCTTGCTGGGGGAAAACGGCGCAGGCAAAACCACCCTGATGAACATCCTCTACGGCCTGTATAAGCCCGACGAAGGCGAAATCCTTGTACGCGGCGAAAAAGTGGACATCCACGGCCCCAACGATGCCATTGCGCGCGGCATCGGCATGGTGCACCAGCACTTCATGTTGATCCCGGTCATGACCGTCACCGAGAACGTGATGCTGGGGGTGGAAGCCAAACGCAACGGCTTTTCCTGGATCGAGCCAAAGTGGCGGCACGCATCCGCGAGATCTCGGAACAATACGGACTGGAAGTGGATCCGGACGCCTATATCAAGGACCTGCCGGTCGGCATCCAGCAACGCGTGGAGATCATCAAAGTCCTTTACCGCCAGGCAGACATCCTCATCCTGGATGAGCCCACCGCGGTGCTGACCCCGCAGGAAGTGGATGGGTTGTTCAAGATCCTGCGCTCGCTGATCGAAAAGGGCAAATCCATTATCTTCATCACCCATAAATTAAAAGAAGTCATGGCGGTGGCCGACCGCATCACCGTCCTGCGGAACGGGCGGACGGTCGGCACGGTCACGCCAGGGAAGCAGACCCCGAAAAACTGGCCATCCATGATGGTCGGCCGGGATGTCAACCTGGTCGTCGCAAGAAGAAAGCCAAACCCACCGAGCCTGTGCTGGAAGTTAAGGACCTGTACGTTCGAGGACGAACGCGGCCACATGACGGTGCATGGTGTTTCGTTCGATGTGCAAGAGGGGGAGGTGCTGGGCATCGCAGGCGTGCAGGGCAACGGGCAGACCGAACTGGTCTATGCGCTGACCGGACTGCTGCCCATCGTAGCAGGGTGAAATCAGCATCCTGGGCGAACCGTCTGAAACGCACCACCCCGCGGCATATCCTCGAACGCGGCGTGGCGCACATCCCGGAAGACCGCCAGCGGCACGGACTTGTCCTGTCCTTCCCGATCCACGACAACTGATGCTTGTGCACCTATTACCAGCCGCCGTTTGCCACGGGCATCAATCTCCAGGAAAAGACGATCTTCAGAACGCCGAAACACTGGTCAAACAATTTGATGTGCGCACGCCGAGCATGTATCGTCCCGGCCTCCACCCTTTCGGGCGGCAACCAGCAGAAAGTGATCGTGGCCCGCGAGTTCTCGCGGCCGATCAAACTGC
Source organism: uncultured Chloroflexia bacterium (assembly GCA_963823545.1). Taxonomy (GTDB): domain Bacteria; phylum Chloroflexota; class Anaerolineae; order Anaerolineales; family Villigracilaceae; genus Denitrolinea. The sequence continues at coordinate 33,688 of CAWGMC010000010.1, read as the reverse complement.
TGATCGCCTCGCAACCGACCCGCGGTCTGGATGTCGGTTCGATCGAATACATCCACAGCCGGATCATCGAAAAACGCGACGAGGGCACAGCCGTGCTGCTGGTCTCCTCCGAACTGGACGAGATCCTGGCGCTTTCCGACCGGATCGCGGTCATGTACCGGGGCCAGATCATGGACATTGTCCCGGCCGCGCAAGCCAGCAAGGAATATCTGGGTCTGCTGATGGCTGGCATACAGCCCGACGAAGCCGCCAAAGCGGCACCCGCATCCAGCGGCGAAGAAGTGGAACGGGTCTTTTAGGAGGCAGATAACGTGTCAGCCAACAAAGAACCTGAAGAAACAAAAGCCCGCCTCAGCCTGGCAAAGCATGCTGGGCGGATCTGCTGCAAGCACTGCTGGTGCCCGTCCTGGCTGTGTTCACCGGGCTGATGATCGGCGGCATTGTCATTGCTGTCACTGATGCAGACGTGGCAGCGGCATTCAAGAATTTCTCCGCCGACCCGGGCGCAGCGTTCAAAGCGATCTGGACTGCAGTTGCGACCGCCTATGGCGCACTGTTCGACGGCTCGCTTGGCAGCCCGCCGAGATCATCGAGGCTTCCGCGTCTACTCATCCACCGGCGATAATGCCGCCTTACTGAAAGCCATCTATCCATTCACGGAAAGCCTGGTGACTGCCACCCCGTATATCTTTGCCGGGCTGGCGGTGGCGCTCGGCTTCCGCTGCGGCTTGTTCAACATCGGCGCCGAGGGACAGTTCTTCATGGGCGCGCTTGGCTCGGCCTTTGTCGGCTACAGCATCACCGGCCTGCCCTGGTTCATCCACCTGCCGCTGGCGATCCTGGGCGGTGCGGTAGCCGGGGCGATCTGGGGCGCGATCCCGGGTTTTCTTAAGGCAAGGTTCGGCGCGCACGAAGTGGTCAACACGATCATGATGAACTGGATCGCGTTCCGCCTGAGCGACTGGCTGCTGAACGGACCGATGAAGGCCTCCGGCTTCCGCCCGGTCACGCCCACCATCCAGAAGGCTGCGGAACTGCCCCGCTTCTTTCCCGATCCCCTGCGCTTCAACTGGGGCTTCGTCCTGGCGCTGGTTGTTGCCTACCTGGTCTACTGGTTCCTGTTCAAGACCACGCTCGGCTTCGAGATCCGCTCGGTGGGCGCCAACCCGGACGCTGCCAAATATGCAGGCATGAGCTTGTCCGCAATTTCGTGCTGGTGATGACGCTGAGCGGCGGGCTGGCCGGACTGGCAGGCGCAGCACAGGTGCTGGGCGTGGACCACTGGGTGGGACAGGGCTTCTCAGCCGGCTATGGCTTCGACGCCATCGCGCTGGCCCTGCTTGGTAAAAGCCACCCTGTGGGCGTGGTGCTGTCCGCCATGGTGTTCGGCTTCCTGCGCAGCGGCGCCACCCGCATGCAATCGATGGCTGGCATTCCGATCGACATCATCTCCATCATCCAGGGTCTGGTGATCATCTTCGTTGCCGCGCCGGCCATCATCCGCTGGTTCTTCCGCATCCCAGTGAAGACATCCGAACGAGACCGTGCTGACGCGCGGCTGGGGCAAATAGGTGCAACATGGCTGTTCAAACCATCTCCCATAGCACGTACCACCGCGATGCCCGAATCACCACAGGCATTGTCCTGCTGGTGATCGGCCTGTTGATGTTCCTGCTCTTCACACCCGGCATCAGAACCCGGGCAGACCGCCAAGTTCGGCATGAACCTGATCAGTTCAGCCGCGCATCAAGATCCCGGACCTCATCCTGCCGGTGCAGATCAGCCTGTACATCCTGTCACTCGCTGGTCGTGTTCCTGGGCGCATTCCAACTGGCGCGCGGCATTCACTCACGCGGTGCGCTGATCGGCATCGTCGCCTTTGCATTCGTGGCGGCATTCCTGATCTGGGCCACCAAGGGCAAGTCCTTCAACCTGGTCGGCATGTTGAGCAGTTCCCTGGTGCGCGCCACACCGATCGCACTGGCTGCCCTGTGCGGCGTGATCAGCGAACGCGCCGGCGGTCATCAACATTGCCATTGAAGGCATCATGCTGATCGCGGCGCAGACCGCGGTCATCTCCGCCACGGTGAGCGGCAACCTGTATCGTGGGCCTGTTCGTCGGCGATCCTGACCGGCGGGCTTGGTCGCCGCCTTCCACGCCCTGCTCAGCATCCGTTTCAAAGTGGACCAGATCGTGAGCGGTGTGGCCATCAACATCTTTGCCACCGGCGTGACCTCCTTTATCTCATCCAAGTATTTGCAGTCCCAGGGTGAACTATCTCAACAACTCCGGCACCTTCCCGATCATCTCCATCCCCCTGCTTTCAAAGATCCCCATCCTGGGTACCGATCTTCTTCGAGAACAACCTGATCGTCTACCTGACGATCCTGATCGTGATCGTCATGCACATCGTGCTCTTCTACACGCCCTGGGGCTTGCGCACACGTGCAGTGGGTGAGCATCCCAAGGCTGCCGATACGCTGGGCATCAACGTATTCTTCATGCGCTACGTGAACGTCATCGTTGGCGGCATGATCGCCGGGCTGGGTGGCGCCTACTTCACGCTCGGCTCGGTCGGGCGCTTTGATGAAGTGATGACCGCCGGCAAGGGCTTCATCGGCCTGGCAGCCATGATCTTCGGCAACTGGAATCCGATCGGCGCGTTCCTGGCATCGCTCATCTTTGGCTTTGCAGATTCTCTGCAGATCAAGATGCAGATCCTGTCCGTGCCGATCCCCTCCTCGTTCCTGGCGATGGCTCCCTACATCGTGACCATGATCGTGTTGACCGGCGTGGTCGGGACAAGCCATCATGCCTGCGGCGGATGGTGTAGCGTACGAAAAGCAATAACAATACTTATCATGGCACCAGGACGGGAAGCCTTTCGACAGGCTTCCCGTCTTTTTATTCCGATGGACAAGTCCAAATTGGACACATTCAGGTAAAATAACAGCATTACAAAAAGGAGAGTGAGAGATGAGGAGAATCAATCGCTTCACACTGGCAGTGACAGCCCTGTTGTTGACCGCCCTGGCATGCAACCTGCCGCAAGCCGCGCCTCCAGGCACCCTGGACCCGAACCTCGCGCTGACTTCCGTGGCGCAGACCGTTGCTGCGCAGCTCACCCAGTCCGCGCAGACCCCGGGGGCTCCCACCGCCACGAATGTTGCCCCGCTTCCCAACACCGCCATTCCCACCAACACCAACATCCCCGCGACCATTGCCCCGCCAGCCTCACCGACCACTCACCCCACCTCCACCCAGGAATGCGACAAGGCTCAATTCATCACCGATGTCACCGTGCCGGACGGCACGCTCATGACCCCGGGACAAGCCTTCACCAAAACGTGGCGGCTCAAGAATATCGGCACCTGCACCTGGGCTGGTTATTCGTTGATATTCGACAGCGGCAATTCCATGGGCGGGGCGGCTGCGACCGCCATTGGCAACACCCCTCCGGGCGGGACAGTTGACATTTCCATCAACCTGACCGCACCCGCCTCGGCAGGCAATTACCGCGGTTACTGGCGCATCCGCAGCACCAGTGGATACCTGCTGCCGGTGATCAACGGCTACCAGATCAAGTCCTTCTACGTGGACATCAAGGTTTCCAGCCGCATCCGTTTCATTGACCTGGATTACCTGCCCGGTGAGAGCGGGCTGGTCACCAGCGGCGGCGCGATCAACAACCTGACGGTCGCAGCCGGAGACAGCATGAGCAACCAGGGCGTGGAAGCCTTCCTGAGCTTTGACATGACGGGCGTGCCGGCTGGAGCCACGATCCAGTCCGCATCCCTGACACTGATCGGCGGAGGACAGGTGCGCAACAACCCATTTGGAGGGCTCGGCTGCCTGCGCGCCTATCTTGACAACTACGGCAGCGTGGACCCAACCGACTTTGTCCCGCCCGGCGCGACCGGGGCATTTGCAAACTGGTGCAACGCCGCCAGCGTGAGCAGCCCGTTCAGCGGAGCCAATCTCATCGCCACCATCCAGGGCAGAGTGGGCACCACGCGCTTCCGGTTCCGCCTGCAATTCAAGGACACCCTGACCGACGGGAACTGGGACGATCTGACGACGTCTGATCATCGCGCCAGTGATCCTGACCATTACCTACACCACGCCCTAAAGATCCACCATCCAAAACAAAAATACAGGCGCCCGGCATCAGCCGGGCGCCTGCATTAACGTATTCTCATATCCGGGCGTTATAATCATACAGGCAATTTCTTGAAAGAGAATATCGAAAGGAAAAAATGAAACACACCTTTCCCCTAATCACCCTGCTGATCATCGCCAGCCTCCTGCTGGGCGGTTGCGGGGCGTCGGATAAAGAATCGGTCATAGCCACCGCCGTCGCGATGACGGTCCAGGCACAGGCAAGCCCGACTCCCAAGGTCATCCCTTCAGCCACTCCTGCACAAACGGGACCGGTTTCCACCCTGGCGCCAACCTTCACACCGACAGTCTCCATCCCCACCGGCTCCTACGCGAACTGCATGGTCGCCAGCCTGATATCCGAGACACCACCCGACGGGACCATTTACAAACCCGGCACGACCTTCCTAAAGACCTGGCACGTCCAAAACAACAGCGATTGCACCTGGAATACCGGTTACAAGATCATCTTCTGGAATGGCGACCAGATGGGAAGCGCCTATAATTACAACTTTCCCCAGGCAGTGCCCCCCGGACAGAGCGCTGATCTAAGCATTCAACTGGCTGCCCCTGATACTGCCGGGAACTACCGGGGTGAATGGAAATTCCAAACACCGGACGGACAAAACTTTGGAGTGGGTCAATACAACTCGGTGCTCTGGACGGATATCATTGTCTCCACGGACGACCAACCCGGCTATGGCATCAGCTCCGTCACCTACGAACTGAAGCGCGACCCGCCCACCGGCTGCCCGACCAATACACGCTACACCGCCACCGCCCATGTATCCTTCAGCGGTCCGATCAAGCAGGTCATCCTCCAGTTCAAGCACAGTGATGGCTATAACTCCAGCAAGATCAAACTGGAGGTCAAGGAAGCCACGACCATGACCTTTGAGGAGCCGTGGACGTTCGGTTTCACCAACACGCAAGGTCCGAAATGGATCCAACTGGTACAGCTCTTTCCCACGTTCGTGGAATATGACAAATTGAATTTCACCTTTCAATGCAATTAATGGGAAAGTGAGCCGGGTAGACTCCCCGGCTCACCAATTCGAACGTGGAACATTTCAGCCCTGGACACCGTCTCAACACCTGAGATTACCAGTTTTGGAGAATTTGTCATGAAGACCAAAAAAACCTACTTTTTTGCTGCGCTGATCGCAGTGATGCTTGTCCAGGCTGCCTGCAACTTCCCCAGCGCCAACCAGATCGACCCTGCGGCGACTCTGAACGCGCTATATACGCAATCCGCCCAGACACTTGAAGCCATGGCTACGCAGTCGGCATCCACATCCACCACTGCGACCGGCTATTTATCACCCACCGCATCCATCTCGACCAGCACGCTCGTGCCGGGGTTTAGCACACCGACCTCCATACCGCCCTACAAGACCAGCGTCCCCGTCACCCGCTGTGACTGGGCTGACTTCGTCCTGGATGTGACCTACCCTGACGGTTCCGTCATCGGGCGCAATCAACCCTTCACCAAGGTCTGGCGGATCCAGAATGTCGGCACCTGTTCCTGGTCGACCAGCTATTCCCTCGTGTTTGTGGACGGGGACGCGATGAGCGCGCCTGCCGTCATCGCCCTGCCGGGCACGGTCAGCCCGGGACAGACCATTGACATCCCGGTCAACCTCATCTCTCCCACCAGGGATGGTCGCTACAGGGGCTTCTTCAAGCTCCGCAACTCATCCGGGGTGTTGTTCGGCGTCGGGAGCGCAGCCTCCACCGCATTCTGGGTGGATGTCAAGGTGTCCGGGGAAAGCTTCACAGCCTATGATTTCAGTGCGCATTACTGTGATGCACAGTGGAATAACGGCGTGACCATCCTGCCCTGCCCGGGAATTGAAGGAGATAACCAGGGATACGTGGTGCGGGTGGACGCAGCCAAACTTGAGAATGGCGACCCCGCCGGTAGTGCCGGACTGCTCACCTACCCGCGTGATGCGAACAACGGGTTCATCCAGGGCATCTTCCCGGCGATCAAGATACAGGATGGGGACCGCTTCCGTTCCATCATCAATTGCCGGACAAATTCGGCAGGCTGCAATGTCATTTTCCGGCTGGATTACCAGATCAACGGAGGAGCGCTGAAGAACCTCGGACAGTGGAATGAGGCGTACGAAGGAAAATGGTACTCGCTGGATATCGACCTGAGCCCACTGGAAGGGAAGAATGTCACGTTCATCCTGACGGTCTATGCGAACGGGTCACCCCTCAAGGACTTTGCGACCTGGATCAACCCGCTAATCCTGCGACCGGGCACCCCTCCACCCACGCCCACACCTACATCCACATCGACGCAACCGCCACAGCCACTGCAACCGCCACAGCAACAGCCACGGCAACGCCGACAAACACCACAACGGCTCCTTGATGCTTGATAGTACTTTGGATAGCCTGTCGTATTTCGACAGGCTATCTGCGTTATAATAAAAAGTGCAATGTGGTACCCCTTCGGAGGTTTTCCTCATGAGAAATAAACAAAAAACAGGGTTGGTGTGCCTGGCAGTAGTTGTTCTCACGCTTGGCGCTTGCGCTCCTTCCAATGAAGAAGCGGCTCCCACCATGGACGCGACCCTGATCTATACCCAAGCCGCCCAGACGGTGGCAGCGCAGTTCACGCAAACCTCGTCCGCCCTGACCGCGGCTGCACCTGCCTGGACGAACACTCCCGCGCCCACGCCGACCATTTCCATACCGGTCACCCCCTTTGCCACCCTGTCCATTTCCACGGCAGGTGCCGGCACCAGCCAGCCGCTCTTCCTCACCACTCCCACCATCTCGCTCCTGCCCCTGCAGGGAACCCCCACCGGGGCGTTGTGCAACAATTCGGCATACATCCGGGATGTCGGCACACCAGATGGAACGATCCTCAAACCCAACCAGCTGTTTGCAAAAGGCTGGCTCATCCAAAACACCGGCACATGCAACTGGGTGGTTGGTTATCGCCTGGTGCGTGTGGGCGGCAATACCGAATTTGGCGGCAACACTTATGCCATCCATTACCCCAGTGATGTCGTGCTGGCGGGCGAGATCGTTGAAATCTCCCTCAACCTGGTCACCCCCAGGGTGCCCGGCATGTATGAAGCCCGCTACCAGATGTACACCAATCTCGACGTTCCCTTTGGCACTGGCATGACGGTTGCCATTGAAGTCAGGAAATAAGTCCTGCCAACCCTGCCATACCTTGTGGAGGTAATTATGAAAACCAAGCACATTACCCTGACCCTTTTGCTATGCTTGCTGCTGGCAGCCTGCGCGCCGCAGGAGACGCCCATGCCCACGCCTGATATTGACGCCATCCGGACTGCCGCCGCAAAAACCGTGATGGCGGATATTGCCGCCACCGAAGCCGCGCAAGCCTCCCTGACACCCGCTGCCAGCCCGACCATTCAGGCGACCGTGACAGCAGAAGGTCCCACGGTGACCGTGACCCTGACGGTGGGCGTGTTATCCACCCCCGGCGCCATCGGAACACCGCTGGGACTGTGCGACGATGCCGCCTTCGTCTCGGATGTCACCATCGAGGACGGTTCTGTCATGACCCCGGGTCAGGATTTCCTGAAGACCTGGAAGGTCAGAAATACCGGCGACTGCACCTGGGGGGCAGGCTATACCATCGTCTATGGTGGTTACAACGACAAGATGAGCGGCGTCCCGGCCTCCATCCCGTCCTCCGTCGTGCCCAACCAGGATGTGGATGTTTCCGTCCAATTTAAAGCGCCGACCAAGGTCGGGGAATACCTGAGCGCATGGCGCATGGCAAACCCAAATGGCTATGCATTTGGACAATTCTTCTTTGTAAAGATCATTGTCCGCTAGTGGCTGACGCTCTCAAGCGATCCATTCTCGACGAAGCACACCGGCTGGGATTTCTCCTGGCCGGTGTTACTACTCCCGACCCGCCGCCTCATCTCTCCACCTTTGAAAACTGGCTTGCACAAGGCAGGCATGCCGGCATGGATTACCTTGCCACTGAGCGCTCCCGCCTGCGGCGCGCGGATCCAGGTCAGATCCTGCCTGGATGCAAATCCATCCTGGTGCTTGGTGTTCCATACTTCCCCGCCTCAAAAAAATAAAAATGCACCCGGTGGGATGCAGGGACGCGTGGCATCCTACGCAGCCGGCGAGGATTATCACCTTGTCCTGCCGCCGCGCCTGGAAAGCCTGATCGCCTTCATCGAGGCACGAACGGGTCACCAGGTCCCCAGCCGTGCCTATACAGATACCGGTCCCCTGCTCGAGCGCGACCTGGCTCAGCGCGCCGGACTTGGCTGGATCGGGAAGAATACCTGCCTCATCCACCCGGACAAAGGCTCCTATTTCCTCCTTGCCGAAATTTTGCTGGCACTCGATCTTGAGCCGGATGCCCCCTTCACCCGCGACCAGTGCGGGAGCTGCACCCGCTGCATTGGATGCCTGTCCGACGAATGCCATCCTTTCCGACCGCACCCTGGACGCCCGCCGCTGCATCTCGTACCTGACCATTGAGAACAAGGGAAATATCCCGGAGGACACTCCGATCCCTGATGCAGGACTGGGTCTTTGGATGCGATCTCTGCCAGGCAGCCTGTCCCTGGAACAGGTTTTCGGAACCTGTGGGAGATCCATCCTTCCAGCCCCAGGGAGACTTGCCGTTTCCGGACCTGGTCCAGATGCTCACGTTGACCCCTGGATCATTCAACCGGCAATTCAAGCGCAGCCCACTTCAGCGTTCCCGGAGGAAGGGATTGCTGCGTAATGTGGCAGTGGCACTCGGCAACCTGGGCGACGAACGCGCCCTGCCCGCGCTGGAACTTGCAGGGGAGGATCCTGAACCGCTCATCCATGAGCACGCACGCTGGGCAATGGAAAAGATAAGATCAAAAACCAGGGCACCAAAGTGAACAAACTCCTGCTTGCAACCAACAACAAGGGAAAACTGCGCGAACTGCGCGCCATCCTCGCAGACCTGCCATTCGAATTGCTTTCCCCTGCAGAGATCGGTCTCGACCTCGACGTGCCGGAGGACGGGGTCACGTATATTGAGAATGCCACCCGGAAAGCCCTGGCTTTTCAGCGTGCCAGCGGGTTGACCTGCCTGGCGGACGACTCGGGTTTGGAGGTGGATGCGTTGAACGGCGCACCCGGTCTGCATTCTGCACGGTATTCATCCAAGCCGGGCGCGACAGATTCTGACCGCAGGGCATACCTGCTGAAAAACCTGCAGGGTCAACCGCGCCCCTGGACCGCCCGCTTCCGCGCGACGGTGGCGATCGCAGATATGCATGGAAACGTGCAAACCGCCGAGGGGACCTGCCCCGGCGAGATCATCCCCGAGGAACGCGGCACCGGCGGGTTCGGGTACGATCCCATTTTCCTGCTGCCCGAACCCGGGCTGACCATGGCGGAACTGAGCGAGGAAACAAAAAACCGCCTGAGCCATCGGGCACGGGCGGTGCAGGCTGCCAGGCAGATCCTGCTATCCCTTCCTGACAATTGACATCGGGATGGTCACTGACCGGGCTGGTAGGGGATCGAGTTCGGCAAATTCCGCCAGCGCATCAGCCACCCCTGTGGGCTGCTCCAGCATGACCATGTGCCCCGCGCCGGGGAAGGTGATGAGATTCGCAGACGGAATGTGATCGCGCAGGTAGGCTGAATACTTCACGGGGGTTAATTGGTCCTCGCTGCCGCAGAGAATGAGCACAGGCACGGAGATCTCCCCGAGACGCTGCATCACATCGAACTCATTGCAAGCCAGGAAATCACCGTGCAGGACAGCCGGGCGGATGGTGGACATCTGCCGCGCGGCCAGTTCCTTGAGCCGGCGATCGACCGAGGGACCGAATTCCATGGTGTTAATGGCTTCCAGTGCCAGTGTAAATGTGGAGGGGTTGGCTGAATTCTCCAGTATTTGGGGCGCCACGCGCAAGCGCGCACCACTCCCCACCAGCCCAAGCCCCAAAACACGTTTTGGAAAATCCAGGGCAAGTGTCAGGGCGATCGCGCTTCCCATCGAATGACCGACGAAGATGGCTGAATTCATGCCAGCCGCATCCAGGAATTTCACCATGCTGCGGGCATAGTCCAGGATGCTCTGGCTGCCGATCCCGCCCGATTTTCCGTGACCGGGGAGGTCAACGGCAAGGATGCGTTGACCGGGCATCCGGCGTACCTGCGGCGGCCAGTGTAAATGCGTGCCTCCCGCCCCATGGATGAACACCATGGGGGGACGTGTACCATTTTCCACCCCGTGAGAAAAACAGAACATATTATTGATGACAGGCATGGGATCGGTTTTGGTCTTCCGATTTACTTCTTGTTGTGATGCAGGCGGTCGGCAGCATCTTCCGTCAGCGGGATATAGACCTGGACATGCGTTCCCTTGCCCGGCGCGGAATCAATGTTAAGCAGCCCGTTCACCAGCTCGGTGCGCTCCCGCAGGTTGACCATTCCCAGGCTGCCGCGTTTATCGTAAGCCGTGTCCACCGCCTTAACGTCGAACCCGACGCCATCATCCGCGATCTCCAGCAGGAGGATGCCGACTTCCACCTGTCCAAGCCGGACGTTGATGGTGCGGGCATTGGCATGCTTGCGCGCGTTGGTGACCGCCTCTTCAACGATGTAAAAGATGACGCCCTGTTTCCCCATTTCCAGTTTTTCGACCAGTTTTTCGTCAATGCCGATGATCACGTTCTGGTTGTAGGTCTCGCTCATCTTCTCAGCCATTGCCTGCAATGCCGCGCCCAGCCCCTGTGATTCCAGGATGAGCGGGCGCAGGGTGAAGAGCATGTGGCGGATCTCCTTGGTGGTGCGGTGCGCCAGGTCTTCAAGTTTCACCAGTTCCGCGGAAGCGGAGGCGGGATTGCGCTCCAGCATGCGCCGCGCCAGGTTGATGCGCATTGCCATGGCTGCCACGGACTGGGTCGGTCCATCGTGCAGGTCACGCGCCAGTTTCTTGCGCGCCTCCTCGTGCACTTCCACCATGCGGTTCTTTTCCTCAACCAGGTCCTGGTAAAGCCGCGCGTTCTGGATGGCGACGACCGCCTGGCGCCCGATGATATCCAGCATGTCGACGCGGTCCTTTGTGAAATATTCAGGGTCGGGATGTGCGAACAACATGACGCCATACACGTTAAACCCGCTCCGCAGCGGGAAACAATAAGCCGACATGCAGGAACGCAGGGAAACGATGTGACTCAACTCGGGATCATAGCTGATCGCGTTGGAGAGGACCGGTTCGCCCTCATCGAAGACCTTTTTCAGCAGTCCCTCCGCCCCGGGCAGACTCACCTTCAGATCTGCATTCGTAAAGCGGCGCGCCGACCCGATGCGAAGGATGTCGCCCTTGAAGAGCAGTACTGCGCTGACCAGTTTCCCGCTGTCACCCGCTTCCGGGTCAGGGTTGAGGGCGGTATATCCCATATCCAGCGCAGAATCAAGGACGCGCTTGTAACTGAGGGTGGCTGTCAGGGTGGAGGTCAACTCGTAGATGGCACGCATGCGTTCGCCTTCGATGTGTGACCTTCTCTCCTCCTCACGAAGCCGTTTTTCACGGATCGTGCGCAGGTAGAACGCCAGCCTCCGCCCAAGGAACCCGAACAGTAGTCCGAGTGCCAGCGTGACCAGCACGGTAATGAGCATGGGCGCCATGCCAAAGATCGCCAGCGAACGGGTCTGCAGCCAGGTGATGACGATCAGGATCGCCGTGAAAAGGATGGAAACCCAGAAAGACCCCCGGAATTCAAAATACACCGCGCCTGTCAACATCGGCAGGATGATCACCCACGCAGCGGCTCCCATCAAACCGCCCTGCAGATAGAAGAACAAGCCTGTCAGCAGGATATCGACGACCAGGTTGACCTGGCGGTGATACGTCAGGCGAACGTTCACGGTCACGAGAATGGTCATCGCCACGTTCCAGACCAGCAGCAGGATGAGCGGCCAGGCAGATACCAGCAACAATCCCCCGCCCATTGCCAGGGAAACGAGCACGCCCACCAGCGCAATCCAGCGCAGGGAGATCACGAACCAGTCGGCAATGTAGGGCGTGTCAAATGTACGCATGCTTGTATGATACCCGAAAAATCCAAAACAGACTTCCCGGAAAAGGTATTACATGAATCCGGTTACACCGGATATCCCATTTTTGCCAGCGCAGAGCCAAATCTCTCAGCCATGACCTTCTGTTCCTCGGCGCCATACGATTCACGGAAGCGCCCGATCCTGCCCTTGTAAAAATGCAAACCCTGCTGGCTGTCGTTGGCACCAGGGCGGTACTGTTCGATCACCTTCCGCACTTCAGGCTGGCTGCCATCCAACTTGAGGAACTGAACCAGCCGCGCCACCTCCGTATCATAATCCGTCAACAGGTCCTCGTAGCGGGCGATCAGGGGGGTCTTTTCGCGAACCCATTTTTCCCAGATCCGGATGTATTCGGTCATGAAATCGAGTGTCTTCTGAAAATCCGTGAGATGCGAGAAGGCATTGGGACGCCCCTTTTCAATGGCGCGCTGACCAAAGTCAAAGGCGGAGAGCATGGCATCGCGCGGGTCCCGGTAGATGTAGGTGACGCGCAGCAGACCGAGTTTCTCCAGCAGGCGGGACCATGTTGAAGGTCCGGCATGCGCCTTGATGACAAAGGTGTTGCCCATCAGCGCCGGGATGGTCACCATTGCCAGCCGCCGTGCGGAGAGCACGCCGATGTTGCAGTTGACCTCGGTCAGCACCTTGTGCAGGCGGTATTTCTCGCGGATGTCGCGCGCGTCGGCACAACCGGTCGTTGCCATCAGGTCATGGATGACGTTGTAGTGCCAGCCCGATCCCGCGCGGGGCATGCCCACTGACAGGACGATCATGAAGTCTCCTTGACGGTCCCGGCGGAATTGATAAAAGTCCGCGCCAGACCGATCAAAATTCCGAGGTTGATCCACAGGTTGGGGGTCGCCAGTGAATCCTGGGTAATATTATAGAGGAAAACCGAGATCCATGTGAATAATCCCGCGATGCCAAAATAGCGCGAAGCGCCCGACCTGAACAGGGCACGCATATCCGCCAGCATGGAAAACTGGAAGGCAAGGAAAAGCGCCAGCCCGATGAGACCGGTTTCCACCAGGACGCGCACGAACATGGATTTGGGGTTGGGGATGGCGCGGCTGTCCGGGGAAAGCTGGCGGGCGATCTCAAAGAGCGTGGTCTTGGAAAAATCCGGCATGTTGTCGTACATGTAAAGACCGCTGGCTCCCAAACCGACCCCCGTCCACGGATCCAGACGGTAGGCGCCCATGGCAGCCCAGGCATAGGCAACACGCCCGCCTGCATAGTTGTAGACGATGTACTCCTCGAGCGTGTCAGCCTTTTCAATCCCTGAAAACAGCTTGGCAAAGTATCTCTTGCGCGTCAGCATGGTGCCTGAGCCAGCCAGAAGCGCCAGGACCAGCAGGACCAGCCCGATGCGGATGGCAAGTTTCCTTGCGTGCTCACCGGAGGATTTATCCGACTTGCGAAAGGCGGAGACGAACCATTCACGCAGGCGGGTCAACAGGTCGTGCCCGGCAACCCAGCCGGTGATGAGGATGGCGATCAGCGTGAACAACACGCCGCCCCTCGAGAAGGTGAACACCAGCAGGACCAGCGAAATGATGAACAGGACGGGCTCCGCCCAACGGGCGCGGAAGACACGCGTGCGCGTCAGGATGGCTGCAAACAGCCACGGCATGTAGAGCGTGGCGATCTGACCCGCCAGCCAGCTCGGCTCAAATGCCAGCCCGGAAAAGCGCCTGTTCTTGGTGGGCACGCGCATGGAGAAGGAGGTCTGCCATTCCTTCAGGGTCTGGCGCGGCAGGTAGGGTGTATAGAACGAGACCGCCTGCACCAGGGTCCACAGGATGTGCAGGCACAGCCCCAGCAGGAGCCATTTGGCGGAAAAGCGCACATCCGCTTCATCGCGGTTCATCCAGATGGCGGCAATGAAAAACATCAGACCGATGACCACCGTGACCCAGGCGCGCAGGACGCGGTCCAGGTAGGTGCTGCCGCGCAGTTCAAGCGGCGCGTTCAGCGCCCCCAGTGCGGAGGATGCCAGGACCACAATGAGAAAAAGCCCAAGGAGCAGGAGACTGCCCGGAAAGGGATTGGGAATCTCCCGCCGCCACAGGCGGATCAACAGGATGGGGATGAGCAGGATCAGTGGATAGAGCGCCAGCGGGCGCACCTGGGTTGAATCGCCAAGGAAGGGAAAAAAACGGAAACTGGTGACGGGCAGGGTCAGCAGGACCGCCCCCCACAGGAAGCGCGAAATTTTTTGGAGATCAATCTTCGGCGCGGATCTTATCATTCGTTACTTTTCCGCGCGTTCAGCTTTCCTGCGCGGTGAAATGAACAGGATGCCCAGGGCACCGAGCGCCCACGCGACCAGCGCGCCAACGAGGATATATGTACTGACCGCAACCTTGCGTGTTTCGGGGAGTTGCTCTGTTTGCAAGAGGGAGACTTCCACGTAGGGACTGATGCCCTGTGCACGCGCTTCCAGATCCGCGATCTGGGATTCAATGGAAGAAGCAATCTCCGCCGCATCCATTCTGGATCTCTGCGTGGAACGACTGGAGGGTCATGCTGGCGGTCACCGCATCCCGGACCTGCGCAGTGAACGCCTTTGCCCAGGCGGAGGCAAGGTCGGAGGCGCGCTGCGGGTCGGGGTCCTCAGCAAAGAAATGCCAGTCGGCGTCACCGGGCTGGCTGAGCAGCAGGATGCCGTCGCGCAACTGGGCGATGGTCACTCCCCCCACTTCATCCGCCACGGATTGCATGACCGCATCCGAAAAGGCGATGGGCTTCCAACTTGCGGACCTCGCGTTCCAGGTAATAGAACGCCTGCTTATCCTGCGTGGGCTTGTACGCCTCTTCTATGTTGAAGTCCACCTGCACGGAGGCACGCGCGCGATAAAGCGGCGGTGCCAGGAAATAGATCGCCGCGCCGAGCAGCCCGCCGATCAGGGCGGCACACAACCAGAAACGCCAGGCTTTGAGCAGGCGGTTGAGATCATCGGAGGAGGGAGGGCAAACAGGTTCATGGTTGGGAGGAATGGGAATTATTCAATACCGGAAGCTGTCAATTCCGCGTTTACACATGTACTTATACTCTTGTACATGCCTGATTGGAGATAGCCGTAATTATACGCCGAGTCTCCGCTTGAACCTCCACGCCCAGAAAGGCGCAAGGAGTTTGCGGACGTAATACTTTGCCACGATGGGCGCAAGGACCGAACCGCCGTCCCGGTAGTGAACGCGCAGCATCTCGGGCCAGCAGCGGTCATCCGCGGCGATGGTCTTGCCCGAGGTGTGGATGCGGAAATTCGCGAAGACCTGTCCCTGGAGATATTTCATTTCAGCCTGCGCGGCGATGCGGGTCCACAGGTCATAATCCATCGCGAAGTAAAAGGACGGGTCGAGCGGTCCGACCTGTTTCCACAGGTCAGCACGGAAGAATGTGGTCTGCTGCGGGATGTGCACATAACCGCGGCGGAGGAGCGACAGGCTGGTCTGTGCTGCTGGAAACCGCCCGATCACCTTCCCGGATTCATTGATGTAATTGCAGTCCGCGTAGAGCATGCCCACATCGGGGTGATCCAGGAAATATTTCACCGCCTGTCCCACGGCGCGCGGCTCGTAGGTGTCATCCGAATTGAGCCATGCAAAAATGCCGCCGCCGGCACGGGCAAAGCCCTTGTTGATGGCATCCGTCTGACCGCGGTCCTTTTCGCTCACCCACCACGCCAGCTGGCTGGAATATTTTTTGATGATCTCCAGCGAGCCATCGGTGGAGCCGCCATCCACGATGATGTACTCGATGCGCGGGTAATCCTGCGACAGCACCGACTGGATGGTGGCTTCAAGATAACGCGCCTGGTTGAAGGACGGCGTGACGATGGATACGGTGGGCAGCGGGACAGGCTTCATCTCATTCCCATTTCACATCCGCGTAGAACCACTGAGCCACATCCCCGGTAAGGTCGCGGATGCGCGCGATCTCATCCGCGCTGAGGCGTTTTTTCCAGTTGTCAAGATTGGCGCGGCTGTCCAGCTTGACCGCGTGCACCTTCTGACGCGACAATTCGACCGGGTTCTCACTGCTGGAAGAAGCCCGGATCATCTCCTGCACCCTGGGGGTGTATGCCAACCGGAGCGACTCGTATGCCCGGGCAAATCCCGTCAGCGGGTCACGGGACAGGTCCTCATGGCGGAGGACGAGCACGGACGGGAACCTCTCGATGGTGTCGTGAACAACATGGTAGACCATGCGCCAGAGCAGGGCTGCCTGCCCGATCACATCCCCGGACGGGATGCGCTGCATGTCCCCGCGGTAGGGTTCAAGGTGATCGCGCATCAGGAGCGGCTGGTCAAGCAGGTCGTTGAAATCAAAGAACCAGTTGAGGCGTTTCAGGCTGCTGGCAAAGCCCGCCGGATGCCGCACGGTGACGACCACGCGGCAATCGAGCTCTTCCATGAACCACGGGAGCGAGAAGACCGCGAACGGGTCCTTGAGCAGGACCGGCTGTTTGAGGACCCTCCCGCGCAGAAAGACGCCAAGGTCGCGCCCCATGCGGAGAAAGTCACGACCGCTCTTGATGGAGCCGATCTCATCCAACAATCCATACTGGCATGCGAGGGTCTTCTGCAATGCAGGCAGGTATTCCCCCCCGTTCTCCCCGGTAATGTAGGTGTACCACTTGCGGACAGGGGCAGCCATCACCCCGGCTCGATGCAGCACATTGAGCGGTTCACTGATGTAGGCATAGCCGCCTGCAGCCAGCATTTTGCCGACCCAGGTGGTGCCGGTGCGGTGTGCGCCTGTCACAAGAAGAGGCTGGTGAATTGACATTGCTTTATCCATTCATGGGTCCTACAGGGAACGCAGATGTCATTATCTCTCAAAAGGCGAAATCATGGGCTGGGATTCTGCCCCTCCACCGCGCTGATGGTGTCCACGCCATAATAAATGGCAGCGCAGTAGTTGATCCAGTGCGAGGGACGGGCACCGAGATCGTTGACATCCGCTACACCGGGCAGTTCCCAGGTGAATATATTCTGTTCTCCTGACCCAGCCAGTTCGCGGATGCGCGCGTCCCGTTCATCCCATTGTGCTGCGCGCTCCCGGTATCCAGGGATGAGTCCCAGGTTGTTGCGGATCGTCCAGAGCGGATAGAGCGCCACAACCAGCAGCGCCGCGGCAGCCGCGGCGGTCGTCCAGCGCGGGAGCGACAAGCGCCCGGTCAACAGTCCCAGCAGCCCACCTTCCAGGAGCAGGGAGATCGCCAGCAGAACATGCGCTGGAAAACGGACACGGTCCACGGGGAAGGACTGCCCGTATGCGCTGGGGGCAAACATGGCAACGGTCAGCAGGTAGGTGAGGATCGGGATGAGCAGGAGACCCAGCCAGGCGCGGCGCGGCAGGTTGGTTTCCGTTGTCTTTGAAAAGAGGTAAGCCAGCAAAGCGCCCGAAATGATGATAAAAGCGAACGGGATGCGAAGCAGGCGGGCTGCCTCCGCCAGGAACTGGGCTGCAAAGGTCAGGGCACGCAGGACGACGGTCATAAGACCGGGGGTCACCGAGTTGTCCATGCGCATGCCATTGGCGGGCGTCATGAACATGGCGAACATGGCACATACCGCGCCTGCCAGTGTGGCAGTGATAAGCACCAGCGCTGCCCGGCGGGTTCCGCCCTTGTTCCAGAGCAGCGTCCCTGCCAGCGCAAGGGCGAGGATGGAGATATGCAGGGCGCCTGCCGTCTCGGATAATCCACCTGTAAAGAACGCGGCGAAGAAGAGCAGGATGATCACCCAGGACGAGGCGCGGCCTCCGGAGGCAGTGCGGATCCCGCGCAGGAGCCCGGTGAAGATGAATGAATACAACACCAGCGGCATGAAATAGGTCATCAAGCCCGGGCGCCAGTACACGGATTGGAACAGGTTGGGGGCGGTGTAATACGAGACCAACGCGACCAGTTCCGCGATCAATAAACCCGTCCATATATTCCAGCGCAGGCGCAGGGCGCGCGCAGCCTCGGAAAGGAACCAGGTCATGCCTGCCAGCCAGAGCAGGTGCATCGTCACTGCCAGGACCGCCACCCCGCGCGGCCCGAACAGGTCACTGAAATACGCGACGAATTGATTGGAGAATTGATTGGAGGTGGTCAGGTATTTCGCCAGGCTGGCGAAGAAGACGTTGTAACCGATCAGGCGCGCCGAGATGCAATAATCATCCCCGATCGGGCGGATGAACGCGCCGAGATATACATACAGGGAGAGCGCAGACCCCAGCCGTGATGGTAAAGATGGTTTGCACGAGACGAATAAGTGATTTGAAGGAGGCGTTTTGGTTCAAGTTATTCCTGGATGGTCAGCTTATTGGACCGGCTGCCGGAGATCGTAAATGATGTATCCATCATTCCCTGCAAACACTACGAATGTTGAAAGCCGTGCCTTCAGGGCAGGCTGGCGCGCAAGTTCAGCCAGGTCGGTGATGAGGAACAGGTCCTTGTTTTCGGTCAGGCGGGAGAAGGTCTTTTCGAACGTCGCGCTGCCGCCCCGCAGTTCGTGATACTGGATGTCGGTTGAATCCGGCCAGTTGGCGGTACCTGCCCAACCCCAATAGGCGAGAGGCAATCCATAATCCTGCGTCAAGGCAACGACACGGTAACCACGGACGGATTCACCGACCTGCCTCCAGAATTCAGCCTCGGGACGATAGTTGGCAGACTTCAATGCCGAGCGCGAGGTCCAGAGGACGGCGAACAAGCTGAGGGTCAGGATGGATGCTGCGAGAAGGCGCATGATCCCGGACCTCGAGGCGGATTCGCTCAAACGGGCGAAGACCACCTCCGCCAGCGGTGCCAATGAAAGGGCGGCAATGGGGACGAGCGGCAGGCTGTAATAATTGTGCGTTGAGATGTGGTAGTCAAAGAAGATCGCGAAAACAAAGTAGGCACCCCAAAGACCGAGGAGCATGGCGCGGGTAGGCTTGTCCTTCACAAGCAGGAGCCCGAGCAGCGCCAGGGCAAAGGTCAACAAGCCGAGGACCTCCCCGATCATCTGCGCCCAACCGATGTACATGGATGGAGAGACGAGCAGGGCTGGCATGAAACGACCGCCAAATTGCTGACCGAGGAAACCGCGCGCCAGTCCATAGATCACCCAGCCCAAGCCGGGCAGGATGCCCAGGAGACCCATCACCCAGACCTGTTTGTTGCGGGCAAGTTCCCTCAGGGAGGCGCGCCCGAGCATCGCACCCAGCGCCCCGCCAATGATGAAGAACGCCGCGTTGAGCTTGACAAAGATGGCAAATCCGCCCAGCAGGGAGGCAAGGATCACCCAACCCCACGTCTCTCTGCCTGCCTGCACCCGATCCTCCACCGCCGATGGGAAGATGATGGATGCCCAGTGATTGACCGCCCACCAAAAACCAACGATGAGTGCGACCATCAATGGATCGGGTTGGAATGAACGGCTGGCAAAAACGCCATAGGGCAGGAGCAAATAAAAGGCGGCGGCAAAGAGTGCACCGTCCCTGGAGAACAGGTCGCGTGCAAGGAGATAGAGAAAGATTCCACCAATGAGCCAGAAGAGGCTGGAGTAGATCCTCGCCACCCAGAGTTGCTCACCCGTGAACTTCCAGGTGAAGACCGTAAGCTTTTCCATGATCTCAGGCTCGATGGTGGCGCGCATTTTCCCCTGCTGGATGGCAAACTGGCGCTGTTCCTCCGCTACATTGGTCAAGGATTGATAGTACATGCCGCGCGCCTTGAGCGCCGAGAAGAGCTGCCGCGTGGGATGGAAGTCCAGCGGCAGGTCTGTCAGGTCGTAGAGGCGGATCAGAAGACCGGACACGAACAGCAGGACAAGGACTGCCTTATGAAAGGAACCAAAAAACGAACGGGGCTGGGCACTGTTCATGGGATGACTGAATCTATTTTAACGCCAAACAGACTTGAATATGGAAGACGAGGAGAGAAATGCGCCTGCCTCACTCTTGCGCGGACAGGTGAGATTTTTGCCGTTTTTCCAGGACTGCTTTCCGTATTTTCCCCAATCCCAGTATATTCAACAACGCTGAACCAAATAAATTCAGGCGCGCCAGCGCGGTGGGTGGATGGATGAACAGAGCCCGCGTCCATGCGGCGAGACTGGCAGCGGATCGACCTCCATCCAGCAGGTAACGGGCATTCACGCGGTGGGCGGAGGCGGTGGCACGGCGCTTGATTTTTGCCAGAGAGGGAGCAAGATAATTATCTCGCTCTACGATCTCCAAAATGCGGAAGGCTTCCCTGCCGAACTCCGCCGCCCGGGCGCGATTTTTTGCTTCAGCATGGTAGCGCGCCGCAGCCCAGGTTTGAGGTACGTGGAGGATGCGACCCTGCACGGCGATTCGAATCCATAACAGATGATCGAGGAGCAAGTGGAAGGACGGGTCAAGACCGCCTGCCTTTTCAAATGCAGAACGGCGCATAAAGACAGCAGGCTGACCGATGATCTGGAAGGATAGCAGATCTTCAAGAGTAATCTGGTGGTAGTGGAAGGTGTTGAAGGTTTGACCCTGTTCATCCACGGCCAGCATATCGCCATAAACGAGAACGGCATCGGGATTTTGCTCAAAGGCTCTCACCGCGGCTGCGACCGCCCCGGGTAAATAGTAATCATCCGAGTTGAGCCAGGCGACGATCTCCCCCCTGGCGCGCCCCATGCCCTTGTTGATGGCATCCGCCTGCCCCGCGTCCTTTTCTGATGACCAGTATGCCAGCTTTGAGGCATGCTTCTTGATGATCTCCACCGAGCCGTCTGTTGAACCGCCATCCATGACGATGTATTCAATATCCGGGTAATCCTGATTCAGGACAGACTGGATTGCCTGTTCCAGATAGGATGCCTGGTTGAACGAGGGGGTGACGATGGAGACGAGGGTCATTGGCATTATTGTACACGAATGAAAGACCTCCGAGCCTGTGAAGAACTCGGAGGTCGGCAGGGGTAAAATCTAAAGGGTTACGCGGTAACTGTCTCAAAAGCCACATTCAGGCGTGATGATTCGGGGACTCGGAAATTCAGTTTTTCAAACCCAATGTCTCCTGCTCTTTTTTCAAGCACTGGAAATGCCAATCGCTGTCCGCCAAACATGGCAGGCAGCAAACCAGCCAATTGTAGAAGCAAACTCATTTTGTATATTCATATCCCCCGAGTACGTTAATAAAAACACAATCATCACCAAAAATGGCTTCATATCCAACCACTCTATAAACCATCTTGCTCCTTCGATTAATTGAACAGACTGCAAGGAACTGGGAGACAAAGACAATACAAATCAAAGCAAATGAAAGTCACTTGTCCATGGTGATCTATCTCCCTGAATTTGTCTCATTACGGATTTTATATCGTACAGCACATACCCATCGCCCTGGGCAGCAATGGGATAGCCATCCAATATCTTTTCCAGGTCGGGCTGCTTATCAAGCTGGTTGAAGGCAGTGACCAGGAAGTAATCCTTGTCCGACGCCATCTCAGCAAAGGTCTTTTCTGCGTCGATCTGGTTGCCGCGCACTTCCGCCAGTCCCGAAGCCAGAGGCCAGAGGTCCACGTGCCTCCAGCCGTAGTACATCAACCGGTAGCCAAAATCCTGCGTCAGCGCGATGACCTTGGCATTGACAGGGATGACCTCACCGACTTTCTGCCAGTAGGCAGGTTCCGCACGGAAATCCTCCGCCATGAGCACGGAACGCGCCACCCAGGATTGATAACCGATGATCGCGATGGCGAGCACCGTCAGCGCGACCTGCCATATCCGCTTCTCCTGCGAGGCGCGCTGAATGACCACCGCCGCAATGGGTGCCAGCCCCAGGGCAATGATCGGTGTCAATTGAATGTGATAATACGAGTGCGTGTACATCTGGAACGGGACGGACAGCCCGTAGAGCAGGTATCCCACCCACAGACCGATCAGCAGGGCGCGTCCACGCGGCGCGGCGAGCAGGCTGCCTGCCAGGCTGAGGAGAATGAAGGTCAGCCCGAAGAGGCTCCCGAGGAATGCCAGCCACCTGGTATAGAAATCCGTGCTGGTGATGAGCTTGAGCATATCCAGCGACCAGTTGGTGATGTACTCGGTGGAATTGCCCCGGTCGCCGAAAAAGTAGAACAGTACGGCGGGCAGGACCATGATGACCGCCATCACCCAGACCTGGGGAGAACGCCAGAACCTGCCCTTGAGGGTGAACAGCACCAGCGCCACCGCCGCGCCGCCGACGATGAACCCGATGAATATCTTTATGAAGGTCGCAAAACCGATGAATACAGCCGCGAGCAGGGCGAATTTCCAGGAGGCGGCAGTCTGCTGTGTTTCCGACCAGCGGTAGAGGAAGTAGATGCCGATGAAGGCAAAGGTGGTCATCAGCGGGTCGGGCTGGAAGGAACGGCTGGCTTGCACTGCGAAGGGCAGGATGAGGAAGTAAACCAGCGTGAGCAAGCCTGCAACCGGGGAACCGGTGATGCGCCTGGCAAGGTCAAAGAGACAGATTCCCGCCAGCAGCCAGAGAATTGTCCCGTAGATGCGCGGGATGGCGATGCTCTCCCCGCCTGCGACGATGTAGGTCACAGCCACCAGGCTCTCAGAGACGGGAGGTTCGTAACGCGCAGGAGCCCGCGCGATCGAATCGGCAAGCGCGCGCGTGGCAGGGTCGGCATCTGGCAAGAGGTCATAGTAGATGCCGCGGGCGATGATCGAGTTGCGGAGCTGGCGCGTGGGATGAAAGTCGAACGGCGGGTCGGTCAGGTCGATGAGACGCAGCAGTCCGCCCAACGCCAGCAGAAGGACAAGCAGGGCATTAATCACGAGAGGGCGGGATTGGGAGGAAATCATCAGTAATCAGTGACCTGTACGAGATGGAATTGCAGGTTTCAGGCACAATCGTAAATCAAAAATCGAAAATCTAGAATAGCGAGTTGTAGTCGACTTTGGGGAAGATGGTGAGTTTACCACCGACGGTGGCATCCAGCACCTGGCGCCCATCGGATTCGTAGGCTTGCTTTGCAAAGCGGTAACCGATCTCGGAGGTGTCGAGGTCGGGGAGCTGCCAGCGGAAGCCCTTGCCGAAGTAGGCGGGGGAGAAATGGTTGGGGTCAACGCCATCCGAGACGACGGTTTTGTTCGCGTCGCCCTTGCTGGCGAAGTTGTGATCCACGCCGATCAGGATGACCTGCTGGAAGCCCATGTGGAAGGCAAGCTGCAGGGCAACATTGGTGACAGTGGCGCCCTCCCAGACGCGACCGCTGACGTCACGGGCGAAGCGCGCACCGGTATAGGTGGTGTAAATAAAGGTTGGAATGTTGAAGGTTGAAAGTTGAAGGTTGGTGAAGTGACGGTGGGCGCGCCAGGCGAGGAACTTGGGCAGGTCGAGTGCAGCCATTTCAGATGCGCACTGTTCGATGACCAGGTCGTTGATGGAGACAAGGCAGGAGGTATTGAAACCAAGTTCAGGGAACATCAGGTAGATGCGGTTCAGCCCGAAGGTGAACTCATTCCTGAGTTTGGTGAGGTCGGTCTGCTTGAGCGATGGTCCGTTCCCGATGATGAAGGCGCGCTGACCCTTGTGCGCATCCTTGAGCGCGGCGAGGCGCCGGATGCTCTCGCGCCGCCAGGGATGCAGGTACGCGGCAGGCACCTGCGGCAGGCGGCGAACCGCGTCATAGGTGTTCTTGACGGTCTGGAGGAGGGAGAGAGGGATGATACTGGTGAGGGTTTGTTTCATGACTAGAATAAGGAGAAGAAAATGCAATTATAGGAAGAGGAATTACTGCGTAACATCAGTATTCGAAGCCCGCAGGGCTTTCACGAACTGAGGCGGGATCTCAATCCCCGCCGCCTATCTTCGCAATCGCCTCTTTGATCTCGGGTAAGACTCCGAGTTGCTGCCACAACCACAGTCTATCAGAGATATCCCATATTTCGGCGATCCTGTCGTTTTCGATGCGGAAGATATTGATGCCGGAATATACCACCTGCCGGTTGGTCGGGGGCAACCCGGCATATTCACCGACCTGCGTACCGTGAAACGTCCAGCGGACCATCACGCGGTCGTCCTCCGCGATCATCTCGTCAACGGTCATGCGCCAATCGGGTGACCAGACCGAGGTCAGCCAGGCATAGGCGTCCTTCTCACTTTGCGGATCAGACTCCACGGTCTGCTGGGTGATGGAGGCATGCTGGATGGTGTGAAAAAGAAATTTGGGTGCAAATATCTCATCACACACAGCGGGATCATGCGGAGCCTCTTCAAAATACCGGCGGACGAGATTCTTATTCTCTTCGATGGACATACTATTCCGTGCTCAACCTCGCCGTCGCGCCGCCATCCACCACCATCGCCTGGCCGGTCATGAAGGAGGATTGCTCATTATCCGCCAGGAAGTAGATGGCATGGGCGATCTCCTCCGGGCGTCCCACCTTCCCGCTGACGGTCTTGCGCGCCAGGTTGTCGAGCCGCTCCTGGATGTCGCCGTGACCCACATGCCCGCGTCCAAGCCCGGCGCGCAGCATGGGGGTATCCACCGCGCCGGGCAGGATGGCATTGACGCGGATGTTATCCGGCGCAAATTCGATCGCCATGGCGCGCGTCAGTGCCAGCATCCCGCCCTTGGAGGCGGCATAGGCGGAGATATTGGCGGAGGTCTGGATGGCATGCACCGATGAGACGTTGACCATCGCGCCCCCGCCGCGCGCCTTGAGCAGGGGGTGCGCCAGCTTGACGCCCAGGAACACCGAGCGCAGGTTGGATGCCATGACCGCATCCCACTCCTCGACGGTCGTTTCGAGCAGTGGCTTGGCGATCTGCATGGCGGCGTTGTTGACCAGCGCATCGAGCGAATCGGTGAACTGGTGCGCCTTTTCGAAAATGGTCGAGATCTCCTCAGCGTGCGAGATGTCGGCCTGGATGAAGAGTCCATCCGGTGGGAAACCCTCGCCAAATGGGCTTCTATCCACGCCGATGACACGCCAGCCTTTCCCGGCAAATTGAGCCACGGTCGCGCGGCCGATCCCGCCTGCCGCGCCGGTGATGAGTACGGTTGGTTGCATGTTCACCTTCATTTCTCACAGGTATTGGGGACGTCCCGGTAATCGAACGGAGTCCGGTAGTCGATGGAAAATCGGCTGACATCTTCCAGCAGGGGAAGGGACTGTCCAAACCAGGCATCCAGCACCACGCGGAACGTGTTCACGGGGGAGATGGATGGATACAACAGTGCCTGTCCCCGGGGCAGGTAATAGGCGTTCAGGATGGGCATGCGGATGGATTTGTCAATCACCAGCGGTCCATGGTCGCCCTGGATGATGATGACCGGCGGGGTCTCGGATTTCTCCAGGATGGTGCGCACCACGTCCAGGATCTGGTTGTCGATGAATGCCACCTGTTCGCGGTACAGCGGAGCCATATCCTGCGGCGCCAGGTTCTTCTCATCATGCTCCCCCAGCCCGACGTCATGGAAATTCCCCTGCGCGTCGAAGATGTACGGCGGATGCGGGGAGGCGATGTGCGCAAACACAAATTTCGGTCCTTCCAGATCAGGTAATTCCCGCAGGGTATCCAGCACCAGCAGCGTCCGGTCGCGGTAATTCTCAGCCGAAGAATCCATTTCAGGCGCGAGGCCCGCATCCACCAGCGCGATCCAGGCGGTGGTCTTCAGGAGTTGCGCCTCGAACTCATTGTCCTTCTGCGTGCCGGGTTCATAATAATAGTCCGCATCCGTGAGCTGGGTCATGCGGAAGCCGGTCGCGAATGCCACCGTCTTGTAACCGCGCGCTTCCAGGAACTTTCGGATGGCGCTCTTGGAGATGTAATACTGCAGGTCCACCCCGCCACTCTCCCCCATCAGGTCATCCAGGTAGGTGTAATTCAGGGAGGAAGCTATGGAGAGCAGGGTCAGGGAGTAATTGGTCTGGCTGCATTCACCCACGTAGAATCCCAGCTCTTCCAGTGAGTGGATGAAATCGGAGTTGTCGTACCCGGCGTGCTCCTTCAGGATATCCGTGCGCCCGTGGGCATCCAGGATGATGTAATAGATATCCGGCGCGGATTGCCCGCTGACAACGGGCGTGGTATCCGGTTCAGGCTGGGCGACCTGTGCCTCCGTGATCGCATTGCGCACGGTCGGATAGATGACCTGAACCAGCGGCATGAGGACCAGCACCAGCGTCACCAGGTTCAAAGTGGAGGTAATGGATTCCAGCGCCAGTTTTTTGCGCCGGAAGAACCACGCTCCCGCCAGACCGATCAACACCCAGAGGACAAGGAGCGTGCGGTGCCGGAAGAGGAAAATGCCATCCAGATTGATTCCCTTGAGCAGGGGATAGATGTGTCCATAGGAAAAGAACAGGATGACGAACAGGCTGGCAACCAGCGCCGCGCGTTGCAGGTTCCTCATCACCAACCAGGAGAGGAGCAGCAAACCAAGCCCCAGCCCCAATGAAATGAGCAGCGGGCGGTAGACGACATTCACCGAGACTTCGCTCAGGTTGGACGCCAGCAATGCCAGCGAAGGGTATGCTGCCGCCAGGAACACGTGGAAGGGGAAGGAACTTCGTTTACCCTTCGAACCGGTCATTTTCCTTCAGCCTCACGGATCCAACCGGTGTCCATTCCCAACCCCTCGAACAGGTTCCTGATCGTATTCCAATGCACCCTCTCCCACGCCGCGGGGCTGGAATTTGAATTATGCGGGGCAAGCATGACATTGTCCATTTTCAGGAGCGGGCTCTCGATGCGGCAGGGGCTCAAACTCGAACACATCCAGCGCCGCGCCCGCGATCCTGCCGGACTGTAAAGCCGCGACCAGCGCGGGTTCATCCACGACGGGTCCGCGTGCGGTGTTGATGACGACCGCGGACGGTTTCATTCTGGCAAGTGTTTGCGCATTGATCAGGTGATGGCTGGTGGGGTTCAGATCGCAGTTGATGGAGACAAAGTCGGAGTTCGATAACAACGTTCCCAGGTCCGTCATTTCGATCCCGGACTCAGTAATGAAAACATGATCGATCTCGATGATATCCGTCCCAAGCACCTTCATTCCGAAGGCGCGCGCCCGGCGGACAACAGCTTTACCAACGTTGCCAACACCGACCACCCCCAGGGTGTATTCGCTGAGAGCCTTGCAGGGGATCTTATCCCACTCACCGCGCTTCATGGCTGCATCCATCCACGGACCACGGCGGGAGAAAGCCAGCATATAACCGAGCACCGTGTCCGCCACGGGGGTCGTGAAGGCATTGGTCGTGCGCCCCACCTTGATGCCCAGGCGGGCGGCGGTGACCGAGTCGATCGAGTCAATGCCTGTTCCCCACTTGGAAATGACCTTCAGGCGCGGCACGCAGGCTTCCAGCATGCGGGCGGTGTACCGGTCATCACCGCAGATCGCGCCGTCGAATTGACCTGCATATTTCAACAGGTCAGCTTCCTCCATCCGCTCGCGCACTTCCGGGACGATCAGGTCAATGCCGTGTTTTGCAAGGATCGGGCGGAAGCGGTCGAGCAGGGGGATCATGTAGGGGGCGGTCAGCAGGACGGTGGGCATGTTTCCTCTATTGGGTTCGTGGAACAATATTGTAACATTAGCAAAGCGCGGTTATATGAAGTATGATTTGGGAATGCAAATGACCGGGAAACCTCCGAATACGATGCCGGAACAGGGGAAATGGCGCATCCTCCAGGAGATCGGAGCGATCCTCTCGCTTGCGATGATCGGCATTCTCTTCGCAGTGCAGCTTGGGTTCCTGATGAAACCCCGGATGGACTTCTACAACGAACTTTGGGCACCCGCCCGCCTGCTGGTGAACGGAGAAAGTCCCTACGACACCTCCAGCCTGGGGACCAACCTGCCTCCCGCCTGGTTCCCCATGGTGATCGGTTTCTTTTTCCCCGTGGGCTGGCTCCCGGAGGAGACTGCACTGCAAGCCTGGTTTGTTCTTAATGTCGTTGAATTATGTGCCATCCTGTGGATCGCCCAGGACAAACGCCGGTCGATCGTTAATTCCGTGCTGCTGGGGATACTTGCTTTTTTCTTCCCGCCCACGCTCAACCATTTCCATCTCGGGCAGATCTCCATTTCGATCACACTCTTCCTGCTGCTTGCCTTTGAATTCTCCCGGAACAAGAGGCACTGGCTGGCATCCTTTTTCTTCGCGCTGGCGCTTTCAAAGCCGCACCTGGCGGCGCTGGCAGGGCTTGGGTTGAGTTACCTTTATTATCAGGATGGCAGGCTGCGGGGCATGCTCGCCTTCTGGGGCAGGACTCTCATCCTGGCGCTGGCATTGTGCATCCCCTTGTTCATCGCCCACCCGGGGTGGATTCCCGATGCCATCCATAGCATGACCCAAAATCCGGTCTGGTCTTATCCATCATTATTCGTCCTTTTCCGGCGATATCTCGATGCCTGGGGGATCATTCCGTGGGGGATTATCTCCGTCTTTGTACTCTGGCTTGTATATCTGCTCTGGAAGAGACAAACGCCGATCCGTGCATACTATTGGAGCCTTGCCCTGGCTCCGCTGGTCTCCCCCTACGTGGGCAGCTGGGATTTTGTCATCGTCCTGCCCATGCTGGGTCTGACCTTTGCAAGCATTGACTGGAAGCGGAAGATCCTGCTGGTTGTTTTCTATGCCCTTGCCTGGATGGGCATGGCAGCCGTGCAAAGGCAGGAGGTAAGCCACAACCACTATTTCTGGTGGGTGCCGTTATGGTTCATCCTCCTGTCAACTGCCTTGATGAACTGGAAGGGGACGGAAAAAACAGGTTCTGAATAACAGGACCTGTTTTTCATTCCCCTGTGATCCCGGGGGTCATTTGGAATTGCAGCGGTTGGGGATCAACTCAAAATCAAAGTGGTTCGGGACGGGCGAGTAAAAGCTCTCGTCGGGGAGCAGCTCAAAATCCCCTCCCAGGTACAGGTTGAACACCACGCGGAAGGTGTTGACCGGTGTAATGGTCCCGCTGACCGCATCCGGGTGACCGGGCAGGAAATAGGCATTCAGGATGGAAAGCCGGCGTTCTTTCGGCTGGAGCCAGGGTCCGTGGTCCCCCTGGATGATGATGACAGGTGGAATATCAGAATGGGCGATGATCTCCTGTACGATGCGCGTGATCTCACGATTGACGAACTGTAATTGCATCACATAACCTTCCGCGTATTTGTTCGCGGGGTATTGGTCCTTGTCATTCAGAAACGAAAGTGAATCAGAGCGTGAGCCGTCCTCGGTAAAGACAAAAGGCGGATGCGGGAGGATGAGATGCGCAAAGACAAATTGCGGACCATCCATCTGTGCCAGCGATGGAAGCGTATCCAGCAGGAATTGTGAACGCTCGCGGTAACGGTTGAAGGTGGCGATTTTCGTATCCACCAATCCCTCATCCTCTGCGATGCGGTAGGCGGTTGTCCCAAGCACAAGCCCCTCGAACTCCGTCAAACCGCCACGCAGGGGGTCAGGCTCAAGATACAAATCGGCATGATCCCATTCGGACCAGGGAAAACCGGTGGAAAATGCCACTGTCTGGTAACCCTGATCTTTCACATAATCCATCACTGCGCTGTTGCGGATCAGGTTCCAGAGCGGCGTGCGCGCCTGGCTGCCCTGCTTGATGCGCTCATCCAGCCCGGGCAGATAACTCATGTTGAAGGAGGATGCCAGCGAGAGTTCGGTCCTCAGGTAATTGCTCATGCTGCATTCAGCCACCTGGAAGCCGATCTTCTCCAGCCCGACCAGGAACCCGGAATTATCAAAGCGATAGGCGGTCTTGATGGTATCCGCGCGGGTGTATGAATCCAGGATGATGTAATAGATATCGGGTTTTGTCCCCTCAAAGGAAGGGGCGGGCGATTCAGCCGCCACGGCTGGCGCGTTCGTGACATCCGCCTGGTACCAGAGGACCTGTCCAAGCGGAAAGACGACCAGTACCAGCGCAGCCATGTTCAGAGGCAGTGTCCATGCCTCCATCCTGACCCGGGGTCGGGTCGCCAGGAAAAGCGCCCCGGCAGCCAGCAGCAGGCATGCACCTGCCAGCAGGTCTGTCCGTGCGTACTCAGGTGCCTTCTCCTGCAATTCGATATAAACATGACCATACGCCGCGAACAGGGAGACCCAGGCAGCACTGACAAAAGCCGCCCGGTGCCAATCGCGCGTCAGCAGGCGGAGCAATCCGAAAAGTATCGCCGCGCCGAGCACCGCAACCGCCACGGGACGAAAGCCCGCTTCCGGGCGTGCGTTGCCGACATTATGTGCCAGCAGCCCCAGCACGGGATACGCAGCAAAGAGAAATGGATACCAGATTACCGGGAAAGCCTTCTTATTCACAATACCATTCCATAGCCGAATCTTCGATCTCCCCGCTCAGCAGGTTCATCTCCGCCATGTTGATCAGGATGGCGCAAGCCTGTTCCTTCAGGAACGGGTCCGCGCCCAGGATGGAGGAGAGCTTCTTCAGGTCCTGCCCGCGCCCGAGAGCGGCGTATGCCTGCATGAAGGGCATCCACTCCACGCTGTCCGTGGGGTAAAAGCCAAGTTCCAGCGCCTCATCGCCCAGGGAGGCGACCTGTGCCCAATCTCCCCGCTGGCGTGCCAGTGATGCCTGCTGGTAATACCAGCACCATTCATGCGCCGGCTCGGGTCCGAAGACACTTTCCAATGGATCGGCATGGGACCCCTGCAGGTCCACATTCTCGATCTTCGAGGCGGGCGCGACCAGCAGGATGCGCGGGTCGTCGTCCGCGGACAGTTCGGGCTGGGAACCATCCAGCACGCGCACACACCCTCCTGAGCCGGTCTGTGTCAAAATCAGCATGTTTCCATAATCCATGGTCACATGCGTGTTGCGGCGGTCAGGTTCATCCACGCCCTTGCCGGTCAGGATGCGCGTCATGTTTTCAGAGGTCAGCAGGACCGCGCCGATGGGCGCCTCGATGGGCTGTGCGCTCTGCGGCTCGGGATAATAGATCAGGTTCGCCGCGCCCCACAGGAAATAATCCTCCTGGATCGAGGCGGGGAATTGCGCCGCCAGGGTTGTCCCGGGGCGCATCTGTGGAACGCGCCAGGATACCTGCCACCAGAAATTGCGCAGGGCATCCGCCTCTTTTGCAATATTTACTGAATTGGCGAAATGGGTCAGCACCGCCAGCCCGGTCAAAAGACCGATCAACCCCAGGCGGAGCCGGGCGGACGAAAGCTGATACAGCATGGCGACAACTGCCATCGCCGCGCCTGCCGAACTTGCCAGCGTATAGCGCGATAGGCTGAAAAACTCCACGTGACGGTTGACCAGGATGACGGGGATCAACCCCGCCATGGCGCTGAGGATGCCCACCCAAAGCATCTCTGTCCGCCAGTCGCCTTCCGCGTCACCATCATTCGCGGTCTCATTTCCCTTTTGCAGGGCAAGCATCACACCCAGAGCCGCTGCACCTGCCAGCCCCAGCCCGATCCACGTATCAGAGAGGCGCAGGTTGAAAGCCAGGTTGTAAAGCGGCACCCCCCAGGCAAGGAAAATGACATTGACCGTATCCTGCAGGAAGCGCGCCAGCCACCACAACCCGGTTTGCAGCGGGGAGGCAAACAACGCGCCGAATTGCAGTCCCACATCCGTGGCATTGCGCTCACTGGTGAAAAAGAACAGCCGCCAGGTGAGAAACGCCAGTGGACCGATGGCGAAAGGCGCCCACGCCCGAAGTGTCTGCCACAGTTTTGAGCGGAAGGCTGCCTGCCCGCGCCGGTGGATGACCAGGTACACCGCCGCCAATCGCAGCACTTCCAAACCAAGGTAGTATTCGATCAGTCCAAGATAGACCCACGCCAGCAGGATGGAAAGGGCGGTATAAACCACCCTCATCACGATCCTTTCTGCCCTTTAAAGCAGCAACGGTCAGCGCCAGGGAGGTCATCGCCGCGAACAGGCTGACGATCTGCGACTGGTAATCGATCGGGTTGGGCTGCGATAGAAAGCCGGGGTAGATCAGGAACAATAGTGTGGCGAGGAAATTGGCTGTTCTGTTTTTCTGCCAGAGCTGGTTCAACAGCCAGAACAAACTGACCGCGCTCAGGAACCGGAAGACATACGCGCTCAGATGATACGGCAGGGGATGGTCGCCGAACAGGTCATGGGCGGGACCCAGCACGTAAGCGCGCATCGGGCGGTCGCGTTCATAGGCAGGCGCGAAGTAATCCGAGCCCTGCACGTGCGCGCCGTACATCAAGTACCAGTCGTCATTGGCATAGGTGAATCGCCCGACGAACGGCAGGTATGCCAGCGCCGAGACGATCAGCAGAACCAAATATGGGAACCAGCGCGGGCGCGTGTTCATCGGAGTCCCATCAGGAGATCACAGATGGTGAAGTCCAGTTCCTCGTCAATATCCCAGGCTTCCTCTGCAGGCATCTCGAACATGAGGGGCTTGTCTCCGATGCGGTGATGCTTCCGCACCAGGTTCTCGCGCGTGAACAGGTACATGCAGGAGTTCTCTTCATAGACGGGAGGCAGGTCCTGCGTCTGGATGAGTTCAAGTGGATCGTGGTTGATGGCGCGCCCTTCCCTGTCATACAGGCGCGTCTGCAGGCGCGTCACCGAGAACAGCGAGTCGTGTTGGGGATAATTTGTGAAGAGTGCCTGGATGCCGCGCGAGATGGTCGCCGCTTTCAGCAGTGGATTGGTGCTGTGGGTCTGCAGGTAAAAATCCGCCTGGACCTGTGCCGTGTCGTGGAGCAGGATGTCGTTCATCGGCACATCGTCCGCGCGCAGGTGTTCCGGGCGGGGGATTAATCTCACCGTCGGGAAGAACTGGCGGATTCCTTCCATCACCGGTTCGGAATCGGTATCCACCATCACCAGCTCGATCTCGGGGACGGCGAGCAGGGTCTCCAGGATGTGATGGAAAAGCGGCTTCCCTGCCAGCGGGCGGTAGTTTTTCCCTGGCACGCGCTGGCTGTGATGGCGCATGGGGACAAGGGCGGCGAGTTTCATGGGGATGATTATACCGAATCAGGTACAATTCATTTATCCATGTTGGACAAACTCCTGTTCATCCTCTGGTTTCTAACCTGGTCTGCGGGAGGACTGTTTTTCGCCTCCTCCGCCTTCCGCCTGCCTCGCAGGCTGGTCTTCGGTGTCGGACTTGCCCTGGGCGCGGTGATGCAGGTCTGGTTTGCCAACCTGCTGGGCTTCTTCCTCCCCGCACCTGTTGCCTTTTGGGGTGGAGCTCTCCTTACCCTGGCACTCGGAATCGCCTTCGCATTACCACTTAACCTCGATAAGATCCGCCATGCCCTGCTCCCCGCCTCCTGGGGACAGGTGCTCATGCTCCTCATCCTCACCTAGTATCTTCACCGCCATCGGTCGCGGGTTGCTGCTCTTCGAGGATTACCAGAACCTGCCGACCATCTCGCTCATGGCTGGCGGCGATATCCCCCCGCGTTTCGCCCTCGATCCAAATATCCGCTTCGGCTACCACTACCTCATGCTGCTC
>CAWGMC010000009.1:0-9911 GCA_963823545.1 uncultured Chloroflexia bacterium | reverse complement strand
CACCGGCATCCTGACCGGGACAAAAGAAAAGGAGCAAGTATGAGCATACCGGCAATTGTCTTCCTGGTGATCATGCGCCCGCCCTCTCGATCTGCCTGGCGCTGCTGGGATTGGAAACGCTGGGGTCGAATCTCCTGGGATGGATTCTGCTGCTGGTCGGGATCGCCTACCCTGCCGGGGCGGTCATCTACTATTTCATCCGGCGCGAGCCGTTCTGGCAGCATACCCGCGCCCAGGTCCTGCGCGAGGAAAAAGGGGACCGTTCCTTCTGGGGGATCCTGCCCGGTTTCCTGCTGGTCTTCTTCGCCCCGCCGGTGGAGTGGCTCTACCTGCCCGCGCTGCTGCCGCGCCTGTTCTGGTCGCAGGTCGCGGGGTTGGTTCTGATCCTGGCAGGGCTGGCGCTGCGCCTCTGGGCGCGCTCCCACATCCGCGGGCTTTACTCCGGTCACGTGCAGGTCTCCTCCGACTCCCGCCTGGTAAAGACCGGTCCCTACCACATCATCCGGCATCCCGGTTACCTGGGCTTCCTGCTGATGACGCTTGGGATCGCGCTCGGTTATTCCAGCTGGATCGGGCTATCCGGCATCCTGGTATTCCTGCTCCCCGGTCTGGCTTATCGCATCAGGGTGGAGGAATCCCTGCTCAGCACCCAGTTTGGCGAGGAATACCGGTTGTACACGATGGAGACGAAAAAACGCCTGGTTCCCGGCATCTGGTAAACGAGCGGTCATCATCCAGAAAGGATGCTTTCGCATCTGCAATTGCCAGCCCGATATGGAGGAACAAGCAGTGTCTGAAAAAATCACATCATCCCTCACAGGCATACCCAAAACCCTGCTCATCCCGCTCTATCAGCGTGCCCTGGAGACGCAGCGTCCCGACGCGATGTTGAAGGACGACAAAGCCGTGGAGATCGTCCACAAGCTGGATGCCGACTTCCTTCAGTTCAAGTTGCAGCAGCATGATGTCGTTGCCATCGTCCTGCGTGCCCGTGAATTCGACCGCTTCGCGCGGGACTTCCTGGCAGCCCATCCGGATGGAGTGGTCGTCCACATCGGTTGCGGGCTCGATACCCGCTTTGACCGCCTGGACAATGGCACAGTGGAATGGTACGACCTCGACCTGCCTGGTGTGATCGACCTGCGCCGGAAATTGATCGGCGGGGAAAGCGGGCGGTATCACCTGTTAGCCTGCTCTGTATTCGACCCGGAATGGATCGGGAAGGTCAGCGCTCTTCTTCCACGCCCATTCCTGTTCATCGCCGAGGGTGTGCTTCCATATTTCGAGGAGGCGCAGGTGAAGCAGCTGGTGCTGACATTGCAAAAGGCTTTTCCCGGTGCGGAAATGGTCTTCGATGCGCACACCCCCTGGGTCATCTGGGGCGACAATCTGCAACTGGCATTTTCAGGGATGGATGCGCGCCTGCGATTTGCCTTGAAACACGGTCGTGATGTCGAGCAGTGGAGTCCGGGTATCCGCATGCTGGAAGAGTGGCATTACTACGGCACGGATGAGCCTCGCGTGCGTCCCTTCCGTTTCATGTACACGATATCCTTCCTGCGAAATTCCACGGGGATATTCCATTACCAGTTGGGAACCCGCCCCTGAAATTAACCGGTCACCCGCAAACAAATGACCCCGGCATTGCCGGGGTCATCCTTGTCACTACACATCCTTTCCGACTGTGCAATTCTCAGACAGCCGCATCCTGCACGATGGCGGTGAAGCAATCCGGTGCGCACATCGTGGAAAGCGAGCCGCAGCAGTAGGCTTCCTCCTGGAGTTCAGCGGGGTTGATCGCCCGCGCCGAATCCAGGTACATTTCAAAGCGGTTGGGATCGGCGGATGACTTAGAGCGATGATTGCTCCGTTTGTCACCATCCAGTTTCAGCCTTCTTTCCCAACTCAACAACGGAGTGGATCATTTGGGTTGATAACATGGTTTACCTCCTTACAGGTATTACTTGTCGTGCCCAATCAGATAAAGGTGTTCGTTCGGGTCAGTGACGCTCATATCAGAGTGTGACACACCTCTTTATCTTACGTACCTATTTTTCCACAACCGGTGGCAATATTGCACTCTGCAAAGAGAAAATCAAGAGGGGAAATGTGATTCCTGGATCATTGATTTGAGATCGGAGCGCAACAGTATAATAAACAGAGAAGCATTGGACGGGAGGCTGCCTTCACAAGAAAATATATCGAAGCAAGCGATGAAATGATGAAGCTCCTGACTGAAGAACGGGTTGGTTATCTGGGAATGGCGACGGATGGCAAACCGTATGTGATCCCCTTGACCTACGGATATTCAGAGGGAAGGATCCTGTTCCATTGCGCGCTCAAGGGCAGTAAACTGGATATCATCCGGAAGAATGCCAGTGTCTGCTTCACAGTCAGCCGGCATTTCGGGGAGATGGTCCCGCATCCGCAGGGCGCAGAATGCCATGTCAATAGTGACAGCGTCATCTGTTATGGGAAGGCACGCATCATCGACGACCTGGATGAACGATGCAGGGTGCTGAATATCTTTAATCGCTGTTTCAACCGCAGACGCGGGAGATCACCCTTGAGGAAGTCAGGCACTGCCAGGCTGTGGAGACCGTATCGACAAAATGACCGGCAGGACCGAGAGGGATGGAAAGTGTACCTATTGGAAAAAGTAAACCCCGAGTTCATGGGTTTGGTGAGTCCGTGCGGGTTTCCTGACTCAGTAGATCCACGGGATCAACTTGTAGCGCACGCGCCGGGCATACTCCCGGTACCCCGGCAGTTCCGCCTGCAGGGTCCGGTCTTCCAGCACGGTCCTGGTAACGATGATGATCAACGCCGCCGCTGCCGGGATGAGCGTCCAAAGCGAACTCAGACCCAGCACGATGCCGGGCAGGGGCAGGATGTTCCCGGCATAGCCCGGGTGCCGGACGATGCGGTATGGACCGCTGTCACACACCACATGTCCCCGCTCCGCCTGGATGCGCACCACACCGGAAAAGAAGCGGTTCTCCACCAGCGCCCAGCAGGCAAAGGCATATCCAAAAGCCACCATGACGAAGCCAAGCAGGTTGACCCAGGCAGGAAATGCAGCCGACCACCCGAAGCGGTGATCCAGCCCCGCCACGATGACCATTGGGAAGCCGATGCTGACCGCCATCAGGGGGGCAAGCACTTTATCCCAGGGTTTCGCATCCCGGATCGATTCAGACCTGACCCGTTCCGCCAGCAAGCCCGGGTGCCGCCGTTCCGCCAGTATGCGCCCTGCAATGCCGGCGGCAAAGACCAGCACGGAATATACCCACGCCTGCCACCAGCCGAGATCCCCCGCGCAGATGAACAGGATCAACGGTATCAAAAGGTAGACAAAGATCAACCCGAACCACTGGCGGGGTGAATACTCTTGAGCCTTCCCGGGATCAGTTGGTTTCGTTTCCATATCGCACCTCCGAACCTCTGACCTCATCATACTGCTTCTTATGCACGCTGTAAACCAACCCGCGGCAATCCGGAGTAAAATCCTCCCGGCATGAATACGATCACGCGGAGAGGAGATGGGTTCATGAAACGTGCATTAGGGCAGGCAACCTATCATCCATTCATGACCTGGAAGGGAGAAATGGGATGTATAAATTAAAAGGCGGCAACTTTGACCTGGACCTGTGTTCCGGTGATTTGATCCCCTGGAAACAGGATCCTTGTCCCTGGAACCTGGCGGATGAAACGAACAGTCACAGATGCGCGGTCAAGAGCACATCCATTTGCAAATACTTCGCCGGTCTGGGCGATGGGGAGGCTCTCGATACGGTTCTATGCACATACCCCGAGGAAAGAACCAAAACCGGTTGATCTGACGATCATCGAACGGTCCACTTGAACGTGGGCGGGACTGCCTGTGGTGCCTGGTGCCATTTAACACAATGGGGACATTAATACCATGGAAGAAATATGACAAAAAACATGGAAAATGGGTAAGATAACATTCACGAGACACATCCATTCACCAAAGGAAAAAAATGAATAACAAAGATAATAAGAAGAAGTTGTCAGCGGAACAACGGGAAGAACTGATCAAGGTGTTGAAAGCCCGTTTTGAGAAAAACATGAACCGCCATAAGGGTCTTGTTTGGGCGAAAGTGCAGGCAAAGCTGGAAGCCGAGCCTGAAAAACTTTGGTCGCTCAATGAAATGGAACGGACCGGCGGGGAACCGGATGTGGTTGGTCAGGATAAAAAGACCGGCGAATACATTTTTTATGATTGTTCGGCGGAAAGTCCCGACAGGTCGCAGAAATGTTTGTTACGACCGTGAAGCGCTGGACTCAAGGAAGGAAGCCAAACCGAAAGATAGTGCCATGGATATGGCGGCTGCCATGGGCATTGAGCTTTTATCGGAAGAACAATACCGGGAGTTGCAGGAACTTGGAAATTTCGACACTGAAAACTTCGAGCTGGGTGAAGACACCTCCCGCCATTAGAAAACTCGGCGGCGCCCTCTTTGCTGATCGCCGCTACGACCATGTCTTCGTGTACCACAACGGTGCGCCCTCCTACTATGGCGTCAGGGGGTTCCGTGGCTCGCTAAGGGTCTGAAACCCGCACGGAGCGGAGTGGGGGATTCCAGGTTGGACGTTCCAAAAAGGTACACCTGTCATCGCTCCTCGCACTATATGAGCTGGGCGAAGCAATTTGCTCACCAACCTGGTTGCTCATCCAGCCTCATTTTCTTTGCCTCATTCGCCAGCCCACATCCAGCAGGGGAACCGCCAGCAGGACCAATGCCAATCCAAAGCGCAGCCAGTTGAATGAGACCGGCAGTGCCTGGCGGATGGCTTGCTCCCCCTCGAGCACCAGCGAGCAAGCTCCCTGCAGGTGATCAATGCCAATGCGATGCCCGTAAAATTCCACGCCCACGCCCACCAGCGCGGGAAGCAGCCATCCCGGTCGCTCGCACCTGGCAGCCAGCGGCCCCGCTACTTCAACAGGGATCGGCACTGGGCAAGCACCGGACCCCACCAGGGGAGCGGTATCAGGAAAAGCACATCCCAATCCAGCAGGGAACGCGGCCACCCACACATCGGGACCAGGAAGATAGTAAAAAATATCCCATACCCCGAAGGCGATCAGCGTATAACCCAAGCGTCCGCGTCAGGCGCGACCTGCCAGCCAGCCGACCGCCAGGAGCATCAGCAAGGTTGCCGCTTCCCTGACCATTCGATCCAGCCAAACCCCTCGAACAGGGCAGGGATCCACCTGGTAGGGTTCACCCGCCCGATCGGCGTACGCAGGTACACGACCACCGCCGATTTGATCCAAGCCATGGCGATGGCAAAGACAGCGACAATAACAGAGCGTTCGAATAGATTGCGTGCAGGTATACCCTTCTTAAACTTTATTATGCGGGAAAAATACCAAAATCTGACCTATGGTTGCAATCCTATCAGGTCGAATTCGTTATTGACTTACGCTAGCATAAGTGGTAAGATTTTAGCAATAATTTACGCTAGCGTAAGGAGGTGTCGTGGGCAGAAAGAATGGATCACCACCCAGAAGCAGCCGAACGTCTTGCGTTAGCACCGCCCGCATCCGACATGGTGGCGCAGGACCAGATCAGCGCCCGGAAAATTGCGGTAAATATCGCGGCAGTGGCAGATCAAATCGAGCGAAGTGAAAAACGTCTTTTGAAAAAGGAGTAACCCTATCCATGCGCGTTAAAAATCGTATGACCCCCAACCCAATCGTGCAACCATCAAAACCAATTACAACGAAGCTTTACGGTTGATGAAGAAAAACCATATCCAGCATTTACCCATCGTCGTGGAAAGCACCAGTAGCATCGTTACCCATACTCGCGAGCCCAGCGAGCCCCTGTACGCGCACAGCGTTTATAAATCGACGCATTCCTACACTCAACATGGATAGCATCATGCCAGCCCCGTCCTGCGGTGGATGAGTTTATGCAGCATCACCAACGCAGCGAACTTCATGCTTGTCAACGAGATCGACTTTACTGCTGGTCATGCAGGAAGGAACACTGGCTGGCATCATCACCATCGCTGACATATTCAGAACCTTCATTGAAATCACCGGCGGAGGCCAGCCGGTACACGCATCGAAGCCAAGATCCCAAATCAAAAAGGCATCTGCGCCATTCATCCAGGCTTTAATCAAACGCCGGCAGTTTTATCTATCTGGCGATCTCCAACGAGGAGAGAACCGATTATGGTTTCATGATGTAAAAGAGCGCGGCGGCAATGATGATGACATCCGGAGCGAACTCGACAAATTGGCTATGTTGAAATTGTCTCCTTCCGCAAGAGCGACAGCGATAAACTTCTATCCCTGGCAAGAATAAAACACCACCGAAAAAAGAAAGATCGCCGAGCAGCATGCAACACCTGATTCGATCAGTGCCTCCTTTTTTATTCATCATCGGGATCTCAAAAATGCCTTTGCAAGCATTTTAGGCAGCGCCACAGGGGATAATGCCATAGGATATGATCAAGATGAGCGACAACCGGATGTGTTGTTTTCGGATTTCATTTACATAAAAAACTTTTTCCCACTTGCGTGTTCACAAGCACGAAATGCTGCATAATTCCGTGTCCCTATCATAAGGTTATAATCCCAACGGATCGACCAAAGATCGGTGGAGCATGACGGTGAAATTCCGCCCGACGATAAAAGACATCTTCAAAAAACATATCGCCCTCCCGCAGGATCATGGTTCCTGGGTGTTCATTCTCAGCCCCCTGCTGATCGGCATCTTTGCGGGGCGGGAGTTTTCCTTTGCCAGCCTCTTATTGGTCATCGCGGCAATGTCTGCTTTCATGTTGCGTCAGCCGCTGACGGTGATCGTCAAAGCCCTGTCGGGCAGACGGTCGAAAACCGACCTTCCGGCTGCCTGGTTTTGGGCATTGGTATATGGCGTGATCGCAGCGGCAGCCTTGATCGGGCTGATCCTTTCCGGATTTGGCAGCCTGCTCTATCTTGCCGTGCCCGGAGCGCCGGTCTTTGCCTGGCATTTGTGGCTGGTCAGCCGCCGCGCCGAACGCCGCCAGGCGGGCATCGAAGTGATCGCAACGGGCGTGCTCTCACTCACTGCGCCAGCCGCCTATTGGGTTGGAATGGGTGGTTACAACCCGCAGGGCTGGTGGTTATGGGCGTTCACCTGGCTGCAATCGGCTGCCAGCATTGTGTATGCCTATCTTCGGCTGGGGCAGAGGGAGATCAGCCGGGAGCAGGCAGCCTCGATGAGTTAGAGCGACTGGCGGCGGTTGGGAACCCGCGCCTTTTTATACACCTCCTTCAACGTGCTTTTTTCCGTTGTCATGGGGATCATGAATTTCATTCCCATCCGGATCTTCATCCCGTTCCTCCTGCAGTGGCTTGAAACGATCTGGGGCATCCATCATCCTGCCGTCGGCTGGAAACCGACAAAGATCGGTATCCGTCAGCTCATCATCAGCATCATTTGGACAGTATTGTTTATTTTGCTGTGGGGATGAATTCATCCATGTCAACCGGGTAGGATCCTCTGCAGGCAGCGGGGAAGGGTAAAAATCCCAGGATAGCATCCCTTCAACAGGGATCGCGGTTTGGCTTTGAGAGGGCTCCGTCCCGGGCTGCTGGACGATGGGGGCATCCACGCTGTGTACCATCCTAAGGGGGGAGTACCAGGTAACCCGCGGCTGGGATCTCGACAGACAGGACATTGCGGCTCCCTGAGGCGATGCCTCCCCACGTAAGCGTGTCGATCAGCACCGGGCTTGAGCCAAGATTGTTAAAAGCTCAACCGTTGTCAGACCAATATAACCGCGTTCAATCTCAAAGCGAAGCGTGGTATTCGAGTCCACGTTCGTCAGGAGAACATCCACCACCAATTCGATTTGCTGACCACTCTCTGCCTGCTTGAGAGGTTGTGACAATAGGAATCTGCCCATTTGTAACCAGGCATTCGTGGCTGCTTGAGTTGTTGAGACGAGGAAGGCGCTGACCAGATCGCCTCCGGCGACAAGAGCAAAGTTGGTCCAGTCGGATGTGGTCCGGATCTTTATCCTGATCGGATAGGACTGCGGTGCATTTTCCGACCCGACCGCAGTGGGACAGAGTCCCTCATGACCCGGCGTGCACCACTCCACATGACCGCCGACCATCGTCATCCATACCTTGATGTCCTTGATGGCGTTGAGATCGGTGGCGGGATTCCCGGAAAGGATGATCATGTCAGCATACTTGCCTGGCTCCAGGCTCCCCACTTCCTGCTCGCGGAACATTGCATAGGCACCCTCAATCGTCATCATTCGGAGCGCCTCATCCAGGGTGATCGTCTTGTTTCCCACCCAGAATGGGTCGGCACATTCAGATAGATCTCCGGCGATTTCATAATCAGTAACCAGGCTGTACAGATGGGACAGCGGGTTGGGGGACGCCCAGGGGTAGTCAGAGTGCCAGGCAAAATGGGCATTCGGATTGGCATCGAGCATGGCACGGTAGGGAAAATTCCAATCCTGGTTTTCCGGCGGATCAGGAATTATCCCTTTGGAAAAAAACACATCATTGCACGACCAAATATTGCCAAAGAGCGTGGCGACGGCACCGATCTCCTGGTACCGCGGAATTAGGTCCGGTCGCACGGTAATGTTATGTTCGATCCGATCGCGAGCGTGTTGGGTCCGCCGTTAAGGGAAAACTCAATTGCATTCAAAGCCTGTTTGACCGCGCGGTCGCCAATGGCGTGAATGGCGACCTGGTAGCCCGCTTTATTGATATCCGAAACAATGGCGTTCAGTTCAGCCTGCGTGAACCAAAGATTGCCATAGCCGCCATCTGCACGATTGAAGCTGACCGCCGGATAACCGCACGAGCCCCCATCCGTGAACACCTTCACGCCTCCGATACGCAGCATTTCTCCGGGTTCACGTGTGGGCGGAACCTTCCTGTACCAATCGCCCAGCACGTCACCGCAGTTCGATGTGTAAACCAGATACAAACTTGTACGCACCCGCAATTGTCCGGAAGTATCCATTGCCCGCATCTCTGCCAGGAAATCGGATGTCACATACATATCTGCCAGCGTGGTGATCCCATTCTGCAACGCCAACTGCTGGGCTTTCTCGAGGGTCCCGGTAGCCGGGGTGGTGGCAGCATCGTTGAATATGTGCGTGTGTGAATCAACAAAGCCGGGCATTAACACAAGTCCCTGCAGATCAACCAACTGAGTCCCTGAAGCCTGGAGCGCAAGGATGTCGTCATTTGAGCCAACGGCAAGGATCATATCGTCTGCCACTGCAATAGCCTGCGCAGTACGCTGATCCCCATCCATTGTGAGAATGGTGCCATTGTAGTAGATGAGGGTGGGTTGTTCGGGAATGATCGATGGGGTGGTAGTGGGTGGTTGGGATGTCACGATCGAAATGGCTGGCGGGTTCGTCGGCTCCCCGGGGGCGTTGGTGGGAGTAATCCCAACAGGCTGGGGGCTGCAGCCTGTCACTACAGCCGCGATGACCACCGCCAGGGTCACAGTTTGAATCAGCAAGCGAGCCAACTTCGAATTAAACATCTGTTCATCCTTTTCCCGTTACGATCCATGGAGATGCGCGAGACCGGCAGAGCAGTGCTGTGATACTCTGCAGAAAAGACAGGTGCGAAACATGATGCTGCGGTGATGCAAGTCTTGCGATGGCAGGGTCGCCAAACAAATGGATAGCCCCAAAAAGATTATAGTGCTTTCGAGTTGTGCATGCAAGACAGGGGATGAACTTATTATCCCAACTACTAATTTTCCAAAATAAAAAGACCACCTTACGATGGTCTGGTTGTGCCCCCAAGCGAATTCGAATTGCTGTTTGGGCCTTGAGAGGGCCCCGTCCTGGGCCACTAGACGATGGGGGCAAGAACTGTGCTGTCGGCTCATGCCTTCAGC
>CAWGMC010000008.1:0-3155 GCA_963823545.1 uncultured Chloroflexia bacterium | reverse complement strand
TCGGGATTAAGATAGCGTGATTAATGGGGAGGATGAATCACCCCATATCTATTATTTGCTATGCTTTTCCAAAATTTATGTTTAACGGCATTTCATCCCATGTTCTGCCGTCAAGCAACCTTCCGGCTTTTTTCTTTTGCACTCCACCCCATTGCTTGAAGAAAAAAGGCACTTTGGCCTTCACGCATTGATCACGAACATCCAGTCACCCATTCTCTTTCCAAGCGGACGTGCCCCTGGCCCGACTTACCACCGACAATGACCCAATTAATTCCCTTGAGATCTATCTTTGACAACGGTCCAAGAAAGGCTCAACGGACAAAAACTTTATATTTGCGCCTGTCTTCCGCAAATCGTCAATTCGATAAATGTAATCTTTAGTTTCAACACTTACGCCCATCCAAATATTATCTCTCCAGTCCAGATAAGGACTAAGTTCAGCCAATCGTTCAGAGCGTTTGGTTAAGACCTGGAATTGATGCCAGTGTGCGCGCTTCATCACATCAAAGACACGCTGAATAAATTCCAATGGCACATCCTTGTGGAATAAATCGCTCATTGAATTGACAAAGATTACCTGCGGAGTTTTCCATTCTAAGGGTTTTTCCAATGCTTCGGATGCATGGTCAACTTGAAACCGTTGACATAGTTCTGTTGTCCCATGGCTTGAAGACGCTTTGCCATCCGCTCAGCGTAGCAATGCTTACAGCCAGGGCTGATCTTTGTACAACCAGTTAATGGATTCCAAGTGGATTGGTCCACTCTATTCCTGATCGAGCCATGTCTCCTCCAAAGAACGAGCCTATAATAGCACGTTTGTTCTGTTTTTACAATAATTGAATTTGCCCAGAACGTTTTACTTTGGTGATATCCTTCCAGAATTTCACTCCCAACTCACTCTTGCTTGCAAATAACAATCGGTAAAGCGGTCATTTTTCTGGTTACGCATTAAGGGCTCAGTCCAGATTTCCTCATCATCCTTTACTTCTATATATTTAAGTTTCTTGAGTTTCGTTTTGTAGTAATTGATCAGGGGACGATGATATCCTTTGGGGCTATCTTTATTCTTATTATAAACATTCCTCCAGTCACGATCTCCAAAAAACCTATCTAAAACGGTTTCGTTTTGAGAGTTTATACAGCGCTTTATCATTCTTTCCACCCCTTGTTGCGAATAGTGGATTATCAGATCCATCCTGTTCATTTGAGCCAATTCTGCAACGATACTCCATTCCAATTCTAGTCCGTTGGGGTCAAGAAACGCGAGATTTATCGATGGCCAACGTCCAGAGATATATTTACTGT
Organism: uncultured Chloroflexia bacterium; assembly: GCA_963823545.1. Taxonomy (GTDB): domain Bacteria; phylum Chloroflexota; class Anaerolineae; order Anaerolineales; family Villigracilaceae; genus Denitrolinea. The sequence continues at coordinate 1,850 of CAWGMC010000008.1, read as the reverse complement.
CAAGGTCTCTGATTTCTTTAGTGACCCGTAAATTCTCTTGTTTGCATTTCCTTTCCAGAAGCGAATTCTGTCTTTGGGCACTCCAGTTTTTTGACTCCTAATTTCCAATGCTTCCAAACTTGGACCATCCATGTCGATAAAAAAATAATCAGTAAACGGAAACTCAGTAGTAAGAGCCAATAGTGGAGAGCCAAGAAAATAATCGTGCGTGTCTCTATCGATACATTTTCCTGGTCCAGCAAATAGGTCGATGTAAATCCTTGCCCTCCACGGTTTTCCTCGCATGGATTTCTCAAAAGTATCTATGTAGTGTTTGACATAAAACAACTTGTCTTGTGCCCAATCACCTGATTCCCTTAACGCCAAGCCATCATCTTCGGGGAGTAAATATTTATCCATCCTATTCTCCATTGGCGCACTCAGCGGCGGCCAGGCGCAGGATATTCCCATTTTGATCAACGAGGGAGACCCCTCCGCCTGCCCACTGAGGAGGTGATCAGCGCCCCCGTCTCAAAGAGCAGGGTGGTTATGGAGGTCTCTTCGGTCGGGGTCACGATCCTCAGCGCACCCCAAACTTTTCCTTTGCAGAAATCCGCGTAGAAATAGACGCCCTGCCATTCGGGCATGGAACCGCGGGCCCTCCCCCCGGTCACCGAGCTCCTCTTGTTGTGACCGTACTCAAAGAGGGCGGGTGGTGGTTCTCCAACTGCGTGCCCGGGATGTATTCGTGCATGCCCTCAAAGAGGTTCCAGCCGAAGTTGACCTCGCCGGGTGTGCCGGCAGGCAGGAAATCGATCTCCTCCCAGGCGCCCTGTCCGACGTCGCCGATCCACAGGTCGCCGGTCAGGGGATCAAAGGAGAAGCGCCAGGGGTTGCGCAGACCATAATGGAATATCTTATTGCCGAAGGGATTATCGGCTGGGATGGCATACGGACTGCCGCCGTTCACATCGATGCGCAGGAGCTTGCCAAGCAGGGTGCCCAGGTTCTGCCCATTGCCCTGCGGGTCACCGCCTGAGCCTCCGTCTCCCAGCGCAATGTAGAGATAACCATCCTGGAACTGAACGCCAGCCCGCCGCCGTTGTGATTTGGGAAGGGCTGCTGGACGCCAAGCAGACGCAGCTCGCTATTCGGGTCGGCAACATCCCCGGCGGCGGTGAATTTCTCCGCGATGACCGTATCGCCGCCCGTTTCGGTGTAGTTCACGTAAAAGAATTCGATTTCCCGCAAAGTCCGCGAACGCCAGTCCCAACAATCCCTGCTCATTGCCCTTGTCCTCCACGTGTCCGCCCAGATCCAGGAAGGGTATCTCCAGCAGTGCCCCGTTCTGCAGGATGCGAATTACACCCGTCTGTTCCACGATAAACAGACGTCCCGATCCATCCCCGGCATTCTGGATGTCCAGCGGGCGGGACGAATCCACCCGCCGACAAGCTCCCATTGATAGGAAGCGGGGCTCGGGAAATCGGTCGGCGCCGCAACCGGGACCGGGAGCGGGGAAGGGGTCTCAGTGGGGATGGGGGGAAGTGTCGCCGTGGCGGTTGGAGGAACAGCAACAGGCGTGGGATTTGCCCCGCAGGCGGAGGCGGCAAATGCCAGCACGATTGAGGAAGGCTGTTCTGCGCATGACTTACTTTCTTTCATCAGGCGGCAGGTCGGTGGTCTCCGCCTCCACGATCTCATCCGGGGGGATTTCCTTCTGCCCAGGTTGCTGGTCAGGCTCTTCAGATGTTCCTTCACCACCCCGGGCGGGCAGAGTTCCACGAAGATGTAAGCACCCAGCCCGACGATGGCAGCATCGTCCAGCGCACCGATCACGGGCAGCGCGATTCCCGGAGCCATGGTCCACG
>CAWGMC010000007.1:0-4970 GCA_963823545.1 uncultured Chloroflexia bacterium | reverse complement strand
TGCCGGCTGTCAAGCAGGCGGGACTCCGCAAAATACTAATGGTAAGATTCCTGTATCCGATCCAAACTTATGAAGAGCTCTCCCCCGCCCGGCATAAACATTCAGCCCCCGGATTTCGGGGGCTGTTGATTTACGCTTCCTTCAGGAAACGCATCAGGAACTCTCTGTTGTCAATGGCATGAAGAAGGTGTTTTCCAGCGTTTTACTGGCGAACAGGATGCAGGCACGAATATCGTCGAGCGTCAAGCCCTCATACTCCTTGATGATCTCCTGCGCATCCTGCCCATGTGCCAGCAAATTCAGGATGTATTCCACCGTCAGGCGCGTGCCGCGGATGACAGGTTTGCCAGTCAAAACGTTGGGGTCCATGTTGATCTGTTCAAGAAGTTTATGGTTTGTCATGGGAACCTCACGACAGGATTATACAACATTCCACCAGGTTGTTTTTCTCGCGGCACGCTGTAAATGTAAGAGAATCGAAGAGGGAAGGTCTCCCCAGTCCAGCATACTCAAATTTCGACTGGATAGAAGGTTTAACCTTATATCCAGTTCACATTTACGCTCTTTCCAGCGCGAACTTGTGCTTTCCGATGCGGTAATCGCCGTTGCTGGCAAGCACCTTGTCCACGAATTGCTCGGGGATGTCCACCATCGTATGCTTGTCCTCGATGCGGATCTTGCCGATGGTGTTGCCGGGGATGTCGGCGTGGTAGGCGATCATGCCGACCACATCGTTCGGGCGGACGCCGTGATATTTGCCCGTGTTCAGCTTCAGGCGGATCATGCCTGCCTCGTGCGAGACCCTGTCCGAAGTATCGCGTCCCGTGTTCCTGTCCGAATCGCGCCGTCCGTGTCCTGGGGCGGTTCCGGCTGAAGTCGCGTTCGCGCGGCTGGTAGGGACTCTCCACCACCTCTGCGACCGTCGCGACCGGGCGCTGTTTCTCGCCTGCCCGCGCCAGTTTCAGTGCCGCCGAGGCGATATCCAGCACGTCGTGCCCTTCCGCCGCCAGTTGTTCCACGATCAGGCGTTCGCGCTTGGCGCGCCCGCGTGCCAGCCAGACCTTCATCTGCTCCAGCACCTGTTCCTCGCGGCGTTTGAAGATATCCTCCTGGGTGGGGAGTTTCGCCAGCGTGAGTTTCTGTTTGGTGAAGCCTTCGATGTCGCGCAGGCGGCGCTTTTCGCGCGGCGTAAAGAAGGACATGGCGATGCCTGTCTTTCCGGCGCGTCCCGTCCTGCCGATGCGGTGGACGTAAACTTCGGGATCGTCTGGCAGTTGGTAATTGATCACGTGCGAGATGTCGTCGATGTCGAGGCCGCGCGCCGCCACGTCGGTCGCCACCAGCACCTTGAGCGTGTTCGCCCGGAAGCGTCCCAGGATGCGTTCGCGGGCGTTCTGTTCCAGGTCGCCGTTCAGTGCCTCGGCGGGGAAGCCGCGCACGGATAGTTCGCTTGCCAGTTGCGTCGTTTCGGCGCGCGTGCGTGCGAAGATCAGCGCGCTGGTCATGGGTTCCATTTCAAAGAGGTTGGTCAGCGCGTTCAGTTTGTCCGATTCGTGCACCAGGTAATAGCGCTGCTCCGTTTCCCGGACGGTCACGGTGGCGTGTTTCACGGAAACGAATTGCGGGTCGCGCATGAAACGGTTTGCCAGGGCGCGGATGCGTGACGGCATGGTCGCGCTGAAGAGCGCTGTCTGCCGTTCCATGGGCGTCGCGGACAGGATCGCCTCGACCGATTCGATGAAGCCCATGTTGAGCATCTCGTCCGCCTCGTCGATCACGACGGTCTTGACTTCGCTCAGGTCGAGCACCTTGCGTTCCAGCAGGTCGATGATGCGCCCGGGTGTGCCGACCACGATGTCCACGCCGCGCTTGAGCTGGCTGACCTGTGGGGCGTAGGGCTGCCCGCCGTAGACCGGTATCACGTGCGCCTTGAGCAGGCGTCCGAGGGCGATGGTCGCCTCCGCCACCTGCAGCGCCAGTTCGCGGCGTGGGTGCCAGGATCAGCGCCTGTGGTTTGCGGTTGGATTGAAGGTTGTGGAGAATGGGGAGCGCGAAGGCGGCGGTCTTGCCGGTGCCGGTCTGTGCCTGCCCGATCACGTCCGCGCCGGTCAGCATCACCGGGATCATGGCGGACTGGATGGGCGTCGGCTCGGCATAGCCAAGCGCAGTGACTGCCTGCACGAGTTCCTCGCGCAGGTTTAAAGAAGTGAAATCGGTTGTCATCTTTTCCTTTTTGTCATTGCCAGCCGCCGTCCTGAGCGGAGCCGTGTACCCACGGCGCAGTCGAAGGACGAGTGGTGAAGCAACAACACTAAATTGGGAACGTCCCGATGACTCCGACTAACTTCCTTCCTGCCAAGGGGCTTTTCTTTTCAGAGCAGCCTGCCCAACAAAAAAGCCCGACCATCTTGCGTCGGGCTATCATTCAGAGTGATCAAAACAATTTCCCGGAAGTATTGCGCTCTTTTCAGAGCGGCGGGAGTATAACACAGAATGTGGGAAAAACGGAATGAGTTTATGCCACGCTGGAGTAGAATTGGAGTAATAAGTAAGCACGAAACCTTGTCGATCGGGAGTAGACTTGGGATCCATACAGACACGCCCTTTTGTTTTAAATGCTTTGGAAGTTGCAAAGGCATACGAAACAGGCAGAAGGAACCTTTCTCAAAAGAGATGTAAGATATTCCTCTTGGTTGTGGCAATTTCTGTAGTGCTTGCACTATCTCCGTTGTTTCTTGCGGCGTTATTTCTTCCTATTGAACGTACAAATGCTGTTAATGGTCTCTTGACTCTTTCCAAGTGGTTTGTTGGTTTCGTCGTGGTTTTATATGTTGTTTTTCCCCTGCTATTTCGTTTCCGAATTTGGATAGTGTTTAAAACAAATCCTAAACTATATCAAAAAACCTATGCAATTACGTTTTCAGATCAAGGAATTGATTTTGTTAGGAACAATAGCAACTCGCATGCTGACTGGTCGTACTACCAATCAGTAATAGAAAGCAAGGATTTCTTCCTTTTGCTTGCTGGAAAAAACGTTTTCAATGCAATTCCCAAAAAGGCACTTGAACAAACACAGGTGGGTGAACTTCGGGCGATGCTAAAATAAAAAATTGGGAAATACAAAGAGCTTTTTTGACAGAATTTAAGCTCTTGCTCGGCGATGGTGTCACACTCCCCGGCGCGGCTTTGACCGCCGAAGGTCCTCGAAGAGGGCAGGTCTCTCCTCTCTCACCTCCAGATGGTCGTTTTTTGTATCTTTAAAAAAGCGTTCCGATCCAGCCGAATACCAGCGCGGTGACGATCGCTCCCGCCAACGCACCTGCGATAAGTTGCGGGATGTTATGCTTGCGGCGATGCAGGCGTGCCCAGGCGACCAGCGGCAGGGAGAGAAACGCCCACAGCAGCGGGCGCGCCAAAGACGAAGACCAGCGCGGTGGAAAATCCGCCCACGCCCGCCATGTGCATGCTGATTTTCCAGAAACTGGAGATGCTGAACATGACGATAGCCAGGCAGAAGTAGGTCAACACGATGATGGTCAGGAGATGCGGACCGCCCAGGAAGCGGAGAACCAGCAAAGCCAGTACGTCACTGCTCAAACTGACGAGGATGAAGCGCGGGCGTTCTTCACGCCTGGAAAGTTCCATGTCGCTGACCCAGCCGCCTTTGATGCCGATCAGCAGGTAAGCCAATGGAATACCCGTCACAATGAGAAGCACCAGGATCGCCCAGAGCAAGCCCGGGGTCTGGGAGGATATGTAGCCGAAAGCCAGGAAGATCGGCAGGGACAGGATCGAACTGTCGAAGAGAATGGAAATCCAGCGGGCGAGGCGGTCAGTCATGTTTCCCTGATGTGATCAACCAAATTGGTATGAACCTGGAAACAGTTTTATCGAATATTTTTCTTATCATGCAGGTTCCTTCCATACCCGGTTGATTCTACATCCGATTCCCTAAAACGCCATTGACAATTTAGAACATCTGTGCTAAATTGGAGATCGTCATAACCCGCCCCACTCTCAGTCGGGCTCAAGGAGGGTTCTTCATGATTCTTGCTTCTGAAAACAATTCCCCAATCCCAATTTACCGATCTACCGCATCTCGCCGTTCACACCCCTGAACTGGAAGGGATTCGTTTGTTCAAATTTATTTTAAAAAATCTACGGCCATATCATGTTTCTCATCTTTCAGGTGTCACACTTGCCCTGACTACAGAGAAGGGTATGCGAGGCTATTCCCGAACAATCTCCTTCAAAAACTATTTAGCAATTCCCGGTAATTCCCTACTAGTCTCTTCCAGGATCCCGCCCTCTCATACGAACCGTCATCACCTTTTTAAAACAATGCTCTCGGAATTCCTCCAACCGAAATGGATTTGTTCCGGTATTTTTTTTGAATCAACGTGTTATCATCTTTCTCATTTTTCTTCGGCTGATAAGCTGCCAGATCTGCCGTCGCCCACTCCAGGGACATGAAGTCCTTTGAGCATTTCTCGAGCCCACTTGGAACCAGGAACCTGAAACTTGGGACCTGAAACTTCTCCCCGTTTCCCATGATTTTTATTGTTTGGACATCCTCCCAAAACACCCCTGAAAAATGTGCAAATTTACATAAAAACCGCGACCTGCCTAAAGGGGAAATGAAATTGATAAGAGGTTCAAATCGAACATTGAATTTTCCATCTCCCTTCTTGGCTCCCCTCAAAACTCCTCGATTTTTGTCAAAAAATCGCCGTTTTCCCCTCAAAAATGATTGTCTGGACATAATTGAACCTCGAATTGAACCTCCAACTCCTCGCGGCAGGCTTTTGGGCTCCTCAGCCGAGGCGACGACATGCCGCCACACTTGCACCGCACTGCGTTCGGTGCAGTGCAGGTGTCGGCTATGTCAGCGACACAAGTCGCTGACGCCCCCCTATTCTACTATTCACTATTCACTATTCACCATTCACTAATCTCTACTCTCTACTCTC
>CAWGMC010000006.1:0-155535 GCA_963823545.1 uncultured Chloroflexia bacterium | reverse complement strand
ATTATGTCCAGACAATCATTTTTGAGGGGAAAACTGCGATTTATTGATGAAAAACAGGGAGTTTTTTCAAGAGCCAAGAAGGGGGACGAAAAATTCAATGATCGATTTGAACCTCTTTTCAAATGCACTTTCCCTTTAGGCAGTGTGCGGTTTTTATGCAAATTTGCACGTTTTTTGGAGGTGTTTTGAGGTGATGTCTGGACAATTGGAAACATGGTGTTCAGTGGGCTGTGGATAAGGTTGGGACAAGTGGGACAGGTCGTAACAGGAGATTGATTATATGAAAGTGTTGCACGACCGGTCTTATACTTGGAGTTGAGAAAAACCCAGAAAAGAACGGAGGTGCAACATGGCTGATTATAAACTTGGATTCGATGTTCATAAGAGGTATTCGCAAATTGCCGTACTGAATGAAGCAGGACAAGTGACCCGACGCGAGCGACTGGTGCATAGCCCGGAAGTGGTGAGAGAGTATTTGAGTCAGTATCCAGCAGGCACACCAGTGGCGTTTGAAACGGTTGGGAACTGGTACTGGATTGCGGAAGCGATTGAGGCAGCAGGCTGTGAACCATTGCTGACACATGCCGCCAAGGCGAAAGTGATGATGGGTAACGTGAACAAGACGGACAAACTGGATGCGGAAGGACTGGCAACCTTGCTCCATCTGGGAAAACTGCCAACCGTGTGGATCCCAGACACTTCACTGAGAGATGAACGCGAATTGCTGCGGTTACGTATGTATCTGAGCAAGATCCGCACCGGTCTGAAGAATTGGGTGCATGCCACCCTGGCGAAATATGCACTGGTGATCGACGACAGCGATATCTTTGTTGGGAAAGGATACGAACACCTCAAAAAGATAATACTCGAGCTGCCGACCCACACCTACACCTGCGTTGCCCAGGAATTGGAAGCATTGGACCAGGTGCAAAGACAAATCGATCTGCTGGAGAAACGCATCCAAGAATGTGTTCAAGACACACCCGCCACCATGCTTTTGAAAACGTTACCCGGCTTTGGCAAGATCTTCAGCGCATTGGTGACCAAGGAGATGGGACCCGCCAATCGCTTTCCGGATGCTGAACATTTTGCCAGTTATGCAGGCTGTGTCCCAAAGGTCCCTCCAGCGGAGGTAAGACACACTATGGACACCTGCGCAGGGAAGCCAATGACTACCTGAAATGGGCTTTCATCGAAGCCGCCAATGTGATCGCTTCCAATCGCAACCGACCTGCCTGGCACAACAAACATGTTGTCCGTCTGTATGAGCGTACCCGCCAGCGCAAAGGTCATGCCGTGGCAGTGGGTGCCGTGGCAAGACATTTGGCTGAGGCTGCCTATTGGATGCTAAGAAAAAATGAACCCTATCGTGAACCCACATCCGATTTGCCAAGACAAGCGTGAGCGTGTACCGAAGCTGGTTCCATAGAGAACCGTAGATTGATTGCGACACGCTTGTTGGAGATACTCTTGTTGCTTGACAACGAATAGATGCTTCCGGCAAATCCGGCCTGGTCTGTTTCAACAAGTCGCTCTTAGGTTATTAAGGTGCGAACGTGCTTTTTATTTTTCCCTTGACAAGTGTGGCACTTTCATAGATGCTTCGGGTGGGTACACCCTCGCAATGACATCAGGCGGTGGGTTGGAAGATGAGAAAGATGATAACGCCTCGATTTAGAAAAAATACGCGGATCAAATCCATTTTGGTTGGAGAAAACCCAAGCCATTGTTTTAAAAAGTGATGATGTTTCGTCTGAGGAGGCGGGATCCTGGAAATGGCTGGTCGGGTAGTGCCGGGAGATTGCCACGCCCCTGCGGGGCTCGCAACCCTTGCACTGCCCGCAAGGGCAAGTGTGACAGACGAAAGATTAGAAACATGATATCGCCTCGATTTTTTAAAATAAATTTGAACAAACGAATCCCTGCTCGCTCCAGGAGTTTGAATGGCGGAATACCGGCGGATCGGCAAATTGGAGATTGGGGAATCGTTATTCTGAAACAGAAAATCAAGAGAACCCTCCTTGAGCCCGACTGCAAGAAGATGCGTCAGGGACTCATGTCCCTGACATAGCCGATGGCAGCTTGTGGCTGCCTCGGCTGAGGGCGGGTATCAACGAGGTTGAATCTAGCACAAATGTTCTAAATTGTCAATGGCGTTTTTAGGAATTGGATGTCCAGATCTACCGGGTGAAGTGTAGGCGAGGACCTTCGGCACTCCTGGCGGTCGCGGTGCAAGTGTGGTTTACGATGGACCTGTAATATATTCAACAAAAAAATACACTTTATTTGTTTCTCCACCAATCCCATCAGTGTAAATAGCCACCGAGTATCTTCCACTTTGAACGGGCAAGTATGCTACTTGCGCCGCAGGCACATTGCCTACTGCAATACTGCCGCTCGGTACTTCTATCTCTCCTGAGACGCACATTTTGCTTTCAGGAACTCCTTTTCCCCTGCATACAAACAGTTGAACTTCCTGATCGTTGGCGACTGATACTACTACACCATGTCGACCAAACACAACAGCTTCATCGCCAGTTCTCCATTGAGGATAAGTGTCTTCGGTTTTGGCGTCAAACAGAGCCACTTGCGAATATAAAGCAAGAACTTTTAATCTGGACAGGAGTTCATAATCATCCATAAGAAATTCTCCTCGCCCGGCGAGGTCCCTCGATCATGCCGAGGTTTTTACCGCAGGCCTCCGTGGACCATTCCGATATGCCCATAAACCCATCATACTACACTCCATTTCCTCCCTGCGTAGCTGATGAGACCTGACATGTCCCCGGTGGAGTCCGATCAAATGGGATGCCTTCCAGTACGAAGATCATGGTTAATCAAGGCGCGGATGAGACATGTCAGGTCAGATATACCCGGTTGGGGGGGCGGGGCAATTTGCAGTGTGTTTCGCGAAGACCCACCCCGAGGGGGTGAGCCAAGCTTGTCACAGGAGATTGCCACGTCCTTACAGGATGCTTCGCGATCGGGCAGGAGAACGCCGCCCTCCTCGCAATGACACTCCAAACTGGATTCTGAACACCCTCGCGGAGCAAGAGAAAAGCCCCTCAAAGTGAGGGGCTCAGTCGTAAGCGACTCACGTCGCTTACATAGCCGACACCTGCACTGCACCGAACGCCCTGAAAAGACGCCAGGACCTCCGGCACTCCCTGCGGTCGCGGTGCAAGTGTGGCGACATGACGTCGCCTCGGCTGAGGCGGAGAGGGCGGGATTTGAACCCGCGAACCTTTGTGGGTTACACGCTTTCCAAGCGTGCGCGCTAAACCAAACTACGCGACCTCTCCGTATTCAGGCGGGCAGATTATATACCATGTGGATTTATCGGGCAAGGCATGAAACCGGTTCCTCAAGGGGAGATTGCCTGGTTGGGCGGTCCTTCGGCTTCGGGTTTCGATACGGCCTCCGGCCTACTCAACCCTCCGCTCCCCTGAAGAACTTCAAGATTCCAAACCTGAAGCAGAGCTTCAGGACTTCAAATCTGAAGCAGAGCTTCAGGACTTCAAATCTGAAGCAGAGCTTCAGGACTTCCAAGCCTGAAGCAGAGCTTCAGGACTTCAAATCTGAAGCAGAGCTTCAGGACTTCAAGCCTGAAGCAGAGCTTCAAGACTCCAAATCTGAAGTTGAGCTTCAGGACTTCAAACCTGAAGCAGAGCTTCAGGACTCTCAAACCTGAAGCAGAGCTTCAGGATTTCCAAGCCTGAAGCAGAGCTTCAGGACTCCAAACCTGAAGCAGAGCTTCAGGACTCCAAGCCTGAAGCAGAGCTTCAAGACTCCAAATCTGAAGTTGAGCTTCAGGACTTCAAATCTGAAGCAGAGCTTCAGGACTCCAAATCTGAAGTAGAGCTTCAGGACTTCAAATCTGAAGCAGAGCTTCAGGAACTTCCAAACCTGAAGTAGAGCTTCAGGACTGCAAATCTGAAGTAGAGCTTCAGGACTTCAAATCTGAAGCAGAGCTTCAGGACTTCAAACCTGAAGCAGAGCTTCAGGACTTCAAATCTGAAGCAGAGCTTCAGGACTTCAAACCTGAAGCAGAGCTTCAGAAACTGCAAATCTGAAGCAGAGCTTCAGGACTTCCAAACCTGAAGCAGAGCTTCAGAGACTCCAAACCTGAAGCAGAGCTTCAGGACTTTCAAATCTGAAGCAGAGCTTCAGGACTTCAAATCTGAAGCAGAGCTTCAGAAACTGCAAGTCTGAAGCAGAGCTTCAGGACTTCAAATCTGAAGCAGAGCTTCAGGAAACTTCAAACCTGAAGCAGAGCTTCAGGACTCCAAACCTGAAGCAGAGCTTCAGGACTTCAAATCTGAAGCAGAGCTTCAGAACTCCAAATACAGTTGGGCTGGAGGGTCTATTGTTTTACGGGCAAGGTGATGATGACCGTCAAGCCCCTGCCCGGTTCGCTCTCTGCGCGGATCTGCCCGCCATGTGCAAGGACAATGGACCTGGCAATGGCAAGCCCCAGCCCGGATCCGCCCTCATCGCGGTGGCGGGACTCGTCGGTGCGGTAGAAGCGGTCGAAGATGCGCGCCAGGTCCGTGCCGGGGAGACCCGGACCGGTATCACTGACGCGGAGTTCCACCCTGCCGGCTGTCTCACGGGCTGCCAGGGTTATGCTTCCGCCGGCAGGGGTGTGACGCACGGCATTATCGAGCAGATTCCTGAGCACCTGGGTCATGCGCCCGGGGTCCACTTCAATGCCTGGCAGAGACGGGCTGACCTCAAGGTTCAGCTTCAGATCCTTTGACCGGGTCTGGAACTGGTAGAGGGATGCCACCTCCTGCAGGAGTTTTTCGGGTGAGATGACCTGCGGGGCAAGCGATAATTCACCGGCATCAGCCAGGGACAGGGTACGCAGGTCGTTCACCAGGTGTTCGAGGCGGGCTGCCTCTTCGCGGATGATCTCGAAATTTTCCCGGCTGGGGGGCAGGACGCCGTCATGTACGGCTTCGGCGTGACCGAGGATCAGGCTGAGCGGCGTGCGCAGTTCGTGGGCGATATCTGCGGTCATTTGTTTGCGCGCATTGACCGAGCGCGACAGTTCCGCGCTCATCTTGTTGAAGGCGCGTGCGAGTTCGCCGATCTCATCCTTCGAGCGGACGGGCACCTGCTGGTCGAGGTCTCCCTCTGAAACCGCGTGCGTGGCTTGCGTCAGTTCGCGGATGGGGCGGGAGATGGTGCGTGAAAGCAGGATGCCCAGCAGCAGGGCGATCAATCCCGCGCCGAGTCCGCTGTACATGAAAAACTGGTTGATGCGCTGGATGAATTCCTCCTCACGCTGGCTGCCGGGGAAGGGCTGCCGTTCCATGACCAGCACGCCCACGATCTTCCCATCCACACTGATGGGGATGCCGAATCCCAGATCGTGGTTTGGGAGGATGTCGCCCGCGTGGTAGCCTCTGCCATCGATCAGCGCCTGATCGTTTTCATCTGCGATCGTGAAGGATGGATAAGGAGGTTCACCCTCCCCGGGAGCCAGGGCTGTGTCCACTCCATCCCACGAGCCGTTGGTTTGATAGTAAGTTCACCAATTCTGCCACCAGGTCATCCCCGCGGTCGCCTGCGATGAACCGGTTGAACTCGGTGCGCGTGTTCTGGCGCGCCAGCAGGACAATCATGCTGATGCTGATGAGACCGATGCCGAGGAAGGCGAGGATGAGTTTGATGGTGATGGAGCGCATGGGTCAGTCCCGCGTGAAGCGATAGCCGATGCCGTACACGGTTTCGATGTAGTGCGGATCGCGCGCATCCTGCTCGATCTTGGCGCGCAGGTTCTTGATGTGGGTGTCGATGGTGCGCTCATAGCCTTCGTAGCGCACGCCCTGGATGATATCCAGCAGGTCGAGGCGGGAGAAGACCCGTCCCGGGCGAGGACATCAACGCCGCCAGCAGGTCAAATTCGGAGGGGGTCAGGTCCACGAAGCGCTCCTGCACCTTGACCAGGCGCGTCTCCCGGTCGAGGTGGATATCCGCCGCTTGCAGGACATTTGCGACCGGTTCCGTGTTGCCTGCGCGGCGCAGGACGGCGCGCACGCGTGCCACCAGTTCGCGCGGGCGGAAGGGCTTGGTCACGTAATCATCCGCGCCGACCTCCAGCCCGATCACCTTTTCATCATCATCCACGCGGGCGGTCAGCAGGATGATGGGTGTGTTCTTTTCGGCGCGGTGGGCGCGCATGAATTCGTAGCCGTCCATTTCGGGCATCATCAGGTCAAGGATGATCAGGTCGGGCTTTTCGCGGCTCGCAACGAGCAGGGCTTGCTTCCCATCGTGCGCGGTGACGACGCGGTAGCCCTCCTGCGTGAGGTAGCTTTCCACCAGGGAGACCAGCCGTTTTTCATCGTCCACGACCAGGATGGTTTTTGTCATTTAGACCTTTCATGAGTATACCAAGTTTATAAAACTGCCCTGTCAAGAAGGGGTTTCGAAATTGTGTGGGAAATGTGAAGAGATGATCCCTTTGCCTCCGCTCTTGTCATGGAAAAATCGAATAATAGAAGATTATTATGGAACCAGATTTCTTGTCATACCATTGACAATGGCATAAAATAAGACCATTCATATTTCACGATTACCCATCACTTCAGGAAAGGGAAAGCAGATGCGCAAATTTGGCAATTTGCGGTTCAAACAGGGAGTAAGCATGGCTGATCTAACCGGTCAATCCATTGGACGCTATCACATCCTTGAGCAGCTCGGCGAAGGGGGCATGGCGACCGTCTATAAAGCCTACGACACCCGCCTGGAGACGAACGTGGCGGTCAAGGTCATCCGCACGGAAAACCTGGCTCCCAACATCCTGGAGAGCGCCCTGATCCGCTTCGAACGCGAAGCCAAGGCGCTCGCCCGCCTGACGCATTCCAACATCGTCAAGGTGCTGGATTACGGCAAGTACGAGGAGAAGCCCTGGCTGGTCATGCCCTATCTGCCGGGCGGGACGCTGAAGCAGAAACTGCACGGCAAGCCGATGGATTACCAGCGAGGCTGCCGCCATCCTGGTGCCCATTGCACGTGCCCTGGCATACGCCCACGGGCAGGGCATGGTGCACCGGGATGTCAAGCCATCCAACGTCCTCATCACGGAATCCGGCGACCCCATGCTGACCGATTTCGGCATCGCCAAGATCATCGGCGACGAGGTCAAGGTGGACCTCACCGGCACCAGCGTGACCATCGGAACACCCGAGTACATGGCGCCGGAGCAGGCGACCAGCAAGAACGTGGACCACCGGGCGGATATCTATGCCCTGGGGGTGGTCCTGTTCGAAATGCTGACCGGGCGCAAACCCTACCAGGCGGATACGCCCATGGCGGTGCTCTTCAAGCATGTCAGCGAGCCGCTGCCGCGCCCCAGGGATTTCGCCCCGAACCTGCCCGAAGCCGCGGAACGGGTGCTGTTGAAGGCGCTCGCCAAGAAGCCGGATGACCGTTACCAGAAGATGGATGATTTCGCGGCTGCGCTGGAGGGGCTGGCGCGTGGAGATGTCTCCACGATCACGAAGGTGGAAAGAAAAAAAGCCCAGACCCAGGGAACCACCCTGATGGATTCAACGCCGACCTCGATGGCGGGTTTTGAACCGACCGTGCAGTATGAGGGCAGTACCGGCACCGGGCAAACCATGCAGCAGGCGGGGGGAGTTGGGCAAACCAGGCAATACGAGGGCGGATCAGGTTCCCGCTCCCCAGGTTGGAAACGATTCATTCCGTTCGGACTGGGAGGCATCGCCGTCGCTCCTGATCGGGATCTGCGTCGTCGCCGGCGCGATCTTAATCATCCAGGGCATGAATTCCCCGGCAACAGAAGCGCCGAATGAGGTCATCCCTTATGTCGCTCCCACCACCCGACCGGTCGAGGTGCAGCCCACATCCAAGTCTGAGCTGGTGATTCCCACAACACGACCGCCGACGCGATGCTCCTCCGCCCAGTGCGACGCCCTCCTGCCCGCGCGCGAAATATCCCACCCGCCTGCAGGTGAACCGTGAGGCAAGGATCTGCACCCAGTCCGAGCGCGTCATTGTCCGCAGGTCTGCCGACATGAATGCCGCCGAGATCCTTTCGCTCTACCCGGGGACCACCATCCGCATCCTGCAGGGACCGGTCTGCGCGGATGACTTCTGGTGGTGGAAGATCGAGATCGCCACAGGCACCATATTCGGCAAACAGGGCTACGATTACAACCGCACCTGGGTCACCGACCGGACGGTCATCGGCTGGGCGCGCGAAGGCTGGGATGACAAGGATGCCTATTTCATCTGCCAGTGATGCCTGCCAATGAAAAAGTCATCGCGGCGTTCATCGACCAATAAGAAGACCCTCATCTTCCTGCTGGCAGGTTTATTCATCGCGGCGATCCTGTTCACCCTTTTCATCGTTATTCTGAACCTGCTGTCGGACCGCCCTGCATTCAGCCTGCCGTTCCCGGATTCCCCGACACCCACGCATTCCCAGCCTGCTCCCACGCCATTGCCGGTGACTTACACCATCACCCCCGTCTTTGCACCTACATATACCTCCGTACCGGAAGCCACCTTCACACCTGCCGCGCCGGAGGGGGAGGCTTTTTCCATCGGCATGTCGGTCGAGGGGAAGCCACTGGATGTTTACCGCTTCGGGAACGGACCGGTCGCGCGCATGATCGTCGGAGCCATCCACGGCGGGTATGAATCCAACACTGCCACCCTGGTCTACCTGCTGAGGGATGACCTGAAAAAAGGGCTGATCACCGTACCGGAGGATATCACCCTCTACCTCCTGCCGGTTTTGAACCCGGATGGCTTTTACGATTATCTCAACCTTCCCCAGGGGCGTTCCAATGCCAATGGCGTGGATATCAACCGCAACTGGGATGCCTTGTGGCAGGCGGATTGGGACCGCACGGGCTGTTTCAATACCACCTATATCACGGCAGGTGAGGCGCCCTTCTCCGAACCCGAGGCGCGTGCCCTGCGTGACTTCCTGCTCACATACCACGTGGAGGCGTTGATCAGCTACCACAGTGCCATGTCCGCCATTTTTGCCGGCGGGCGTCCTGAACCCGATCCGGCATCCGACAGCCTGGCGCGCGCCCTTTCAGCGGTCAGCTTTTATCTCTATCCCCCGGTGAACGATCCCGGCTGCCAGTACACCGGTCAGCTCATCGATTGGGCTTCCCAGAACGGCATCGCCGCCGTGGATGTGGAACTCACCGATCACGAGAGCAATGACATCCTGATCAATCGTCCCTTGCTGGAGGCTTTCCTCGCCTGGAAACGCTGAGGTTTGGGAAACAGGCGATCCCTGTCAATTTCGACAGGGACCGCTTTTTGGGGTGTGACTATTTTCAAAATACTTTGCCGGACAATTTCATAATCCAAGATATGCCGAACGAATGTGTTCATCATTGATCAGTTGCCTGGCGGGACCCTCCATCCCCACTTTACCTTCTGCCAGCACATACCCATAATCGCTGATGGCAAGTGCCAACTGCACGTTCTGCTCCACCAATAACAAGGTGATGCCGTCATCCCGCAATTTCTTCATGCTCTCGAACAAGTTCAGGGTGAGCACGGGCGCCAAGACCCAGTGAAAGTTCATCCACCATCAGTACAACCGGATCGGACATGATGCCTCGTCCGACTGCCAGCATTTGCTGTTCGCCCCCGCTCAAGGTGCCAGCCTTTTGAGTGCGGCGCTCCTTGCAGGCGCGGGAACATGTCATAGACCCGCTCCAGGTTCTGCTTCATTTTAGGTCGGGCGCGGCGGTTGGTGGAACCCATTTCCAGGTTCTCCTAGACGGTCATGTCTGGTGAATAACTGCCTGCCTTCGGGGACGAGGGTAAGTCCCATTTCGGCTTTGGCATAGGCGGGCATTCGGCTGACATCCCTGCCCTCGAACCAGACCGTGCCTTTCCAGGGCTGCAACAACCCCATGATCGAGCGGAGCATGGTGGTTTTACCCACGCCGTTGCCGCCGACCAGGCAGGTCAATTTTTTCTCCTGCAGGGATAATGATGGTCCCCCACAAGATCTGCACTTCTCCATAACCGGAGGTAAGATCTCGAATTTCAAGAATGCCATGTTTATCCATCCTCCATCAGCCGTTCTGCCAGGTGCGGATCGCCGAGATAGGCTTCGATCGACGCGCTCATTTTTGACAATCTCCTGGGGGTTGCCTTCTGCGATCTGTTGTCCATAATCCAGCACCATGATCCGATCCGAGACGTTCATCACCGCCTTCATCACGTGTTCGATCATCATGATCGTCATACCCTGCTCGCGGATCTTCAAAACGGTCTGGACCATGTCGTCGATCTCAGAGTGATTGAGCCCTGCCAGCACTTCATCGAGCAGGAGCAGGTAGGGATGCGCTGCCAGTGCGCGTGCCATTTCCAGGCGCTTCTTTTGGGCGACGTTGAGACTGCCCGCCAGTTGATCGGCACTGCGCTGCCAACCCGACAAATTCCAGCACCTCCTCCGCGATCTTGGCCGCGTTGCCAAGGGCATGATTTTCGTGTCCGAAGCAAGCGCCCACCATCACGTTCTCGCGAACCGACAGTTCGTTCAGCGGCTGGACGATCTGATGTGTGCGAGCCATTCCCATCCGGGCAAGCTGATAGGGTCTTGCCCGGGTCACATCCTTGTCCCGGAAGATGATGCGTCCCTCTTCGGGGGGATAAACACCATTGATCGCGTTGAAGAGGGTGGTCTTGCCCGCGCCGTTCGGACCGATCAATCCAAGAATCTGCCCTTCGGCAGATCGAAAGTCACGTTGGTGAGGGCCTGCAATCCGCCAAAGCGTTTTGAGACGCCCTGCAAGGAAAGAAGGATGGTCATGGCAGATACCTCCTCAAAGCGGGAATGCGGTGCGCAGCCAGCCGATCGCACCTGCAGGGATGAAGAGCACGATCATCAGCAGCAGTGCGCCGGATACCGATAGTTGAATATCCTTGAAGAAAGCGACTGGTCACCAGATAGCCGCGCATGCCCTGATAGGCAAATGCGCCCAGGATCGGACCCAGCACCGTTCCCTGTCCGCCCAAGCATGACCATCACCAGCAGTTCGATGGAGGCATGCAGCGGGAAGGCATCATGCGGTTCGACATTTCCATTCTTGAAGAAGAATAGAACGCCGATCATGCCGGGGACGATGGCGGAAAGCACATATGCCCAGGTCTTTGCCCTGGGAGTGAAGACGCCCATCACTTCCGCGGCATCTTCATTTTCGCGGATCGCCAGCAATCCCAGCCCGAATTTGGATGTGCGGACAAGAATAGCTAATGAGCAATGCCAGCAATGGCAAGTCCTGCGCCAATATAGAAGGAGGTTTGCAGTGCCTGCGCCGCGCCGCCATAGGCTTTGTAAACACTGAAATTCAGTGTGATGCCGGTCGGTCCGCCAAACAGGTCGAAGTTGTTGATGAATGCCCGCATGGCTTCGTTGATGCCGATGGTTGCCAGGGCGAAATAAGCGCCGCGCAATCGCAGAATGGCAGAACCGAGCAGGAACGCCAGGATGCCGGACGCAACTCCGCCAGCCAGCATGGCTGTCCATAGTGACCAGCCTTTTTCGGTCAGAAGAAAGATGCCCACGTAGCCGCCAAATCCATAAAAGACGATGTGCCCAAAACTGACATAGCCGGTATATCCGAGCAGGATGTTCAAGCTCGATGCCAGGGCCACCGCCTTGAGAATGGTGAACGCGCTTTCGCGGTTGGCGGCTTTGCCCGTGATCACCGGCCAGAGCGCCAGAGCGGCAACCGCCAGCAGCGGAAGAATAATGCCACTGTATCTATGCCAGGTTTTCATTGTTTTGCTCCAAACAGCCCGCTTGGGCGCACCAGGAGAATGACAACGAACAGGCCGAATTCGATCACCGGCACCCAGGATGTTTCAAGAAAGGCAGGGATGATCCCTTCCAGGATCCCAAGGATCAAACCGCCAAACAACGCGCCGATCGGGATTTCCCAAGTCCACCCAGGACGCCGATGACGAAGCTCTTTAGTTCATAACTGCCCCCAGCGAGGATGCTGAACGGAAAGAATGTTGCGATCAACGCGCCGGAGACAGCCGCCAGCATGGTGCCCAGGCCAAAGCTCAAGGCCAGGATGCGCGTGGATGGAATGCCCATCAATTCTGCTGCGGCGCGATTATTGGCGACTGCACGGATGTATTTTCCCGGGCCTGGTTCGGTACAGGAAAAGATACAAGCCGCCGGTGAAAAGCATGGCGACCAGCGCGGCGATCAGGCGCGTGCCAAGCAGGGTCGTCGATCCCAATTTGATGCTGCCTGCCGAAAAATCCACATTGTAGGGGGAGGTGGTGAAGCGCCGCAGTTCCCAGACCGATGATGATCATGTTCACGGAAAATGTTGCCAGGAGCGAAGAGAGATGCGGGGCGTTGATCACCCGATGCACGGCGACCATATAGATCAGGATGCCGAGCAATAAGCCAATGATCGCGATGGGAATCAAGCCTGCATAGGGATTCAGACCCGAGTCGGGTGAAAACGAAAAAGGTTCCGAACATTCCCAGCGCAATGATGGGACCGTGTGACAGGTTGATCACATTCATGACCCCCCAGATCAATGTCAAGCCCATTGCCGCCAGACCATATACAAATCCCAGTAGAATGCCATCCGGCAGGGATGCCAATAACAGGTTGAATTTGTTGCATGCTCATCTCCCGGTATAAAGCACATGGGGGCAGGATAGCATCCTGCCCCTGCATGGAGATGATCGATGCTGATATTATGGTGCTGGAATTGGGATAGAGAGGCGGTACGCATTCGCCACATCTGCCGGCCAGATCACCTGGCGGACCAGTTCGCCAGCCTCGTTCTTTTGCCATTGTGCGACGACCATGTGATGGCCGATCTGCAAGTCCGTGTGCTTCAGGCGAGGTGTCGAATTTGACGCCACCATAGAAGGTGAAGATATCCATGGCTTCGAGGGCAGCCTTCACCTTTTCAGGATCGACCGAGTCGGCAGTCTTCAATGGCTTTTTGCAGGACAAGCCCGGCCATGTATCCGCCTGCAACATGGTAGGTGGGTTTTTCGCCGTTGTCATGGCTTCATAGGCGGCCGCGAACTCTTCACCGGTGGGTCCATACCATTCCTTGCCAAGCGCGGCGGCTTCTTCAGGAGTGTGGGTGGCCGCGAGTTCCCATTGGCTGGAGGTTGCCACGCCGATGGCTGCATCGCCCAGTTCAGAGAACTTTGAATCGGCGGGAGCCACCAGCAGCGAGATGAACTTCAAGCCGACCTTGCGTTCGTAGAGCTGGCGGGCAAAGGTGCTGCCATCGGGATAGTGTCCGCCGCCGAGCAGGACCGTCGCTCCGGATTCGACGATCTTATTGATGACGGGACCAAAATCGGTCGTGTCCGAAGCGTAGCCTTCCTCCAGGACAACTTCAAAGCCCTGGGATGCCAGGTAGGGCTTCAGTCCTTCCACAACTGCCGTGGAGAACTTGTCATTCTCGTGGACGATGGCGATCTTTGCTTCGGGATCGAGCGTCTTGAGCATGTCCACGGTGCTGAGGAGATACTGACTGCCGGGTGTATAGAGCTGGAACAGGCTGGTATTGCCGGTCTTGTAGGCATCATCCTCCGCGGCACCGGCGGTGATCATGATCTTGCCATTCTGTTCCGCAATGATGGAGGCCGCGGCGGTCAGGCCGGAGGAATAGGGGCTGATCAGGAAATCGGCATTGTCTTCCGTGATGAGACGGGTATAAAGTTCCTGCACGCGTTCCTTGGTCGAATTCATCATCATAGGTCTGCGCGGAAAATTTAATGACAGACCCATCGCTCAACTTGATGCCCCCAGCATCATTGACCTGCTGCATCCACAGGTTAAAACCAGCCACCTGGCGTTTCGATGACACTTCCTGCGAGCCGGTCAGCGAGGAAGTAAAGCCGATGACGATGGTCTTCTCCACGGGAGCGGGAGGCTCGGTCACGACGGGTGCCTCGGTGGGGGCTTCGGTCACCACCACCGGGGGTTCGGTCGGTGTCTGGCGCGGGACCGCAAGCCGCCAGCACAAGACTGGCAAGCGCCAAGACCGATAGCAATGCGAACAATTTGCGATTCATAACGTACTCCTCCTTTGGGAAAAACGGTTTCTGGCAGGTCAGGTGATTCTGCCAATAGTCCCCATTCTACGAAACCAATACAAAAATAGACTAAAAACAGGGATGCCTTAGATAAAAAATCCGTAAAAACCGGGTCGTCCAAATGTACCGGTCTGGAGGAGCATCCTATTCCCCAAAGCGATAGCCGATCCCCCGCTCGGTAAGAATATAGTTTGGTTTGACCGGATCGATTTCCAATTTCTGGCGCAGGTGCCCCATATATACGCGCAGATACTCCACCTCGCTGCCATACTCATGTCCCCATACGTTGTGCAGAATGTCACGATGGGAGAGCACCTTGCCTGCATGCCGCATCAGGTAGACCAGCAGGTTGAACTCGATGGGGGTCAACTCCACCAGCTCCCCGCGCATCTTCACTTCGTGGCGGGTCATGTCCACAGAGATCTCGCCGCGCACCAGTCGTTCATCCGGAACAGGTGCTTCACTCCAGCGTGAGCGGCGCAGGACAGCCTGGACGCGTCCAAGCAATTCCCCCACTCCAAATGGCTTGGTCAGGTAATCATCCGCGCCCAGGTTAAAGGCGCGCACCTTATCAGCCTCCTCGCCCATGGCGGTTAATATGATGATCGGCACGTGTGACTCGGTACGGATGCGTCGCGTGGTCTCCAATCCATCCAGGTGCGGCATCATGATGTCGAGGATCACCAGGTCCGTTTTTTCATCATTGAAGAATGCCAGGGCTTCCAGTCCGTTGGAGGCGCATGTCACCTTGTACCCGCGCGCTTCAAGGTTGCGCCGTACAAATTCCCTCAGCGGTTTTTCATCATCCACAACCAGGACGGTTATATTCACGCTTTCACCTTCTTCACCTTTACAGGAATTGTGAACGCGATGCATGCGCCGCGTTCCTGTGGTTCGACCCAGATCTCACCGCCATGTGCACGTACCAGCCCCTGGCAGATCGCCAGTCCAAGTCCCGCCCCGCTTTCCGTGCGTGTCAGGCTGTCATCCACGCGATAGAAACTCTCGAAGACGCGGGATCTCTCCCCGGACGGGATGCCCGGTCCATCGTCAGCAACCCGGAACAGGAAATTTCCCTTCAATTTTTGGACATGCACCCGGATCGAGGTCTCATCTCCTGCATACTTGATGGCATTCTCGAACAGGTTCCTCAGGATCGACTCAAGACGGATGGGATCGGCGTACAACGCCGGTAAACCCGTTTCGATATTGACCTCCAGGCGGTTCCCGTTAAATCGGACGCGTTTTGCAGCCTCTCGAATTGTCTCCTCGAGGTCGCATTTCACCCGTTCCAGGCGCAGTTCTCCTGCATCCAGCCGCGAAAGATCCAGGATGTTGTTGACCAGTTCGCTCAGGCGGTCGGATTCCTCGGAAATGATCTTTAAAAATTCCTTTTGCGAATCGCGGTCCCATTGCACATCCTCGGCAAGGAGCGTGGTGGCGTAACCCTTGATCGCCGCCAGGGGGGTGCGTAACTCATGGGAAACGGTGGATACCAGGCTGGCACGCATACGGTCCAGTTCCCGGTCGGCAGTGATGTCGTGCAGGAGCAGGCCGCGTCCGATCAGGGTTCCGCGTGAATCTGCCACGTCAAAGGTTTCCAGCCGCAGGTAGGCTGTCCGACCGTCAGCCGCCAGGGATACTTCCGCGTTGTGCTCTCCACTTTTTTCGAATATTTTTCGTGCGCGCCGGCGCACAATTTCGCTGTCCTGGGAACGGGTCAGTATGCGCTCCAGGATCTGGTTTACGGGGAGCGCCGCCAGTTCGGTCGTCGATAGATCAGCCATTATTCCCACGCGGCCGTTGGCATAAACGGTCCTGCCTTCCAGGTTGCTGAGGATCAATCCATCATGCATGGATTCGACCAGCGACTCAATGCGGCGCGTCTGCTGCTCCAGTTGCATGTCGCTGCGTTCGAACAGGACAGCGTTTTCCACAGCCATGGCGGCATGATTGGCAAAATTTACCAGGAGCTGGATCTCATTCTCTGTGAAATTATGGGGGGTGGGATGGAAAACAACGAGTGCGGTGGGCGGCGCGTGGGTGGTATGAAGGGGCACGGCGAGAATGGCGCGGTACCCCTCGGTGCGGGCGCGCAGCCGGCGGATCCTATAGGACGGGTCATTTTCCGTATCACTGACCTGCACAGGCTGGCGACTGTTCAGCGCGCGCATGGTCACCGAGTCGGGTTCGGATGGTCGGATGGACAGGCTTTCCGTAAATTGCCTCGACAGGCCGCGGCTGGCGCGGATGCGGAAGGATCCGGACTTGTTGTCCAGCTGGATGATGGCGTACATCTGGATCGTCAGCAAACGTCCCATTTGTTCCAGGATCTGATCCAGCACAGTTTCCAGGTCCAGGCTGGAAATAACAGCCGTGCTTGTCTCCAGCAGGGTGGCTTGCTCCCGCATGCGCGCGCGATCGAATCTTCCATTTTTATGATACTGCGGATGAGATGACCGATCTGGTCGCTGCGCAGCGATTCCCGGGTGAGATGATTCCGCTCTTCCCTGCTCAGTGCCTGGTTCAATCCGATCGCCTCGCTGATGGGTGCCAGGCGTTCGATGGGAAGGATGACGCGGTAGGTCAGGGTCAACCAGAAGATCACCCCGATCAGCAGGAATGTTGCTGCGGCGATGATGGCAATTCTTTGCAGGAAGATCTGTGTTGCAAAGGCTACGGAAGTGGGGCGGCTGACAATCACATGCCAGCCAATATCCCGGATGTGCGCATGTGTGTAGAGACGCTCTTCACCATCCGGCCCGGTGTGGATAAAGGTATGGTTTTCCTCGAACAGCGTGTTGAAGTACTCCACCGGGAGAAGGTCGCCTGCCGGGTGGAGCAGAAACTTGTCGTCAGCATAGGCGATGATCTGATCCGCCGAATCAAGGATGATGATCTGGAATGCCTGGTCTGTGTCCTGCTCCGACGCGATCGCCTTCAGGGTCTGGTTCAGGCTTTGAAGACGAATGTTCGCTCCAACCAGACCGAGAAATTCCCCTTCGGGAGACCAGAGCGGCATGACCGCAGTCGCAACCGCCTCCTGCGTTGTGGGTGAGATACGCCCCTGTGAAACCAGAGGACGGGTTGTGTGCAGTGCATTCTGGAAATAATCCCGGAAGGAAAAATCATCCCCGATCGTTGAGCCAGGTCCTGTGGGGTAATGGTAGAACATCCTTCCGCTGGCGTCCAGCCGGTAGACCAGGTTCACATCCGGGCGCGTGTTCAGGATGGTTTGGAATATCCCTTCCATCGAGGGAATATCGGCAGCCACCACTCCGGGATAGGAAGCCAGTCCTGCCACCATATTCAGGGCTGTGCCGATCGAGAGGTCTGTTTCCTGGGCAATCGCCTGAGCCAGGGACAGGTCGCTGGTTTGTACATCTTCACGAATTCGCTGACCGACCAGCCCGTCGAATATCCACAGGGTTAAAAGGAAGGGAATGATCAGCAGCAGGTATAAAGCGAGCAGCTGCAAGCCGAGATCGCGGTGAAATTTATACCAGCGTCGCATGCGCTGGAGATTACCTGCATCTGGCGGGGATGTCAAGCGGGAATTTGGATTTATTGCAGACAAGTTGGACCGCTAACGGATGCGCAAACCTGCATGCGCCGCGCGGAGCTTGCGTGCATCCATCTTTTCCACTTTCCGGTCATACGTCAGGTAACCGTTGATCTCGATCTCCACGTCGGTCGTCTGGGTGTAGACTGCCGCGGTCAGCCCCTGTGCGATCAGCGGTTTCAATTCGTTCTCCAGCAGGCTCAGGTAGGCTTCCGTCAATTCCTCGCGTGTTTCATAAAAGCGATAGCCGAATTTCTTTGTTCTCATCCCACATGTGATCCGGTATCTTCAGGCTGTATCCGCCAAACTCGGAGATGACGAAAGCCCGCTGATCTTTGCGGGGGCGTTTCAGTTTCTTGAAGTAGATGTGGCTGCTCTTGAAATCCCCGCCGCCCTGGTCGAACCAGCCCGAGGCGTGATCCACCAGCCGGGCCGGGGTCATAAGCCTTCACCCACTCCGCCACCTCGCGTGCCTGGAACTGCCCCCAGCTCTCGTTGAACGGCACCCAGACGGCGATGCAGGGGAGTTGTACAGGTGGTCGATCATGCCCTTTAGTTCCGCCCGGTACTCGGCGCGGTTGGATTCATCCGCCCGTCCGAAGCGTTTCAGCCAGCGGGTGTCGTTGCGGTGAAAGCCGAGCATCAGCGAAAGGATCGCCACCATCTCCCCGTCGATCAGCCCGCCGTTCGGCATGTCCTGCCAGACGATCATCCCCAGCCGGTCGCAGTGATAATACCAGCGCAGCGGCTCCACCTTGATGTGCTTGCGGATCATGTTGCAGCCGATGCGCCCGCGTGTACTCGATGTCATACAGCATCGCCTCTTCCGAGGGCGGCGTGTACAGCCCATCCGGGAAGTATCCCTGGTCGAGTGGACCATAGAGAAACAGTCAGCTCGCCATTCAAGGTGAATCGCAGGTGACCACTTCCATCCTTCGCCAAGCCAAACTTTCGCATGGCAAAGTAACTTCCCACTTCATCCACGGTCCTGCCGTTTCTGTTCAGCCGCACGCGCAAGTCATACAGGTGTGGATCGGCGGAGCTCCACACGATGTGGATTTGGAATTATGAGCCGCAGGGACTCGCCTGCCAGCGCGCTCCCCAGGGAAATGCGTGCTTCGCCTGAGAAAGCCTCCGCCTCCACCCGGATGCCGGTCTCATCGCCGCGGATCTTCAGCTTCCACGCTCAGTGAGCCGTCATCCAGGTCGGGTGTCAGTTTCAACGACTCGATGCTCGATCTCAGGCACCATCTCCAGCCAGACGGTCTGCCAGATGCCCGAGATGGGTGTGTACCAGATGCCCCTGGGATTGAGCACCTGCTTGCCGCGTTGCTGCAAGCCCGTGTCGGTGGGATCCCAAACCGAAACAGTCAGTTCGTTCTCTTCATCCTTGAGCGCGTCGGTGATGTCAAAAGTGAAGGGCAGGTAACCGCCCGTGTGCGAGCCGATGGCTTTGCCGTTGATCCAGACCTGGCATTGATAATCCACCGCGCCGAAATGGAGCAGAACCCGCTGACCTTCTCTTCCCGGTTTCTCGAATGTCCGATCGGTACCAGAGTCGCTGGTCGGGCAGCAAAGGTTTCTGAACGCCGGAGAGCAGGGATTCCACCGGGTAGGGGACGAGGATCCTTCCGTCAAAATTATCCGGCACTGATCCGGTCTTCGACCGGATGGCGTAATCCCACCAGCCGTTCAGGTTGACCCAATCCGGTCGCGTCATCTGCGGGCGCGGGTATTCCGGCAGGGGGATGGGTTCAGCAGGTTTCCAGGGCGTTTGCATGCATCTACCACTTGGCATGATGTTCTTCTGCAAAGCCGATCAGATCCTTGATCTGTATCTTCTTCGCCGTCGTCGGTGATGAGCGTGCCGTTGTAGCGCCCGAACATCTGGTGCACCTCACTGGTGATGACCGCCAGGTTGGTTGTGGCAGTGCGGTCTTTGAAGGGCGTGAAGACCAGGTCGAGGCGGCCCTCGGTGTCGGTGAACTTCCAGGGTTTCATGTAATCGCCGGAGGTGTAATCGAACTTGACCTGTTCCAGCTTGTGGATGCGGTTGTCCAGGATGAAGGCGTTCTCGCCCGCCTTGGAGAGGTCGCCAAAGCCGCAGCCCAGGTTGAGCCCGATGCGTGCGCCCGTCAGGCAGGAAACCGGAGGCACTTGCCCAGTTCCAGAAGGATTGATATTCCCAGACGCCGCGCCCCCAGTCCAGCGAGCCCAGGCAGGTTTTCGGGTCGAGCGTCTCGGTCAGGTCGCCGTACTTGACGGTCCCGCTGGCGGGCAGGCAGTTGATCTTGCGGTTCCAGTAGAAGCGCTTCTGCCCGATCGGGATGACGATGTTCATCGATTCGTAACCTGTCGGCATCTGCAGGTCGATCTCCGCAGAGATGCCGCGCCCATCGTGGAACGCCGGGCATCGAGACGGATAAATGCCGGTGGTCGGGATGCAGGCTGAAGTCCAGTTTGAGGCGGGAGTCTTCAAAGTGGCTGTTGCCTTCTGTTGAGTTGCGCGGCAGGGTCACTCCCTTGCCGAACGGAACGACCAGTCCCTCCTCATGCAGGTCGCCGGTTTCAAAGTCCATTGTGTACACGAACAGGTTGCCGGCGTAACCCAGGTCGGCGATGGTCGCGGAGAAGAAGCGCTTCGGGCTGAAGACCGCGTAGTAATCCCAGCGCTTGATGCGGAAGCGCTGAAAGGGTTTGATGGTGTAAAAGTTGGCAGCCTCAAGGTTGCAATCGAGGATGGGTTGGCGCGCCCAGCCGACCTGGGCAAGTTTGCCGTCGGGCTTGAGCAGTGGACCGGGTTGGGTTAGTTCGTTTTGCATGTTATCTCCGTTGTCTTAACTTCCCACGATGCCTGGGTGGCGCGTGTACGACCAGTGCGTATGGATGATCCTCCAGCCTTCCTTGTCGAGGCGGTAAACCTCGGTGCAGTTCCAGGCGTCGCGCTTGTCTCCCGTATAGGAGGCGTAGTTGAAGGAGAGCACCGCCAGTTTGCCATCAGTTTGCACGCAGGGATCGATCAGTTCAAAGCGGTCATATTGGACCTGTCCCCGGATCTCCTCGTATAGTTTTGTCAATGCTTCGACCCCGTCGATGCGTTTTTCCCGGTAAGGGTCAAAGTAGAGCATGTCCGGCGCGTAGATCTCCAGGAAACCGGACGGGTCGCCTTTTCCCCAACGATCCAATGCGGCGCTCTCCATCGCAATGATGGTTTCGGCGATTTCCTTTTCGTCGGTCATATCATTTCTCCTTCATTCATTGAACCAGACGGTCATCTGCGAGGGACCGCGGTTGCCCCACAGGTGATATGGGATGAAGGTGAGCTGTTTTCCTTCCGGGGTGCGACCGAGGATGGCACGCGCCTCCCCTCCGAGTTGTGGGATGGGGGAATGCCCAGTTCAAGGTGGTCACCGATATGGGCGGAAAATATGTCCACCCCCGGGTTGTCAATGCTTTCCAGGCAGTACAGGATGGGTCCATGCGACAGGGCAACCTTCCCGCTGTGTCCACGCACCCGCGGGCTGGCGCGGCGCAGGAGAATATCAAAAACAAAGACCAGGTCAATCACATCGCCGGGCTTCCACTTGCGCCGGATGGAAATCCACCGGGCAGAAGCGCGGGTCATATCCACCGGCGGTAGCCTCGAATGGGTGTGGATTGTTCAGGTTGCCCTGTTTCCAGTACCTGCATCGTCCCTCCTGGTTCCCCGCCCGTGATCTGGAATTTGATATCCCCCCAACCGGGCAGCGCGCAGGCAAAGCGTAAATTCAAGGGTTTCGAGACTCGGGCTGTTGAATAAGGCGGGGAGACCCTGAAAGGGTGTATCTCCAACCTGGCACTGCCCGCCAAACGGGAGGGTTGTATTCATCATGATGTTGATGCTGGCGGTCGAGCCGTCTGCAGCTGGATCAACCTGTTATCCAGCTGGCTGCTGATGTACTGGTGGACGCGTACTTCAGCCTTGCCCGTGGAGTAAATATACTTACCCAGGTCCGCCCAGGTGCGCGAGAGGTTGGATGGGCAGCACGGCACGGCGTACCAGGGCTTGCGTGTCACGCCTCCCCGGCAGGCGAGCGGATTGTTGTAGAGGTAGGTCGTGCCGTCCAGCCCCATGCCCACCGCGGCAGCATTGTAGAGCTGCCACTCGAACAGGTCGCTGTACTTTGCCTCGCCGGTCAAGCTCCGCCATCTCCCAGTTCCAGAACAGGCTGGCGAGTGCGGCGCAGGTCTCGGCATAGGCGTTCTCGGGATCGAGTTCGTAATCGTTGCCGAAGCCTTCCAGCCCCGGCAGCGCACCGATGCCCCCGGTGACGTACATGCGCCGCGTCGACCATGTGCTCCCAGGCACGCTCCAGCGCGGGGAGCAGGCTCCGGTCGCCGGTCTCGCGCGCCAGCATGGCAACCGCGGTCTCCAGGTAGCCAAAGCGCACCGAATGACCGACCGGCACGGTCTGTTCGCGGACGGGCGCGTGCTGCTGGAAATACTTCCCGCTCAGCGCGCTGGCGAACCAGCGCAGTTTGCGAGTTCCAGGGTTTTTTGGAGGCGTTGTCGGGTGGGAGCTGGTATGGCTTGAAATCCGGGATGCGCGGCCAGGTACTCCTGCTTTCTTCTGCTGGATGAACTTTGCCGCGCCTGCCGGCACTGGAATTCTGGCGCAGATGGACAGGGCGAAGAACGGTGTGCGCCCGCGCTGCTCGATGAACTGGCGCGCCATCTCCAGGTATGCGTCCTCCTCCGGTGCAGCCTGGTACAAGCGCAGCAGGGCGATCTCGATCTCTTCATGCCCGGGGGTGTAGCTCGGGTCCCTTGCCGCGGAAATCCGCCACGATCCGGTCGGCGGCGCGGAGGGCGATCTCCAGCAGGTCGGAGCGGCCGGTCGCCTCGTGATGCGAGACGCCCGCTTCGATCAGGTGACCGTGGCAGTACAGCTCATGCTCGATCTGCAGGTTCTGTCCAGCGCACACCCGGGAAATGGATCTGGTTGTAGGTGAAGATGTAACCATCGGGTGCCTGGGCGTGCGCCAGCAGGGGGATGAAGGCGTCCATCAGCGCGGCAAGCCCGGGGTCAGGGGTGGAGGCGCAGGATGCGGGAAGCCGCGTCCAGCCATTTGTAGGCGTCCGAATCGGCGAAGAACCATCCCTCCGGAAACCTTCCGATTCTCCCGCCGCGATGCGAAAATTTTCGATGCAGCCCGACGCCTCGAGCTGCTCCCATTGGTGGAAAATGGCGCGCCGTGCGTTGACCTCCAGCCGCTCGCGCCAGATAGCCGTCCGTGATGTAGCGTGGTCATGCCTTCTGCTTGTTGCGGATGAAGCACAGCGGGATGAGCGCGAGCAGGGCGATCAGCGAGCCGACCTGGAAGATGATCGGCACGGGGATGAAGCCTGCCTGCCCGTTAAGCGTGGTCGGGATGCCGTAGTTGCTGGATCAGCGTGCGAGCCGATCCACGGACCCACCACCATCGGGATGGCGATCCAGAAGATCATGCGGATGCCGAGGAACTTGCCGCGGTTCTGCTCGGGCAGCAGATCCTTGAGCCAGGCCACCGAGGCGATGGAACCCGCCACGCGCAAATGCCTGCCAGAGCAGACCGGTGAGGGCCAGCAGGGGCAGGCTCGCTGACCAGCGAAAGCAGGATGCCGCCCAGGCTGCTGACATGACGATGGCGATGGCGATCATCAGGCGCTTGTTCCAGCGGTCCGCCAGGATGCCAAAGGGGATGGCGAGCAGCGCGCTGCCGACCATGACCGCCCCGCCGATGATGCTGAACTCGCGTCTTGGTGACGCCGACGTAGTTCTCCAGGTAGATGATCATGTAGGGAAAGGAGACCTGCATGCCGATGCTGGTGATCATGATGAAGAGCAGCAGGATGAACAGCTCGCGGTTCTGCCGCAGCGTGTCCAGGTTGAACAGTTCGGCGAACTCGGCCCAGAAGGAAGGCGCTGCCGGTTTTTCCGTCGGTGCGGGTGCATCCTGCAGCAGGCTGCCCGCGATCAGCCCGACCACATCACGATCCCGCCCAGCAGGTAGAAGAATGTGAAGTAACCCAGGCTGTCGATCAACATGCCTGCCGCCACCATGGCGACGATCTGCGCCAGGAAGACGCTCAGGTTGAGCACGCCCTCCACCCGGCCGCGCGTATCGCTGCTGGCGACATCCGCGGTCCAGGCGTTGAAGGCGGCGTCGTTGGCGGTGGAGCCGAAGAAGGTCATGATCGAGTCCATCACCACCACCATGATGACCGCCAGGCTGGTGACCTTGATGTAGGCGACGGTCGGGAAGAGGATGGTGGAGATGCCCCACAGGATGTAACCGAAGCAGGATGTACGGGCGGCGGCGTCCCCAACGCGAACGGGTGCGGTCGCTGAGCGTGCCCATCAGCAGCGTGGTCAGCGTGGCGGTGATGGCGCTGGCGGCCACCATCCACGCCACCGGGCGCGGGTCGGGGGTGATGGTGTCATAGACGAAGGTGTTGAACCAGGAGTTTTCGACCGCCCAGGCGATCTGCCCGGTCAGGGCCAGGGCGGCCATGACGATCCAGGTGCGGGCGGCGATGCGCGGGGAGGTGTTGGTCATGTGGTGTCCTTGTTGGAGTTTATGGGAATGCTTTGAGTATAGCGAAAGAACCTGCGCAGGGCAAGCGGAAATGGAACGCGGATTGATGCGGAGGGGATGAAAGAAAAAGGAAGAAAGGCGGAGTTGCACCTGGGTCTGTCTGCCTGGAAGGGGCTGAAAAAACCTGCCGCGAGCAGTGTGTGCGGGGAAAAGAGGTTCGAATAGGTTTTCTCTCGTAAAACGGGCATTCGAACCTCGGTTCGAATAAATTCCCTTCGTAAAAAAAGCATTCGAAACGCGGTTCGAATAGGCTTTTTGCCCATTTTTCATGAGGGAAGATTAACGCAAGATGAGAACGTGTCCGAAGCGCGACTCATGTCGCCTGCATAGCCGATGACAGCCTGAAGCCGTCTCGGCTGATGGGCGACACCTGCACTGCAACGAACGCCCTGGGAAAAGCGCCAGGACCTTCGGCAGTGCGGTGCAAGTGTGGCAGCTTGAGGCTGCCTCGCCCGAAGAAAAATGAGAAAGATGATAACGCGTCGATTTTTAAAATAAATCCAAACGAATGGATCCTGGCTGGGGGTGATCAGGGGCGGGGTTTGGGACTGGTTATTTTTGTGGTCCATGAGCAATTTGTGTACATTTGTAAATTTAAATCCAAACGAATGCCCTTTTTCGGGGTGATTAAAGGCGGAATCCGAGTAGTGGCTGATGGTGACAGGTTTCATGCAGGCGTGTCCATTATTAAAAAGTCCCGACTTCCTTAGGGGCGTCGGGACAGAGTTATTATAGAACACTTGTTCTTATTTGTCAAGGGGGAGAGTGGAACGTCCCGAAGGTTCGAGGAGGTGTGTTCGGTGCCTGAGGAAACCTTCGGGAAGATTTACTGATGGAATGGCATGAGGCTATCTTGAACTGTGATTTTTATGAATGAATGATCGGCATGATTGCCAACCAGTGTATGCGAAACCTGGAGAGAACTTAGAATGCGTATAGCCTGTATTTTGAAATGATTATCGCCATGGGTGGATCCAAAAGTTGCCGTCGATAACTGGACACCTGCAGTAACTACTTGAATTTAAATAATAATGACCTATAATGAAATTGAGGATCATTCTCTTCAAACGAGGAGCTTTTTCCAACCATCGCCAGGCGTAACTTTCTCTCCAGCCTCTTCACGGTTCGCCCCAATGGAGGTTGTGCACCAACCGTCAGCACGGTCGATGCCAGCAGGAGGAGTTCGCCATGCCAGCATCTGAACAGCGCAAGTTGAAAGTGGATACGGGGAAATTCAGGGTCCTAAACGTCAGGCCTCCTTTCGTTGACCTCCTTATCCAGTCCGTGGATATCGACCCGGACGATTTCGACAGGATCCTGCAGATCATAGGCAGGTACCATAACGATGCGCGCCTGATCGAAATGGTGAGGTATGCGGGGGACACCTCTGCCAAGGTTCCCTATCTGCTCAGGGAGGGCGAAACCCCCGGTACGATCCTGGAGACCCTGCGGGAGGTGGCGCGTCCCCAGATGGTGCGCTTTGCCAATTTCCCGGACGCCCTCCAGTCCACCATCTGCCTCCTGCTCTCCATCGGTGACGTGCCTCGCGGGTGTGAAGTGTATACCATCCCCGCCCTGCTTGAAATTGACCGGATGCAGGAGGAAATGATCCAGACGCTGAAAGGTCTGATGTCCGGCAGGCAGCTTGCACAGGATTTCCACCGGGATAACCTCGCCGCCCTTAACCAGCTCGACCAGGATTACCCAAGCCTGCGCAGGGAGAGAACCTCCAGGTGGGAATCCCAGGAATTGCCCGAAAGTCCCAGGATGCAATACTACCCGCTGTTCGACAGGGACCGCCTGGTGAGCATGCACGAAACCTGCGTGATCGTCGATTCGCCCGGCGCGCGCCTGCTGCAGAAGTTTACACCGCGAGTGCTTCTGCATCCTCTCCCTGAGTCGGAAAAAGTGCCAACCACCAGGTCGGTGGACTGGCTGATCCGGGATGCCGGGAAGATCGGTCGCCATTTCACACGTGCCCTGCTCAGCATCATAAAAACCCACCTGGAGGCAGCGCAGGTGGAACTGGATGCCAGCAATTACGATGTCATCAAGCGCCACGCCCAGGATGCATTGAAGGAGTATGTGTTGAGTACCCCTTAATTTATTCCGGGGTTTATATTATTGTGAGATCAGTACCGGCAGGATAACCCAAATCCTCATAAGTGGCTTCGCTTATCCATATCAGGGAGATGCGCAATGTCGAGAATTTCATTTTTACTGATCTGTCTATGTGCCATGGGGGCATTGTTGCTGGCTGGTTGTGTTGATGGGAGTGCGATATCGTGCCTCCGATCCAACCACGGAAGGTCTCACGTTGGCATGGTCGCCGGATGGTAAATGGATCGTCTTTCCCTCATCCACCAACGGGGGTACGCCGGAGTTGTATGCCCTGGAAGTGACCAGGGCTTTGAACGGGGCAGGACGTGAAGCGTGGATCCATCTCTCGCAGGGATTCGCGGAGGCGATCGGTCCCGAAAACTATGAACCAATGACCTTTTTGTATATGGCATGGTCGCATGACGGGAAAAAGCTTGCCTTCACAGCCGCTGGGAAAATATACACTTTTGAAACAGCCTGCCTGCTTAAGCCGGAGACCTGTGTCGACAGCCTGACCGTGATCGCTGAGGGTGTTTCCTTCTGGTTCGGGTTGCAGTGGTCTCCGGATGACAGCCTGGTGCTGGTCCAGGGCTCGATAGCCGGTCCATTGGTCAAGGCTGAAAAGGGAACGATGGCAAGCGACCTGGTTTACCTGATGCGCCTGGTCCGGGCGGATGGTTCACAGGAGGTCATCTTCAGCCGGGAGACAAAACCAAGAAAAACATTGGAGGATGCAGAGGCGATGTTCTCGCCTGCCTTGTCCCCGGATGGAAAAAAGATCGTATATTGTGGCGGGCTATCCAGCGCACCCGACTTGTACGTCATCACACTCGAGGGGGAGAATGTCCAAAGGCTGACCGACACCCCGGGCTTGAGTGAATTTGAAGCGACGTGGTCACCGGATGGGAAACAGGTCGCCTACATTCGATCAAAAGATTATCAGGGCGATCTTTACATCCAGGACCTTGAAGGCAATGAACCGGTCTGTGTGACCTGCAGTGTTCGACCCTCCTGGAAGACCAGTGTGATGTCCGTAAAATGGTCGCCGGATGGGGAGCATCTTGCCTACTTTATTTTTGGCAAAAAGCCCCTGTTTCAAAAATGGGCTCCCTTTTACATCTACATCATCGCGCCGGACGGCAGTGACCAGGTGCCGGTGATCGAGAAGGGATTACCCGGACAACCATTTTGGTCACCGGATGGCAGGTACCTGGCGTTCGCCTTCCGTCCCAAACCATTCTATGATAGCTGGGGGGCGGACATCCTTCTGTTCAACCTGGATGGTACCGGTCTTACCAACCTGACGGACTGATGGCGCCTGGTGCATCACCCAGGGAGGCGTTCGCGGTATCCAAGCAACCGCAAGGCGTTGACGATGACGAGCAGGGTGCTGCCTTCATGCAGGATGACGGCTGTGCCGATGCTGACCGCGCCTGTGAGCGAGGTGATGACCAGCAGCAGGATCACGCCCAGCGCGATGAACAGGTTTTGGGTGATGATGCCGCGCGCGGCGCGCCCCAACCCGACCGCGAAGGGCAGCCTGGACAGGTCATCTCCCATCAGGGCGACGTCCGCGGTCTCGAGCGCAACGTCGGTGCCGGCGCCGCCCATGGCGATGCCCACGGTGGCGTTCGCGAGGGCGGGCGCATCGTTCACCCCGTCGCCGATCATGGCGACCTGCCCATGCTCGCGGACCAGCTCGCGGATGGCGGTGAGCTTGTCCCCGGGCAGGAGCCCGGCGCGAAATTCGGTCATGCCCAGTTCCGCGGCGATGGCGGAGGCGGAACGGGCGTTGTCGCCGGTGAGCATGATGGTGTGCAGGATGCCGGCTTTTTTCAGGGCTTTCACGGTGCGGCGGGCTTCGGGGCGCAGGGTGTCCGCGAGGGCGATCAGACCCAGCGGAACCCGCTCCGCCGCGACCCACATGACGGTTCGACCTGAAGCCTCGAGGGAGCGCGCCTGGTCGATGGCATCCGCCGGCAGGAGCACGCCCGCCTCCTCCATCAATTTCTGATTGCCGATCCAGTATGTTCTCCCGTCCAGGCTGGCGCGCAGACCGCGCCCGGTCAGCGACTGGACCTCATCCATGGCGGCGGGTGATATGCCCCGGGTTCGGGCGGAACGCAGGATGGCACGGGCGAGGGGATGGGCGGAGCGGGATTCGGCACCAGCCGCGAGCGAGAGGACCTTCGCTTCGGAACTGCCCCCGCCCGGCAGCGCGATGACAGCCGTCACCTCGGGCTGACCGTGGGTGAGGGTGCCGGTCTTGTCGAAGGCGATCGCCCGGATGCGCCCGAGGTTCTCGAGATGCGCGCCGCCCTTGATGAGCACACCGTTCCGGGCAGCCTGCGCCACACCGGAAAGGACGGCGGCAGGCGACCCCAGCGCGAGGGCACAGGGGGAGGCTGCGACCAGCAGGGTCATGGCGCGCAGGAATGATTCACGAAATGGGAAACCGAACAAGGGAGGCAGGAGGATGACCAGCAGGGTCAGGACCAGCACGCCCGGGACAAAGACGCGCTCGAACTTTTCCACGGTCTGCTGGGTGGGGGATCTCTGCGACTGCGCCTCCTCGACCATCTTCATCACGCGGGCGAGGGTCGAATCCCTGGCGAGGCGCGTGACCTTCACCTCCAGCGGACCTTCCCCGTTGAGCGTGCCCGCATAGACCCCATCGCCGGGGAGCTTGTCCACGGGCATGGATTCGCCGGTCACGGAGGACTGGTCCACGCCGGAACTTCCCGCAAGGAGGGTGCCATCCACGGGGATGCGCACCCCGGGGCGGACGATGACGAGGTCGCCGAGCTGCAGCGACTCGACCGGAAGTTCCTGCTCGATGCCGTCGCGTTTGACGAGGGCGAGGCGGGGGGCAAGATCCGCCAGGGCCCGAACGGCGCGGCGGGCGTGGTCGAGGGCGCGCTCCTCCAGCGCATGCCCGAGGCTGAAGAGGAAGAGCAGCAGCGCGCCTTCGGTGAACTGTCCGAGGAAGGCGGCGCCGAGCGCAGCGACCACCATCAGGAAGTCGGTGTCGAACTGCCTCTCCCGCAAGGAATTCAAGGCGTTCCGGGTGGCGCCCCAGCCTCCGAGGAGGTAAGCTGCCAGGTGGATGGCGGCGGTCGCGATGACGGGCAGACCCCAGAAGGCGCCTCCCAGCCAGCCTGCCAGCACCAGCACGCCGGTCAGCAGGCTGAAAAGGAGATCGCGGTTCTGACGGTACCAGGAGCGTGCGCCCTCGAGGGGAATCTCGTAGCCGAGCGAACGGATGCGCTTCTCGATGACGAAGCGGTCGATCCTCTGCCGGTCATATTCCAGGCGGAGGGTGCCGGCGGCGTAATTGACGTTCACGGAAAGGATGCCCGGCATGCGCCCCAGGCTGTGCTCGAGGACGACCGTGCAGTCCGAGCAGTCCATGCCCTGGATGGGGAGCAGGAGGTGCTGGTAGCGGCTGGAGATCTGCGCGCCTGCGCGGGCCGCCATGCGCCGCACCTGCTGCAGGTC
Organism: uncultured Chloroflexia bacterium; assembly: GCA_963823545.1. GTDB lineage: Bacteria > Chloroflexota > Anaerolineae > Anaerolineales > Villigracilaceae > Denitrolinea. The sequence continues at coordinate 125,653 of CAWGMC010000006.1, read as the reverse complement.
AAGCAGGTCGGGGTCATAGTGCAGGCAGAGGTCCACGGGGGATTTCTCGCGCTGCAGGTGGGCGCGCAGGATGCCCTTGCGGGTTTGGAGCGACCTTTCCAGGCGGTCGAGGCATTGATCCTTCTCGTCATCCACCCTGGGGAGCAGGAGGGGGATCTCCAGTTCGATGGTTTCTTCCATGCATGAGTCCTTGCTGATGAAAATGGCATGACCGGTCCCGCTCATCCCGAGGGGATGGGGGAGAGGTCAGGCGGGTCTTATCCGTGCAGAACGTGGTCCAGCCCGCGTTCGAAGAGGTCGAGGACGTGCCGGTCCTCCAGGCAGATGTAGATGTTGCGTCCCTGCCGGCGGGTGCGGATCAGGCGCTTGTCGCGCATGCTGCGCAGTTGGTGCGAGAGGGCGGATTTGGTCACGCCCAGGCGTTCCACGAGCTCGCCGACGCCGATCTCGCCGTCGCGCAGGGCGGCGATGATGAGCACCCGGGTGGGGTCGCTGAGCGAGTCGAACAGGCTGGCGAGGTCGGAGGCGTTGCGGGATGAGAGAGGTGTGTGTTTCATGGGGATGTGCCTGGTGTTTGGATTGTTGAATCGTTGCTCAACTGTTGAATAATAATTGAGGATGGAGAGGATGTCAAGGGGGGGGAATGGTCGAAGTGGTCTGAATGGTCTGAATGGTCTAAATAGGGGGTCGAGAGATTGGACAGGGTGGTTAATGGAGAATGGAGTCAGTGAATGGGTGGAAGAGAGTGGAGAGGAAAGAGAAGGAAGTAGGAGAGAAGTGGAATGGTGAATAGTGAAGTAGATCGAAGGAAATCGAAAGTCAAAGTTGATCGGGTTTGATGCCTGGAGGAGGCTGAAGAACCTGCTCGAGCAGTCCGCGGGAAAAGAGGTTCGAATAGGTTTTCTCTCTTGAAACGGGGATTCGACACCTCGGTTCGAAAAATCCCTTCGAAAAAAAGCATTCGAAACGCGGTACGAATAGGTGTTTAGGCCATTTTCATGGGGGAGCCTAATGCCAGATGAAGAAAGACTGATAACTGCTGTGAGACATTTAAAAAAAATACGCGGAACAATTCCCTTTCGGTTGGAGGAAGTCCAAGGCATAGCTTTAAAAATGTGATGACGGTTCGTATGAGGAGGCGGGATCCTGGAAATGGCTGGTTGGGTGGTGCCGGGAGATTGCTCCTGCTGACGGAGATGCTGCGTGTCGGGAGTACCCTCGCAACCCTTGCGCTGCGCGCTAGGGCAAGTGTGACACTTAAAGATTAGAAAGATGATAACGCGTCGATTTTTAAAATAAATCCAAACGAATGATCTCTGGTCTGGGGAGCGAATTGAACCTCGGTTCAATTGAGGTTCAATTATTTGACCACTACGCGAAGGGTAGTACGGCAAGGTGAAGAGGGCGGCTGTTGAGAAAGTTCCAGGAGCCATTTGGATGGAGACCGGATATTTTTTGGGTGCAAGAATCAAGAGAACCCTCCTTGAGCCCGACTGCGAGTGAGGCGGGTATCAGTGAGGTTGAATCTAGCACATATGTTCTAAGTTGTCAAGCGAGGGAGGAAGTTTAGATTTTAGATCGAGGGAGGACAAAACATGACATGTCTCCGGCGCGCCATGAGGAACGTGGCTCGCCTCTGACTCGGGATTAATGATGACAAGGCATCTTATATGATGTCATGTTTCCACGCTCACATCCTCGCCAAGCGAGGGTGGTTGTCCGCATACATTGTGCCTACCAACCAAGTATTTCGAGATACTCAACCCAAAGGGAAAATGGTATCTTATACATATAGTAATCGACAAATCCTTCATAGGTGGTAGGGGGAAAAAGGAACTTCATCAATACGATACCATTCAAGTTGGGTGGTTGTACATTTACATTATAAGGAGTTGGTTGACGAAGGGTGAATGGATTAGTGCCAATATTGTTCGGGTAATCACATTTAACATCTCCATTTTCCAAAAGAGAACAATTCGGCAATGCAGCCAAGACCAAACCACATTCGGACCAAATATACAGTTGGTCCGGACCACCCAGCACATCATATTGGTACCCTGATGGATCGTAGTTGTTGTTGCCATAAATTGTATCCAAAGTTGTACCCAGTTCAGCTGTAAAATCTGAGAGTTTGCTGTAGGAACCGTTTCTATCACCGACAACAATCTCCATCCATGCTACGATGCCATCCAAACGAAAGAAAATCCTATCTTTTGCATACTCTGCAATTATTCCTTCATTAACTGCATAGGTAAAATTATAGTAGTATTTATCGCCCCTTCTTTTTATGCCCATTTCCTGAGGTTTACCCAAAATATCAATAACCTCCCGGCGTGATGATTGACCAGGCGATATTCCGCGCCAGGACGCGTCTATGTTGCAAGTTATCTGGGATCGAGGCAGGTCCGGGCTTTGGTTGGTGAACCAAAACCATATCAGGAAGATCACGAACACCCCAAGAATCATGGAGACGAGTAATTGTTTTCTACGGGGCAGTGATTTTAAGTAAAGCCATGAATTTGGTACCACCAGTGGATTGGGACTTTATTGCCGTGCAGTCGTCGCACGCTGTTCTTCCTTATGGCAATTCTACTCGCACCCATGAAAGAAGAGCAGTGAGGAGGGGGGAGTTTCCCGCACCCCGAGAGGTGTCGGTGATGGATGAATGCGTGTAGTCACCCTAGTTATCCAGGATAAGATCGAGGGAGGACAAAACATGACATGTCTCCGGCGCGCCATGAGGAACGTGACTCGCCTCTGACTCGGGATTAATGATGACAAGGCATCTTTTAAGACATGTCATGTTTCCACGCGAACACCCTCGCCGAGCGAGTGAGCTCATCATATGTCCATGTGGCTGCACTGCTCCCGGCTACCACCACTCTCGTGCGCCTGCCAAGCGGATATGGAGAAGAGCCTAGGAATCTTCACTAGAGTAAAGTGTTTGCCCATCATGGTGATCAATTTACAACGCATATTTCAATTTGATTTGATGAAATTTTTCCTTTCCATGAGCCTTTATATTCATGCCACGAGTCAATATATTCATAGGCGGCATAGATAAATTTTAGAAAGTATCTTCCATCCGGTAATGTCCATGAGACCAAGTGTCCATTTTGATCAAGTTCCGCAACTTCATTCGGGAGGTAATACTCAACCACCAAGGCAAATGATGATTCCGGTTGAATTTCCTGAAAAAGGGGTGAAGTACCGTTAATCCCTTCTGCGCCTGAATAGTATCCTGGCGAATACACTGCCTTATTGTGTGCGTTAGTGAGAAATGTAATTATTTGACCATAAGTCCCCATTAACACAGTACTTGCAATTGCATTGTAATCTACGATTACAATTTGTTTATCACTAAGGTTTTGAAAATCAACTTTTATATTGATAATGCTACCCGGGTTATGACATTTTCTGTCGGGCTCCTCTATGGATATCTTTAGTACCCCATCTGTCACCTGATTAGGATTGTTGAAGATGTTTATGAAATCAGGAGTTGTTTCGGAGGTGGGCCAGACAACATCAATAATTTGGGTTGAGCTTGGTGTTATAGTGATAGGTATATTATGTGATACGGCTGTAGTAGGTTCACTCACGCGGGTTAACTCAGAGGAAGATGATGTCAGCTTCCGCATTTCTGGGTTGAAACATGAAGGTAATATAACAAGCGTTAAAAGGCTAATTAGTAAACGCTGATTTTTTGACATTTGAGCCTCCAAAGAAGAGATTAATAATTCTCTCGCTCAGCGAGGGTCTCCCGATCCCGCCGCTATGCTCGGCTCGGCGAGGGAGTCCTCACCCCGACGCTATTTTGACCGAAGCTCTCCATATCCTTCCCAAATTCTAATTTCAATTCTGTGGTCTCCAAGCAAACTTATATAATTGTCCAAGTTTGGGGGAAAAATATAACACCTACGATGGCAGAATTCTCAGAGACTTCTACATACCCTGCCAATTTGATTTCAAGGAAAAGTTTTACTACCATGCCATTCTCAGAATAAATAAGATTTATCTCACACATGTTATGAATACACATCAAGTTTTGTACATGTGAAGGGAAACCAAAAGCGTCCACCACCTCACGAAGAACAACATTTTGTCCATTACTAATGTCTATCACGATCAAAGAAGCTTTATCAGTCCCGTCGGCAGAATAAGTCTGTCCGTACTCTGATTGGTCAATTTCCCAGGAAACTACACCTTCCCGCCTGGCAGTAATAATCAAATCCGGAACATCTTCAAGGATTGAAACTGCTTCTATTAATGGCGTTTGTCCCGGGATGATGCCTTCCCAGCATGGCGGTTCGCAAACAGTACCACTCAACCATCGGGTTATCCATTTATGGCGATTTTGTGGTGTGAGTTTTATTGAAATACTGGAAGTTTCCGATACAGATATTGTGGGTTGTACGAGTTGATCTGTTGTTGCCGTCGGGTATGATAGCATTGTGTTGCATGAAATAAGCAAAAAAATGTTAAAAAGAGTAAATAATTTTACGAGCGAACGACTTTTCATTATTGTTATTCCTATATCTTTTCATAAAGTGCCTTTAATCCTCACTCGGCGAGGGTCTTCGCGAAGCAACCCCGCCGCTATGCCGACCGAAGGTCTCCGCGTTAAACCCTGAAACACCCATAGACCCATCATACTACAATCATTTTTTCGCGTCCGCATCCCCCGCAAATAAAAAGGCTGCCTGGAATGACTAGACAGCCTCGGATATGAACCAGTGAAACGTCCCGAAGGGTAATCCCAAGATGTGGGGATCAAAAGGAACCTTCGGGACGGTTGCGATAACAATGTAACGTCCCGAAGGGTAATCCCGGGATGTGGGGATCCAAGGGAACCTTCGGGACGGTTGATAACGGTTGATATTAGATATTGATCGGGCTACCCACCGCGGCTTCGGCGGCTTCCATCAGCACCTCGCTGAGGGTCGGGTGGGCATGCACGTTGCGGGCGATCTCATGCGGGGTGAGTTCCAGCATGTGGGCAAGCGTGAGTTCCGGCAGAAGTTCCGTCACCTCGGGACCGATCATGGAGGCGCCCAGGATCTCGCCGTACTTCTCATCCGTGACCAGCTTCACCCAGCCGGCGGGTTCCGCCAGCCCGAGCGCCTTGCCGTTCGCAGTGAACGGGAAGCGCCCGACCTTGACCTTGTAGCCGCGCTCCTTCGCCTGTTTTTCGTTCATGCCAAAGGAGGCGACCTGCGGCTGGCAGTACGTAGCCCGCGGCATCATCTCATAATCCAGCACCACGGTCTCATGTCCGGCGATGTTCTCCGCCGCCACCACGCCCTGCGCCGAACCGACGTGCGCCAGCATCAGCTTGCCGGTCACATCGCCGATCGCCCAGATGCCGGGAACGTTGGTCGCCATGCGGTCATCGATCTCGATGAAGCCGCGCTCGCTCAGCTTGACGCCGACCTGCTCCAGTCCCAAGTCCTTCGAATTGGGGCGGAAGCCGATCGCCACCAGCGCCTGGTCCGCTTCGAGGGTCTTCTTCTCCGCGCCGGCGGACACGACCACCTTGACCCCCGCGGCGGTCGCCTCGACGGACTCGACCTTGTGACCGACCAGGAAGTTGATGTTGCGCTTCTTGAAAGCCTTCTCCAGTTCCACGCTGACTTCCTCGTCCTCCAGCGGAACCAGGTGGGGCAGCATCTCGACGAGGGTCACTTCCGCGCCGTAGGAATTCCAGACGGTGGCGAACTCGACGCCGATGGCACCCGCGCCGATGATGACAACCTTCTTGGGCAGGCTCTCCTGCAGGATGGCTTCCAGGTAGGTGACCACCTTCTTGCCATCCACCTTCCAGGCTGGCGGCACCATGGAGGAGGCGCCGGTCGCGACGATGATGTTCTTTGCGGTAAGCTCCGTCACCTTGCCGTCGGCGGCAGTCACCGCCACCAGGTTCGGCTTCTTGACGAGCGCCGTGCCCAGGTGGACGTCGATCTTGTTCTTCTTCATCAGGAAGGTCACGCCCTTCGAGAGCTGGGTGGACACCGCCCGGCTGCGCTTGACCGCCACGCTGAAGTCCAGCTGCAGGTTGTCGAAGGAGAATGCCAAATTCCTTTGCACGCTCGCGCAGCGTATGCGCCAGGTCGGCATTCCTGAGCAGTGCCTTGGAGGGGATGCAGCCCACGTTCAGGCACACGCCGCCCATCCACTGCTTCTCGATGATGGCGGTCTTCTGTCCAAGCTGCGCGGCGCGGATGGCAGCCACGTATCCGCCCGGACCTGCACCGATCACGAGGACATCATATTGGTCAGGCATAAATTACCTCCAGAATTCAAAAATAGGACTCCGTTGGATGATGGACCCATTATAGCAAGTTCATTCCAGCGGAGTCCCCAGTCAATTCAGCCCAACAGGCTGGCGCCATCCCCCTGTTCCCAGTTCATTTTTTTCGGCAGCCAGCAGATATGCGAGGATCTCGTTCTTGGTGTTCAGGCGTCCCATATCCTTTTCGGAAATGTTGACGCTCAGCCGTTCGCTGATGGCGATGAAGAAGTTCAGCGCATCGAACGAATCGATATCGAGCGCGTCGCGCAGGTTCTCGTCCATCCCGGCAGCAGCCGGGTCGGTTCCTGGCGCGACCTTGGTCAGTTCCTCGACGATCGCCTGGATGATCTCAGTATCGTTCATAGTTTATCTACCTCCTGGAAGTGTCCGTTCAAGGCTTCAAGGAACAGACCGCCGGTGTGCCCGTCCGTGGCGCGGTGGTCACCCGCGAGGGTGGCGACCATCACCTTGCGGCAGCTCAACGTGCCGTTCTCCGCCCAGGGCTGCTCGGTGATCCTGCCCAGCCCCACCAGCGCGACCTGGGGCGGATAGATGACACCGTAGACCGTCTCGCAGCCGCGATCGCCGAGGCTGGTGAGGGTGATGGTCTGATCGGTCAATTCCGAAGAGCGCAGCTTGTTGTTGCGTGTGCGGACGATCAGGTCATTGACCGCCTCGCGCAACTCATCATAACTCTTCATGTCGGTATTGTGAATGGCTGGCGTCATCAAGCCACCTTTGCGCAGGTTGATGGCAAAGCCGATGTTGATGGACTCGGCGACCTGGTGCCCGCCGTCGATCCAGAACCCGTTCAGGTCGGGGAACTCGGTCAGGGTCTTCGCCACGACCTTGAGCATGACCACCACAGGCAGGAGCCGGTCGCGGATGGTGCGCTTGAGGTTCTCCTCCTCCAGCCAGGCAAGAGCTTTGGTCATGTCGATGCGGGTTTCCATGTAGTAATGTGGAATCTCGCGGTTGGACTTGCTCATGGCTGCGGCAATGGCGCCGCGCATGGCGGTCTGGAAGTCGGGTTTCCCTGCAGCAGGAGCGGGTGCAGCTTCGACCGGGGCAGCCGGGGCGGGCGCGGCTCTTGCAGGCGCCGGGGCGGGTGCCGCGGCGGGAGCTCCCTTCTGGGCGGCAGCCGCCGCCTCGATGTCCCTCTTCTGGATGGCTCCACCGGGACCGGTGCCTTTCACCTGGCGCAGGTCCACGCCCATCTCGATCGCCATGCGGCTCGCGAGAGGCGAGATCCTGGCGCGTCCATCCGGTGCGGGAGCCGCAACGGGCGCGGGCGCGGCGGGCATGGGAGCTGCCGGAGCGGGCGCAGGTGCGGGCGCCTCGGCGGGTTTCTGAGCAGCCGGCGCGGCAGGAGCGGGGGCGGCTTTGGGTGCCTTGCCATACTCCCCCGGCGGCACGATGGTCGCCAATACCTGACCGACGGGGACTTCCTGTCCTGCCTGGAAGAAGACCTGGTCCAGGACGCCGTCCTCGAAGCATTCGATCTCGATGACACCTTTTGCGGTTTCCACGGCGGCAATGATGTCACCGCGTTTTACTGGATCGCCTGATTTTTTCTTCCACTCGGCGAGGGTGCCGGCGTCCATGTCAGCGCCCAGGCTGGGCATTTTGAATTCGCTCATTGCTGCACCAACTTTCTGACCGCGGCTGCGATGGTATCCGGTTGCGGTACTGCGAATTCCTCCATGTGCTTGGAGTAGGGCATGGGTACTTCAGCGGCGCACAACCGTTCGACAGGGTGGTCCAAATCGTAGAAGAGGTTCTCCTGGATGCGGGAGCTGATCTCGGCGGAGATGCTGCCGGAACGCCAGCCCTCCTCGACGATCAGCACCTGGTGGGTCTTGACCACGGAATTGAAGATGGTCTCATTATCCAACGGGCGCAGGACGCGCAGGTCGACCACCTCGGTGTCGATGCCTTCCTTGGCAAGTTCTTCAGCCGCCTGCATGGATCTGGGCAGGCAGGAGCCGTAGGTGAGGAGAGTGACATCCTTGCCGGGTCTGCGCACCTTGGCGTGGGTAATATCCACGACCGGCGGAGGATCGGAGATCATCTCGGTCATTGTTGTACATGATCTGCTGTTCAAAGATCAGCACCGGGTCGGGATCCTCGAGCGCAGGCCAGAGCATGCCGCGCATATCCTCGACCGTTCCCGGCGCGAGCACCCGGATGCCGACGATGTGCGCGTACCAGCCTTCCAGGCTGTGGGCATGCTGGGCGCCGAGCTGGCGCCCGCCGCCCGTCGCCATGCGGATGACCACCGGGACATTGAAGAGACCGCCCGACATGTGCAGGAAGGTGCCGGCGGTGTTGAGGATCTGGTCGAGGGCGAGCAGGCTGAAGTTGACGGTCATGATCTCGACGATCGGGCGCATGCCGTTCATCGAGGCGCCGATGCCGATGCCGGCGATGGCGGACTCGCTGAGCGGCATGTCGCGGATCCTCTCGGGACCGAACTCTTCGAGCAGCCCCTTGCTGACGGCGAAGCAGCCGCCGTAGCGACCGACATCCGCGCCCATCAGGAAGCAGCGCTCGTCACGCAGGATGGCATCGCGAATCGCCTGGCGCATGCCTTCGCGATAGGTCATTTTTACCAGCTTGGGGGTTTCGGCGGTCATGGCTGGCTCCTTTCGGTGGTGACGAACTTCGTGAGATCGGAAAGTTCCTCCCATGGGGAGTTTTCCGCGAAATCGACCGCGTGCTGGACGATCCCAGCCACATCCTTTTCGATGGCCTGGATCTCCTCATCCTTGATCAACTTCCTATCCTTGAGATAATTGGTGAAGAGCAGGATGGGATCGTGTCTTCTTGTGTTCCTCGACTTCGGCTTTTTCGCGATACAACTCGGCATCGAACATCGAGTGGGCGCGGAAGCGGTAGGTGATGGCTTCCATGAGGAAGGGACCCTTGCCGGAGCGCAGGTAATCGCAGGCCTCACGGGTGGCTTCCTCCACCTCCAGGACGTCATTTCCGTTGATCTGGATGGATTTGACATTGTAGGCGGCGCCCTTGGAGGCGAGATTGGTGTTCGAGGAATGGTACTTCAGGGCGGTGCCCATGCAGTACAGGTTGTTCTCGACGATGAACAGGGTGGGGGTCTGCCACAATGCGCCCAGGTTGAGCGCTTCGTGGAACTCGCCTTCCGCCACGGCGCCTTCACCGAGGAAGCAGACGGTCACGTTCTTCTTTCCCTGCATCTTGTCCGCCAGGCCAAAGCCGACCGCGACGGGCAGGTGACTGCAGACGATGGCGTTGCCGCCAAAGAAGCGGTGTTCCTTGTCGAAGAGGTGCATCGAACCGCCGCGGCCGCGTGCGCAGCCGGTGACCTTGCCGTACATTTCCGCCATGATGCTGTCGGCGCTGACACCACGCGCCAGGGCATGCCCGTGCTCCCGGTAGGTGCAGAGCAGCGAGTCCTCGGGGGTCAGGACAGACATGACACCGGTGGCGATGGCTTCCTCGCCGATGTACAGGTGGAGGAAGCCTCGGATCTTGGCGGCCTGATACAGTTCGGCGGCTTTTTCCTCGTAGCGCCGGATGAGTATCATGGTATGCAGGAGCTGATGCAGATGCTCCTTGTCGTATTCCTTTTTCTTTGCTGTTTGTTTGGTTGCTGTGTGCGTTCATCCGGTTGTCTCCAATGTGGAAGTATCGCCTTCGGGCAGTCCAAGCTCGCGGGATTTGAGCAGGCGGCGCATGATCTTGCCGCTGCGGGTCTTGGGCAGGTACTCAACAAACTCGATCTCCTTCGGAGCAACTGCCGATCCCAGTTTCTTGCGACCGAAGCCCAACAACTCCGCGTGCAGCTCCTCGCTGGGGTCGTACGCCGGGTTTGAGCGCCACGAAAGCCTTGACGAGTTCACCGATGACGGGGTCGGGTTTCCCGATGACGCCTGCCTCAGCGACAGCAGGGTGCTCGAGCAGGGCGCTTTCGACCTCGAAGGGTCCGACCATGTGACCGGCGGTCTTGATGATATCGTCGGCGCGGCCGATGAACCAGTAATAACCGTCCTCGTCGCGTTCCGCCAGGTCGCCGGTGAAATACCAGCCGCCGACGAAGCATTTCTTGTAGCGTTCTTCATCGTGCAGGTAACCGCGGAACATGGAAGGCCAGCCGGGCTTGAGCGCCAGTTCGCCTTCGATGGAGGGTTTGTCCTCGACGGTGACATTCCCGTTCTCGTCGCGGTGCAGGATGGCGGGGGTGATGCCGGGCAGGGGGCGACCCATGGAACCGGGGCGGATATCCTGGCTCATGATGTTGGATATCATGATGCCGCCGGTCTCGGTCTGCCACCAGTTATCGTGGAAGAAGAGTTTGAGGACCTCTTCGCCCCCAGACCACCGCCTCCGGGTTCAGGGGTTCGCCGACGCTGGCGGAGAAGCGCAGGTGGCTGAGGTCGTAGGTCTTGAGCGGGTCGATATCCAGGCGCATCAGGCGGCGGATGGCGGTCGGGGCGGTGTACCAAACCGTCACTTTTTGATCCTGCAGGATGCGGTACCAGCGCTCGGGGTCGAACTCGGCTTCGTCCACGATGTTGGTGACGCCGTGGAGCAGCGGGGCGATGATGCCGTAGGAGGTGCCGGTCACCCAACCGGGATCGGCTGTGCACCAGAAGACATCGCCGGGGTGCAGATCCAGGGCGTACTTGGCGGTCATGTAGTGGACCATGACGGCTTTATGCACATGGATGGCGCCCTTGGGCATGCCGGTGGTGCCGCTGGTGAAGTGCAGGCAGGACATGTCCTCCGGGTCGGTGGGAGGGATGGTGAAGATGGGGGAGGCTTTCTCCATGAGCCTGGGGAGGGAGTAGACGTTCTTGTCCAGGTCTTCTTCGGCATCCGCGATCAGGACGGCTTTCAGCTCCGGCAGGCGCTCCCAGATGCCGACGATCTTCTTCTTATACTGCATCTGGGTGGTGACCAGCACTTTTGCATCCCCGCGGAACAGGCGCTGGTAGATGGGCTCCGGTCCGAAGGCTGAGAAGAGCGGGCAGAATACGCTGACATTCTTCAACGTGCCGAGGGCGGCAATGTAGAGGGAGGGGATGCGTCCTGCAAGGACAGCCACCCGGTCACCCTTTCCAACGTTAAACGAACGCAGCACGTTGGCGAAGCGGTTGGTCTGTTCCTTCAGGTCGCCGTAGGTGAAATCCTTCACCTCACCTTCCTTGGCGCCCAACCACCGCAGGGCAAGCTGGTCCTTCCTCGGTCCATTGGCATGGCGGTCCACTGCGTTATACGCAATGTTGAGACCGCCGCCATTGGGAAGAAGGTCGAGCTCCTTGACCATCTGATCCCAGCTGAACTCCTTGTAGACCTTCTCATAGTCCAACAGGTTCGGCGGGACCTTCCAGTCACTGGGCTGTTTCACGATCTTTTCAAATTCCATTGTTCCTCCTTGACATTGGTGATGCAGAATCGAACAGGATATGCATGATCGGTTGTGAATCTCACCAGCCGGATAACAGGACCGGTGAGTTGAATCTGTGGGAAGTTTTTCGGATGAATCTGACCTCAACTTTCCGTCACCAGCGATCGACGATGGGTTTTTTCTGAATTAACGTAAGTAAAAGACCAGGATATTTATTTTACAGATCAAGGTGGCTGCGATGCGGATTGCAATGATACAGACCCATGGAGGGCTGTGTGTCACTATAGAATTACATGTTTAATATCTTTCTGTCATCGGATAGGTGCTTGTTTTTTTGATTCATTCAGTAGACAGATTTAAAGAAAATTGTCGACGCTGGGCGGGCAATTGCCTACCTGCATCTCAGCGGATGTTGAGGGGAGAAGCAGTGTTCAGTATCAGTATTCAGGATCAGTGGGGGAGGAAACCGGATCACAGGTTGACATGGAGGGTGGAATGGCGTATACTGGCAACTGGTAAGTGGTCTGACCAGTTAGGAGACATATGAATTGCTGGAATACCATTCAAAAGCCCGCCGAGATCGCCGAACAGAGATTACTGGACGCGATCCTAAGCGGGCATTTTGCTGTCAACAGCAGTCTGCCAGGTGAGCGTGACCTGGCGGAACAGGTGGGTGTGACCCGCCCCACGCTGAGGGAGGCGATGCAAAGGCTGGCGCGGGATGGGTGGCTGGACATCCAGCACGGAAAACCCACGCGCGTGCGCGATTACTGGCTGGAGGGGAATATGGGGATCCTGACCGTGCTGGCGCAGATGCCCTCGCAGCAGACGCCGGATTTTGTCACCCACCTGCTGGAGATACGCGCCCTGCTGGCGCCCACGTACACCCGGCAGGCGATGGAGAACGCCGCGCAGGAAATTGCCGATCTCCTGGCGGGGTATGCAGACCTGGAGGAGACAGCCGCGGCTTATGCAAACGCGGATTGGGAATTGCAACACCTGCTCACGCTGCGGGCGGGCAATCCCGTCTTCCGCCTGCTGATGAACAGTTTTCAAAATCTATACCACACGATGGGCGGTATTTATTTTGTCAGCGCAGAAAACAGGCGGCGCTCGCATGTTTATTATGAGGAACTGTTAAACTGCGCGAGGAAGAACGCGCATCTCAAAGCGGAAACATTGACGCGGGGGATGATGGAAGAAAGCCTGGCATTGTGGATGAGGGCATCTGAAGGGAAAAAGGAGTTGACATGAAACGATGGAATGGGTGGGGAAACGTCAACACAGATTATCCCGTACCGGCACCGGGGCTGGAGTATTTGACCAAGGTCATCGGCAAACTCGAACAGTTCCCGGATGCAACCAGGGAAAGCGTGCTGGCGGCGGTCCCGAGGTCACGCCTGCCGGCGCACCCGCTGGTGGATATGTCCGCGGAGACGCGCCTGACCCATGCGCGCGGACAATCCACGCGGGATTGGGTGGACCTGCGCCACGGGCGGATCGATACCTTCCCGGACGGTGTGGCATTCCCTGAAACAACCGAAGCGGTGCGGGATCTTTTGAAGTATGCGCATGAGGCGAAGGCACATGTGATCCCTTACGGCGGGGGAACCAGCGTGGTCGGTCACATCACGCCGCCCAAAACGGACACGCCGGTGTTGACACTATCGCTTGAGAAAATGACCCGGCTGCTCGAACTGGATGAGACCAGCCGGCTGGCAACATTCGAGGCAGGGGTGGCAGGTCCGCAACTGGAGGAGCAGTTAAAGGCACGCGGATATACGCTGGGGCATTTCCCGCAGTCTTTCGAGTATTCGACGCTGGGAGGCTGGATCGTGACGCGTTCGAGCGGGCAGCAGTCCTTCCGCTACGGAAAGATCGAGCAGTTGTTCGCGGGGGGAAGCATGGAGACGCCGCGCGGGCACCTGGAGATGAAACCTGTGCCGGCATCCGCGGCGGGACCGGATATCCGTGAGATGGTGCTCGGGTCGGAGGGCAGGCTGGGGGTGGTGACGCAGGCAAAGGTGCGCGTGCAGGCGCGTGCCCGAGGCGGAGGCTTTCTTCGGGGTGTTCTTCCCTTCCTGGGAGCAGGGCTCGGAGGCGGTGCGCGAGATCGTTCAGAGTGAACTGCCGGTCTCGATGCTGCGCTTGAGCAACCCGCTGGAGACGGCGACGACGCTGATCCTTTCCGGAAAGAGCTGGGTGGGGATGGCGGACAAGGGATTGAGGACGATCGGTTATGGGGATACACGCTGCCTGCTGGTGTTCGGGGTGACCGGTTCGGCGCGCCTGTTCCAACGCACGCGGCGGGAGGTGCGGGCGCTGTGCAGAAAACACGGCGGGCTGTTCGTCGGGACGATCGTGGGGCATACGTGGCAGAAGAGCCGGTTCTTATCACCGTACCTGCGGAACACGCTTTGGGAGTGCGGTGTGGCGATCGATACGCTGGAGACTGCGCTGCCCTGGTCACAGGTGCACGCGGCGTCGGAGGCGATCCCCCGGTCGATCGTGGAGGGGATGGCGAAACACAACGAGAAGGTGCTGGCATTCGCGCATCTTATCGCATGTCTATCGCGATGGCGCGAGCGTATATACGACATACATTTTCCGCCGGACAGCGGACCCCGATGAATTGCTGGCGCGCTGGCAGACGGTGAAGAACGATGCCAGCCTGACCATCCAACGATACGGCGGGACCATCTCACATCAACACGGGGTCGGGGTGGATCATGCGCCCTACCTGCCGGCTGAAAAGGGCGCCCTCGGCATGGAAGCGATCAAGGCGGTCTGCAGGACATTTGACCCGGATGGGATGATGAACCCCGGAAAGCTGCTGCTTGAGTGAAAGCTCGGGAGGGATGAACCTTATGCAATGGACAAAAGGCTGGCGGGATAAGGTCTGGAGTGAACTTGACCAACCCTGGGATGTGCTGATCATCGGCGGGGGCATCACCGGGGCGGGGATAGTGCGGCAGGCTGCGCACGCGAAGTTGAGGGCGCTGCTGGTGGAGGCGGATGACTTCGCCTCGGGCACCTCGAGCCGGTCATCCAAGCTGGTGCACGGCGGTCTGCGCTATTTGAAGAACATGCAGTTCAAGACCACCCTGGAGTCGGTCAGCGAACGCGAGTACCTGCTCAAACAGGGACGGGGACTGATCAACCGGCAGGGGTTCCTGTATGCCTGCCTGGAGGGCGACCATATGCCGGGCTGGGTATTTGGCGCCGGGCTGACTATATATGACCTGATGGCGAAACAATGGTCGCACCGTTCCTACGATGCATACGATATGCGCGGCTTGTGCCCCCAGCTGACCACGCCCGCGCTGCGCGGCGGTTATCGCTATTTCGATGCCAACACCGATGACGCGCGGCTGGTACTGCGCCTGTTACGTGAGTCCGTGGCGGACGGCGCGCAGGCTTTGAACTATGCGAAGGTCGATTCACTACTGCGGACGAGCAAGGGACAGGTGTGCGGCGTGGTATTGCGCGATACATCCGGCGGGATGGACCGGCAGATGGAGGTCAAGGCAAAGGTGGTCATCAACGCGACGGGGGCATGGGCGGACCAGATGCGCGGCAACCTGCAATTGAAGCCCAGGCTGAGACCGCTGCGGGGGAGCCACCTGGTGATCCCGTTCGAGCGGCTGCCGCTGACCCGTTCGATCTCCTTCCCGCACCCGCGCGATGGGCGACCTGTGTTCGCACTGCCGTGGGAGGGAGCGATCGTCTTCGGCACCACGGATGTTGACCACCGAACAGATCTGCAAACCGACCCATCCATCAGCCCCGATGAGATGGAGTACCTGCTGTCAAGTCTGCAGCGGGTATTCCCGGAGCAGGAATTGACCTCCCGCGATGTGATCGCGACCTACTCGGGATTGCGCCCCGTGGTGAATACCGGCAAGGCGAATCCATCCAGGGAATCACGCGAGCATGCCATCTGGGATGAGAATGGGTTATTGACCGTCAGCGGAGGGAAATTGACCACCTTCCGCGTCATGGCGCGCGAGGCGCTCAAGGCGGTACGTAAACACCTGGGTCACATCCCCTTCGATCCTGACATCCCCGTGCTTGACTCAATCCTGCCCGAGGCGGAAGAACAGATGGCAGAGACGAAACTACCCCCGGCACAGCAGTTGAGGCTGCTGGCGCGGTATGGATCCCAGTCTTCCGAGACCTTCCTAAGCGATGCATCCCATGAGACAATACCCAATACGGTTTATCTTTGGTCGGAACTAAAACAGGCTGCACGGGCGGAGGCTGTCGTCCACCTGGATGACCTGCTCCTGAGGCGGGTCCGGTTGGGACTGCTGGCACCCAACGGAGGCATGGACCTGCTGCCCCGCATCCGCACGCTGGTGCAGGGCGAACTGGGCTGGGAGGATGCGCGCTGGGATGAGGAGGCGCGCGGGTATGCGGAGTTGTGGAAGAGCGCCTACCAACCGAAATAAGATCGAATTCCTGCATCTTTGTTCATGGAGATCACACATGCCTGAAAACCTGCTTGCCATCGACCACGGAACGCAATCGGCACGCGCGCTGGTCTTTGATCCACGGGGGAAATTGCTCGCCAAACAACGGGTGGTGATCCAACCATACTATTCAACCGCAGCGGGTCTTGCAGAGCAGGACCCGGAAGTGTTCTGGAAGGCTGTCTGCGAGGCATGCCAGGGCTTGTGGGCGCAGGGCGTGGATAAATCCTCCATCGCGGCAGTCGCGCTGACCACGCAGCGCAGCACGCTCTTCAACCTGGATAAGAACGGGAAACCGCTCCGCCCGGCGATCAGCTGGCTGGATGCAGCGCCGCACCGAGGGACTCAAACCGGTGGGTGGATTGTGGGGCGCGGCGTTTGCCATTGCAGGTGCGTCGGGAACGGTGGCATACCTGCAAGCCGAAGCGGAAGCGAACTGGATCCAAACCCACCAACCGGAGGTGTGGAAGGAGACGCACAAGTATCTCTTCCTGTCGGGATTCCTGACGCACCGGCTGGTCGGTCAATTCGTGGATTCGGTGGCATGCCAGGTGGGATATGTCCCCTTTGATTACAAGGCGCAGGCGTGGGCAAAATCCTGGGATTGGAAATGGCAGGCGGTGCCGGTGGAAAAACGCCTGCTGCCGGACCTGGTGCCGGCTGCCTCGACCCTGGGGCAGATCAGCGCGGAGGCAGCCGCCGCGACCGGCATCCCGCAGGGTCTGCCGTTGATCGCCGCGGCGGCGGACAAGGCAACCGAGGTGCTGGGCGCGGGCTGCATCGAACCGCATATCGGCTGCCTGGGCTACGGCACCACCACCACGATCAACACCACGCACAAAAAATACATCGAGGTCATCCCGCTGCTGCCGCCGTATCCCGCGGCGGTACCCGGGGAATATAACTTTGAGATACAGGTCCATCGCGGCTACTGGATGGTGACGTGGTTCAAGAACCAATTCGCCTTGAACGAGCAACAGCTCGCCAGCGAACGGGGAGTGGAACCGGAGGTTTTGTTCGATGAACTGGTGGGTTCGGTCCCGCCCGGCTCCGATGGACTGGTGCTACAGCCGTACTGGTCGCCGGGACTGAAATTCCCCGGACCGGAGGCACGCGGCGCGATCATCGGGTTCAACGACCTGCACACGCGCGCCCATCTCTACCGGGCGATCCTGGAAGGGTTGGCGTATGCGATGCGCGAGGGAGCCGAACGGACTGCCAAAAGGAGCGGGATCCCCGTCACTGAACTGCGCATCGCGGGCGGAGGCAGTCAATCCGAAGCGGCGATGCAATTGACCGCGGATGTCTTCGGGCTGCCGGCATCACGACCGCATGTATATGAAGCCTCGGGCTTGGGGGCGGCGATCGACGCGGCGGTGGGGGTGGGCATCCATGCCGATTTCCCGACCGCCATCCGTGAGATGACCTCCGTGCGGGATACATTCGAGCCGGATGCGAAAACACACGAACGATATGATGAGTTGTATTACGGGGTTTACGAGAAAATGTACAAGCGGTTAAAGCCGCTGTATGAGAATATGTATAAGGTGGAGAAGAAGGACTAACAAATCGCCCTGCCGAAAAAACGGCAGGGCGATTTTCTTGCGAAAACCGGTAATTTATTCCACGATCACCAAATCGCTCGCGCTCCGACCAAAGACTTCAGGTGAGTACATCTCTTCGGCCTTTGCGGGGGGACGATGAACGTGCCGGGCGTAGTGGCGCGGGCGATGTAGCTGTATTCGTAGACACCATCCCACAACAACGAGGTGAAGGCCTCGGCGCGGTCGTCGCGCATGTTCTGATGCTCATACCAGGGTCTCCACCACCACCAGCCATAGCTGCATGTTGATCGGGTCGGGTCCTGCGGGACGCTTCCTGAAACCGCCAGATCGGGATTGATGATCTCCAGCCCGGCAGGGAGCGGATCCACCAGGGCAACGTGATAGCGGCGGTTATCAGCCACCATCGTGAGCTTGACCCGCACCCGCGCGCCGGCCTTGATGTGCCAGATTCCATTCGCTATCCTGCGAGACATCCTCCGGGTCGTCCACCGCCTCGTATCTCCGCTGGACAACAAAGCCCATATCCAGCGGGTCCAGTTCAGGTCGGCGGGAGCATAGCGCAGACCCAAGCCGGTAGTACAGCCGCCCGGTGCCGTCTTTGCTCAGGATCAAATTCTCGGTGCCGCCGCCGGCCGCAGTCTCCGAGAGAATGTAATTCATGGGGATGAAGGTCTCGTGGCGCTCGGTTGTCCGCCCGCGTAATTCACTGCTGCCTGCATAGGTATCGCCAAGCCAGATTCGCGCCACAAAATCAGGTGTCTGTGATTCGTAGGTGTTGAAATAGCGATCCAGTGCCACCAGTACAAAAATGTTTTCCTGCGTGTTGTTCCAGCGACCTTTGCGTGCGGTGCGCCAGCAGACCGTTGACCACCTTCGGGATCAGGTCGCTCTGTGGATCGTCTTCGATCAGTGCGTCCAGTAAAATGGCATCGGTCCGGCGGTCGGAATGAGGAGCAGGTAGGTCTGATCATCGTAGGCGGTCGTAAAATTTGCCGCGCCAGCCGTCTCGACCACGTGGTTGTTCACGTAACGCCGGATCGCATCCAGTTGGCACTCGGGTCATCGATCACAGGCCACAGCCATCCGATGCCTCCATCGACAGGTTTTCCAGCCCGGCACTCTTTATAGAGCGCTCTCGGCTTTCTGGATATCGCGATCGCCCCCCAGTTGCGGACGTAGAGAGCATACGCGCTCAGTGTCCAGCGGGTCTGTTGGCTGTACCAGGCAGGATAGTGGCTTTCGATATCGAGTCAGATAGGTCAGCGCGTTCCGCTTCATTTCTCCCGGGACGGCAAATCCCTTTTGTTGGGCGCGGACCAGCGCATGCGCAACATGGATGGTATTGAATGGGATCAGATTCATATCCGCGCCGCCAGTAGGGGAAGCCGCCATCGGAGTTTTGCATCCCCTGCAGGCGTTCCAAATCCCGATCTGACGGTCGATTCCATTTCATCCGGTGAAGGTAATCCCTCGGCCTCGAAGGCGGTCAGCACATCGCGCAGGGATGCCACCGCCAGAATCGCGCGAGGCTAACTGCTCGGAACATTCGAAGGGATAATCCACGAGGTACAGCACGGCGTCGGTCAGTGCCTGCAAGGCGGTGGAGGAGGTATTGATCTCCAGCCCGCCGTATTGCGGGAACACGTCCGCGGTATTGCACAGGTTGGGCGATCGCGCCTTCATCGATCACGCCATAGGTTGCAAACGCTTCGCTGGTGGCAGGGGTATATACCGGCAATTCAACCGTCGCGGCGTCGGCGTAATTTCCGGAGACCGCCGCAATCTGGATCTGCGCTGTGCCTGCCATGATCGTGGCAGGCCGGGAAGCGCACCTCGACCCGGTCATTGGCGGGGATGGTGACGCGCTTGCCGGTGCCCTCGATCTCGAGGTTTGAGGCGCGGACAATGACATCCACTGTCATCGGGATGTCGGTCTGGTTTTGCAGAACAACGGGCAATTCGAATTTATCGCCAAAGTTGAGGAAGCGCGGCGCGGATGGGCGCACCATCAACGGCAGGCGCGCCGTTAAATTGGATTCACCCGTGCCGAATTGTTTTCCGCCACCATCCACCGCCACGACCATGACGCGGTAGCGGGTCAGGTTGTCGGGCAGCTTGACAAGACACGCGCCTCGCCATTCGACCCGGTTCCGCACTGTGGGGGCAAAGGTTCGCCAGCGGATTGAAGTCGATACGGGTGTTGATGAACGCCGGCATCACCTTCACCCCCGACCTCTGCCATGGCCCCTTCCATCGCCGGTGGCTTCCGTGGCAACAACGGCCGACAAATTGCAACATTATCCTGCCGCGATTCCATGGTTTCCTGCGGTAAGTAAAAGCGGATCGGCAAGGATGACGCTGCGCGCGCCCATACGATACTGGTTAGTTGCGAAGGACGATCTTCATAGAATATGCTGATGGGGTCAACCAGCGTGTAATCGCTCAGTGCCAGGATGGCTTCATCCACCACGACCACGGCAAGTTCGGCATCGGGAACAGACCTGCCCGCTGGCATCCTTCACCAGGATGGTCAGGGTCGTCTCACCGCCAGGTTCCAACTGCCTGTTGGTCGGGTTTCACATCGATCGATAATGTCCGTCCAAGCGGAGGAATACTCAAATTCAATTCACCGGTAGCAAATGCGGGGCGCAAGGGCAGGTCCGAAAGCAGCTCACCTTGATCATCGGTGCGCGGCGCACTTCCCATCGAGATCCACCTGGATGTTCAGGTTGGGGAGGTATTCCTCCTTGATGGGGATATCGAGCGTGATGGAGCCGTACTCGATGCGGAAGCGTTCCGTGTAAAGTATGCCGCTTCGGCTGACGGTGAGCAATCCTTCGGCGGGAACTAAATGGCGGCTGTACCAGTATCTGCGCGGTATCACCTGGTTGGTATGTCTCCTTATCCGGGATAAGGGTGACTTCCTCCTGTTCCACCATGCGGGAGGGAGGACGCTCGCCTCCGCTGACCCAACGCGTGAAGCGGCTCTGATTCTTGCGTCCCTGTTCATCTGTGACGATGGCAGTGATCTGGTAACTACCGCCCATTGGGAGTCTCAAAGATACATTCACCAGGCTCGAAGGCGGATGGAACCGAACATGTTTGCTGGTTCACCTCCTGTTCGATCCATTTGCCGTCGCTCATGTTTCCATTCCATCCGTGCAGCCGTAATCGTCACCGGGCGATCGCTGACCGGATTCCCATCCAGATCGGTAACGATGAACTCGATCTTGAGCGGTGTGCCGCGCCCGACAAAATACCGTTCGCTTCGTATACCGATGTACAGGTTTGATGGATGAACCAGAAGAGCAATGGAACTCGCCCATGCCTGGCGGTTGACATCCATTTCACGCGCCTCGGCGACCACGCTTTTTGGACCGGGTTCCCTTGCCAGGATCACCTTCCTGTGTGAAATCCAGATCTCAAATAATGGACACCTGCCATATCCGTCTTACTGGTGAAAGTTTTGGATTGATTATCTGAGTAGCGATATGGATAATCGTAGTAGGACCACCACGGATGCCAGGTGCCAAAGGTGAATTCCTCCCAATTTGGCGGGGAGTAACTTCCGGGTGAGGTGAATACGGTCCAGGTGACATCCGTGTTGGGCAGACCACCCCCGGCAAAATATTTTGCCTCTACTGCGAGGACGGCACTACCACCCGCGAAGTATGGGGCTTCTGTTTCGCTCGCGTAGTCACTTCAAACTCAGGACGGCGGAATTCCGCGATCCAGAAATTGTGATAGTACTCGATTTGATCCAAACCATCCAGACTGCCAATAGCCTTAAACCGGATCATCGCTTCCCCGAGATTAACATTTTCCGGCAGGATGAAGGTAAAGTCAAACCCACCAAATGAGTTCAAATCCACCTGCCCATTCCCGATGATACTGTTCCCCCAACCGTCACTGATCTCATAGCTAAGGCCGGTTAATCCACTGCCCACCAGTTCCACATCTCCACCCTGCCCGAGACCGATCTTCCTCAACCAGCCCTTGATGTGGACCTCCTCGCCGGGGCGGTATATTTTCCGGTCATCAAAAACATACCAGCGCAGTGCATCTTTTGGCGGGGTGGCATCCCGGTTAATCGGGTTATACCAATAGTAGAAATTCGAAAATGGAAGGATTGCCTGGTCGTTGCCTTTGCGTGCAACCAAATATGATGAGCCAACCGGACCAACCATTCGGGCAATTCCGTCCTTGTCTGTTAGAACGGATGTGGGACCAGCCCCTGCCCGGATGCTCACATTCGAAAGCGGTCCGCCATCCCTGAGATCGGTCGCCCAGGCGACCAGTTCGGTGGCATCAAAGAAAGCGTCCAATCCGATCTGCGTGATCTGCACCCACATTTGGACGGTCTGCCTTTGGCGTTCCCTCCGGTCATCTTCATCCTCGAATATCCCTGGAGGAGGCTCAACAACGACGATGAATTGCCCGTAATCTCCATCCTTGAATTGATCCAGTCTGATACTTACCTGGGATAGGGTATCCGCCGGGAGATCCAGGTCAATGATCTCGTCTGATACGAGCATGCCTGGTATGCCGCTCTTGTCATCCGTTTCCCGCCATGTTGCCAGGTAAACACTGAATGTTGCACAATCCGAAGGCTGCACCTTGTAGATCCGCACCTTAACCTGCTTGTAATTCATGACATAGACCGAGAAGAATGCCTGGGAATCAGCCGGATCGATGGTCTTAATAAACCCTCCCGGTCCGATCAGATTTGGTTCAGACTTGTCAACCTTGAAGGTTATGGATTTGTCGGCGCCCAATTTCTGCCCGAAGATATCGCGTATCTCACCTGAAAGAGTAACGGTATAGGTTGTTTGACCTTTGGTTAACCCTTTGATCTCAATCGATTTCTCGTCGGATCTCACCGTCATATCGGGTATTTCAGGTTTTACTGTCAACATCCCCTCATTAAAGGTATTCAGATCAAGAGGGTTGCTAAACACAATATAAAACGGGGAGAGAGGCGGACAACCGTCGCTGTACAAGTAGTTGCAGCGCTGTTGCACAACGCGTAATGGTGAATAGGTGTAAAAAAAATAGGATTGTTCTTGCGAGTTGGTCAGCGGTCCTTCGGCAGAGGGAGTCCCGGGTCCGATGGACACTGTGATTTTGGTTTCGGTTGGAAGAGGTTCCTCCGGGCGAAAAGCCAGCCAGCGACCCTCCGGGGCAGATTCCACCAATTGCCTGACCCGTTCATCCTTTTCAATATCAATCTCACCGGCAGAAATAATTGCCACATCCTCCGAACCAGCCTTGACGTGGATCGTTTCCAAAACAGATGCCGGGTCAATGCGCTGGTCAAACTCCACGAAAAATAGTGGTTCCAATGGTTGAGAGGTACCATCAGGGTAGGTGGTTACGATCGTCGCGGGAGGGGTGCGAAACGTCCAGGTAACTGTTTTTTCCAACGCCGCGCCGTTGACAGATCTGGTGCCCGCTGGCACAGAAACGCGATACTCGGTTGCCATGGGTAGGCGGTCCATCAATGTGGAATCATGTTGGAAGGTGAGGGTCCTGACCCCCAACCAGCGCCATGTACCGGGCAGGGACGGCTCGATCTGGACGGGCGAGTCTTTGGCTGAAAGATCGCCCAAAGTTCCCAGGGGAACCATTGCCTGGCTGAAGGTAATGCTGATGAACGGCGCAATTGGAACTTCCCCCTCCGGGGCAAAGCGCAGGACTTCCAATGGACCAGTTTCAACATCGTTTGGGCTCTGTTCGGTTGTGAGGGGTGGAAAACTTTCCTGAATGGTTTCACCTGGTTGAGGCGGGCAGGGATCCAGCCGGAAGTTTAAAATCTGTTTGTTGAACGGAAGCAGGTTGTAGGTCGGCTAGTCGTGAGGCTATCTGTGAGATCTCCTCCGCGGACAGAGGTTCCCATTCCGCCAGCGGAGATGTCTCCACACCTTGCTGTCCAGGTTTGCCTTCGCTGAGTTGAACATCCAGGTTGAAATCCCCTTCCTGCGGTTCCACTGTTGCTGCAACGACTGCTGTCGGGGTTTCCCTGGCAGGCTGTGTCTGAACAGGGGCAGGGGTGCGCTGTGAAAAATAGATCCCCACCCCGACAGACAGCAGAAAAAGAAATCCAAAGATCATCAGGGCGATTTTCTTGCCCGGTGCCTGCAGATTAATATCTGTCATGGATGCAGCTCTCCCTTCAATTTTGAAACGCTGGGGAATGCAATTATGTTCCTGTGAAGTATAACGAACTATTCATCTAATGGGCAGAGATGCGAAACTAATATCCAATTGAGAGAAGGAGAGGGTAAAAAATCCAAAAGGTTGTTTTTCTTTATTTCATTACTGCGAAGGTGCTACAATTCACGTCAATATAAATGATGATCCAAATAGAAGTAAAGTTTCTTCATGAGAGGAGAAATCCACTGCCATGAACGTCCAGGAAATGTTTGATCTATCCGGGAAAGTGGCTCTCATCACAGGGGCGTCGCGAGGAATTGGGGAAGCGATAGCTGTTGCCTATTCCCAGGCTGGGGCAAAGGTTGTGCTCATCAGCCGCAAGCAGGGTATTTTGGATGGGGTCGCACAACGCATCCATGAGGCGGGCGGGGAGGCTCTACCACTGGCTGCCCATACCGGAGAGCAGGAGCGATCACATCAGTGGTGGAAAAGGCGATATCCACCTATGGGGGCATCGATATAGTCGTCAACAACGCCGCCACCAATCCCCACTTTGGTCCCATCCTGACAGCCGAAGACAGTCATTGGGACAAGATCCTGGATGTAAATGTCAAAGGCTATTTTAGAGTTGCCAAGGCGTGCGTGGAAAGCATGAAATCACGCGGGGGCGGAAAGATCATCAACATGGCATCCGTGGCAGGGTTGGAACCGGAGCCGATGATGGGCATATACAGCGTGAGCAAGGCGGCAGTGCTCATGCTGACGCGCGTGCTGGCGGCGGAACTGGTGCAGTTCAACATCCAGGTCAACGCCATCGCTCCCGGTTTTGTCAAAACAAAGTTTAGCTCGCTCCTGTGGCGGGACCCGAAGATCAGTGATGCAATACTAAAACACATCCCGCAGAAGAGGATGGCTGAACCGGAGGAGATCGCAGGATTGGCTCTTTACCTGGCGTCGCCGTCCTCGAGTTTTGTCACCGGATCGGTGTTCAATATTGACGGGGGTCAGTTGCTCGGCGCGCCGATCGAATTCTAGAGTTTGTTGCGGAGTTGAAAATGGATTCCTCCCCTGAAATGAAAAAGGTTCTGGCAACCATCCGTGAGTTTGTTGACAAGGAAATCATCCCCCTCGAACCGCTGCTGCTAAATCATGAATACGATGCGTTGATGACGGGATTGGATGATAAACGAAAAAAAGCGAAATCACTGGGTTTCTGGCTTCCGCAAATTCCCCGCGAATATGGCGGCATGGGATTGACGCTGGTCGAGCATGGACAGGTCAGCGAGGTCCTGGGTCGCTCACTGCTGGGGCATTATGCCTTGAACTGCCAGGCGCCCGATGCCGGGAACATGGAGATCCTCATCGAGCACGGCACACCGGAACAGAAAGAAAAATACCTCATGCCGCTGCTGGCAGGAGATATTCGAAGTTGCTTCTCAATGACCGAGCCGGAGAACCCCGGTTCGAATCCGACGTGGATGAGTACGACCGCAGTGAAGGACGGCAGTGATTATGTCATCACCGGGCACAAGTGGTTCTCGAGCGGGGCAGAAGGAGCGGCATTTGCCATCGTGATGGCGATCACGGACCCAAAGGCAGATAAATACCAACGTGCCAGCCAGATCATTGTGCCAACGGATGCGCACGGCTTTCGCCTGGTACGTAAAACATCTGTGATGGGGGAACGCGGCATGGGCTGGGCAAGTCACTGCGAAATCATGTACGATGGCGTGCGCGTGCCACAGAGCAACCTGCTCGGTATGGAAGGGCGCGGGCTTTATCATCGCCCAGGAACGGTTGGGACCGGGGCGCATCCATCACTGCATGCGCTGGATCGGCATCTGCGAGCGTGCCTTTGACCTGATGTGTGAGCAGGCTGTTCGTCGCGAAGTGGCTCCAGGGCATCCTTTGGCTGAACAGCAGACCATTCAGAACTGGGTGGCTGAATCCCGCGCCGAGATCAACGCGGCACGCCTGATGGTGCTGGACGCTGCGCGCACCATGGATGAGAAGGGACAGTACGCAGCCCGTGAGGAAGTGGGTTTGATCAAATTCCATGTTGCAGGCGTACTGCAAAGGGTACTGGATCGATCCCTGCAAACGCACGGCGCCCTGGGCATGACCGACGAAACCCCCATCGCTTTCTGGTATCGCCACGAGCGCGCCGCCCGCATTTACGACGGACCCGACGAGGTGCATAAACGCTCGGTGGCAAAGAAGATATTGCAGCGATATCAGTAAGGGAGGGTTCCCAGAGTATGTCAACCTATCCGGAAGATACGATTGAAATCCGCGCGGATGAACGTTTGGATGAAGAAAAACTGGCGAAGTATCTCAACGATCGTCTGCCCGGCGCGACCCATCCTCCGCTGATCCGGCAGTTCGGGGGCGGGGTGGCGAACCTGACCTACCTGCTCGATTATGGAACAAACCAATATGTTTTGCGAAGACCGCCTCTTGGTCCTGTAGCAAAATCAGCGCATGACATGGCGCGTGAGTACAAGGTGCTGTCTGTACTATATCAAGCCTTTCCCTACGCCCCCCGGGCTTTTCACTATTGTCCCGATCCTTCCATCATTGGGGCGGACTTCTTCGTGATGGAACGCCGGAAAGGTGTGGTCGTAAGGAAATCCATGCCGCCGGAATATGCTGGAGTACCCGATGCTCCCAGGCGTCTCAGCGCGGCTTTGGTGGATGCCCTGGCTGAATTTCACGCCGTGGATTTTCAAGCCATCGGACTGGGTGACCTGGGTGAACCGGAGGGTTTCATCACCCGGCAGATCGAGGGCTGGTTCAAGCGCTGGAACGCAGCCAAGACCGAAGATGTGGGGGACATGGAGACTGTTTATACATGGCTTAAATCCAACCAGCCAACCACGTCCGCCTATTCACTCGTCCACAATGACTACAAGCTGGACAATATTATGTTCGATCCATCGGATCCGGGAAAGATGGTTGCCATTTTCGATTGGGATATGTGCACGCTTGGTGATCCGCTCAACGATTTGGGCGCGCTGCTCAGTTACTGGACCGAGTTCGACCGATCCACCCGCCTTCCAGTTAATGTCAATGATGCCCACCGGTGTGGGTTTCATGACACGGGATGAGCTGGTGGAACGCTATGCAATGAAAAGCGGTCGTTCAGTTCATGATGTTAATTTCTACCATGCCCTTGGACTCTTCCGTCTGACCGTCATCATCGCACAAATTTATATCCGCTATCATCGCGGCCAAACGCAGGATCAACGTTTTGCACCCCTGGGGCAGATGATCCCCCCCATGGCGAAAGCCGCGCTGGAAGTGGCGGAAAAGAAGACGTAAAAGCCCTGCCTGGAAGCAGACAGGGCGAAGGGTTTATTTGAATAGCGGTATTGAATATTGACGGGGGGCAGTTGCCCGGCGCGCCGATCGAATTCCAGTGAATGCGCGGTACTAAAACAACTCCAACTGGCTGGACTGGGAGGGGAGGGATGCGGCATGTCCTTGCATCCACTGGGGCAGCTTAACTGGTGGTTCTGTGAACGGATGTGGAAATGCCAGCGCGCCTTTTTGCAGGAGCAACCTGTTTCCCTCCGGCATGGCAGCGTGTTCCAACACGAACACCGGCACCCATTTGTTCTTGAGGGTCTCGACTGCGCCTGCCCAAGTTCCACCGGTCTCCGCATCGGATGCGACCACGATGGCGTAATCCGCAAGACAATAGATCAAGCGGTTGCGTCCCATGGCGGCACCAACGGAGAAGCCTGCATTTGGACTATATGGCGTGACGAGGCATAAGTCCCCGCGGCCTAATGCATCCTTCCGACTCCGTACTGCTCGTTCCAGGTCAGCCGCCAATACGCCCACAGCAGTTCCACGTGCATCGAGGGCGCTGTCCATGCTGAGTGTGTCCACCCCTTTTGCACCACCCGAATACAAGACCTGACCTGACATCCCGCAGGCGTTCCCCACAAATTTTGCGCATTCCTGCCCCGCCTCATCCAGGTGACGCGATCCGACCACCGCGATGCCAGGCTGCCCAAGGAGAGCCTTTTCTCCTGCGTAAAACAGGACGGGGGAGCGGAATCCTTCAGCCGCTGGCGGTATTTTTCGGGGTAGTCCGGGTCGGCGCGGGTGAGGGGCTGAATACCAATGGAGGCCAGGCGATCCAATTCGGTTTGGATCTCGCGGGAGAGGAGCCGGGAGACACGGCTTGCAAGACCGGTGTCAATGTCCAGTTTTTGACTTAGATCAGGATCGGAGAGGCTAACCAGGTCGGAAGGACGGATCCCGATGACCTGCATTTTCCGAACGATGGGATTCCACTCGCGCAGGGTCAAAGGCTTGATGGATTCGTCTTCCAACCCGAGTTGGGAACAGATGAGGAGCAGAGAGAGAGAGTTGGATTGCATGGTGTTTTACTCGTCGGCGTGGATGGTGCGCGTTAACGTTAACACGTTCACCCGGGCGGCGTTTTGCTTCAATAATAATTTGGTGATCTCCTCAAGCGTTGTGCCAGAGTCAAAGAGATCATCCACGACCAGGATGCGTTTCCCCTTTATATCACCGTTCAACGTGAAGGCTGCCGCAACATTGTCACGTTTTTGCGGGAGGGTATGCATTTCCTTTTGCGGTTTTGTTGCGCGGGCTTTGAGCAGGCATGTTTGCATGGGTTTATCGATGGCACTGGCTAATGCCCGGCTGAATTCCGGCACGGGATCGAACTCCCGCGGAGTGGATGATGGAACCGGGACGACAATATCGAATTGAGCCATCTCCGGCTGCGCGGAAAAGAGATCGAGAGCGTGTTTCACGAGAGCAGGCAGGACGGATGCATCCGATTGATACTTGAGTCGATAGGTGAGGTCACCCACGCCGCTGCGATTCCAGTCTGCGCCCTTGTAGGAACTGTGAAAATCGAGGGCATAACCGGTGTGCCAGCTGCCCTTGAGAAGGCGGGGATGGGAGGAAGCGAGGTAGGATGCAATGAGATCTGAAGAAGTGGGCTCTGAACCGGGGGGCATGCTCTTCCTGCCGGAGAGTTGTGGATCGGATGCGAGTACGCATCTGATCATCCCGAAGGATATCTCTTCAGGTAGATTACTTTTTATGGAAGAAAGATAGTGGTCGGACCCCGCCTTCTTTATCGCCTTTTTAATTTTTTCCTGCAATTCCTTTGGAATTACCATGTCCAGATCCAATTTTCCGGATTCGATTAGTTTGGCGCAGTGTTCGTAGATCGTTGTGGAGGTTAATCCGCGTTGATGGGAAATTTGGTCAGGAGTCAGTCCCTGTTGGACCAATTGCCCTGTATATTCCACCGTCCCACCTGCCTGCATCTCGGATTTCTTATTTACGATCTTTTGTTCGGTAAGTCCACCCGGCAGTTCCAATGGGATGGATGATTTTTGCTGGATGGCGCTTTCGCCCTTAGGTGTCAGTTTAACAACCGGGTATTCACCGCCAACGATCTTAAAGTAGCCAAGCGAGACCAGTTCCTGGACCATGCCCTCGATCTGGTTCTGCTGGATGGCAGCGAGTTTACCGTAGTAATGTTCCCTGTCATAATGGAATTGTAGAATGTCCTTTGCTTTTGAGCCCTTGAGGATCTGGGCGAGTTTCCCGCACCCGACCTGACGGACTCCCAGCCTGCGGACAGTATCCAGGATGATGAGCGCGGCGCGCTCCGCATAACCCATCGACACCACATCCACTCCCACCTTCTCCCTTGTTGTTTTTACCGTAATGGACTTCTTTGATTTGCAGTTGTCGCAACAGACAGGCGCCTCCGCACTGCCGGTATCGCCGAAATGCTGCAGGACAATTTTCCGGCGGCAGTCATTTGTTTCTGCATAGTTGATCATGTGGTTCAGCTGCATGGTGCGGTGACGGGTGTGTTCCCTGCTTCTGGCGGCTGCCTGCCGGACGGCGGTTGGATCCCATTTCCCTTTGCGCAATAACATCCGACCATTATCGTCGCCCAGGTACTCAACTGCACCGATGCGTTCGAGTTCAGCCAGACCGACCCTTACTTTGACCTGATGTAGATCCGTACGGCGCGAAAAGTCATCCGAGGTCATCCAGATCTGATCCTTGCTGTTCCCCAATGCCCGATAAAGAAGTTCCAATTCCTCCGGCGTGACAACACCGCTTTGAATAAAAAATTCCTGCAGAGAGCGATCTTGCGGATCGTAGAGCAGGACAGCCTGCGCAGGATATCCATCGCGCCCGGCGCGACCCGCCTCCTGGTAATACGCTTCGAGAGACCCCGGCAACGAGAAATGAATGACCTGGCGCACATCGGCGCGGTCGACACCCATGCCAAAGGCATTGGTCGCCACGATGACCGGCGTCGAGCCATTGATGAAGCGTTCCTGGATGCGGGCGCGATCATCTGGTAGCAATCCCGCGTGATAATGTTCCGCCTGCACCTTGCATACGACCCGGACAAACTCGGCAACATCCTCCGCATCGCGCCGGGTACCGGTGTAGATGAGGGTGGCGCCACCGGGCTTTGCGGACTGCCGATTTGTACTGCCCAGTAATTCGTTCAAAGAGCGAAATTTTGCTTCAAGACTGGTTGAATATCTTACTTCCAGGGCAAGATTGGGACGGTTGAAGCCTGTAACGATACGTTTCGTGGTTGCAGGCAATCCAAGGAGACGGATGATATCATCCTGCACTTGCGGGGTGGCAGTGGCAGTCAACGCGACGGTTAGCGGATTTCCCAGCTGCCTGCGGGCATCGGCAATGTGAAGGTAGTCCGGGCGGAAGTCGTGCCCCCATTCGGAAATGCAGTGGGCTTCATCGACAGCCAGCAGGCTCAGGGCGATTTTCTGTATTGAACGGAGAAAGGTCACATTACGAAGGCGTTCAGGCGCAACATACACAAGTTTATATTCACCCCTTTCCAGGAGAGTCAGACGCTGGTTTTGTTCATGGGGTGGGATTGCGCTGTTAATGAACGTGGCAGGAATCCCCTTGCGGTTGAGCGTGTCGACCTGGTCTTTCATCAACGCTATGAGAGGTGAGATCACCAGGGTCAGACCATCAAATTCGAGGGCAGCCAGCTGGTAGATGAGGGATTTCCCTGCACCAGTGGGCATGATGGCAAGCGTATGATGATGATCGATGATGGCTAAAATAGCATCCTCCTGCCCTGCCCGGAAGGATCCAAAGCCAAAGTGCGTGTGAAGAGAATCAATGATCGACATGGAAGACCTCCTAGCGTGAGCAATCGAAGCAGGTTTTCTTTTGTCAGGAAAACGGATTCTTCCTGGGATGCCAGGAAGGGTAGTGCATCCTCCCGGACCTGGTCCAGGAACTTGATTCGATCCGGTCCCGAACGATGGCGCGCCAGTTCTCCAGGGTGAGGGAAGGACCCGTCCAGTTGGTTTGCTCCAGGGCGTGATTCAGCAACACAAGATTTGGGGTAGGCCATTCCCGGTCACTCAGATACCAGATGAGATCGTAAACATCCCGTCCCTTCAGAAATGGGCGTTGTAACACCGCATGCAGTTTACCCGCAAGCAGGGAGGCGCGATCGTGGTGATGCAGATTGAGCAATACATGGCGGCGAACCAGGGAGGTCGTGCTCACCGCCCCGGGTGGTGGATGGGTATCCACTTCGACCTTGACCGATAAAACTTCATCCTGGTGATGCGTAAGGTTTAAGTCGAACAATAAACCTGTAAATCGAACAAATGCGGCGTGAACTGTTTTCCGGTCGTTGACCTTTAGCGTGACGTCATACCCCTGTCTTTCCAGGTCCTTGCGAATGGATCCCATCCATGACTGGAAATCGTATGAATCGCCTGCGTGCTCAAGAGCAAAGTCGAGGTCCTCGGAATAGCGCGGCAGGGAAAAAAGAAAGCGCAATGCCGTGCCACCATGGAAAGCGATGACAGTCATTGCGCCTGAACGCTGCAGGCTTTGCAGGATCAGGGCTTGCAGGTATTCGCGCACCGTATTGCGAGCCTCCAATGGGGAGGCGGCTGATCGAACCAGCGTCGCAAGATATTCTCTCATGGCATTATCCTGTATTCCCTTTTTTCCTGAAGAGCCAGTTTTGCAATTTGACCTGCCACCCGTCTCCATTTGGGCTTGCTTGAACGTTCAGCAAAGTCTGCCAGTCGATCCAGGTCCAATGTTTCCAGATTTTGCAGTCGAAGTTCCGAAAGATAATTGGGAGAGTCTGAATTGCTGGTGAGGTGCGCCAAGTCGAGCAGGGCTTTTTCTGGAAATGCCACAAAGGCGGTTTGCCCTGGAACGACGTCCATGGATCGATAGCCAAAAAACAGATGCCGGGCAAGGTGATGATGGGTGAATTCGCCGTACCGATCCGATGTCCGGGCAGAGTCATACTGATGGTGCGAGGGGTGTATTCAGGGATGAGACCATGGTACGCCAGGGCTGATTGTCCGCTGACGTAGGAACCAGGCACGAGTGCATTGGCGATGATGAAAGGATGCGGCTTGATCGTTTGATAAGGCGGGACAAATGTATATAGCCCACGCCGCAGCTGCCGAATTCTTCCCATGCTGACCCAACGCGAGAGTTGGCGTCTGACGTCAGACGGGTTGGTTTTTCCAGAAAGGAGCAACCCTGTCTCAAAAAGAGGCTGATTTCCAACCGTAGTGAGTAAATCACCGAATTTCATGTCATTATTATGCCATAAATGGCAAATTAATGCAATGAAATCCGATTACCGGGAGATGTCCAGGTTAAATAACAAGCCTGCAAGTGGATGATTGGGAGTGCGGGATTTTTCCGTTATGGAATGATTGTTTCAGGGAATCATGGACAACGGATGACGCCCTGCGCCCAGAGACAGCCGCCGCAAGCCAGACCGGTATTGCCGAGGCAGTCCTCCGAATTATGCGTGGATAGTTCGCAACCGTTACAGAAGGTGCAGGGAGAGAAATCGAAGCGCTGCACCCGCCTGCGAAGGGTGGTGTAGTGTTCCTCATTCCAGATGGTATGCAGGTCATTCTCCAGGACGTTCCCGACGGTGTATGCCTGGGTGTGGCGCAGGCGTTTTGCAAAGTAATTCTGGTTGGTGTGCAAGAGCGGCAGGCACGGGCAAACGCTCCCATCCCAGCGGATGGCGGTGCTGCCCTGTTCGATGAAGGGACAGCTATCCACGGCACGGTTTGAATCAAAGCCTGCCAGTTCCAGGCGGTACCTGCGGGCATAAATTTCCGCGAGGACATCCTTTGTCAGTTCATCCGAGTCCATGCGCGGCAGGTTGACCAGCGGCAGGGAGGTGGTCAGACGCGTGGCGGTGTTGAACACGGTGCGTTGATAAAGGATCTGCTCGTAAAGCTCGGGGGTATGGGCGAGGACGTTGCTGATGGAAAATTGTTTGGCACCCAGGCTGATGCCCAGGCGGATGACATCCGGCAGATCCTGGATGTTGCTTTTCATGGCAACGAAGGCGATTCCCAGGTTGGGCAGGGTGTTGTCGATGTCAGTGGCTTTGTAGCGAATTCTGCGCAGGGTCTCCAGGTTCCCGATCACCTTCGGGAGCGATGAGCCCAGGCGCACATCCGCATAACTTTCGGGAGAGGAGCCATCCAGCGAAACCCAGAGCATGTCCAGTCCCATGCGGATCAATTGAAGGGCACGCTCCTCGGTGAGCAGCAAGCCATTGGTGATCAACTCCACCCGCGCACCGAGGGCTTTTATCCGCTGAATCCATGTAAGAAGCTTGGGATGGATCAACGGCTCGCCATAACCCCCGAAGAAAACGGTGGGCAGTGGAGACATGGCTTTGATCCCCTCGAAGATGCGCTCAAATACCTGGTCGCTCATCGTACCGGCTGATTCGCCCCACACGTTTCTCATGCAGGTGCGGCAGTCCAGGTTGCATAGGTTGGTCGGTTCGATATAGATCTTGGCAAGGTGGGAGACAGGTCTCAGCAACCGGATTTCGTTGCTGCCTTCATCCAGGTGGACCTCAACACCGGGCTGGATGCCAAAACGCCTGGCGATCTCCGGTGGAAATACCATGCGCCCATCCATGTCCACATGGGCAGTGTATAAGTGCTTTTGATTCATGATTTATGCTTCCTGTCCAACCTTTATGCCATAAAACCCACCCAGGCACAGTGACTTAAGTTATGTTTTCGGCGGATGTCAGCCCCCGCCGACGGGAGGAAAGATGCCCACCACATCCCCCTCTTTCAGCCTTGATCCCATGTCCTCGATGATGTTGTTAATGAATATGACGCGTGTTTCTTCCGGGGGAATCTTGAGAGCTTCGATCAGATCCTGAACCACGGCTCCCTCGGGCAGATCCATTTCAAAGGGGGTGGCGGACCGGATGCCGCTCTTGAAACGGACGAGAGTGGCAAAGAGTTTGACTGTCACACGCATGTTCGCTGCCTCTTTCAGATCATCTTCATCACGATATTTGCAGGGCTCGACGAGGTCACCTGCCCGGATGGGTCATAGGGCATGAGTCCGAGCATGATCTTTTGATCGCCCTTTTGGATCTGGAGGCGGGCGAATCCGGCATCCGCTGAACCGGGGAAGGGCAGGTACTCATCCAACTCCCATTGGTGGGCGGGAAGCTCCCGCAGGTAAAAGGCTTGCAAGGCACCGATCCCGGAACTGCCTGCGTAAGCCCGCCAGTTTTCCGGACCGGTGATGTCCGAGAGGATGGTCCCGGGCTCCACCGGAGAGTAACCCGGCGGGAGCGGCAATCCATCACCGCTGAGCTCAATGCCCTGGACCCGTTCGGGGAAGCGCAGGCTGGAGATTATCCTGGTGGCAAGCGGTTCGAAAGTCTCGCGAAGTTCCCTGGGATGAGCGACCATGAAATGAAGTACGCGGAAATCATGCATCAGGATGCCGGTCCACAAACGCCGGTTATCCTTTTTGGGGAGGACGATCTCGGCTTCCAGACCGGAGGCAGTTCCAAGTTTCCATGGGGCGGAGCCGACCTCCTTCGCACCCAGCATGCCTGCCAGCATTCCAATGTGCTGATTCCAGAGAGGCTCGATGGGCAGACGTTTCCAGTTCCACTCGCCCCGGACAAGCAATTACCCGGCATCAGATTCCGCATAGGAAGGATCAAATGCATTGAGGGTCGCTGCAAAGCCATCCGCGTCCTCAGCCACTTGATGGATCCAATTGTCAGGATAGGTTAATTCATACCCCCAAAGGATCTGTTGAAAGACAGCCATTAATCATTCAACCATGCATAACAATAATAGTTTCCTCCCCCAATCCCAGGATTGGGGGAGGAAAGGAGTGATAAGCCCGGTTCAGTTATTGATGCACCCAGGCATAAACGGAATCGAGCTGCTCGTTGGTGATCGTCCACTTGACGTTGTGAGGCGGCAGGGCTTCTTCGCGCATGAATTCCGGCGGGCGGTCATCCGCGGCGGTGAAGCCGGCCTTCTCGTTGAAGAGGCGCTCCATCTTGAGGATTTCCTTGCCGATCGGGACCACATCCGCGCCGGTGATATTCTGACCGGTGACGCCCGCAACGGATTCAGCCATGCCTTCCCAACCCTTTTGCGATGTCCAGGATGGGGAAGGCGATGAACAGGCAGTAGCCGGTGCTGTCGATGAAGGCGGTGGCTGCCTGGAAGGTGAGCGACAGACTCAGCCTTGCCTTCATCGGAGAGCGGATCCAGCTTGCCGCTGACGCCGGCGATCTCGGGGGCAATGGTGTAACCGGCGGTATGGTCGGCGCCCATCGGGGTGGTGGCGTAGGTCACGCCAATGCCTTTGACGGCGCGCGGCTCGTAGGCCGGCATGGACTGTCCCTTGACAGACGGGCACGCGGCTCACGCCAAAGGCTTTGGCGGTGGCTTCCACACCCTGTCCCAGGATGCGGCCCAGCGGTGTGCCCTTGCGGATCTCATCAAAGGTCTTGAGTGCGCCCTCGGCGTCGCCAAACTTCAGCAAGCCGCCTTCCATGGCGATCGCGATCGTGTTGCCGGCTTCGATGGTATCCACGCCGATGTCGTTGCATTCGCGGGTCATCTTGGCGATGTAGTCCAGGTCGTCGATGCCGCAGTTGGCGCCCAACGCCCAGGCGGTTTCGTACTCGAGGCAGGAGACAATCGCCTTGCCGGATCTCATCCGGGTAGATGTTGGAGCATTTGATGATGCAGCCGGGATGGCAGCCGTGTCCCATCGTGCCCTCGCCGCCGCGCTTCTCGCAGACTTCGGCGATCGCCTCGCCGGAGATCTTTGCCGCGCCTTCAAATTGCCCGGCGCTGAAGTTGCGGGTGGGCAAGCCGCCGGCTTCGTTCAGGATGTTGATCAGGACGGCTGTGCCAAAGGAATTCAAGCCGCCGCCCTTCTTGGTCAGGCCGTGTTCCTGGATGGATTCGGTCAGTTTCTTGCGGCCCTGCTTGAAGAGGTCCTCGTTGGCAATATCCACGCCGGGCCCGCCCGTGTCATCAATGACCATGGCTTTGACGCCGCGCGCACCCATCACTGCGCCCATGCCGCCGCGCCCGGCATAGCGCCCGGGTCGGTTTTCGGGATCATTGACCGAGATGCCGGCGTTGGAGAGTTTCATCTCCCCTGCCTGGCCGATGCCGATGACGGCTGTCTTGGGATATTTCTTCCACAGCAGTTCATCGACTTCGTACATGCCCTTGCCCACCAGGTCGGCGGCATCCTCGAACTTGACGCCGTCCTTGGTGACGACCAGGGTGTACCACTTTCCCTTCGCCGGGCGTTCCTTCAACGATGATGGCAGCCAGGCCGAGCTTGGCGATCATCTGACCGCTCAACCCACCGGCATTGGATTCCTTGATGCCCCCGGTCAGCGGGCTTTTTCCGCCGAAGGAGGTGCGCCCGCTGCTGGGCGCGGCCGGGGTGCCGGTGACCCATCCTGGGGCGATGACGACCTTGTTGTTCGGTCCAAGCGGATGGCAGAGCGGATCGACCTCGTCACAGGTGATGGCGGAGGTCAGAGCCACGACCCGCCCAACGCGACCACTTTTCAGGCACATCTTCGTATGTTGCCTTCAAATCGGTCATATTGATTCTGAGGATTCTTTTTGCCATATCTGCTTCTCCTTTTGATTGGATATCCGGTTTTTTCAAGTCAAATTGGTTTGTCGTTCATTTATATGAGTGGTGCATGGCACCATGAACACCAAGAGCAGCTTTCAATCCTTCAGACATGGGGAGACCATCACGGTATTGGTAGGGATACAGGCGATCAGCTGAAAACACGCCTATGTGGTCACCATCCTTTAGTGATTCATTTGCGCCGGTGGATAGACCGGGGACTTCGCAGAGCATGGCGTTGATGAACAGATAACCGCGCTCCTCTTCGGGTATGCCGAGTTGTTTCACCAGGTCGGCTTTCCCGGAACCGTCAGCGAGTTCAACGTCAAATTGGGCGACATGTCGCCCACTGCCGAACCTTGCCAGGGAACCATAAAGGCTGACATTGACTTTCATTGAGGTCGTGTTATCTGTCATTATTATAGAACAAATCCCCCAAAATGGAATATGACAGAAGTCCTTTTATTATTGAGTATCAAACAACCGCGGGGCGGAATTTGTCGCCGTATGCCTGCTATGTACCCCACTGGAACGATTTTCGTAACACAATAACATCAAGCTTTCCTGGGCGTAGATGGGGATCGAAAGCCGTACCCTTTGCAGTACATATCCGTAATTTTCCTTGTCTTTTGCATCTCCCCTAAGTGGCGGAGACAAATACCCCCCAGCCGATGGATGAGGCAGGGAAGCATTTGCTATAGGATTAAATGCCGATGTGTTTCTTCGTGCCTTTATGATGATTTGTCCATTCTGATTTATCCCGGCGTCAAATAACGGAACTGACCGCCACCCACCATTAACCGATCATATTCACAACAGGAGAACACCATGCAAACCCAAATTCATACCGACCATAACATTGAAGGCCACGAAGCCCTGATCGCTCAAGTCACTGGCGTAGTGGAGAATGCTCTAAATCGATTCAGCGAACATATCACACATGTGGAGGTCCACCTGAGTGATGAGAACAGCGATAAAAAGGGCGGCGTTAACGATATGCGCTGTATGATCGAAGCCCGTCTCGAGGGTCGCCATTCCATCGCAGTCACTGATCAGGCAACAACCCTGGATCAGGCTGTTGAAGGTGCTGCAGATAAGTTGGCTAATTTGATCGAGAGCACGCTTGAGCGGCAACATGATCAAGGGCTTCGCAGGACTGACCCGCCTCTGCCTGAGGCAAAATTCACCGAGCCGTCATGACTAACGCCATGGCGATTCTGCTGGCAGCCAAGCCACCGCATTAACCGTATGGCATTGGTCTGCCCCGAGGCAGAACGCGAGATACGGAAGGATGAAGCTGAAAAAACAACATGTCCAACTCAGCCAAACTGATTGAGACTATCCGGAAACCCTGACCCGACAGGAAGAACGGACCGCCAAAGCCTATCGCCGCGCACTGGCGTTACTGGAATTGGATCGTGGACAAACCTATACAGATCACACCCAAATCCGCCTGTTGGTTGACCATGGATGAAATCGAGTTTTCTGCTCATTTATTTCCATGGTTTTGCGCATCAAGCGAGCCCTAATACAACACCGAGGATCAAGACCAAAACATACACACTTTGAGCAGAGTGAACGATGACGGCCATCCAGGTGCTGCGGTAACGCCAGCTTGGAAATGCGAGTACGAGGGGGCCACTAATGACATTCTGCAAGATGCTCCAGGGCTGGTGAACATGGTATAAGCCAAACAGCACACCGTTTGCCAGCCAGCTCCACCTGCCAAATACTCCTTCCATCTTGGGAAGCAACACTCCCCGAAATAGAAATTCCTCTCCCAGGATCGAGTTGAAGACACACGTCACCACAAACAAGCCAAAGAACCACCAGGCGCCCACCAGCCGATTCAAGATTTCCTGGGATTGAAAGATCAAGTCAAAGTTAAAACTCGGAGGCTCGGTAAGAAAGGGGAAGATCGACACCCATAGCTTGTCAACAGATGGCGTTATTGCAAGATCATATATTATGCTCGCGATAAGAAACGGAATTACCCACAGCCATAACCTGCGGCGAGTTTTGCCGGTCGTTGGATCCTGCGGTCTGTTGAGGCGCAGCCTGCGCTTGATCGTTGCCCAGCGCAGATCACCCTCTTCCTTCCGG
Organism: uncultured Chloroflexia bacterium; assembly: GCA_963823545.1. Lineage (GTDB taxonomy): Bacteria > Chloroflexota > Anaerolineae > Anaerolineales > Villigracilaceae > Denitrolinea. The sequence continues at coordinate 86,662 of CAWGMC010000006.1, read as the reverse complement.
ACGATGATCATGGAAAGGACAAACTGCCAGATCAAACCAACTGTGAGCAGCACTAGCCTGGTGACCCCCGCTCCAAGCGGATTTGAGTTGAAATCGGGCGATAAAGCGGGGTATATGACCCAACCCAGGATCCCCATCGGGATGGCAGCCAGAGCCCAGATGCCGAGGATCTGCCAGAGGGTGTATTGATCTTTCTTGAATGTTATTTCTTGAGTGGACATGAGATTTCTCCTTTATCAAATAAACCAATCTGTTCAGTTCTGCAATAATCCCTTGCATGGGGAACATGTAGACCGGAATTCGGTTTCGTGACCGACCGAGCCCTATCGAGAGCCTGAGGGTTGCGCAACTCCTTCTTTTGATGACTGAGCGGTGTCAGGCTGTTCAGCCTCAATTTCAAGCACGTTTCGCTTGAATGTGCGGGAGAGATCCTTCGCTCCAGCCATCGGGACGATGATGGCGGTGATCAGTACGGATACAGCCGCTAAAACGAGGATCCCGTCGAAGTGACCCCTGTACACATCAATATACCCAGCCCAGGCATTGCTTGCACCGTGGAAAACTGCCGCCAACAACACACTGCCCTTGGTGTTGTTGAAAAGCCAGGTGAATTGGACCGACTGGACGATCACGAAGACTGCGTAGCCGAGAATGGCGAGGAGCAGTCCACCGTCCAATTGTTGCTCATATTGGCTTGTCCCTTTGATGAAGAAGAGGGGAATATGCCAGGTAGCCCAGGCGACTCCAACAATGAGACCTGAAACCAGTGCGTTATGGCGGGTTTGGAGCCTCGGCAGGAGAAATCCTCTCCAGCCAAATTCCTCACCGATCCCGGCGGCAATGGTGAGAAAGATGAACATGGGAACAACCTTATACAGCGGCTGAAGCACGCTCCAATCCACGGCCGGTCCGCCCAGCAAGTGGTACAGGTACAGGGAAGCCACGGAGGGGATAATCATGAAGAGCAATGCGAAGATCCACCATTGGATGCCTACCCGCCAGATCAGGGCGCGGCCAAGTAATTCCCGGAGACCGCCCCTTCGACCTTCCACTATGACTAGAACAATCGCCGCCAGGCTGGAACTAAGCGCCCCGAGTTGTGTCCACGCCGGGGAGAGCAGTCCCGCAGCCACAAGTAACACGGGCGCTATGCCGAAGATCATCGCCAGGACAAGCAGGGATATTGCGGGGTATTTCTTTACAAATGTAGACATTTTCTTTTTCTCCTTTTCTTATGATTACTGGCAGGGATGGCTACCATCCCCGCCAACCTTGAAACGTTTGCTAATACCGCCAACCCAACCAGTTCCAGTAGTTCAGGAACCAGACAAAAGCGACCGCCGCGATCGTCACCAGCGTGTAATAGATGCGGAAGGCAACGCCCCAGAAACCGTTCTTCCAGGCTGATACCGCGTAGGCCAGCGCGCCGACTGTCAGCACGGCAGACAAAACACCGAGTCCCAGCACGATCTCAGTGATCAATGAGAGGCTGTGCAATTCCGTTGGTTGGACTGGTGGAAACTTAAGCGCCACGCCGCCCAGGAACAGCAGGTTCAGAAGGCAGACCCCCAGGATGATCCGGTAAGCCGCGCGAGCGCCGCCAGATGCGGGTTTCTGATCACTACTCCGTCGGCGGTTCCGAATAAAGCGGATCACTGCCACGGGGATCATGGACAGGAACAACAAGATGCAACCCTGGAGCAATGCCATGTTGAAACCGGGCGTTTCGTACCAGTCCAGTTTTACAAGAGCATATTGGGGCATGATGTCGGTAAACATGTGGGTGATGCGCCCCCGGTCATCCTCACGAAAGACGATGGCAAACTGACCATGTACCTCGCGGAAGTAAAGCGGCTCCACCTCGACAACTCGCAACTCGCGCCCCTCTATGGGAACGAGCAGCGTGCCGTCGCCCGGATCGCTGATCTCTACTGTGAACATACCAAGAAGTCCCATGACTCTTTCAGGGGTAGTTGCGTGACTACTGGTCAATCTATAAAGACCCACGAACCGACCAGCCCGCTCTGCGAAGTCCGCCGGGGGTTGGATTGGCTCGACCACAGGCGCGGGATAGTAGTGGTCGAAAAATGCTCTCTGGAACCCAAAATGCTGCTTGGTCTGTTCCCCAGCATCCCCGTTGTAGACCACAAAGACACCCAGGTCCTGATCGGGCAAAAGCAACAACTGACTATTCATTGGTGGGAAATAACCTTGATGCCCAAGCGTTCGCTGGCCGTTGTCGCTCACATCGGCAAAACCGTAAGCCATACCCAGGAGCCGCGGGTCGGGAGTGAATAACGTGCTCTGCATCTGCCGTGCCGTGGATTCCTCCAAAATGCGCACCTCGGTGGCTGCGTCGCCGTAGAAGCCGCCATGAAGATGTGCGATCATGAAACGTGCCATGTCCGTGACGCTTACTTGATGTCCACCGGAGGGCAGCAGCGCCGGCTGAGCCGTGTAATCGGGGATTGGCTGGAAGGCGCCATTGACATACTCGTATCCCACGGATAAATTTGCGCGCAGGTTTGCCGGTATCGGCGACTGGGCAGATGAATGCGTCATGCCCAGGGGCGTAAAGATGTGTTCCTGCATGTACTGTTCGTAGGGTTGTCCCGATACCCTCGCCACGATGTACCCCGCCAACATGGCATTGTAGTTCGAGTAACCGGCACAATCGCCGGGCGGACGCACCCGCCCCGGCATATTAGAGATCAGCCATTCGCGCGCGGGTATCAGCTCGCTGTTGTCGGACACCAAACTCTCGAGCCACCGATCTTCGAACCCCGAGGTATGAGTCATCAGGGTCTTGAGCGTGATGGGCTGTGGATAGGTATCCGGGATGCGAAAGTCGAGATAGTTGTTGACATCCGCATCCAGGTCCAACTTTCCCTGCTCGACGAGCTGCATGACCGCCGTCCAGGTGAAAACCTTGCCGTTTGATCCAATGTGAAAGATCGTCTGCTCGGGGTCGACAGGGATGTTATTCTCATAGTCGGCGTAGCCGTAGCCTTTGGCAAAAAATAACTTGCCATCCTTGACGACAGCGACGGCTGCCCCGGCGATGTGGTAATCCCTCATCTGCTTCCCTAAAAGATCATCCAGAAAGGCTTCCAGTTCGGCGGGATCGGTGGGACCTTGTCCTTGTGATGGCGCAGAGGGGACGTTCCCGCCCGGCACGACTCTATTTTCTTGCGCCAGGGCTGATCCGACCATCGATGACAGCATCGCGAAGGTCAATATGATCGCCAGAGGTAACGGCAGGGATTTTTTCAAAATGGGTAGGTTGTTCATTATCCTTCTTTCCTTTTCTTGATTATTGACTGGTGGAGACGGTATCCCCGCCAGTTTGAACAAAAGCCGAATGCCTCGGGCGGGACGAGCTATTCATCACCGGCCAATTCCAGATTCAGCCAGCCGATCCCTGCCTCAATGTGGATGTTTAGGGTCACATCGGACACGCCATAGGCATCATTGGTGTAGACATCTCCATCCCGTGTCAGGTCCGGGGCATCGATCACGGTCGGACCGCGATCCACCTCCACGCGCACACCCACAGTCGCGCGGCAGGCGCAGTGTGACGCCAGCCGCACCCGTATCGATGGTGACTTGCAGGTCACGCGCCCAGTCGCCACTCAGATCGATCATGCTTTCCCCCGCGCCCAGAGTAACATTGAGCCGGGTCAACGACAGGCCGGCCAGCTGCAGATTGCTGACCCCGCCGCCCGCGTCCACACTCAGATCCATGGGCACGGCGTCATAAAGGCGCAGGTCCCACTCATTTCGGTAGTCTGTTATGTCTCGCAAGTCTGGCAGTCCTGAGACGTTGGGCTGCCGAACAACGAGCGTTCCAACCGTGTACTCCAGCATGGGCTTCAGCTTGGCGACGTTATAATTGAAGTCGGCCTCCAGCAGCTTTTCCGCGCCACCAGTGACATCCAGGTTGCCAGCGCCCATGTTGATCTCGACGCGGACCGATCTGGCGTCTCCCAGCTCGACCGATTGAGACTCGGTCTGCAAATCGCCCACTCTGCCCCCGGAATTGCAACCAGCGAGCAGCAGTGCTGTGAAAAGTACGAGAGTGATCAAAAGATGGTTTGTTTTCATGATTTGTGTCTCCTTATAAAAAGATGAACTAGTAAGCCTGATAACTACTCAGGCAATGGGCCTAAAATTTCTATTTTGAACTGGGCTTCAGAAACCATCAATTCAAAGTTGTTGATCGGTTTACTGCGTTCGATGACGAACTTATCGAAACCAGCAGGCAAGGTCATGTACAAAATGCGCGCGTGCGTTCCACCTGTCACGCGAAACCCATGCGGCATCCCTCGCGGCTGAAAGAAAAAAGAACCGACCTCCGCCCGCTTTTTTTCGTCACCCCAGAAAATATCGAGCGCACCCTCCAAAACGTATATCGCCACGTCCTCGGAGTAATGAATATGGAGTTGTGTTTCAAAGCCGATCGGGCAGACCGCATCAAACAAATTGAACGCACTGTCGGTTTGTTCCGTGTTTGCCAACACCGACATCAATACGCCCAATGTATGAATTCTCGTCCCGTCATTATGGAGTAGGTATGGTCTGGTTTGTAATGACATCATTTATTTCCTTTGATTGCCCACATTAAACATCCCGAGCGCTATCTTTGGGGGGCATCCAAGTGATACAGAAAGTGTTACAATTTTTGTACAAAAGGCAATCATGGATATATTCGGTGAATGGCTTCAGCAACAGCGTACTGATCGCCGGCTCACGCGTGAGGAGTTTGCAATTCGCGTGGGATGTTCAATTGCCATGCTTCGCAAGGTTGAAAATGGCGAACGGAGGCCATCAACCCAGATTGCCGAATTGATTGCGAACGCCTTGGGGATTCCGCCCGCGGAACATGAGACCTTCGTCAGAGTGGCGCGCGGTGAACTGAGAGTTGATCGCATCGCTCACCTCTCGAGCCTGAATCAATCCCCCGATATTTCCCCAATCCAGGCAACATCCGCACCTCACAACAACCTCCCCGTTTTACCGACTCCTTAATTGGACGCGTTCACGAACTGAAAGAACTTAGCCAGCTCTTGCACGACCCACAGTGCCGCCTGCTGACACTCGTCGGACCGGGAGGTATCGGCAAGACGCGGCTCGCGATTGCGGCGGCATCTCAAATCCAAAATGAGTTTTCAGACGGGGTTGTTTTCGTTCCGTTTGCACCTGTAAATTCATCCCGTTTCATCGTCCCCATCCTCGCCGATTCAATTAGTTTCACCCTTCATAGTGAAAATCGCACTGAACCCAGGTTGCAACTGCTTGGTTACTTAAAAGAAAAAGAGATGCTCCTCCTCGTGGATAATGTCGAGCACTTATTGCAAGAGCCTGATATCGAATTATTCTCCGAGTTGCTTGCCATGGCGCCAAACGTGAAGTTGCTATTCACATCCCGTGAACCGTTGAACCTTCAAGCCGAGTGGGTGTTCGAAGTCCAGGGACTACCCGTCCCCAAAGACCCGCACACTGATGCAATCATTCAAGACACATCCATTGAATTATTTATCCAGCGCGCCCGCCGCGCAAACGCAGGATTCAACGTGGCTCCCGAAGATTTTCCTGCCATCCTGCGCATTTGCCAACTGGTGGATGGGATGCCTTTGGGGATTGAACTGGCTGCGGCATGGACGCGGACTCTATCCTGCAACGAGATCGCACGCGAGATCGAACGCGGGCTGGACTTCCTGAGCGTGAACACGCGCGACCTTCCTGCGCGTCACCGTTCCATGCACGCCGTTTTCGATCAGACTGGAGGCTTCTCTCGGATGATGAAAAATTTGTCCTGACGCGGCTTTCGGTATTCCGCGGCGGGTTCCGCCGCGAGGCAGCAGAGCATATGGCAGAAGCGACGCTATCCATGTTGAACACGCTGATGACAAAATCCCTGATTCGAAGGAACGTCACCGGGCGCTATGATCTGCACGAACTCATCAGGCAATTTGCCGCTGAGCAGTGCGTGGAATGTCAGGAGGAACAGATTGCCGCTCAAGCAGCTCACGGCGCCTATTTTCTAACTTATTTTGGTCAGGCGGACTCGCGCTTGCGAGGCCCTGCGCAACGCGAGACGCTTACCGAGTTGACCGCCGAGATGGACAACTTCCGCATCGCATGGGATTGGGCTGTCAGTCATGGTGAATTCGCCTTGATCGAGCAGACAGCCCGTATGTTCTTCATTCTCTACGATACTCTTGGCTGGTTTCAAGAAGGGCTCGATATGCTTGGTCGTGTTGTTAACGTGTTGGAAATGGCTAACGGGCAATCACCGCCCGATAGAACAGACCAGGTCGCGTTAGGTCATATCCTGGCCACTCGCGCTTGGCTTGCATACCGGCTGGCACACAATGAGCAGGCGCAGGCGATGCTTGAACGCAGTCTGGAAATCCTGCGTCCATTGAACGAGCCGCGCGCGCTGGTCGAGTCGTTAGCCTACCTCGGCATCATCATGGAAGCCGACCGGCGACTATGCCAGGGCGCTGGAACTGTACTCGGAGGGGCTGGAAATGGCTACGGCGATTGGCGATCGGTGGTACGCAGCGCTCTGCCTCACTCAGCATACCGCGCTGGCTGGGATCACGCACAGATTGGTCAAACCTGATATCACTCATTAGCGATTGCAGCCCATGGTTGCAGATTGGCGATGGTGGGCGCCAGCCTCACACTTCGCGCATCGCCATCGTAGCGCATCCTGCAAATAAGCAGTAATAACGGAGTAACCGCCAGCCTCGGCGGTTACTCCGTTATGGAGGGGGCAGTGCTTTCCAGAGCGTAACAAGATGTGATGAAAGGAAAACTTGCCGGTCATGATTATCGCCTGATAAGTAATGATCCCAAACAAAGAATTGAATTTTGGCGGGTGGTCATGGACTCTGTTCCGGCTATTAAGTGAATGAAAATGCCTTTCCTCAAAATTTTGAGTAAAGGCATTGTTTGACCAGGTAACCGGGTGGCTGCGCATGTCAGGGCAAATAATGAAAACATGGCGCATCCATGAGATCCGTATGTGTCCGGGAACAATTTACAAAGGTAAGCGTCCTGTTTGAAAAGGAGAAAGAATGAAAATGAAAAAGAGATCTGTAATGTACAAAAAAATGTTACGCATGATGTTGTTGTTTGGTTTGCTGGCAATGATTCTTTCGGCATGCTCGCTCGCCGGAAATTCGCCAACCCTTCCTGCAACCCTGCCAGTACCAACTTCACAGACACAAACCGACCGTCGGGAAGCGCAGGTGCAAAGTGTCGAGATCCAGGTTCTGCAGACCGACCCGATTCAGGTCAAAGCCATTATAAACGGTAGTCTGACAGAATCTTGCGCGACCCTTGGCGAATACCAGGTGCAATATGCATCGAACACATTCCAAATCAACCTTCCCATGGTTATACCTGCTGATCAGGATTGCATACCAGTTGTAACCCCTTTTAAGACAACCATACTGCTCGACACAAGTGGGGTGCCGGCGGGAACCTATACTGTTATTGCAAATGGTGTGAGTTCGGTTTTTATCCTGCCGGCAGGTGATAGCGCCACACCCGGTACCAGTGCACCAACCAGTACCCCCAGCACCGACTCCAATCCAATTGTGCTTATCATTGTTCCCAACACTGCCATACCCGGCGTGATCTCCACCAGCGTGCCGACCAGCCGTACCTGCGTTGATTCGGCGGCATTTGTGACGGATGTGTCAATACCCGATAGCACAGTGATGGCACCCGGAACACCCTTCACCAAGACATGGAGGCTGAAGAATACAGGCTCCTGCACCTGGGACAGCAGCTATCTGATCCATTACATATCGGGATCGACCATGACCCAACAGCCGGGATATTGGATTGTTCCACAGGGGCAAACTGTCACGCCCGGTCAGACCGTGGACATCAGCGTTGGAATGACCTCTCCCACAGAGAATGGCACTTACAAATCCTATTGGGGTTTGAAAAAAGAGAATGGACAGTTCATGCCAATCCAGGGTGGCGCAAATGGGAATTCGTTCTATGTCAAGATCGGGGTCGACAACGGGACTAACGGTTCCGCTGGAAAAATCACAGCTGTTTCCATTGATATTGAACTGGAACAGGGCTCAGGAACAGTGTGTACTGCCGATTCCACGTACTTTGTGCGTGCCTACATTACCGCGGACGGACCAACTACAGCCACCTATGAGATCGGTTCCACTGCCGGGCAAATTTCAGCTGGATATTTCACGGATGGATACCTGACCCCGGTGTCTCCGGTTGAATACGGCACAGTGAGTTTTGATCAAGCGGGTACAAAAACGATTAGCTACCGCTTTGTAGGACCCTATCCCTACCCAAGCGACATCACTGTACTCATCAGGGTAAATGGTGGAGAATGGCATAACTCAAAACTCCTCTGCCAGTAATCGACAGTTTTAGAAGGCTGAAGGAGACTTTGAATCGCCTCCTCCCGTCTTGAACGAAAGGAATCAAAGCCAAAGTAGGTTTGGAGGAAAGATGCAAGAGAAATGGCTTAATATAAAAATCGCCCTGTCTGAAACCAGACAGGGCGAAAGATTTTAATAAATTTTGGACAACTGCAGGGCGGAATTTATACCCGTACACGATCATCCCCGCTCATCGCCGTCGTCGCACATCTGGCGGGATCTTTGTCCCAGGTGATCATCCCAACCATCAGCCCGGTGACCGCGTCCATGCCGGAGGAGTGCCCGGATCTGCATGGCGGATCTGGCGCTATTGAGCAGGTTCAAAGTGTTTTCTCCGCGGCTGATGGCATCTGCCAGGTCTACAAGGAGGCTCGATACTTGTCCGTGCACTGCATGGTAAAGATAGGTGCGGCTGATGTCATTCGTCCGCGCGGATAGACGGAGAATCCTTTTGCCCAGGCTGGCGATGAATCGGGCGCGCTCGCTTTTCCCCCGAATCGTGCACCACAATCCCGCCAGGTAACCGACCGAGCAGATCGTCCCCGCTGGGGGTCAATCCGGTGCCGAGACCGATCAAGGCGCGGAGTGCGGTGGAATCCGCCAGGTCAAATTTCCGGGTGGCGGTGACCAGCTCCCGCACTGCCTGCCCCGCCTTGAGAGCCACGACCGGGCGGGGAGTCTCGCTGGAATTGAACAACTCACTCCGCAATGATCTCCGCCCCGGTTAATCTTTGCTGCTGGTTCAACTCATCCCAGACATGCTCCCAGGCACGGGAGACAGCCGGTTTGTCCGGGTCTATGTCCAGCGCAGGAAGATCGCATTTCCAGCGCCGTGCCCCCCGCAGTTGGATCGCCAGGGGGAAATTCTCGAATTGCAGCAGACCTGCCCTGCAATGGACCACTTCACCGGTTCGCAGTCCCTCAAAGGGGAGTGTCCCGGAAGAGTCCAGTCGAATCCCCTGCGGAAGATCCGGCTGACCGGAGGCAAGCAGGGAGAGCAGGCGGTATGACCTGCCTGTCTTGAGATTGACCGCTGAACGGAATACGCTGTGCACGACTGCATCGAAGTCGATGCGCGGCACAGCGTATCCGATCGAAATTGCACCGAGGTGCACAGTTAATCCAGCGGCTCGAATTTTAAGCCATAGACATCCTCGCCCTGCGTCACCCGGACCGGTTCCCAACTGGGTTTGACCTTCATGCCGACCTTCAGTTTATCGACCGAATCGGCTTTGATCTGTCCCATGGCTTTAACGTGGTTGTCGAACTCGGCGACCCCGAGGATGAGGAAACGCTGGTCGAAGCCCCACGGCAGGTTGAAGATGGCGGTAAAGGTGAGCAGTTTGGCATTCCCTTGCGGCTTGACCTTCTCGAACTCCCGGCTCTTGCACTCCAGGCAGCGGTCATGGAAGGGATAGTGCAACTTGCCGCATTTTTTGCATTTATAAGCGGTGATCTTTATCTCGTTCTTCATGGCTCCACTCTCCTGAGGATAAAGCACAAGGACGTTGTTGCCAAAGCCGCCAAAATTGATGGTCAAGCCCAACTTCGGCATTTTTCACCTGTCGATTCTCAGGCAACTCGTGGCGCAACTGCCAGACGATATCCACGATCTGGGCGACACCGGTGCCTCCCACGGGATGACCGCGTGCCTTCAAGCCGCCCGACATGTTGATGGGGATCTGCCCGCCAAGCTGGGTCTTACCGGCAACGGCAGCCTTTCCGCCTTCACCCTTCTTGAAGAAACCGACGTGTTCGCTTTCGGCGATCTCCAGGATGGTGAAGGCATCGTGCAATTCGGCAACGTGGACATCGGACGGTTTGAGTTTTGCCATGGCGAAGGCTTTCTGCGCTGCCAGGCTGACGGCTTTCAGGTCGGTGGGATCTTCACGTTCCGCCAGCGTATGCGTATCCGTCGCCTGACCAAAACCGGCGATGACCACATACGGCTTGCCGATCTTCTTTGCCATCTCCACGGTGGACAATACCAGGGCGGCTGCTCCATCGCTGACCGGGCAAAGATCGTAAAGGTGCAGGGGATCCGCCGAAACAGGGTTGTTGACGACGGCATGCGGGCTGTCGTAGATGCCGGTGCGGTCGAGCGCCATCTCGACGTGTGCGTACGGATTCCGTGTGCCCATCTCCTGGTTCTTCAGGGAGATCGCCAGCAGGTGTTCGCGCGTCACGCCGTACTTTTGCATGTACAGCCGGGTGAACATGCCAGCCATGCCGGGCAGGGTGATCCCGTAGGGATATTCCGCCTGTGGGTGGGTCATGGTGGCGACAAAATCAGTGGCACGCCAGCCGGTGACCTCGCGCATCTTCTCGCCGCCAACCACAAGGACTGAATCGTAGTAACCGGAAGCAATTGCCAGCACACCGGTCTTGACCGCGGAAGCTCCCGAGGCAGGTCCGTTCTCAATGGTCTCTGCAGCGGCAGGCAGCAGGCTGAGGCGATCCACCAGCGAGCTGGCGATGGCGGACTGGTGCTGGAGCATCCCGCCGCCCATATTGGCAACGTACACCGCGTCGACTGCCTTATCGCCCAACCCTGCATCATCCAGGGCTTTCAGCGAGGCATACGCCAGCATGTCCATCAGGGTATCTTCATCGCGCCGTCCGAAGGGGATCATGCCGGCGCCGATAATCGCAACATCTCTCATGGTGTCATCTTCCTTTCATTCCAGCGATCCGCTCGCGGATGGTGTCATCGTCGGCAAATTTGATCTCTGCCATGGCTTCATCCATCAATTCCTGCGGGACGGGACGGTCACCCACCACCAGCCGGGGTTTGGCTTTAAAGTAGATGTCCCGTGTCAGGACGTACGAGTCGCCTCCACCCAGTTCGTGGGGGATCTTGCTCGGTTCGAGAGGATATTCCACCATCCAGCGCCGGAAGCCGATCGGGCTTTCCGCCACGATCAGCACCTGGTCCTGGTTGAGGTATTCCATGTGATATTCCATCTTGGCGGCGAACAGGTGCGAGCCGATGCGCAGACCCCGGTCGATCGCCAGGGTGTGATAACTCATGCCAACCTTCTCGTTCTCCAGGCGTCCATTGACAATGCCCACCAGGTATCCATCCACCTGTCCCAACAGGCAGTATTCGCTCTTGACGCGGTAGCGATACCACGCCAGCAGTTCGCCGTAGAGGCGGGCGCTGACGATATCGTAATAGTCCCGCTCAATGAACAGGCAGGGATGGACGGATTTAAGGATGGCTGGCACGTCCTCGCGGACGGCTTGTCGAATCACCAGCTTTTTGCCGTTCGCCAGGGTGATCAACTTGGGCGGGTACGGCGCCATCGGGTATTGCGTCGGCCGCAGGACGGCCTCGAGTTCCATATCTACAGGCATGTTCTTCTCCTATTCATCCTTCATTTCATGTTGACCAGGCTCAGCTTGTTCGATGCTTTCCACGTGCGCCGGATTGAAGGCATCACCAAACCTGGTTTTTTGCATGGCGGCTTTTTTAGCCATCATGGACTTGTATTCAGCGTCCTCGACCATTGCCACGCAGCGCGAGATCGAGGACTCTCCATCCACGAAGCGCCAGGGGAACATGCCGATCGTCACGCGGCGGTTGAGCAGCAGGTCGATCTCACCTCCCAGGCATTCGGCATGGATGATGCCAAACGGGAACATCTCGAGGTGCATGAGCTGGTACTTGCTGTCATCGAAGAAATCAGCCAGGGGCATCCCGTATTTTTTCCTGAAGACCTTGTCCGCCTGGCGCGCCTGGCGCGGCATCCAGTCGCGGATGATGGTATTCATCGGGTGGTCGGCACTGCCGCAATCCACGCCGATCCAGCGGAGTTTTTTGGCTTTCGCCCACTTCGCGAACTCGCGGTCGGGTCCGGGGTGCTTGACCATGTAGCGTATCTCATCGGCAGTGGGCATATCCCAGCCGAAGTGGTGGTAGCCGGTATGGATGATGAGGATGTCGCCTTTGCGAACCTCGACGCGCTCCTCGACCATTTTGCTGGTGTACACATCGTAATCACCGCAGACATCGCTCAGGTCGACGACCGCCGCCTCATGGACGAGGAAATCCATGTCGAGCGAGGCGATATCCTTGCCCGGCGTATGGAAATGGATCTCCCCATCCAGGTGTGTGCCGAGGTGGTTGGAGTGTGTGACGACCTGTCCATTGGCTCCATTGGGAGCCAGCCGTTTGAAGTATTTCAGCTGGAGAGGTTCATACGTTGGCCAGGGTGGGGTTGCAACACCGAGCGGGATGGTCAGATCAATGAATTTCATATTTTTTCTCCTTCTTAAGATGGGTTGTTACAAGTTCTGTAATGCTGAAAATGCATCTTTGAAACATTGCTCAGGCGCGCGCAGGATCCCTGCTCCGACCATGCCGACGCCGGGATTCCTGTGGGCGATGCCTGTATTGATTCTCGGCAGGATGCCGGTCTCCATCACCTTGCGCACATCGATGCCGAGCGGGGTGCCGCGGAAATCAAGGATGGGGATGGTGAAGTGTTCATGCTCGCCGAAGGTGATCTCGTACATTTCGAGCGTGTTCTGAATTGCCATTTGCGGGGAGCCGCCGACGAACTTGGTAATGGCGGGTGCGGCAGCCATTGCCATGCCGCCATATCCCGCGGTCTCGGTGATGGTGCTGTCGCCAATGTCGGGATTGGCATCCTTCTCCGTATACTGTGGAAAATACAACCCCTGCACTATTCCGGCAGGCGCAGTGAACCAGCGGGCGGGCATGGAACCCAGGCGGATGCCGAAATCGGTGCCGTTGCGCGCCATCACCGTGACGATGGTGCTGCCTTCCACCCCCTCCGCTGCCTCAAGCATGGCTTTCCCGGCGGGCATGCTCAGGTTCAGGAAGAAGTGATCGTTGCGGTCGATGAATTCGATGACCTTTGCCAGGACCTCGTTATCCTGGTTGGTCCGTGCCAGTGCAGGTCCGATCGCGCGCAGGAACAGGGACGTGGCGGCGCGGTTGCGGTTATGGCATTCATCGCCCATGTGCATCGCCTGGGCGATCAGGCTCTTGATGTCGATCCCATCGGGAAGGGTTTGCAGGGCGCGATCCAGCGCGGGATACAGGTCGGTCTCCATCCATTTCAGGCGGGCATAAACCTCCGGTCCCATCCCGCCGTAACGTAAAACTTTTCCCAAGCCTTCGTTCTGGGTGCAGTAGGCGCGGTTTCCGAAAGCCTTGTTTTCCAGGATGAATACCGGCATGCTGGGGGAGACAACCCCCGCCATCGGACCAACGGCGTGATGATGGTGGCAGGGCGAGAATTCGATGGCGCCTGATTCGACCAGGCTGACCGCTTCCTTTTCATCCTGTGCCAGTCCTTCATAAATAAGCGCACCCATCACTGCGCCGCGCGTTGGTCCACACATGCGCCCCCACTCGATCGGCGGACCCGCGTGGAGGATCATATGATCGTGCATGCCGGGGATGACATCCCGCGCGATCCCCATGCCCACCAGGGCAGCCTGGCCGCGCTTGATGCGATTCACGACCTCCTGGTTCGCCAGGTCCATGTTGACATTTGAACGGGTCGTCCTTAAATGAGGAATGCCATCCCTGGGAGGCTGCCAGTCGAGATCGATCACCTTGACCCCCTGCTCGCGGATGGAATCCGCCATGCTGGCAAGCCCAACATTGACGACGGTTAATTCCTTTCCGAAAATATCGTTGATGTTCGCCATGCTTCAACCTCCCCGGTTCCCTGGAACAATGAACCCGCACAGGCGTGCCGCGGCGGAGTTGCTGTCACAGACGATCACCCCCGCCCGTTCCAGGGTGGATGTGGTCCGGCTTAAACACTGCGGATCCTCCTCCGTCCCGGTGACCGAGGCGACCACGAGCAGATCACGCTTCTCTGCCCGCCTGATCTTGCGCGCCTCTTCAATGGCGTTTGCCAGTTCAGAGGCAGGATCAGGATGGGCACCATATCCCAGCACCACGTCCAGCATGATGACCGCCACCTGTGGATCACGCGCCTCCTGGAGCAGGCGGCGAATGCGCAGATCATTGTCGATCATGGGGTGAGGACGACCGACGGTGAACTCCTCCTCGCCCAGATCCACTGCCGTATGCTGGAAACTCTTCGTGGAATCAGGCAGGCTGATTCCACCCGGTAACGGCGCGTTGGAATTAACGGGGCTGTCCAGAAGATCCTTCCAGATCACCTGGGCTTCATAACACAGCGTTCCGCCGGAGAATAATCCGCGCAGATAAAGCTGGTCGGGATGCAGTTGTTTCCGAAGAGTCTCGCCCAGCTTCTTGAGAGCGGTATTTTCCGCATGCAGGATTGTCTTGCAATCGCCGTGCTCAGGGTGGACCACGCTGTGCGGTCAGCAGGGCGCATTCATATAAAGTGCGCGCGGGAATTACATTGGGAACCCCGGACAGCGCGTCCATGTTCCCGCCCAGGAAACAAATGACGGTCGGCTTGGACCCCGCGGCTACCTGGTCGATGATGATCTCCACCACTTCACCGGCAGGTGGTTTGCTGACGAGAGCGAGGACGCTGGTCTCCGGATCGTGTTGAAGCGCCTTGATCGCCTCCAGCATCATGATGCCGCCGACTTCCTTTTTCAGGTCGCGCCCGCCTGTGCCGATGCCCTGGGTGATTCCGACACCGCGGCGGGCAAGCAGGGTGCTGACCTCCTGTAAACCCGTACCTGCCGCTGAGACGATTCCCACCGGACCGCGCGGGAGAACATTCGCAAATCCGAGCGCAACGTTGTTGAGAATGGTCGTCCCCGCGCCCGGACCCATCAGCAGGAGACCGTGGTCGCGTGCGTAGGTCTTCAGTTTGATCTCATCTTCCAGCGTGACGTTGTCACTAAAGAGCAGGACGTGCAGTCCGTGTGATAGCGCATCCCAGGCTTCGTCCGCGGCGTAACGACCTGCCACTGAAATGACGGACACGTTCGCCGCGGCGTGCGATGCCAGTGCACTGTGGATGGTCCTGGGCTTGTACTCACCCCCGCCGCTGCTGGAAGTCTTCTTCTTAAGCAGACCTTCCACCATTTGCAGGGCTGCATCTGCCAGCGCTGTCATCCTCGGCACTGACTGCGATCAACAGGTCGTTCGGGGTGGCGGACCTGGCTTCATCGGTCAGCAAGCCGGCTTCCGCCATGATGGATTTATTGGCTTCGGTCGCCATCATGACGGAGGCATCCCGGATTCCCTTTAATTTGGAAAGCTCCCGGGCTGTCAGCATCAGGCTGACCGAATCGTGATATTCACTGCGTTTGATAAGCGTTTTTACTGTCATGGGATCACTTCACAATCCCGGCATCCAGCATCGCCAGGTACACTTTTTCGGCGGTGAAAGGCGGACCGTCAAAACGGAGTCCGATGGCATCATGGATGGCATTTGCAATGGCGGGCAGGGTCGGCACCATGGAATGCTCCCCGATGCCGCGCGCTCCCCAGGGACCGTCATCCTGCGGGACCTCAACAATGATGGATTGGATCTCGCCCGGTATATCCGTGGAGGTGGCGATCCGGTAATCCACGAAGCTTGGGTTCTGCACGAAACCATCCTTCAATTGGAGCTGTTCGAACAGCGCCGAACTCAGCCCCTGCACCAGGCCTCCCTCCATTTGCGCTTTCACCATGTCGGGATTGATGGCTTTCCCGACATCGAAGGCTGAGACTCCCTTGATGATCTCGATTTGACCGGTGTCCAGGTCCACCTCCAGTTCAACCGCCTGGGCGCCCGTGGTGTAATGCACCACTCCATGCTCTCCCTGCCCGGTTTCGGCGTCGAGACCGGTCACATCATTGGGCATGAAATTCCCGCGCCCGATGATCGGTCCGCCCTTCCAACCCTTGCCATCGGGCTTGGGCAGACCATAGATCACCAGGTTTTTCAGCGGGGTCTCCTTCTCGCTCTTGTACGAGATCACCACCCCGTTGACGATATTCAGTTCGTCTGGGGACTCTCCCCACGCCTCAGCCACCAGGTCCAGCACCTGCCGCCGGACATCCCCGGCGGCGTTGACGATGGCATTTCCCATGCTCCAGGTCAACCGGCTGGCTACCGTCTGCCACTCGTATGGGCTGTAACGGGTATCCACCGGGGCTGCCACATGCACCGACTCGTAGGGAACACCCAGGGTCGCGGCAGCCATCTGGGCGGATACTGTGAAGGCTCCCTGCCCCAGATCCTGCCCGCCCACCCCCACGTTGACCTGCCCGTCCTCGGTCAACTCCACCCAGGCGCTCGAGCCGGCATTGGGCGGCATGGCGGGGGCTTTCCACATGGCTGCGATGCCCTTGCCGCGTCGTTTGTTGGGGGCGCTCGCAGGGGATTTTTTGCCCCAATCGATGGCTTCCGCCACCTTGACGATGCACTCCTCCAGACCAATTGGGTGGATCGTTCCGCCGGTCGCCAGGATGCTGCCACTCTTCAGGCAATTAAGTCTCCGGAAGGCGACCGCATCCATGCCGACCTGTTGGGCAAGATCATCGATGCACTGTTCCAAGCCGGAGTGCATCTCGGGCATTCCGAAGCCCCGCATCGGTCCGCCCACAGGATGATTGGTATACACACAGTAGCTGTCGGTCTTTACATTCGGCACTTCATAGGGACCGGTGCAGCTGTAACCGGCAGCGCGGGTGATATTCACGCCATATTCGGTATAGGCACCTCCATCCCAAAAGAACCGGTTTTCCATTGCCAGGAGCCTGCCATCCTTATCGCAACCCATCTTGAAGTGAGCGACCAATCCCTGGCGGACAAAGGCTGTATAGAATTCCTCCTCGCGCGTCAGGCACAACTTCACCGCATGTCCCTTCACTTTCATGGCGATGGCAACCGCCAGTGACTCCATGCTGACACCGGCTTTCCCCCCAAAGCCGCCGCCGACCGCGGGGGAGATCACCCGGATCGCACTCTGGGACACCCCCAATGACTGGGCGATCAGGTTCCGCTGCGCGAACGGGGATTGGGAACTGGTCCAGAGTGTGATGTCCCCTGTTTCATCCACCTTGGAGATGGCAATATGCGGTTCCAGCGGCACATGTTGAATATGAGGGATTCGATACGTGCGTTCAATGACCGCCGCGCACTTGCCCCAGGCGCTGTCCACATCACCCTTGCGGAGCTTGAAATGATTGGAGATGTTCGTTCCCGCCTTTGGGAAGATAAAGCCGGCAACCACATACTTGCCGAGGTCGGGATGCAGTATCGGTGCGCCGGGACTCAACGCCAGCCTCCGGATCGAGGACCGGCTGCAGGACTTCGTATTCCACATCGATCAGGTCAAGTGCCTTCTGGGCGATCTCATCGCTGGTGGCTGCCACCCCTGCCACAGGATCACCCACATAGCGCACCCGGTCGCGGCAAAAAATAAAGCGGTCCTGGAGATACAACCCGATATACCCGGGGAAATCCTGCCCGGTGACCACCGCCCTCACCCCCGGCAGGCTGCGCGCCTTGCTGGTATCGATGTGCTTGATCAGGGCATGCGGATGCGGGCTGCGCTTGATGCGGGCGTGGAGCAGCGCGTTCCCAAATTGAATATCATCGGTGTAGACTGCCGTCCCGGTTACCTTTTCACGTGCATCGATGCGCGGTTTGCTCTCACCTACCGGGCTGGAGTTGTTCGTTTTGCTGGCTTGTTCCATGCGCCATCTCCTTGGATCATCACACAGGGTCAATCAGATCCTGGAAAAAATTCAATCCGTCGTTGTCGCAGCCATTTTCAGACTGGCAGCCTTCTTGACAGCATCGATGATTCGCCGGTATCCCGTGCAGCGGCATAGATTTCCCACCAGTGCCTCGCGAATTTGCTCGTCGCCCGGGTTCGGATTCCGGTTGAGCAATGCCCGGGAGGAGATCAGGATGCCGGGAGTGCAAAAGCCGCACTGGACCGCCCCGGTCTCGATGATCGCCGTCTGGATCGGGTCGAGTTGATCGTCATGTGCCAGACCTTCCACCGTGGTGATCACCGCCCCATCACATTCAACCGCCAGGATCATGCAGCTATTCACGGGCTCCCCGTTCAGTAGAACCGTGCACGCTCCACATTCCCCCGCGGAGCAGCCGTTTTTCGTGCCTGTCAGGGAGAGGGTCTCGCGCAGCATGCGCATCAAGGTCATGTTCGATGGGACAATGACCTGTTCCAGCCCGCCATTCACTGTAAGAGTTATATTATGGAATGCCATGGTTTCTCCGATTCCCGGTTCAGACCAATTTTTGCCAGACGGCGGTGAGTGCCCGGGCAGACAGTTTTTCCACCATTTGTTTGCGATAGCGGGCGCTGCCGCGCACATCGTTGATCGGCGTGCTCGCCTCAGCCGCCAGGCGGGCTGCCTGTTGGATGGACTCGGGTGTGATGGGGTTGCCAGCCAGGTAGGTTTCAACTTCCTGAACCATGAGCGGTACAGGTGCGACAGAGGCAAGCGCAAGACGGAAACGGCAGCCTGACGCGCAGCTGGTATCCGGGTATCCGTAGGCGGTCACGCCGACGATGGATAGATCGCTCAGGCGGTTCCGTCCCAGTTTGAAATATCTGCCCGCGCTTCCCTTCGGCGGGATGGGGAGATGAATTGCGGTCACGACGTCCCCGGGTTTTAGCCTGGTCTTGCCGGGACCGAGGAAGAACCCTGCCAGAGGTTCCTGGCGGGGACCATCGACCCCGTGGACGTGCAGCACCCCATCCATCACCAGGCATGCCCCGATGGCATCCCCGGCAGGGGAGGCGTTGCAGATGTTCCCGGCGATGGTTGCACGCGTCCGCAGCTGATAGCTCGCGACAGAACGGCAGGCTTCCGCCAGGAGGGGATAGTGGGTTTGTACATCCGGGGAGGCGATCACCTGGTTCATGTTGACTGCCGCCCCCAGGCTGAGACCGGTTGCCGGGTTAAAGCTCAATTCGTTCATGCCGTCCAGTTTTTTCACGTCGACCAGGTACTTGGGTGTAATAAAACCATCCCGCATGCGGACAAAAACGTCCGTTCCTCCAAGGAACGGACGTGAAGAATCAGGATGCCGGGCGAGGAATTCACTGGCTTCTGCCAGGTTTGCCGGCAGGATGTAATCAAATTCAGGAAGGGATGGATGTGGATTATGGATCATCATTTTGTCCTTGCCGGAGAATGTGTTGGTACACAATAACTGAACCGGTAAACAGTAAAATGACCATTTCCTGCCAGACTGCCTCACGATCAACCATTAAATGGTGTTGATTTGTTCTCCCCCAGTAATGCAGACAAGTGTGGGACAAAAGTAATGGAATTATTCTACTAGGTTTTATGTGGGTTTGCAAATGGCTGCGCTGATTCCACCTGAATACCAATTTCCCAAATAAAAACCTCCCCATGCCACGTAGGGGGAGGTTTTTATTGACAGGCTTGAGTGATTCTTTATGTCCTTTAGCAGAATATCAAAGCAGAATGCGGCAAGGGGAGAAGTAAATTGTTCAGCCTTGGCAATCTACACACGAGGGGAAACTGAAAACGTAATCGACCCTAACATCCTCTGGAAAGCTGGCTTTTGATTCTCATCTATTTTTTCCTGGGGCACTCCCTGAGACCGCAAGACCCATCAGGAAACCTTTTGCATGCATCAGGCCATGCCCACAAAGCACTAAAAAGCAAGGGATGAACTACATCCTTTTCAATACCGAACAGCTGGGCGGTCTTCTCCTGTTGTCTGGGAAGGGGAACCGACAAATTTTCCCAGCCATCCAGTGGTATGCCCCCTATCCGGTGTATCAGATCCAGCCAGCGGGCTGAGATCACAGGCCCGGCCAGAACAGGGAATGTTGTTTTACTTTTCCGCAAATAATCCTGCACAGCGGACGCGTGGCGATCACTCTCCTCTAATAGATCTTTCCAGGAGCCCTTGAAACGCCCCTGCACGCCGCGACAGATCTGCCACCAAACACGAGGGATGTGTTGTGGAAAGCGAAGATGGATGTCCCGCATGGCAGCCAGTACCTGTTGAGAGGATTGGTAGGCAACATGCGATGGATCGCACAACCATAGTCCCGCAAGTGCCAATAATTCCGCCCAGCGTTCCTTAGATCAATGGGTTGATATCCAGAACCACTCCCAGGGTCAGGATGGTCAGGCGCCGCTCAACATCCTCCACCACACCCACGATTTCGAGCGGGTTCATTCTGTCCGCACAGACCAAGCGGGTGTGCATTGTAGGTTTGGGCGAGAACAGAAGATGCAACCACAGGCACTCCAGGAAAATATATATGAGGGAGGCGCGCCTCACCTCCCTCATATATATCAACGCTTCCTTCTGTTAATTAGACGTACCTTTGGTGGCAACACATCCGGAAACCCAGGCGCCGCCATTCTGGAGGCGGCAATACGAGAGATCGTAGGGGGCGCTCCCATAGGTATAGGTATCAAAGACTGTGGATCCGTCTGTACCCAGCAAGCGCACATCGTCACCGGTGTTGTTCAAGTAACTCGACATTTCCATGACGTAGTATCCACCTGGTGCAAGAATGGTGTTCGCAGGGATCTGTTTCGGTGCACCACCGGCGTTTGGTAAATCATCGATCCACATGCCGCTGATGTCAAGCCAGTCACCAGTGGTGTTGTAGATTTCCACCCATTCGGTGGTGAAGAGCGTTCGCGGAGCGGGCAGGAATTCATTCAACAGTACTTCGCCGACCATCGGCAGGCGCGGATCAGTCGATCCGCCCGCCGGGGCAGTGGCAACATACGCGTCTCCATTGACCGCGTAATTTACACCATCGGTTACCTGCACCACAACATTCCCATTCACAATTGCCAAATCGTAGTAATTGCGGGTGGGGTCGCCGATCTGGGTGAAGTATTGCATGTGTGCCGTTGTTATAGAGACGGTCCAGGATGGTCTGGTCGGGATGACCATACGTATTGGTGCTGCCCACGCTCATAGATGGCAACATCCGGGTTGAGTGTGGCAACATAACTGGCATTGGTGGAATGCGAGGAGCCGTGATGATTGACGGCGATCACCTCCACATCTTGGGCAATGCTGGTTGCCACACCAGTCTCGACATCGTTGTAGACGTAGGCGAATTCACTGGTGGTGTATTCGCCATCGGTATCCCCGCCCGTGACAAAGTCGAACTCGCCCCACTTGAGCCAGAGTGTGATCGAATAATCGTTCTCGGAAGGAGGAAGCGCATCTAGGGTATGGTCTCCCTGAACGGGGGTCACACCATCCGCCATTCATGACCCCATTTGCATCCACCTGGACAATCTTGACGGTCAAGCCTCTCGGTGAGGCCCAGGTCAATCTGGGTGGTCGAGCCAAGTTGTGCCAGTTGGCGGATTTGTCCACCAAGTGAATTTCGGATCCGTCGCCCAGCATGCCCAGTTCGTGGCTGTGCCGGAAAGTGTCCCGGCATTGTGGAAGTCGATTTCAAGATCCGGATCACAGATGCCATCGCTGTTGGAATCCACCCAGGTCTCCACCGTCGCGATCCATTAACACATTTGCAGTAATTCCCTGCTGCTCAAGCAACGACCAGATGCCACCATAGCCGGCATAGCCGATGTGGTCCAGGTGCCAGTGGGTGGCCATTACATAATCCAGATGTCTCGCTGCCGGTGATGCGGCGAATTTCGCTTGCCACCCAGGTGCACCCTGGTTTGTGTTCCAGCTGGGTTCGTATACATCGATCAACAAAGTCTTTCCCGGTTGGGCTAATGATTAGTTGTGACTCGCCCTGCCCGACATTCAAAATATGGATCTCAAGCGTTCCGGAGTCCATGTGCCGGGATCCAGCGGGACAGTATTGGTTGCACCTTGGGTCGGGTTGCATTCAATCGCGCTCCAACTGCCGCCATCCGGTTTGCGACACCAGCTCATATCGGTCGTTGCCGTCGGGTAGGAATAAGATCGAATATTGGTGATTCCATCATCGTCCAGGAGGCGCACATCGTCCCCGGTATTATTCAGGTAGGAACTGAATGTTTTGACATAGTAACTGCCTGCATCCAGTGTGGTACCGGCTGCAATCTCCATCGGCGCACCGCCTCCAGCGGCAATATCATCGATGTACATACCGCCGATATCCAGCGGATCGGAGCTGGCGTTATAAAGTTCCACCCACTCACTGGTCTGGGTTACGCTGTTGGCTGCGACGAACTCGTTGATCAGCACCTCGCCAGCAACTGGCTGCCGCGGTCCAACCACCACGCCATTGTCCACGGTTACCGTCGCGCTCACTTTGACCGGACTGCCCACATAGCGCGCAGATACGATGTGAGAGCCGTCACTGTATGCAGTGGTATCCCAATTGAATGTCCAGGACTTGCCGCCAGTGGCAGCCATCCAGATGCCGCTGTCGATGGAGACCTCGACCGCCGCACCGCTGCCGGTCCCGGCAACGACATATATTCCACTGACAATTTCGCCGTTGACAGGAGCCAGCATGTTCACCGGCTTGGCCGCAAAAGCGGCATTCGACATGAGCAAGGCCATTACCAGGGCAATGGTCAGACTTCCCCTCCACTTGACCTGACTTGAAATAGACATCTTTGCCTCCTCCAAAAGGGAATGAAAATAAAAAGCGATCAGCTATATGTAAATAGCTGATCGCTTTACGACTGCGACAGGACAAACTGATAAAGATTCCAAAATATCGTTTGAAATTTCAATATCAATGCTTCGCGTGGGTTTGGTTAAATGATGTATCTTATTTTATCATGTGTTCTGCAAAAAACACATGATATGAAAAATGCCGCTCTTGATCCGAAGGATACCTATCCCGGTGGCTATATATGCGTGACCGCGCTCAATGCCGGCGCGGGCTTGGAGAGTCCCATCATTTTCCTGGCGGGTCTCCGGCGACTTTATCGAGGCGGACAATCCCTACGGTTATCCGATGAGGAGCGTGATGTGTTGTTCCGGAACAATACGAGCAAGCTCTATATGGCTGTCACGGGTACAGGCAGACGGGTGAATGTGCTATCGCAAAATAACCGAACCGTTAGGAAGGAAAGTGACCATTTCCTGCCGGACCTCATCACGATCAACCATTAAATGTCGTTGATTTGTTCTTCCCCCCGGCAATGCATCCCATGACGGGACAAAAGTCATGGAATTATTCTACTTGGTTTTATGTGGGTTTGCAAATGGCCGCGCTGATTCCACACTGAATACCAATTCCCCAAATAAAAACCTCCCCGTGCCAGGCAGGGGGAGGTGTGATTGACTGGCTTGAGCGATTCTTTATGCGACCAGTTGCGTCGGTCTGAACTTGTACCCGTAAACGATCATGCCGCGCTCGTCGCCGTCATCGCGCATCTTGCGGGTGACCATCTCAACCGGCATGCCGATCTGCACCTCTGCCGCGTCCACGTCGGTCAGTTGGGCGGTCACCATCGGACCTTCGTTCAGTTTCACGAGGGCAACCGTGTAGGGTGCATTCGCATCGTAACCGCTGGGAGCTTCATAGATGGTGGTGTACGAGTAAACCTCGCCCTTTCCACTGAAAGCAAAGGGAATCTTTGCCTCGCCTTTGCATTCGGGGCATACGTCACGGGGCGGGAAGATCTTGGCATCGCAGTGAGGACACACCTCACCAACCAGGCCGTAGCGTTGTTGTTTAAGTCGCCAGTGTCGAGGAATTTCCATTCAGTCTCCTTATTACGAGCGTAATTCTATCCGGGGAGACTCTCAAAGGCTATCAGGCTTGGCTTCTGCCAACATTGAGAGGAATTGCAAGCCTGCGCGCTAGACGACTTTTTCCAGGATGTGAACGACCGCCGTGGAGGCTGGACCTCCCAGGGACTGGATCATGCCCAGGCGGGCATCCTTCACCTGGCATTTCCCCGCCTGACCTCGTAATTGGGTAACCGCCTCAACCGCCTGGTAAACTCCGGTTGCCCCTCCCGGGTAACCGCGGGCTTTGAGTCCGCCCATGGTCGCACACGGCAGGTCGGAGGTCAGGGAGATGCGGTCTTCGGCAGCCATCCTCCAACCGGCGCCGCGTAAGGCAAATCCGCAAGCCTCGAGTGAGAGGGCGGCGAAGATGCTGAAGGCGTCGTGGTATTCGAAGAAGTCGATATCCTTGAGGGTGATGCCCGCCTGTTTGATGGCACGCCCCGCCGCGAGGTAGGCAGCCTCGAAGAAGAGCGGCTCCTTGCGGTCATGCAGGGCGAGCGTGTCGGAGGCGGAGGCGGAGGCGGCGATCCTGACGAGCGGGTGTGTGACAGGCCAATCGGCGGGGAGCAGGCTGCGGCGGGTGAGAACGAGGGCAGCTGCCCCATCGGCATTGGGGGCGGCATCGAACATATTAAGCGGCGGGGTGATCGCTTCCGCTTTCTGATAAGCTTCCGGCTTGATGGCTTTGCGGAACATGGCATGCGGGTTGCCCGCGCCGTTGGCATGCGCGGTGAGGGCAAAGCCTGCAAACCCTCCGGCAGGTACGTTGTACTCATGCATATAGCGTTGGGTGAGCAGGGCAGCCTGGGCGGTGGGGGTCACTCCCTGCACCGCTTCATAGTCGCTGTCGGTGGAAGTGGCGAGAGCCTCCTCCACACCCGCACCGATCTTGTCGGTCATTTTCTCCGCACCAACCACCAGTGCCACGTCCACCAGCCCGCTCTTGACGGCGAGGTACCCCTGGCGGAGGGCTGATCCACCTGATGCACCGGCTGCCTCCAGGGTCAGGGCTTCGATGCCGGTCAGCCCGGCGAAGTCGGCGAGCAGCGCGCCCAGGTGCGCCTGCCGGGAGAGGTTGGGCGCGAGCATGTTGCCCACGTACATTGCCTGTGGTTTGAGTCCGCCGGCATCCTTGAGGGCGTCCTCGATGGCGCTGAAAGCGAGTTCACGGAGACCGATGTCCCAGTGTTCGCCAACGTCTGTTTGTCCGATACCAGCGATGATGATGTCCGTCATTCGTTTATTCCTTTATTAATGAACACAGCGGGTTGTTAAAGGGATTGGGTCGCACTTCTGGACTCCAACAAGTTGGATAGGTTCCGCCAGGCGTAAAAGACATCAGTCACGTCCTTGCCGCCGAGCTGGGTCTTCCGGCTGCCAACCAATGTCCCGCCCATTGATTCATAGAAAGCGCGGGCTGGATGATTCTCTTCCAGCACCGATAGATGGAAGGATGAGCAATCCCGGTTCCGCAATTCTGCAGCGATGGCGGAGACGAGCCCCCTGCCGATGCCCTGGCGTTTGAATTCAGGCAGGATGTGCATGGAGATAAGTTCCGCGTCCCACTCAATGGCAGGGTCATCTTCACGATGCGCCCAGGCATAGCCGACCACTTCATTTTTTATTTCTGCAACGATCACGATTTGTTCCCCATCTGCGAGGATCTCCTTCCAATCCTCAGCCTGGCTTTCCGGGCTTACCTGGTGATCGAGGTAGTCATCGGGTGCGATGCCGCGAAAGGCGGAGCGCCAGCTGGTGACCTGGATGGTGCCGAGGGCGGCTCGCGTCGGAGATGGTGGCGTGGCGAAGGGATGGGGTATGCATGGTGGTGGTTCACTGTACGGGCACAGCAGGTAGTATTAAGGTTGTGGTTATCGATCGTACTGCTGTGCCCCCACGGGTTGAAATATTTCATTGTTATTTTTCCGCGCATGCGGGCATAGGTGGCGTAATCGATCTCGGTGCGGCGCGCGATGTAATCCTGGGTCTTTGGGGCTTTTCCCTGGCGTTCAGTGATCTTGTCCGTGACGGTCAGGTCGAAGGCGTCGGAACCGGCGCCCGAGCCGAACGAAGCCAGCAGGATGCGGTCACCGGGCTGGGCAATATCCAGGATGGCGGTCAGACCGATGATGGACGAGCCGGAGTAGGTGTTGCCGATCACGGGAACGAGCAGACCGGGTTCGATCTGTTCGGGAGTGAAACCGAGCATCTGGGCGGCACGTTGGGGGAACTTGGTATTGGGCTGGTGGAAGACCGCCCATTGGTAGTCCTTCGCAGTCGTGCCAAGGGCTCCCATCAGGGTCTTTACAGCGGAGGTAATATGATGGAAGTAAGCCGGTTCGCCGGTAAAGCGAACGCCATGTTCAGGGTATTTCTGGTACTCGCGGCGCCAGAAATCGGGGGTGTCTGTAACGAAGGAGTAGGAGGCGTTAATGGTTGTCAGCGCGTTCTCAGCCGGTCCGATAATGAAGGCTGCACCGCCCGCGGCGGCGGTGTATTCGAGCGCGTCGCCGGGTTTGCCCTGGGCAGTGTCCATGCCGATGGCAAGCGCATACTCTGCCATCTTCGAACCGACAAATCCCATGGCGGCAACGATCGCCTCGGTGCCTGCCTTGCAGGCAAATTCCCAGTCACCAGCCTGGATGTCGGCGGAGGCGCCGATCGCCTCAGCCACCACGGTGGAACTTGGCTTGACCGCGTAGGGGTGGGATTCTGATCCGACCCAGATGGCGCGTAATTCACTCGCGGAGATACCCGCCCGCAGCAGGGCGTTCTTGGCAGCCTCGATGGACATGGTGATCACATCCTCGTCCAGCCCCGGGACGGCTTTTTCCTTGATAGGCAAGCCTGAGGCTCTGCCGCCGACCCACACGCGGGCGACTTCCTTTGCAGGCAGACGGTAACGGGGCACGTACGCGCCGTAACCGGTGAATCCAACCGGGCGGGCAGGTCTAAGCAGGGAGGGGGAGGAATTAGTCATGAATGCCTTTCAAAATTTCTTCAGCTCGGTCAATTCTAACCATGTTTTCCGCCACCATCTGCGCGGAGACCTTGTCGACCAGGTCGCCGCGGGCGCCGGCGGCAATCGCAACCTGGCGGGCGTGCAGGCTCATGTGCCCGCGCTGGATGCCCTCGGTGGCGAGGGCGCGCAACGCCGCGAGATTCTGTGCCAGTCCCACCGAGACGATGATCTGCGCAAGCTCAGCCGCGGTCTTGACACCCATCAGCTTGATGGCGGCTTGCGCGGCGGGATGAACCCTGGTCGCTCCACCGACGATGCCAACTGCCATCGGCATTTCAAGTGTGCCGACCAGGTTGCCATCTGCATCCCTGCTCCAGGTGGAGAGGGAGGTGTATTTCCCGTCCTTCACGGCGTAGGCATGCGCGCCCGCTTCAATGGCGCGCCAATCATTGCCGGTGGCGATGACCACCGCGTCCACGCCGTTCATGATGCCCTTGTTATGCGTGGCGGCGCGGTATGGATCGGAGACGGCAAATGCCCAGGCGGCGATGATGCCATCCCGGACGGTCTCGCCGGAATATGTTTCCGGGCGGGTCTTGCCGGAGGGTGTCTTGGAATTCCTGTTCTCACCTGCCGCCCCAACCCTGTCAATGGCTAATTCGGAGAGGGGGATGGTGCACCGCGCCTGCGCAAGACGGCGGTCAGCCAGGTTGGAGAGGATGCGCAGGTGGACGCGTCCGTGGGTGATGGTTTCGACCAGGGGGGAAAGTTTTTCACAGGCAGTATTGACGGCATTGGCGCCCATGGCATCGCGCACATCATAGATGAGGTGAACGACCAGGAATGGTCCGATGGGCGAGGATTCGATGATGCGTACTTCAAGGTCGCGGGCGCCGCCCCCAGATCTTTTCAGGACGGGGTCAATGGAATCGGCTACCGCCAGCAATTCAGCCTTCTTCTCGAGTATCTTTCGCTTTGCTTCCGTAACACTGGGCAGGTCGATGACTTGCATCTGCCCGATCATGAGCGGTTCGGAGGTCGTGGCATGGAACCCGCCTCCAGCGCGGGCAAGTTTTGCCATGAAGGAGGCGCCTGCCACCACGGATGGTTCCTCGATTGCCATCGGCACCAGCACCTCCCGTCCGTTCACCATGAAGTTCAGGGCGATCCCGAGGGGCAGGGAATGCACACCGACCACGTTTTCGATCATGTGGTCAGCCTCCTCGGAGGTGAGACCGCCATTGATGTATGGGAGCAGGTCTTTGGGATCGAGCCCGCCCGCCTCTGCCAGCCTGGCACGGCGCTCCGCAAGAGACAAATTATGGAAACCGGGTATTCGCGATGTGATCATTCCACTTCTCATTTTCGTAATTTTATGGGTACCACCTGCCAAATTCTATCAAATTTTATAAATATGGATATAATGGTCATAATTGAGGTGATTTATCCGATGCTTTTAACCCGGGAAGAACTGCAGGAACGACTCATCGCTCTCCATCAAGCCAGTCTCGAGCTGGTCAAAGACACATCTCTCGAAACTTTATTGAAACGGATCGCAACGGTCGCCTGTGAACAGGTGAATGCACGTTATGCTGCCGTGGGGGTGTTGGATGATGAAGGCAACCTGGAGCAATTCATCCCGGTTGGCATGACGGAGGATGAGATCAGGCGCTTGCCGCACCCGCCGCGCGGTCTGGGGTTGATCGGGGTGCTCATGGACAGGCAAGACCCCATCCGGCAGGCGGATCTGACACAGGATCCGCGCTCGGTGGGTTTTCCACCGCATCATCCGAAAATGCGCTCGTTTCCTGGGGGTGCCGATTCGGACGGCTGACCGGCAACTGGGACAGATCTACCTGACCGAGAAGAAGGACGAGGCGGAATTTACCCCGGATGATGAGAAGATCATCCAGATGCTGGCTGCCTACGCCTCGGCGGCGATCCAGAATGCCCGGCTCTACCAGCATCTGCGGGAACGCGACGCAGCCATGACGCGCCGCAGCGGAAGATTCAGCCTTCCTGAATGACATCGCCTCCACACTGACCTCCTCCCTGGAGAGGGATGAGATTCTGAATAAGACCCTGGCATTGGTGATGAATTATATGAAGGTGGAGTCCGGGGAGATCTTCCTGCTGGATGATGACAAACACAGCCTGGAATTGGTGCTTCACCGTGGGCAGGCAGCCGAAGCCTTCTGGAACCGCAGCCGTTTCCGGATCGGGGAGGGTTTGCCCGGGCTTGTGGCGAAAACGGGAGATCCGATCGTCAGCGTGGACCTGGCAAATGATGCCCGTTTCCTGCGGGATGCAGTCGTCCAGGCTGGATTCCACCAAATTGCCTGTCTGCCATTAAAAGCCTCCGGCAACCTGGTGGGCGTTTTGAATGTGGCAACGCGCGGACAGGTCCCGTTCGATGCGCAGGACGTGCGATTGTTGTCCGCGGTGGGGAATTGGGCTGGTCTTGCCATTGAAAACGCCCGTCTGCACCAGAACGCACGCCGGCTGGCAGTGCTGGAGGAGCGCGAGCGCATCGGCATGGACCTGCATGATGGCATCATCCAGTCCATTTATGGTGTTGGACTGGCGATGGAAAACGTCTCGCACATGCTGGGAAGTGATTCTTCCCAGGCAAAGAACCGGATCAAACACGTCATCGAGGACCTGAACCGTATCATTCGGGATATACGCACCTATATTCTCGACCTGCGCCCGCGCCAAATGGACAATGAGAACCTGCTGGATGGTCTGAAACGCCTGGTTTCGGAGTATCGTGCCAATACATTGGCATCCGCAACGGTCAACGGCGCAAAAGCCAGGCTGGATTCCCTCCCGCAAAGTCACAGCACCGCACTTTTTCACATCTGCCAGGAGGCGCTCGCCAATGTTGCCAAGCATGCCGCGGCAAAACGCGTGTCTGTGAACGTGTGGACGACCGATGAACGTGTCGTCATGGAGGTTCGCGATAACGGCAAGGGCTTTGATCCGGAAAAAATTAACAAATCCATCGGACATGGACTGGCAAATATGCAGACACGCGTGCGCGCGGTGGGCGGCGAAGTCGATATTTCATCAGTGCCTGGTGAGGGAACGACCATCCTTGCATGGGTCCCGCGGCGCGTGAATGAATAATTCACTCGCGCGCCTCATGTTATGCCCTGTGAGTCTCCAAAACTGGCGCGACAGTTGCATTGTTACTAAAAAACAAACACTCACGATTCTTTAAGACAGATATGCCACGGAAGGGATATTATCCCCCGCGAGCACCATATATGGGGGTGTCGGGGCGGGGTATCGGTGCCTTTGGCTGAAACAGGTGTTCGGTGTTTGCAATCATCACGGCTTCGTTCACGACGCGATATTTAACATTGGTCGACCTTAAAAAAATACAATCTTTTAATTTAGCGTAGGTCTGGCGTGTTGTTCATTGCGGTGATTCTCTGCTAGAATGCAATCACGCTGAATGATAACTAGGATGAAGATCGCTCCATCCATTTCCAGTTGAATGAAATCAGTTGCAAGTCTAACCTCACTAACCGCAGAAGGCTGGCGGATTAGTTCGATACAACCATATCTTGCTCAGGGAGAGCCACATGAACGCAGAGTACGCCTGGCAAACCGTGATAGGCCAACTGCAAATGGAGATGCCGAAGGCATCTTTTGATACCTGGGTGCGCGATACCAGCCCTGTTTCCTTTGATGCGGGCGTGATGACCGTTGCGGTCCGGAATGCCTATGCGCGCGACTGGCTGGATTCACGTCTCACGGAATCTGTGACCAGGATACTTGGCAGCGTAACGGATGAAAACGTCTCTGTGAATTTTATTGTGGGTGCCTCCCAGGCTGCGAATACCACGGAAGCCGAACCGGTCGAGACCAGGGCGGATGAGATTCCAGCCGAACCCCGCGCCCGCAGTGTAACTCTCAACCCGCGCTATGATTTTGACACATTCGTGGTTGGCGCAAGCAACCGGCTTGCACATGCAGCCTGCATGGCAGTCGCAGAAAAACCTGCCCGTGCTTACAACCCGCTTTTCCTGTATGGGGGTGTGGGTCTCGGAAAGACCCATCTGCTCCACGCCATCGGCAATGCCTGCCACGCGCGCGGGCTGAATGTGCTGTATGTTTCCTCCGAGGAATTCACCAACGACCTCATCTCCGCCATCCGAACGCATACCACGCAAGCCTTCCGGGATAAATACCGCTCGGCGGATGTGTTGCTGATCGATGACATCCAGTTCATCGCCGGGAAGGAATCCACCCAGGAGGAATTCTTCCATACCTTCAACACCCTGCATGGACAGGACAAGCAGATCATCGTCTCCTCCGACCGACCGCCCAAATCCCTGGTCACGCTCGAGGAACGCCTGCGCTCGCG
Source organism: uncultured Chloroflexia bacterium (assembly GCA_963823545.1). Taxonomy (GTDB): domain Bacteria; phylum Chloroflexota; class Anaerolineae; order Anaerolineales; family Villigracilaceae; genus Denitrolinea. The sequence continues at coordinate 55,273 of CAWGMC010000006.1, read as the reverse complement.
CTTTGAGTGGGGGCTGGCAGCCGACATCCAGGCACCCGACCTGGAGACGAGACTTGCCATCCTGCGCTCGAAGGCTGAGCGGACGGGACGCTATGTTCCGGACGAGGTCCTGCAGGAGATTGCCCGACGGGTTCAGTCGAACATCCGCGAGCTGGAAGGCGCGCTCAACCGGGTGGTCGCCTTTGCCGACTTGAGCGGCACCCCCATGACCGCCAGCCTGGTGAACATGGCACTCGCTGACCTGCTGCCGCAACACGGGGAGCTGGAGCCGCACACTGTGATCGAAGTGGTCGCACGCTACTTCAACCTTTCCGCCGAAAAACTGCTGAGCGCCGACCGCTCCCAGAACGTGGCTTTACCCCGCCAGCTTGCCATGTATATCCTGCGGGAGGATGTGAAGGTCTCCCTGCCGCAGATCGGTGAAGTGGTGGGAGGGCGGGACCATACCACGGTGATGCATGCCATCAAGAAGATCTCGGATGGGATCACCAGGGACGATCACATGCAACGGCAGTTGATGCAGATACGGCAGCAATTATACGGACAGGCTGCCGCCGCCTGAATGACCAGACCACGTTCTTTTCACAGGAACGTGGTTTTTGGTTTAAAATAGCTCATCTTGAGAAACGGGAAAAGTTGATGATACCTGGTCTGGACGGCTTGCGCGGGCTTGCCTATCTGCTGATTTTTTTTGTGCATACGGATTACATTAATTTCGGGTGGGCGGGCGTCCAGCTGTTCTTTGTTCTCTCGGGTTTTCTGATCACGGGCATCCTGGTGGATACAAAACGGGTGCTGCCCGGCGGGCAATTCTTCATCAAGTTCTACGGGCGTCGTTTGCTGAGGATCTTTCCGCTGTATTATTTCTACCTTCTGCTTGTGTTCCTGATTTCGTTGGGCTTGTTTAACCTGGGGGCGCTCTCCAGGAAAATGGAATTGTTCTGGCAGCACCTCCCTTATGCACTTACATTCACCTATAACTTTTTCTACGTGGTGGCGAAGGAACCTTCGATGTTCCTCAGCCATTTCTGGACACTCTCCGTGGAGGAGCAGTTCTACATCATCTGGCCTTTGTTGATCTTTCTGACGCCTGAAAGATCCTATAAGAAGCTGTTCCTGGGGGCGATCGCCTTCGGGTTGTTGTTCCGGGTGGGATTCACGATCGCCTACGAGATCTATCATTTTCCCTGGGTGGTCCAGGGAGCGGCGCATGGTCTGTATCCCATCACCCTGTCACATATGGATGCGTTTGGGATGGGCGCGCTCATCTCACAATACAAGCTGCCCGGGTCGACGAAGCAGTTCGCGGTCCTGGCGGTCCTGCTTCCCATCATTGGATTCGCAGCGCAGTACCTGGCGACCGGGAGCTTCGGACCGCTTCACGGGCTGGGTTATCCTTATTTAATGGAAAATGCCTACCAATATATCTGGGGTTATTTGCTGCTGAACTACTTCTTCGGGGTGACCATCGATGCGGTGGCGCGGGAGGGGTTGTTCCGGCGGGCGTTGACGCTCAAACCCCTGACCTATATCGGGAAGATCTCCTATGGATTATATGTGTACCACCTGGGGACCATTTTCCTGATCTACCGCCTGCTTGGACCGGAGATCAACCTGCCGCTGCCACAGGCAAAATTCATCCTGATGGTGCTGGAGTTCGTGGTTGTCTTGATTATCGCTTCCATCAGTTATCGCTACCTTGAGAAGCCCATCCTAAACTTGAAGGACAAGTATTTCCCCATTCCCAAGGAGGCGGGCGGTGCATAAAACCGCCGCGATATAATTGCCCAATGCGAATTAAAGGACTGGATGGACTGCGAGGCGCTGCCTTCCTGCTGGTTTTCTTCTTCCACACCCACTGGAACCAGTTCGGCTGGCCGGGTGTGCAGCTGTTCTTTGTGCTTTCGGGGTTTCTGATCACCGGTATCCTGCTGGACCTGAAGGAAACTCTCCCGGTCAGATCGTATTTTTTCAAGTTCTATGGGCGCAGGATTCTGCGGATCTTCCCTCTCTATTACTTTTACCTGCTCATCATGTGGGTGTTGACGGCATGGGCGTTATCCACGGGCTTCGAGCCGGCGCCGATGCAGGTCTTCCAGAATGAAGCCAAATATGCGGCGACCTATGTTTATGATTTTTATTTTGCGCTCGACCGTTACGTCCCCTCCTATTTTCTGACCCATTTCTGGACCCTGGCGGTGGAGGAGCAATTCTACCTGGTCTGGCCGCTCTTCATCCTGCTCGTTCCCAAACAGCACCTCACGAAAGCCTGCTGGTCTGTCATCGCACTGGCTCCCTTCCTGCGGCTGGGAATCCTGATTATGCATGGCATGCCGTCCTTCTCCTTCCTGCGGGATGATGTAGCCTTGGTGGTATATTCCCAGCCGTTCACCCACCTGGATGCCTTTGCGCTGGGTGCCCTGCTGACCCAGATCCACATCCCAAAAGCCAAAAGTATATTCCTTGTCTCGATCCTGATCTACCCGTTCCTGGGGCTCGCCACCGATTACCTCGCGACCGGGCAGTGGAAGGATGTGACCCTTGCCAGCGGCGGCTGGCCGATCACGATGCCGTATGGCAACAAGTTCATCTGGGGCTATACAGTGGTCAACGGGATCTGCGCGGTGCTGCTTTATGGCGTAGCCAGGCTGGGCTGGGCGAACCGCCTGTTGGAGTGGAAGCCGCTCCGTTACCTTGGCAAGATCTCCTATGGCGCCTACGTTTACCATCTCGCCATCATCTGGCTGATGGGACAGATCTTCGATCTGAACCTCTCCGAACGTTTTCCCATCCATTTGGCATTGCTCACTTTTGCGATCACCTGGGTGGTGTCGGCGTTGAGTTTCCAGTTGATGGAAAAGCCGATCACGAACCTTAAAGATAAATTATTCAGGGTGCCGTCTGACAAGCCTGCCGCGGATCCGGTGACCGGTAATCAGTAACCAGCCTTCCATTTTTCTGTGTTATAATCCCGCCGCTTCCGTCCGAAAACTGGATGGGGCATATTCTGCCAGGGCGGGCAACATACGCCCAATCTCACACGCCCCCGGACTCACCGGTGCGTGCCGCGGACCTGATGGACGCGGTCGCCGGAGAGGATGAACGGGGCGGAGGCCAAACGCAAGGAGGTTTTTCCCCATGGCCATAGTATCCATGAAAGCCCTGCTTGAGAGCGGTGTCCATTTCGGTCATCGCACGAACAAGTGGGACCCGCGCATGAAGCCGTACATCTTCACGGAGCGTAACGGCATTCATATCATTGACCTGCAACAGACCGTCAAGTTGTTGAACCAGGCATTCACCGTCGTGCGCGACGTCGCTGCCAACGGCGGCACCGTCCTGTTCGTCGGCACCAAGCGCCAGGCGCAGGAAACCGTCAAGGAAGAGGCCGTCCGCTGCGGCATGCCCTATGTCACCGAGCGCTGGTTGGGCGGCATGCTCACCAACTGGTCGACCATGCATGCCCGCATCCAGGAACTGGATCGCCTTGAGAAGTTGCGCGAAACTGGCGAGATCACCCGCCTGACCAAGAAGGAAGGTCTGCTGATCGGGCGCGAGATCGACCGCCTGCTGACCCGCCTGGAAGGTGTGCGCGCCATGAAGCGCCTTCCGGAACTGCTCTTCATCGTGGATGTCGGACGCGAAGTGGCGGCTGTGCGCGAAGCCAATATGCTGAAGATCCCCATGGTTTCCCTGGTGGATACCAACTGCAACCCGCAGAACATCGACTATGTCATCCCATCCAACGATGATGCCATCCGTGCCATAAAACTGCTTGTGGCGCGCATGGCGGATGCCGTGCTGGAAGGCAAGGCGATGCGCAAGGAGGAGGAACCTCTCGAGGAAGCTCCGGTCACCGCTGAAGCGGGTGGGGAAGCCAGGCCTGCCAAGCCGCGCAAGGGCAAACACGTCGTGGAAGCCCCGGATGTGGATGAGGTCGGTGAGGTTGACCTGCTGGGCGAAGCCACGCTGGCGAAGTTGAACGTAGCCCGTAAACCCGAGGAGAAACCGGAAGCGGCTGCGACCCCTGTTGAGGAAGCGGCTGCGACCCCTGTCGAGAACGAGGCTGGCACGGATGAGTCCGCGCCGGTTGCATAGCACCAGTTCCCTGGATATTGAGGAAAGGTACAATGGAAATTACGACTGAGATGATCAAAAAGTTACGCGGGGATACCGGTGCAGGCATGCTGGACTGCCGCAAGGCACTCCAGGAGGCCGATGGCGATTACCAGAAGGCTGTGGATTACCTGCGCGAGAAGGGCATGAATACCGCCCTCAAGCGCGCCGACCGCGTGGCTTTGAACGGTGTGGTTGAACTGTATTCGCACGGCAATGGTCGTGTGGGTGTGATGGTGGAAGTCAACTGCGAGACGGACTTCGTGGCTCGTTCCGAACAATTCCGCACCCTGGCGCACGAGATCGCCCTGCAGATCGCAGCCAGCGCGCCGAGATATATCCGCGAGACGGAGATTCCCCAGGCGGAGCTTGACCACGAAGCGGAAGTTGCCCGTGCCACTGCAAAGGAAGAGGGCAAGCCGGAACCGGTGATCGCCAAGATCGTGGAAGGTCGCCTTGATAAATTCAAGGACGAAGTGGTCCTGCTGCGCCAGGCGTACATCCGTGACGAGAGTGTCAAGGTGGAGCAGCTGGTTATGCAGAACATCGCCGCCATCGGCGAAAACGTGATCATCCGCCGCTTCCAACGCTGGGAGCTGGGTGAGAAACTTGGTGAATAGATGGTATGAAAGGTCAACCCTCCGGTTGACCTTTTTTTCTACCCCGATGACAACTTAAAAGGAGCCAACCATGCCGGATTTGAAATACAAACGTGTTCTGCTCAAACTCAGCGGGGAAGCATTGGCGGGTCCATCTGGATTTGGGATTGATCCCACGGAGGTGGAATCGATCGCCGGGCGGTTGAAGGAAGTCCACACCACGGGGGTCGAGATGGCGGTGGTGATCGGGGCGGGCAATCTCTGGCGCGGCAAGCAGGGACTTGGACCGGGGCATGGACCGGGCTACGGCTGATTACATGGGCATGCTGGGTACCGTGATGAATTCCCTGGCGTTGATGGATGCGCTCGAACGGGATGGTGTGGTCACGCGCGTCATGTCCGCCATCGAAATGCGGGCGATCGCGGAACCATACATCCGCCGGCGGGCGATCCGCCACCTGGAAAAGGGGCGCCTTGTCATATTCGGGGCGGGGACCGGCAACCCTTATTTTTCGACCGATACCGCCGCGGCTCTGCGCGCCACCGAGATCGAAGCCGAGGTGGTGATCAAGGCGACCAAGGTGGATGGCGTCTATGACTCGGATCCGAAGAAAAATCACGATGCCAGGAGGTTCGACCGGTTAAGCTACATCGATGTGCTCAACCGCAGGCTGGAAGTGATGGACAGCACGGCAATTTCGCTGTGCATGGAGAATCATCTGCCCATCCTGGTGCTCAACTTGTGGGATCCGACCGCCCTGCTGCGCGCCCTGGAAGGGGAACCGGTCGGAACGCTGGTGAACGGGTAGAACTTCCTGGCTTTAAAGACTGTCAATTCCAATCAAAATGCCATCAGCTTTGTGTCGCTGGTGGCATTTTTCGAGATTTTAGGGTATCCTTGTGGCGTATAAAATTTCAGGAGGCCACGGTGACCGACGATACTGTCAAGGATATGTTGAAGGATGCCGAAACCCGCATGCTTGGTGCAGTCCACTCGCTGGAACAGGACCTCGCCACCGTGCGGACCGGGCGAGCCAGCCCCGCACTGGTCGAGCGATTGATGGTCGATTATTTCGATACGCCAACCCCCTTGATCCAACTGGCAACCATCGCCGTACCTGAACCCCGTTCCCTCCTGATCAAACCCTTTGACCCGTCCACGGTCAAGACCATCGAAAAAGCGATCCTTGCCTCGGACCTTGGATTGACCCCCAACAACGATGGCAAGTCCATCCACCTCAACCTGCCTCCATTGAACGAGGAGCGCCGCCGGGACCTGGTGAAACACACCCATGCACGTCTGGAAGAAGCCCGCGTTGCCATCCGCAATATCCGCCGCGATATCCATAATGATATGCGCGACTTTGAAAAGGAAAAACTGATCTCCGAGGATGATCTCGAGCACGGTGAGAGCCAGTTGCAGAAACTGACCGACCGGTTCATTGAAGATGTTGGCAGACATGGCGTGGCAAAAGAGAAAGAGATCATGGAAGTGTAGGCAAGACCCCTGTATTTTCTAAGCCGCATGACCGACATACCCTTGAATGTCCCCCCTGAAAAAATTCCAAAGCATGTTGCCATGATCATGGACGGCAACGGGCGCTGGGCGATTTCGCGCGGCCTGCCCCGGGTGGCAGGTCACAAGGCAGGCACCGAAAACCTGCGCCGCATCATCCGTTCCACTGCCGAGTTCGGCATCAAGTACCTGACGATCTATGCCTTCTCCACGGAGAACTGGGGACGCCCGCCGGAAGAGGTGCAGGGGCTTGATGGGCATCCTGCAGGATGTGATCGACCGTGAATTGGGCGAACTCCACGAAGAGGGCGTGCAGTTGCGTCACATCGGACGGCTGGAACGCCTGGACCCCAAGATTCCAGGCGAAGGTTTTGCATGCCATCGACATGACGAAGGACAACCAGCGGCTGATTCTGAACATTGCCTGGAACTATGGCGGTCGGGATGAGATCGTGTGCGCCATCCAGAAGATCATCAAGGACAACATTGCACCCGATGAAGTCAGTGCTGAATTGGTGAGCAAATACCTCTTTACGGCGGGCGTGCCCGACCCCGATCTCGTCATCCGCACTTCAGGCGAACTGCGCATCAGCAATTTTCTGATCTGGCAGGCTGCATATTCCGAGTGGTACGTAACTCCCACCTTCTGGCCCGATTTCAACAGGGAGGAATACCGCCACGCGTTGGAGATCTTTGCCCAACGTGACCGTCGATTTGGAGGGGTGACCGAGACGGTCGCAAACAAGGCACCCAATGGCTAAACGGACCATCACCGCGCTCGTCGTGCTGGCGATCAGCATGCCGGCGGTCCTGCTGGGGGGCATCTGGTTTTTTATTCTCATCAGTTTTTTCATCATAGTGGCTGCCTGGGAATATGTGCAGTTGTTCCGGGCTGTCAATATTCAGCCTTCCGTGTGGGTGACCGTGGGAGGCACGCTGCTCCTCCTCGTGGCGCGCGCTTTTTTCCCGTCGTATGCCGGGTTCACCCTCACCTGCCTGGTGTTGATCGCGATGGCAGTGCATCTCTTTGCCTATGAACGCGGCCGCGACCAGGCTGCGCTTGATTTCACGACCACCGTTGGGGGAGTTCTCTACCTCGGCTGGATCGGCGCGTACTGTATATGATCTGCGTGCCCTGCCCGATGGCGGTTGGTGGCTGATGTTCGTCCTGCCGACTGCGTGGATGGCGGACTCGGCTGCCTACATGCTGGGGTCGAAATATGGAAAACACAAGCTCGCCCCGCGCCTGAGCCCCAAAAAATCCTGGGAGGGGTACATTGCAGGTGTGTTCACCGGCACGCTCTTCGGCGGTTACTTTGCCTATGTCTATTCCTGGCTTGGACCCCTGCATGTGACCGTCCTGCAGGGATTGCTGCTCGGACTTGTGCTCAGCATCCTGCCCACGCTGGGTGACCTTGGCGAAAGTCTGTTCAAACGACAGGGCGGGATCAAGGACTCGGGCAAATTGTTCCCGGGGCATGGCGGCGCCTTTGACCGGATCGACTCGTGGTTGTGGGCGGCTGTCATCGGTGTGTATTGGATCCAGTGGTTCTTCCTCTAATCTTATTCGGAGTTACAGATGCAGAAGAACATCCCAACCCGAAACCTCGCACTTGAACTTGTGCGTGTTACCGAGGCTGCGGCGCTGGCTGCCGGTCGGTACATGGGCCGCGGCAACAAGGAAGCAGCCGATCATGCCGCGGTGGAAGCCATGCGGCTCGTGTTGAGAACGGTGGAGATGGACGGGATCATTGTCATCGGGGAAGGCGAGAAGGATAAGGCACCGATGCTTTTCAATGGCGAACATGTGGGCAATGGCGAACCGCCGGAACTGGACGTGGCGGTCGACCCGATTGACGGCACGCGCCCGCTTGCGTTCGGAAGGGCGAATTCACTGGCGGTGGTTGCACTGGCGCCGCGTGGCACGATGTTCGACCCCGGCCCCTTCGTTTACATGAACAAGATGGCTGTCGGACCTGAAGCCAGGGGCAGGATCAACATTGAAAAATCCATCACCGAAAACCTGCATGCCATTGCAAAAGCCAAGAACAAGGCGGTGGAAGACCTGACCACCATCATCCTTGACCGCGATCGACACAAGGAGATGATCGCGGAGATTCGCAAAGCCGGCGCGCGCATCCGGCAGATCCCCGATGGGGATGTCGCCGCGGCGTTGATGACCGCCTCCCCGATTCCGGAGTGGATGTGCTTTTTGGCGTGGGAGGCACGCCGGAAGGTGTGATCACAGCCTGTGCATTACGTGCCATGGGCGGCGAGATCCAGGGGAAATTGTATGCACGTGATGAGGACTGAAAAGAACCGGGGCATTAAAATGGGCTACGACTTCGAGAAGATCTTGACGATGAATGACCTGGTCTCCTCGGAGGATGTGTTTTTCGCCGCCACGGGCATTACGGATGGGGAACTGCTGGACGGGGTGAGGTACTACGGCGATGGTGCCACCACGGACAGCCTGGTCGTGCGCGGGCTGACGGGCACTGTCCGCCAGATCAAAGCCCGGCACCGCATTGATAAATTGCACAAGTTGAGCGCCATTAAGTATTAGGAGGCAAGGACCAGGACCATTTTCAGTGTCCTCCGCTTGACATGTCCCGTCCTTGCCTATATAATCCCGCTCGCATTCCTCGCTAGCTCAATGGCAGAGCGGGCGGCTGTTAACCGCTAGGTTCGAAGTTCAAATCTTCGGCGAGGAGCTAGAAAAGAACCCTCCGGCACGGAGGGTTTTTATTTTGGGTTCTGAGCCCCATTAAGCTTTAATGAAAAACAGCGCCCGCAAGGACGCTGTATTTTATGATCGTATTCGAACCAGGCTTAGGCTCTCTTCACTCCACCCGAGGCTGTTCTTGCCGGGGGAGTGCCTGCAACCGTCAGGGCGCGCTTGCCCACCATGGTGAAGGCGGTATTCAGGCTCTTGGCTGCCATCGCTTTGATCCATGCCGGTGACCTGTGAAAGTTCCTCCACCATGCCGCTGCTCTTGATCATGTTCGGGTCGAGCTTGCCGGTATTCAGTTGGTTGAGCAGTTGGTCAAGATTGAACTGGGTGGAATCACGCCCCGAGGTGGGGTGGTGAGCCAGCAGCTTTTGCAGGACGAACGAAACCACGATCATTGCCAGTTCCGGGGAGATTTTCAACTTTTTTGCCAGCGGTGTAATAAACGGCTTGACCAGGCTCATGATGGGACTGTCGCTGCTGGTCAGGGACGGCTGGGCTGGTCCTGCCTGCTGACCACTGCCCGTCACCTTTTCGAGCAGGCTTATGATGGTGTCCAGACCGCTTGCTTGCTGGGTTCCGCCCCCGCCCATCAGGCTGCCCAGGACGTCACCCATCGAACCCGAGCCCTGGTTGCTGGTCGTGTGGTCTGACCGCCCCCCAGGAGGCCTCCAAGTATGCCGGACATAGGATCGGAACTGCCGCCCGAACCTCCACCGCCGAGCAGACCGCCGATCAAATCGGTCATGGGGTCTGAGCCTTTTGATGAACTCTGGGATCCCCCCTGCTGGCGGGACTCCACGAGTACTTTTAGAATATCATCCATTGACATTGGGTTTCTCCTTGTTTTGGCTGCCAATTAAAAACACGGCGCCTTCTCAGGAGGCGCCGGGAATGAGATTAATCCGCTTTTTCCTTTGCAGGAGTTTGTTTTTCGGGTTTCGGGCAGGAGTTTCTTATCCTTGGTTCCCCGGCGGGAGTCTGCTTTTCCTTTTTGGTTTCACGCGATGTTTGTCCCGATGGGGACTTGTGGTCCGTCGCGTAAAATCCCGAACCCTTGAAAACGATTCCGACTGGAGCGATCACTTTCTTGAGCGTCTTCTTCCTGCATTCGGGGCAGGTCTTGAGTGGGTCCTCGTGAAAAAACTGGTGGCGTTCGAATTGCACACCGCACGATTTGCAACGATAAGTATAAACTGGCATGAACTTTCTCCTTGCTTTCTATTCAACATGGGGATTATAGCGCGGGCATGGATGTACTGCAAGCCTGTGCACTGTGCATGTTATAATTTTCTAACACTCTTTGCGGAGGCCTCCTTGTTAAAGATAACCATCCAATACTGTGCAGTTTGACACTACACCGACCGGGCCGTCAGCCTGGCAGGTGACCTGTTGCATGAGTTTGAGTCGGAAATTGAATCGATACAGACTGCTCCCCTCGGATGGGGGACGGTTCGAAGTCACCGTGAACGGGAACCTGCTCTTCTCCAAGAAGCAGCTGGGACGTCACGTGGAACCGGGCGAGGTGGCGGGTCTGGTGCGGAAGCTCATTCAATAATGACCTGTTTTAATTTCAACAGGTGATAAACGAATTCCTATTTGGAGAAAGTGAATGGCAAAAAAAGGCAGAGTATTTTCCGGGGCGCGGCCCACAGGTCGCCAGCATCTGGGCAATTATCTCGGCGCGATCAAGAATTATGTGGCGCTGCAGGATGACTACGATTGCGTGTATTGCATCGTGGACCTGCACGCCCTGACGACGGTGGAAGACACCCAGAACCTGCGGCAGAACACCTACGAGATGGCGCTGGATTGGCTGGCAGCCGGCATCCGCCCGGAGGAGACGATCATGTTCGTCCAGTCGCATGTGCCCCAGGTGACGGAATTGCACACCATCCTTCCATGGTGACGCCGCTGGGCAAATTGACCGACCTGCCAACCTTTAAAGAGAAGGTGCGCCAGCAGCCTGATAATGTCAATTATGGTCTGGTGGGCTACCCTGTGCTGATGACGGCGGACATCGTGCTGTACAAGAGCAGACCTTGTCCCGGTCGGCATGGACCAGGCTCCGCATATTGAATTTGCGCGCGAGATCGTGCGTTCGTTCAATTATCGTTATAGTACCAAAGCCTTGATCGAGCCGCAGATGAAGAATACCGAAGTGCCCAAGGTGCTGGGTATCGACGGAAAAGAGAAGATGGGCAAGAGCCTGAACAACCACATCGAACTGGCCGCCACCCCGGAGGAAACGGCAAAGCGCGTGATGCAGATGGTCACTGACCCCGCACGCCTGCGCCGCAACGACCCGGGCAATCCGGATGTGTGCAATGTCTTCACGATGCACAAGGTCTTTTCCTCCGCCGAAGAAGTGGAGATGATCAACCGCGACTGCCGCACTGCCGCGCTCGGCTGCGTGGATTGCAAGAAACTCTTTGCCGCGAACCTGAATAAGAGCCTGGAACCGTTCCGCGCAAAACGCAGCCGAGATCGGCTCAAAACCGGAGCAGGTCATGGATATCCTGCACGACGGCGCCAAACGCGCCCGGGCGATCGCCGAGGAAACGATGAAGGAAGTCCGTGAGGCGGTGCAATTACCCAAATAACGGCGGGAGCCCCTCATGCGCGCACTCATTCAGCGAGTTACCCAAGCCAGTGTCACTGTCAGCAGCAGGACCATCTCCTCCATCGGACATGGTCTTGTTGTTTTGCTTGGGATCGGTCAGGCGGACGGGGAGGATCAGGCGCGCTGGATGGCGGAAAAGATCGCAACCCTGCGCATCTTCAATGATGCGGAAGGCAAGATGAACCTTTCGGTACAGGATGTGAAAGGTGAGGCGATCGTGGTCTCGCAATTCACGCTCTTTGCAGACGCGCAGAAGGGACGCCGCCCTTCCTTTGTGGATGCCGCCCGTCCCGAGGTGGCTGCCCCGCTGGTTGAACGTTTTGCCGCGCTTGCTCCGCGAGCAGGGAGTTCCAACCCAGACCGGTATTTTCGGCGCGGATATGCTGGTGGAGATCCACAACGACGGACCTGTCACGATCTGGCTGGAAAAATAAATTTAACTGCCGGGAGTCAATTAACCTGCTCAGAACGGGGAGCGCTGGAACTGGCAGCCATCTTTAAGTCACCACGCCAGAGAACCGCGTCAAGTTGAACTGCCATCGCCCCGGCTTCCTGCATGATCTCCACCTGTTCCTGTTTATAAACACCGCCCCCGCCAATAACCGGCACGCCTGCCCCTGCCAGTCGTCGTACCGTTTCCAGGCTCTGAGGGAAAATACCCGGTCCATATAGTCTTCCTGAAACCAGCTTTCCACCAGCTTCAGAAGGCGGGGATGTCGGGATGGTCAGCGACCCGCGCGGTGCGGATAAGCTGATAGCCACCGCACCGGCATCGATCAGCCGTGGACCGAGTGAAACAGCCTGCTCTGCCGGAAGCGATACGATCAACGGGATTTCCCCCAATGCCATTTTTAATGAAGCATGAATGATATCGTCGGTCAATAAAGGGGCAAACCCCAGTTCTGCTGCCATCACATTTTCCACCCCCTCCAGCGACCTGACCATGCGGGCGGTCTCCTCCGGGCGGTCTGCCATCACATGCACGATCACCGGCAGGGATGAGTTCGACCATTTGTGTGCATACTTCTTCACCGCGCTGGGCAGCCCCGGGTTTGGGAGACCCGTGTGGAGAAGAAATCCCCCGGGATAATCCAGCACCAGGGGGTGGGAACTTGGTTTGCGCGGTCGCATGGAGAGCGGGTTGGTCACGAACGCGCCGAAACTACTCCAGGGGATGTCCGCGTGAAAGTCCGGCGCGAAGCCAAGCATCCCTGCTGAATTCATGATGGCTGTGCGGAAATACAGGTCGCGTTTGGGCATGGACTGGAAGGATTATACAACGGGCGGCTTCAGTATAAAAAAACTCCGAAGTCGTTGGACTTCGGAGTTTTCGATGTCACCTTATACCTTGCTCATTAATCCCATGGCGTTGAGCATTTCCTCGTTGGTATCGTATTTAAATTCCTCCAGCCCGCGTTTGGAAGCCTCCTCAATTTCGATGGCTTCGAGTTTCTTGATGTCCGTCCTGGTGACGATGGGCTTGCCCAGGTTGAGCACCCTTTCAGCGACCGTGTCTGGGTTCACTGATCGCGGGGATAGCGTTTGCAGGTATTGCCAGACGGCTTTGGATGCATTGGTCCCGTCCTTGCGCGCATAACCCACGAGACCATCGCTTGCCTTGCGCGACCACCCGCCCACGAAGACGTCCGGGAAGGTCGACTCGAAGGAAAGACCATCGATCGGGAAGCGAGGGGTGGAGCTCTTGACGAACTCGTTCCACTCCACGGGCAGTCCGAATGTCTCATCCACCTTGTCACCGATCGCAAAGATGACCGTTTCCACGTTGAGCATGCGTTTATTGCCGGTACCGCGCGCCTTTGTGTCGCCGTCCTTCAGCACCAGGTTGTTATCCTCGACCTCCAGTTGGGTGAGGTAACCGTTCGCATCGCCCAGCATCTGTGTGGGGGAGGCGAGGAACTCAAAGCGGAAGATTGCGTCAGAGGATTTTTCCTCGGCACGCGGCTGAGCCTCAAGGATCAACGCCCGGGCTGCGGCGGGATCCTGCCCGACGGACTGCATGATGGGAGTTACGCGCCCGATCTCCTGGTCCAGCGTCGCCAGGTCCAGGTTGGCGATCACATGTTCCATCTCCTTCTTGTCGAATTTCACCTCCGCCGGACCGCGGCGTACGACCGCGATCACTTCATCCACCTTTACTTCACGGATGAGATAGCGGGCGATATCCATCATCACGTTGCCGGCGCCAACGATGGCACAGCGTTTGCCAAAACGATAGGACTTGCTGGCGAATGGCGGAAGCTTGTTGTAGAAATAGACAACATCCTTGGCGTGATAGACCCCCGTCAGGTTCTCGCCTGGCAGACCCAGCCACTTGGTCCCCTGCGCCCCGGCAGTGACCAGGATGGCTTGGAAGCCAAGTTGGCGCAGGTCATCCAGCGATAGGTCTCCCTGTGCTCCGACGGTCAGGTTGCCGTAATAATCGATGTTCGGATGATCAAGCACCCCGCGGAACTGCTTGCGGAGACCTTCCTTCATGATGTGTTTGGCGGGATAGATCCCGTATTCAGCCAGTCCGCCAGGTTTGACATCGCGGTTGAAGATGACCACGCGTGCGCCGGCGTTGGCAAGTTCGCGTGCGCCAAAAAGTCCGGCAGGACCGGCGCCTACAACGGCAACAAAGTATTGGTTTTGGGTGGACAAAGGCTCCTCCTCGAGCGATTTGGGACAAACCAGGCGGATCACAGGCAGGCGCCAATGGATGGGGGCTGCCTTGAATATTTTAATGTCTTTCGATAATAATTCCAGTGTAAGACATCAATGATTAGGACGCAGGACATCATAAACCAATTTCCTGGAATTGGGGTGAATACCCCCTTCTTGTGTTAAGATTCAACCTGACCGCTGGAGGCCACATGACCAAGCCCAATTCATCTGACCCGTTGAAGGATGAACAAACTGCCCGCTTCCGAAACATATTAAAGGGAGACGAGGAACTGGCGCCGACGCAAATATCCGAACCCTCCGCCCCTGTTACAAAACGGCTGCCAAAACCCGCTGAAACTGCAGCCAATCCGCCGCGCAAGACGGGCGGGCTTCGTCTTCCAGCCGTGAAACCTGCTCCGCAAAAGGAGCCAAAGAAGGAAGCAGTAAAGGAAACGGTAAAGGTCACGGATAAGGAAACCACTAAAGGTATTGTCCCGGAAGTGGAAGCCGGCTCAAACTCCCGGAGAGAGCGCTACAGATCCGCCTTCTGGACAGTGACAGGCACCCTGTCCCTGGTGGTGGATGCCATCCTGATCGCAATAGTCATCATGCTTTTATTCTATGTCCGGCGGTTGAACATCCAGGTGAAGGAGTTGATGAGCCTGTCCTCGATGCCCCTGGACACGGTCAGCGGGTTGTACTCAAATTTTGAGAAGATGAACACCGCCCATATCATCACAACCATCCCGTTTGATACGGAGATTCCCGTGGAGTTCGACCTCCAGATCAACCAGCCGACCGAGGTGGTTCTAAGCCAGGATACCCCCATCAGCGGTGCGCGCGTCACGCTAACCACGGGTGGTTTGGAGATCTCAAATGCCCCAGCCAACATCATCCTGCCTGCCGGCACGCGCCTGCCCATCCAGTTGACATTGACCGTCCCGGTAAGCAGGAATGTGCCTGTGCACCTGTCTGTGCCTGTGAATATCGACCTCGCGACCTCTGAACTGGGCGTCCCATTCACCGGTCTGATGGATGTGTTGGAACCGCTTTATTGCCTGCTCGATCCCCTGGCGGTGGATGCGCAGGGTTTGTTGATCTGTGAAAAAGCCAAAACACCTTAGCGTTATCTGGAGATGAATGAAGAGAGAATACAGGAAGATCACACTTTCGAACGGGCTGACCGTATTCCTGAAGGAGATCCACACCGCGCCGTTGATCTCTTCATGGATGTGGTATCGGGTTGGCTCGAAGGATGAGACCACGGGGAGAACGGGCATCTCGCACTGGACCGAACACATGCAGTTCAAGGGCACCTCCAAATTTCCCGCCGGTACGCTGGATAAAGCCGTCTCGCGGGAGGGCGGCGTTTGGAATGCGTTCACGTTCCTGGATTGGACCACCTACTTCGAGACCATGCCGGCGGACAGGATCGACCTTGCCCTGCGTCTCGAGGCGGACCGCATGCAGAACAGCCTGTTCAAAGCCAGGGAGGTGGAATCCGAACGGACGGTCATCATCTCCGAGCGGGAAGGCAGCGAGAACGAGCCGCTCTTCCGGCTTGGCGAGGCGATTCAGCATGCTGCCTTCCGTGTCCATCCTTATCATCATGAGGTCATCGGCGACAAGGATGACCTGCTGACCATCACGCGCGACGACCTTCATCGATCACTACCGGATGTACTATGTGCCGAACAATGCCGTCATGGCGGTGGCGGGGGATTTTGACACGAAGTCCATGCTGGCTCGCATCCGCGAGTTGTTCGAGCCGATCCCTGCAGGCGAAACGCCCGCGCGGCTGGCGCGTCAGGAACCTGCCCAGTTGGGCGAATTGACGCTGAATGTGGAGGGTCCGGGCGAGACCACCTATCTGCAGGTCGCCTATCGTTTTCCCAATGCCTCCCACCCGGACTTTTTCCCGCTCAGCGTGCTGGACAGCCTGCTTGCAGGACCAAGCAACCTCAATATGTTCGGCGGCGGCATATCGAACCGCACCTCGCGCTTGTACCGTGCCCTGGTGGAAAAGGAATTTGCGGTCGGCGTTTCCGGTGGCGCGGCGGCAACCATCGATCCTTTCTTTTATACCTTCACCATCACGGTCCATCCAAAACGCAAACCGGAGCAGGCGCTCGCTGCACTGGAGGCGGAGATCGCCCGGGTGCAATCCGAGCGTGTTTCGCGCGCCGAGATCGCACGCGCCATCAAGCAGGCACGCGCCATATTTGCATACGGAAGCGAGAGCATCACCAACCAGGCATTCTGGATGGGCTACTCCGAGATGTTCGCCGATTACAACTGGTTCCTGACCTACCTGGAACGCTTGGCAGCCGTCACACCCAGGGATGTGCAGCGCGTGGCGCGCGAGTATTTCCGTCCGCAATCCCGCCTGGTCGGTACTTATATTCCGACTGGAAAGGGGGACCAGGTTCATGGCTGAGAAAAAGATGCACACGAAAAGCCTGCCCGGATCCGATGATATCCATCGTCAGACCCTGCCGAATGGGATCACCATCCTCAGCCGTTCCAACTTTAACAGCCCATCGGTGGTCATCAGTGGCTACTTTGCCACAGGTGCGCTGTTTGAGCAGGACGAACATTTGGGACTGGCGGATTTTGTCTGCTCATCGTTGATGCGCGGCACCGCCCGGCATGACATGCAGCAGATCTATGACGCGCTCGAATCCGTGGGCGCGGGTTTTGGCTATGACTCGGGCACCTACACCTCCAGTTTCCACGGACGCTCCCTGGCGGAGGACCTGCCCCTGTTGCTGGATCTCCTGGCTGAGACAATTCGAACCCCGTCCTTTCCTGGTGAACAGGTCGAACGCCTGCGTGCCCAGTTGCTGACCGGGCTTGCCATCCGTGCGCAGGATACTGCCGACATGTCCGACCTGATCTTCGATGAGATTCTCTTCGAGGGACATCCCTACAGCCGCCCCGAGGATGGCTGGCCTGAGACGATCCAGGCCATCACCCGCAGGGACCTCATGGATTTTCATCAGCAGACATTCGGTCCCCGGGGGATGGTCATAGCGGTGGTCGGTGCGGTGGAACCGGAGAGAGCGGTTGAGTTTGTCCACCGTTTCCTGGGGGGCTGGAAGAATCCTGCGCAAAAGGAGCGCCTGCAAATTCCCGAGCAGGCACCTTTGAAAAAGACGAAGCGGCGCGTTTACAAGGTGGCAGGCAAGAACCAGAGCGACCTTATCATCGGGACACTCGGACCAAAGCGAAGCAGCCCGGACTTCCTGCCGGCTTCGCTGGGAAATTCCATCCTGGGACAATTCGGAATGATGGGGCGCATTGGCAGGGTGGTGCGCGAAAGATCCGGGCTGGCATATTATGCCTCGAGCAGTTTAAGCACGGGGCTCGGACCCGGTTCATGGTCTGTGGCAGCTGGGGTGAACCCCGTGAATGTTGAGAAGGCGGTGAACCTGGTCATCTCCGAGTTGAGACGGTTTGTAAAAGGTGGTGTGACCAAACAGGAATTATCCGACAACCAGGATAACTATGTTGGCAGGCTGCCGCTCTCAATGGAATCCAATGGCGGGGTGGCGGGTGCTCTGATAAACATCGAGCGCAACAACCTGGATCTGGATTATTACCGGGATTACGAGCGGAGCGTAAGAGCGGTTAAACGACAGGAGATCCAGGAAGTGGCTGCCAAATATATCGATCCTGATCGGCTCGCGATTGCCATTGCGGGACCTTGATGAGGGATGATGCAACTTGCGACCGGGATCGACCTGCTTGAGATCGACCGCATGCGTGATGCCATGGCATCCCGCGGCGAACGGTTCCTCGAACGTATATTCACTGAGCGTGAACTGGAAGCCAATTTGCATAAAGTTGAATCACTGGCAGGCAGGTTTGCTGCCAAGGAGGCGGTAGCCAAGGCACTGGGGTCTGGAATTGGCGATGTTTCCTGGAAGGAGATCGAAGTACTGCGGGATGAGTTGGGTGCCCCCCAATTGATTCTTCACGGGGCGGCTGAAAAAAAGGCGGCGGAAAAGGGATTGACGACCTGGTCGCTCAGTATTAGTCATGGAAAATGTCATGCTGTGGCTGTGGTTGTTGCCACCGGGGAATAAACAGACATCCCGCAGTAAACTGCGGGATGCTGTTTTATAGCTGGTCCATTGTCCAACGGTCAATTTTTGTCTGATACCCCGATCCATAAACAGCCGGGGAGAATTGGGCGGTAGGTGTGGATGGTGATTTTGCCTTCCTGTGAGCTGTTTGCCTCCAGCATGGATGGGTTTACCAGGCAGGTATCCGGGTTAATACCATATTTACGCCTGTAGTATTCCGCGGCTCGCTTGACCTTTTGCGCCAGGTTTGTTTTGGGATCTTTGTCCAGCCACATCATGCCGCTGTTCATTCCGTACCGCCATGCTCCGGTTGTGGGATCCAGAACCGCAGCCAATTCATACCTTCCCGCATCGCGAACCGGGAGCCGCGCACGAGAGTATCCAGGGAACTGTCCTTCGAAACGGTGATGTACTCCGCCAATGCTTGGTCTTTGATCGTGCCAAAAATACGCGTTCTGAAATAATCCAACCAGGGTTGAACATCCATGATTTGGGAGGATTTCAGGGTCACGATCGGCCAGACGTGACGCGCGGGTCCACGCAACAGCAGCCATCGTAATGTGTCTTTCGCATCGGCATCCATTTCTGTCACCCGGCTCAGGTCATCCACCAGCAGCACTACGAATTGGCGCGACCGGTTGGTATGCGCCCATTCTCCAAGCGAGAAGATGTAGTCCGTGGCATTTCTTTGATAGACCGGGAAGATGCCTGCGCAATGCCCGCTTCGTTCAAAAAGATTCCACTCCTCAGGATTGGGAGTGACCACTCCAAACTGGACCTCTGAACGATCATGGGTCCGGGTGATCGCTTCAGCCACCATTTGCAGAAAGGTGGTCTTGCCTGCACCCTCGTCGGCGGCAAGCAATAATGGACCGGGTACCGGATCGGTAAGATTCATCAATACCGGTAGCCCGTCATCTGCCATCCCGAGAAATAGGGCTTCCCGGGGCAGGGGAGCAGCCTCAGCCAGTACCTCTGATAATGCTGGCATGCTGGGCAGGATGGGTCGTCCTGGCTGCGTTGATCTCGGGCGCGAGTTCGGTCAGCGCCTGCATGGCAAGGAGGAAAGGATTGTTTTCTGTCATAATAGAACACCTGTTCGGTATTATACATTTGTTCTAATATTTGTCAAGAGGCAAAGGCTGACTGGATATGGAAATGCAGGCATGGAATTCTTCGCCTGGAGTGTCTATTCCCGGCTCCCCAGGGGTGATCGGGGGGGAAATCCGCGATATCAAGCCCTCCCCATGGCTCAACAGGCTTGACGAGTACATTTAATCCTGATAAACTACACCACGTCTGCTCCAGACCCGCTGGAGCAGTTTTAATGCCAAAGCCTTGCTCACCCTGATAGGCTTTGGTATAATCTGCCTGCTTAAAATGGCAGGCCGACGTAGCTCAATCGGCAGAGCACCCGCCTTGTAAGCGGGCGGTTACGAGTTCGATTCTCGTCGTCGGCTCTACAATTAAATGGTTGATCTTCGGTCAGTTTGCCTTTTTGAAAAGATCAACTGACCAGTAGACCAACAAACTCTGAAAAACCCCGGGCGGTTACCCAAGTGGCCAAAGGGGACTGACTGTAAATCAGTTGTCAGAAGACTTCGGAGGTTCGAATCCTTCACCGCCCACTCCCGGCATGTGTCCGGGCAGCACGTCAAGCCCACATAGCTCAGTCGGTAGAGCACACCCTTGGTAAGAACGAGGTCATGGGTTCAAATCCCATTGTGGGCTCAGTTGCTGAAATCAACGATCTGTGAGAAAAGGAGATAGAGACATGGCGAAGCAGAAATTTGAGCGAAGCAAGCCGCATCTGAACGTGGGGACGATGGGACACATCGACCACGGGAAGACGACGCTGACGGCGGCGATCACGAAAGTATCGCAGTTTCTGGGCAAGGCGGAATTCCGCGCCTATGACTCAGATCGACAATGCGCCGGAAGAGAAAGCGCGCGGCATCACGATCAACATTGCGCATGTGGAATACCAGACGGACAAGCGTCACTATGCCCATGTGGACATGCCGGGACACCGTGACTACATCAAGAACATGATCACGGGTGCGGCGCAGGTGGACGGAGCGATCCTGGTGGTGGCGGCGCCGGATGGACCGATGCCGCAGACGCGCGAGCATGTGCTGCTGGCGCGGCAGGTGGAAGTGCCGAGCATCGTGGTGTACCTGAACAAAGTGGACATGATGGACGATCCGGAACTGCTGGAGCTGGTGGAGCTGGAACTGCGCGAGCTGCTGACCAAGCAGGGCTTTCCCGGCGACACGACCCCGATCGTGCGCGGCAGTGCCAAGCAGGCGTTGGACAGCACCAGCACGGACCCGAATGCGCCGGAATATGCGAGCATCCAGGAACTGCTGCGGGTGATGGATGAGTACATCCCGGAGCCGAAGCGTGAGACGGACAAGCCGTTCATGATGGCGGTGGAAGATGTGTTCTCGATCAAGGGACGCGGCACGGTGGTGACGGGACGTGTGGATCGCGGGCATGTGAAGATGGGCGATCCGGTGGAGATCATTGGGCTGCGCGAGACGCAGCTCGACGGTCTGCACGGGCGTGGAGATGTTCCACAAGCAGCTGGATGAAGGCATGGCAGGCGACAACCTGGGCTTGCTGCTGCGCGGCATCGAGCGCGAAGATGTGGAGCGCGGGCAGGTGCTGGCGAAGCCGGGAGCATCACGCCGCACAAGAAGTTCCTGGCGGAAGTGTACGTGCTGAAGAAGGAAGAGGGTGGGCGGCACAAGGCATTCTTCAGTGGCTACCGGCCGCAGTTCTACATCCGCACGATGGATGTGACGGGCGACATCACCCTGCCGGAAGGCGTGGAGATGGTGATGCCGGGAGATAATGTCAACCTGACGGTGGAGTTGATCGTGCCGGTGGCGCTGGAAGCAGGGTTCGAAGTTCGCCATCCGTGAAGGCGGTCTGACCGTCGGCGCGGGTGTCATCACCAAGATCATTGAATAAGAGAAGGTAAGTAGAATGGCATCCAAGAAGAAAGATGTTCGCCCGGTCATTACGCTTCAATGTAATGACTGCAAGGAACGCAATTACACAACCGAGAAAAATCGCCGCAACGATCCCAATCGGCTGGAGTTCAACAAGTTACTGCCCGCGTTGTCGGAAGCATACGTTGCATCGCGAAACCAAGTAGTCGGTAGTCAGGCGGAGGTGGTTCTGACTCTATACACCCGTCTGCCTGGCACCTTATAGGCCAGTAGCTCAATTGGTAGAGCACTCGTCTCCAAAACGAGCGGTTGTGGGTTCAAGTCCTGCCTGGCCTGCCTGATTGGCAACGCCGTCGTCATGGGCGGCGTTTTAGCCGTAATATGAGCAGGATAGAGGAGTAGATTACTTGGCTGACGAAGAAAAAACCGAACGCGATCTCCAGTGTATTTTCGTGAAACCATGGGAGAACTTCGCAAAGTTTACTGGCCAACCTGGCCGGAAGCCCGTCAATTGACCCTCATTGTCTTGTCGTGATGGTGGTCATGGGTATGTATCTGGTTCATTGTGGATATCATCGGCGAGAATCTGATGAAACTGGTGATCTTCGCCTCCTGAGAGGATTTGAGGTTTTGATGGATGTGCAGGAACCTGAAAAACAATACAGCCAGGAACCGATCGAACCGGATGATGCGTATGTCAATCCCCCGGACGAGCCGGTCCTGACCGAATTCACCTGATACGGCCTCCCCGACCCCGCCGGTACAGGGCGAGTCGGTCCTGCTGTGCCGAGCCCGCCCTGCCCGCTTCGCTTGGCGCGCCTGTGGATCTGCCTGCCGAAGGCGGTCCTGCCTGGTATGTGATCCATTGTTATTCAGGTTATGAGAACAAAGTGCGCCATAATCTTGAACAGCGCATCGAAACCATGGGCATGAAGGACAAGATCTTTGATGTGGTCATCCCCACCCAGGAAGAGATCGAAGTCAAGGATGGCAAGCGCCGCACCGTGGAACGCCACATCTTCCCCGGCTATGTGCTGGTGAATATGGCACTGTCGGAAGAATCCTGGTATGTGGTTCGCAATACACCGGGCGTGACCGGTTTCGTTGGCATGGGAAATAACCCACCGCCTTGCGTCCCGAGGAAGTGAACCAGATCATCAAGCGCATGGAAGCCGAAGCGCCGACGGTCAAGGTCACTTCAAAGTTGGTGAGCGCGTCCGCATCGTTGATGGACCGTTCAATGATTTCCGCGGTATTGTGGCTGAGATCGATATGGAGCGCACCAAAGTGCGCGTGATGGTGAATTTCTTCGGACGTGAAACGCCTGTGGAGTTGGATTTCCTGCAGGTGGAGAAAGCATAAATTCAACAGTAACAGGCCTGGAGACGATCCGGCTTGATACGTGGGAGGGTCTCCCAAATGACCCGCTAAAACCACAAAGGAGTAAAAATGGCAAAGAAATTTAAAGCAATCGTTCGTCTCCAGCTTGAAGCTGGAAAAGCCAATCCTGCGCCCCCAGTCGGCCCTGCGTTGGCAGGTCATGGTATCAACATCATGGCCTTCTGCAAGGAATACAATGCCCGCACCTCGAATCGTCAGGGCGAAGTGCTTCCTGCAGAGATCACCGTCTATACCGATGGTTCCTTCACCTTCGTCCTGAAGACCCCGCCTGCGGCAGTTCTGCTTCGCAAGGCTGCCAAGGTTGGAGAAGGGTTCCGGCGTGCCGAACAAGGAAAAGGTCGGTAAGGTGACCCGCGCGCAGGTGAAGGAGATCGCCGAGTTGAAGATGAAAGATCTGAACGCGATCGATATCGAAGGCGCGATGAAGCAGGTCGAAGGCACTGCCCGCTCGATGGGTATTACCGTAGTCGATTAAATTTTGTGGGAGGGTCGCCTGGTGTGACCCGCTTGCACCACGGAGGATAAAATGGCTAAACACGGAAAAAAATATATGGCCGCTCTGGCCAAGGTGGATATGGACAAGGTATATCCAGCCGCAGAGGCAGTGGCGCTCGCCAAGGAAACCAGCATCACCAAGTTCGATTCAACAGTTGAAGTTCACATGCGCACGGCGTCTTGACCCGCGTCAGGCGGACCAGCAGGTGCGCGATGTGGTCGTTCTCCCGCATGGACTTGGGCAAGACCGTCCGCGTGCTGGTCTTTGCACCAGGGTGAAGGCGCAGCCGCGGCTCGTGCCGCTGGCGCTGACCTCGTTGCCGATGATGATGAGACCTTGAAGAAGATCGAAGGCGGCATGCTGGACTTCGATGTGGCGATCGCCACGCCCGATGCGATGGGCAAGGTCGGTCGCTTGGGACGTGTGCTCGGTCCGCGTGGTCTGATGCCGAACCCGAAAGCTGGTACCGTTGTCGCTGCCGAATGATATGGCTCGTGCGATCAAGGAAGCCAAAGCTGGTCGTGTTGAGTTCCGCCTTGACAAGACAGCCAATATCCATGTTTCCGTTGGCAAGGTTTCTTTTGATGCCGATCAGCTTTATGAAAACTTCGCCGCGTTGATGGATGCCGTGCACAAGGCACGTCCGTCCGGCGCAAAGGGTAATTATCATCAAGCACATCACGGTCACTACCACGATGGGACCTGGGATCAAGATCGATCCCAACGTGGCACAGGCATTGGAGGAAGGCGAGTAATATTCGCTTAACTTGTTACAGCCACTTCGCCAATGAAGGCGGGTGTCACGCAGGGTTCAACAATGCGGGACTTAATTTCCTGCTCAGGTGAGGACGAATGCAAATAACAGCCTCTGGCTGTTTCCCTTCCGGGTAGCAAAAGTCTTTGCCGTAGCGTGTGGCAAAGACTTTTTTATTGAAAGGAGGTGAATTTCCTTTGGCAATTTCAAAACAACGCAAGGAAGAAATGCTGAACCAGTATGCTGACTGGCTGAAACGCAGTCAGGCGGTGATCCTGGTGGAATATACCGGCGTAAAGATGAAAGACCTGGATGCTATCCGCGCCAAGATCCGCGAATCTGGCGGTGAATTCCATGTTGTGAAGAATACACTGGTCAGCCGTGCCTTCGAAGACAGCGGAATGCAAGTCCCGGCTGGTCTGCTCGATAAGAGCACCGCGGTCTCGTTTGCATTCACAGATGTGGCTTCGACTGCAAAAGCACTGACCGAAGCGACAAAAGGCATTGAGTTCGTCAAGGTCAAAGGCGGCTTCATGGGCGGACAGGCTCTGAACGCCGCACAGGTGAAAGCCCTGGCTGACATGCCGCCGCTGCCGGTCGTCGCGTGCCCACCTGCTGGGCGTTCTGCAGGCTCCGGCTGGTAAACTGGTCCGCACACTGGCTGAACCCGCACGCTGGCTGGCGGCCGTGCTGCGTGCCTATTCTGAAAAACCCGTTGCGGCATAATGCCGCCGCGTAACGACTGTATAGTCGTACAACCAAAAATCAACTAATCACAAGTAAGGAGTTTGTAAACAATGGCTGCAAATCTTGAAAAACTGGTTGAAGACTTTCCACGAACTTTCCGTCCTCGAGGCGGCTGAACTCGTAAAAATGCTCGAAGAGAAGTGGGGCGTTTCCGCCGCTGCTCCCGTCGCGATGGCTATGGCTGGTGGTGCCGCTGCTGCCGCTGCTGAACCCGTCGAAGAGAAGACCGAATTCGATGTGGTCATCAAGGATGCCGGCCCCAAGAAGATCGAGGTCATCAAGGTCATCCGCCAGTTGACCAGCCTCGGTCTCGGCGAAGCCAAGACCCTGGCTGAAACCGCTGGCGGCAAGGTTCTCACCGCTGTCGGCAAGGATGCTGCGCAAGATGCCAAGAAGAAGCTCGAAGAAGCTGGCGGCGTAGTCGAACTCGCCTAGGCTTTTCCCGAAGGACAAAACGACCACTCCCAGAGTGGTCGTTTTTGATTCTTGATCTTCGGGAATCGTGTCCACCTGTGAACCCCTGGCTCACAACCTGCTAAACCTGAAAATGGGTTCTGGCAGGTTGCTCCTGGGCAGTCTCGGGATAGTACTGAATAACTAGCCTGTTTCATTGACTTTAGCAGGGGATATCTCTATACTCTAATTGTCTGGTCTGACCACCATACCACAAACCTATGATAAAAATTCAACCCGTCTCCTATCGAATCTTTGGCTGAATCTGCAGCCGCAAAATTATCCTCTTCTCTTCTGGACGGCAGCCTGCAACCCGGGATGCAATTGCCTCCGGAGCGTGAACTGATCAATCAATTGGGCATCAGCCGCGCCACGCTGCGCGAGGCCCTTAAATCGCTGGAAGAAAATCACCTGATCGAGTCACGACCGGGTGTCGGTTGGTTCGCATGCGCGCTGGATGAGTCGAACATGACCCAGGCGAAGGAAATGGCTGGTGGGGCGGAGTTGCATATCTCCCGTCCGGCAACCAGTGAACCGCCAACCGGACCATTGCGGGTTCCCATCGCTCCGGAAAAGCCGATCCATATCCCCAATCTTAAAAAGGACCGCCTTGGCACATTTGAATTTATATCCTGGTGGGAGCGGGAAAAGGTTCAAGCTGCGAAAGTGATGGTGGTTGGGGCTGGTGCCCTTGGGAATGAGGTCATCAAGAATTTGTCATTGATGGGCGTTGGGAATCTGTTCATCGTGGACTTCGATAAGATTGAAGCCGCCAACCTAAGCCGCTCGGTGCTTTTCCGCGAAACAGATAATGATCGCAGTAAAGCGGAAGTTGCAGCCGCGCGGGCAAAGTCGGTCAATCCGCAGGTGCATGTGCAGTACCTGAACGGTGATGTGACCACGCAGCTCGGTCTGGGCATCTTTCGCCGCATGGACGCCATCATCGGATGTCTTGATAACCGTGAGGCCCGCCTGGCGGTCAACCGGTTTTGTTATTGGGTGAACAAGCCCTGGGTGGATGGCGCCATCCAGGAACTCCTTGGGCTGGTGCGCGTGTTTGTGCCGGGGCAGGGTGCCTGTTATGAATGTACGCTCACTGAGCAGGCATTGCGCGATGTCTCCATTCGCTATTCCTGCCCGTTGCTTGCCCGTCAAAATATTTTGCTGGGCAAGGTGCCCACCACGCCCACCATTGCCTCGATTATTGGTGCCATGCAGTCGCAGGAGGCGCTCAAACTCATTCATAACCTGCCGGTGGAGCCGGGCAAGGTGACGCATTTCAACGGCATGGTGAACGAGATGCACACGACCGCGTATTCGCCGCGTGATGATTGCGAGAGTCACTGGAACTACGGCGAGATAACGGAATTACCTGCCCGTGCCGAACGGACAACGCTGGTCGACCTGTTGCGTATTGCCCGGGCGGATCTCGGACCGGATGCGATGATCGAACTTGATCAGGAACTCATCATATCCCTTGAATGCCCGAACTGCCATACCGTCGAAGAGATTCTTAAACCCTTGAGCGAAGTCAGTTTTGAGGCTGGGCACTGTCCCACCTGTGGCATCCTGCGTGAGTCCACTATGACGCATGTCATCACCGGTGAAGAAAAATTCCTGCACCGTACCCTGTCCAGTGTTGGCGTCCCTCCCCTGCATATCCTGCGCACTCACAATGGGGTCGAATATCGTTTCTACGAATTGACAGGAGATCTTCCTGACGCACTTCATTTTCATCACTTCGAGCAGACCCCTGGTTGGAATGCTTCTCCTGCGCACGGAAAGATCCGCTTGAAAGCCGAAGTGAAGTTGAAGGATGCGCCTTTGCATCTCAAACACGGACGCGTGAAACTGCGCGATGGATGACCCGGGTGAATTATGGCAACCCAAACAACTGCAATGAGTCCCAATTTGCCTTCCGCATGCTTCTGAGCGCTCTCACCTGTTCCGGAAACTGGTGCTGCTTTTCCTGTTGGTGATCGCCTCTGCACTGGGCTTGATGATTCTATTTCGTGCCAGACCGGGTTACCCGGCATTGCTGCAGAATTGGTTCGCAGTAGTTACTCTGGCGATTGTGGCAGGTTTCGGGGCGCGCTGGGTGTTAACTCGGCGGAACGCCTTTGTTCGTTTCATTGTTGCAATGGCAACCTACATGGTTGGGCTTTTCTTGCTGGGTTTTATTTCTGAATGGCAATATGGGATTGGTCCCCTGGAATTCTGGTCGGACCGGACGGATCAGGAAGGATTGATCCAGGTTGGCATCGGTTTCATCATTTTTGTACTGGTCTTCCTTGCCTGGAAACCTCGTTCACCTGTCACGCCGCCTCCGGTTCCTCAGCCCCTGCCTGCGGTGGAAGCAAAACCGGTGCGTCAACCGCCTCCAGCTCCACAAACAGGGACAAAACGAATATCGATTTTGGATCTCCTGACATCCAGGGAAAAACCTGTCAAAGTGACTCCTCCGGAAATGGATCGCCCGAAGAAAGTGGTCAGGACGATCACCGAAACCGATCTCCCTGCCCGCTCAAAGCGCAGAAACTTCTTCCGGCGTAGAGCCCAGGGTACAGCTTGCGATCGTGGAGGAACACCGCTGTCCGTTTTGCCTGGAGCCGGTCACCCGGGTTGATCCACGCGGTGTGGTCGAATGTGATGTCTGTCATACCCTGCACCACAAGGATTGTTGGGAAGTCACCGGGGTCTGCCAGGTACCGCATATGAATTCTTGATGGAGGAGAGAAAAAATGCCTGATTTGAATGTGACGGTTGTCCTGCCGAGCGGTGGAGCGCGGGCTGCGGAAGTCCCCGATGACATTTCGGTGCGCGATCTTCTGGGAGAATTGGCTTCCCTGTTGCAGCTTCCGACGGTTGGTCCGGACGGACGCCCAATGTCCTACCGCCTCGACAGCAAGGCTCTCGGGCGCGAGCTAAAGGACGAGGAGACTCTTTCCTCGGCAGGCGTGCCCAATGATGACCGTCTGATGTTGACTGCGGATATCACTGCGGGTGCAGGCTCGATATCCGTGGCAGATAGCCCGCGGATGCGTCGCTTGAAAGCGGATTACGAGTTAATGCAGGAACTTGCCGCGCGTAGTGACCTCATCTCGTTTAAAGCGATCTCTCCACTCCCGAATTTACCGCCCGAGCGATACATCGTCACATTCAAGTGTCGGAGCATTATCGACGTGGATCGTCAGGGGAACCCCAAGTATGGTCAGAACCATCAGGTTGAGATCTACCTGCACAATCAATACCCTCAACGCTGGCCGGGCATGAAATGGATGACGCCCATTTGGCATCCGAACATTAACCATCTGAACGGCAGTGTCTGCATCGATGCAGCCTGGTGGACAGCCAGCCGTTCCCTCGATCGTCTCGTTGTCATGCTGGGCGAGATGCTCCAGTGGAAGAATTACCACGATGACCCAACCAAACCGCCCTTCCCATGGGATCCTGAAGCAGCCCGCTGGAGCCGTGAGTATCGTAAAAAAAATCCCAACGCCTTCCCGCTTGATCAACGCGAACTGTTGCGACCGGAGCGTGTGAAGTTGAATGCTCCGTCCGCCAGGGCTAAGGATAAAGCCAAAATAAATATATTGCAGAAGCCTAAATTTAAGATCCGGTTGAAATGATTGCAGAGACCATGCTGCGGAAAGGTGACTCTGGATTCTCTCGAATTCTCATTGGCTGAAATTGAAATTATCCCGCGCTGCACCAGTTTTGAAAGATCGTCCAACCACCCATCTTTGAAAGGAGTAAACCATGCCAGACATTCCAGTTACTATTGTGCTTCCCTCAGGGGGCAGTCGCAATGCGGAAGTTCCCGACGATGTTCCGGTGAAGGAGTTAATTCCTGAACTGACAACCTCTCTCGAACTGCCGACGACGGGTCCCGATGGACGTGCCATGTCCTATCGCTTGGACAGCAAGGCTCTTGGTCGCGAATTGAAGGAGGAAGAGACCCTGCAGCAGGCCGCGATTCCGCAAAACGATCGTCTGATGATGACAGCCGATGTGACTGCCGGCTAGTCAGGAACCCTCCCATTCCTCACCCGGTCAGAGTCCTGACCGGGTGAGGAAATCGGGTGCTCCCATGTCAGCCACCTTCAAGCTGAAGCTCAAACCGCCTGAGATGATGGAACCGCTCACCACCCCCATGCCGGTTAAGAAAGCCAGTCGTTGGGATTCTCCTTACGATGTTTCTGGTTTGGAACCTGGGGTCTCGGTCTTCATGACCCAGCCGGCTTTCAGTCGGATCTGCGTCCATTCCGTCAGCGATATGTATAACGAGGTGGGCGGCATCATGGTGGGTGAGTGGTGTATTGATGAGGCTGGTCATCATTTTATTATTGTGGAACATGCCATCCCCGCCCGCCACACTCTCCAAAGCAGTGTCCATCTGACCTTTACACAGGATAGTCTGGTCGAGATGCATAACGAGATTGACGACCACTTCAAAGGCATGAAGATCGTGGGTTGGTATCACACCCACCCGCGCATGGGGATCTTTCTGTCTCATTATGACACCTGGCTTCATCAGCATTTTTTCCCGGAACCGTGGCAGGTGGCGCTTGTGATTGAACCACACTCTGCCGTCGGAGGAATTTTTATCCGCCAGCAAAATGGGGATTTTGATCCATCCCGCTATTTTGGTTTTCATGAATTGGACGGCAATTTCGGGCGGTCGATGGTCTTTTGGAAGAATTTGACCCTCCACCAGGAAGAAAAGGAAGGAGTGAATCATCATGAGTAGAAGAATGCGCACGTACTTCTATGCAATTCTCGGAGCGCTGGGCGGGCTTTTTGGATGGCAGGTCAGTGACCAATTGGGACTATCCTTTGTCTCCAACCTGTACCTGGGCGAGGCAGTGGTCGGTGCGCTGGTTGGATTGTGCATCGGCTTGTTCATTGGTCTCACGGAAGGTTTGATCACGCGCAATTTGGTCCAAGCCCTCAGATCAGGATTATTCAGCGGTTTGCTGGGGCTCATTGCTGGGGCGATCGGACTTCCACTCGGTGAGTTTCTATTCCAGTCCGTGGGAGCAGGCATCCTCGGACGTGCTCTCGGCTGGGGGGTGTTCGGTTTGTTGATCGGCTTGGCGGAAGGTGTGGTCGGCAAGAGCTCAGATCTGGAAGGGTATGCTCGGCGGTCTGATCGGCGGCGCGCTTGGCGGTGTCCTGGTCGAGTATGTACACAACCTTCTCAAGGATCCCGTTGCTGGGCAAGGCCACCGGGCTTGTTCTGTTGGGTGCCTCCGTTGGTGCGTTCATCTCGCTGATTGTTGTCCTTCTCTCACGCGCCTGGCTTGAGGTCACTTCCGGAAAACTCAAAGGGGCTGAATTCATTCTTGACAAGTTCATGCGCGCGGGTGGTCCAACCATAGCCATTGGTAGTTCGGCGCTCAAATCCGAGATCGTCCTGCCTGACCCCGACATCTCACCGCAACACGCCATGTTGACCGGCAATGGCAACTCGTTCTCCATCAAGGACATGAGCCTGTCCGGGACCTTCATCAACAGCAAAAAGATCGAACGGACCCAGCTTGCCAATGGACAAAAGATCCGCATGGGTAACACCGACATGGTTTACCATGAAAAGAGGTAGTCATGAAAAAAATCTTCCTCCTCCTCATGATCTTGGGTTTATCCCTGTCTCTGGTATTTCTCCCCTCGTTGTCAGTTTCTGCACAGGAAGCAGCACCGCAGATTACCATCACGCAGGTGGATAATTCCAGGTTCCCGGAGGTGACTGTATACATCTCGGTCACTGACGCGTCAGGAGAACCGGCCTATGTGTCTCCATCCAGCTTGCAGGTCCATGAGAATGGAGAGTTGATAACCCCCACAGCCATCACCAGTCAGGGCGAGATTGGTCCTCTGACCACTCTGCTGGTGATCGACATATCGGGCAGCATGTACAATTCCAAAAAAATTGACGGGGCGAAGGAGGCTGCCAAGGTCTATGTGGAACAGATGCGTCCACAGGACCAGGCAGGCT
This sequence comes from uncultured Chloroflexia bacterium, assembly GCA_963823545.1. Classification (GTDB taxonomy): domain Bacteria; phylum Chloroflexota; class Anaerolineae; order Anaerolineales; family Villigracilaceae; genus Denitrolinea. Next base: position 24,132 of record CAWGMC010000006.1, on the reverse strand, counting down.
TGATCAGTTTCAACACTGAGGTTAAGGTGGTCCAGCCCATAACCGGTGACCGGGCAGCCTTGATCGCAGCCATCGATTCACTCGTGCCTGATCTTGACACGGCAATGTACAACGCGCTTGCAAAGGGAATTGAAACTCTTGCGCCTATTACCGGTCGCAAAGCCATCATACTGCTCAGTGATGGATTGGATAATGTCAGCCAGTTGACGCTGGATGACATCGTCAACGCGATTGGTCCCGCAGGACTGTCAATATCCACGATTGGGCTGGGGGATGCCAGTCAGACAGGGACAAATGCTGGTCTTGATGAGATTGCCTTGCAGGACCTGGCATCCCGTGCCGGGGGTGCTTATCGCTTTGCTGGTGGACCGGACGCATTGGTTGCGTTCTACGAACAGTTGGGACGCGCACTGCAGGGTGAGATCAGTATCACCTATCTCTCTCCCCTGGCTATTAAGGGATGGCGTCAATCGTGAGTTGACGGTTTCCATCAATGACAATTCTGTTGAAAGTCAATACAACCCGGGTGGTGTACTGCCTGAAGTGTCGAAGAGTTCACTGCCTCTATTTGGTGGGATTCTGGCTGGTCTGCTGATTTTATTGGCGCTCCCGTTCCTGTTCAAAGGCGGCGGGAAAAGATCGAAGACTCCCCCGCACCCGCCAAAGGTCGCGTTCGATTGAAGTAATAAAAAAGTCCGAGTTTGAATACTCGGACTTTTTTTACATTCAACTTACAACTTACAACTTGATCGCATCCATCTTGCGGATGACCATCACCACCTTGCCCTTGATCTCCAGCTGGCGGCTTTTGGGAACGCGGATGGGCGGCATGGTCGGGTTGGCGGGTTTTAGCGTGTAACCATCCTTTTCCTTGAAGAAGTACTTCAGGGTGGCTTCGCTCTTCTCCGGCAGCCAGATGGCGACCATCTCGCCATTGCGTGCCTCGGAAGCCGGTTTCAGGACCACGATGTCTCCATCGTTGATCATGGCATCGATCATCGAATCTCCCTTGACTTCCAGGGCATATAGATCGTTGCCTTTTTCCTTGGCTGGCAGCAGGCTGCGGGCGATCTCCACCGCGTAGGATTCGTTGTCGGCAATGAATGTGACCCCGGGTGCCAGGTCGGGCAGGGGTTCACCCGCTGCGATGGGTCCCAGGATGGGGACGCTGAGAATATCGTCCATCGATTGCACGACTTCCCGGATCTTGTCGGTCAGCCGCAGACCGCGTGAAACGCGGTCGACCCGTTTGATGTAACCCCGCCTTTCGAAGCTGGTCAAGATCGTAGTTGACCACCGAAGTGGACGATATTCCCACTTTCGCGCAAATTTCGCGGATGGAAGGGGGGCGGTCGTTCTTCGACTGGTAGTCAGACAGGAACTGTAATATTTTCTTGTGCTTGTCACTTAAAGTTGTACTGCGTCGGCGTACCATCATCATAGCTACCTCCTGAACGAATACTCGCTCATTTGTGCTATGAATAATAACCGAACATGCGTTCTGTGTCAAGCCTTTTAAATGGGCATTTTAGACCCAGGTGCGGCGGCGCATCCAGATGTACATCCCGATTGGCAGGAAGATGGTTATCAGCAGCATGATCATGAATGCCAGCGGGCTGGTCCAGGCTTTCATCATCCCCAGCGGTTCAAAGAAGTTCTGACCGAAGAAACCTGTCACAAAGGATAAGCGGCATGAAGAGGGTGGTGATGATGGTCAGTGTTTTCATGACCTCGTTCATGCGGTTGTTGATGACCGACAAGTACATGTCCAGCGCGCCGCCCACCAGGTCGCGCATGGTTTCGTTCAGATCGTGCAGGCGGACCATGTGGTCGTAGATGTCGCGGAAGAAGATGCGGTCCTTGCGGTCGATGACGGCATAATCGTCGCGTGCCAGTTTGTTCAGCACCTCGCGTTGGGGGAGCAGGATGCGCCTCATCGACAGCAGGACGCGTTTGAGGGCAAAGAGCCGTTCCAGGGTCCGTGGGGATGGGCGGTCAAAGACCTGGTCCTCGATCTCGTCGATCGCCTCATCGACGCGTTCCATGATGGGCATGTAATTTTCCACCACATTGTCTATGATCTTGTACAGAACGTGGTCGGCACCTTCCTGGAAGGGGCGCTGGTCGCGTACGACAGACGCCAGTACGGCATCGATGGCGGGCACAGGCAGATCATGATGGGTGACAACATAGTTGGATCCAAGGAATATATCCAGTTCGTCGACGTCTGTTTGCCACTGGTTCCTGTCTGTGCCGTCCAAATGCATGTAATTCAATACCAGGTAGATGTAACTGCCCCAGTCGTCGATCTTGGGGCTGTGGGTTTCCTGCAAGGCATCATCGATGGCTAGGTCGTGGAAACCGAACGACTTCAGGATGGGTTCACAAACCTCGGGTGTCTCCCCGGAAAAATCCACCCACAGCACTCCACGCCGTGAGTGCAGTGCTTTTTTCAGTGAATCCAGGGGAAGATCGGTCTGGAGCGGTTTGCCGGGCTGGTAATAGTGTGAACGGATCACTCATCCTCCAAAGAATGTATGGATTTATGGGAAATATGTTAAAAAACCTTGACAAATATAAAAATATTACTATAATACCTTTAGATTTCGTAATATATGTTCAAAAATATTGAATTCGGAGGAAATATGCATCCAGCTCTTACTCGCTGTCCTGTCTGCCGCAACGAACTGACTGTCACGCGCTTGCACTGCGCCTCCTGCGACACGCTGGTGGAAGGTCGTTTTACGGCTGGGCATTTTGCCAATCTCACTTCCGAACAACTCGATTTTATCCTTACTTTCGTGCGGGTGGAGGGGCGGCTTAACCGCATGGAAACGGAGCTCAACCTTTCCTATCCGACCATCCGCAACCGCCTGCATGAGATCATCCGTGCCCTCGGCTATGAACCCGGCAAGGACGAAACCCCGGAAGTCAATGACGACAAGCGGCGTTCTGTGCTGGAGGAGTTGGATGCCGGCAAGATCAGCGCAGACGATGCCATGCGTATCCTGCGCGGAGAGGAGAGTTAACCATGCTCAAGAAGACCCTGCAGGCTGGTTCCATCAGCAAGGTTCGGATCACCGCTGCACCCGGCGACCTGCGGGTGACCGGCTGGGACCGCGATGAAATTTCCGCCAAAACCGATGGAGACGTGTTGGACCTCGTTCTCACCGGGGAGGAAGCGACGGTAACCTGTGACAGCGACTTGATTGTCAGCATCCCCCGCCGCCTCTCCCTGGAGATCGAGGATGGTTCCGGCGATGCCGATATCCGCGAACTCCCTGCCGGGGTGACACTGCGCCAGATCGAGGGTGACCTGGCGCTGAGGATGGTGGGCGCGGTTGCCATTGGCTCCGTGATGGGTGATATGGCTGTCCGCGAAAGTGGTCCTTTGACCATGGATGACTCTGCATTCCGATCTTAGTGTGCACGGCGGCAAGGGCAGCCTGCTGGTCAAGTCCATTGACGGGGATGTCTCGCTGCATGATGTTCAGGGGGATGTCAATCTTGAATTTGTGACCGGCGATCTCTATGTGCGCGGGGTCAGCGGTAATTTGAATGCCCGCGTGGAGGAGGATGCGGTACTTTACCTGCAGCCGGCTGAGGGTCGCGCTGGTCAGTGTGATTGCGGAAGGGGACATCCTCCTGCACATGTCCGCCCGTGCCAGTGCTGCCTTGACTTTATCCGCAGGAGATGCGGATGATATCCGCGTGGAGATGCCCGGCGTGCCCAAGCGGGATGGTACCAACCCGCGCTCGGTCATCCTGGGGAGTGGCGGAGCGGCGATCAACCTGACTGCCGAAGGGGATGTGATGGTGACCAGCCGCGAATCGGATTGGGCCTCCGCCGCGGAATTTGATTTTGGCGGCAGCTGGCCTTTGCCCGATGATTTTTCGGAACGCATCAACCGCCAGGTGCAGGAAGCTACGCGCCGTGCCGGCGATGCCTCCCGGCGGGCATCTGACCGAGCCGAAGAAGCCGCCCGCCGGGTGGAGGAACATATGCGCCGCCAGCGCCGGTTTGCGTTCAACTGGTCGGGCGGGCGCAATGTTCCTGTTACACCCCGCGGCGAGGCGGTCACGGACGAGGAACGCATGACCATCCTGCGCATGTTGCAGGACAAGAAGATCACTTCTGAAGAAGCGGAGAAGCTGCTCTCAGCATTGGAAGGAGGCAAGTAATGTCTTCCGAGGAACAACGCCGAATTCTGAAGATGGTTGAGGATGGGAAGATCTCAGCCGATGAAGCCATGACCCTTATCCGTGCGCTTGAGCAGGATGTGGCGCAGGATGGGCAGATGGAGGTCATTGACGCTCCGGCAGCTGCTGACGCACCGGTCGATGCTCCTGAATTCGAGGAAGTGAAAGCGCGTGCCCGCCGCTTTGCCATGATTCCACTCTGGATCGGGGTGGGGGTCACGGTCCTGTTCGCCGGGTTGATGTATTTGGCGCTGCAGAGTTCAGGCTTTGGGTTCTGGTTCTACTGCCTGACCTTCCCGTTCCTGCTGGGTGTTTTCCTGATCGCCATCTCAGCCGGTGGCATGTCCAGTCGCTGGTTGTTCGTGGATGTTCACCAGAAACCTGGCGAAAGACCGGAGCGCATCACCCTGGGATTTCCCGCCCCGCTGGGATTGGTCAGCTGGTTCATGCGCAATTTCGGGCATCACATCCATGGCATGGATCGTGCAAAAGCCGATTCCATCGCCGAGATGATCAAGGCAACCGCCTCATCGAAGTCACCGCTGATCGTAAATGCCCAGGATGACGAAGACGGTGAACGTGTGATGGTTTATATTGGATGACGAGGTGACACATGACAACCGCAGAAGAAAGACTTAAGATATTGAAGATGATCGAGGAAGGCAAGATCAGCGCCGAAGAGGGTGCGAAGTTGCTTTCCGCTCTCAGCGAGGGACGCCGGGGTCCGGGCATGCCGACCCCGCCGCGTCCGCCTCGCGAGGTCCGCGCATGGTTGCGGATTCGGGTCACGGATGTCAACTCGGGACGCTCGAAAGCCTCGGTCCAGATTCCCCTTGACTTGGTGGATGCCGGCATGAAGATCGGCGCGCACTTTGCCCCCGAGGTGAATGGCGTGGATATGAACAACGTGATGGAAGCTGTCCGCACCGGCATGACCGGCAAGATCATCGATGTCATGGACGAGGAGGACGGCGAGCACGTGGAAATTTACGTGGAGTGAGCTGTCATGACGAACCAGATCCTGGAAAAGTCCTTTACTGTATCGGGCACCGCGCGCCTTGAGCTGAACAATATTCGCGGCTCGGTGGATATCCGCCCCGGGGCGGATGGTGTCATCACGGTCAAGGCGGAAAAATTGGTGGATACCGGTGACGCCGGTCAGACCGAGATTAAGATGACCCAAAAGGAGGACGGGGCTGTTAAAAGTTGAGACCCGCTTCCCCGAGGACTGGCTGGACGTGCTCTTTGGCTCCAAGCCATGCAAGGTCAATTACGTTGTCACTGCTCCGCGGGTCTGCGCGCTTCAGATCAATGGGGTCAGCAGCACCATATTTACCGAAGGCATTGAGGGAGATGCCTCCTTCAAGACCGTCAGCGGAGAGATGACCATGCGTTCTCTGAAAGGCTCGCTCAGTTTTGATACCGTGAGCGGCAGGCTGCAGTTATCTGATCTGGCTGGTCGGTTGCGGCTGAACACGGTCAGCGGTGATATCAAGGGCACCCATCTGACCGGGGCTTTGAATTTGAATACGGTTTCCGGGAATGTCGGTTTTGAACGATCCAGCCTGCCGTCTGTGAGCGCCAACACGGTCAGCGGGAAGGTGGAATTGGAAACAGATCTGGGCGACGGTCCTTATAAATTTAATTCGGTTTCCGGCGATCTCGCCCTGAAACTGCCGGCAGATGTGCGCTGCACCACGGAATTGCAAAGCATGAGCGGAGGTCTTACCATAAATCTTCCAGCCAGCTCAATTTCGTGGAAGAATGGCAGGCAGGTTGCTGATATCCAGGGCGGTGGAGTGAAGGTATATCTAAACAGCGTCTCCGGCAATCTGGAGATTGGAACCTAGCGAGAGTTTCTCCTCCTCGCAAAAGACCTGGCATTCAGCCAGGTCTTTTAGTTTACTGAAAAAATGTATCTGGAGTTCCTGAAGTGTATTTGGAGTCCTGAAGTTCTACTTCAGGCTTGACATCACACCTCTTGCGCAAGTGCATCTGGAGTTCCTGAAGTGTATCTGGAGTCCTGAAGTTCTACTTCAGGCTTGACATCACACCTCTTGCGCAAGTGCATCTGGAGTTCCTGAAGTGTATCTGGAAGTCCTAAAGTTCGTACTTCAGGGTTGCCAGTAGACCCCTTGTCACCTGCTTGCCCGTTTTAACAATAACGGTCCGACCAGATCCTCCACCCAGCCAAAGGATAATTCCACCCAGGGGACGATCTGGAGCCAGCGCGGCACGTAGATGACACGCCGCGGACGGAGCAGCAATTTCCAGATCCGCCATGCCACATGCTCGGACGTGACGCCCACCTTCTCGGTCGGCACATGTCCGCCATTCTCGCGCTCCAGCGCAGATTCGCAAAACTCCGTTCTCACCGGTCCCGCCCGCACCACGCTGACATGCACATTCGTCCCGCGTGTCTCGCGGTGCAGGCAGGTCGTGAATGCGTCCATGAAGGATTTGCTCGCCGCGTACATGGCGATTCCCTGGCTGGGGATGCTCCCCGAGATGGAACCCACGTTGATGACGTGCCCCCGGTTCCTTTCCCGCATCCCCGGCAGGAACAGGGATGTGAGATGCGCGGTCGCGCTGACGTTCACCTGCAGCATCTCGCGTGCCGTCTCCCAGTTCATCTCGTTGAAATAACCATACCAGCCAAAGCCCGCGTTGTTAACCAGGATATCCGCCGCGCCGACCTGTTCGAAGACGCGTTGTCGTTCACTCTCCGAACCCAGGTCAGCCGCGATCACCTCAGCTTTTCCTCCAGCCGAGGTGATCCTTGCCTGCAAACCAAGCAGTCTCTCCAATCGCCGCGCCACGAGGATGACCTTCACCCCCGCTTGGGCAAGCCGGCGCGCAGTTGCCTCCCCAATTCCGCTCGAGGCGCCTGTGATGATCGCGACCTTGTCCTGCCAGTTTTTCATATTTTTCAAGGAGTGCGACATTTATGCCACCTGGTCATCCAGGTTCATAAATGTCGCACCAGTTACTTCGCCAGGTCTTCCATCAACTCCATCGGCACCACCGCCGCGCCGACGATGCCCGGTCCGGTATGGACTCCCAGCACGGGCGAGATGCGCATCACTTCCATCTTTGCCATGTTGAGTTTGGATTGAAGTTCCTTCGATAGTTCATCCGCTTTTTCAGCAAAACGCCCGTGTAACACGGTAACCCACAGCGGGGTCTTTCCATATTTTTCCACCAGGTGATCGGCAATGATGGACAAGGATTTGCCGATCGAGCGTCCCTTCGCCACGGTGCTGTACTTGCCGTCCGTGTCCACGCGGATGACGGGTTTAAGATTCAACAGCGCGCCCGCAATAGCCTGGACCCGCCCGATGCGTCCGCCGCGCGCCAGATATTCCAGCGTGTCCAGGGTGTAGATGACCTCGGTCTTCTCACGGATTTTCTCCAGCCGTTCCTTGATCGCCTCGAATGTCCAACCCGCCTTGTTCGCCAGCGCGGCTGCCATCACCTGGAAGCGCTCGCCCCCCGAGAGGGTGAGCGTATCCCAGAAGGTGACCTCCGCCTCGGGTTTTGCCTGCTCGCCGCCCTCGCGTGCCGCGTTGATCGTGCCGCTCAGCCCGGAGGAGATGTGGACGGACAGGATGTTCTTATCCGTCTTTGCCAGCTTGCGATATATCTCCTTGAACAATCCCGTGGAGGGCATGGCAGTTGTCGGGATCTGTGGACGCATGGCTTCGAGCCGGTCATAAAAAGCGTCGGCGGTGATATCGGCAGAATTGACTTCGCCCTCGGGGAACTGGATGAATAACGGGGCCAGTGTGACCCCAAGTTTTTCCAGTTCCTCGGTGGGCATGTCTGCAGCGCAGTCGGTAACGATTTTCATTGTGGTTCTCCTTTAATGTAAAAATTGTCCGGGTTGGAAGCCATACGCGATCAGTATGGCAACGGTGATTGCCGCGGATAAGATCGTTCCCACCACGGTCTGGGATAGTGTGTGTCCTTTTGCTTTTACGCGTGCCCACATGGTCAGCGGGATCAGTGCGATCAAGGGTGTCGCGATCAGCCCGTATAGATAGATCAGCGCGCTGACCGGACCCGCCACGCCGGCTGCATGCCCGCTCGCCTTGAAGAATATATTGACCAGGATCAAGCCGAGCACCACCATGACATAGGATAATGTAACTGCCTCATAGATCGGTGGGGCGTGCAGTATCTTGAGTATGGCATATCCGATCGGGTAGCTGACAGCCATGAACACAAAACTCATCACGCGCTGTCGCTTTTCTGTGGAACTCCATTGTTCATTTCGCCTGGGGATGTAAAAAAGCAGGCTTAACGCCGGGACGATGGTCAAAAAGACCAGTGAAACACCCCATCCCAGCAGGCGCTGCGGCACATCCGGTTGGAGGGTGAACAAAAGCAGGGTGATTGCCGCGCCGGCAACGAACGGTGTGTTCACAATATGCGATACTACGATCCCAACGATCTCGAAGGTTCTCTGGAGCTTATTTCTCATACGCTCTCCTTTCGGGGTTTCCGGTTTCTGGTTGGATAAAAACTTTCTGTTTCCTGGTCCGGTTGGCGTCTGCAATGGTTTGCCATCAATGCCTGGTTAAAAACCACTTCACTGTGTCGGAAATGGATTCATATAGGGAGCGCGGCTTATAGCCCAGTTCGCGCGTGGCTTTGGCGTGACTGATGTTCGAATTGCTCTTCAACACCTCCAGGGAATAGGGCGTAAAGCGCGGTGTCGCATGTGCCAGGCGGTAATACATGGGCGTGAATAATGCCGCGAATTTTGCCAGGTCGAATGGCATTTTGATCTGGAAGAAATGCCGTCCGGTGATCTCGCGCACGGTCTCCAGCAGGTACCGCACGGAGATCTTGCTGCCCGAGAGGATGTAACTCTCGCCGCGTTTCCCCTTTTTAACGCCGCGATCATGCCGTCCGCCACATCGCGCACATCCACGAAATCGTACGCCCCGTCCACGTACAGGGTGGGTTTCGCCACGGCTGCATCGTGGATGACCGTGCCCATCATCGATCCGCGGTAATCATGCGGACCGATCACGCCGGTGGGGCAGACCACCACTGCGTCCAGCCCGTCCCGCGCGGAGTTGAGCACTTCCAGGGTGGCCTCCGCCTTGGAACGGTCATACGCGCCGTAGGGATTGTCCATATCGTAGGGGATGCTCTCGTCGATGATGCCTTCCTCCACCCGCCGGATGGCATGGATGGAACTGGTGTACAACATCCGCTTCACCCCCGATTTCTTTGCAGCCTGGAACACGTTCTTCGTGCCCTCCACGTTCACTTTTCGGACGACCGGGTCGGGTCCCGGCATGATCGAGATCACACCAGCCAGGTGGAAGATGCCGCGGATGCCGCGCATGGGCTCGAACAGGGAATCCAGGTCCAGGACATCGCCCTCCACGATTTCCACGTCCAGGTCCTTGAGCGACTCGCGGCTTTCCTTCGGCAGGATCAATGCCCGCACCTTTTCACCTCGCTCAAGCAGTTTCCGGACGAGCACATTTCCGATATGCCCCGTTGCGCCAGTTACCAGCCACATGCGATTTCACGTCTTCCGCTGGTGACTTCATGCATTTCTAACATCAGGTTCACCGGAGCAGGCTTTTCATCATCACCTGCACTGTCTCGCGCGCGACCTTCGCCCATTTTGCGCCATCCGGGTCGAGCAGGCTTTGCAGCAGCAAGCCCATGGCCGCGGAGACGATCAGCCGCGCTGCCAGGTCGGGATCGACATCCACAAACGAGCCTTCCTTGATGCCCTTTTTGATCAGCGATACAAAGTACTTGTGATAGCGGCGATAGGGGGCAATGCTGGCTTCCCAGATCGTCTCATCCCGGCTGGCTTGCAGCCAGAACTCCAGGAACATCGGCAGGTTATCGCCTGCGGTCTCAAAAATGTAGGGAAAGAACTCGGTCATCTGATGGAAGGTTTCGGGAACGGGTTGGTTTTTTGACGCCTCGATGGCTTGATCGATGGTTTGCAGCCAGCCATCCAGCAAGGCCAGGAACAGGTCCTGCTTGGTTTTGAAATGATGGTAGAACGCTCCCTTGCTGACCCCCGCCTGCTCGCAGATGTCATCCACGCTGGCTTTGTTGTATCCGTTGACGGAGAACTGTTTTACGGCTGCCTCGAGGATATGTGTCCTTGTTTCTTCGCTTCGTTGCTGCATGGTTTTCCTTGGATTCATCCCGTTGGGGAGGGATGAATATGGTTTTGCTTGTAATTGGGAAAAAACCGACCAGTCGGTTTGTTTTTACCCGCAAACGATTGCACTGTCAAGATTGGGAAGCTTACAGGAAGTTAAGAAAAAAGACCGGGATAACGAAAACAAGACTACTGATCGATCAGCAGTCTTGTTTATTTTTATTCCTTTGCTTATCTTACATCATCAGGCGAAGAAGGAGATCGTAGCCAAAGCCCAGGAGCATGGAACCGACCCACAGTGTACCCACCACGATGGCTATGACTCGCCAGCGGGCAATGGTCATCGCTCCGGTGATGGCGCCGATGGAGGTGCCCGCTCCCGTGATGAGGAAAGCCAGCGCCGATCCCTGGCTCATGCCGCCATCTACCAAAGCCCGCACAAGCGGCATGGAGGCTTCGGTATTGATGTAGAAAGGCAAGCCCAGGGTGGCCGCCAGTGGGATGCTGTAGATCTGTCCCGAGCCGAACAGGGTTTGGATCCATTCGTTTGGGATCAACCCGTTCAGGAAGTAGCCGATGAAAGTGAATCCAAGGAATAATACAAGCAATTTCCATGTAATGTTATAGGCTTCGCGGGCAGCTTTGGGATATGCTGATTGGCTTTTGGGTTGGCGCGGGTTCGGGCGCAAGGACCGGAAGCGCCATGGAGGTGGACGCACCCTGTGTTTGAGAAGCGAGGCTCAAGGTCAGGCTGCGAGGTTCGATCCTGACCGAAGAGGCGGACGCCGGTGAAATGCCCACGCTAGGCGATGTGGAGTGGGAAACGAGTCGCGCTTGACCGGTCAGCCAGCCGCGGGATTCTGCGAAGGTCGCCAACCACCCACCTGTCAAGCCGAGAATGATCGAAGCGACAAAGAAGGCGATGGCAAACGGCCAGCCGAAGAGTCCGGCACTGTAGATCAGTTCCTGCGGGGAGGTAAGCGGTGAAGAGACCATGAAAGCAACAATGGGTGCCCAGGGAACGGTGGATGCCATCATGCCTAAAACCACTGCGGTCGTGCCGCACGAACAGAATGGTGTAACCACCGCCAAACCTGTTGACATTAGCACGCTGTTCCTTTGATTGCGGCGCAGGAAGCCCGCGACAGCATTCTGGTTCACGTAGACTTTGAGCGCCACGCTCACCAGGATGCTGAGAAGAAGCAGGGGCCAATTAAGGGCAAAGGTCTCGATGACTTTGCCAAGGGTGGTTTGAAGCAGGTTGTTGATGTCCATCGGAACTCCTCAAATAGATGTTTGTCTATGGAACATTATAAAAAAAGAGCGGCGAGCAAAGCCGCTCCTGGTTTTGCTAGGCGGGTTTATACGCCGTGATCTTGGCGCTGTATACCGCTTTGTATATCGCCTCGCGCGGGTAATCCTTCACGTCCAGTTTCATCTCGTCCAGCGCGGAATCCACCGTCTCCTTGTCGAAGAAGACCGGGCTGAGCGTGATCTCCCTGAAGCCCGCCGACTCCATCATGGCGATGTAATCCCTGCCGTCGATGGCGCCCGCCACGCAGCCCGCCCAGGCGCTCAGGCTTTGTTTCACTTCCTCGGGCAGCGGACCGTCGGTGACGATATCCGAGACGGCGAGTTTGCCGCCGGGTTTGAGGACGCGGAACGCTTCGGCGAAGACTTTGGCTTTATCCGGCGAGAGGTTGATCACGCAGTTCGAGATGATGACATCCACGCTGTCTTTCTCCACGGGCAGGTCCTCGAGGTAACCCTGGCGGAATTCCACGTTGGTGATTCCCATCCGCTTGGCGCTGGAGGTGGCGCGCTCGATCATCTCGGGGGTCATGTCCACGCCGATGACGCGCCCGGTCTCGCCGACCTTCTTTGCGGCGAAGAAACAGTCCAGTCCCGCGCCCGAGCCGAGGTCGAGCACGGTCTGACCGGGGAGCAGGGATGCCAGCGTGATCGGGTCGCCGCACCCGTAGCTGATCGCGGATTCGCCCGCGGGCAGGGTGGCAAGCAGATCGGCGGGGTAGAGGTTGCTGTCGGTGGAACAGCAATCCGAGGATCCACAACAGGAGGCGTTGTTCTTGATGCGTTCTGCATAATGCTCGCGCACGGCGTCATGGATGGGGGTGGGGGATTGAGTGGTCATGGTGGCTCCTTGAATAGAAGTTTGTCTATATGAATTGACAAAAAAAGAGAATGGGGGATTCACCTGTCGAGACTTTTGATGGATTTCAGCGGCTTCGGTCTCCGGCGCGAACTTGACCATCAACTGCCCGCAGCAGACCGCCATGCGGTCCTGGTTGAGGGAATAGAACGTCTGCTTGCCGTCCTCGCGCACGCTCACCAATCCCGCCTCGCGCAGGATGGACAGGTGATGCGAGACGGTGGGCTGGGAGACATCCAGTTTTTCCACGATCTCGCTCACCGACAGGGAGGCGCAGCAGACCAGGTTCATGATCTTCTGGCGGGTCTCGTCGGCGATGGCTTTGGCAAAAAGTACAGGATCGGTTTCATAGACGTTTATCTATTTGAGATTATATCGAAGTTTGTCTATTTGTCAAGGGTGCAAGCCCAGAACAGGGTCATGATTGCCGCGACCGCGGTGATGACCAGCGAGATGACGAAGGTCACGCGCAGCACGCCGCCCTCCTCGCCGATGCGGTCGATCGCCGCGGAGGCGTTCTGCAGCTTGGCGGGGGAGATGACGCTCGCCAGCCCGCCGCCGATGCCGGAGACCGCCGCGATGACCAGCCCCGCCGCGCCGATCTTCTCCGCGATGGAGAGGTGCAGGGCGGTGAACATGGCGATGGAGGAGGTCTCGGAGCCGCTGACGAAGCCGCCCAGCAGCCCGAGGAAGGGTGCGATGAAGGGATAGGCGTTGCCGAAGGCGGCAGTGGAGGCGTTCGCCAGCACAGCCACCATGTTGTTGTTCGGGTCGGGGAGCGTCCAGTCCAGGGCTTTGCCCGAGTGGTTGATGATGTAGGCGATGGCGAAGAAGACCGCCGAGGCGAGCATCGGGCGCGGGGCGCGCTTGATCCACTTTTTCAGGGATGTACCCAATTGGGCGCGCGTGGTCCGCAGCAGGGGCAGGGAGAGCACCACGCTGACCAGGATCCAGAAATAGGCCTGCCAGAACAGGCGCACCTTTTCGGGCGCGCCGGGGATCAACTCGACGGGCATCGCCCAGGTCTTGAAGGTCAGGTCGAAGAGCGGCAGGAAGGGCGCGTTGACCAGCACCGCGAACCCGGTCAGGATCAGCCAGGGGGAGATGGCTCGCCAGAAGGAGATGTGTGCCACAGCCTGGTGGTCCGCCTCGTTCTGGACGCTGGCATCCCACAGCGGCTTGCGCCGGATGAGCAGGTATGCCAGCATGACGAGCACGACGCCCAGTCCCGCCGCGACCCCCGTCAGCGTGACCATGCCGATGGCGTTCATCCCGATGGCGATGAAGCCCGCGGTCAGACCCGACAGCAGGGCGGGGAACAGCCCCTTCCGGAGCATCCTCCACCCGCCGACGATCCACAGCATGCCCAGCGCGATGCAGGAACTGATGACCGGCATGTAGCGCGCAAAGTAGAAGCCGACCTCAGCCACGGGGCGACCGACGAACCCGGCGAAGACCACCACCGGGACACCCAGCAGGGCGTAGGTGGTGAGCGCGTCGTAGCCGATGGCGGGCAGGGCGATGGCGATGAAGGAGGAGTATCCCAGCGCGATCATGATGGGCGGCAGGATCGAGACAGGCGTCGCGCCCAGGGCTGCCAGCAACGTCCCGAAGCCGATGTTGACGATCATGATCTGGACGATCTGGTCGCGGGGCGCCACGGACTTGATCAACGCGACCACGCGCGCGATGGCTCCGGTCTCGATCATCAGCGTGACCTGCAGGATGGAGGCTGCCACCATCAGTGTGATGGGCAGGGAGGCGATCACCCCCGTCAGGCTGGCGATCAGGGTGATGCGCAGCGGGGTCTGGAAGTAAAGGCATCGCGACCGCCAGCGCCGCGACCCAGCCGATCATGCCGGCGGTATCGGCGGGCATGCGCTTCCAGATGAGCAGGACGAGCACGACCAGGACGGGCAGCAGGGCGAGGAAGACGGAGAGGAGATTCATGGAGCCTCAGAGTTGTTCAGCATTCATAAAGACATTCGTGTCATTGCGAGCGCAGCGAAGCAATCTTGCATCGCCTGGCGGAGCGAAACGCTCGTCGAAGGTCATGTGCTCGAAGCCGCCGCCCTCCTCGCAATGACAGATTAAAGTGTCAATGTTTCCAGCCGGTCGATGTATTCCTCCAGCACGGCGAAGGCATCCTCGATGGGACCGGTGCTGGTCATGTCCACGCCGGCGATCTTGTAGACCTCCATGGGCGGCTTGGAGGAACCCACCCTCAGGAAGTTGAGGTAATCCTGCGCGGCGTTCGGGACCCCGTCCAGGATGCGGCGGGCGATGGCGTTCGCGGCGGAGATGCCGATGGCATATTGGAAGGAGTAGTAGTCGATATACAGGTGGGTGGCGAAGGTGCCCCAGGTGATGCCGACGCGCTCCCGGTCCAGGTTCATCTGTCCGCCGTAGCCCTCGCTGAACAGGTCAGCCATCAGCTCGATCATCGAGTCGGCGGTCAGCGGTTCGCCCCTCTCGACGCGCTGGTGCGTCTCCAGTTCGAAGCGCGCCAGGGTGGGCATGATGAAGAAGTAGCGGTGATAGTTGCTCATCGCCTCCTCGAGCAGGGCGAGCTGGAAGGACCTGCCCGGGTTGGTCCTCAGCAGGTGGGCGCGCGTCATCGCCTGGCTGAAGTTGGAGGCGGTCTCGGCGACGATGGAGGGGTACACGATAATAGATCATCGGCTGGGCGCGGCTGGCGTAGTAGGCGTGCATGGCATGCCCGAGTTCATGCGAGAGCGTGCTCATGCTGCCGACGCTCTCGGTGTAGCTCATGTTGATGAAGCAGTGGGTGCCGCGCGGCACGCGGGTCGAGAAGGCTCCCTGGCGCTTGCCGGCGTTGGGCGACCAGTCCACCCAGCGCTCCTGCAGGCAGCCCTTGCGCATGATGCCCACGTATTCATCCCCCAGCGGCGCAAGCCCCTCGCTGATCCAGTCCACCGCCTGCGCGAAGGGGATGCGGTGCTTTTTGGTGTTGAGCGGCGCCCAGACATCGTAGGGATGCAGCGTCTTCACGCCCAGCGCCTTCCGCCGCACCTTCCAGTAGCGGTGCCACAAAGGCAGGTTCTTTTTGAAGATCTCCAGCAGGTTGTGGAACATCTCCACCGGCACATCCGGGTTGAAGAGCGTCGCCTCCAGCGAGGAGCTGAAATTGCGGGCTTTCATGTTGAAGACGTTCTGCTTGATGGAGGCGGTCAGGTTCCCGGCGAGGGTGTTCTTGAACTCAAGATACTTATCGTTGTAGTTCTGCCAGGCGGTGCGGCGCGCCTTGCGGTCGGTGCCGCCCAGGATGGAGTTGTAGGTGCTTTGGGTCAGGACGACCTTTTCGTTCTCGCTGCCGCGCGCCGGCTTGAACTTGAAATCGGCGTTGGTCAGCAGACCCGCCGTGGTGCGCGGACCGCTGAAGGGATCGCGCAGCAAGCCGAACAATTCCTCCACCTCCGCGCTGCGCACGTGCGTCTGCTTGCGGAACAGGTCGTTGATGTAATATTCGTAGAGCTGCATGCGGGGGTCGTCGCGCAGCCACTGGCGCAGTTTGTCCTCGCCGATGGAGAGCAGCTCGGGGTCGAGGAAGGAGCTCGCCGCGCTGACCTGGGCGAGGGCGCTGGTGGCTTTCCCGCTGATCTCCGCGCCCTGCTGGTCGGTGGCATCCACCGCGCTGGACATGCTGGCATAGACCTGCACTTTGGTCGCCCGCTGGGAGAGTGCCTCCAGCGCCTGCATGAATTGGATGAACGTGCCGGGTCCTTCTGCGAGACGCCCCTGGAAGGCTTTGATGGCGGGCAGGCTCTCCAGGATGCTCTTCACCTCCGCATCGAAAGCCTGGACGGAGGGAAAGACGCTTTCGGCGTTCCAGGTCTGTTCCTTTTTCACTTTGGAGCGGGGCAGGGCGGTGGTCATGTCGATTCTCCTTGGTCAGCGGATGGTCTTTGCGTCACGCGGCAGCTTCCGGATGTCGTGCAGGTATGCGGTCACGTTCGCGGTCTTCCTGTTCGGGGTAGTTGAAACCGAAGTGCTTTGCGGTCTCGCGACCCATCAGGCGGAACAGCTCTCCCATGGCGAACAGGGATTCCCAGATGTGTTCCGGGTCAAGATCCGGATAGGTGCTTTCCAGCTTCTTCCAGAGCTTCGGGGTCGAGCGAGCCTTTGATGTACTTTGCCCGCCTTGCCGGGCGCCTTCTGGAAGTTCGTCTGGATCCCGAAATACCAGGTGAGCATCTTCATCAACTCCTCCCTGACGACGCCGAGCAGGTCCATGGCGTAGGTCGGTTCGTCGCGCCAGAGACCCTTGGCGACATACGGGCTGACCCACCAGAATTCGTTGCAGCAGTCGTCGAAGAGCTTGGCGGTCGGTTGCTGGGGATAATATCCCCGGTCGCTGGCGGGGGCAGCTGCGGGATGAGCCGGTCCTTGTCCAGCAGCTTGATGGTCAGGCTGTCGGCGGTGTGCTTTTTGACCTGCTCCAGCGGGTAGAAGCTCAGGTCGATGCGCGTGCCGTCCATGAACTGCATCAGGTAGGAGTAATGCCCGTCGCCCGCGGCGGAGGGGCTGGACATGTCCTCCGGGGTCTGCAGGATCAGCATCTCGCCGAACTGGCGGATGAAGTCCCAGTTCCTCTTGAAGGGTTCGACCTCGCGGACGAAGTAGATGATGTCGTAATCCTGGAAGGGATCCTTCTTCGCGTTCGGGTTGACGCGCGAGCCGTTCATCACGACCGCGCGGACAGCCTCCGTCTTCCGGGCGACATCCAGGATCAGGCTGAGCATTTCCTGTTCAGTGCGCATGGGGTTCTCCTAGGGATGTGGGAATTGTACACGTTGATTTACGATTTACGATTGACGATTTACGATTGGGGAGTCGAGACGACAGGCTGAGGAGGAAACGAATGGGAACGAAGGAGGAGCAGTGAACAGTGACTCAGTGTTGAGTGGTGTCAGTGTTCAGTGAGCAGAGGATAGTGAATAGGGGATGGGGAATGGTAGATTGGGGAGAGTTGGAGATGAATTGAGGGAAGTGGTAGAATTGAGGGAATGGTAGATTGGGGAATTGGGGAGATGCGGGTTGGAAGGTGGAGGCGAGAGGCAGGATGTTTGATCGGAGGAGGGGGAAAAGAAGCAGGGGAAAAGTCTTGACAAATTAGAACAGATGTGCTAAATTACGGGCACCTCCCTCAACTGCACCGGGCATCCTGGATCAACCAGGCGTTCGGGCAGTTCGGGGAGGTGTTGTTTGGAGAAGAGTGTTCAGTGATCGGTTTTCAGTTTTCAGTGACGGTGGATACCGGAGGTAGTTGAGATGATGATGAAAAACAGTAGGAAGGTGGCGAGAGGAGATTGCTTCGACGGAAGAACGCCGCCTCGCAATGACATAAATAAAAAGCAGGCGGATGGAAACCCGGCGTTAACACAGAATAGGGTGGGGACCGGGAGATTGCTTCAGTCGCAGAGAACGCTCCTTGCAATGACAGGAACGTTGAAGGGCGAGGGGATCCTGCGCCTACAGGTGGCAAGGATAGGAGGTATGATATGAAGAAGAACAATAAGACGAGGAAGACGACGAGGAAAGGGCGGGGGAATCCGGCAACAAGAGTGGGCGGGAGCGGGGAATGCTCATCGCAAAGACGCGGCTCGAAGACACAAACAAGGGCGGATCGCTTCGACTGCGGAAAGAACGGATTCCTCCGTCAAAGTACGCTCCTCGCAATGACAGGCACGAAACGGGCGGGGAGACCCCGGCGTTAACTCAGGTGGGCGGAGAGCCGAGAAGACGGCTCGGAATGCCGCTGGGCGTAAAAAAGGGGGACAGCCGGGGAATAATAATGCGAGGACGCATGGGCTGTGGGCGAAGAACCAGCCGCCGGTGGACGCCGGAGGAGCGGGATCCGAACGCGGGTCCGGAGCAGAGGCGGGATATCATGGACCGGGTGATCAAGGTGCTTTGGGAGGATTTTTGCGAGGCGGAAGACCCGGAGACGAGGTGCAAGATATCGAACGCGCTGTGCGTGGCGGTGACGGCGGCGAACGGGTGCGACCGGACGCTGGCTATCGTGACGGGAAAAATATCGCCGCTGCAACAGGCGATCGAGGAACTATTGGCAGAGGAGGATCCAGATGATTATCAGCACCCTCGAGCAGACCACTCAAAAAGGTGATGAAGGCGAGTGTGTGGAGGGGACCGGTGGGGTGGGCGAGGAAGACGGGGGTGAGCCTGAGACCGTACCAGGCGGACATCGCAGACGCGATGGCGAAATCGGTGATGGGACACGAGGGGAGGACGTTCGTGGTGATGCTGCCGAGGCAGAGCGGAAAAAACGAACTGCAGACGCACCTGTTCGGGTGGCTGATGTTCCGATACGGGAAGGAGGGAGGAAGAATCGTGTCGGTGAGCCCGACGTTCAAGCCGCAGACGATCAACGCGATGGACAAGGTGCGGACGAACCTTGAACGGTCGGCGATGACGCGGGGACAGTGGAGCGGGAGTGGGGGATTCGTGCTGAAGTACAAGGCGGCGCGGGCGCAGTTCTTCTCGGCGGACCCGAGCGCGAAGGTGGTGGGGGCGACGGCGGACCTGCTGCTCTCGGTGGACGAGGCGCAGGAGGTGGACATCGCGAAGTTCGACAAGGACTTTGACCCGATGACGGCGAGCACGAACGCGACGCGGGTGTTCTGGGGGACGGCGTGGACGAGGAACACGCTGCTGCACCGGCAGATGGAGAGGGCGTTGCAGGAGGAGGCGGAGGATGGAATCCGGCGGGCGTTCCTGTACGATGCGGATGAGATCCGGAAGTTCGTGCCGGCTTACGGGGAGCATGTGGACAGGGCTGTGATGGAGAAGGGGAGGCAGCACCCGCTGGTGAAGACGCAGTATTTTTGCGAGGAGATCGATGTGCAGTGGAAGATGTTCAACGAGATGAGGCTGGGAATGATGCTGGGGGACCAGCCGGGACAGGAGGCGCCGGTGACGGGGCATATGTATGCGTTCTGTGTGGATGTGGGGGGCGCAGGAGACTCAAGCCGCACCCGCACTTCGACCTCGCCGCTACTGGAACTGCACTCAATTGGTGGATGCGCGGGAGATGACACCGCCCGAGCATGACAGTACGGCACTGTCGATCGTGGAGATCGATATAAGCCAATATGACAGCCTGAGGGCGCCGGTGTTCAGGGTGGTGAAGAGGATGAGCTGGAGAGGGTGGAACCACCTGGATGTGTTCAGCAACCTGTGCGCGCTGGAGTCAAAGTGGAGACCGCAACACATCGTGCTGGATGCGACGGGAGTGGGGGAGGGTCTGTGGGCGCTGCTGGTGAAGGAATTCGGCGAGAAGGTGAAGCCGATCAAGTTCACGCAGCAGGTGAAGAGCGAGATGGGGTACGCGTTCCTGGGATTGATCGAGACGGGGAGGTTCCGGGACTGCGCTTCGACTGAGGAGGTGGTGACGCAGTACCGGCACTGCGAGAGCGAGATCCTGCCGGGACCGCAGAAGACGATGCGCTGGAGCGTGAAGGACGGGACGCGGGATGCGGAGGGGAGACTGGTGCATGATGATTTCGTGATGGCGGATGCGCTGACGACAGAACTGGATAAGATGAAGTGGGTGCCGTTTATACGAGGGGGATCATCCAGGCGGAGGATCCGATCAAGTGGATGAATAAAAATTTCTAATTTACGATTTACGATTAACGATTTACGATTGGAGGAGATGGGAGATTGGAGATTGGGAGGAAGAGCAGTGTTCAGTGTTCAGTTTCCAGTGTTCAGTGGAATGGGACGCGGAAAACGCAGATTGACACGGATAAAAGCGGAGGGATTGGAGAATGGTAAGTTGGGGATTGGGAAATTGGGAGATTGGGACGCGGAGGGAGACCGGCGGGGGAATGCCCAAAGAACGGGCACACGTGAATTCTCAGGCTGAGAACATGGAAGTCGGCTTAGCCCAGTATTTTCTCAATTATCTCCGTAGTTGTAATTTGGCAATTACTTCAGGGCGTACAACCGCAAGGTGAAATAAAAAACCGCATATAAGAAATAACCCACTTGAATGTATCGCACTTAGTAAAAAGCCACGATCGGTGAACAAGAACGAACCGATCAATATTGAAATAAATACAAAAAATACGGCAACTAAAGGAAAAATGCCGGCGTTTCTTCCTTTGGCTAAAACTAAATTTTCAAAAACACTTACAAACCACCAGCCTAATGCAAATAAAATAGTGAGCAGAACGGAGAGGCAAACCCCAATTATCTGCCATGAAATTGTTTTCCAATCCATTGTAAGTCTGTGCAGATTGAAAACGGAGTAGTCCCGAAAATAAAAACATTGAGGCTATAAAAAATTGAACTGCGGATACAAAACTTGATTTATTGTACATAGAAGAATTTTCTTTTCGTTTGCAAGGATCTGCCCAACTCATTATTAGATACTCTCAGGGTCACTAATATCGAGACTGTCTTGGGGGGATTTCACCCCAGCGGCGATATCAGCTCAAATAGGAGCCTGAAAACATTATATGGATATTTAGGCAAAATACAAGCAGGGCAGGCTGTCAGGCCTGCATCGCCTGATGGAGAATGGGGAATGGTGAATAGGGAATAGGGACGCGGAAGGAGAACGGCGGGGGAATGCCCAAAGAACGGGCACACGTGAATTCCCCGCCTCAGGGCATGGAATCGGCTTTAGCCGACTTACGGCTCTCTTCGAGGAGGTGCGGAGGGCGTGG
Organism: uncultured Chloroflexia bacterium; assembly: GCA_963823545.1. Taxonomy (GTDB): domain Bacteria; phylum Chloroflexota; class Anaerolineae; order Anaerolineales; family Villigracilaceae; genus Denitrolinea. The sequence goes on along the minus strand of CAWGMC010000006.1, from coordinate 2,903 downwards.
GGATGGCGGGCTCAGGAGATGCAGGAGCGAGGGCACGTTGTGTATAAAATCACGGATGCCCATTATGTGACGCTTCAGGTTTCGTGTTAACAATTTAAATGATTATGATCAAGAAAAGCTATATATTGGTGACAATTGTTTCTATAACGATTGCGCTTGTAAGTATCGTGCTTTTGCAGCGTATCGAGCTAAAGCATCGTCTGGAGTTCCCAATTCACCTGATGCAAAACAAATTATGGATGTAATGAATAGAGCATATTTTATTAATTGGGCACGCCTCCCAATCTTTTGATGTGTCAGAATTTCCTGCGGTTTTTGTTGACACTGCTGACTATCAAATCACTGATGAGCAACGCGAAGCCATAGCCGCAACACTTGGAGTGCCTGTTTCCGAAGTAGGAAACGTAGGTTATCTGACAGCCATGCAATTAGAGTATGTATCAATGGGAAGGGGAGCTGATCTATCGCGTGAAGCAATGGAAAAAGCCAGGTCAGAAAATAGACAACTTTCATCAACGGAGTTGCAGGAATTGATTAAGGCTAATAATGGTCAACTCCCTTCGCTTGGTAGTCCTGTGACGGGAAAGACCATTCTCACTTTTGAGTTTATCGAAATCAATAGAGATCGAGCAATTGTTCGATATGATGATGGCGCTGCTTTGCAAGAGGCGACTAGTAAAGATTAACGGCAGGTGGCTTATTGCCTCAATAATCCCCATCTGGATACTTTTAATGAACTTTCGACATGACGAGTATTAACACGTGGCTCAACAAGCCGCGTGTTTTCTTTTTCATCTTTGATATAACTGCCCGGTGAGGATGACCTCAGCCGAAAACCCCTACCCCCAACCCCCTTCCCAAATGGCTGAAGAACGCCATTTAGGGAGGGGGGATGCTTCAACTCCGATGGATTTCTGGCGTCATTCAGTGACTCGGATTACAATGACATCATCCCGGGGGAAGGTTTCTCTACGCAGGCTCTGTAAAAGGAAAAACATGAAATCAAAAATTTTCATCTTCGTTTTGGTATTTGCAGCTTCAATCCTGTTGATCGGCGTGATATTTCCCGGGATGAGCAAGAAAGAACCGGTAACGATCACCGAAATGGAGAAATTGAGCTTTTGAGCATTGACGAAAAAATTAAGCAGGCAGAAATAATTATTGTGGGAGAGGTGAAAAGCACCCTTCCCGGTCATTGTGCTCACGCCAGAAGGAAAGGATTCAACAAAGGCATCGCCCGAGGATGTTTTGAATCGAGACTTTTATCTAGAAATTCTGTAATTTCGATAAATCAGTTGCTGAAAGGGGATTATGAAAAACCCGATTTGCGTGTCCGTGCTTTTGTGGGAGAGATCGAGCAGGTACGATGGGTAAATCCCACCCAGCCATCTTATATTCCCGGACATAAATATCTACTCTTTCTAAAAAATCATACCGGACCGACCGCCAAAATTGAGCCGGGGCATTTTATGTCCATAAATTCGGCATATGGGGTATATGAGATCGTCGATGGAAAAGCGATTTCAATGGATGATGAATGGGTATTCGAAGACCTGATCGCCTACATCCAAAACGCACTCCAGAGTAGCCAATAGAGCCCTACCCCCAACCCCCTCCCCAGGAAAACCGTCCACGAATATTTCACGAATACACGAATGCCGCGGCTGAGAGTTTATTCGGTATTCGTGGGGTTTTGTTCGTGGAGGTGGGTTGAGAGCCCTACCCCTGCCCCTCCCCGGATAGCAAAGAACGCTATCCAGGGAGGGGGAATGCATGACGAGGGCGGGGTCTGCTGCTCCTCGCCCGAATACCCTCGCCGAGCGAGGGATAGCATCTGATGCTGCCTGCTTTTGATTAACAAATGATACAATCAAAAAGATCATACCTAATACTTAAGGAGAATCACATGTATCACAAATTAGTCGCAATCTTTTTACTCGTGGCACTCCTGTCCATTGCCACACCCGTGCACGCCATCACCTATGGTGAATTGGATGGTACCGGGCATCCAAACGTCGGTGGATTGGTGTCGCCCAACCCAGTATTCGGATGGCACCTGGCTGTACTGCTCGGGAACGTTGATCTCGCCGACGGTTTTCCTTACCGCGGCCCACTGCGATGAGGGAACCGCGCGTGTGACGGTGACCTTCGACCCTGACTATCAGGCTGGCGATAAGACCTACACGGGTACCTGGTATGCGGACCCGCTCTATGGTCAGAAACAGAGTGACCCGCACGACATTGCGGTGGTTGTCTTCGACAAGCCGATCAAAGGCATCGTCCCGGCGCGTCTGCCAGCCGCCGACTCGCTGTCAAACCTGCCTGGCACACAGCAATTCACGTCAGTCGGCTACGGCGCCTACGAAGTGACCAACGACCCTGGCGGCCACCAGTACCTTTACAATGACGTGCGGATGGTCGCGACGGGCACTCTGAATTCGATCAACCCCGCCTGGCTGCGCATCTCCATGAACCCGGCCACGGGAAATGGCGGCACCTGTTACGGCGACTCCGGCGGCCCGAACTTCCTGGGGACGACCGATATCGTGGCGGCGACGACCATTACCGGCGATGCGATCTGCCGTTCCACGAACGTCACCTACCGCCTGGATACGCCGTCGGCGCGGGCGTTTCTTGGCCAGTTCGTTACTTTGCCGTAACAACCCTCTTCAAACACCTGCCACCCGAGATCAACCAGTTAGCAGTCAATAACCATCCGGCAAGAACCCAATGACGGGTGATGCCTGAAGATAGACCAAACACAAAACTCCAATCACCTTACGCGATGAAGTCTTTGCTTATCCTTTATGTTTAGTTGCAAAAGATTAAGTTGTGTGTGAAAATTTGTCTGTCTTTTTAGTCAGCGAGTCTTGCGTTCATGCGCCGCCCAACAAAGCGTGCAG
>CAWGMC010000005.1:0-211240 GCA_963823545.1 uncultured Chloroflexia bacterium | reverse complement strand
AAGGGATCGATACCACGATCTTGATGTAGACCGTGTCACCGAACAGGGCGCCATCCGGGGTGACTGCCTGCCATTCACTGCGGTAGGTACCGGCATCGGTGGGTGCCAGGAAGAGGATGCTCAGGGTGATGGTGGCGCCTGCCCGCGCCGGGAAGAGCGGCATCTCCGCGATGGCGCCGAGGGTCTCGCCGTTGGTGTTGCGCAGACGGTAGCGCGCATCCCAGTCACAGGTGCCGCTGTTCTGCAGCGACCACTGCTTGTCCATCGGCTGACCGGGCAGGACGAGCGTGTCGTCCTGGTAGGTCAGGTCCGCCAGCCATTTCAGATCGTCAGTGCAGGGCGGGATGGGGGTGGGCGGTTCGAGGGTCGGCGCCTCAGTGGGGAGGATGAATGCAGTGACCGCGAGCGGTGTGGGAATGACGGAGACGGGCGTCGGGGATGGATATCCGCCGGGCGGGCGGTAGAGGGTCGGCGTGGCTTCCGGTGCGCACGCAACCAGGAACAGCAGAAAAATAAAAAAGAACGCGGAGACGAGCCTGGGTGTGCATCGTTCCGCGTTCATAAAATTCACCTTGATCTGTTCGGTTACTGCGGGCGGGCTAAACTTCCTCTTCCGCCGCGCCGGTTTCCGCTTCGCCCATGTCGATGGGGATGACCAGCTCGCCGCCGAGCGCCTTGCTGCGGATCACGCCGTCGATCTCGGCTGCCAGGTCGGGGTTCTGACGCAGGTGATCCTTGGCGTTCTCGCGCCCCTGCCCGATGCGGATGTCTCCGTAGGAGAAGAAGGCGCCGCGCTTGGTGATGATCTCAAGCTGGGTGGCGAGGTCGAGCAGGTCTCCGGACTTGGAGATGCCCTCGTTGAACATGATGTCGAACTCGGCGGAACGGAAGGGCGGGGCGACCTTGTTCTTGACCACGCGCACGCGCGTGCGGTTGCCGATGACCTCGTCGCCGACCTTGATGGACTGGATGCGGCGCACGTCCAGGCGGACGGAGGCGTAGAACTTGAGGGCGTTGCCGCCGGTGGTGGTCTCGGGGTTGCCGAACATCACGCCGATCTTCTGGCGCAACTGGTTGGTGAAGATCACGGTGGTCTTGGTCTGGTTGATGGCGCCGCTCAGCTTGCGGAGAGCCTGCGACATCAGGCGGGCTTGCACGCCCATGGTGGCATCGCCCATGTCGCCTTCGATCTCGGAACGGGGAACGAGGGCGGCAACCGAGTCGACGACCACGATGTCCACGCCGCCGGAGCGCACCAGGGTCTCGACGATCTCGAGCGCCTGTTCGCCGGTGTCGGGCTGCGAGACCAGCAGGTTATCGATGTCCACGCCGCACTTGGCAGCGTAGGTGGGGTCGAGGGCGTGTTCCATGTCGATGTAGGCAGCGGTTCCGCCCATCTTTTGCGACTCCGCCACGATGTGCTGGCAGAGGGTGGTCTTGCCGGACGAACTCGGGACCGTAGATCTCGGTGATGCGCCCGCGCGGGACGCCGCCCACTCCGAGGGCGATGTCGAGCGAGAGCGAACCGGTGGGGATGGTCTCGGTCGCCATGGTGTGGGCTTCGCCCAGGCGCATGATCGAGCCGTCGCCGTAACGCTTGAGGATGTCGCCGACGGCTTTATCGAGGACAGCCTTCTTGCCTTCGTCCATTATCGGACCGGATGGGACAGGTGCTTTTTCCTGAGCTGGTTTTCGAGCCATGATTTTTCTCCAAGAGGTAAAGATAATGCAATTCCTTGCGTAAGGCGAGTATAGCACAGATGTTCGAATAGTCAAGGTCTCTTTGTATGGGTCGGCGTGACCGTCATCGGGACAAAATCCAGGGCGGGGGTGGGCGGCAGGGTCAGCTTGAAGCCCCTGCCGATGCGGAAGGTGAAGAAGGTCACCTGCCCCGGGTGGATGGTCACCCAGAACTGCTGCTCGCGCTCGGCGTAATACAGGCTGACGCGGTACAACCCGGCGGGGAGGTCGCTCAGCACCATGTTCTCCCTGTAGTTCGGGTCGGGGTTGGTGGCGCCTGTGCCGTAGGTGCGCACCTCCCGCACCCTGCCGGTCTCCTCGGAGATGATGCGGATGGGATAAGTGCGGAGCGGTTCGCCGTTCGCCTGGATGAATTGCCCCACCAGCACCCCGTAACCCTGCGGAGGGGAGAGCCAGAGTTCGGGATTGAGCGTGTGATGGAAGGTGTTGTATTCCAGCCTGACCTCGAAATGCAGGTGCGGACCGGTGGTCCTGCCGGTCTCCCCGACCAGACCCAGTTGGTCGCCGGTCTCCACGTGCTGACCGACGGTCACTTCCACCTCCGCCATGTGGGCGTAGAGCGTGAAAAGAGGCTTGCCCTGGTAGCCAAAATCATGGCGGATGGAGACTGCCTTGCCGTAGGGATCGCTGTCGTTGCCCTCCACGCCGGAGAAGAATCCCCAGCCCGCCCAGACGACCGTGCCCGGACCGGAGGCGAGCACCGGCGTGCCGCGGTTGGCGTCGATGTCGATGCCGGTGTGCACGGTGTCGGCAAAGAAGATGCCCCCGTAACGGTAGTCCGGGATGGGCCAGTTCACCTGGTCGGCGGGATTGGGGCGCGTGAAGTAAAAATGGTCGTAGGAGGATACCGCCCACGGGACCGGGTAAAGGGGCGGGCGCCATCCGGAGACCGGTTCCGCGCCCGGGGAGGGCAGCACGAAGCGCAGCGGGGCGGTGGCGGCGGTGGAAACCACAGCCGGGTCGGCGGGCAGGGTGGAACCCGCGAAGACCGGGGTCGGACTCGTGACCGCGGTGGTGGGACTGCAGGCGGAGAGGAAGATGAGGAGGAGAATGCCCAGCCTGAGGAATAAGTTCATGGAGGATGATGGAAGATGCCATGCACCTTGGCAGCTCGCACTGACGGGCAGTGTTTCTCATGGCAGTGGCGTGTTGGAGGGCACCGGCGTCACGGTCGGGGTCAGGGTCGGCGTGGAGGTCGGCACGGGGCTGGGCGTGGGTGTGTAGGTGATGGTGGGTGTCGGCGACGGTCCGCGCGTCAAGGTGGGCACGGGCGTGCGCGAGGGGGTGAGCGTGGGCGGCATGCGCGGCGTGGGCGTGACCAGCGCCTCGGGCGGGTAGATCTCCAGCATGGCGGAGTACCAGTCCAGGTCACCGGTCAGGAAGAATTCGGTAAAGCGCGTACCACCGTAATAAACGCGCCAGTTGGGCAGCGCGGGCAGGCGCTCCCAGCCATAGGCGCGGGTGAGGGCGGTGAAATCCACCCAGTAACCGGGGGGGATGGGCGCATACGCGCCACCCTGGTCGTATGCCTGCGGGTCCAGGTTGTAGCGCGCGCTCAGGTCCCAGGGCGCATCCGTCAGAGGTCTGCCCTGCGAACCGTCCTGTTCCTGGGCGCGCAGGTAAATGCGCCAGAAGGTCTGTTGACCCACCTCCTCGCGCACCGCCACCATCCAGCCGGCGTTGGTGAGCAGCGAATTCAAGGCAAAGGCGCGCCCGGTGTAAAGCCAGTCATCCCCGAGCCCCGGGTCCAGTTGGCTGGTCAGCGGGACATAGGCGTTCTGCAAACTGGCGAGCGCGTCCCAGCCTGCCTCATCGATCACCCGCTGGCGCAAGGCGGCAAAAGCCTCATCCACCTGGTCGTGAAGCTGCGGGTAGGGAGCCTGCACCTGCGGCAGGTCCATCAGCATCCACCTCTGGACCGACCCTTCCACGTTCTGCGTCACGGCGGGCGACCACAGCGGGGGCGGTGTCAGCTCGGAGGCGGTGAGATAGGTCTCGGGAGGTTCCGGCAGGTCGAGGGTCAACCACAGGATGCCGCGCACCGTGCCGGGCAGGATCCTTGGAGGCAGGAGCAGTTTCCCGTCCAAGGATACGAGCGAGAGGTATTCCTCGTTCGCCCCGTTCAGGATGAGCGCCAGGCTTTCATGGGATGGGTTCCATGCCGCCCGGTCTGCTTCGGCGATCCACTGCGCGGGACGATCGGGCAGGTCTGCATCCCAGGCGTATGCGCCGCTCACATCCACTCCCTGCGCCTGCGTGATCCACAGCAGGCGGTCCCCCGCCCAGGATGGGTGGTGCTCGGCGCTCCTGGGGCTGTTGCTGATGTTGCTGAAGCGTCCCTCGTCGGCGCGGTCCAGGTCCGCCAGCCAGACCTCGGGGTCGCCGCTCCGGTTGGAGATGAAGGCGATGCGCCTGCCGTCCGGCGACCAGGCGGGAGAGGTATCCGCCGAGGGGTCGTCGGTCAGGATGAGCGGAGGCTCGCCGGGCGCGGATAATTGCATTGCGGCAATTTCGAGGTCATTGCCGTCGTAGGTCTCATAAGCCAGCCACTGGTTGTCCGGCGACCAGGTCGGCGCGGAATTGTACTCGGGCGTATCCGTGACCCGGCTGACCTCACCCGTGGCGAGCGTGAGGATGTAGATATCCCAAAATCCCGAGCGGTCCGAGGCAAAGGCGACCTGTTTACCGTCCGGGCTGAGCGAGGGGCTGAGGTCACTCCAGTCACCATCGGTCAGGCGCAGGAGCGGCTGACCCTCGAGCGTATAGAGGAAGAAATGGGCATAACCATTCTCCTCCATCGAAAGCAGGATGGCTTCACTATCTGTCAGCGTGATGGGTCCGTCGGTCGGGAGGGGAGCTTCCGCCGTGGGCGTGGAACCGTTCGAACAGGCTGCCGCCAGGATGGCAATGAGCAGGAGCAGGATCTGGGCGATCGGTCGGATGCGTTTCATCTGCATGGGAGGCCGATCACTCCGCGGCGGGGATGGTGAAATCAAAACTGACGGGGTCCTTTTCCGGACCTTCGGGGTAGTACAGGCGTGCCTCGAGATGATACTTCCCGCCGGGTCCTGCCTGCCGCGCACGTGCAGGGTGAATTCCAGTTTCCAGGACATGGGTTCCACCAGGCTGGTCGCGGCGACCTCCAGCCCATCCGCGTCCGTCAGGGTCACGTCCACGTTCGGGCGGGTCTGGAAGGGCGTGATCTCGATATTGACGCGCACGCGCCCGCGGTCGGGATAGGGCTCGGCGCGCAGTTCGAGGATGCGCGTCTCCTCGGGAGTGGCGCGCGGTGCGAGGTCGTCCGGGAGGAAGAAGTCCATCGTCATTCGTCGAAGAGGAAGGTTGCCTCGGCGTACTGGCGCACGCCCTTGTTCTTGATGCGTTCCTGGATCCACTGCTGGAGGTAGGCGCTCTTGTAATCGAGCGATTTCCCGCTGGAGAGTTCGTGCAGCGGATAGTTGAGGTGCAGGGCGCGCGGCGAGACCGTGAAGCGGGTGATGCCGGTGGGCAGCACGATGCCCTGACCGGCGAGTTTCAACACGGTCTTGATCTTGAAGCTCGGGAACAGGACCAGGGCGGTCAGGTCGGGATAGATCGCCTTGAAGGAATCGATCAGCGTCTGGCTGGTGCGGTCGAGCGAGGCGCGCGTCTTGTAGCTGTTCACCACCTCGTGCAGGCGCTGGATGTGGCAGGCAAGGTCGCAGGGTTTTTCGAGCAGGATGTGGAGTTTCCCATCCGGCAGGCGCACCTGGACCGGTCTGTACTTGGGCGCGTCGACCCCCTTGTGCGTGTCCACCCTGGTGACCTGCATGCCCTTGATGCGACGCAGGTCGGTCATCAGGGCGCGGGTGCTCATGCCCCAGATGATGTGGTTCCAGGTCTGCAGGAAGACATGCGGGTCGTCCGGTTTCACGACCTGCGCGACGATGTGCGGGAACTCCATCTCCTGCAGGGAGGTGACGCGGTTGGCGCCGTCGAGCACCATGTAGCGCCCGCTGCCGTCTTCCAACGGCATGACGATGGGCGGGTTGCGCAGCACCCCCTGGGCGCGCAGTTTGGCGACCAGCGGCAGGGTGCGCTGGCGGTCATGGTCTTCGTGCAGGATCAGATCGTTGATGGGAAGGATCGCCAGTGTGGGCAGGTTGGTTACCATGATGATAATCCCTGAACATACCATGAGATGCAAAATCCGTAAATTGGAAAATTGTAAGGAAGGTGCTAAAATCTCGATTCGCGGAGGAACCATGAAACGAGCCATCAGCATCAGTCTTGGAAGCTCAAAAAGGGACAAGAAGGTCATCGTCAAGTTCAAGGGTGAGGAGATCGAGGTCGAGCGCGTCGGCACGGATGGGGATGCCGAAAAAGCCCGCCGGATGTACCTCGACCTGGACGGGAAGGTGGACGCGTTCGGGGTGGGCGGCGTGGACCTGTACCTGCGCCTGGATGACCGCGAGTATCCTCTGAACGCGGCCCTCAAACTGGTGGAGGGTGTGACGCAAGACGCCGCTCTGCGACGGGCGCGGTTTGAAGCATACGCTCGAGAGGCGGGTCTTTGAACTGGGCAGGCAGGAACTGGGCGATGTCCATTTCAAGCAAGCCTTCGTGCCGGTGGCGGTGGACCGCGCCGGTCTGGCGGAGGCGGTGGCGGAGGTGTCGGACCGGATCGTCATCGGTGACCTGATGGTGGCGCTGGGAGTCCCGATCCCCCTGTATGGCATCCCAGCCTACAAGCGTGTGGCGTGCATCATGCTTCCCATCGTCAGCCATTTCCCGCTCTCCATGATCTTCTACGGCAGTGACGGCGCGGAGAAGGAACCGAAGTATGTCAAATACTTTGAGGGTTCCGACCTGCTCGCCGGGGACTTCCTCTTCATGCGCAAGTACATGCCCGCCCGGTTGGACGGCAAGACGGTGGTCACCAACACCACCACCGAGGACAACATAAAATTGCTGCTCGATCGCGGGGTCAAGACGATCATCACCACCACGCCGCGCTACGAAGGGCGCTCCTTCGGGACGAACATGCTGGAGGCGGCGGTCACCGCCTACGCGGGGAAGGGCAGGCGCCTGACGGATGCGGAACTCAACGTGTTGATCGATGAGATCGGGTTGAAGCCAAGCGTGATCCAGGCATGATAAAACCGGGTGGACGAAAGTCCACCCGGTCTTTCTAAGCGGGGAGGTAAACCGTGATGCGTGGTGCCCCTGCCAATCTCGGATTCGGCGCTGAGGCTGCCCCCATGCGCTTCGACCAGGGCGCGGGCGATGGCGAGTCCCAGCCCGGAGGAGGCGCCCTCCGCATCCGTGCGGGATCTATCCACGCGGTAGAAGCGGTCAAAGATGAAGGGCAGGTCGGCGGGGGGGATGCCCTCGCCGGTATCCTCGACCGAGACGATGAAGTTTCCTTCTTTGCGTGTAGCCACTATGGTTATAACCCCACCAGCAGGGGTGTGGCGGATGGCATTGCCGACCAGGTTGGAGAGCACGCGGTCCAGGCGGGCTTCGTCCGCGTTGATCTCGGGCAGGTCCGGGTCTGCCTCCAGGCGCAGATCGATATCCTTCTGCCTGGCAGAGAACTGGAAGGACCTGGCGATGCGTTCGAGCAGGGCGCGCGGGTCCAGCGGGGCAAGGTTCAGGCGCAGTTCACCGGCATCCGTGATGGCGAGCAGGCGCAGGTCCTGGACCAGGGTCTGCAGGCGTTCGATCTCCGTGTACATGGTATCCAGGCGTTCGGGAGTGGGCGCCAGGTCGCCATCCCGCATCGATTCCACGTAGCCGGCAATGACGGTCAGCGGGGTGCGCAGGTCGTGGGCAATGTCGGCGGTCATCTGCTTGCGCAGGCGGTTCGCCCGGGCGACCTGGCGGCTCATGCGGTTGAAGGATTCCGCCAGTTCACCGATCTCGTCATGGCTGGTGATGCTCACCTGCTGGTCGAGTTCACCGCCCGCCATTTTTTCGGTGGCTTCGGTGAGGGCGTGCAGGGGACGGGTGAGCGAGCGCGCCAGCAAAAATCCGACCACCAACGCCAGGGCAGCTGCCGCCAGCGCGGCAAGGGTGAGTGCCTGGTTGGTGCGCTCGAGGTAGGCCTTCTCCTGCGGGGTCAGGTCGACCGAGACAGGCAGCGAGAGGATGGTGCCGACCAGGACGCCATCCACTTTGAGAGGTTCGTTCTTTTCAAGCAGCGTCTCCGGCAGGCGTTGACCGATGGGGAATTGCGTTCCCGAGCGGGACGATGACGATGCCATCCGCGTTGGCAAACCCGAACAGGTTGCGTCGTTCGGGGGAGCCCGGCGGGGGATTGAACTGGGGCGGCTGACCCGGCAGGGGTTGTTCCGGTGAATTCACCTGGCGCAGGAATTGATCCACGCCCATGACGGAACCGGTCTGCTGGTAATAATTGGTGATGAGCGCGGCAAAATCCGCGCGCTGCTGTTCGAGGATGAGATCGTTCAAGCGCGTGGCGTTGGTGGTGCGGATGAAGACCGCCACGAACGCGGCGGCGGTGACCGCGACGAGCAGGAAGGCAAGCGTGATCTTACGGGTGAGGGACATGCAGGTTTATTCCGCGTGAAAACGATAACCGACGCCGAAGACCGTCTCGATGGTCTCAGGTTCAGCCGGGTTGGCTTCGATCTTGGCGCGCAGGTTGCGGATATGCACGTTCAGGGTGCGCTCCAGACCGGCAAAGCCGCTGTCGGAAAGATGTTCGGAGATCTGCTCGCGGGTGAAGACCCGCCCGGGGGAGGTCATGAGCAGGGCGAGCAGGTCGAATTCGAGAGGCGTCAGGTCGGCTGGTTCACCCCGCACGCTGACGGTGTGGGTGGCGGGGTCGAGATGCAGGTCGCCCGCCGCAAGGACGCGCCGGGGGTCGGAGGCGACCTCGCCGCGGCGGAGCACGGCGCGCACCCGCGAGACCAGTTCGCGCATGCGGAAGGGCTTGACCACGTAATCATCCGCGCCCAGCTCGAGCCCCAGCACCGCGTCGGTCTCCTCCTCCTTGGCGGTGATGACGATGACGGGAGTCTGTTTTTCCTTGCGGTACTGGCGCAGGAATTCAAAGCCATCCATCTGCGGCATCATGATGTCGAGCAGGATCAGGTCCGGTTCGGAGCGGCGGGCTTCGTAGATCGCCTCCTGCCCGTTGGTGGCGGTCAGGACGCGAAAGCCCTGCTGGGTCAGGTAATCCTGCAGGAGCTTGCGGACGCTGGCGGCATCATCCACGACGAGGATGGTCTTCATGGCTTGATGATACACGAGAATGGTTAAGATTTGGAGTAGCAGGCATGATCCTTTTATATCCAGGAAATTTACCCCGCCTATATCAATTCTTAACCAGTCCCCGCTAGAATGAGTAAAATCAACCCTGGAGAAGCCTGTGAAAAAACATCTCCCCACCCTTGCCATCCTGCTCATCATGATCCTTTCCGCAGTGCTGCACCTGTGGAGGATCGATACCGTCGGGAATTCGAACGCCTACTATACCGCCGCGGTGGAAGCCATGACGCAATCCTGGCACAATTTCTTCTACGCGGCGGCGGAACCGGGCGGTTCCGTCACGGTGGACAAGCCCCCGCTGGGATTGCAGATCGAGACGCTCTTCGCGCTGGTCCTGGGTGTGAGCGGGTTCTCCACCGTCCTGCCGAACATCCTGGCGGGCGTGTTCAGCGTGCCCCTGCTGTACCACCTTGTCAAAAAACATTTCGGGGTGGTGGCGGGGCTGGTCGCGGCGCTGGTGATGGCGAGCACACCGGTGGTCTTCGTGGCGGACCGCAACAATACCCAGGATGGTCTGCTGACCTTTGTGTTGCTGCTGGCGGCATGGGCGTTCATCAAGGCTGTCGAAACGGGCAGGGCGCGCTGGCTGTTCCTGGGCGCGGTCATCGTGGGGCTGGGATTTAACATCAAGATGCTCCAGGCATACCTGCCTGTGCCGGCGTTCTTTGCCTTGTATTTCCTCGGGTCGAGGACCGGCTGGCTGAAGAAGACCGGTCTCACGCTGGCGGCGCTGGTGGTGATGGCGGTCGTCTCATTATCCTGGGCGTTGTACGTGGACTCTGTCCCCGCCGGGGAGCGTCCCTTCATCGGTTCCTCGCAGGATAACACCGTCATGGGGTTGATCACCGGTCACAACGGGACTTCGCGGTTGTTCGGCGGTCTGGGTCCGGACGGGCAGGGTCCACAGGCAGGTCCTGTCTTCAATGGACCGGATGGCTTTAACCCGTATGCCAGCCCGGACAACCCTCCCCTCGATGCTCCGCCAACTGGGACCCAATGCTCAAAACCTGCCTCCGATGAACCCGGGACCCGGCAGCCCGGGTGCACAGCCCCCGAATAACAACATCGGGCAGCCAAGAAGCGCCTTCAGTTCGGAGACAGGTTCGCCGGGAATCCTGCGCTTCTTCCAGTCGCCGCTGTCTGCAGAGATGTCCTGGTTGCTGCCGTTCGCCCTGGTCTCGCTCTTCGTGCTCGCGTTCCAGGCGCGCATCAAGCTGCCCGTGGAGTCAGGTGCGCACCTGGGTCTGATCCTGTGGGGCGGGTGGCTCCTGACCTGCGCCATCTTCCTCAGCCTGATCTCCGGCATCTTCCACGCGTATTATGTGGTGATGCTCGTCCCTGCGCTGGGTGCCGTGGTCGGCGGCGGTTTTGGCAGCCTTGTGGAAGAACCGCGTCCGAGGGGAACAAGAGCAGCGGCTGGATCCTGCTATTGGGCTCGGCGGTCACGGTCGGATTCCAGGTGTACGCTGCGAAACAGTACGAGGTGGGTGAGACCTGGGTGCTGTTTGCCTGCCTGCCCCTCATCCTTGCGACGATCCTGCTGGCAATTGACCTGTTCCGTTCCTCAAAGCTGCTGCTGCGCGGGGCATTCTCCCTGATGCTGGCTGGCATGCTGGTCATCCCACTGGTGTGGTCGGCGTTGACCGTCAAGGACGGGGCGGACAACATGCTGCCGGTCGCGTATGGCGTGCGGAGAAACGAGCGCATGCCTTTGGACAATCGCCGGTCCGGCAAGAGATGCAAGTGATAAATTTATCGGGTTCCTGGAAGCCAACACGCAGGGCATCAAGTACCTGGCGGCTGTGCCGAGTTCCGGGATAGGGGCTACCCTGGTGCTGGTCACGGGGAGACCGGTGCTGTATATGGGAGGCTTCAGCGGCAACGACCATGTGGTCGATGCCGGGGACCTGGCTGAACTGGTCGCAAAGGGGGAACTGCGTTATGTCCTTTTCACCCGCGAGTGGGACAGACCGGGGATCCTGCACTGGTTGAAGACCGCCTGCACCCGGGTGGAACAGTTCATTCCGCAAGATCCAGGCAGCGCGCGCAGGGATCCCAACCAGGATGCGCTCGGTTTGTACGACTGCCGGTAAATGAAAAAATCCCCCCTCCGGAAAAGCAGGGGGGATCTGGTTCATTTCAGTTCATCCGGTGACATCCAGGTACTTGAGCCCGGAGCCGGTATTCAAAAGGAGAATGCGTTCGTCGGGTGTGACCCATCTCTGCCGGATCAGTTCCTTTAATGCTGCCAGCGTGGCAGCTCCCTCCGGGGCGACAAAAAGTCCTTCGCGGCTGGCGATCTCGCGCTGGGCTTCAAAGATGGCTTCATCGCTGACGGCAACTGCCGTACCGGAGCTTTCATAGATGGTGGACAGGATCAGGTGGTCGGCGAAACTCTTTGGCACGCGCAATCCGGATGCCTGGGTATGGGCGTTGATCCAAAAATCACAGAAGAGTGCCTTCTGCTGGAAAGCCTTGATGACGGGGGCGCATCCGCTCGCCTGGACTGCCACCATGCGCGGGCGTTTCTTCGTCTCCAGCCAGCCCAATTCCTCCAGTTCCTTGATCGCCTTCCAGATGCCCACCAGTCCCGTCCCGCCGCCGGTGGGATAGATGATCACATCCGGCAGTCCCCATTTGAAATCCTGGGCGATCTCATAACCCATCACTTTTTTACCTTCAAGACGATAGGGTTCCTTGAAGGTGGACAGGTCGAACCAGCCTTCCGCGCGGGCTTTTTCCCCCGCCATGCCGGCAGCCTCGCTGATCAGCCCGTCCACGAGGACGACCTCCGCGCCTGCCATGCGGCTTTCGGTAATGTTGGCTTGGGGTGTATCCTTCGGCATGAAGATATGCGCCATCAGACCTGCACGGGCTGCATAGGCAGCCATGGCTCCCCCCGCGTTGCCCGCGGTGGGGATGATGACCTTCTGGATGCCAAGTTCCTTTGCCTTGGCGATGGCTGCAGCCAGACCGCGTGCCTTGAATGACCCGGTCGGGTTGCTGCTTTCATCCTTGAGGAACAATTGCATCAGCCCCAGGTCCGAGCCGAGGCGCGGCACGCGCAGGAGCGGGGTATCCCCCTCTCCGAGGGTGATCTGGTTGATCGGATCCTGAACGGGGAGCAGTTCCCCCCAGCGCCACATGCCGCGCGGGCGGGTTTTGATCGCATCCCGATCCAGGTGTTCCCTTGCGCCGGCGAGATCGTAGCGGGTGATCAGCGCAGCCTGGCAATCGGGGCAATAGGTGTGCACCTTATTAATGGCGAATGCCCGACCGCACTCGGAGCATTCCAGGTTCAGTGCATAAGTGGTTAGTTTGTTGATCATCGCGGAGCCGGTAAAAAGGCTTCCACCCGTGCCCATAGCTCACGGATGTTGATGGGTTTGGACATGTACACATCGCAACCCGCGGACAAGGCTTTCTCCGCGTCCCCTTTGAGGGCGTTGGCGGTAATGGCGATGATGGGTGTGTAGGCGAGTTTGTTCCTGGAGGAACTGCGGATGCGCCGCGCAACCTCGTAACCGTCAATGTCCGGCAGGTTGATGTCGAGCAGGATCAGGTCCACATCCTCCTCTTCAGCCATGGCGACCCCTTCCTCGCCATTCTTCGCCTTGATCAATTTATAACCGCGTGATTCCAATGCCCGCTGCATCAACAGCATGTTATCGGGATTGTCCTCCACGCATAAAATGTTATTACCCATTATTCTCTTCTCCTTGTTCGCTGCTTTTGTCTGCGATGACTTGTATGACCTGGTCCACGAATTTCCGGGTTGACAGCGAGCCTTTCTGATAGACCGCCTCAATATGACCGTTCAACCGTTTCCGTTCCTCAGAGGTGATATCCTTCGCGCTCACCACCACGACGGGAATATCGCGCGTGCGGGGGTCGAGCTTGAGTTCCTCCACCAGCCCGAACCCGTCGATGCCCGGCATCATCAGGTCGCTCACGATCAGGTCGGGCAATTTCTGCCTGGCAAGCGTCAGCCCCTCCCAGCCGTCACGGGCGTGGTAAACGCGGTAGGTCTTCCGGGCTTCCAGCAGGCGGCGGATCAGGAGGGCGTCGTCCTCGTTGTCGTCGATCAACAGGACCGTGGTGGTCCTTTCGTCCAGGTTCTCGAGGGCTGCCAGCAAGCCCTCGCGGGGCGCGGGGGACTGGTCCTCGCTCAGGTGAACGTCCAGTGCGAACTGGTCACCCAGCACATGTTTTTCCACCGGGAAGGTGTGTCCCGTGCAATTGACGACCACGGTCTCGTCGGGACGGATGGTCCCGTTCTTCACCAGCTTCTCAAAACCGGCAAAGGCGACCGCGGTCGCCGGCTCGACCGCCATCCCTTCGGACTTGGCGAGTGAGACCATGGCGTTGAACGCCTCGGCATCGGTGACGGACTCCATGGTTCCGCCGTACTTTTGGGCGAGGTGCCAAAGGTACGTGTACGATTTTCCCGGGTCGCCGGTCGAGAGGATGATGATGCGCGTGTCGGGAATGACCGGCTCGGCGACATCCCTGCCAGCCTTGAAGGCGCGCACCATCGGTGAACAGCCCTCGGACTGGATGACCGCCAGTTTGGGGATGCGCGTGATCAGCCCCATCTGGAGCATTTCCTTGAAGCCCTGGTAGACGCCCAGGGGACCCAGACCGCCGCTGACCGATTGGATGTACCAATCCGGGGAACGCCAGCCGAGTTGTTCAATGATCTCATACGCGATGGTCTTCATGGACTCGCGGGCGGGAATGGAACTGGCACCCCGGTCGAGCAGGAGGTGACGCCGCTCAGCGAACTGGGCGGCTATCTGCTTGGTCTGATCGTAGTTGCCGCTGACGCGGATGACCTCCGCCCCGAAGAGCGCCGCCTCGCGCAGCTTTTCCTGCGGGACCAGGCTGGTCATGAATACCCAGAGCTTGATGCCCGAACGTGCGCAGGCAGCCGCGTATGCCACGGCAGCGTTTCCCGTGGAGGCGATGACCGCCTCGCGAATATTATTTTCATTCATGGCAGCCACGGCGACTGCAGCCTGCCTGTCCTTGAAGGAGGAGGTGGGACCGTAGCGTTCATCCTTTATATACACGGTGCCCGCGCCAAGTGCCGGGGCAAAGCGCCCCGACAACCAGAGCGGCGTGCCGCCTGCCGGGTAAAGGTCAAGGCTTTCAGGATGATCCAGCGGCAGGATATCCTGGTAGCGCCAGAGGTTGCCCGGTCGTCCCGGCAGCCCGCGCAGCAGCTCGCGTTTAAAGGCATCATAGTCGTAGCGCGCCTCAAGCCAGTGCGACTGGCAGCCCTTGCAGACCGCCGGCACAAATGGCTCGTAGGGTTGTTTTGCACCGCACAGCGCGCATTCCAGGTACAGCGGCAATGCCATCTATTTCTTGACCTTTTCGATCTCCACCGTGTCGGAGATCCTGGCTTCGACGGGCAGTTCCACGAAGAAGGTGGAACCCTCCCCGGGGATGCCGGTGCTTTCAGCCCACAGGCGTCCACCGTGCATCTCGATCAACTTGCGGCTGATGGGCAGACCGAGACCGGTGCCGCCGACCTTCCGCGTGGTGGAGGTGTCGACCTGGGTGAACTCCTGGAAGATATCCTCCAGTTTATCGGGCGGGATGCCCATGCCCGTGTCTTTCACCCGGATGGTGATCATGCCATCCTTCCGGGCTGTCCACAGGCGGATATTCCCCTGGTCGGTGAACTTGATGGCATTGTTGACCAGGTTGATCATCACCTGGCGCAGGCGGGTCCGGTCGGCAAATACCTGCACCGTTGCATCCGAGTCCTTCTCCGTGAAGAGAGAGATGTTCTTCTCGCTTGCAAGATTGGAGGTGATGCTCGTAACCTCATCCAGCAGAGAATGGACGAAGAATTGCTCGGGGTTCAGGTTCATGCGCCCGGATTCGATCTTCGCCATGTCGAGCACATCGTTGATGAGGTGCAGCAGGTGCTGCCCGTTCTTCTGGATCAGCCCCAGGTCGGTGGTCATATTCTCGGTCAGGGGTCCGTCCAACTCCTCCAGCATGACATCCGCAAAACCCAAAATGGAGTTAAGCGGGGTGCGCAACTCGTGGGACATGTTGGCAAGGAAGGAGTTCTTCAGGCGGTCCAATTCCCGCAGCTTGGTAAGCGTGGTGGACTGCTCCACGTATAAGCGGGCGTTCTGCAGGGAGACTGCCACCTGGGCGGAGAGGGTTGTGAAAATGTTGGCATCTTCGTCCGAAAAATCACCCGGTACATCCGACTGGACATCAAAGACGCCCAGCACCTGGTCGCCGACGATCATCGGGATGGTCATTTCAGAGCGGGTTTCGGGCAGGTATGGATCCGGCTGGTAACCGGGGTCGGAATTGACATCGTTCGAGATGATGGCTGTACGTTCACGGGCGGCTCGTGCAACCAGGGATGACTCCGAGTCCGCGGGGATGGCATGCTGTGCATCCACCATCTTCCTCCCGATCTCGCCGGCACCGGCTGCCAGGATCAGGGTATCCTTTGTATCGTTGAAGAGGTGGATCTGTGCATGGTAAAGACCGAAACGTTCCCTGGCGAGGTCCACGACCGATTGCAGCAATTCCTCCGGGTTGAGCACGGTGGATACGGTGGTGCTCAATTTCGCCACGGTTTGAAGTTCCGCGGCACGCTTCTGAAGTTCTTCTGCAAGGCGGAGCGTTTCCAGGTGAACACTGACCCGGTCGGCGACCGCGCTGGTAATTTCATCCGCGTCCCCGGGGATCTCCTTCCAACCCGAGGTCGCCAGATGTCCGATGGCTTCGCCGCGGACGGTCAGGGGTTTTGAAATTCCGTTCTCCATATCCCGGGTGGATTTCGCTCAAGGGGATGACCCTGTTCGAATCATAGACAAAACCAAGATTGGTCTGACCCTTGCTCGCAGCATAAGCCTCCCAGTTCTCGTGGGTCAGGCTGCGGGTGGCGGCTTCCGCCTCGGCGCGGGCACGCGTGGCATCCGCGAGCAGGCGGATGTTCTCCACCTGCTGGGCGATCTGCCTGGCGATGGATTCGACCATTACCCTGTCTTCGTTCGTCGTCGGGCGGTCCGGGTTCGGCTGGACGTACAGCGTGCCCACATGCTCTTCCATCACGTTCACCGTCTGCCGGATGCCTCCATCCATGGCGGGCGGTTCGATGAACTGGTTGACGGAATTCTGGTCGTAGGCATAACCGATGCGTTCGCTCTGGTTGATGCCGTCCAGGTAGGATTCCCAGTTCTCGTGCATGAAGCGGCGGGTGGCAGCCTCCGCTTCGGCGCGGGCGCGTTCCGTTGCTTCCAGCAGGCGCAGGTTCTGGATCTGGGTGGAAGCCCGGCTGGCGACCGCATTCAGGAGGTTTGTCTCCTCCTGTGTCCAGGCGCGCTCGCGGGAGGGCTGGACCTGCATCTTGCCGATGTCCTGCCCGCTGACGGTCAGTGGGACGATGATGCCATCCAGGGTGTTGGACAGATCACTGGATCGTCCCTGGATCGGCTGGAGCACATCCCCTGTGAACATGAAACCCATCCGTTCCGTTTCATACAGGGCGGGCACGCTTCGCCGGGGTTTTTGCTCCGGTTCTTTCACCACTGGCGCGGGTGCCGGCGCTGGGACAGGTGCGGCTTTTTCCTTTTTGACTGCGCGTTTTTCGCTGTTCCTGACGGCTGTTTCCAGTTCGTGCAGGCGCTCGCGGAGTTCATCGATCTCTCGGCGGATCGAGGCAGTCTGGCTGGGCGGAGCGTCCGCCAGTTTTTCCAGGTCCGCGAAGAGCGCATTCAGCCGCTTGCGAAGTTGGTTATTGGTCATGACTCATTGCCTCCGGGGAAGGTCCATCATGGTCGTTCGGCATGAGTTATTTGTTTCCGTCTTTCACGCCCAGTTGGGCGATGGTGAGCGGGGCGCCCAGGGCATGACCCAGTTCGCGGGCTGCGATCTGGAGCACTGCTTCCACGCTGGTGGCGCCCTGGATCTTCTGGCTGATGGCATTCAACATGGCTTCACGTTGAGCCTGCTGTTGCGCCTGGGTGTAGGATCGGGCATTCTGCAGGGAGGTCGCCACCTGGGCAGCCAGGGTGGATTGGATGCTTGCATCTTCTTCGGTGAAGGCATTCGTGTGGTCAGATTGCACATCCAGTACACCGAGCAATTGATCACCGATAACCAATGGAATGGCCATTTCAGAGGCGGTCTCCGGCAGGAGTGGATTGGGCATCCAATCGGGTTCGTTTTTCACATCATTTGCAATGACAACCTGCCGGGTTCGAGCGGCACGGGCTACCAACGATTGTTCCAGATCCAGGGGAATTACCGCTGTGCCGTCCGTGCCTTCATGAATATCGCCCTCCTTCCAGCCGCAGGCGACGATTTTAAGGTTTGCCGTAGTTTCATCGTGAAGGAAGATGTGGGCATGATACAACCCGAATTGACGCTGGGTCAGATGGACCACTGTGTGCAGCATTTTATCGATATCCTGTTCCCGGGAGGAAACCGTACTGATGGACGCAACAGCCGCCAGCTGGCGGGCACGATTATCCAGCTCGACCTGGCTTTTCTTCGTCTCTTCGATCAGGCGCAGGGTTTCGATATGGGCACCCAGGCGGTCCGCGACCGCGCTGGCAAGTTCGTATGACTTGTTATCCTTTGATTCAACTCCCATCAACGACAGGTTGCCCACGGTTTCTTCGCGGATCTTGATGGGCAGGTTCAAGCCAGCCTCGTACAGACGATGGTCGATGTCGTCCGGGCGGACCGTGTTCGAGTCATACATGTATCCGATTTTTTTACCGGAGGTGGATCCAATGTACTGTCTCCAGCCTTCGATGGTGGACCGTCGGGAGGCTGCTTCCGCCTCGGACCGGTATCGTTCGGCGCTGTCCAGCAGGCGCAGGTTTTCGATCTGCTGAGCCACCTGGCGTGCTACGATCCGGACCAGTTCCGCGTTTTGAGGACTTTGATCTGCGGTCTCAACGACGAGGCTCCCGAGTTGTTCGCCTGTGACCGAAATGGGAGCGACCAGTGCGCTGCCTTCGGCAGGCGGTTCGATCTCCACCATTTCATCCAGGGGTCTGACGACGTTCTTTTCGAATACAAAGCCTGTTTTCTCGGGTAGATGAACAGCATCCAGGTATTCTTCCCAGTTTCCTCGAACCATGCGCCTTGCCTGGCGCTCCACTTCCCCACGAGCCAGGTCTGCTTCAGCCAGCAGCTGGGCATTTTGAATGGCAATGGCAAGCTGACCAGCCAGGGCTTCGAAGGCAGGCAGTAAATCCTCGTTGAGCGCGCCAGGTTGGCGGCTTTGCAGGTCCAGCACACCCACGATCTTGTTGCCGACCAGCAGGGGCACAGCCATTTCAGAGCGGGTGTCCGGCAGGAGGGGATTGGGGCGGAAGGTGGTGCTGGCGAGGGTATCGGAGATGACCACGGAGTGTTTTTCAACAGCCGCAAGACCGTTGATCGAGCCGGTATCCAGCGGCAGTTTATGCCCGCGCCCGACCAGTTCCGCACCGACCAGCCCGGTACCGGATTGGAGTACCAGTGTATTCTGTGCCGGGTTGGTCATGTAGACTTGCACGTAATAAAGATCGAACCGTGACCGGATGATCTCTGCCGCGTCCTTCAACATGACATCCAGGGCGCGCACCTGGGAGACTGAACGACCGACATCTGCAGCCAGTTCGAGGCTTTGGGTGCGTTCGGCAACGCGGTTTTCCAGGCTGCCGATGAGATCACGTAATTGCCGGGTCATGCTGTTGAAGGTGGTTGCCAGGGTGCCAATTTCATCCTGGCTTGTCACCTCGGCTTCGCGGCTCAGGTCGCCTGCCGCGATCGCGGAGGCGGTCTCGGTCAGCAAGCCGATCGGGCGGATCAACTGGCGGATCACCAACCACATCAGGATGAGCATCAGGGCAGTGGCAATTGTGATCAGTGTATATGTGGTCTTCTGGAAACCCTGGATCGGTGCAAGGATCTCGGTTTCAGCCTGTTGCGTGATGACTCCCCACCCGTTATCGAGTGCGGTTATATACGCTCGCCAGGTTATACCATTCTCATCAGTGAAAGTAAACGAGCCGGTTTGACCCTGGCGCAAGGCTGCGACAGGCGGATACGCGCTTGAAATCCCGCAGTTCTTCCTGATCGGTGAACTTTGGATCCGGGTGTGCAAGCAGCATGTTGCCTGCATCCACGATGTAGGTGTAACCGGTTTCCCCAAAACTTCTAACACGCACCTGGTCGCTCAGTCCAGCCAGGTCAGCTGCAAACATACCCACGCCGATGATTTTACCTTCCTCGTTCAGGATCGGTGCGTGAGACTACCAGGGCTGGCTTTTTGGATGTTCTACCGATCAGGCTTTGGTAAGTGATGGGTGCACCGGCAATGGCGTTCTGGTACCAGATGCGGTCGCTGTAATCAGTGAGATTTCCGTCATCATTCCTGGCGATATTCATGCCTGCCATATCTGTGGTGCTGACCAGGTACATATAGGGATGCGTTTTGGCGACAGCCTGCAAAACTGGACGTTGTTCATCAGCCTGCATGCCGGTGATGGCAGGGAACAACACCATTTCTTCGAGAGTATTAATATTTGTTTCCACCCAGGTCCCAAGGTTGGTTGCCACTGCGGCGTTGGTTTCCTGCAGGTGGGCATCCACCTGGGCTTTCGATCTCACTCCCTGCCTGCGAACTGATGACAACTGTGACACCGATCAGCAGGGGGAGGACCAGCAGCAGGATCAAGCCCGTCAGGCGGATTTGCAGGTTCAATCGCCTGAAGTACCGCACCCCAACGAAGATGACGATGAGGCTGGCGGCGACTGCAACGATGGGCAGCGAGTTGAGGATGGCTGCTGGCGCGGGCTGGCGATAAGCGGGGGCATACAGGTCAAAGAGGATGTAAAACACGCCCGCCAGCAAGCCTGCCATAGCCCATCGGATCGCCTTGTCCGGCGGCAGGGAATAGAAGGCGATCACGCTGGTAATTGTCAGCGCGATCAAGCCCAACAGCATGCCCATGCCGGTCGTCATGGCATTGCGGACGAGCAGAGTGACCAGGAAACTGGTCAGCAGGAGGCTGATCCCGCGTTCCACGCTCCCGCGGCGGATCAGAACGATGCTGGTGATGATGGCGATCAGGAACAGCAGTACTGTGCCGGCGTCGACCCAGGCTTGCCAGTTTCCGCTTTGGATCGCCTGTCTTGAAGCGACAACTTCATTCAGAAGTGCCGCCACCAGGAGCACGATCGCGCTGCGCAAGGCATTGCCTTTTTGCTGGCTGGACGGGGTGGATGATTTGGGTGAGTTTATGTTCATGGTTTCTCTCGCTTTCTTAATGGATGTAGCTGCTTGATTATGGAAACGAGTGTTTTTATTTCCATGTGGATAACAGTCCAGGACGGGACCGTTAATCAACACCGGGTTCCTGGCTGCCATCCTCAGGTCTGTTGATATTTGCGGTGACGCGGGTTGCGCCAAGTGCCTGCCCGATCTCGCGGATGGCGGTCTGCAGCGTTTCCTCCATGCTGGCGGTACGCTGGATCTTTTGACTGATGGTATTGACCAGGGTTTCCAGCTCGGCTTTTGAGCGGGATTCTTCGTACACACGGGCATTCTGGTAGGAGATGGCTGTCTGCGCGGCAAGGGATTCCAGCAGGCGGACGTCATCCTCACCCAGACCGTTGACCACGTTCTGCTGCACATCCAGCACCCCAAATACATCTGTACCGACCGAAATGGGGATGGCGACCTCAGCCCTGGTCTCCGGCAGGAGGGGATTGGGAAGCCAGCCCACTTCCTGCGTAACATCCGGGACAAGCACCGGCGAGTTGGTTTCGGCGGCGCGTCCAACCAGACCGCGTCCCTTGGGGATCTTATGACCCCTTGCAAGCATGGTTGCCCCGGCTTCCCCGGTACCACCGGTCATCACCAGGTTTTCACCAGCTTCGTCAAAGAAGTAAATATGAGCATGGTAATAGTTGAAGGCTGCCTTCACCTGCTCCACCACCTCGCTTGCCAGTTGGCGGGTGCTGGTCACGGTCGCCAGGCGGCGGCTGACCTCCATGGAGGTCGTGAGAGCCTTGGTGCGGCTGGCGACGCGCTGCTCCAGCGATCCGACCAGGTCGCGCACCTGACCAGCCATGTTATTGAAGGTGGCTGCCAGTACGCCGATCTCATCCCGCCCCTCGACGGTTGCCTCGGCATTCATATTTCCCCTGGCGAGCTCTTCGGCTGTGGACGTTAAAGCGATCAAAGGTCGGGTCAGCCTGTTGCCCAGGAAGAGCGTGGCAAGGAATGCCAGGATGAGCAGGACACCCACCACTACTGAACCATAGATGATCGTGTCCCGCTGGTCCTTTGCAATTTGCTCCCGGGCGGCGATGGTACCTGTCAGCATTTCCCGGGTGGGGACGACAATGGCGAGGCTGTATCCCACTTCGGGGATCGGGCTGTAGATCACGTAGTTCTCGACCCCGTTGATCAGAACGGTCTCCAAACCGTTTTCGCCCGCGCTCATTTTTTCGACGATCTCCCAAAGATCCGGGGAGATCTGACCTGCCTGGTCAAGCGCATTTCCAAGCGGGTAGGCTTCGGGCGTGATCCCGAAATCCTGGTAGGCAGCCGCGGGCATGGCGATCAGACGTTTGCCCTTGTCCAGCAGGAAGGCATGCCCGGTTTCCGCGACCTTGATATTGGAAACGATCTCGGTGATGCGGTTCAACTGGATGTCCATGGCGACCACGCCGTGGAATTTCCCCGCATTATCATAAACAGGGATGCTGGTGGTGATGACAAGCCCGTTGGCAGCCGCGTCCAGGTATGGATCCGACCAAACGGCAGTCTTTTCAGGATTTTGTTCCGGGGCTGCTGCGACGAACCACGGTCTTCCGGTGACATCGAAATCGGGCGGGACCAGGTTTGCCAGGTCAACATTCGGGTAATAGAATGTCTCGCCCGTGAGACCGCCATAATAGATGGCGACCGTATCCGGATTTGCCTGCAGGATTCCCGGTGCGGAAAAATCCAATTGCGCGAGCGTATTCAACTCTGTGACCAGGGACTCGCTCAGTACCACGCTGCCGGGGAGAAAGACCGCCACCGGTTCCGTGTTGGGGTTGTCCCAGCTTCCATTGGGCAGGTGGGACAGGGATTGTGTGGCGTTCCAATACGCATTGCTGCCGAGTTTGGCTTTCTGGGACAACATTCCCCCGGCGGTACTCCCGAAGGTGGTGATGTCCTGGCTCAATGAAACAAAGAAGTTGTTCAGGGTCTGCACCTGCTCGGAACTGGCTTTCTGCAGGGTGATGTCAGCCTGCTGGCGAACGCTCGTGTCCAACCGTCCGGCAAGGAAGGAACTGGATTGTTGGGAACGATAGAACATGAAGATCGCCATGACCACGATGCCCAGATTCGTGACGAGCAGGGTCGCCAGGATCAACCTGGTGCGCACGCTGGTCCTCCTGCCGACCTGGGCTGGTCCTGCACCCTTCTGCCCGAGCGGCTGCGTGTCAGGCTCGCGGTTGGTCAATTTTTGAAAGATGGACTTCTGTTGTCCGGGCTCTTCCGGGAGAGGGGAAAGTTGATTATTCATTACAGGCTCTCTTCCACGCGGGTTTTGGGGCTTTCCTGGACACTGGCCAGGCTGTAATTGCACACCGGTCTGCGTACCCAGGGCTCGTCCGAGTTCACGGACCGCCACCTGCAATGCTGTTTCGATGGTCTGGGCATTCTGGATCTTCTGGGTGATGAGGTTCAGCGTTTCCTGCTGCTTGGCACGCTGTTCAGTTAGTTCCAGGAGGCGCTTTCTTTCGCTGATATCGGTGACCGAGGCACGCACGCGCGGATGGGCACCCGGCAGGCGCACAAGCCGGACCTCGCATGGAATGTCGTTCCCCCTGGCATCGCGATGGGTCCATTCAAAGATCGGGGTTGCCGCCCTGCATGGCTTCGTTGATCTTTTCCATGGCTTTTTCGTTCGAGTCACGCCCATCCGGCTGCCGGGGCGGGCTCATCCGGGCGGGACCCACCTTGACCAGTTCATCACGCGGGAGTTCATACAGCTTTTCAGCATTGGCGTTCGGGTCGGCGAACAAGCCTGTTTCCATGTCGATCATGAGGATCGCTTCCGGGGCAAGAGCCACGAGAGAACGGGCTTCCTCAATGCTGTTCTCTGCCTGCTGGTAGATGCGGGCATTGCGCATTGCCACTGCCAGCTGGTTGGCGATGGAGCCAAGCAGTTCCACATCCTGCTGACCCAGGCTGCCAGCCACGTTGTTCTGCACATCCAGCACGCCAAGTACCTGGTCGCCTGCCATGATCGGCACAGCGATCTCCGATTTTGTTTCGGGAAGCAGGGGGTTGGGCAGCCAGCTGGGGTCACTCAACGTATCCGGCACCACCACGGGTTTTCCGGTCAAAGCCGCGCGTCCCACAAGACCTTTACCGACCGGGATCTTGTGACCCCGCGACAACATGGTCTGTCCCGCTTCCCCGGTGCCGCCTGCCATGACCAGGTTTTCATTTGCTTCGTCGAGCAGGTAGATATGGGCATGGTAATAATTGAAGGCGGATTTGACTTGTTCAACAACTTCCGACAGCAATTGATGTTGATCCAGGATGGTCGAGAGCCGGCGGCTGACTTCAGAGGACGTCGCGAGCGCCTTGGTACGTTCAGCGACGCGTTGTTCCAGCGAACCGATCAGGCTTCCAAGTTGCCGGGTCATGCCATTGAATGCATCCGCCAGCACTCCCGTCTCATCATTACTGTGCACATTAGCCGTTACGGTCAAATCGCCCTTTGATACCGCCTCTGCCGCTTCGGTCAGAGTGCGGACAGGACGTACGATCTGGCTTGCCACAATCCACAGGAAGATCAGGGCTAATACGATCAGTCCGGCACTGATGGTGACCTGGCGGAGGGCGGCACTTGTAGCGGGGGCTGTAATCTTCTCAAAGGGGATGATCAGTCCCAACACCCAGTACGTGCCCCCGTCATTAACGGGTATTGGAGAAAATATTTGCAGGGCAGTCCCGTCGGGACTTAATCTGGTAAAGGATGTACCCAGCCTGGGCTTGATCGTTTCAAAGTCTTCATAGATCAGGGATACAGGTTGGTTGGACAATTCCGGCTGATTATGGACGGCGATCAATGTTCCTGTATCGGTAAAAAGAATGGCGTTGGTCGTTCCGTCATACAAGTCAATATCATCCACCAGTTGCTGCACAAAGCCGATGGGAGCATCCACACCGGCAATTCCGTAAAATACATCGTCCTGAACGATGGGGATGATAAATGAGGCGATCACCACGTCCTGGCTCTGGATGCGATGGACGATGGGCGCGATGGTTGTCTCTTTCCTGGTACTGCGGGGCAGGATATACCAGTCTCCGGCTCCCGGCACCTCGTATTGTGTTAGTGCTTCAGTGTGTATGATTCCTTCAGCGTCTCTTACCCAGTATGGAATGAAACGCCCGGTCTCATCATTTGCCACCGCTCTTGCATATTGGCTGTCCAATCCATCAAAGGCATTTGGTTCCCAAAGGGTATAGGTTCCAAGAAAGGATGGATTATCCATCAGCACTTTCCTAAGGATGCCGTTCGCCTCATCGCGTGACAACGATATCGGAATGCCGGCTTCCTTAATTGCGCCCAGTGAGCGTGCCAGTGTCCTTGCAGTCACCAGTGGTGTGTCGAGCTCGCCCTTAAGGAAGTTGGCTCTTGCTTCGGCGATGGCAGAGGCTTCCCGGGTGGAGTTCTCAATGGATATCTGGCGGAGGGTTGTTACGGAGTACCCGATCAGGATTAGTGCCATCAGAACCAGCAATAATCCCGCCCAGAATATGATCTTGGTACGGATGGATAGGCGCACAGCACGTTTGCCCTTTTTAGCCGGTTGAATGGGAGGGGTGACAGGTTCTATTGACATAATCAATTACTCCGATCTGATCTTTTTACGATCTTGCCTTTTTCCGAATGGAATGAATACTGTACTTCATTCCTGCAGGTCTGCAAGTCAAGCCTGCAGACCTGCCTGGTTTTGTTCCGATGGGATCTTGACTAGGGCAGAGGAACAGTGATCGAGCCAGCCGCAATCCCACGCATGGTTCTTTCACCCAGGGCTCTGACCTCGGCTGGAAGTGCGTAGTCCGGGTTATATTCGATCACCAAACCACTATTTGCCAGGTTGATCCTGAATGATTCTCCGCCTTTTTGACCAGCCATAATCTTCGCGATTATGTCCCTGAGGATGACCTCCCAGTGGTAAACCTGGTTGGCTACCACGATCCTGGGAGCCAGGATGGTCTGGTTCGATTGTGTTCCAAACCAGAGGACATTGGTTTCATTTGCCTTGGCGATGGGACCGACCACCATTTGGGCAGTGCCTGTCATTACATCTGCGCCTTCGGTGATGAAAGTGCTGGCAGCATTCGTTGCCAGAACGACGTCCGAGAAGGAGCCGATATAGTTCACCTTGACCTGGATCTCGGGATTGGTTGCGGCGACACCGGCTTTAAATCCGTCCACATACAATTTTGCATCCCCAACCTCAAGAGGTCCGATTACGCCGATTATTTTGCTTGTGGTCAGGCTGGCAGCCATGACACCGTTGACGTAACCACCTTCCTGGGAGGACGCTTCGTATGCGAAGACATTGGGTAACGAATATGTCTCAACGCTGGTACCCCATGCAAAACTGGTATCAGGGAATTCAGGAGCGATCTCCTGCAGGGATGCACCATATTGCGATCCGTGGGCTATGACCAGATCGTAACCTTTTGACGCGTAGGTCCGTATGGCTGCTGCAGCATCATCGATGACAAACATGCCCTGGGAATAAACAAAGCTCATCTTGTCCGGTCCGCCCATCTCCTCCTGGATGCGGAGAAGAGCGTCGTACATGCTCTGGCTGAATGCCAGATCATTGACCGCACTCGGGGTCAGTACTGCCACGCGAAATGGCTCAGCTTCCGGGGTAGCGGGTACCTCGGTAGGTGCTGCTGTCGGTGGCAGTGTTGGAGTGGATTTGGGACCGCAGGCTCCCAATGCAAGGACAAGAATGCTTGCCAGGGCGAGGATCTTGAAGATTTTCATTTGAATTCTCCTTGTTCGTATCATTTCAGATTTTCTTGATGGTCATTCTCAATCAGTTTCATCATGTTCTGTGCCAGTTCGCCCATGTTATCTGCGGCGGACTGGATGCGCTCAACGAACTCCGTCTGTTGCTTGTTCAATGGTCCGGCGTGTTTCAATAATTGGCTGAAGCCTGAGATGGCTGAGATCGGGTTCTTAAGATCGTGTGAGGTGTTGGCGATCAGTTCATTTTTCAGGCGTTCGATGTTCTTGAAATCCGTCACATCGTGCAATACCACCACGCGGCTGCCATCCCCGACCGGGGTGATCAATACCCCGAAGGAACGTCCGTCCTGCCATTCGATTCCCGCCGAGATGGGGGTGTTCGAAGACCTGGCTTTTTCCAGCATGTCGATCAGTCCGTCATACCCGCAGCCGGTCTCCAGTTGCTTGCCAACACCGATCGGCTGGCTGCTGAACAACTGTTCAGCGGCTGGGTTGATCAGGCTGATGCGGTCATCCCCATCAAAAAACAGGATGGCATCCGCGGCGCTTTTCAGGATGACATCCAGGTGCTCCCTTTCACGTTCCATGCTGGCGTACAACTGCGTGTTTTCGAGGGCGATGGCAGCCTGGCTGGCGATCGCCTGCAAAAGGAGCAGATTTTCGTCGTTAAAGAATTTTTCATCTTCATGGGTGAGCAGGAGCATTCCCAACAGCCTGTACCGCCCGAAAAGCGGGACTGCCACGGCGGAACGATGTTGATCCGGGGGCAGTGCCTGCCAGTGCGTTCCAGCCGAATCATTAATGATCAGACCCTGGCGCGTGGAGTTCAGGGTTTCCAGGAGTTGCCTGGGGAGTGGCAGTTTTTCGTCCGGGGTGGGAAGCGGGGGGGTGTTGGCAGGATGGTACGTTTTCTGGAATGTGCCATCCGGGTTGATGACCAGCAGGTAACCCAGGGCTGCGCCGAGGGTCTCCACTGTGCGCTGGAGCAGGACGGACGAGAGTTCTTTCAGATTGAAACGCGCACTCAGGTCTTTCCCGATCTCCGGCAGCAGATTCAATTCGCGGTTCCGGCGCCGGATGACATCCTCGGCCTCCTTCACCCGCAGCTTGGTGCGGATGCGTGCCATCAATTCGCGCCGGTTGAAGGGCTTGAGCACGTAGTCGTCAGCGCCCAGGTTCAAACCGGATTGCACATCCGTTGGGTCAAGTCGCGCAGCGGTGAGGATGATGACGGGGATGTGCTGGATGGCAGGGTCGGAACGGATCTCCTCCAGGGCGGTAAACCCGTCCTTCCTCGGCATGTTGACATCCAACAGGACCAGGTCGGGGTATTCCGCGCGTGTCTTTGCCAGCGTTTCAATCCCATCGTTGGCGGTCAGATATTCATAGCCTTCATTATTCAGGTAGCGTGCCAGCAGCATGACATTATCCGGGTTGTCATCCGCGATCAGGATCCTGAAAGCCTTGGTTTTCCCTTTTTCTTCCTTGGTCGGGCTCTCCCGCCTGGTTCCACTGGCTGAGGATGTTTTCCACGGTCTGGCAGATGCGCTCCGGGCGCACCGGCTTGGTCATGATCTCGTCCACCTTGAGACGGCGGGCGGTTTCCTTCAAGCCTGGTACATCATAGGCGGTGATAAGAATTACATGTGCCGGACGACCGCCGGGATGACTTTGTAATTTTTGCACCAGCTCCAGCCCGTTCATTTCGGGCATGATCATGTCGGTGATAAGAACATCGATCCCCGTGTCCTTGATGCGTTCCATCGCCTCCGCCCCGCTGGTCGCGGAGAGGACACTCACCCGCGGTCCCAGTTGGGTAATGGCGCGTGCCAGCATGGTGGCAGTGTTGGGATGGTCATCCACGACCAATACATGTAGAGGGAATGCCCCGGAAGCGCGTTTCGGTTGTTCCATGAGCATATTTTCACTCAGAATCCCCCTAAAATTAGATTGTCATGATACGGGAAAAGTTGGGAAAAGTTGGCGGGTTTGAAAAGGCTGAAATAAGCTAATCCGGCACGAATCGATATCCGCTCCCGCGCACGTTAATAATGTAGCCCGGTTTTTCAGCGTCCGGCTCAATTGCCTGGCGGATATGGTGGATGTGCCACTTGACCAGCTCCTGTGCTTCGCGTGCCTCCGCCTGGTAACCCTGCGCCTCCGCCACCAGGGTCTGGGCATCGACCACGTTGGGCGCATGGCGGACGAGCACCAGCAGGTAATCAAAGGCGGTTGGGGGCAGGTTGACGATCCGTTCCCCGATGTTCAGCCGGCGGGCATGCAGATCCAGGGTGAACTTCCCCCGCGAAAGGAAGCGTTCGGTGGGAGGTTCCTGCACCGCGCTGGGAGTTTTCACAACCCCCTGGGATTCAAGACTTTTCAGCTCGGTCTGCAAGGTCTGGATCTGGGATTGGATCTCCCGTTTGCGCTTTTCCTTTTCCTGGCGGGAAAGGATGGCTTCGGTTCGTTCCAGCAATGCCTGGGGTTGCAGAGGTTTCAGAAGGTAATCTGTCGCCCCAAGCCGCAATGCTTCCACTGCCGAGTTGATATCCGGTTGGGCGGTGAACAGAACCACCGGCAGTTCGGGGTGACCGGCATGGATCAATTTAAGTGCTTCCAATCCTGCCATGCCCGGCATGCGTATATCCATATACACCAGGTTGAAATCCGTGCTGGCGATCAGGGAAAGTGCCAGTTCGGCGCTCTCCGCGGTGGTGACTTCGCAGCCAGCCCTCTGCAGGATGCGCGCCAGGGTCTGGCGCAGGGATGCTTCATCATCAATAATGAGGATGTGACCCGCCAGCTTCATCATGCCTCCTTTCCTCGCACGGGCAGCCAGAAGGTAAAGATGGCACCCTGGTTGGGAGAGTTTTCGGCGATTATCCTTCCGTTGTGGCTCCTGATGATGTCATACGTGATGGTGAGTCCAAGCCCGGTGCCGCTCTCCTTGTTCGTAATGAAGGCATCGAATACGTGTGGAAGAATTTCGGGGTCGATGCCGGGACCGGTATCCTCGATCAGGACGCGGATCTCCCTTTCGTCCAAACAATCCGTGCTGACGCTCAGCCTGCCGCCTTCGGGCATTGCCTCCACGCTGTTCATCAGCAGGTTAAGGAGGACCTGGTGCAGTTGTTCCGGTAATCCGGATACCTCCGGCAGGGTGGGGTCCAGGTGAAATTCGAAGGCGATCTTATGGTGCCGAAGATGCGTGGCGATCAGGGCGTGAACATCCTCGATGATATGGTTGATCTGGACGGCTTTGAAATCCTCCTTATGTGTCGGGCGATAGGATGTCCTCAGCCGTTCGATCATGGCTGCCATGCGGTCCGCTTCGGAAAGAACGATCTGCAGATCCTGCCTGCCCTGTTCAGAAATGCCTTTCTCCTCTTTCAGCAGGTACAACGCATTTTGGATCGCCTGGAGCGGGTTGTTCAATTCATGCGAGACGGATGCCAGCAATCTTCCGACCAGTGCCAGCCGTTCACTTTGCACCAGCTGGGAGCGGATCGCTTTTTCCTGCTGCAGGGAGGTCTGCAGATCGGAGTAGAGGTTGGCTTTCTGGAGGGCGACTGCCAGTTGTTCAGCCACCGCGCTCACCAGTTGAAGGTCGTGTTCTGTCAGGTGCGCCGGCGGAGTTTGCTGGACATCCAGGACGCCCAGCACATGCCCATTCACAATGATGGGAATCGCCAGCTCAGCGTGAGCGTCCGGCAGATATGGATTGCGGACGTAAAAGATCACCTCCTCAACGTTGTTGGTGAAAAAGGGCGTCCCGATCTCTGCGGCGTGCCCGATAATGCCGGATCCAGCCTGCAGCCGCCAGCCGTCTCTCAGCATTTGTTTGCCAATTTCCCCGCTGGCTTGATGCAAAACAAGATCGTCGGTAAGCGCATCCATGATGTAGATCTGTGCATGGTAGTAACCGAAGTTCTCCTGCAGCAGGTCCACCACATCCTTCATCAATTTCTCGGTATCCAGGCTGACCGTCAGTCCTTTTGTGATCCGGTAGAGGGCATTGACTTCCTTGTAGCCCTGCTGCATCCGCTCGAAAATGCGGGCATTCTCAATGGCCATGGCAGCCTGGGTCCCCAGCGTACTCAGTAACGTGCTCTGGTCCGGGGAATATGCGTTCGCCTGGTCGCTTTGGACGCTGATCGTTCCGAGCCGCCGGGTACCGCTCTGGACGGGTGCGACCATCAGGGAACGGTAATCCGGCTTGCGCGACTGCCGCAGGAAGAGCGGGTCGTGTTCCACATCCGCAATACTGATCACCTCTCCTTCCGCAAGAACCTTGCCTGCCACCCCCCTGCCCGGATGCATATTGATGGAGCTTGTTTTGGGTTCCTTCTCTCCGGAAACAGCCTGGGGGATCAACAGGTTTTTTTCTTCGTCCAACAGGTGGATGACAGCCTTGCTGGTATTGGGGTAGAGATCATGGGCGGAATTGACGATCAACTGCAGCAATTGCGCGAGTCCGACGCTTTGTGTTTCGGTGAGCATCTGACCGATGCGCGCGGTCGCCTGGGCTTCTTTAAGGCGTTTCTGGATCTCCGCTTCCTGGTGGACCGTCCAGAGGGCGAGAGCTATTTGCCTGCCCGCCTCATCCGCGTGGCTGAGTTCCTCCTGCGTGAGCTGCCAGGGTGTTTCGTAGGCGATCAGGGCAACCCCGAATTTGAAATCCCGGATGATGATGGGAATGCACAGCGCGGATCGGGTCGGGATGGACAGCTGCCGGAGAGGTCCCGGGTTCACCGTGTACCCGGATTTTGGTACATCCTCAATGGACAGGACGGTTCCGCCATCCAATATGGATGTTAAATGGGAAGCCTCACCGGGTTCAATGACGGTACCGGGAGTGAAATGGTTACCCTTGAGGGTGGTGGCGAGGAGTTTTACCTGCCCCTGTCCTGCCTCCCGGCTGAAAAGATGCCCGTAATCAGCCGAGAATAAATTCACCAGGTGCGTGATCAGGCGATGATGGATCTCATCCGAATCTTTGAACTCCAGGATGTCCTGCGTGATCTGGTTGATGATCGCAAAATACCGCTCCCGGGCACGCAACTCCGTTTCGGATTGGACCTTGTCCTTCCTCTTTTTCGCCCTGCTGGTGTTCGTGTCACTCATGGATGCCGGCCTCCTGTGGCGATCATCCAGGCTGTTTATTTTGCGTAATCCACTGCTCTCGTCTCGCGGATGACCGTGACCTTGATCTGACCGGGATACTGCATCGTCTCCTCGATCTTCTTGGCGACGTCGCGCGCCAGCCGGCTCGAGTCGAGGTCATCGATCTCCTCCGGGCGGACGATGATGCGCACCTCGCGTCCCGCCTGGATGGCGAAGCTCTGCTGGACGCCGCTGAAGGAATTGGTCAGGTCTTCCAGGTTCTTGATGCGCTTGATGTAGGCTTCCAGGTCCTCACGGCGGGCGCCGGGGCGCGCACCCGAGATGGCATCCGCAGCCTCGGCGATGACGGCTTCGATGCTCTCCTGCTCGGTCTCGTGGTGGTGCGAGGCGATGGCGTTCACCACCCGGGCGTTCACGTTGTAGCGTTTGCAATACTCCGCGCCCAGCAGGGCGTGTGTGCCTTCCTGGTTGTGGTCCATGGCTTTGCCGATATCATGCAGGAAACCCGCCTGCTTGGAGACTTCCACATCCGCGCCCAGCTCGGCAGCCAGGATGCCCGCCAGCTTGGAGACCTCCACGGCATGTGACAGCTGGTTCTGCCCGTAGGAGGTGCGGAACTTGAGACGTCCCATCATGCGCAGCACCTCGGGATGCAGCCCCGCGATATTGGCATCATAGGCGGCTTGTTCCCCCGCTTCGTTGATGATCTTATCGACTGCCTTGGTCTCATCCTCCAGCACTTTTTCAATGTGGGTGGGATGGATGCGTCCATCCAGGGTCAGGCGGGTGAGGGCGCGCCGCGCGATCTCACGGCGGACCGAGTCAAAGCACGAGATGGTGACCGACTCGGGTGTATCGTCCACGATCACATCCACGCCGGCAGCCTGTTCGAAGGCTTTGATGTTACGACCGTTGCGACCCACGATGCGCCCCTTCATCTCCTCGTTGGGCAGGGTCACGCGCGAACTGGTGACCTCAGCCACATGTTCCGAGGCAACCCGCTGGATGGCGTCGGCGATCAGTTTGCGGGCGCGGCGTTCGCCCTCCTCGCGGGCTTCCGCCTCGATCTGGCGGTAGATGCGCGCCATGTCCGCGCGGGCTTCCTTCTCCACCGCCGCGAACAATTCCTTGCGCGCCTCGTCCTGCGAAAGCGCGGAGATCTGCTCCAGTTTGAGCACTTCCTGCTCGTAGAGTTTATCCATTTCATTGGCGCGGCGGTCAATGGTGGACTGCCGTTTGTTCAGGGTCTGGTCACGTTGTTCCAGTTTATCGGCGCGGCTCTCAAGCTCGGTCCGGCGTTTGTCGAGTCTTCAGCCTCGCGGCTGTTCTCGGCGCGGCGCTCCTTGATATCCTGCTCAACCGCCTGGACCAGCTTCTGGGCATTCTCGCGCGCCTGGGCTTCGATCAAACGAGCCTGTTCATTGGCGCCTTTCAGGATGGTGGTTGTCTTTTCCTGCTGGTCGCGCAGCGCCTTGTCTGTCTGATAGCGGTGCAGGTAATAACCCGCTGCGATACCGATCAAAATACCTAGAACAGCGACCACGATGGTCGTGAGTAATGGATTCATGGGATTTCCTCATCGTCCAGATTTTTATTTTGTTTGCCATCCCGCTCCGCCCAAAGACGTTTCACCGTCAGCGAAATGACCTCGTACTCAAAGCCTCTTCGTGCAAGGAAGTCGCTCAATTTCTTCCGGAATTCTTGCCACTCCATGTCGTCCAGCCTGCGCAGGCGTTTTTGGGCTGCTGCGTATGCCAGGGCTTTCTCGTCCAGCTCCCCGGTGGCGGATCGGATATCGGCTTCCGTCAATCCTTTCCGGCGCAACTCCACGCTCAAGGCGCGGCGGCTGCGCGGACGGAACTCGGAACGGTTCGCAACCCAGGCTTGCGCGAATTGTCCATCATCCAGCAGCCGTTCCTTCCGCAGGCGTTCGATCGTCCGTTCGATCAGGGTCTCGGGTATTTCGTGCTTTTCAAGGTTCCTGCGAACTTCCATTTCAGAACGGGCGCGGATGCCAAGGAGGAGCATGGCTTGCCTGGTGGCTTTCTCCTCCGCATCCTCGCTCTGCAGCCTGTTGATCTTCTCTTCGTCCAACTCCTGCCCGACGGTCAGCCAGGCGGCAACAAAGCGGTCCAGACCGAAGGCGAACTCCCCATCGAGGTGAATATTCACCCGTTTGGGGTCCTTCTTCTGGACTTCGATGGCGGTGATCTTTTTCATTAAACACACACAGCCGTGGACCGCCTGGAGCAGTCCCGGCTGTGCAAAATTGGCTCGGATTCACTACAACATACCAGCGTCCCGCGTGGCGGCGGAACGGGGGTTACGCTAAACCGGAGGATGGCTCAAATAAAGATCGGCAATCTCCATCTTTTTGTCAGGTCGGTTTTCGTCGCAATTAATCCCAATTGCAGGGCAAAAGTCGTAGTTCCAAGGCAATTTGCATGCCGGGTCGCTCGTTCGGCAGTCAAACTTCACGTTCATCCTTTCGGATAATCGAATTATACATTAAAAAACGATAATCATGACTGTATTTGGATAGGATATTACCCAAATTACGTGATGAAAAGAACTATGGAATTTTGCCGTGTTGCGCGATAATCTGGGTGATAAGCCCTTTTCACCCATCCCAGTTGGAGGTCCCATGTCTAAAATTACACGTGAAGACGCCCTTGAGTACCATCGCCTCAATGGAAAGCCCGGCAAGATCGAAGTGGTACCCACCAAACCCATGGATACCCAGCGCGATCTGAGCCTGGCATACACCCCCGGCGTGGCAGTACCTGTGTTGGAGATCGAGAAGGATCCCGAACTTGCCTACGAATACACGTCCAAGGGCAATCTTGTGGCTGTGGTCTCGAACGGAACGGCAATTCTTGGTCTCGGAGACCGCGGCGCCCTGGCAGGCAAACCTGTCATGGAAGGCAAGGGGGTGCTTTTCAAGAAGTTCGCGGATGTGGACGTGTTCGATATCGAGGTGGACTCCCACGATCCGGATGAGATCATCCGGGTGACCGCCGCGATCTCCCCGACCTTCGGCGGCATCAACCTGGAGGACATCAAGGCGCCCGAGTGCTTCTATATAGAAGAAGAGCTCAAGAAGATGCTCGACATCCCGGTCTTCCATGATGACCAGCATGGGACGGCGATCATCTCATCCGCAGGACTTTCGAATGCGCTCGAGCTTGTCGGCAAGAAACATTCCGAGATACGCGTCGTCATTTCCGGCGCGGGTGCATCCGCCATCTCCTGTGCGGAACTTGCCATCCGCTGGGGCGTAAAACGTGAGAACATCACGATGTGCGACAGCCGGGGCGTGATCTATAAGGGTCGCACCGAGAACATGAACAAATACAAGGAACGCTTCCTGGTCGATACCGATGCGCGCACCCTGGCAGATGCCTTGCGTGGTGCGGATGTGTTCTATGGTCTGTCGGTGGCAAACGTGATGACACCCGAGATGGTCAAGTCCATGGCAAAGGATCCGATTATTTTCGCCATGGCAAATCCCGATCCCGAGATCAACCCGGACCTGGCGAAGGCAACCCGCAAGGATGTGATCATCGCCACAGGTCGCTCGGACTATATGAACCAGCTCAACAACGTGCTGGGCTTTCCGTTCATCTTCCGCGGCGCGCTGGATGTACGTGCGCGTGCCATTAACGAGGAGATGAAATTTGCCGCATCCAAAGCCCTGGCTGCCCTGGCAAAGGAGGATGTGCCCGATTCCGTCCTGAGAGCCTATGGTTTGACCAGCCTGAGATTTGGACGCGACTACATCATCCCCAAACCGCTGGATCCACGTGTCCTCTTGTGGGAAGCCCCTGCGGTTGCCGGGATGGCAATTGAGACGGGGGTCGCACGCAAGAAGATCGATATGGATGAATACCGCGAGCAGCTGGCTTACCGCCAGGGCAAGGGCGAGCAGATACGCTACTTCTTCCAGAACAAGGCACGCACGAGCGGTGGCAAGAAACGGATCGCCTTTGCAGAAGGGGAGGAGCCAAAGATCATCCGGGCGGCATACCAGATCAAGGAAGAAGGCATTGCCACGCCGGTACTCATTGGCAGACCGGATGTCATCAAGAAGCACATTGAGGAAATTGGTCTTGACTGCTGCGCGGAGGTGGTGGATCCATCCACCTTTGAGAAGAATGAGGAGTACTCGAAGGCTTACCAGGAACTGCGCGGCAGGAAGGGCGTCACACTGGCGATCGCGAGAAGCCGCGTGAAGCAGCCCAATATCTTCGGTTCCTTGATGGTCAAGATGGGCGATGCGGATGCATTCATCTCCGGGTTGACCTACGAATATCCGGATGTCATCCGCCCGGCACTGCGCATTCACCACACCGCGCCCGGCGCGGCACGTGCCGCCGGTGTGTACATCATGATCGTGGGTGACCGCGTCTACCTGTTCACCGATGCCACGGTCAATATTGACCCGTCCGCGGAGGACCTGGTCGAGATCGCCTGCCTGGCGGCTGATTATGCCAAGCAGCTGGAGATCGAGCCGCGCGTGGCGTTCCTCTCATTCTCGAACTTCGGTTCCACTCCACACCCGCTCTCTGACAAGGTGAAGAAGGCTGTCGATATGACGAAAGCCCGCCGCCCCGACCTGAAGATCGATGGCGAAATGCAGGCTGACACCGCCGTGGTGGCTGACATCATCGAGGAACGCTATCCGTTCAGCACGGTCAAGGACGCCAATGTACTGGTGTTCCCGTCGCTCGAATCCGCCAACATCGCCTACAAGCTGCTATCCCGCCTGGGTAACGCCAAGGCGATCGGACCCATCCTGCTTGGCATGGGCGCGCCTGTCCACGTGCTGCAGACCGGTGACGATGTGAACGACATTGTGCAGATCGCCTCCGTGGCTGTGATGGATGTGATGGGCCGCGAAGGCAATGGTAAGGGTAAAAAGAAGGCAGCTACAAAGAAGGCAGCCGCAAAGAAGGGCAAGGCGAAACCGAAGACTGCCGTGAAGAAATCCAGCAAAAAATAGCTGGAAGCTGTAACCAGGTATGCAAAACCCCGGAGGAAAGTCTCCGGGGTTTTTTGTTGTATTAAGAATTTTTATTTTACAGAAAAAGCTATTCCTGCCACTCCAACTCAAACTCGCCGATGGCGACCGTGTCACCTTCCTTGACGCCCGCCTTTCGGAGCGCCTCGTCCACACCGATGCGTTCCATCATCTTCTGGAAGCGGCGGAGCGAACCCTCATGCTGCCAGTAGGTCATCTTGGCGGAGCGTTCGATGGCAGCCCCGCTGATGCGCCATTCGTTTTTCCCCTCCCGCTTGATCTCGAATTGATTCGGGTCGGCTTCCGCCCGGTAGACTGGGCAGGGTCGGTTCCACCTCCTCGAGGGTGGGGGTGTCGGCAAGTTTGGCTGCGGCTTTCAGGAGCAGCTCGCGGGTGTTCGTGCGCGCCAGCGCGGAGATCGTCATCAACTCCACTTTTTGTTTTTTGAATTTCTTTTTGATATCCGCCAGCCGTTCCTGCACTTCCGCCTGGTCGATCTTGTTGAGCGCCACGATCTGTGGTTTCTTCGCCAGGTTGGGGTCGAACAGCGCCAGCTCGGAATTGACCTGGCTGAAATCCGCGACCGGGTCCTCGGAAAAACCATCCAGCAGGTGGATCAGTACGCGTGTGCGCTGGATGTGGCGTAAAAAATCATGACCGAGCCCCGCGCCCTCGGCAGCCCCCTCGATCAAGCCGGGGATGTCGGCGAGGACGATGGTGGTCTCCTCATCGATCCTGGCGACCCCCAGGTTGGGCTCGAGCGTGGTGAAGGGGTAGGCGGCGATCTTGGGACGGGCATTGGTCAGCGCGGTAAGCAGGGTGGACTTGCCCGCGTTCGGCAGACCGATCAGACCGATATCCGCGATCAACTTCAATTCGAGTTTGACATGGCGTTCCTCGTAGGGTTCCCCTTTTTCAGCCATGCGCGGCGTTTGATTGCGGGAGGTCGCAAAATGCTGGTTGCCGCGCCCGCCGCGCCCTCCCTTGCAGATGGTCAGGCGTTGATTTGGCTGGGTCAGGTCGCCGATCAGTTCGCGGGTATCCGCATCAAAAATGGCTGTGCCCGGCGGGACATGGATGACGAGATCCTCGCCGCCCCGACCTGACTTTTGGTTCGTTCCGCCGTTCTTCCCATCCTCAGCCTCGAACTTCTGGCTGGGACGAAAGGCTGAGAGCGTGTTGAGGGTGGCTTTGACCTCGAAGATGAGGTCACCGCCCTTGCCTCCATCCCCGCCATCGGGACCGCCGCGCGGCACGTATTTTTCACGGCGAAAATGCATCATGCCATCGCCGCCCTTTCCGGACCGGACGTGAATTTCAACTTGATCAATGAACATGTGTCCATTATAACGGGCGTCCAGGACAAATTGACAAACTGCCCTGGTTTTCACGTACAATTACAGCCTACAGGAAAAAGCCATGAAAATCCATCGGTCTCTTCTGCTGGTCGCCTTGCTCCTGGCGGGATCCATTGTTCTCTCCCCGCTTCTAACTGTTTCCGCCCATACCCCGGATAAGCCTTTACCCGGGGTGGAACTGCAGGAGAACCCGCCCACGGAAACCTCCTCGCCTTCCATTGCCACACCGGCGGAGGTCATCACTGCGGTCAACAACCTGCGTCTCTCGCATGGTTTGAACACGCTCGCCACCAACACCATCCTGATGCAGGTCGCGGCGGACCAGGCGAATGCCCTGGCGGCATCCGACGGTGCCATCGGGCATGAACGTCCCTGTGGCATCAGCCTGGGACAGGACCTGCTTAGCCGGGGCTATCCACTGGCAGGTGCGCTCTCCCTGGACGGCTATCGTTCCGAGAACTGGGTGACAGCCAGCACCACGGAGGATGCCATCCGGTTCTGGCTGAGCGATGAACCGCATACCAACACCATGATCTCCGAACACCGCAGTGACATCGGCGCGGCAGTGGCTGTCGGCAGCCAGGTCTACATTGTGCTCGAAACCGCCCTGCAAACGACCAGCGGTCAGATGCAATATGAAGCTGCCGCCATCCTGACGGGCATCCCGATGACGGTGACCGCCTGTTACGGCGGCGCAACACAATATGCCTCGGACAGCAAGCTGCCGCAGTATTCCATCCCGGTCATTCGCAGCACCGCGCTCCCCGATGGGGATGTGATTCATGAAGTGAAGTACGGGCAGACCCTGTGGTCCATTGCCATCCAGTACGGGACCACCATGCAGCAGATTCGCCAGCTGAACAAACTGTATACGGATGTCCTTCAGCCGGGACAAACACTGGTCGTGATGCATTCCGCCACCCAGACAGCCCCCGACCAGATGCAAGCCACGCCCATCCCGGCGTCGAGGGATTACGCCTTCATCATCACGCCCGTCCCGACCGGCTCACCGACCTCGATCGTGGTCACCCGGAGCGTTTCATCTGCAGAGTTCATCCAGGAGAATGGATTGGTGATCGGCATCCTCATCTTCAGTTTTGCGGTCCTGCTGGTGGGCTTGGGCATCATGGGCAGACGCCGGTCTTAAAACAATTGAGCGGGATGAAATCCCGCTCAATACTAGTACATCAATCCAATTTCACTAATCCACAAATCTGTATTTGATCAAAGTCCAGACCGCCTCGAAGGCGTCCTTTAATTTGATCTTCTTGCCCTGTGAATAATCGCGGGGATTGAATGAAATGGCTACCTCGTAGATGCGGTAGTGCCGTTTCAACACCTTGGCAGTGAACTCGGGCTCGAAATCGAAGCGTTTGGAGCGGAGTTTCATCCCCATCCACCACCTTGCGCCGGAAGACCTTGTACCCGGTCTCCATGTCACTCAGGATGGTGTTGTACAGGATGTTGGTCATGAAGGTGAGCAGTTTGTTGGCGACCATGTGCCAATACATTGTCACCCGCCGCGGACCCCCGAGGAAACGGGAACCGTATACCACGTCCGCGATGCCTTCCTCCAGCGGCTGGAGCAGGGTCGGATAGTCGCGAGGATCGTATTCCAGGTCGGCGTCCTGGATGAGCAGGATCTCGCCCTGGGCGGCATCCATGCCGGTTCGCACCGCGGCACCCTTGCCCTGGTTCTTTTCGTGCAGGATCACGCGCACCTTCTCC
Organism: uncultured Chloroflexia bacterium; assembly: GCA_963823545.1. Classification (GTDB taxonomy): domain Bacteria; phylum Chloroflexota; class Anaerolineae; order Anaerolineales; family Villigracilaceae; genus Denitrolinea. The sequence continues at coordinate 171,926 of CAWGMC010000005.1, read as the reverse complement.
CTGCCGTCCAGTTCCTTCAGGAGTATCGCGGGTCCCATCCTGCGAACCATCATCCACCACGATGATCTCATCTGCTTTCCTGGTGGCTTTGACCCGTTTCAGGATCTCCTGGATGTTGCCGACTTCGTTATAGACCGGAATGATGACTGATAAATTCATGCGGGGCATTATAAACCAAATTGGATGAAAGCTTCTATTCGCTCTTCATGGGATCAAGAGGAAATGTAAAAAAAGAGTCCTCCCGGGGATGTGCTTCAGTTCACTTCTCACCGGGAGGACGCCCGTATCATCAACTTCCGCCGATCGTGGCTTTGATGATCAGCTTGTAGCCTTCCTTCTCAAAAGCCGACGCAACCTTATCCTGCAGCTCCTTCCCGGGAGTCAGGGAAACCATGTAACCGCCCCTGCCGCCGCCCGTGACCTTCGCTCCCAACGCCCCGTTTTGCAGGGCAAACTCGCAGAGATGGTCCAGGATCTCGTGGGACATGTTCATATCGACCAGGAGCTTGTGGTTCTCCGTCATGATGCGTCCCACCTTCGCCAGGTCGCCTGCTTCGAGTGCCTTTTTCATGTCCGCGCCCTGGGATTTGATGGTCTCCAGGCGCGATCTGAAAAGCTCGGCATTGTCCTTCTTCTGCTCCTCGATGAATTCATCCAGGGCGGCCGTGTTGGCGGTGATGCCGCTGTTGCACAGGACGATCTCGAAGGGCTTCGGGGTCTTGATCCTTTCGAAGTTTTGCTTCCCGTCCTTCAGCCAGAAGCGGATCAGCCCGCCATAGGTGGAGGCAGTATTGTCCACCCCGCTGGCAACCCCGTGATAGGGGAATTCTCCCTGCCAGGCAATGCGGTTGATCTCCTCGATCGGAAGACCCAGCTTGAATTCCGTCGTTCAATCGCCCGCGCCAGCGACACGCAGCTGGCGGCGCTGGCGCCCACCCCGCTTCCTGCCAGCAGCGTCCCGCCGACGGTGATCTTGATCGGATTCTTCTTGACATCGAAGTTCATCACTTCGAGGATCCTGTTGATCGAGCCGACCTGCTGTTCCTTTTTCTTTTCCTTGTATCCCGGGACCTCGATGCGGTTGTCCTCCAGCACCCAGCCCTCGCCGTCGATCCTTTCCACGGTTGTCACGGTCTCGTAGGAGATCGCCGATACGATCGCCGGCACCTCATCCAGCACGAACTGGTCCCCGATCAGGATCGTCTTTCCAAAACCTGTTCCTTGAGCCATTATGATTCTCCTTTCAGAATTTTTTCCATTTCCTCGATCAATTTTTCTTCCTTGCCGATGGCTACCGTGGTGGCAGCCGTCAGGCTGTGACAGGCATCCGAAAACCCTCCCAGCTTGCCCGTTGCTTCGGGGAGGAAGGTGTTGAGCCCCATTGCCCTGCCTGCCCGGATCTCCTCCTCCATGTAACGGGACACCCGCATGGAGATCTTCACCTCGTTGAATGTGATCGCACCAAACCCGGGGATCTCGTCGGGGATGACCTGGAAACCCGCCAGGTATTTCTGTGGATCGACCAGGTCCGTGTCCTTGATGGCATCGCAGAACGCCCCGATCATTTTCACGCCCATCGGGAAAAGGCGTTTCTGGACATGGAACCACTGGATGTGGGGTGCCTGCTTCATCTCCCCAGCCCGGAGCCTTGCGATCTCTTCGTTGAATATCCTCGTCCGGATGGCTTTTAGCTCATCGACCATCCGGTCCGACTCGGGCGAAACCCCTTCGAGGCAGACCCTCACGCCCATCTCCGGTCCACCCTGGTAGTAGCCCACCCCGCCCAATATATCCAGGTAATCGCTCAGTTCAAGGACCGGCAGCAAGCCTTTCTGGCTGGTCAAGAAATACTGCTTCCCCGTTCTCGTGTTTCCGGATCTCCATCTTTCCCTGCTCGAACGGCTTCCAGGGCAACGTCGCGGTTCTGGCTGACCAGCTCGCCGTTGACAAAGAAACCGTCTGCCACTGCGCCGATGGCAGCGATGTATGCCAGGTCATGGTTGGCGGGATCCAGAGCCAGGGCGAAAAGATAGCAGGTGGTCGATGCGGAAATATCCCGGTCGCCTTTCAGACCGAACAGATCGGGGTCGAGGTTGTGGACCTTCGGATCGGTCGAGGCTTCGGCAACGTGGTGGTCCAGGATCAGCGTCAGGTTTCTGCCGCTGTTCAAGTCGGAAATCAGCGGCGCGATCCGGCCGGCAAAATCGGCGAAGACCAGCAGGCGCCCCTCCTGTTCGAAGACCTTTTTCAGCACAGCCGGGTAGGGTTTTTCCAGGCAGAAGCGGCTGACCTTGTACCCCTGCCTTTCGAAGGCACGCGTGAGGATGGCACCCGAGGTGAGCCCGTCGGCGTCATTGTGGTGAAAGACCTGGACGGTCTTGTCATTCCATTCCCTGAGTTCCCGAATGGCTTTTTCAATCGCGTTCATCCAGTTGTTCAGCATAATTCTCCTTTTCCCGGATTCAACACGGATCTAATGCTTCTTGCGGGATGAATGGGTTTTTAGCATGTCCGCGATCGCGCCCAGGTTCGCGAATGTATAGGTCGGCTGGAACGGGGAGGCTGCCAGGTCCTCCCGGGTGGTTTCACCGCTTAATACCAGGCAGGTCGTTATTCCAGACGTCTGACCGAGGGCGATGTCAGTATAGAGACGGTCGCCGACCATTGCCATTTCAGGGATGCTCCACCCATACTTCTGCGACACCGCGTCGACGATCATGCGGTTGGGTTTCCCCACCACCAGGTCGGGGTCGCGCCCCGTGGCGGCGCGCACAAAAGCGATCATGGCTCCAATGTCCGGCATGTAACCGGTTTGGGTTGGGCAGTTGAAATCGGGGTGCGTGGCGATATATGGCAGCCCGGCACGGGCGAAATCGCACAGCTTCCAAAGTTTTTGATAGGTCAGCGTGGTATCAAAGCCCAGCACGACCAGTTGCGGATCGTTCTCTTCCAGCTGAAAACCGTGCCCGCGGAACTCTTCTTCGAGGGCGGGTGTTCCGACCACGTACACTTTTGCGGAAGGATGTTCCCTGGCAAGATAAAGCGCCGTCGCCTCACCGGCGGTGAAGACTTTTTCCTCGGTCACAGGCAATCCCAGCCGGGTGATCTTTTCCGCATAAATGCCGCGATGCTTCGAGGAATTATTGGTCAGGAACAAATAATCGAGACCGAGTTCGTTCAGGGTGTCGATGAAATACAGGGACCCCTCGATGAGTTCATCCCCGAGGTTGAAGGTGCCATCCATGTCCAGTAAAAAACATTTAACGTGCAGTAGTGGTTCGGGATTCATGAACTGGGTTTCGGCGGGATTTCCCAACGATCGCACTTTCTTTGACGGATTTTGCATTGGTGAACCTGGTGCTATCCGCCAATTCTATCTTAACTTGTGGACGGCGGGAAAAACCTGGGGTCTATTGGATTTGTAAGTTTTTCCAGCGGCTTGTCCGGCATGCTATAATCGCATCACGTTCCAATGTGATCGAATCCTGGAACGGGAGGCCTTCATGACCGTATCAAGAACAGGGGAACCGATGACGCCTTCCAGTGCGCCTTTTTACCCGCCGACACTGAACAGCGTGGAAGACACCGGGCTTTCAGCACTCTGGCTGCAGGATCTCGCCCTGAAGATATTGTATTTCCAGGGCTATATGAACGGCTTTAAGATCTCCGAGGAGATCGCCCTGCCGTTCACCGGCATCACCGACCAGATTCTGCAATCCCTCAAGGCGGAAAAACTCATTGAGATCAAATCCTCCCAGGGCGGACTGGGCGAGGGTGCATATACCTACGCCATCACCAGCGCCGGCATCGCGCGGGCAAGGGAGGCACTCGACCGCAGTCAATACGCGGGACCTGCGCCTGTGCCTTTTGATGTCTACAATGATTCCATTCGCAAGCAGAAAAGCGGACGCCTGACCGTTACCGCCCGCACCATGCGCCAGATCCTCTCGCAATTGGTCATTTCCGAGACCAGCTTCCAACGCCTCGGACCGGCTCTGAATTCCGGCACCTCCATCTTCCTCTACGGACCTCCCGGCAACGGCAAGACCAGCATCGCCCGTGCTTTCGGCAACCTCGCCCTCGGGCAGACGATGTACATCCCGTTCGCCATCTACCTGGATGGGCAGGTGATCAAGCTCTACGACGCCGTCAGCCACAAGTCTGCGCCCGAATCGGAATCCACCCCCAGCGGCACCTCCAGCCTGCGCGCCTCCACGCGGCGTGACCCGCGCTGGATCAAGATTCGTCGTCCTTTCATCATGGTGGGTGGCGAGCTGACACTGGAAGGCCTGGACCTCGTCTTCGACGACACTCACAAATTCTATGAAGCACCCTTCCAGGTGAAAGCCAATGGCGGCATCCTGCTGATCGACGATTTCGGACGCCAGCAGGTGCGCCCGCGTGACCTGCTGAACCGCTGGATCGTCCCGCTGGAGAACCGGGTGGACTACCTGACGCTGCACACGGGACGCAAATTCGAGATCCCCTTTGATGTGCTGGTGGTCTTCTCCACGAACCTGCCCCCGAAGGACCTGGTGGATGAGGCTTTCCTGCGCCGCCTGCGCCACAAGATCGAGATCGGCGACCCCTCCTATGAAGAATATCGCGAGATCTTCCGGCGCGTGGCGGAGGACAGGAAGATCCCCTACAATGAACAGGGACTGGCATACCTGCTGCAGGAATGGTACATCAAGCACAACCGCAAGCTGCCGCGCCTCGCATCCACGCGATATGTGCGACCAGATCCTGGATATCGCAGCCTACCTGTCGGTTGAACCGACCATGTACGCGCGAGATGATCGACCGCGCTGCGCAGTCCTACTTCGTAGACCTGTAGAATTCCCAAGAATGTCTCCTGAATTGCCAACTCCCATCATTCTCTGCCATCGCGGCGCGAAGAATTACGCCCCCGAGAATACGCTGCCAGCCTTCAAGACTGCCATTGAACTGGGCGCGGACGGTTTTGAGCTGGATACCCAGTTGACTTCGGATGGGCATGTCGTTGTTTATCATGACCCGGCGGTGGACCGCACAACGAACGGGCACGGCAGGCTCTCCAGTCTCACGCTCGCGCAGGTGCGTGAATTGGAGGCGGGCAGTTTCTTCTCGGAGAAATTTCGGGGCGAGAAGATTCCCACCCTGGATGAAGTTTTCGAGACCGCCGGAAAACGCGCCATTATCAACGTGGAGTTGAAGAACTTCAGCACGCCGTTTGACAACCTGGCGGAGAAGGTTTGTGAGCTGGTCCGCCGGCATGGGATGCAAAAGAACGTCATCTTTTCATCCTTCCTGCCCTGGAATTTAAGGAAAGCCGCGCGTCTGCTGCCGGAAATACCGCGCGGTCTGATCACGATCAAGGGCAGGTGGGGTGTCTGGGGGCGTTCATTCGGCTTTGTTTTTGGGAATTATGATGCCTTGCATCCCTACCTGGGCGATGTGACCGCTCAACAGGTCCAGCGGGTCCACAAGTTGAAGCGCAAGATCAACGTCTGGACGGTGAACACGGAAGAGGATATCCGGCGCATGGCGGGTTGGGGGGTGGATGGAATCATGACCGACGACCCTCTCCTGGCTGTGAAGATCACCAGGAATTCATCCACATGATCCCCTTCGAATGGCTCTCCCAGGCTGACGAGAGGATCGCGCCGCACATCGTCCGCACGCCATTGACGCATGATGCGGCGCGCAATCTATATATTAAATGGGAGAACCGCCAGAAGACCGGCTCATTCAAGGCGCGCGGGGCTTTGAACAGGATCCTCGCGCTGGATGATTCAGAACGCGGGCGGGGATCGTCACTGCCTCGGCTGGGAAATCACGGACAAGGGGTGGCATTGGCTGGCAGGTTGACAGGCGCCCATACCACCTGTTTCGTCTCGGAACATGCGGTACCTGTGAAAGTGGATGCCATTCGTGCGCTTGGAGCAGAGATCGTCGCGGTGCCCGGTGGTTACCCGGAAGCGGAATCTGCGGGGCGGAACTACGCCCTGGAAAAGCACAAGACCTGGGTCTCACCTTACAACGATGAACAGGTCATTGCGGGTCAGGGGACGATTGGACTGGAGTTGATGCGCACCCTCTCTCTCAGTGATGAATTCACTGTGTATGTCCCGGTGAGTGGCGGAGGGTTGATCGCCGGGATCGGCATCGCATTGGAAAAACTCGCATCCCGTCCGCGGCTTGTCGGCGTCCAACCCGAAACAGCGCCCTTCATGCATGGATTGTTTTACCGGGATTCACAGGCGGGAATTCCCGACCTGCCCTCCCTGGCGGACGGATTGACCGGGGCTGTGGAAACCGATTCGGTCACCATACCGCTGGTGAAGCAGCTGGTGGATGATATCCTCCTGGTTTCCGAGGAAGATATTGCCCGGGCGGTGGCTTTTGCATTCGTGGAATACGGCGAGACGATCGAGCCTTCCGGCGCAGTGACGATCGCCGCGGCGTTGAAACGACCGGCAGGATCCAAACCTGCCGTGGCAGTTGTATCCGGGGGCAACATCCAGCCCGAGGTACACACCCGGTTGGTCGCCGGGTACCTGGCGGAGGGCGCGGGCATGAGGCGTTTGATCACGGGAGCGATCCTCGTGTTGCTTCTGGTCGCCTTTGTTCTGCCTGCGAAGGCGCAGACACCCGAACCTCCTGCCGCGGTGCGGCAACTGCTCAATTCAATGACCCCCGAGGAGAGGGTCGGGCAGTTATTCCTCGTGACGTTCACCGGGACGGACACCGGCGAGACCTCCGGCATCTATGATCTGATCGTGAATTACCATGTCGGGGGAGTGGTGCTGCTGAAGGAAAATGATAACTTCAGCGCGGCGCCGGACACCCTCCTGAACGCCTATCACTTGATCGCCAGTCTGCAGGATGCCGAATTATTGGGGTCAAAAGTGCCGGTGCTGGACGTCGAAACGGGCAGATCTGTTTCACCCGCATATGTTCCATTATGGGTCGGCATATCACAGGAGGGAAACAGTTACCCCACGGACCAGATCTTCAACGGGCTGACCTCCCTGCCCTCCGAGATGGCACTGGGCGCGACCTGGGAACCGGAACTTGCCGGGCAGGTTGGCGAAGTGGTTGGGCGGGAACTCTCCGCGTTGGGATTCAATCTTTATTTTGGTCCATCGTTGGATGTGCTGGACCAGCCCTCCTCAACCTCCAGCGGCGATTTGGGGGCGCGCGTCTTTGGTGGTGATCCGTACTGGGTGGGGGAGATGGGACGCGCCTATATCGCCGGTCTGCATACGGGCAGCGGCAACAGCCTGTTCGTGATCAGCAAACATTTTCCCGGGCGCGGCAGTTCCGACCGCCCGCCGGAATTGGAAGTGGCGACCGTTCGGAAATCCCTGGAACAGCTCAAGCAGATCGAACTTGCCCCGTTCTTTGCTGTGACAGGCAACGCGCCGGACTCGAACTCCACCACCGATGGTCTGCTGGTTTCGCATATCCGTTACCAGGGATTTCAAGGCAACATCCGCGCCACCACCCGCCCGGTGAGTTTCGACTCGCAGGCGTTGGGCGAGATTCTGAAACTCCCGCAGTTTTCGGTGTGGCGGGATAACGGCGGGTTGATCGTGAGCGACGATCTTGGCAGCCGCGCGGTTCGGGAGTTTTACGCCCCCGGCGATTCCCAATTCAATGCGCGCCTGATCGTGCGGGATGCCTTCCTGGCAGGTAATGACCTGCTCTACCTGAGCAATATCTACACCACCGATGTGTCCGATAACTCCGCGACCGTCCGGCAGATCCTGGATTATTTTGCACAACGCTATGTGGAGGATGCAGCTTTTGCCCAGCGCGTGGACGATGCGGTCAGCCGCATCCTCATGCGAAAGTATGGGATGTATGGAACTTTCATCGAGGCGGGCGTAACGCGTGATGTGAGCCAGTTGAACGCCGCGGGCAACTCAAGCCAGCTCGCTTTCCAGGTCGCCAGGCAGGCTGTCACCCTGGTCAGCCCCGACCGCCAGGATCTGGATGGCATCCTGCCCGAGCCTCCCGCATCCGGTGAGTATCTTGTCTTCCTGACCGATGCCGTCTCCGCCTCCCAATGCAGCACGTGTGCGGAACAACCCATCCTTGCCGTGGACGCATTGCAGCAGGCGATCCTGCGTCTGTATGGACCCACCACCGGCGGACAGGTGTTGTTCAACCATCTGATTTCGTATTCCTTCGCCGACCTCTCCAGCCTGCTGGCGGGGACCGGCAGTGATGTCATGCAATCGGATCTCGCCAGGGCTGACTGGGTCATCATCTCGATGACCGATGCAGCCTCCGGGCAGCCCCAATTGGTGCACAAGTTCCTGGCGGAACGGCAGGAACTCCTGCGCTCAAAGAAGACCATCCTGTTCTCGTTCGGCGCGCCCTATTATTTCGATTCCACCGACATCGCCAAGCTGTCAGCATATTTTGCCCTGTACAGCAAATCATCCGCATTCGTGGATGTCGCCGCGCGTGTGCTCTACAAGGAACAGCAGGCGGATGGTCACTCTCCCGTTTCCATCCCCGGCATTGGATATGAGTTGATCAGCATCACCGCGCCCGACCCGGGGCAGATCATCAAGCTCACACTGGATAGACCCGTTGAGACGCCCTCCACCATTGAGCCCTCGGTGACGCCGGAACCAACCGCCATTCCCTCCTTTAGTATGGGTGACACCGTCACCGTCCGCACCGGGGTGATTCTTGATCACAACGGCAATACCGTGCCGGATGGGACAGTGGTCCGTTTCTATGTGTCGCTGAGTGGAGAGGGCGGGGGGGTATTCCAACAGCAGGATGCCACCACCATTGCCGGATCTGCATCCATTGCCTTCCGCATTGACAAGCAGGGATTGGTGGAGATACGCGCCTCCAGTGAACCCGCCGTCATCTCCGAGGTTTTACAACTGGACGTCAAGGAAGGCGCGGCGGCTGTGGTGACCGTCATCGTGCCGGTGCTCTCGGAGACGGTCGTACCCATCCCGACGACGCCGGTGCCCGTGGAGGAGAACGACTTTATCACCTCCGAGGGCGATCCGCGCTTTGGCGGCTGGATACTGAGCATGCTGGTCCTCGCCGGGGGCGTGCTGCTCGCCTATTGGGTGGGCGGCACCTGGGGAAAGCCTCGCTGGAGCATGCGCTGGGCGCTCTGCACCCTGCTGGGCGGTTTGCTGGTCTATAACTACCTGGCACTCGGTCTGCCCGGCGCCAGGGATGCGCTCATTTCAGGCGGCGGCGGGACGCTGGTCCTGTTGACCCTTCTGGGGGAAATGGCAGGCGCGATCTGCGCATGGATTTGGCTGCGCAGAACGGTAATGGATTTGGATGTTGTTCGTGGGGGAAAAGCGGTTAACTTACCAGTGTAACGATCAGGCTCAGCAACAATAAGCCCATCGCGGACCAAGCCATGATGGAATCCGGCGAGAGAACCTGCAGATCCAGGGCGGGGGAGGTCTGGCGTACCTGACCAAGCGGACCGGTGGGAATATCCCGTGTGCCGAAGAGGTAGGCGCGGAATTCATCCACGCTGCCCGGGCGCTCATCGGGATGGAGTGCCATGGCTCGCAGGATGGCGCGCTCGGTCCGGACGCTCAGCTCGGGGTTGATCTGGCGGGGGGGGACCAGGCGCGAGGCATCCAGGAAACGGATGCGCGCCTCTGCGGGCGGCTCGTTCGTCAGCAAATGGTAAAGCGTCGCGCCGAGGGCGTAGATGTCGGAACGCGCATCCGTGTGCCCGCTGTCGCCGCCATATTGTTCGAGCGGGGTATACAGCGCGGTGCCCTGTCCCTGGATGACCGTGATGGTCACCTCGTCCGGCGCGAGGATCTTGACCAGCCCGAAATCCACCAGTTTGACAAGACCCCCGGGGGTCAATTTAAGGTTGCTGGGTTTGATGTCGCGGTGGACGATCGGCGGTTCCTGGCTGTGCATGTAGATGAGCGCGTCCGAGATCTGGTTCGCCCAATTGAGGACCATCTCCTCAGAGAGGAATTGCTTGTTCTTCCGCGCTTCGAGCATCAGTGCCCGCAGGTCCTTGCCCGGCACGTAGTCCATCACCAGGTAGTCGCGCTGTTCCACGGAGAAGAAGTCGGAGACCTTGGGCAGGTTGTGATGGTCCAGGCGCGCCAAGACAGTCGCCTCGCGCAGGAACTGGTCGCGGGCTTCCTGTAGGATGTGTTTGGGAAGTGCGCGGTCATACTCGACTTCCTTGAGGGCGCAGATGCGCCCCTCCAGCCGCAGGTCGTCGGCAAGGAATATATTGCCCATGCCGCCCTGTCCGATCTGTTCACGGATCTTGTAGCGGCCGCGCAGCGTCTCCCCTGGTTTTGCCGGGAGGGACATTTTTGGGTGTCTCCGAAGCGGGATGTGCAGAGATTGTGTTTCGGCGTTGGTTCTGCACAGAAACGCGCTTTTCTGCTATATTATAAACGTCTTTACAAATATACCCGTTGCAGTTTGGTATATTTCCTGGTGGTTTTGAAAACAAGGGAAATTGATCATGGCTGAGAAGAATGAAGAGTACCCCCTGCTGATCGCGCAGGAGGGACCACTGAAGGGACAGCGCTGGACCATTTCTCATGCGCTGGTCCTGGGAAGGGAGCATTCCTGTGATGTGGTCATCGCCGACCGGCAGGTCTCGCGCTTCCATGCCCGCCTGACCCCCAGCTCGCAGGGGATCATCCTGGAGGACATGGGCAGCAAGAACGGGACTCACCGCAACGGCGACGCGTTGACTGCGCCGGTGGTGCTGCAGGATGGAGACATGATCCAGGTTTCCCTGGCGCAGGAGTTCACCTTCATCACTTCTGATTCGACCATGCCCCTCGGGGATGGCGCGGGCAAGCCCGGACGGTTGATGATGGACCTGCGTTCACGGCGCGTGTGGGTGAACCAGCAGCTGGTCGTCCCGCCTCTTTCCGCCCAGCAATTTAAATTATTATGGATGCTCTATGAAAATCAGGGACAGGTGATCAACCGCGTCGACCTGATCACCACGGTCTGGGGGGAGGAGCAATCCGTGGGCGTTTCCGACCAGGCGTTGGATGCGCTCATCCGCCGCCTGCGCGACCGCCTGGCGGAGATGGACAGGAAACATCAATACATAGACACCGTGCGCGGTCACGGGGTGCGGCTGGATAACCCGCCCTCATAAGTCGATCAGGAAACCCGTTTGAGAAACCAGGTTTCTTTCGCGCGAAACCTGGTTTCATTATTTCAAGTCGAAGGAGCCATACATGGAAGCTTTAAAACTGCTGTGTATATTTGCCCATCCCGACGATGAATCCATGGGCATGGGTGCCACGCTCGCGAAATATTCCTCCGAGGGCGTGGAGACCTCCCTTGTATGTGCCACGCGCGGGGAACGCGGCTGGTCTGGCGCGCGAGGAGCAGAACCCGGGCTTGCAGGCGCTCGGTCAGCGGCGGGAGGGGGAATTGCGCCGCGCGATCCGAGGCGCTGGGGATGCGCGCAGTGCATTTCCTGGATACCATCGATGGCGAGTTGGACCGCGCCGATCCTCAACAAGTTATCGATAAGATCGTGACGCATGTCCGTTCCATTCAACCGCAGGTGGTGGTGACCTTTCCCCCGGACGGCAACTATGGGCATCCCGATCACATTGCCATTTCGCAGTTCGCCGCCGCGGCAGTGGTCTGCGCGGCTGACGCGTCCTACAGGGATGCGCGCGGTCTGCCTTCGCACCGCGTCTCGAAGATGTATTACATGGTCGACTCGGAAAAATTCGTCGACTTCATCACCTCGGTGATGGGGGAGATCACCTTCGATGTGGATGACCAGGTGCGCGGCGAGAATGCCTGGAAGGAGTGGATGGTCACCACGCGCATCGATGCACGCGAGCATTGTCTGACCGCCCTGCGCGCCATCAAGTGCCATGAGAGCCAGCTCGCCAGCCTCGGACCGCTGGCGGAGGCGCCGGAGGAGATGGCGGCGCAGGTGCTGGCGATGCAGGGAACCTTCTACCGTGTCTTCAGCCTGGTGAACGGAGGGCGGAAGGTGGAGACGGATTTGTTCGAAGGCTTGCGGTAAAAAAAGTAGAGCGAGATAATATCTCGGCGCTCCACCGTTTTATCCCAAATTCTTTTTCATCGAGAACTTGAGGGCGGTCTTGTAGACCACGCCCAGTTTTTCGCCGAGGGCTTTTGCCTCGGGATTGTTCGCGCCCTGCTGGTCGACCTGGGTGACCAGCCCGTTCAGCGCCTCCATGAACTGGTCGTTGACCAGCGTCGGAGTTCTCGTCGAGCATCTTCTCGATGGCGGCTTCATCGGGGGCTTCCAGGAGCTGCTCGATGAAGGCGACCTCGGGCGGCGGGGCGCTGGCAGCCTGCAGGACCTCGACCATCTTTTGCAGTTTGCCCATCATGGCGTAATCGTTCTTCTCGGAAGCCTGGCGCAGTTTCTGCTGAACGATGTCCACTGCATCCTGGGAGAATTTCTGCAGGTTGTCCTGCGTGGCTTTGCCGATGTCTTCGGCTTTGAGCAGCTCATCGATGAGTTGTTGAGCCTGCTTGTAGCGTGCCTCGAGCTGGCGGTCCACCTCGTTGGTGTATTCCAGTAATTTCTCGCGCACGCCCTCCAGCTTCGTCTTTTCGTCTCCGGCGGCTTTTTCGATCTTGTCGGTGAGCGTCTGGAAGAAGGAGTAATCCATCCCGCCGCGCGCCAGGTTGACGTAGGCGCGGATGCGGGCTTCGTTCGGGGCGGCGATGACGATGTCCAGCAGTTTCTCGCGGGTCAGACCCTCGCCCACCGCCTGCAGTTCCTTCGCGGCGGCTTCCATCTCGCCGACCGATTCCGCCAGCTTGCGTCCCAGTTCGGTCTCCTTCAAGCAGCTGGTCCTGCACGGCACCCAGCGCCTCAGCCAGTTTGGGCTGGGCGTTCGCCGCGGATTGAGCCAGGCGGCTGAAGAGCGCGAAGAACTGGTCGTCGAAAAGGTTGATGTTCTGCTTGATGATCTCCGAGCGGACGTCCGCGCCGGAGGCTTGCAGCAGGCGGTCGATCAGGTTGACGCGCTCCTGCTGGGCTTTGATCATCTCGGGCGTGATGCCGTCCTTGCCGAGGATGGTCTCGATCATCGACTCGTAGGTCAGGTTGGCACTTGGCTTGAGCAGGTAGGCTTTGCGCTTCTCGGGGGGCAGGCGGTCCATCACCTGCTTGATCAGCGGACCGATCAGTTTTTCCTGCTCGTTGAGAGGCATTGCCAGTTCGGGCGGGAAGAAGGTCAGCAGGAGTTCCTTGTCGTTGTCGTGATAGACGATGGGGGTGGCGAGGCGTCCCTCATGCCCGCAGTAGGGGCAGTGGACATGGTTGGAGACGCCGCCCAGCAGGCGCTGCTTGGCGCCCGGGTCAGCGGTGACATCGAAGAGTTGTTCCACGTTGGCGGGAACGGGTTGGCGGCAGCGCGGGCAGGAGACTTGAGTTTGAGGCATAGAGATGATTTCCGATTTTGGATTTTGGATTACAGATTTGCGATTCATTTGACGTTCTTGAGCCGGGCTATTGTACCATTGAGATAATTCTTTGATGGCGGTCAGGCGAGCAGTTTCTCCAGGCGGTCCACGTAACCGGACATGACCTCGAAGGCGGCTTCAACCGGTTTGGGGGAGGTCAGGTCCACGCCGGCGCGTTTGAGGGCATCCAGCGGGTAGAGCGAACAGCCGGCTTTCAGGAAGCCCAGGTAGTCCTCCACCGCGCCGGGTTCGCCGTTCAGCACGCGCTTCGAGAGCGCGTTGGCGCCCGCGATGCCGGTGGCGTAGGCATACACGTAATAGTCACTGAAGAGATGCCCGAAGCGCGACCAGGTCATGCCGACGTGCTCGCGGTTCACGTTCACCTTCCCGCCGTAGCCCTCGCTGAAGAGGTCCGCCATCAGTTGGATCATCGAGTCGGCGGTCAGGGGTTGACCGTTCTCGATGCGGGTGTGGGTCTCCAGTTCAAAGCGCGCCAGGGTGGGCATGGTGAAGAAGTAGCGGTAGTAGTTCGCCATTGCCTCTTCGATGACCGCGACCTGGAAGTCGCGGTCGGGATTGGTCTTCAAGAGGTGGGCGCGCAGCAACGCCTGGTGGAAATTGGATGCGACCTCCGCCGCGAAGAGCGAGTAATCGGCATAGACGAAGGGCTGGTTCCGCCAGGTCAGGTAGGAGTGCATGGAGTGACCCAGTTCATGCGCCAGCGTGGAGAGGCTGAAGACCTCGTCGGTGTAGGAGGTCATGATGAAGGGATGCGTGCCCTGCGCGCCCCAGGAAAAGGCGCCGGAGCGCTTGCCCTTGTTCGGATACACGTCCACCCAGCGTTCCTCCAGCGCGCCGTTGCGCAGGATGCCGACGTAATCCCTGCCCATCGGCAGGAGGCTTTCGGCGATCCAGTCGATGGCTTGATGGAAAGGCACCCTGGGGTGATTGGGGATGAGCGGTGCCCACATGTCGTAGGGTTCCAACTTTTCCACGCCCAGGGCTTTGCGGCGGATCTCGAAATAGCGGTGCCAGACCGGCAGGTTCTTCCGGAAGGTGTCCAGCAGGTTGTGGAAGACCTCCACGGGGATGTTGATCTCGGACAGCATCATCTCGAGCGCGTTGGTGTGCTTGCGGACGCGGCTGAGGAAGACGTTCTGCTTGATGGAGGTGGACAGGTTGGCGGCGAGCGTGTTCCTGTAACTGAACAGGGTGGCGTGATAATTTTCCCAGGAGGCGGCGCGCACTTCCCGGTCATGCTCAGCCATCAACTTATAGATGATGGCTTCCGAGAGCTCGATCTCTTTGCCTTCGCTTATCCTTGACCGGGGGGATCTTCATATCGGCATTGCGCAGCATGGAGGAGGCTTCGCCCGCGCCGCCGAAGGGATCGTTCAACATGCCGAGGATCTCCTCCACCTCGCCGGAACGGACGTGCGCCTGCTTGCGGAACAGGTTGTTGAAGTAATGTTCGTAAACCTTCAGGCGCGGTTCCTGCTTCATCCATTCCTTGAGCTGTTCATGCCCAATGGCGATCAATTCGGGATTGAGGAAAGCCGCTGCAGCCATCACCTGACCGTACATGCCCTGCGCCTTGCCGCTCATCGCCGCGGCTTGCTGGTCGGTGGTGTCCACCGAGTAGGAGAAACCGGCGTACACATAGGCACGGTTCATGCGCGCCATGAGAGCCTCGACCGTCTCGAAGGCTTTGAGCAGGGTCTCCGCCCCCTCGTTCAGTTTTCCTTCGAACTTTTTGATCTCGGGCAGAGCCGCAAGGATCGCCTCCACCTCGGTCTCCCAGGCTTGCGGGGTGGGGAAGACCGAATTCGGCGTTCCAGGTGAAGTTTTTATCGAGTTCGTTGCGGAGGGGCAGGGAGGGCATGAATGGGTTCCTTATGTTGAGGGTTTAATCTGAGCAACTGCTAATAATTGAAAGATAAATTATTCCAATTCACAGGAATTTCTGGAATTCTCCAATCATCAGGCGGCATCCATTTTTCCCAACCCTGGAAAAATAGCGAGCCTGCTATCCAGCATCGTTTTAACCACATGCTCCCCTTCTTCACGAATTGCTTTCGCCTCTTTCAGTGAATAAACACCATGTTCCACTGCATCCGAAAATTCGTCTTCATCCTTCCAATGCCAACCTGACAGGTCGGGCGAGATTACGATGTCCAACAGCTGATCCATTGTATCGAATCCCAGGGGTGTTCTGCGAAGCGGCTCCTGGAGGTTGACATACCAACCGTTAAATTTCACGTGTCCGGATTCCCACATTACCATGATCCCATGCGCAGCGCCTGGTTTGCTGAGCATCAGAACATCGGTGGTCACCCATTTCCCATCAATAAGATCGATCTGCTCATCTGCCAATAACTCCTTATATGTCTTTCGTATTGGAGGTTTTTTACTTGGAGTATTTGCCCGCCAGTAAAAAGCAATCAGATCGTGGCTGTCCTGAACGACGGTAACAGGTAGGGCAAACCACAGCCGTTCATGCCATACGCCCCTCAGCAAGATATTTTCACCCGCATTCCATGTTCCATTTGTGTTCATATTATCTTGAAATATCCAATTAACCAATCCATACTCATTCAGCGCGGCAGGGAGAAAGCACAAGGAGAGATCTTATCATTCGACAATCTCGATGGACACAATTGTATTGTCACTAGGGGCGTAATACGTTTTGTATTGAATACATCAGGCACAAATATTTCTCGAAACTTCCTTTGCGAACGAAAATATTGGTCATCTATTTGTAAATAAGTTTCTCTTCCCCGTTTCTTGAATGTTGCTCTTCCGATGGCGCACTTAACAATTCCTGATTTGTATACTTTACTGCCCAATAAATAAGCATAAATGCCTATTAATGTGTAAGAAATAATAATGAAAATGATAAATACTCCAAGGTAATTGGTTAATTGGTTTTTCCCAATTCCAAACATACAATCGCTGATAAGACTAAACCAGAAACTATAAATAATACAGTGACTATTTTAGTAGTTACAATAAAACGTTTTTTCTGTTTATCGCTCAATCTTCCATCACGATTTATAAGTAAATCATCGTCATCAAAAAAGAAAGTCTGCATGGCTTTACTTTTTATTTCGGTGTGAGATAAAGAAGATTTGTGCGATTGGGTTAGTGACATATGCAAGGAAACTTTCCATCAGCGCGGCAGGGAGAAACAGATCTTTGCGCCGGAGCCAACCGTTAAATCCGCCCAGATGTGACCGCCGTGGGCTTCGATGATGGCACGCGCCAGGTAGAGTCCCAGTCCGGCGCCCTTGGTCTGCTTGACGGCGGTGGTCGAGCGATAGAAGCGGTCGAAGATGTGCGGCAGGTCCTTGGCTTCGATGCCGGGTCCTTCATCGCTGACGCAGACGATGACCTGTTCGGGGCGCGCCTGCCCGCTGATGCGGATCTCGCCGCCGGGCGCGTACTTGAGCGCGTTCGAGACCAGGTTGGCCAGCACCTGCTCGATGCGCGTCTCATCCGCCAGGATGACGGGGAACTTCTCCGGGAAGTCGGCGACGAATTGTGTGCTTGGCGGATTGGGAGGCGAAGCGTTCGATGACGCGCGCCGCCAGGCTCGGCAGGGAGACATCCGCGCGGTTCAGGCTCAGACCGCCAGCCTGCAGGCGGGAGGCGTCCAGCAGGTCATCGATCATCCTGGCGAGGCGGTCGGCTTCCTCCTCGATGACCTCCAGCGAGTCGCTGATGGTGCGCTTGTCCCATTTGGCGTCGTCGCGCCGCAGGGTGGAGGCATAGCCCTTGATCAGCGCGACCGGGCGTGCGCAGTTCGTGGCTGACGATCGAGATGAAGGTGCTCTTGATCTCGTCCGCGTTGCGGAAGTGGGTGATGTCGCGCACGGTGACGATGACGTTGCGCAGCTTGCCCTCGGCGTTGAGCAGGGGCGCATAGGTCACGCCGACCGGGATGGTGGGGGGCTCGGGGCGTTCGAGGTCGCCTTCCACGTAGAGGCTGGCGTTGGGGGTCAGGGGCCAGCCGCTCTCGATGGCCTGCTCGAGGGTCGACGCCCTGGGGTTCGCCCTTCCAGCGGATGACCTCCGCGTGGGGCATGCCCGACCAGCTGGTCGTGAGTTCTGACCGTAGATGTGCTCGAAGGCATCGTTGACGCGTTCGATGGTCAGGTCGGCGTTCAGGATGATGATGCCATCCGCGGCAGAGTCAAGCAGGGCATCCAGGCGCTGCTTCTCATAGTTGACCTGCCGGTAGAGGCGGGCGTTGATAGACCGCGATGGCAGCCTGGCCGGCGAAGGAACCGAGCAGGGTCTTGATCGTTGGCGGAGAAGAGGTCGGGATAATTGCGGAAGATGAAGATGACGCCGATCACCTGGCCGTGCGCGACGAGCGTCAGAGCCGGTGCCGTTGAGCAGACCCATGCTGGCGGTGTAGGTCAGGTCCTTCAGCATGCGGTTGAGTTCCGCCACGTCCAGGTCGGCGACCTTCTCCTCGGCGAGCAGGGGGGTGAGGTAACTGAGGAAGGCGGGCGGGATGTTGTGGGCGGTGGCGACGCGCCAGCCTTCGGGCTCCTTGAGCGCGATCAGACCAGCCTGACCGGCGAGCATCTCGATGGCGATCTTGAGGATGCGCGCCAGCAGTTTCTCGAGGTCGAGTTCCTCGGTCAGCAGGCGGGCGATTTCGAGCAGGTAGTCTCGTTGGCGGACGCGGAAGTCTGGGAGCATGGGAGGATGGGAAGGCGAAGAGTTTTTTTGGAGATGATTTGGAAGATGTGTTAATGAGAACTGGTGAATCGGCAAGGGCGAAGATCGGGGAAGGGGATACAGAGAGGGAAAGATTAATGAGAGATGAGAAAGCCTAAAGTGGGCCTTTAATATGAATACCGCTGAACAATTCCATTTTGGTTGGAGGAAGTCCTAGACACTGTTTTAAAAAGGTGATGATGTTTTGTCTGAGGAAGCGGGATCCTGGAAAGGGCTGGTTGGGTAGTGCCGGGAGATTGCTTCGGGAGTACCCTCGCAATGACACTTAAAGATTAGAAAGATGATAAACGCTCGATTTGTTAAAATTTATCAAAAAGAATATATCCCTTGCATCAGCGGGATTCTGAACGGTGATAGCGGTAGATCGGTAAATTGGAATTGGGGAATTGTTTTCAGAAGCAGAGTACTATAACCCTTCTTTAGTCCGAGCGTGAGTGGGGCGGGGATCAACGGGTTGAATTTAGTACAAATGTTCTAAGTAGTCAAGGGTGTTTTCTCGGATCGGATGAAAATACTGACGGGTGAAGTATTATTGCTAAATAGGAGACCATTTCCTATACGATGGAACATACGATGCAGTCAAAATAGCGGCGGGGTGTGCTACGCGAAGACTCCTTGCCGAACGAGATAGTTTAGGAAAAAAACGTGATGGAATTAAGAAAGGGGAAATCATTCGGTTAATGTGTAATCGGGATTAATAAGGGTGAGGAATGAACTATGAAAAAATCAACAGTTTTGGGCGGTGTGATGGTTGTAATGATCGGCGCTTTGATTTTTATTCTTATCAAGAGCCTGGCAGGTGATGTATCACTGTCTCCAACGCAGGCTGTGGTAAATACGTTAATTCCATTAAATTTCCCTCCTACACAAACAAAAACCCCGGATCTGATCCCGACCCAGACGATGACTTTAATTCCTTCACCCACTCTCATTCCAACCATGATCGGTGGTGGATCGGGGGAAATTGGTTTTTATCAGCGAGATCGAGATGGAAATCAGGAGATCTACCAGTTCAATGCGGATGGGGGGAACCTGCTGCAATTTGTCACACAGACCCCATGGATGAAAGCCAACCGGCTTTATCTCCAGCTGGGGTTCGAGTCGCTTACGTTGTGGATAATGATATTCTGACGCTGGAATTGAGTACAAGTAATATTAGTACGGTTTAAGATTTTGATCCTTCCAATAATTATCTTGCGCCCGTCTGGAAAGAATCCGAGGTCATATTTGTGGCTGTCCCCTTCACCAATAAACTGCGTTACGTAAACTGTGTAATAAAAAAATTGTCCACCACTGGGGGGAGCGTTAACCAATACATAGATTCTTCTCACTGGGAGATCAACCTGGGTTGAGCCAAAGAATCTATACGAAGAAGTAGATACCTATCCGAGTGACTATGGTACAGTACCATATATCGGTCAGCGGGTGGATCTTGGAGTATTCCCAGGCAGGAACTATTCCTTTTCTCCGGATGGAAAAAAGGTTGCTTTGATCAACTATGAGGATATTTGGATTTACGATAGGGATAGCTCGAATAGTGTTAACCTGACCAATACAGGTGATATTTATAAAATCCACGTTGATTGGTCACCCGATGGAATGCAGATTGCCTTTGCCAGTAATGGCACCGGGGATTATGAGATCTATGTGATGAATGCAGATGGCAGCAACATTAGACAGATCACAGACTCGCCCGGTAAAGATATCTACCCCACGTGGTCACCAGACAGCAGAATGCTCGCCTTTGCCACCAATCGGGATGGCAATTGGGAAATTTACTTGATGAACGCTGATGGTTCAAATCAAACCAACCTGACCAATAATCCGGCGGATGACACCCAGCCGGATTGGGGACCGTGATTTCTCGCTCGGTGAAGGTCTTCGTGAAGCAGCCCCGCCGCTATTCTGACCGCAGGTGCTCCATAGCCCTACCCCCAGCCCCTCCCCGGATGGAACCCCTGCCAAAGAACGGCAGGGGCAAGCGAACGCCATCCACGGAGGGGTGCCTTTTCCTCGCATGGGCAAAATAAACTTACCCTCCCCAAATGTGCACTTCCATTTGGGGAGGGCGGCAAAACAGTAGCGTCATCTGCTCAGTTGTTGGGTAGGAGCACGGGTGGGCTTTAGACACCCTCGCCGAGCAGGTAAATATCAACCTCATGGGATAATCGTAAACTGCACTTCATTTGAAAATAGCATGCCCTTCCATGCCTCACGGCTATCGTTAGAGTTAATGAAACCCGGATCAACGATGTTCAGATAATCTACACTGATCCTATACGTACCCAAGTCAGTAAATTGGTAACGACTATATTTGATATTCAACTTATAAGTACGCTTAATAACCACGCCAGGATTGATAGTAATAAAATCGTTACTTTGTATGGCAGGATAGTTAATAAAACCCTTGATCTGATAGGCATTACCTTTCGGTTGGGTAATGTGAAATGCCAGTTCCCGAACGGGTGATGCAAGGATGGGATCATTCAACGCCATTCTTGAATTGACAAGGAGCTAGCTATTGCTTGTATTCTCAAGAGTTATTGTTGCAATGATAGGTTGGTCAACATGATACTCGACTTGATCTAATTGGAGAGTTAAGAGCAAAGGCAAGACTTGCCTGTGATCGTACTTTTTTACGTTGCAGATATGAAAAGCCAATACAATCACAGCAACAATTACTACAGCGGTTAAGCTTACACACAAGAGATCTTTTTCATGGTAAACGCTCCAAATTCGATTAAGGGGCTGGAGTAGAACAAATTGTTATTCGGTAAAAATCGTCATAGCATATATTGCTCAAATTGTAATCTCTCCCGACCCCGCCGTTATTCTGACCCCAGGTCTCCTTAGCCCTACCCCCAGCCCCTCCCCGGATGGAACCCCTGCCAAAGAACGGCAGGGGCAGGCGAACGCCATCCAGGGAGGGGTGCCTTTTCCTTCGCATGGGTAAAAAAATCTTTCCCTCCCCGAATGTGTACTTCCATTCGGGGAGGGCGGGCAAAACAGTGGTGCCATCTGTTCAGTTGTTGGGTAGGGCGATGTGAGGACACCCTCGCCGAACGAGGTGATTATTTGTTGCAATCCTACATCATCGCTCTAATTTGTAGATCTGAGGTAATTCAATATACACCATCCAGATATTTCCATGTTCATCCTCGGTTATAAGCGGGAAAGATGTCCCCCAATATGGTTGAGTTGCGCTCCAACACCAATCATCTCCGGCAACATCGTACCGCACGACCCCAATGCCTGTTACAAACCACATGTTTCCGTCAGAGAACTGTGCCACAGAGAATACAGAAGTCCATTTGTACACATTGACTGCATAATCGTAGGTCTCGTATATATGAGTGTCGTCTACAAATATCACAGGTCGCTTCACTTCTTGCCATGCGTAATTTCCGTTTTCATCCGGCTCCAATCTATCAAAGTATCCCACCCACACTCGCCATCGATTATCAACAGTAATCGCCTTACTAGAATCCCATGCTAATCCTGTCTGGTTCGCTTCATCCCTGACCAGGCTTGGTGGTTCGCCATTCTCCTTTACCATCCTCGTCTCAGGGTTCAGTGAACGGATCAGGTAGTCATTCACGGTTGTAAACCATATAACGTCATTCGTGGAGATGGCGATTGTATTTACACGGAATCCTTATTTCAATCCCAGCAATTTCTCCGCTCGTCTGATCGTAGGATCATAAGTGAAGATTTCCCAGCCTAACACGAATACCAGTTTTCCAACGGAAAGATCCTCAATCAACAGCTTACCATCCACTGTTGTTCCATGTCCACAATTTAACAGACCATCCTTGTCGTGGATGATAATAAACTCGTCTTTAATTGCATCGTACTTGGCCAATGTAGATTTAGACGAGGAAAGAACCGCCCAAATTTCTCCATTTCGCAAATGAAGGGCGGCAAAGTCATAATAATTTGGAAGTGAATTCCACCTGTATTTGATAAGTTTTTATTACATTATGCTCAGAATCAAACGTACTATGCCATCTGTGTGCGCAATCCAACCTGATTCTTGTAAACCAAGATATCCTGTGCAGATTAAAATTTATGATTAAGTGTGATGTTTTCATATTGAGATTGCTGTTCACTGTCCAATTGCGGTTTCCACCAGACAGGGACAGCAAGCAGAGCACTAGGAGTCACTTATTGGGGATTTTCTTGAGGCATAGGAGAGGGAATTGCTTCCAGATGTGGCTCGATACATCTGGAAGCAGGCATTTCCCGACCAAGCAAGACCCACCCAAACAGGGCAACGACAACCAGAACTCCCATCGATAAACCAAGAAATAGTTTTTTATTTTTCAGTTTCCGCGTCCTCAATAGGTGAACACAGATCTCGCTCGGCGAGGGTGTCCTCACCCCGCCCCTACTCTGACCGCCGAAGCCCTCGTAGAGGGAAGATCTCCGCGTTTCTGCTTACTTACTTCACCCACAAATTCTACATCCGATTTCAAAAAACACCATTGACAACTTAGAACATATGTGCTAAATGTTATCGGGCGAGGTGGCTTCCCGCCACCACACTTTGCACCTGCACGTAAGTGCAGGTGTGGCCCATCAACTGAGGCAACCTCAAGTTCCATCAGTTATGTCAGGGATATGAATCCCTGACAGTCAGTGACGTGAGTCACTGACGCCCTCTTCTTTTTATTGCCTTCCAGGGAGAAACCATGACCATCCAACCAAACACCAGCCCCGATGTTCACACTCAGAGTATGTATTGGGATACCTACACTGAGGAACAACAGCGCGCCCTCCTCAGCCTGCCCAACAACGACCTGGGCGGCGAGATCACCCTCCTGCGCATCCTCATCCTGCACCTCCTCCGCCAGGAAATGAAGAACCCTCCCTCAGACCCGGGTAAGGGCTTATCCAGCCTGCATGCCAAGTGCGGCGCTGCCCTCGCCATTGCCTCCATGCAAATCCTCCAGGCAAAGGAACACATCGCCCATCCCTGGTATGAATCCATCCTGGCGGAAGCCTATTACGAAGCCCGCCGTGAAATGGGTATCCTTAACTCCTCGATCAATTTGAACCTCATTCTTGACCCTGTCCATCTGTGTAGAGACGGAGCATGCTCCGTCTCTAGGGGAGCATGCTCCGTCTCCCACCCCATCTCCCTGCCCTCCCGTTCTTTAACATTCATGAAAGGATTTCAAATGAGAAACAGGCATGCAAAAACTCCCCGCCCTCCGGTGAAACGTCGCCGTGGCGCTCAGCCCGGCAACTCCAACGCCTACAAACACGGCTTCTACTCTTCCCGTCTTCCCCCCGCCGACCTCCAATCCGCCGAAAAACACCGCACCGATGACCTTCAAGCCGATATTGATATGGTCACCGTCTCCATTGATAATTTCTTGCGATCCGGCTTGGATCCGAACGAGCGCACCTGGGAGCGGTCTTTGCTTCAACTCCGTGCCGTCACCCTGGCTGTCGCCGCCAAAGCCAGTCTCTTGCGTATTCAGTCCAATATGCAAACCAAGCTCGCCGGTGTCAAGGAGACCGGAGCCTGGCTTGAATCCATCCTCTCAGAGGACGAGCCGGAAACGGATTCCTCCTCAGGTCAAACCGACCACAGCGAAGACCTCAGCCAGCCTCTCCCTCCTGATTCCCTCCCTCCCCGGGAAGAACAGGGGGAATGATTGGTTCCTCTTCGTTCCTCAGGATCAACCCCTGTAGAGACGTAGAGACGGAGCATGCTCCGTCTCTACAGATACGATCGGGGGATGCCCCGTCTCTACGATGCAATGACAGATGGGGCGATGCGCCATCCGCTACGCTCCTGGGGTGCTCCGCGAACACCCTCGCCGAGCGAGTTGGCAGACCGGTTAAATCGCAAAAACGGGGGAAAACAGCCTTCATCAAATCTTTACACTGTGCCCAAGACAACTTTACACAACTCTTCTATCATTCACTCCTACAAACAAGCCTTACCAGGAGTCGAATCATGAAATTCTTCAAGAAGCGTTCCAACCTTGCCATTACGGGCATCCTGCTCGCAGCCATTATCGGTGGAGCATGGTATTTCACCCAGCCATCCGCCGCAGATGAAACCGCCGCGCCCGCCTTGCAGACCGCCAAGGTCCGCACGGGCGACCTGGTGATCACAGCGAACGGCGCAGGGACGATCGTGCCCGCTGCACAGGTGGACCTGGGCTTCCGATCGACAGGCGTCGTGGCTGAGGTGAACGTGAAGAACGGCGATCCCGTCCTGACGGGGCAGGTGCTGGCGCGGCTGGAGGATAACCTTCAAGCCGAGGCTGATTTCCAGGCGCTGTTCTCCGCGCAGGGACTGGCGCAGGCGGAACTGGCAGTCATCACCGCACGGGACGCACTGGAGGCGGCTGTCAGCGACCTGCAATACATCATCGGCTCGGATGCCTATTACTGGGAAGTGCAGTTGAAGCAGGCTGAGGCGACGCTCTCCGCGCTCAACACGGATCCCACGGCAAGCGCAGAACAGAAGGCTGAAGCTCAAAAAGTCCTGGACCGGGCGCGCATCAACCGGGATCACTTCCAACAGTTGAACATCGACCTGCTGGTGGAGGAAGAGGGCGTGTACATGGATGATTCCGATATCGCCCTGGCGCACTCCAACCTGGAAACCGCCAAGGTCACGCTCGAGGATGCCCAGGCTGCGCTGGAGATCGTCAAGGCTGGTCCGCAGGGGATGACCGCCTCGATCGCCGCGCTGGGAACAGAGACGGCAAAACTGGAACGCGCCCGCCTGGCAGTGGAAAACACCCGCCTGATCGCACCCTTTGACGGGTCGGTGGTGGCGCTGAACCTGGTGAAGGGACAGACGGTCGGCAGTTCGCCGGTCATGACGATCGTGACCACGGACCATTTACTCGTCCGCTTTTACCTGGATGAGACCGATATTGAAAAAGCCGCGGCAGGCATGCAGGTGATGTTCACCTTCGATGCCCATCCGGATACGACCGTGACCGGCGAGATCCTCCTGGTGGAGCCTGCCCTGCAGGTCGTGGATGGAACGCCCGTGGTCGTGGTATGGGCGTCATTGCCGGATGAAACCTCGTTCTCGATCCTGTCCGGCATGACGGTGGAAGCGGAAGTGATCGCGGCGGAATCACGCAAAACCCTGCTCATCCCCATTCAAGCCTTGCGCGAACTCACGCCCGGTTCCTTTGCGGTCTTCGTCCTGCAGCCGGACGGTTCGCTGCAAATGACGCCGGTCACGGTCGGCTTGCGGGATTTTGCCAATGCCGAGATCCTGGGCGGCTTGAAGGTCGGGGATGTGGTCAGCACGGGGACCGTGGAAACAAAGTAGGCAATGACCGTCATCCGGCGGTCAGCCGAAAGGTATCATGATGAACAATAATCTAATCGAAATTACAGGTGTGACAAAAGTGTATGGGGAAGGCGATGCAGAGGTGCATGCGCTGGCAGGCATGGATATCCAGGTGGAACGGGGCGAGTTCGTTGCCATCATGGGACATTCGGGTTCGGGCAAGTCCACCCTGATGAACATCATCGGCTGCCTGGACCGCCCCACCTCCGGTCAGTATTTTCTCGATGGGCAGGATGTGAGCCAAATGAGCCGGAATGAACTGGCTGACGTGCGCAACGAGAAGCTGGGATTCATCTTCCAATCCTTCAACCTGCTGCCACGCCTGAGCGCGTTGTCCAACGTGATGCTGCCCATGCTCTACACAAAGATCGACGTGAGCGACGAGGAATCCGAATCCCGGGCGACGGCATCCCTCAGTGCGGTCGGATTGGCGGACCGCCTGCATCACCATCCCAACCAGTTATCCGGCGGACAGCAACAACGCGTCGCGATCGCGCGCGCGCTGGTCAACCATCCGCCGCTGATCCTGGCGGATGAGCCGACCGGCAATCTTGATTCAAAATCCAGCGTGGAGATCATGGACATCCTGAACGGTCTGCACAAGGACGGTGCGACGATCGTGATGGTGACGCACGAGCCGGACATCGCCGCCCATGCCGAACGCGTCATCTGCGTCAAGGACGGGAAGCTGCTGTCCGATGGACGCGACGGTTCCGATCCCTGCCCGGGTCTCCAGAAATAGAGGCATGCCATGAAATTAAGAAAAATATTCCGTTCAGCCTGGGAAGGCTTGATGCTCAACAAGGTCCGCTCATTTCTCACCACCCTGGGCGTGATCATCGGCGTGGCATCGGTCATCGTCATGCTGGCGGTCAGCGCGGGCGCGGAAGCCGCGATCGCCGAGCAGATCAACGCGCTGGGCGCCAACCTGGTGATCGTTTCACCCATGCGCGGCATCCCCGGTGCGGGGCGCACGTTGCTGCTCGAGGACGCTTATGCGATCTCCGAACAGGTGGTCGGCATCACGGGCATTTCCGCCGAACAATCCCCCACGCCGCAAAACATCCGGGCAGGCGGTGTGACGCTGGAAGCCATTGCCCTGATCGGCACCACGGCGGATTTCCCCGATGTGCGCGAATATGCCGTGGCAGAGGGGCGCTACTTCACCGCAGATGAGGACGATCGCAAGGCGAAACTGGTCGTGCTTGGCTCCGGCATCGCCACCGACCTGTTCGGCGCTGAGAGCGCCATCGGGCAGACCGATCACCGTCGGCTCGACCAAAATGACCGTCATCGGCGTGATGGAGACCAAGGGCATCGTATCCGATGTGGATTACGACGGGCGCGTCTACCTGCCGCTCAGCATCGTTTTCCAAAAATACATGACCACCTCTCCGCTGAACGTCGAAGCCGTCCGCACCATCTACCTCAAAGCCGAAAGCCAGGAGCAGATCCCCAGCGTCATCGCGCAGACCACCGCATTGCTGGCGGAACGTCATGACGTGGACGCGGCAAAACCCGATTTCACCGTGCAGACCCAGCAGGACATCATCGCGACCCAGGAAGCCACCACCGCCGCATTCCGCGACCTGCTGGCATGGGTGGCGGGCGTCTCGCTGATCGTGGGCGGCATCGGCATCATGAACATCATGCTGGTCTCGGTCACCGAACGCACGCGCGAGATCGGCTTGCGCCAGGCGCTGGGCGCACGCGCCTCGAATGTGCTGACCCAGTTCCTGATCGAAGCTGTCATCCTCAGCCTGGTCGGAGGGTTGGTGGGTGTGCTGGTGGGAGTTGGCGGGTCGTACCTGTTCGGCTCGCTCGGCAGCATGCGGACGCAGATCGTCCCACTTTCCATCCCGCTGGCATTCGGCGCGGCCGCGGCAGTCGGCATCTTCTTTGGATATTACCCCGCCACCCAGGCGGCAAAGCTCGACCCGATCGAAGCCCTGCGCCGCGAGTGACGGGTCACCGATCACCAATCATCAATCGAAAAGGAAACAACCATGAAAAAGTTCTTCATCCCCAGCCTGATCATTATCTTCTCCCTGCTGCTGGCTTCGTGCGGAGGCACGGCGCCGACGACCGTCACCAGTACGGACGCCTATGTCAGTCCCAACCTGGACACCAGTTACGAGAACGCGCTGAACGCCCGCATGCAATTGACGCTCGGTTCATTGAAACTGGCGGAGACCGATACGCCCATCACGGCAGACCAGGCGGCGACCATGCTCCCACTCTGGCAGGCGCTTCAGAACATGACCCGCACGGGCAACAGCGCCCAGGCTGAGGTCAACGCACTGCTCGCGCAGATCGAAGCCGCCCTCACCCCCGAACAATTGACCGCCATCCGCGGGATGGGACTCAAATCCACCGATCTGCAAGCGTGGGCATCCGCCAATGGCATCGCCATCGGAAGCGGAGCGGGACAGCCGGGTTCGGGACAGGGCAGCGGCATGTCGGCAGAAGCGCGCGCCACCAAACAGGCGGCTGAAGGAGTCACAGGCGGGAGCGGAGGCAGCGGCGTAGCCACTGCCATGCTGGATGCGCTGATCACTTATCTGCAAGGCTTGACACAATAACCGTAAAGCGGGACACGCTCCTGCTCTACAAAAAGGAATCATAATGAAAATCTTCCGCTCTCTCGTCATCCTGGCTGTTTCGGCAGCGCTGCTCTTTGCCTGCGCCCCGGCTGCTGACACCGTCCCCGCCGCGCCGACATCCAGCGCGGGCGAATATCTCTCCATCGAATACAGTGACGCCGCCAGCCTGCGCAGTCAACTGGCTTTCGGCATCATGAAACTGGACGGCACCACCAACGCCGTGACGCCCGAACAGGCAAAAACGCTGATCCCGCTCTGGCAGGCGGTGATCGCCCTCAGCGGCGACAGCACCACCGCCTCGGAAGAACTGACCGCCGTGCAGGATCAGATCGTGGCTGCACTGACCCCCGAACAATTACAGTCGATCGCCGCCCTGCAGATCACCAATGCCGACCTGAGCCTCTTTTATGCTGAATATCGGTATCGTTCTCCCCACCCCCGTCCCGGGCGTGACCAAGGTCCCCGGCTCTGGAAGCGGCAAGACAGAGGAGGAAAAAGCCGCGGCTCAAGCCACTGCGGCAGCCTCCGGTCAAACCACCGGCACAGGGCAGTCCGCCAAAACGCTCCTGTTCGAGAAGACGATCGAATACCTGCGTGGAAGTCGCGGGATAGGAGCGAGGGAGGGGAGATCGAGATCGAAACAATAATAAAGCCTCCGTGGTTTTGCAACCCGGAGGCTTTACTCGTTTTCTTGAAAACGACATGGGTCAGATGCGAGGAGACTGCTTCCTTACGATGCTTCGTGACTGTCGGACTTCGCCCTCCATCGACAGACGAGGCATGCCCCGTCTCTACTTCTTTTTCCTGCGCATGCCGAATTCCTTCTCGGCGAGGGTGATGGCTTCCTCGAAGATCTTCAAGCCTTCATCCACCTCCGCCTGGGAGATGGAGAGCGGCGGGGCGATGCGGATGACGCTCTTGCTGCAGCCCAGCATGAGCAGGCCGCGCTCGAACGCCAGGTCCACGATGCGGTCCTGGAGCTTGTCGGCGGGTTCCTTGGTGTCCTTGTCGGTGACGAACTCCACGCCGATCATCAAGCCGATGCCGCGCACGTCGCCCA
The DNA here is from genome assembly GCA_963823545.1 of uncultured Chloroflexia bacterium. Lineage (GTDB taxonomy): Bacteria > Chloroflexota > Anaerolineae > Anaerolineales > Villigracilaceae > Denitrolinea. The sequence continues at coordinate 142,732 of CAWGMC010000005.1, read as the reverse complement.
TGGAGGGGTGGCGCACCTGGATCTCGGCCAGCGCATCCAGCGTATATTCCCCGACCTTGGCGGCGTTCTTCATGTATTCCTTCTCGATCAGTTCGAGGGTGGCGAGGGCTGCGGCGCAGGAGAGGGGATTGCCGCCGAAGGTGTTGCCGTGCGAGCCTTTCTCCCAGTCCATGATCTCGCGGCGGGCGATGCAGGCGCCCAGCGGCATGCCGGAGGCGATGCCCTTGGCGGCTGTGATGATATCCGGTTCGGTGTCGAAATTCTCGATCGCCCACCAGGAGCCGGTGCGTCCCATGCCGGACTGCACCTCGTCCACGATCAGGGGGATCTCATACTCGTCGCAGAGTTCACGCAGGGCGGGGAAAAATCCCGGCGGAGGGACGATGTATCCACCCTCGCCCTGGATGGGTTCGACCAGGATGCCCGCCATCTCTTCCGGAGGAATGATGTGGTCAAAGATCTGTTCCTGGATGTAACGCACCACGGTCTCGCCGTAATCCTCGCCCTTCCTGCGTTCAAGCACCGGGCGGTAGGGATCGGGGAAGGGCGCGTGCACGACGCCGTTCATGAGCGGGTAGAAGCCCTTGTGATATTTCGGCTTGCTGGCGGTGAAGGTCACCGCGCCCATGGTGCGCCCGTGGAAGGCGCCGGTGAAGCCGATGAAATTGCTGCGACCGGTGTGATAGCGCGCCAGCTTGATGGCGGTCTCGACCGCCTCCGTGCCGGAGTTGGTCATGAACGAGACGCCGTAATCGTCGAAGGGCGCGATCTCCGCCAGTTTCTCGGCGAGCTTGATCCAACCCTCGTGATAGAAATCGGAGGAGATGTGGATGAACTTCTCCGCCTGCTGCTGGATGGCTTTGACCACCTTGGGATGGGCGTGCCCGGTGGAGGCGACGGCGATGCCCGCCATGAAATCCAGGAAGCGATTCCCGTCCACGTCCCAGACCTCCGTGCCCTTGCCGTGATCCATCACGAACGGATAGCTGCGGGGGTAGGAGGGTGAAATGACCGCCGAGTCGCGCTTGATGAGTGCGCGTGCCTTGGGTCCGGGTAACTTCATTGGTTGCATAAAATCTCCTTATGGTCAGCCGGTCTGTAAGCGTGTACTCTCCAGTTAGGTTTGAAAGTGACCGGCTAATGATGATGTACGGAGGAATGCTCCGCTTACTTTCCAAGTTTCAATCTTGCCAGCGCCAGGGCGCCCAAAAGACCGGCGTCATCGCCCAACTCTGCCTGCGCGATGACCAGTCCTTCGAGATAGCGGGGATGGAAGACGCGTTCTTTCAGGCTGGCTTCAAAGGGCACCCGCAGGAGCGCGCCGCTCATGGAGACGCCTCCGCCGAGGATGACGATGGAGGGGTCGAAGCTGTGCAGGTAGTTCGCCACGGCAATGCCGAGATATTCACCGGCGCGGGCGAACGCCGCGCGGCTCAACTCGTCGCCGTCGCCGGCGGCATCCGCGATCATGCGCGCGGAGGGCTGCCCGCTGAGCGAGGATCGCCTGCCCGCGGCGAGCTGTTCCGCCACATAGTGTTCGATGCCGGTGCCGGAGGAAAAAGCCTCGAGGTGACCGCGAAAGCCGCAGCCGCAAAGGGGTGCGTCGGGTGCCGGATCGAGGGTGACATGCCCCAGTTCCGCGGCGAGACCGTGGTAACCCTGCAGGAGGCGGTCGCCGATGATCACGCCGCCGCCCACGCCCGTGCTGACCGTCAGGTAGAGGACGTCATGGTGACCGCGCCCGGCGCCGATACTTCCATTCCGCCAGCCCGGCAAGGTTGGCGTCATTATCCAGGAAGGCGGGCACGCCGAAGTGCTTCATCAGGCTGGCAGTCAGCGGGAAGTTATGCCATTCCTTGATGTTGGGAGTTGCCATGACCACGCCGGTGTGCGGGTCGAGAGGTCCGGGCGAGGAGACGCCGATGGCATCCACGCCATCCGACCAGATCTCCTCGACCAGTTTGAGCATGCGGTCGATGACCTTTTCACCGGGAGCCTGGGATCTGATGCGCTGGCACTTGACGGGAATCTGGCTGTCTTGCGCATAGGAGGCAGCACGCAGATGTGTCCCGCCCACATCAATGGAAATCACGTGTCCCATGCCTGGATATTATAACCGAGGCTGGTTGACGACCTTCGCAATCACTGCTATATTCCCACCCATGAGCGAGACGAAGACATCCAAGAACTCCTGGCAGTCGCTGCGCAACATGTTCCTGCCGGGTCTGGGCATCAAGCGCTGGATGGTGGTGACGCTGGCGGGCATCACATTCCTGGGGGTGGGGCTTGCCATCCTGCTGCTCGATTTTTACCGCACCGAGTTCACGAACCAGACCTTCCTCGACATCCTTTCCTATGTCTCCCTGCGGTTCCTGCCGCGCATCCTGCGGGTGGTGATCTTCGGGAGCATCGGCTTGGGCATCACCGCCTACGGCATCTGGGGGCTGAACCGTGCCCTGCTGAAGCCCTTCCTGCAGCCGGGGCGCAACGTGCTGGACCAGGTGGCGGAATATAACCGGCGGACGCGCGGACCGCGCGTGGTCACCATCGGCGGAGGTCACGGGCTGGCGAGCCTGCTGCGCGGTCTCAAGGAGTACACCAGCAACATCACCGCGGTGGTCACCGTGGCGGATGACGGTGGTTCCTCGGGGCGCCTGCGCGAGAGCCAAGGCATCCTGCCCCCGGGCGACATCCGCAACTGCCTGGCGGCGCTCTCCAGCGATGAGGCGATGCTGACCCAGCTGTTCCAATACCGCTTCAGCGGCGAGCCGGGGTTGGACGGGCATTCCTTCGGCAACCTGTTCATCGCGGCGCTCTCCGATATCACCGGGAGCTTCGAGGAGGCGGTGGCTGAATCCGGGCGCGTGCTTTCGGTCAGCGGGCGCGTGCTGCCCTCCACGCTGCATGACGTCCGGCTGGTGGCGGACATCAAACTTCCATACACGATCAACGAGGTCCGGGTGGAGGGGGAGAGCAACATCCCCGAAGCGGCGGGACGCGTGCGCCGCGTCTGGCTGGAACCCAGTGACGCGCCCGCCTTCCCGCCCTCCGTGAAGGCGATCCTGAACGCGGACCTGGTCATCGTGGGACCGGGCAGCCTGTACACCAGCCTGCTGCCCAACCTGCTGGTGCACGACCTGCTGGCGGCGGTGCAGGCGAGCCGTGCCATCAAATTATTCGTGTGCAACATCGCCACGCAGACCGGCGAGACGGATACATACTCCTGCCACGACCATGTGCGCGCGCTGGAGGAGCACATCGGCGAGGACCTGTTCGATGTGGTGTTGTGCAACGGGAATTATTCCGCGCCTCTGCCGACGAACAGTGCCTGGGTGCGCGCGGACGAACGCACCCTGGCGGACACCCGTTCCTATTGCGCGGACCTGGTGGATGTGGACCATCCCTGGCGGCACGACTCGGGGAAACTGGGACAGACGATCATGAACCTCTTCTATGAACGGACGGGACCGCTGAGAGCATAGGTCGATGGAAGTGGCATCAGCACTTGTCGCTGATGTAGCCGACAGTGAAGCGCCTCGGCAGGGGGTAAAAATATGTTACGAAACCGGATGTTTTTTGGAGTAAAATCGTTTAGCTCTTTTCGAAATCTATTATTTCCGATATAATCGTGAAATAAATCACAATTCAAGGAGTTTCACTATGGCTACCAAAGTTGGCATCAACGGATTTGGACGGATCGGCCGGCAGGTGCTCAAGGCCATCCGCGACATGTATCCGAAGGAACTCGAGGTCGTGGCATTCAACGACATCGGCGATATCAAGACCATGGCGCACCTGTTGAAGTATGATTCGAACTACGGGCGCTTTGACGGCACCGTGGAAGTCGTGGATGACGATGATCTGATGGTGGATGGCAAGAAGATCAAGGCATTCAAGGAGACCGATCCTTCCGCGATCCCGTGGGGCAGCCTGGGTGTGGATATCGTGATCGAATCCACCGGCTTGTTCACCATCAAGGAAGACGGCGTGAACAAGAAAGGCAAGACCGTCAAAGGTGCAGTCAATCACATCACCAAGGGCGGCGCGAAGAAGGTCATCATCTCCGCACCTGCACAGGGCGAAGACCTGACCATCGTGTTGGGCGTGAACGAGGACAAGTACGACCCGAAGACCCACCACGTCATCTCGAATGCCTCCTGCACGACGAACTGCCTGGCGCCGGCTGCCAAGGTGGTGCATGACAAGTTCGACGATCAAGCGTGCCTTCATGACCACCATCCATGCCTACACCAACGATCAGAAGATCCTTGACATGCCGCATTCAGACCTGCGGCGCGCCCGCGCGGCTGCGATGAGCATCATCCCGACCACGACCGGCGCTGCCAAGGCGATCTCGCTGGTGATCCCCGACCTGGAGGGCAAGTTCGATGGATATGCCCTGCGCGTGCCCGATCACCACGGTTTCCGTCATCGGACTTCACTGCGGAACTTGAGAAGGAAACCACCACGGAGGAACTGCGCCAGCTCTTCCGCGATGCCGCGAAACTGCCGCGCTTCAAGGGCATCCTGCAGGCTGTGGAAGAACCGCTGGTCTGCATCGACTACAAGGGCGACCCGCACTCCTCCTCGATCGACCTGCCCTTCACCATGGTGCTCGGCAAGGAAAAGAGCACCTTCGTCAAGATCGTCGCCTGGTACGATAATGAATGGGGTTACTCGGTCCGCACCGCCGACCTGGCGGCCATGATGGCGAAATCCCTCTAATCCAACCGCTCCCTTTCAATCCGCCTCCCGCGTTCCTGGCAACCCAGGCGCGGGAGGACTTTGAAAGGGGCAGGAGCACCCATGAATAAGAAAACCGTAAAGGATATTGACCTGAAGGGGAAACGCGTCCTGATGCGCGTGGACTTCAACGTGCCGATGGCGGACGGCAAAGTGACCGATGACAAGCGCATCAAGGCGGCTCTTCCGACCATCAAGTATGTGCTCGAACAGGGCGCCTCGTTGATCCTGATGAGCCACCTCGGACGCCCCAAGGGCGGACCGGATCCCGAGTTCAGCCTGAAGGCTGCCGCGGAAGTCCTGGCAGGTCACCTGGGCAGGCCGGTCCAGATGGCACCCGACTGCGTCGGCCCCGAGGTGGAGAAGATGGCGCAGGCGCTCAAGCCCGGCGATGTGCTGATGCTGGAAAATACCCGCTTCCACGCCGGCGAGGAAAAGAACGACCTGGACCTGGCGAAGCAGATGGCGAAACTCGGCGAGGTGTACGTGAACGATGCCTTCGGTTCCGCACACCGCGCCCACTCCTCCACGGAGGGCATCGCGCGCTTCCTCCCGGCGGTCTCCGGTTTCCTGATGGAACAGGAACTGGAATACCTCGGGCGCGCGACGAACAACCCCGAGCATCCCTACATCGCCATCCTGGGCGGCGCGAAGATCAGCGACAAGATCGCGGTGGTGGAAAACCTGCTCGCCAAATGCGACAAGCTGATCATCGGCGGCGGCATGGCGAACACCTTCCTGGCGGCGAAGGGCTACAACATGCAGGACAGCCTGGTGGAACCCGCTTCCGTCGAGACCGCCAAAGCCATCCTGGCAAAATCCGGGGACAAGATCGTCCTGCCCGTCGACGCGGTCATCGCGGACAAGTTCGAAGCGGAAGCCAATTCCAAAGTTGTGGATGCGGACAAGATCCCCGCGGGCTGGCGCATGATGGACGTGGGTCCGAAGACCCTCGAAGCCTACAAGCAGGCGCTGACCGGCGCAAAGCTGGTGGTCTGGAATGGACCCGTGGGCGTGTTCGAGATGCCGAAGTTCGCCGAGGGGACCTTTGCCCTGGCGAAACTGCTGGCGACCCTGGGCGCGACCACCGTGATCGGCGGCGGCGACTCGGCCAGCGCGGTCAAGAAGGCGGGTGTCGCCAAGCAGATGACGCACGTCTCGACCGGCGGCGGCGCCTCGCTCGAGTTCCTGGAGGGCAAGGAACTGCCCGGTGTGGCAGCGTTGCTTGATAAATAGAAAGACCGAATTGAATTCACACACAGGTCACGCTCCCGGCGTGACCTGTTCTTTAAACCCGGGCACAACCCATGCGGATTTTTCACGTAATTAACACGACGGACACAAAAAATTTACGCGCCTGGGCTATAATCAGGCAAATTACTGAAAGGGAAATCCATGCCCTTCAATCCCGGTGAGAACATAGGTCCATACCGCATTGTCGAGCAATTGGGACAGGGCGGCATGGCGACGGTCTATAAAGCCTACCATGCCGCGCTCGACCGCTACGTGGCGCTCAAGGTCCTGCATCCTGCATTCGGGGAGGATCCGAACTTTGAGGCGCGCTTCCGACGCGAGGCGCGGCTGGTGGCAAAGCTCGAGCACCCGAACATCATCCCCGTCTACGATTATTCCGAGCACGAGAAGCGCCCGTTCCTGGTGATGAAATACATCGAGGGGGAGACGCTCAAGGCGCGCATGGCACGCGGTCCGCTGGGGACGGTTGAGCTGACGGAGATCATCGAAGCCATCGGCGCGGCGCTCTCCTATGCACACAAGACGGGCATCCTGCACCGGGATATCAAGCCTTCCAACGTCCTGCTGACGAGCGACAAGTCGATCTACCTGGCGGATTTCGGGCTGGCGCGCATCGCCTCGATGGGGGAATCGACCCTTTCGGGCGACATGATCATGGGCACGCCGCAGTACATCTCGCCGGAACAGGCGATGGGGAAAAAGGACCTGGATGATGGCACGGATATCTATTCCTTTGGCGTGATGCTGTACGAGATGGTGGTGGGGCAGGTGCCGTTCAACGCGGACACGCCCTTCTCCATCATCCACGATCACATTTACACGCCGCTGCCGATCCCGCACAAGATCAATCCCAGCGTGCCGGAACCCGTGGAGCGCGTCCTGCTCAAGACGTTGTCGAAGGAACGCGCGGACCGATATAAGTCCGTGGATGAGATGGTCAAGGCTTTCAAACAGGCATGGCTCTCGGCGGGGGTTCCGATGCAGGGGACCACGATCACCCTGCCGCCCCAACCGCCGCCTGTTCCTGCAGTACCGGCAGCGGAATCCGTCCCGGAAAAAGAACCTGCACCCGCGGCAAAAACGGTGGCGGTTGAAGAGAAAGCGAAAAAGAAAAAGAAGCTGCCGCGCTGGGCTGTCATCGCGGGTTCCATCCTGCTGGTGCTGTGCTGCCTTTTAGGTTTGAATGCGCTGCGCCAGGCAAGGCAGGAGGCAGAGGGGGTGGCGCAGACCGTCCAGACCGAGATGGCTCAATTCACACCGGAGTTCGATCTCACCCTGCCTGCCATCGACATTCCGCCTGTCACTGAAGGCGGGCGCCTGCTCTCGGATTTTGAGGGCGCGCCCCCGCTGAATACCGCGGGATGGCAGGGTTACATTGATGAAGCAACCCAGTCTGTTATTTCCTGTGTGATCGATACGGGCGTTGGATTTGAGAGCAAGAGCTCCCTGCATTTTAAATTCACGGTCGTGCCGAACAGCTGGGCGACCTGCGGCTTCTATTACAACCCGATCGAAAATTGGGGAGAGGTGAAAGGCATATCCTTCCATCTGCGGAGTGACCGGGCAGGCATCCCCTTCGAGGTGAACCTGTACGGCGGTACACCCGAGGCGCTTGCCACGTATTACTTCCGCGCGGAGACTCCCCCGGAAAGCGTGGAGAACTGGGTGAAGATGGAGATCCCCCTGAGCTCCATCCTGGGCGTCGAATGGCAGGATAACGCCGGCAAACCCTTCGACCCGTCCAAGGTGGCAGGCTTCTCCATCGGCGTGTCCACCCAGGACAAGGAAACGGGCGGCAAGCTCTGGATCGATGACCTGAGGCTGCTGGTTGGACCGGTCTCCGAGGTTCCCACCCCGAATCCCGCCGTACTGGAAGCCGAGCAGGCGGTCACGCAGAACCCGGAGGATGCCTACGCTTACCTGAGGCTGGCGCTGGCTTACCTGGATGCAGGTCAACCGCGGCGCGCGTATGAAGCGCTGAACAGGGGCGCGGAACTGGCAGGCAAGGATCAGACCTTCTTTAAAGAAGCCGCACAGGAATTTGCCCGGCGCGAGGCATGGCTGGCAGCCGCGGGAATGTACCAGCGCGCTCATCCTGTCCCTGCCGGGCGGAGAGATCCCGGAGGACCTGCTCAATTCCCATCACGAGGCGGTTTACCGGGCGGCTGCCAGTGATGAGATCGTCACCTACCTGCCGTTCGAATCGATCGCCCGGGTGGACCAACCCCTGGCATTCATCGCGGAAGGCAGGTACAACCTGTATCTTGGCGACAACACCAAGGCGCGTGAATTCCTGGAACGCGCCCGGAGGTCGAAACCCGGCATGCCGGAAGTGACCCTGCTGGAGGCCGAGATCTTAATCAAAGAGGGGAAGAAACCCGAAGCCCGCAGGCTGCTCAACCAATTGCTGGCGAGCCTGGATACCCCGGACTGGATCCGTTCGATGGCAGATACCTATCTGCTTCAAAATCCCTGATCAAAAGTTGGTAAACATGCGTACCCCGTTTGTGGCTGGAAACTGGAAGATGAACAAGACGGTCGCGGAAGCCCGCGACCTGGTATCCAAAATGGCGATGCCCCTGCGCGATATACAGGGCGTGGAGAAGGTATTGTGCCCGCCCTTCCCATCGCTGGTGGCGGTCTCGGCGCTGCTGGCGGGCACGGACATCGGGCTCGGCGCGCAGAACATGCACTGGGAGAGCAAGGGCGCGTTCACGGGCGAGGTCGCGCCGGGCATGCTGGCGGAATTCTGCAAGTATGTCATCATCGGTCACTCTGAACGAAGGGCTTATTTCTGCGAGACGGATGAGAGCGTGAACAAAAAGGTGCGCGCCGCACAGGCTGCAGACTTGACGCCCATCGTCTGCGTCGGCGAGACATTGGAGCAGTACGAATCGAACAAGACGGCGGAGGTGGTCAAGCACCAGATCCACAGCGGTCTGATCGGGACGGATGCCGCTCTCGCCTCCCGCCTGGTGATCGCCTACGAACCGGTCTGGGCGATCGGGACCGGGCGCGCCTCCAGCGTTGAGAACGCGGAAGGCGTGGTGCACAACCTGATCCGTCCGGCGCTGGCGGAACTCTTCGGTGCGGACGCGGCGGGAGCCATCCGTGTGCTGTATGGCGGCTCGGTCACCGGGGCGAACGCGGCTGAGTATTTTGCCAGCCCGGAGATCGACGGCGCGCTGGTGGGCGGCGCGAGCCTGAAAGTGGATGATTTCGTCGCCATCACCAAAGCCGCGATCCGTGGATAGCGGGCGGCTGCCTGCACCGTGCTAACCGGTCTTGTGTGGTTCATCGCCAGCCTGGTGCCGCTGGTGTTCCTCCAGCGGCTTTTGCACCGTGAGATCCAGGCGGTGTTCCTGATCCTGACCCGCAGCCCAAAAGCGACCATCGGTCTGTTCTCGGTCCTGTTCCTGCCCGGGGTGCTGCTGCACGAACTCAGTCATTTCATCGTGGCAAAGCTGCTGGGGGTGCGGACGGGGAACTTCTCCCTGGTGCCGCGCCTGACACCTGAAGGGCAGTTGATCCTGGGTTACGTGGAGACCGCCCGCTCGGACTACCTGCGCGATTCCCTGGTGGGCATGGCGCCGCTGCTGGCAGGCGGGGCGTTCGTGGCGTAGGCATCCGTATATAAGCTGAACCTGCTGCTGCTCTGGCAAACCCTGCAGAATGGGCAGACCGAATTGTTCCTGGCGGCGCTGAAAGCCCTGCCGGGGGTGAGTGGTTTTCCGTTCTGGTTCTACCTGACCTTTGCGGTCAGCAGCACCATGCTGCCCTCCGCCTCCGACCGGCATGCGTGGACCCCGATGGCGGTGTGGGTGACCGGCATCCTGGGCGTGGCGTTGTTCGCGGGCGCGGGTCCGTGGATGCTGGAGCATGTCGCCCCGCCGGTGAATACCTTCCTGCAATCAGTGGCGACCCTGTTCGGATTGAGCGCGGGTTTGCATGCCCTGCTGGTGGTACCCGTGTTTTTGCTGCATAAATTCCTCTCCCGCCTGTTCAAGGTGGACATCGCCGTACAATAGCGTAGAATCAGGACAATGAAAAAATACCTGCTGCCTCTCGTCATCATCCTGCTGTCCAGCCTGCTCGCTTTTGCATCCCTGACCAGGGACCATGAGTGGGGCGATGACTGGGCTTCCTACGTAATGCAGGCGGTCTCCATCACCCGGGGTGAGACGGATGAATTCATCCAGCGCAATACCTTCACGATGCGCGAGTCCACGCACTTCATCGGTCCGGACGCGTACCCGTGGGGTTACCCGGCAATGCTGGCGCCGTTCACGCTCGCCTGCGGTCCGCTGAACGTGCTCTGCCTGAAGTACACCAACCTGGTCTTCTACGCGCTTTTCCTGTGGGTCTTTTACCTACTGCTGCAGCGCCGCCTGTCCAAACTTGAGTTCGCGCTGCTGCTGGCGGTATTTGCCTTCAGCCCGTTGCTGCTCAAGTTCGAGGACTCGCTGCTCTCGGATATCGCCTTCCTGTTCTTTTCGACGCTGGCTTTGCTGCTTATCGAGAATGCCATTTTGAAGGATGGCAATTACCTGGGCTCGAGGGGAATCAACACGTGGCTCGGGCTGGCACTGTTCCTGGGGTTCTTTGTGCGGACAAATGGGATCCTGCTCATCCCGACCCTGTTCCTGGTGCAGGTGTTCACCTATCTGCAAATGCGCCCCCGCCCGAAACTGGATTGGAAGGGCGTGCTGGCAACCGGGCTGATCCCCTACTATATCTTTGGCTTGCTTGCGATCCTCAACCTGGTCGTGTTCCCGGCAGGGGAGGGGTCACACATCGAGCATCTTTTTAACCTGAGCCCCTCCACGCTCGTGAACAACCTGGATGCGTATGCAGCCCTGCCCGCCTATTTTTTCACCGACCTGCCTCATCCCGAGATCATCTACGGATTGTTGCTCCCCTTCATCATTGGGGGGATCGTCCTGAATTACAGGAAGGACATCCATTTCATTTTCTACCTGCTGCTCAGTTATGGGCTCTTCATCATCTGGCCGGACCAGCAGGGTATCCGTTTTCTCTTCCCGCTGCTGCCGTTGCTGGTCTATTTCGCGTATCGAGGCATGCAGGCAACCTGCTTTGCGCTGACCGAAAAACACCAGGGCGCCGGTTTGTGGTTGACGCGTGGCTTCTGGCTGGTCATCCTGGCGGTCTTTGTGTGGAACACCATCGACCTGGCGCGCAGCAACCTTGCACATGGGCGCGGTCCCTATGGCAATGTCTTCGATCCCGTCTCGCTCGAGATGTTCGAGTACATCAAAGCCAACACCCCTGAAGAGAGCGTCGTGGCATTTTACAAGCCGCGCGCCCTGCGCCTGTTCACTGACCGGGATTTGTTACTGGTGGATCAGTGCGATGCCTTGCCCCTGGCAGATTATGTCGTCATCCGGAAATCACGCGGGGCGGTGGACCAGGTCTCCCCGGCAGACGTGACCACCTGCAACCCTTCCGTGTCGCTCACAGAAGTGTTCGATAACGAAAAATTCATCATCTATCAGATCTCCCCTTGATAAAAACCTCCTCCACATCCATCATCAAGGGATATGGAGGAGGGCAGTACGATGGTTATGGTCTAAGGCCAGGTGTGACCGGGCGCGGCGGCATTATCTGCCTGCACCTGCGTCCTTACCTCCGGGGTGACACAGACCGTATCTCCTGAGAAGGCTTCCCGCCAGACGTAACCGGAGATGCATGCGTCCGGACCATACACGTTAATCGCCTTGCGCGAGGCAGCTGCCGCATTATCATTCGCAGCCTGCGTCCGGACTTCCCCTGTCACGCAGACATCATCTCCCGGTCTGGCTTCGCGCCAGACGAAGCCGGCGATGCAGGTATGCGGTCCATAAGGACCAACCACCCAGCGCGAAGCAGCAGCAGCATTATCGGCTGCCGCCTGGGAACGAACGGCACCTGTCACACAGACCACGTCTCCCGGATAAGCCTCCCGCCAGACATAACCGGAGATGCAGGCGTCCACTCCATAGATGGCGATGATCTTGCGCGAGCCCGCCGCGGCGTTGTCAGCATCAGCCTGAGCCTTGGAGGCGGGTGACACGCATACCTTGTCGCTCGGTTTGATCAGGCGCCAGACAAAATTACCTTTGCAGGATCCGCTGGGAGGCAGTGGCGTGGGTGGTGCCGGGACGACCGCCACCGTGGTCGGAAGACAGCTGGGTGTCACGAGGCTGGCTGAGATCCATGCTCTGCCACCCGGTCCGGATGGGTATACGACGTAGTACCAATAACCGGTGCTATCTTTGCCTTCAACATTTGCGGTCGCGCCTGCCGGCAGGGTTCCGACCGGCGGATCATACACCGTGCCCGGTCCGTAGCGGAGGTTGGCAGCCGAGTTCACAGTGATCATGGGGGTAGCAGGTGGTGGCAGTGACGAGGATGTTCGCCGTGGGGACGGGGGTCTGTGTACTGGCGTCGGGTTGGGGTTCCTGCTGAAATGTAGCGAGTGCAGTGATCGTGGCGATGAGATCTTCATTTCCTGAGGCGGTTGGAGTTGTATCTACTACCTGACCGATACCTGGCAGGCTGCAACTGAGCATGGCAAGCCAGATGGCAACGATGGCAAAAATGACATGTTTCCTGAATCATAACTCACTCCTTTGGCTATTCGTACATTATGTACCATATTTGTCCAAAAATCAATAGGTCAATATGGAACTGGAATGAGTATGTCCTCCCAAACCCCGGATCCATGAACAGCCCGTCAGCCTGCCTGCTTCCACCTCGTGATCAACATCTTGACGCGCACGCGCACCCGGGCGTCTGCGTTGGCGCTCGCCCACAGGGAACTGGTCTTTCGATAAAGGTCCGGTTCGAGTTTATTAAAATTCCTCCCATTCCTGCTCGATGAAATCCCGCATCTCCGAGGGTGTGTTCCAGTAATAGAAGAAGGCGAACTCCTGATCCTCCTCGCGTGTGAACCAGCCGCGCGACTCCACGTCGCGCATCGCCTCAAAGGCAGCCGCGTCGTCCGCCTGCCCGTCCGGCATGTCGGTCAGGAATCCGGCAGTCTGCAAGCCGGAGGCGGAATGCACCTCCACGGACCAGTTGTCCTCCACGGGACGCAGGTCGATCAGGATGCCGCCCTGTTTGAGCGTTCTGCGGATCTCACCAAGAGCATGAACCATGCTCGCGTGTTCCATTCATCAAAGCGACCAGGCGAGGATGGCAATATCAAAGGTGTTTTTGGAAAAGGGGATATGGTAGGAATCCGCACGCACCAGGTGGATGCGCTGGCGCAGGTCGGCAGGGCAATCCATGCGCGCGATGCGCAGTTCGTCAAAATCGGGATCGAACCCGAAGGTGGAGTCAGCCGCGGCGGCATATTTCCAGGTCAGCCGCCCGTCACCGCAGCCGATCTCCAGGACACGCGCGCCGGAAAAATCCACGCGTTCATGGAGACGTTTCTGCTCGAACCCCTCGGGGTCTTTGACCGGTCTCATGTTCACCAGATGCCCGGGAAGAGACGGTAGCGCGTTTTTTCCGTGTACTCGCGATAGCCTTTGAGGTCCTTCAATAAAAGTTCCTCCTCGTTCCTGGCGCGGGCTGCCAGCAGGGGGATAAGTGCGAGCGAGGGGATGAATGCCCAGAAGGAACCAAGCGCCAGCGGGGTGGCGGTCATCATCAGGATCATGGAGAGGTACATGGGATGCCGGACGAGTGCATACGGTCCGCTGGAGATGACCGGCTGTTCCTCCTCCACCTCGATGATGCGTGAGGCGTAACTGTTCGTTCTCATCACCAGGATATAAAGCGCATACGCACCGATCACTACCAGGTCGGCGAGGATCACCAGCCAGACCGGGACGGATGACCAGCCATAGCGTCGATCAAATCCGGGCAGGATGAAGATGACCAGGAAGTAGACAACCGAGGCGGCGATGATCCATTTTTGTTCGGGGCGGGTCTCCTTCGTCCGTATGCGCCGTTCAAGCAGGGCAGGGTCAACCCTGACAAGATAGATGAAGGAGATCACCATCGGTATGAAGAGCGCGGCGAGCCATGCCCAGGCTTGCCAGTAATTCCACGTGCCGGCAGGCCAGAAGAGTATCGCGCCGATGAAGAGGATCCCAAATACCAGGCGCAGAATGGCAGTCAGGCTGGCTTTGGCAGGTGTGGAATTTTGTGACATTGGATCTTCCTGCTATTTTTTTGCCTTAATCGCTTTAACAGAACTCACAATGAGTTCCTTGAGAACTGTCCCATCCACGTCGCTTAGTTTCTTGATGTACAAGCAGCCTTTGCTGGTCGTATGTTTTCCAAGTTTCTTCAGCAGATCTTTGTGGGCGTCAAAGCCCGTCATGAAGTAAAGGGTGAGGTTCTGTTTACGAGGCCAAAAGGCAATCTGCATCCAATCACCTTCACGACCACTGGCAGATTTGTAGTGGTAGTTCCCAAACCCAACGATGCTTGATCCCCACATCTTCGGCTCAGCCCTGGTCGCCTGTTTCATCATCTTCAAGATCACATAACAGTCTTTGCGTGTTGGTTTCGGAAAACCCGTTCAGAAAATCATCCACACTGGCATCGTTCAATTTGGTCTTTAATTCAGCCATTCAGCCTCCAATCACCAAAACTTTAGCTCCATGGATTTTACCCTGCTTCATTTCCAGCAGGGCGCGGTTCGGCATCCTTCAGTTCATACTCCTGGTATTCAGGACGGATGCCTGCCAGGGAGGCGAGGGACAGGAACTCGCGCACATCGCCCCGGGTCACGTTCGCGACGCTCTTGATCTCCTTCTCCATCCATAACTGGGAGGGGTAATCGAGTGTCGCCAACACCGGCTTGTCGGCGTCCTCCTTGCGGATGGCGTTGATGACCAGGCGCCCGCCGGGTTTGAGACGTTTGAGCGCCTCCAGGTCCGGTTTCCATACAGGAGTGGTGTCGATGACCGCGTCCAGCTCCAGCGGGGGAACCTCGTCGATCGCGCCTGCCCAGGCTGCGCCCAGGGAGCGGGCAAGGTCGCGTTCGCCTTCGCTGCGGCTGAAGACGAAGATCCCCGCCTCCGGAAATTTGTGCCTCGCCATCTTCAAGACCAGGTGGTTCGACCCGCCGAAGCCCATCAGCCCCAGGGATTGACCATCCCGCAGGTTGCTCAAGCGCAGGGAACGGTAGCCGATGGCACCCGCGCACAACAATGGCGCGGCTTCTGAGTCCGATAGTGAATCTGGGATCGGATGTGCAAATTGGGATCCGATTTTCATATATTCCGCATAACCGCCATCCACGTCCCTGCCTGTGGCTTGGAAATGCGGGCAGAGGTTCTCCTGCCCGGAAGTGCAATAACTGCATTTCCCGCAGGCGGAGGCGATCCAGGCGACACCCACGCGCTGACCCTTATTTTCCCCCTGCACGACCCTGCCAACCACCTGGTGCCCGAGGATGACCGGAAGTTGGGGCGGGGGAGTCCTGCCCTCGATCTCATCCAATTCCGTGTGGCAGACCCCGCAGCGTGTGACCCGGATGAGGATCTCGCCTTCCGCGAGGATCGGTTCGGGAACCTCTTCCAATGAAAGAGGGGAGGGATTCTGTGCAAGCGGGGCAAGCCCGCGCAGGAGCATGGCTTTCATGGTTGAGTTTAATACAAAAACAGGGCGGCATATGACATGCCGCCCTGTCGATTGGGATGAAATGTTACGGTATTTCTTCGTAGTGGAAGTTATCGAAGGCGGCGCCGATCTCCCATTTGCCAACCGAAAACCCCAACTTCTCCGCTGCCGATGGAAGCTCAACGGTACGGGTGAAGTCGTTGTTGATGGTCAGGGTCAGGATGGATTTACCGGGCTCGCTTTTCACGATGACTTCGATGTGGTTGACACCCCGTCCGGCTTTCAAGCCTCCCTTGGTCCAGGGTCCGATGTAGGTCATCCAGCCCCTGCCGCCATCGACGGATTTATCGAAGAGAAGGACGTTGTAGAGCTGCCAGGATGAAACCGCCATGAGGATGGCATATTTGCGCTCGACATTGCGAACGACAAGACCGAAACCCGCATCGGAATTCCCCTCGATATACCAGGTGTCCACGGACATCTTGTAATTTTCCGATTCCCCGCAATCATCGCAAAGAACAAGGAAGGGTGCATAGGTGTCCACCATGGGGAAGGCGCCCACGATCAGCGCGCCATCCTGGATGGAACATCCATCACATTTGAACCTGCCGGTGTCGGTGCTGAAATCATCATCAATGATGATCGGTCCCTTGGTCGGTGTAGGCAGGGGAGTATCGGTGGGTACAGGGGTTTCGGTGGGCGGTACGGGTGTCGGTTCCGGGGTGTCTGTGGGGGGAACCGGAGTTGCCGTTGGCGCGGCAGGTCCTGTTCCACATCCGACAACCAGGGAGAAAAGAACGATCAACCCGACCCAGCGTGCAATCCTTGCATTCTGCATATCTCCTCCATTGAAAAAAGGATTTTGTGGATGTCCCGTTCCAATCCATTGAGGCGAGTATAGCACTTAATGTTTTTTAATCTAATTATTTCGGCAGGGGATCGGTGAATCAGAACAGGAACGGTATGAACATTTTTGTGCGCTTCCGGTATTCCAGGTATTGATCGCCGAAGAACCGGATGCACTCCATCTCATCCGCCCTGGCGGTGAGGACCAGAAAAAGTGTGGCGATGGTGTGAGCAGCAGAACACCGGACCAGGATGGATCCTTAAAGAAGATGCCCCATGCCAAAAGGAGCAGGGAGCTGTATAAGGGATGACGGATGAAGCGATAGATGCCGGTGGTCACCAGCGCGGTCGTCTTTTCGAACGCGAGCAGGGTCGGGTCACCCTCCCGGGTCTTTACCGGTTTGCCCTGCGAACGCAATCCCCTGACGCCGAAGAACAGGGGAATGAAAGATGCGATCAGTAATATCCACGAGATGACCTGGTGCCAGGAGAATGGGTCACGGAACCAGGCATCCACGTTGAGCAGGAAGAGTCCAAGGATCGCCTCCCAGGCAAAGAAACGGTAAAAGCCGTGGGAACCCCTGGCGCGCAGGGAGGCGCGTGAGATGTAAAGGATGGGCAGGCTAAGCAGGAGGAAGGCGATTATCTTCCACATTGTCCAACCTCGCCTTTACGCTTTGGATCTTATCCGCCATATCCTGGTCGCGATCGATGCGCGTGCCGAGCGTGATAACGGTCGCGATGCGCGGCACACCCATGGCATGCAGGGTCTCATGGCAGCGCTGGATGGCATCCATGACCTGTTCCCATTCGCCCTCCAGGTTGGTGCCGTTCGCATGCATCTGGTAGTTCAAGCCTGTCTTCTCGAGTACGCGCTGGCAGGCAGCGACATACTCCGAAAGGGAGGTTCCCGTACCAACGGGAATGACGGTGAATCCGGCAATAACTTTCATATATCACCTGGTCCGATCAGCCTGTCCCGAACTGGCGGTCGCCGGCGTCACCCAGACCGGGCACGATGTACCCGCGCTCGTTCAGGTGGTCGTCGATGGCCGCGAGATAGATGGGGATGTCGGGATGCGCCTTCTGCATCGCGGCGATGCCCTCAGGCGCGGCGATCAAGCCGACGAACTTGATCTTCTTCACTCCCCAGCGTTTCAACACATCCGCGGTGGCGGTGGCGGAACCACCGGTGGCGAGCATGGGGTCCAGGATGATCGAAACGGAGACGGTCGGCTCGACGGGCAGCTTGTTGTAGTATTCCACGGGCTTGAGCGTGCGTTCGTCCCGGTACAACCCGATATGCCAGACCTCGGCAGTGGGCATCAATTCCCAGAAACCCTCCACCATGCCCAGACCTGCCCGCAGGATGGGGACGAGACCGATCTTTTCCTGGAGTTCCACCCCCGTGATGCTGGCGAGCGGGGTCTCCAGGGGGCGGGGGATGGTCGCCAGGTCCGCGGTCGCCTCGTAGGCAAGCAGGGCGGCTATTTCGCGTACCAGTTCACGGAACCTCTTCGGATCGGTGTTCCTGTCACGCAGGCGGGAGAGCTTGTGTGCCACCAATGGGTGTTTGGACGCAAAGACGTTTGACATTCGACCTCCTGAAAGGGTTACTTTATTATAGCCCCAAGGTGATATTTGACCCATGACTTGGGCGGCGTTTTTTGCTACAGTGGTATTGGAGCAAGGAGCGTCCATGAAACTCACCGGCGTGCACATCCTCCTGACCTACCAGTGCCTGTACGAGTGCGATCATTGCTTTTTGTGGGGCAGCCCGCGGCAGACCGGCACCCTGACGCTCGAGCAGGTGCAGGAGATCCTCAAACAGGCGAAGGATAACGACGTCAAATCCATCTATTTCGAGGGCGGCGAGCCGTTCCTCTATTACGCGGTGCTTACCCGGGGTGTGCGGCTGGCTGCAGAGATGGATTTTTCGGTGGGGATTGTCACCAATGCCTTCTGGGCGAATTCGGTGGCGGATGCAATGGAAAACCTGCAGCCGTTCGCGGGGCGGCTGGCGGACCTGTCGGTCAGCAGTGACAAGTATCATTGCGAGGAATGTCTCGGCGAAAAACCGCAGAATGCCGTGGTGGCTGCCAAGTGGCTGAACATCCCGACGGGCGTGATCAGCATCGCCCAGCCGGATGGAAGCGCGCCTGACATCCACGGGCAGATCGAGGATGAGGGGCAGGTCATGTACCGCGGGCGAGCCACCCGGCTGGCCTCGAAGGTCGAGGGAAAACCCTGGGATAGTCTGACCGAATGCCCGCACGAGGACTTGCGCGAACCGGGCAGGATTCACGTTGACCCGCTTGGGAACCTGCATATCTGCCAGGGCGTGGTGATCGGCAACCTGTTCGAGAGGCCTCTGAAGCAGATCTGCTATGAATACGATGCGGATGCACACCCGATCTGCGGACCGCTCCTGCGGGGAGGACCGGCAGCACTGGTGACCGAGTACAACCTCCCGCATGCCGACACCTATGCGGATGCCTGTCACCTGTGCTACGAGGCGCGCAAGTCCCTGCGCAGCCGGTTTCCAGAGTACCTGGGTCCCGACCAGATGTACGGAGAGGATATATAGGAATAACCCAGGCAGGTGAAAAGTGGGGGATGCATGCGATGACGCGTGTATTCATTCTTGATGAAGGAAGGTCAGAGTGAGATCCAAGATCCTTGCCATCATTGAAATCCTCCTGGTTTATGCCGTCATGCAAGCAGGGGGAATCGCTTTACGTTCCCTGGGAATCGTGC
Organism: uncultured Chloroflexia bacterium; assembly: GCA_963823545.1. Classification (GTDB taxonomy): domain Bacteria; phylum Chloroflexota; class Anaerolineae; order Anaerolineales; family Villigracilaceae; genus Denitrolinea. The sequence goes on along the minus strand of CAWGMC010000005.1, from coordinate 123,553 downwards.
AATGGGAGCTCCAAAACCTGGGCTGGACATATATAGGGATGCTTGTCTTTGTGGGTGTGCCAGCCCTGGTCATCTGGTTGGCGCGCCGGAATTGGGCGGAGTACGGAATTACAACCTCCGCTTGGCAGTTGAACCTGGACCTGGGGATCAAAGCCTATCTCGTGCGCATCGTCCCTGTGGCGGTCTTGATGTTGACGATCCTGTGGTTGAAGATGGACTACCGGACGTTTCCCGGCGGAGCCATCACGACCCTGGGAGAGATCGCCGGCATCGCGATCATGCTCCTGATCCTGCGCCGCCTGCAGACAGGTAAAGCAGCTTCCTCCGCCCGCAGCAATGTGATCACCACGATCCTGCTGCTGTTGTTCCCAATTGTTCTTGCTTGGATGCTGGGGAAATTATCCCTGTTGATCGTCTCCACGGTGGTCTGGCAGTTCATCTTTTCGGGGTTCGGGGAGGAATTTGTCTGGCGGGGATATGTTCAATCGAGGCTGAACCAGGCATTTGGTCGTCCGCTGCAGGTGCTCGGAGTCCAATTCGGCGCCGGGTTGATCATCACCTCCATCCTGTTCGGACTTCTCCATGCTTTTAATACCTACGATCCAGCAGTTGGATTTGCATCGCTTTCATGGGGATGGGCGCTTTCCGCAACATTTGGCGGATTGTTTTTTGGCATCCTGCGTGAGAAGACCGGCAGCCTGCTGGCATGCGGACTCGCACACGGGCTTCCCGACGCGGTAGGGGAGGCACTCGCAGGGATCTTTGGCTGGATGTAACGATGAAGGGAGTCGTCAAATGAAGAACAGCGACTTGTATGTCCTGGCTGCCTGGCCGGATCGGTCGTGTTCATGCTCTGGCTGGTCATCATCCTCATCACTGTCGGACAGGCTTATGGTCCGACCGGAGGTTGGTGGACCGATCCAGGAGGACATCAAGCGTTTCCCGCTCCGGGTCAACGTGTCATTCATGGTTAACCGCTCATTTATTGCATGAGGGACCCAGGTCTTCATGATCTGGCAACGGTTATTTCACGGGCTGTCGGGTAGACAAGTGGGGATCCGCCCGCACCTATACCATGATCGCTTCCGGTACGGTTGGAGCTCTGCCTAGTGCGGATCTTCGGCTTGGTGAGGATTCCCATGCAGTTGTTCGTTAATGCGGGGATTGAACCTCCTTATGTGCTGGTCGCACATTCGCTCGCGGGCATAGATGTTGCGCATCTCTGGTTTCTCGAGCACCTGTTGATCTTCAGCGCGGTCTACGCCCGTCTGGCGGATGCTCTCAAAGGAGACCGGTCAGGAAGGAAGTTTCCCAGGCGGATCCACCAGGCTATTCATGAAAATCCTGTCTTTCCATGCTGCTGGCAGTCATCAGTGCCGTGGTTCGGATCTGCGGTCCCGATCGACCGTTGGGTCTCCTGTTGGGTTTCGTCCGCTTGCCGTTTGCCGATGTGCCGCGGTGTACCTGGGTTTACTTCATCATTGGTCTGATCGCATATCGCTGGAATTGGTTCCTGCGCTTCCCCGAATTAAAAGATGCCGGCATGGTCTGGCTGGGTGGGTGGTACGCTGAGTAATGTGGTCTGTCTATGCCCTGGCTGGGAGGAACTATCCTGCACTTCAGTGATATCCAGATGTGGATTTATTTATCCAATCTGGGAGTCGGTCTTGTGCTGCGGGATGTCATTTGACCGTGCTGTTCCACCACAGCCGGAATATCTTCGTGAACGCAGCAGTCACGGCGCCTGTCAGCTGGAGCGTGCTAGCAAGGAGCCAGTTCGCGGCGTATGTGCTGCATCCTTGATCGTGCTGCCTTTCCATTATCTCCTGCTCGGTTTCGACCTGGGACCGTTCACAAAATTCCTACTGGCAAGCCTTGCGAGCATCCCTGTGACTTTCCTTGCCAGTCACTGGCTCAAGAGACCGCTGGGGTTGTGACCTGCCTTGTAAATTTCCCCTTCGCGTTCGTGTTTCCGCCTGGCGTTCATCGCCAGGTTTTTTATGGGGAGCCAGTGATTCAACCCTTGACAAATAGTATGCATGGATATAAAATGTTTACAGTGTAAACAATATAACAGGAATGAAGAACATGACACAGACCCGCAGGGAACGAATCCGAGTATCCACGCTCGAAGAGATCAAATCCACAGCCTGGAAGCAGGCGGCTGAGCAGGGTGCGGCCTCCCTCTCCCTGCGCGCCATTGCCCGCGAGATGGGCATGACCGCCCCGGGCTTGTATCGCTATTACAAGGACCGCGATGCACTGGTCACTGCCTTGTTGATGGATGCCTTCGACTCGTTCAGCACGGCGCTCGAGTTCGGCGCGCGATCTTTGCAAGGCAGGCGATCATGCAGGGCGTTTCCGTTCCATCTGCAGGGCTTACTTTGAGTGGGGTATGGCGAATCCCCAGAAATACATCTTCCTTTTTGGCACGCCGATCCCCGGCTACCAGCTGGCAGGGGAGGTGGGTCCTTCCGCCCAGCGGAGTTTCCTGGTTTTGCAGGGAGTGATCGGTGAGGCGCAGGCTGCGGGAAGGATCACGGGCAAACCCGGGTTGCCAGCCAGCCTGAAATCCCAATACAGGATGCTGAAAAAATATGGCATGCCTCATACGGGTGAGGTCACGCACCTGGCGCTGTCCACGTGGAGCATGGTCCATGGGATCACCTCGCTGTGCCTGTACGGGTATTTCTCAGGATTTCTCGGAGAGCAGGTAGGGAATTTCCTGGAGACCGAGATCGAAAAAATGATACGCATCATAGGCATTGTGTAAATCCAACATCGTCCGGAAGTGTAAAATGTCCAATAAAGTAAATCCCAATTTTCAGTTCAAGAGTCTCATTGTTCCACTCGTTGTCATGCTCGCGTTCTGGGGCGTTGCCATCTGGGGCTTTACCGCCTCGGGTTATGTCCAGCCGTTGATCATGTTCGGATACATCGGCACATCCCTTGGGAGTTGGTCTGGGTCTCTACGCCACGCTTCCCAGGAAGCAAAAACCCATTGGCAGACGCCTGACGCTCTTCCTGGTCGGACTCTTCCTGCTGGGTTTTGCCATCTTCATGGGACAGGAAAATGTGCAGCTCGAGGGCGCATTGTTCGGGTTGTTGACCGGCGTGATCCAGATGGGCGTCATCCATTACCTGATCGCCAAGATCCTTGGTCCACTGCTCTTTGGCAGGATGTGGTGCGGATGGGCATGCTGGACGGTGATGGTGCTGGACCTGCTGCCGTTCAAACGCCCTTCGGGGCGCATCCCCGGGCGCTGGGGCTGGATCCGCTACCTGCATTTTGGCATCAGCCTGGCAGTCGTTCTCCTGCTGGTGTATGTGATCGGATTCCGTGAGGGCGCGACCGGGACGGTCGCCGTGACCTGGTTCATCATCGGCAACCTGCTCTATTACGCAGTCGGAATCCTCCTGGCTTACGCGCTTAAAGACAACCGCGCATTCTGCAAATACGTCTGCCCGGTCAGTGTTCCTTTGAAGATCACATCACGCTTTTCCATCATCAAGATCGGGCAGGGAGCGGGTCAATGCAACGATTGCGACGCCTGCGAGAAGACCTGCCCGATGGATGTGCGCATCAGCGATTACATACTCAAGGGTCAGCGTGTGCTCTCCACGGAATGCAGCCTGTGCCAGACGTGCATCACCATCTGTCCTCAGGACGCGTTGAAATTGTCCTTTGGGTTTGACCTGGGTGGAAACGATCTGCTCCGCGAACGCGCACCCGGGCTGCCTGCTGAGACCGTTTTCTCGATGAACAAATGAAAGGAGTATGTTGTAATGGATACAGCTAGTGATCAATCAAGATCTGTAGAACATCCGCAAACACCTGTAATTGCCTTCGCATGGACGATTACTCTGCTCGTGTCATCGTTGGGCGATATTCTTTTGTTTGAGCTGACTGGTGCGGTGCCCATATGGCTGCTTTGGGTCAAGGCAAGTCTGTTAGGCGTACTAATCCTGCTGGGCTGGTTTTGGAAGCCGATTAAGGCTTTGGGTCCCTTTTTCATTCTGCTGCTGGCGATCATGTCGCTCATGTGGGTGAAGACATGGTTGCTGGATTCATCCGCCTGGACGGTATGGCAAAATCAACAATCGTTCACGGTCGTGTCATTGACAGCTCAGTTGGTAGAGGCGGGGGTAGCCTTGTCCTTGATTGTTTTGCTCTTCCTGCTCAGAAAACGCCGGCAGAGGTTCTTCCTGGTCATGGGAAATATGAACGCAAAGGCTGAGCCTGTCAAATGGCTGGGTCAGAAGTCGTCTGGTTCGCTCTGGAGTTTCGGATTAGTATTTTCCCTGGTTGTTATCGTAGGTCAGTTTTTTATGTTCATATTCCCGCTCTCACCTACTTCCGATACCTTCAGCCATTTGATGCCTCTCATCCCGGTGATACTGCTTCTGGCTGCTTCCAATGGCGTCACCGAAGAGATCATCTATCGCGTTGCACCCATATCTCCTGTGTACGAAGTAGTAGGGAAAGGCAACGCTATATGGATGGCTGCCGTCCTCTTTGGACTTTCACACTATATTGGCGGGAGTCCGGCTGGTATTCCTGGAGTCCTGATCACAGCTTTCCTGGGGTGGTTCTTTGGGAAATGCTTGTTGGACTCTAAAGGATTTTTCTGGCCATGGCTCTTTCACTCTTTGCAGGATATCCTGCCATTTACTTTAATGGCTTTGGCAGCCATCTCGTAGATATCCATGCAGACAATAATATGACACATCCTGGGTCGAAGTGAAAAAGACTTCCGAAGTCATTGAGGCTTCGGAAGTCTGGCTTTAATCCCGGAACATGATGGTGAGGACTTCATGTCCCCTGACACGGGTGCTGACTCCGCCACCCTTGTCAACTTTTAGTGGCTTGACTGGTTTTTCAGCCATATTCGCATAGTCTGCTTTGCGGAACCTTCGCCAGGGTTTCAAGCTGACGGTTATATCTTCGTCGCGGATGTTATACCCGCGCAGGATCCAGCCGCGCCTGTCCTCGGTCTCCTTCACCGCGCTGACAACAAAGGATGGATTCTCCACCTGGATGAACGAACCGCTGGCAGGCAGACTTCCCTTGTGGATGCCTGTTGTAGCGGTGCGCAGGGGTGTATCGAAGCTCCATGCCTGGTGGCAAGCCTGGTTCACAGCCTGACCGGGGATGATGGAATAATCAAACTCCCATTCCCCGATCATCTGCGCAGAGGTGGTTTCGAGGAACGGACCGGCATGGCTTTTCCGGGTTGAGAAATCGTCCCGCGAGAGCCAGCTGACACAGCGCAGGAGGGTGATGGCGATTTGGGTGCCTTCCTTGCCTGCAGCCTGCAGCACTTCCACTTCGGGCAGACCGCGGTTGGCGATGGTCAATGTCGACACTCCATCCGCGATGGAGGTGAACACGCGCTGGTGGGTTTCGGGACGGGGTTCCTCAGCCCAGGTCGCGTCGTATGCGGGGATGCCCACGGGTCGTTTCACGATCTCGAAGTGCCCGTCATAATCAGCGGATTCCACCTTGATGGGCGCGGGGAAGTGGACGCGCAGACGGTGATCCTTTGCGCGGTTATCCACGCAGGTGTGAACATCGATGCGCGGGACGCCGCTGGTGAGCGTGACCGTCGTCTTAATGGGAATCTCCACCATCTCTTCTGACCGTGCTTTCCTGTCGGGACTTAGCGAGGCAGGCACCTTCATTATCAAGTCCGCGGTCATGGTCTGCTGGACAGGACCGCGCTGGATGGTCACTTTTTCCAGCCTGGTGGTATCCACCTGGAGGTCGGTGATGGGCGGGGAGAAATTGTATTCATCGCCGCAGTCACCGCTGTCCACAAAGCGGTTCAATCCGTGCAGCACTTTGCCGGTGACCTTGTCTGTAATGGACAGGGTCCGGTCGTTGAGATCTAATTCCACCGCAAAGAGTTCGTTCTCGATGATGTAGGGCGGTTTGACCCTGGGCGTTGAACGGCTTGCAAGAAACTGTTGCACCGGGCGGAGTTTTGCCAGCGGTGCAAGCAATCGCATCATGGGCGTGATATGGATCTCGGTTGGCGTGCCTGGCTTGCCGCGAACATAAAGCGTTTTCCATCCCAGGGCGGGGACATCCGGGGCGGCAAAGATGATGCTGGTCGAATTGAGCGAATAGGCATGGATGTGGAAGGTCTCGATGGTTTTATCTGCGGTGTATTCTTCAAACGCCTTGACGGTGTTGTTCCAAACCTCGATGTTCGGATCCGCATTTTCAGCGAAGACCGCTTCCACGTTCAGTGTTGACCCCTCCCGGTTGAATTGCATGTCCTGGAGCGCCAGGTTGATGACACGTCCCTCGTGGATCATGCTGATCAGCCCGCCGAGTTCCTCGCGCCGGATGTTCGCATTGATGAGGTCGGAGGTCTTCCCGCTGGTGGATTGGTGCGGGATGAGATTGCCGGCTTCATCCACGATATCGAAATCCGAGGTTCCATAGGGCAGCTTGATTTCCGCGGATGCCAGGTCTGTGCGATTTGTAGACAGCGGGTTGAACACCACGATCACCGGTTGATTGCCGGTCGTGGACGACTGACTGGTTGTATCAACGGCGCCTGCGAGGGTTTCGAGGCTCTGCCTGGTGATCTCCTCGCCGATCTGTTCCACCTGGTCGAAGCGCGGGCGCATTTCGTCATGGACCTGGTCGATGGAACAGCCGCAGATGGAATCATGGGGGTGGTTTTGCAGGAGCAGCATCCATGCCTGGCGGAGGATGGAGGCAGGTTCCCGCAAGGCGGTCTCCGGGGTGCGCTCCGCGACCAGCGAGGCAAAGGTGCTGAATGGTTCCGCCCATTTCTCCAGCAGGTTCTCGCAGGCGTGATTGTCCTGCTTGATCCACATGCGTGTGGAGAGGACACCCGGCAGGAGGTGGGCACGCCTGGAGGAGCGCAGTTCACCGGAGACCACGGGGATGTTTGCCTTGTTTGATTTGAGCTGCCTTTGAACGGCTGCGAGATAATCCGGCAGGGTGGAATGAACGACGCGGTACCCCTTGAGGAGTTTGTTGGCTGACCGGATGGCATTGCTGGTCCCGGGCGGGGGTTCCATGTGATCCGTGCCGTGCATGACCAGCAGGTCCGAGGTGTGTGAATGGGAGGCAAGCGAGTCGGCAGCTTGCCGTATCTGTTCGGCAAATTGCTTCGGGTCGTCCGTGTTCAAGCTGGCGCCGTTGCCGTAGGAATCCCGCAGGAAGAGCATCAGGACGCGCGTGCCATCGGGTGACTGCCACCAGAATTCGGTCGGCTGGTCGTCCACCCCGCGCCAGAGACAGGCGTTGTCGATGCCAAAGCCCTGCAGGATCTGCGGCATCTGCCCGATGTGACCGAACGAATCGGGCATGTAGCCGATCATCATCTTGGGACCAAAGCGGGATGCAACGCGCTCACCCGCCAGCAGGTTGCGGATGTGCGCCTCGGGACTGACCAGGAACATGTCGGGCAGGATGTGCCACGGACCGATGAGCACGCGCCCGGAGTGGATATGCCGTGTCAGCGTGGACTCCGCTTCGGGACGCATCTGCAGGTAATCGTCCAGGACGATGGTCTGCCCGTCGAGCATGAAGTGCTTGTAGTCGCGGTCAGTGGCGAGGATGTCGAGCAGCCCGTCCACGAGATGGACGAGTCGCAGGCGGAACTGCTGAAAGGTGCGATACCATTCGCGGTCCCAATGGGTGTGTGAGATGAGATGGATGGTTTTCATGGTTGGATGAGTGAGGTGAGGATCTCCTCCCAATGAGGGAAGAGCAGCATGTGACCTTCGTCTTTACAGACGGTGAACTTGCAGCCGGGAATCTTTTCAGCCATATAACGAGCCATGCCGATGGAGGTGGCATCATCGGCGGTGCCGTGCCAGATGTGGACAGGGATCTTGATCTCTTCAAGGGGGAATCCCCAGGGACGGGTGATGAGACGCACATCCCAGGCGAAACCGGTCATTCCGGGTCGGTAGGCTTCCACGTTCGCTCTGCAGGCAGACCTCCCGCACTTCGGGTTGGGCGATGACCCTGTCATCAGCGGGTGGACGATGACCTGTCTCCCGGTCCATGGCTTTGGCGGGATCGGCGGCACGTTCGTGGAACATCAGCCAGGTGAGGACACGCCCAACAGACCAGGGAAGGTACTGCCCGAAATCTGAATCCGAGCCGGTTGAGCGGGGTCATGCCCGCGGTCGCACCGGGAGCATCGATGGGACCTGCGCCCGAGATGGTCGCGGCGGAGGTGACCCGTCCCTGGCAGGGAGAAGGCGCAGGCAAGCGTGTACGGTCCGCCGCCGGAGTGACCGCAGACGGCGAATTTATCAATGTCCAGCACAGTCCGCAAGTTGGGCGATGTCCTCCGCCCAGTCGAGGATGCGGCGACCGGGCTGGAAGGTCGAATTGCCCGTATCCGGGTCGGTCCGTGCAGATCAGGCGGACACCCGATTTTTTTGTGATCTCATCGGGCGGATGGAACCTGCGCGAACCCGGGGTGCCGTGGAAGAAGAAGACGGGCGTCCCTCGCGGATCTCCATATTCGGCGTACGCGAGAGCGCGACCGTCGGATAACGTGATCTTCATTTTTACAGTTTTACCTTCTCACTGGTCAATTGCCTGGCTTCCTCCATTGCCTGCTCACGGATCGTGATCGGGAATTTCCCGTTGAGCGGACTCAACCTGGCACCCAGGGCGGTGGGTTTATAGAAGCCCCATTTTGCCAGCCAGCGGACTCTGCCGGTCAGCGCCACCGCCTCCGCCAGTTCATCCAGCGTGGCTTTATCCCAACCGCCGAACAGACCATACAGGAAGATGTAGACCGGGAAGCTCGGCAGGATCCCGATGAAGAAGATCAAGACACTGGTGATCTGGTCGCCTTTCCAGAGGAAATTATTGATCAGGGACAGTATCCCAAAATGGGCAGCTCCCGCCAGGCAGCGGCGCGACCAGGGACTGCCAGACGAAGAAGCGCTGCGGGAAACAAAGCCGGTGATTGACAAAGTAGGCGGTGATGCCCTTTGCGAACAAACCGACAAAATAGGCGATGATCAGGGCGGTCACCTGGAAGCGCGCCAGCAGGATCCACGCCAGCACGACGCGGATGATCTGCTCTGAAAAGACCAGGATGGATTTCAGATAGGGTTTGTTCGAGCCCAGCTGGACGTTGTCGCCCACCCAGGAAGGGAATTGCACCGCGCCCCAGATGGTGAGGGGGATGACGTAGATGGCGGCGCGTTCAAATTCCACGCCGGTTGAACCGATGATGAATTTCGGCGCCACTGCCAGCAGCACCGCCCCGATGAATGCACTCGTCAGGGCGTTGTATTTATAGGTCATCGCGCTGTAATACTGGCTGAGTATCCTCTTGCCGTTCGAGATCGCCTCCGAGATGGCGGGCATGACACCGTCGTTCAGGGTCTGCGTGACATTGAAGGCAAAGATGAAATTCTGCGCCATGCCCCAGTTCCCCCAGATCTCGGCATAGTTGATCAGGCGCGCCTGGGTGATGGCGATCTCCATCGCCTGTCCGAATGACCAGGCCGCGGAACCCAGCATCTCGAACACGCCGAATTTGAAGCTGGTCTTGACCACCTCCCAGTCGAAGTGCGCCAGGAACAGGATGCGCGGGTTGTATCCCACGCGGCGATACAAGCCAAGACCCCAGATGAAAGTCAGCAGTTCCGCGGCATAGGCTGCGATCCCCATTCCCAGCAATCCGCCGAACGAACCGCCGAAGGCGGGATGCGCCTTGCCCCAGGCATACATGAGGCTGACGAAGATCGGCTGGACCAGCATCGGCAGGATCAGGTTCAATGACATATCGAGCAGGCGGGAGTAATCCTTGCGCTGGAATCCGCCGAAGGCATGCCGGAACACCTGGTAAAAACCGGGGATCTGGATGAAGGCATGGATGATCACGCTCCAGGCATACAACGCATAGGCTGATTTGGGAGCGAGCGTGCTGGCTAGTCCAACCACGATCGCCACCTGCACCGCGCCGGAGAGCACCTGCCACCAGATGAACACCTGCCCGTACTGGATGCCCTTCCTGGGATCATGCACGCGGTATTGCGACAGGTACTTGACGAAGGCAATGCTGGTGCCCATGTCGAGGAACAACCATGCCAGGTTGAAGAACTGGGTCACGCGGCTCCAGATGCCCAGAGCCTGCGCGGAAGGCAGGATGTAGGAGGGCAGGATCAGATTCTGGTAGATGATGAGCGGGATGAACAGGATCAGCCCGATGGTCAGGGCGACCAGGAACCCGCCGAGCGGACGGTGGAAGCCGACCTCCTCCCATTCCGTCGTCTCCGTCCTGGATCTCGAATCTGCTCCGGTCCGAAATGATCGAATCCAGGGCTTCCGGGTGTTTCAGGCTGTATCTTCGGACAAAGTAGAATGCCGTGAAGGTCGTGACGAGCATCAGACCCAGGATGATCCAGAGCACGTTCCGCTCCGCCTGGTGCGGTACCGGGGAATCAGGATAGTCGCGAAGGAGAGCGGTGTCCGCCCTGCAGCACGTTCGACCAGGTGATAGATCAGATAGTTGAAATACGCCCATTCCTGGATCTGCGGGTTGGCACCATCCAGGAATACGGTGAACACGAATGCATTGGGCTTTGCCTGCCACAGGATCCATTCCCCGTCCTCGTAGGCGGTCACCAATGGTTGGACTGACGAGACCGGCGTCTGCACATTAAACCGCTCGCGTACCTGCGGGGCACCGTTCCAAACGATCTCGGTGATCAGCGGGTCATCCAGATCCAGGTTCGTCAAACTGACGGCATCTTCCCGCAGCGTTATTTCCAGGGGAATTCCCAGCAGGCTGCCAACCTGCTCCGTGGTCATGTCCGCCCCGAGGATCAACAAAAGCCCCGCGCCATCCTCGAGGTAAGGGAGGATATCCATGTCAGGAATGATGCCATTCAGCACAAAGACATCCGCCTGTGACGGGTCGGTCACCAGCTTGAACTCCGCCAGTTCCAACGCCGTCTTCACCCCGCCATCTCTGCCGGCGTAGAATACCTGCAGGCTTTCATCTGCATGTGCAGGAGTAACACTAACGATCACCAGCATCAGTGCGAGCAGGAAGGGAAGCAATCGTCGCATGGTCGCCTCGTTTTTTGGATTGTGATACGATGGTATTATACGGGGAAGTATCGATAAATAGACAAGGAGAATTGATGCCGCGACAAAAATCGCCAGTGCGCAGCGAGTGGCTTGATCCCGAGGTTTGTTCGCTGGATTATCGTCTCAGGATCATCAGGCGCCTGCCATTTTTCAAGCATCTGCCTGCCGATGCGATCGAATGGATCAATCGCCTCTTCCAGGATCGGGATTATTCAGCCGGTCAGAACATTTATTTTGAAGGGGACGAGGCTGAATCGCTCTACCTGGTGGCGATGGGGAAAGTGAAACTTGTCCGCAATACGGAAACTGGACGCGAGGTCCTGCTGGATATTTTGCGCGGAGGGGAGTATTTTGGGAACCTGCCCGTGCTTGGCAGGCGGTCATACACCGAGACTGCCATCGCACAGACCGATGGATGCATCCTCCATATATCCTCGGGCGACTTTGAGACCATCCTTTCGCGCCACCCGGATGTGACCCGCAAGGTCCTGGAAGCGGTCAGCCAGCGGCTGGAGGAATCCCAGGATCTCATCAAGCAGTTGAGCACCTACACGGTGGAACAACGCGTGGCTTCCGTACTATTGCGGCTGGGAGAAAAACTGGGTGAAAAACGCGGGCAGGATCTCCTGATCCAATTGCCGCTTTCGCGCCAGGACCTGGCGGCGATGACCGGTTCGACGACCGAGACGGTCAGCCGGGTGATGAGCCGCTTCTCCGAGGAGGGTCTGGTCAAGTCCGGGCGGAAATGGGTGACGCTCACGGATACCGGGCGATTGGAGGATTTGATTAAGAAGGGTGCAGATAATTGACCTGCATCAGTAATAAAACAAGGTAAAAAAGACAGCCGCTTCGAAGCGGCTGTCTATTCTTTTCAGGGTATCTCCAATCCGTTTTTATGGATCACCTGTGCGAACCAGCGACCGCTGTCCTTGATGATGCGCTTCTGGGTCTTGAAATCCACGTGGACCAATCCGAAGCGCGGACCATAGCCAAGCGCCCATTCGAAATTATCCATCATTGACCAGTGGAAGTAAGCCTTGACCGGGATGCCATCCTGGATGGCGCGGTGTATTTGCGCGATGTGATTCTGCAGGTAGCGGATGCGGCGCTCGTCGCGGATGCGTCCATCGAAATCCACGCCGTCGGGGACGGGGATGCCGTTCTCGGTGACCATCAGTTCGCACGCCGGCTGGTAATCCCAGACCCGTTTCAGGATCTCGTACATGCCCTCGGGGTAGATCTCCCACATGCCCGAGTATTCGTTGCCCTCGGGGTGTACCTGCGCGACGTTGACGATGGGGAATTTGGGGTCGTGCTTGATCACCGTCCGCGAGTAGTAATTGACGCCCAGGATGTCCAACTGGCGGATTCTCTCCAGGTCGCCATCCTGGATCAATTTGCCGGTCAATAATTTGGCGATGGATGATTCCTGGATGGGGGTGGTGCCCTTTAATAATGGATCGAGCACGATCCGGTTGATGAACATGTCCACGCGTTCCGCGGCTGCCCGGTCTTTCTTTGAGTTGCTGGCGGGATGGATGGGATTCAAGTTCAGCGTGATGCCGATCCTGGTTGGCTGTTTTGCCTCGGCACGAATGGCTTCAACAGCGAGTCCATGCGAGAGCAGGAGATGGTGCAGTGATTTGACCGCCGTGACCATGTCCTTGCTGCCCGGCGCGTGCTCCCCGAAGAAGTGCCCGGCAAAGGCAGCCACCCATGGTTCGTTGTGCGTGAACCAGACCTTGACACGGTCACCCAGGCGTCCCGCCACGACGCGGGCATATTCGGCGAAATGCGCGGCTGTCTCGCGGTTGGACCACCCGCCCCGGTCCTGCAATACCTGCGGCAGGTCCCAGTGGAACAGGCAGACGTACGGTTCGATCCCGCGCTTGAGCAGTTCGTCCACGATGCGATCGTAAAAGTCCAGCCCCTTTTTATTGACGTTTCCCGTGCCATCCGGCAGGATGCGCGGCCATGCGGTTGAGAAACGATATGCCGGGATGCCCAACTCCGACATCAGGGCGATATCCTCCTTCCAGCGGTGATAATGGTCGGATGCCACGTCGCCATTTTCGTTATTCGCGATCCTGCCGGGAGTGTGGCTGAACGTGTCCCAGATGGAAGGCTTGCGCCCATCCTCATCCCATGCACCTTCGATCTGGTAGGCGGAGGTTGCAACCCCCCAGGTGAAATCCTTGGGAAAAGATAATGTTTTCATGTCCCAAGCATAAAGCGGAAATCCATTAATGGCAAGAAAAAAACTTCCGAAGTCGAATCCGACTTCGGAAGTTCACATCTACTCACCTTTGGCTAATGCCAGGATGTCCTTCTTTTTATCGAAGATCCTGACCAGTTTGCCGTCCTGCATCTTCAGGACGCGGTCCACATACTGCACCATGCGCAGGTCGTGTGTGACCATGATGCCCGCCCGGTTGTTCTCATGGATCAGCGCGGCAAAGGTTTGAACCACCTGGTAGGCGCGCTCGGTATCCAGGCTGGCGGTGGGTTCATCTGCCAGGACCAGGGTGGGGTTGTGTATCAGGGCGCGCGCGATGGCTACCCGTTGCTGCTGACCGCCTGACATCTGCGCAGGCAGGTTTCCCAGGCGGTCGCTGAGTCCCAGGCGGGATAGCAGTTCGGCGGCGCGGATGCGGTCGCCGTGCCCCAGTTTTCCGTTCAGGCGCAGCATCAATTCCACATTCTCCTGCGCAGAGAGGAAGGGGATCAGGTTGTTGGATTGGAAGGTAAAGCCGATCTTTTCGCGGCGGAGCACAACGCGCTGGCGTTCGCTCATGCCAGCCAGGTCCTGCCCGTCAATGAGGATCTGTCCACTACTTGGGCTGAGTAATGCAGCCAGTATGGAAAGCATGGTGGTTTTTCCCGACCCGCTTGGACCGACCAGGGCAACAAACTCACCCTGTTGAACGCTAAAGGAAACCTTATCCACGGCATAGATGGGAGCCCCATCCAGCATGAAGGATTTGACGACATCCTTGACTTCAAGTGCAACTGTGCTCATGATTCCCCTCCTATGAAAGGCGCAGTGCCTTGAGCGGTTCGATGCGGACCGCGTAGATGATGGATACCAGCCCGCCCAATGGACCAATGAGCAGCAGGGCAATGACGGCGATGAGCGAGGCTTGACCGTTGAAGATGATCGGGACGGTGGGCGGGAAGGTCAGCGAGAAGACGTATGCCAGCCCGCCTCCGATGGCGACGCCGATGGCGGTCACGACCATGATCTGGATGACGGATGCCAGTCCGACCACGGCATTGGAGGCGCCGATGGCTTTCATGACGCCGATCTGCGGAACCTTTTGCAGCACCTGGATCTGGAAGAACCCGCCGATCACGAGAATGCCGATCAGCAGGGTAAAGACCGCCTGTGTCTGCACGGTGCTCTGCTGGGCGGAGTAGCCGGGGACATTTGCAATGGCGGTCGGTATGTCGGCGGTCTCCACGTTGCTGGCGCGCGCAAGAATGTTTGCCTTGACGGTTTCCAGGTCAGAGCCTGCCAGGGCTTTGACCGCGATCACATTAACCGTTGTGCTCTCGCGCCCCAGTTCGGTCTCTGACTTGGTGCGCATCCTGTCCCAGTTGGAGAATGTGACGAAGAGGGACGGCGAAAATTGGTAGAGGTTTCCCTCGGTGATGCCGATGACCTTCAACTCGTAGGACTCGTCTTCCGTCCCCTGCGTGGAACGGATGGTGATCAGGTCACCGACCTTGATATCCGTTCGCAATGCGACGTTGTAGTCGATCAAAACCTCGGCTGCAAGTTCGCTTTGAAGATTCCCGCCTTCGATCACCCCGGGTGCGCCGGGTGTGCCGGGTTCCACGCCCAGGAGTGAGACTTTCAACACTTCGTCATCCGGGAGCAGGATGGCTGTGTTGGATGTGGCGATGATGCCTGCATCCGCCACGCCATCCACCCGGCGAAGCGTGCGTGAGAGGGTCCTGTCCACGCGGCTGGCTGAAATGATGAAATCCGCCTTCTCACGAAAGATCAGCAGGTCCGCGTCCAGGTTGGAGAGATACTGCCGGTTGGAATTGCCCAACCCCTCGCCGAGCGCGGCGATGAACAGGACCAGCAGGGTGATCAGCGCGATCACGAGGCTGACAAGCAGGAACCGTCCGCGGTTGCGGACCACTTCCTTGAGTGCAAGATAGAAGGAAAGAAAAATATTTTTCATGGTTGATTACAGGTTTGATGATGACCTTTCGATCGCAAGCTGGTCAATTCTCCCAGTCCCCGGGTTCGATGGATCCCACGATCGGTTTCGACCAATCCATGCCCATGACCCCTTCGAGCAGGACTTCCACGGGCGGGTGGTCGGCAATATCCTCGTAATAATATGGAAGGCGGACAATGCCGTCCTTCCCAATGATGAACGTGCCGGACATGACAAAGGCGTCCTGTCCCCGGGGAGGCGGTTCGGGCGACCATCCCCTGGTTTCCTTGAGGTGCTTGTTCGACTTCCAGATATTGGGGGAGAGCACGGTTTGGAAGGTTGTGCCTCTGCCGAGTCCATACGCGTGGTATGCCTTGCGTTCAGGGTCGGCGAGGCAGGTCACGCCTGGAGCGCGCTCCGCGCAGAAGGCTTTGGCTTGTTCCGGTGTCCCCTGGGTGACGATGACAAGACCCAGCCCGTGCTTTTTCAGTTCCGGGCGGATGGCGGTCAGCTCATCCACCATTTCCTTGCATTGCGGGCATCCAAAATGCCGCGTGAATGCAAGGACCAGGGTCTTGCGTTTCCAGTATTTCGACAGTTTCACGGGTTTTCCATCCGAATCCAGGATGGAGACATCCGGAGCGGGATCATTGAATTTGAGATGGGCTGGTTTTGACATAGGTACCTATTTTAATGGATGATGCCTTTTTATGGTTCAGGATGATGGGCGGGGAAAACTCCCCGATCATGCGCTTCCACCTTCATTATTTTCTTAACTGGCTGTAATGTTCCTTACCTTGACAGTGCAATCTTTCACATGTATAAAAAACCGACTAATTAGTCTGTTTTGCCCTACAGTGAAATCCGCGGCTTTTTAGCCGCTTTCTTGAGCTGGATTTATGGAACCGATCATTGAAGTACATGAGCTGGTAAAGGTCTACTCCAACGAGGCGGGGGATTTCCCTGCCCTGCGCGGGGTGACTTTGTCTGTGCAACCCGGTGAATTCCTGGGAGTCGTGGGGAAATCCGGGGCAGGCAAGTCCACCCTGTTGAACATGGTGAATGGCGTTGATCATCTGACCTCCGGGGAGGTGATCGTCCGCTCCGGCTCCGACGCGGTGTCTGTCCATAACCTTACCGAGAGCCAGCTATCCCTGTGGCGCGGGCGGACAATGGGAATCGTCTACCAGTCCTTCCAATTGCTGCCGATGTTGACCATCGTCGATAACGTCGTTCTGCCCATGGACTTGTGCGGTCTCTATAAACCCCGCGAGAGCCGCGAACGTGCCATGGAGCTGCTCCGCCTGGTGGAGGTGGAGGAGCATGCCAACAAATTGCCGACGCAGATCTCCGGCGGACAGCAGCAACGCGTCGCCATTGCCCGGGCATTGATCAACGATCCTCCCATCCTGGTGGCGGATGAACCGACCGGCAGCCTCGACTCGCTCACGGCTGACCATATCTTCGAAGTTTTTGAACACCTGGTCAACGACCGGGGCAAGACGATCATCATGGTCACCCACGACAACTCGCTTGCGCCGCGCTTCTCGCGTCACCTGCTGCTGGCGGATGGCGAGATCGTTCAGAATGGCGGGAGCGGGGTGCAATGAGCAGAATGGCTGACCTGCCTGCACGCCCTGCCGGGGGTGACCCGGTCGTGGGACACATGATCGAGACGCATCAGATCGTCAAGACCTTCAAGAACCCGGCGGGTGAGTTCCCGGTTCTTAAAGGCATTGACCTGGTCATCGAGCGCGGCCAGTTCGTATCGATCGTTGGCAAATCCGGGAGCGGGAAGTCCACCCTGTTGAACATGATCACCGGCATCGACCACCCGACCTCCGGGCGGATGATCGTTGGCGGCGTGGATATTTATGACAACCTGACCGAAGTCGGACCGTTCGCGCTGGCGCGGGAAGAACCTCGGGATAGTCTTCCAGTTCTTCCAGTTGCTGCCGATGCTGACCCTGCTTGAGAACGTCATGCTCCCCATGGATTATGCGGACATGTACGCGTTCGATGAACGACCTCAACGCGCGAAGGAACTGCTGACCCTGGTCGGTCTGGAGAGGGAAGCCAGCAAGCTGCCAGCCGCGGTCTCAACGGGTCAACAGCAGGCGGCTGCGATCGCGCGTGCGATGGCATGCGACCCGCCTTTGCTGGTTGCCGATGAACCGACCGGCAACCTGGACTCAAAATCGGCGGACAAGATCATCGAGGTCTTCGAGATCCTCGTGGACCGGGGCAAGACCATCGTCATGGTCACGCACGATCCATCGCTGACCTCGCGCACCCACCGCAACATCATCATCTCGGACGGCGAGTTGATCGACGAGACCGTTTCGCGCTCCCTGCCGCTCCTGCGTCACCGCCACATGTTGGAGATCACCAAGAAGGCAAGACGGGTCCAGTTCCAGCCGGGGCAGATGATCCTGGAATGCGGGCAGGGTGTCCGGGATCTGTATCTCATCTCCCGCGGCTCGGTGGATGTGATGAAGACGGAGGGGGACGACAGCAAACTTTTGGCGCGATTAGGGGAAAATGATTTCTTCGGTGAGATCGAACTCCTGCGCGGCGGTCCGTCCATTGCCTGTGTGCGTGCCGGGGAAGACGCACCCGTGGATGCGCTGGTCTTTAACGGCGATGATTTTATCCGGATCATCCGGGAATCACCTGTCAGTGCGGAAGCATTGGGAAAAATAATGGAGGCGCGCTTGAAGGAGAACAGGGAAGGATGACCATGAATATTCGACCTCGATGGCGAAAGGTCATCCATGACCTGTTTGATAATAAGGGTCGCACCGCCCTGGTGGTCCTTTCCATTGCGGTGGGCGTGTTTTCCATCGGTGTGATCGCGGGTTCATACGTGATCATTTCCCATGACATGAGCGCCAGCTTTGCTGCCAATGTTCCCGCCAACATCGAACTGCGCATGGTTGACTTCGACGATACCACGCTCGAAGCGGTCCGGAATCATTCCGGCGTCGAGGAGGCGGAGGCGCGGCGTGTCTTCAGTGTCCGTGCGCGCGTTCAGGGCAGCACTGCCTGGACGGTGCTGGAATTGGTGGCTTTTGATGATTTCGAGGGGAACCAGGTCAACCTGCTGACCCCCATCGATGGCAGGTCAATACCAGGCAAGCGCGAGGTGGTCTTCGAGCAGGATGCCATGACGCGCGTCAAATCCCGGGTGGGGGATACCCTGGAATTCCAACTGCCGGACGGTTCGATCAAGAGCATGCCGCTGGTGGGCGTGGTCAAGGATATTGCCATGGGGGCAGGCGATTTTCTTGCCTCACCCTATGCGTTCATCGATCAAAGCACGCTGCCCTACCTGCAGGAGCCTGAGGAGTATAACCGCGCCTATATCACCGTCAGCGAAAATGGCGATGACATTGAATACATCCGGGCGCTCGGCGCGGAAATGAAGATCGACCTTGAGAACAGCGGCGCGTATGTCATCCGTTCCCGTTTTTCGGAGACCCACCTGCATCCCCTGGCAACCACCGTGGATGCCATCATCGGCATCCTGCTGGCGCTGGGAATCCTGATCGTCTTCCTCTCCAGTTCGTTGATCGCCAATACGCTGGCTGCCCTTTTGCAGCAGCACATGCGCTATATCGGCGTCATCAAGCTGGTTGGCGGGAGCAATCGCCAGGTGCTGTTGATGTACCTGGTTTTGATCATGTCGTTTGGCGCCCTGGCGTTGTTGATCTCCATTCCGCTGGGCGGGCGGGGAGCGTATGAACTCGCCCTGTTCGTTGCCAACAAATTGAATTTTTCCATCCTTGGCTACCGGATCGTCCCCGAAGCGCTCCTGGTCCAGGTCCTGGTCGGGCTGCTGGTTCCCCTGGTCGCGGGGCTGGCTCCGGTCATAAGCGGGTCACGCGTCTCGGTGTTATCCGCCTTCAGCGGGGAGTCGGGGCGGCAGAGAACCGGTCATAAGGCAGGTGAACAGCAGGGCGTCTCCCGCTGGGAATGGCTCCAGACCCGGTTCACCATCCTGCTTGCCCGGCGCGGCATACACATCCCCCGCCCATTCGTGATCTCCCTCCGCAACACATTCCGGCGAAGGAGCAGGTTGATCCTGACCCTCTTTACCCTCTCCATGGGCGGGGCGATCTTCATCGCTGTCTTCAATGTGCGCGTGACCCTGCATGATTACATCGATGCCATCACCAGTTATTTCCAGTCCGGATGTTTCGGTCGAATTTGATGCGCCCTACCGCCTGAGCGAAATGGAACAGGTCATGACCCAGGTGGAGGGCGTGGTGATGATCGAGGGCTGGCAATTCGTGAGCGGAGAACTGCTGGATGCCGATGGCAGGGCTCTTGAGAATCTGAATATTTTTGCGCCGCCCGCCCGGAGCAAATTGATCGAACCGATCCTGATCGACGGGCGCTGGATCCAACCGGACGATGAGCGGAAACTCACGATCAGTGAATCTGTTTACAAGTACTACCCCGGCTTGAAACCGGGGGATGGTGTGAAGCTGAATATTCTGGGTAAGGAAGAGACCTGGGAGGTCGTCGGTATTTTCAGGTTCGTGGACCGTGAAGGTCTGCTGGGTTACGCCCCCTATGAATATATTTCCCAGATCACCAACCTTGCCAAGCGTGCCTATGTCTACCGCGTGGTGACGGACAACCATTCGCGTTCGTACCAGGATGCCAAGGCTGAGGAAATGGATGCGTTCCTGCGTGAGCGGGGCTACAAGGTTCACCTGGCAGAAGCGGGCAGTGCCTCGCTGGATATCGCGGTGGAAAGCCTGGATGTTCTGGTGGTCTTCCTGCTCATCATGGCAGTCCTGACCGCCGTGGTCGGTTCGATGGGTTTGACAGGCACCATGGGCATGAACGTGCTCGAACGGACGCGCGAGATCGGGATCACGCGTGCCATCGGCGCGGATGACCGGGCAGTCATGCGCACCGTGATCGCAGAAGGCGTGGTGATCGGATTGATCTCGTTCGGGTTTGCAGGCATCCTGTCCATCCCGTTCACCTACATGTTGTCGAATATCGTGAGCATGGCGACCTTTGAGACGCCCATCGCTACGCACTTCACATGGATGGGCTACCTCATCTGGCTGGGTCTGGTCCTGGTGCTTTCGGCGCTCGCGTCGATCCTCCCGGCGCGCAACGCGGCGACCATGACCATCCGGGAAGTGCTGGCTTACGAGTAAAGGAAATCAAGGAAAGGTAACTTATGAAAAAAGCAACCATTTTGTTTATCCTTCTTGCGTTCGCCCTGGCGGCGTGCGGGAAATCCGTGACTTCGACCCCGAGGCAGCCGCGACTCCCGTGCCTGCCAACGCGGTCATCGCCGAGGGACACATCATCCCTGCCCGCGATGCGACCATATCGTTCAAGGCATACGGCACGGTCAAGGAAGTCCGCGTGAAGACCGGGGACAAGGTCAAGGCGGGGGATGTGCTCGCCCGCCTCGGAGGTCAATCGGACGCGGCGTTTGCCGCCGCCCAGCTGGAACTGGTCCGGGCACAACAGGCATTGGATACCCTCAAGGAATTGGCTGACATCGTCCGCGCCCGGGCATGGATCGCCCTCAGGGATGCTGAGACAGTTTATCAAGATGAGCAGGATAAATATGATGCCATGGTCGCCGGGGACTATGAGTATGAAAGAATCGTATACACCACCATCCGCGGCATGCGCGTCCCGACCGTGGAGACCGTGACGGTCGGCGAGGTGGATGAGGAGACGCTGGCGGATACCAAGGCGCGAGATGGAATTGAAGAAGGCGTTGTATGAGGATGCCCAGCGCGCTTATGACCGTGTGAAGGACGGTCCCGATGTGGATCAACTGGCGCTGCTGGAGGCGAGCCTGGAGGCAGCAAGAGCCAATGTCTCCGCGTTCGCGGTCATCGCACCTTTCGATGGGACGGTCATGGATGTCAACGTGGCGGTTGGTGAGCAGGCTGGTCCTGAATTCTGGGCGGTCAAGGTTGCGGATACCAGCGCCTGGTACGTTGAGACCAGCGACCTGACCGAACTCGAGGTGGTGAGGATCGCCGTCGGGCAAAAAGTGATCATTCTGCCCGACGCGCTATCCGACTCGAAATGACCGGCGAGGTCGAATCCATCAGCCAGGCATTCACCATGCAGGGAGGCGATATCCTGTACAAGGTGAAGATCAAGGTGGAGGAGGTCGATCCCCGCGTGCTGTGGGGGATGACCATGGAGGTCACTTTCGAGGCTTTGGAATAACAGCGATCAGACCAGGTTCCCCGCAGGAACCTGGTTTTCTTATCCGCCTTCCGCTGTCAGGTTATAATCACGCCATGCCGAAATCCCGTCCCCTTGACCCCGAAGCCAGACCCGACGACCGCGTGGACAATACCCTGCGCCCCCAGAAACTGTCCGACCTGATCGGGCAGGATTCGGTGAAGGAGAACCTGTCCATCCTGATCGCGGCAGCCAGGCAGCGCAAGGAGGCGCTCGATCACGTCCTGTTCTATGGTCCGCCCGGGCTGGGCAAGACCACGCTGGCGCACGTGGTTGCCAATGAGATGGGCGTCAATATCAAGATCACCTCCGGTCCTGTCATCGAACGCGCCGGCGACCTGGCAGCCATCCTCACCAACCTGCGAGGCGGTGACGTGCTGTTCATTGATGAAGTCCACCGTCTTGGGCGTGCGGTGGAGGAAGTGCTCTATCCTGCCATGGAGGATTTCGCGCTGGATATCGTCATCGGCAAGGGACCCTCGGCGCGCTCCATCCGCTTGAAGCTGCCGCATTTCACCGTGGTCGGCGCGACCACCCGGCTGGCACTGGTCACCGCGCCGTTGCGGGCGCGTTTCGGGGCGGTCTATCGCCTGGATTACTACGACGGCGAGGCAATGGAAGCCATCGTCCGGCGTGCTGCCGGGATGCTGAAGGTGCCGGTTGAGGAAAGCGGCATCGATGAGATCGCCCGCCGGGCGCGCGGCACGCCGCGTGTTGCCCTGCGTCTCCTGCGCCGCGTGCGCGACTTTGCCCAGGTGCGCGCGGATGGCAGGGTCAGCCGCAAGGTGGCAAAGGATGCGCTGGATCTGCATGCAGGTCGATCCGCTCGGTCTGGATGATGTGGACCGCCGTGTGCTGAGGACCATCATCGAAAAATACAACGGCGGACCGGTGGGCTTGAACACCATTGCCGCCTCCATCAGCGAGGAACAGGATACGATCATGGATGTGGTCGAGCCATACCTGCTGCAGTTGGGTTTCCTCGACCGCACCCCGCAGGGACGCGTCGCCACCAAATCCGCCTATGAGCATTTGGGGCTGGAGTGGAAGGAATCAGGACAACCGAAGTTGTTGTAATTTCAGCAATGGTCGAACTTGCCTGGGGAGGAGAATACAGACATTTAATGGTTCCTGTTCCGCCTGGCGAGCAACCTTATTTATGAACACCACTGACTTTGACTATCACCTCCCGGAATCCTCCATCGCCCAGACTCCGCTTGAGCCGCGCGATTCCTCCCGCCTGCTTGTTCTCCATCGCGACACAGGCAGGCTGGAGCACCGCGTCTTCCGGGAGATAGGGGAGTACCTGAAGCCGGGCGATCTCCTCATCCTAAACCAGACGCGCGTCATCCCGGCGCGGATCTATGCGCGCAAACCCACGGGTGGACGCATCGAACTGCTCCTGCTCCGTCGCCGCAACCTGTTGAAGTGGGAAGCGCTGGTGGGTGGAAAGGGTCTGCGCATTGGCACCAAGGTCAGGATTGAAGGAGGACCCGAAGCGCAGATCCTGGAAATGCTTGATGGCTCTGAGAGACTCCTCCTTTTCTCAGAGCCCATCGAACCATACTTCCCCAAAGTGGGACATGTCCCATTGCCGCCCTATATTCATGAAAAGCTCAACGATCCCGAACGGTACCAGACCGTCTATGCCCGCGAACCGGGTTCCGCTGCCGCACCGACCGCGGGACTCCACTTCACGCCGCGCTTGCTGGAGGAACTGCAAGGTAAAGGTGTGAAACTTGCCTATGTGACCCTGCATGTGGGTCTCGATACCTTTGCGCCTGTGACCGAAGAGAATCCTGAAGAACACAAGATTCACACCGAGTGGTGCGAACTGCCTTCAGTGACTGCGGATGCCATCAACCAGGCAAGACAGTCCGGTGGACGGATCGTGGCTGTTGGAACGACCTCCGTGCGGACCCTGGAAACCGCCGCGGGTCGATCAAGGATCGAAGACCGCGGATCGAAGAATCGATGCGTTCACCGGTCCCACTTCCATTTATATCCTCCCCGGTTACCAGTTCAAACTGGTGGATGCGATGATCACCAACTTCCACCTGCCCAAATCCACGCTCATCATGCTGGTCAGCGCCTTTGCCGGGCGCGAAAGGGTTCTTGAAACCTACCAGACCGCCATTCGCGAAGGGTATCGTTTCTACTCCTTTGGGGATGCCATGTTCATCCTCTGAGTATCCTGCAATCCGGTCGGGTACAATTACAATGACCCTTCGATGGATGACCCATGACCCTGAAAAAATTAAATTCAGAGATCATCGCCTGCCGAAAATGCCCGCGCCTGGTAGCGTGGCGTGAGCAGGTTGCGCAGGAAAAGCGCGCGGCATACAGGCAGGAGGAGTACTGGGGCAAACCTGTCCCGGGATTTGGCGATGCGCATGCACGTCTGCTCGTGGTGGGTCTGGCCCCGGGCGCGCATGGTTCCAACCGCACGGGGCGTCAATTTACAGGGGATGCTTCCGGTAAATTCCTTTTCCCTGCGTTATACCGGGCAGGGTTTGCCAGCCAGCCGGATTCCTCCTCCCGGGAGGATGGGCTGGTGCTGCATGACCTGTATATCACCGCCGCGGGTCGTTGCGCACCTCCTGGAAATAAGCCGACCACACAGGAACTCAACAACTGCCAGCCCTTTCTTGAGCGGGAACTGGCACTCATCAAACCCAGGGTCATCCTCGTCCTGGGGCGGACAGCGTACGAAAGGATTCTTCGCATCAAGCCGGATCACCCGGCAGGCTGGAAGTTCGCCCACGGATCCGTATTCCAGTTTCCGGATGGGACCTGGCTGGTGTGCTCGTACCATCCCAGCCAGCAGAACACTTCCACCGGAAAATTGACGGTGGGCATGTTTGATGCTGCCTGGAAGAAGGCAAAAGGATTGCTGAAATGAA
Source organism: uncultured Chloroflexia bacterium (assembly GCA_963823545.1). Taxonomy (GTDB): domain Bacteria; phylum Chloroflexota; class Anaerolineae; order Anaerolineales; family Villigracilaceae; genus Denitrolinea. The sequence continues at coordinate 99,125 of CAWGMC010000005.1, read as the reverse complement.
CCTGGTCTCTCCCGGCGAATTGGCGCCGGACTTTGAAACGCCCGACCTGGACGGCAGGCTTGTGCGGCTGTCGAATTTCCGCAATAAACAGCGCTGTGGTGTTGTATTTCCTGCGCGGATTCCATGTGACCGTATTGCCGCGCGTCGTTGGCGCGCATGCGGGATGAATACGCTCTATTCCAGCAGCGCGGTGTGGAAGTGCTTGCCACCGGTCCGAATACCGAGGCTGCCTTCCGCCAATATTGGGAAAAGGAGGGCATCCCGTTCATCGGTCTGCCCGATCCGGACCATCGCATTGCGGTCATGTATCGTCAGCGGGTCAACCTGTTCAAGCTGGGTCGCATGCCGCTCTTGTGCATCATCGACCTGGATGGTCACATCCGCTACACCCATTCCGGTGCGTCCATGGCGGATATCCCGGAAAATCAGATCCTGCTTGATGTAATAGATGAACTTGCCGGGACATCCAACTGATCATGGATCGCCGATTAATGAAATGAAACCTGGACAGATCGCCTTCCTTGGATCCGGGGAAACCTCCCTCGCGGGCGGACGCGTTTTCGAAAGCCTTGCGCGCCTGCTCCCTGATTCGCCGCGCATTGCCATCCTTGAAACCCCCGCCGGTTTTGAATTGAACTCCGCCATTGTCGCCGGTCGGGTGGCGGATTTCCTGAAGGCGCGCCTGCAGAACTATTCCCCGCAGGTGGATGTGATCCCTGCCCGCAAGCGCGGCACCGACTTCAGCCCGGATGACCCCAATATCATCAAACCTCTCCTGGATGCCAACCTCATCTTCATGGGTCCGGGCAGTCCCACGTATGCAGTGCGCCAATTAAAGGACACGCTCGCCTGGGATGTGATTCGTGCCCGCCACCGCCTCGGCGCGATCCTGGTCTTTGCCTCCGCCGCGACCATTTCCGTCGGCGCCTGGATCCTGCCTGTGTATGAGATCTACAAGGTGGGGCAGGATGTCCACTCCCTGCCGGGATTGGATCTTTTCTCCGATTTCGGTGTCCCGCTTTCCTTCATCCCGCATTGGAACAATGCCGAGGGCGGCGCGGACCTGGATACCAGCCGCTGTTTCATCGGCATGGAACGATTTGCCCAGTGGTGTGCATCCCTCCCGTCCGATCACACGGTGGTCGGGCTGGATGAGCACACCGGGTTGATCGTGGATTTTGAAAAGGAGGAATGCGCGGTCAGCGGGGTGAGTTCGGTTTCGCTTGTGCGTGAATGTGATCCCGAGATCTTTCCCGCGGGACGAACATTTCCCCTCGCTGAATTGGGGAATTTCAAATTTCCCGCCTCACCTGGTGAGGGCATCTCCTCCACCGCCTGGGAACTGGTGGGGAGTGCCGCGCACAAGTAGGATGAATCCCCCGGTGCGGAGGTGCAATCCCTGCTGGAGTGCACGCAGAAGGCGCGCGCCGCGCAGGATTGGGCTGCCTCCGACCGCCTGCGCGCGGAACTGTCTGAACTCGGCTGGGCGGTCACGGATACCCCGCAGGGGCAGGTCGTCTCCAGGCTTCCCCGTAAACCTTAAAATTTAAGATTCGATGACCGTTCACCGCATGAACGGCATGCGATCCGCCACGCGCGCACTGATGGTTGCGCGCAATTCGTTTAATTTCCCAACCTTAAATTTTCCGATTCTGACAAAACTTTAATGTTCAAAAACCTTGCATCCTGTTTGGAGTGTAGTATAAATTGATTTTAGAATCGTTTGATAAAAGGAGATTCACAATTAAACAAAATGGAGATGGATGATTCACTGATCGCATTGATCTACAATCAGGAAGAGGAGATCATCAGGGGCAAATCGCAGGATCTCATCGCATTACAATACACAATTAAAACAGCGGCATCCATTCACGACGCGCTCGTCCGCCTGGGATACCCGACCGTGATGGTGCCTGTGAAGAATGACATCGAAGCATTTGCAAAGGATCTGAGCGGATACTCGCCGCTCAACACTTTTGTCTTTAACGTTTGTGATGGTTTTGCGGGGGATAACTACAGCGCATCGCGCATTCCGAAGCTGCTCAAGGAATTGGGATTCAAACACACCGGTTCTCGCGCCGAGGTGATCCGCCTGTGCACCGACAAGGCGCGCGCCAAGCACCGCCTGGTCCAGCCAGGGTGTGCCGACTCCCGCCTATCAGATCTTCTCGCATCCCGTGGGCGACGTGTCGCTGCAGTTCCCCGCCATCGTCAAGCCCGTCCATGAGGACGCCAGCATGGGCATTGACGAAAGATCGGTGGTGACCAATTCCGCCGACATGTTCTCGCGCGTGGATTATGTGGTCAGCGAATATTCCCAGCCCGCCCTGGTCGAGGAATACATCACCGGGCGCGAGTTCTCCGTGTCGATGTGGGGCAACCGCACCATGGAGGTGATGCCCATTTCGGAGCATGACTTCTCCGCGGTGGACGACCCCCTCAAATCCCTGCTCACCTACGAGTCGAAATGGGTGGAGGATTCCTTCACCTATAATGAGTTCAAGGTCATCTGCCCCGCCCAGCTTGCCCCTGTCGAGGAGAAGAACATCAAGAACGTGGCGGTCGGCGCCTTCCATGCCATGGGACTGCGCGACTTCGGTCGTGTGGACATCCGCTATCGCGACAATGTCCCGTACGTGATCGACATCAACGAGATTCCCGACCTTTCCCCCGATGCGGGCTTTGCCCGGAGCGCCGGGATGGCGGGTTACAACTACGACCAGATGGTGGACCGCATCCTCAACCTTGCCCTGCACAGGGAGGGTTGGAAATGATCGTGGAACCGGCTAAACCAGAAGACCGCCAGGCTATCCTGGCGGTTACTGCGAATATCGATATTTTCACGGCTGAGGAGAAGGATACCGTCCGCGAACTGTTCGATGAACAGGAGCAGGGGTACAACTTCCTGGTCGCGCGCCATGACGGGCAGGTGGTCGGGTATTCATGTTTCGGTGAACGCGCCCTGACCGTGGGGACCTATGACCTGTTCTGGATCGCGGTCGATCCCTCCGCGCGCAGGCTGGGGGCGGGCAGGACCTTATTGCACGCCTCTGAATCCGCGGTCCGCGCCCTCGGCGGGCGATTGCTTGTTCTCGAGACATCCGGTCTTGAGGAGTATGCGCACACCCGGAAATTCTATGAGCTGGCGGGGTATGAAAAGGAAGCGGTCATCCGCGATTTCTACAAGGTCGGTGATGACCTGGTGATCTACACCATGCACTTCTAAAACAAGGAGACGGCCGCGAGGCCGTCTCTGTCTTTATACCTGTACTTTGGGTTCTTCGGGGACGATGATCATCATGATCAGGTATGCCAGTAAAATGCCCGGTCCCGAGACGAAGAAGAGCAGGACGAAGATCAGGCGGATGACCGTGGGGTCCATGCCCAGGTACTCGGCAAGTCCTGCGCATACGCCTGCAAACATTCGGTCGGAAAGACTGCGGGTCAACTTCTTGTCAGTGTTCATTTGTGCCTCCTTTGTAATCTGAACAGACATACGCAGGAGGGCTGGAAAAAGTTGCGCAGGCAGGGAGAGTTCAGCGTTTCCCTTTCATTATTGTTATGGGATGTCTCAGGACCGTCTTCAATTTTGAAGGGTCCGCCTTGCGTGGATCACCGAGATAGATCTCATGATGTTTTCCACCCAGCCCGACACGGTCTTGATAACCCTGTTCGGCGGCAAAAGCCAGCATGCTCGCCAGGCTGGCGGGTTCGGTCGCGTAGGGACCGATGTGCATCATCTGGACGGTCAGTCCCTCTTCAAAGGTGTCGAGCCTCACCCGGGAGAGCGCAGCTGAATCGCCGCGTTTTCTTTTCAGCTCCGCCAGTCCCTGCTCGAACACCGCAGGGGTGATGACATCCGGCTGCAGGATCATCAATGTGTACAGCCAGTTGTCCTTCACGGTGATGTCGAATTTGCCATCCTCCACCCACCATAATCCCTCCAGTGCCATGACGGGATAATCAACGGCATTGGTTTTGCGTTTCTTCAGCATGAACTTGAGCGTGTACGAGATGCCGTACAGCGCCTGGGTTGCCTCTGCGAAGGCGGGCGATTTTCCGGGTTCGCTGCCTTTCTCAATGGCGCCGTCGATCATCGCGAATTGGAAGCGCGGTATTTCGATGATCTCCGGTTTCTTTGCAGATGGCTGGTAGTAACGTTTGAGTTCCTTTTTCAAGTCGAGCGTCTTCATTCATACTCCCTTCTGGATGACCTTTGATCCATACTTTTCCTGCAGGGCGTCCAATGCCTCCTGCAATTTCCGGGATTTTTCCCCGCCGTCGTCCCACAACGGTAACTGCCGGATGGGCGGACCGAGATGGCTGACACCCACGCCGATCAGGCGGACTGCCTGTCCGCTTTTCCGAACGGACTTTAACAGGCTTGCCGCGGCGCTTGCGATCACATCACCCTGGTCGGTGGGTTGGGGCAGGCTGGTCTGCCGGGTGAGCGTGGTGAAGTCCGGCCAGCGGAGCTTTAAGTTTTACGGTCGTACCTGCCAGGTCGCCCTGGCGGAGTCTCCTGCCCACCTGCCCGGACAGGTTCCGTAGTGTGGAAGCCAGCTGCCTGTCATCGGATACGTCGCGCGCAAAGGTCGTCTCCTGGCTGATGGATTTGACCTCGTATTCCGTGACGACCGGTCGTTCATCCATGCCGCGCGCGTGCCGTGAAAGATCGCGTCCGTGCTCACCCAGCAGGCGCGTCAGGTCGGTTTCAGACCAGCGTGCAATATCCCCGATGGTATGGATGCCCATGTCGGTCAGGCGGGCGGCGGTTTTTGGTCCCACGCCCCAAAGCATGTCCACGGGCAGAGGTGCAAGGAAGCCTGCCTCCTCGCCCGCAGGGACAATCGTCAATGCCAGCGGAGGTCCCACGTTCCCGACGGGACCTCGCCCCGCTCGGTGCAGGGCAGCCTTTTTGCCCACGTCGGTGGCGATCTTCGCCACCAGTTTGTTGGATGCGATCCCGATCGAACAGGGCAATCCCAGTTCTTTGAGGATGCCCGCCTGGAGTTCACGGGCGATGCGTTCCGGGGAATCACGCAGGTCCGACAGGTCCAGGAACGCCTCGTCGATGGAGATCTGTTCCAGCAGGGGGGTCAGTTTTCCGAGGCGGTCCATCACCTGCCTGGAGAGGTCGCTATAAAGGCGGTGCCGGGGGGAGACCACGATCAGGTCTTTGCAGATCCGCAGAGCGCGTGACATCGGCATGGCACTCCGGATACCCAGGGCGCGCGCCGCATAGGAGCAGGAGGTAGACCACCCCGCGTTGATCCGGTCTTCCGCCCACCGCAAAGGGCTTGCCGCGCAGGGAGGGATCGCGGGTCTCTTCGACCGCGCAGAAGAAGGCATCCAGGTCGAGGTGCAGGATGGTCCGCGGCATGGCTATATTATTGTACACCGTGGGAGTGGTTTGCCGACCCTGGTCACCGAAAGGCAGGTTGGTCATCTGTGACGCTTACCTGTTCCAGGGGATACCCGGACGAATACCCAAATTTACTTACAAAATTGAAATCTTTAACCCCAATGTGGGGATTAACAATCTCATTTATGTGTGGTATCTTGAAAAACGAGAGTGTTTTCTGAGCGGAGAGAAAGGAACATTATATGAATAACAAATCCCAATAACCTTGCGAAGAAGGTGGCGTTTCTGTTTTCCATCCTGGGCTTCCTGGCTTTTGCCGTCAATCCTGTGATGGCACTCCGGGACATGAACTTTAATGGATCGGTCAGGCAAATTCCCGTGGTAAATGATGAATTTGCCACTGCACATGGTCGTGCCCCTGGAATATCGCTCCGGGGATGATCACCCCATTTGAAGCGACCGAGAACCTAACCGATCCGCCTTCCACTCCGTGCAACCTTACGCGCGGTCTTGCGACGGTCTGGTACAAACACACACCCGCCGTCAAAGAGCTGGTGCACATGGATTCCATCGGCAGTTCATACGATACCTTCATGGTGCTTTATACGTATGACGGTGCCACCCTGACGGAAGTGGCATGCAATGATGATGCCGGTGTGACGACTTTTGGGTCCGCCATCAATGCCACCCTGACTGCCGGGGTTACATACTATATCCAGGTTGCCCAGTTCAATGGAACATTGACGGATGTTCCAATGGACCAGGTTAAGCCCGTTCCAGGTGTTGGGGAGTTGCGGGGTCTGGGATGCCGTTCATGTATTCCGTCTGGTTCCTCTGCTGACAAAGGCATTCAGGTCAGTCGGCGGGTATGACGGGTACGTGGTGGAATCCAATGAAACCAGCGGCGTTGGGCTTCTCAAGGATTCCGCTCTTCCTTATGTGAGGGTCGGGGACGATGAGAAAAAACGTCAATTCCGTTCCATCCTTGCCTTCAATACGGGAACTCTTCACGACACTGCAATGATCACAACGGCGTTGGTCAAAGTCAAGAAGAATTATGCCACCGCCGGCAACATCTTTACTCAACTCGGTATACTAAAAATGGATATCAGAATGCCCTATTTTGGGCAGCAGTTGAATCTGGAATCCAATGATTTCAGCGCGGTTGCATCCAAGGAATCTGGCTGCCGCCTTTGCCACCACCGCCCACCCTGGGTTGGTACCGCGCCAACATACCGCCTGCGTCGTTCTCGTTCTTCAACCGGACCGGCTATACTCAATTCCGTCTGCGGTTCACCAAGGACGATAACAACGATGCCATAGCGAACTACATCAGGTTCTACAGTGGTAATGCGACTGCCCTGAACAGACCGATCCTGATCATCCGGTATTACGTACCCTAGTTCCAGTATACTTCCTGGTTTCCAAAAACAACCGCCGGTGTAGACTGAACCCTATTGGCAAGACAAAAAAAGAAAGCCCCCACTGGTCAACTGGACAGACACCTGATTTCAAAAGGTGTCTGTCTTGTTTTCAATTGTATCCGTTCATAGTTGTAAAAGTAAATATATTCATCAATGAGTTGCTCTGTATCCTTAAAGGTGGTTTGTTTGAATTGACGCAAATATTCCTCTTTGAGGTGTCCAAAGAAGTTCTCCATCGGAGCATTGTCCCAGCAGTTTCCACGGCGCGACATGGAAGGCGTGATGTTATACTCGGCGGTAAGGACATGATATGCCTGTGAAGTATATTGCGTCCCCTGGTCACTATGGAGGACAAGTCCATCAGTGACCTTTTCTTTTTGTTTGGCTCGTTTCAGTGTCTGCGTCACCAGAGCGATTGAATTGGTTTGATCAAAGACATGTGCCACAATGAAGCCATCGTAGAGATCCTTGATGGTGGACAGATAAGCCCAGCCCTGCAAGGTGCGAATGTAGGTGACATCCGTGACCCATTTCTGGTTGGGTTTGGTCGCGACAAAGTCCCGATTGAGAACGTTTGGATAGCGGTGGTAGGTACCGATTTCTTCCAGCTTTTTGTACATTTTGGGCTTTCTGGCTTGTGAACGGATCCCCAGCTTTCCCATCAGCCTCAAAACAGCCTTGTGATTGATCTGAAGACTGAGTTTTCGCTGGAGTTGAATTGTAATCCGCCGATACCCGTAGCTTTTATGAGAAGCCTCATAGACCGCTTCGATTTTTCCCATGCGTTCCTGATCCGGGTCCGTCTCTCCCAGCTTCCCCTCCCATGCATAATAAGCCGCTCGCGAAACACCAAAGAATTTACACATTGCCTTCACTTCGTATTCTTCCTTGTGGTGGTAGATCGCCCAATATTGCGCTCCGCGAGCTGCACTTTCCGCAATTCGGTATGGAATTTTTTTAGGAGTGCATTTTCCATCCGCAGCCGTTCCACTTCCCGCTCTTCACTCTCTGTCTTCACCGGTCGCCCAATTGGCTTATGGAACGAGAGTTCTCCTTCTCGTCGATACATCCGTACCCAGGCTTCGATCCGCTCTGCTTTACGGATTTCCAACCGAGCTGCCACAGTCGCATACGTCATATGTTCTTCCAGCACCAGACGTACCGCCTCCTGCTTGATTTCCACCCGGTAGTGCAACATTCCTTTTCGTCCTGACATAAAAGCACCTCCTGTGCTTAGTTTCTCACAGGAGGGCTTTCTTTTCATGTCCGCTTTTCGGGGTTCAGTTCAGTGAAGGCGGTTGTTTTGTATATTAAAGCCTAATCAAAAGTATGGAACCTGAATTGGTCATATTTGATGTATTGAACTATCCCATGACTAAGGATATACTTGTTTGTGGAAAATATTTGGAACGTTTTTCGGTTATTTTCGTCTTAATGAAGCTGAGTTATTCGTTTCAAGGAGGATGCGATGAAATCCCATTCTAGATTTATCCCGGCGGCTGTCCTGCTTGTCATGCTGGTTTCCTTCATACCACTGGCAGGCGTGACTGTTAAACCCGTCGCTGCGGCCAGTTACTGCGATGCCGCGCAGTTCATTGCCGATGTGACCATCCCGGACGGAATGGTCCTTGCACCTGGCGCCACTTTTAAAAAGACCTGGCGCCTTAAGAATGTTGGCACCTGCACATGGACCACGAACTACAGCCTCGTGTATGCGAGCGGTGAGAAGTTCTCAGGTCCCACCTCTGCCAAACTTCCTGTCAGTGTTGCACCGGGTCAAACCGTGGATGTCACCATCGACTTCACTGCTCCGACCACGGCTGGAAAATATCGCGGCAACTGGCAGATGGCGAACGCTTCCGGCACAACCTTCGGGATCGGCTGGAATGCCAAGGGAGTCTTCTGGGTTGAGATCGTGGTATCCAGCGGCGGTGGCACTGCCGGGGTTGCCTACAACTTTGCCGACAAAGCCTGTGATGCAGCCTGGTCGAGCGCGGCGGGTGCCCTTGCCTGCCCCGGGACCGATGGCGATGCGAAGGGATTTGTGTTGAAACAGGCGACTCCCAAATTGGAGAACGGGGTGAATGATACCAATCCCGGTCTCCTGGTCTCCCCGCAGGCAACCTATAACGGGTATATCCAGGCAGTCTACCCGGCTTTCAAAGTCCAATCCGGTGATCGGTTCCAGGCAACCGTCAGCTGCGAATACAATGCCACCTCCTGCTATGTTGCCTACCGGCTCGATTACCAGATCGGCACCGGAACGGTGCAGACCTTCTGGTCGTTCCGCGAGAAATATGAGGGACAGTATTATCGGGTCGATAAGGATCTGAGCTCACTGGCAGGATATGATGTAAAGTTCATCCTGCATGTCAATGCCTATGGATACGCGACCGGCGACCGTGCCCTGTGGGGCAATCCCGTCATTTATCGTTCCGGCTCGGGCGGTGTCACCCCGGTACCCACCACTCCCGTCGTCACTCCCATCCCCTCCGGTTGTGATAAAGCCCAGTTCATTGCCGATGTAACGGTTCCCGATGGCACGCTCTACGCTCCTGGCGCGACCTTCAAGAAGACCTGGCGCATCAAGAATATCGGTACCTGCACCTGGTCGACAGGCTACTCGCTGGTCTTTGTAAGCGGTGAAAAAATGGGCGGTCCCGCCTCTGCAGCATTCCCGACCAGTGTTGCACCCGGTCAAACCGTCGACCTGACGGTCAACCTGACCGCTCCCAGCACAGGCGGAACCTACCGCGGCAACTGGATGCTCAAGAATGCCAGCAATGTCTCCTTCGGCATTGGTACCAATGCGGACAAACCCTTCTGGGTTGAGATCAAGGTGAGCGGACCGACAGCCACGCCTGGGACTCCCAGCCCAACTTCGACCGCACCCACCCCCACCGGTCCCACTCCCACCCAGGCGGCAGGCACAGCTTATGATTTTGTCGCCAACGCATGCACAGCCAAATGGGTGAGCGGTGCAGGTGTCCTGCCCTGCCCGGGCACGGATAATGATGCCAAGGGCTTTGTCCTGAAGCTTGACAAACCGCAGCTGGAGACTGGCGCGTTCGATACCCGCCCCGGTCTGCTCACGAATCCACAGAACACCACGAATGGTTACATCCAGGGAATTTACCCGGCTTTCCGGGTGCAATCCGGCGATCGCTTCCAGAGCATCGTGAATTGCCAGTACGGTGCCAACTCCTGTTATGTTGTCTTCCGCCTTGATTACCAGATCGGTGATGCAACACCCAAGACCTTCTGGACCTTCGGTGAAAAATATGAAGGGCAGTATTACCAGGCGGACTTCGCCCTGAGTTCGCTGGCTGGTCAGGACGTCAAGTTCATCCTGACGGTCATGGCGGGCTCCTATGCCACCGGTGACCGGGCTGTCTGGGTTGCCCCGCGCATCTATCGTCCTTTGGAAGGTTTGGGCGGCGGTGCTGCGCCGACAGCCACGCTTCAACCCACGGCAGTTCCCGCGACTCCCACCGCCACCACCGGTTCCAGTTCAGGCACGGATACCTCCGCCTGGACTCAGTTCAAGAACGACACCTATAAATTCCAGTTTAAGTACCCGCCCGCTTCCACGCTCACCGACCAGCAGAATACCAGCGCGCGCATCGACCTGCCCTTCACCCAGGGGACACTGCTGACCTCGAAGTACATCAATGTCAGCGTGACGGAGGGTGTCTCTCCCTGCAAGAACGCGGTCCCGGGAACCGGCACGCCTGACACCTCTGAAAATGTGACCGTCAATGGGGTCACCTTCCTGAAGGAAACGGGTTCCGAACCCGCAGCGGGAAACCTCTTTGAATGGACATCCTATTCCGCCACCCGTCCCAATTCGAATGTGTGCGTCAGCGTGGCGTTCGTGTTGCGCTCGGATGCCACCGGCTCGACCAGCCTGCCCGCTTTCGACAAGGTGGCTGAGTCAGCCATTTTCCCGACGATCCTGTCCACCTTCGCCTGGATCCCGTAATCCGGAATCCCCCCTGTCTCATCGAAGCGACCTCCCCCCGGGAGGTCGCTTCCTAACCGACCGTGAAAGACGAACGTCCCCTCATCCTTCTTGCAGACGATGACCCGTCCATCGCTGATACCCTCGCGCCTTTCCTCGAACGCGCCGGGTTCCATGTCCTGACCGTTTCCGATGGCGCGGCTGCACTGGAGAAGGTGCACTCCCACCGCCCTGCGCTGGTCATCCTGGATGTGTTGATGCCCCGCATGGATGGGCGGGAGGTGCTCAGGCGCATCCGCCGCGAGAATCTCTGGCTGCCTGCCATCCTGCTGACGCAGGTGGGTGAATCATCCGAGCGCGCCCTGGCGCTTGAGGAAGGCGCGGATGATTACCTGAACAAGCCCTTTGATCCACATGAATTGCTGGCGCGCATCCGTGCGGTGTTGCGACGCGCCCGCCCCGGTGAACGATCCCTCTCGACCTCCTGGGAACTCTCCGCCCTGGACCTGCGGCTCGACCGCCGCGCCCGCCGCGCCTCGCTGAAAGGTGTACCGGTTGACCTGACACCCAAAGCCCTGGCTGTCCTGGAGTACCTGATGACCCATCCCGATGAATGCGTCTCGCGCGAGAGACTGCTGGAGGCGGTCTGGGGATGGGAATACCCTGCCGGCACGCGCACGGTGGACACCCGCATGGCTGAACTTCGCCGTGCGATCGGCGATGACCCGGATGAGCCCCGCTACATCGAGACGGTCACAGCGGAAGGCTATCGTTTCATCGCGCCGGTCAAGGGCGGGTAGAATTCCCGGCATTGAAACCATGAAACACCTTGTGACCTTCCGTGATTTTCTGTACCGTTTGTTCAGCAAGCGACTCACGCGGGTCATCGTTACTTTGTTTCCGTTCCTGTTTGGCATCCTCGCCACCTTCTACGTCCAGAATTTTCTCCAGCCCGTGCCCATCCTCGCCTTTCGCGTGGATATCGGGATGGCAGCCCTGGTGTTTGGAATTATTCCTGAGCCTCGTGCTTGGGGCTTATTTCTTCGGGGATGAATCCCGCGGCTGGTTCGCGCGGGACGAAATGGAGATCCCTCCGCCGGGAGATGGTTGAGAACCGCCGGCAGTTCATCCGCCGCCTGGACCATGAGATCAAGAATCCGCTGACCGGTCTGCAGGCTGCGCTGGTGAACATGTCCGAGACCTCCGTGGATGCAGACCGCCACCGGGCAGGGGAGAATGCACGGCATGCCCTGAACCGCCTAAAGCGCCTGCTTGCCGACCTGCGCAAACTGGCTGAACTGGAGGAACGCCCGCTCGAGCGTCTGCCGGTGGATGTTCCCGCCCTGCTCGAGGATGTTGTGGGAGCCATCCAGTCCCTGCCCGCCGCGCAGGAACGCAAGGTGAACCTGATGATCGCGCGGGTGCCCTGGCCGTTCCCTCCTGTCACCGGTGACCGCGACCTGCTCAGCCTGGTCTTTTACAATCTCCTCGAGAACGCCATCAAGTTCACCTACACTGACGATTCGGTCGAGGTGCGCGCCCTGGAGGATGGACACGACATCGTCGTCGAAGTTGCGGATAACGGCGCGGGCATCCTGCCGGGGGAATTGCCGAAGATCTTTGACGAACTCTATCGCGGCACGAACGCCCGCGGCACCGAGGGCTCGGGTCTCGGTCTTGCCTTGACGCGCCGCATCGTCGTCCTGCACGACGGCAGCCTGGATGTCCGTTCACGGCAGCAGGATCCGCGCGGCACGGTCTTCACGGTGCGCCTGCCGGTGACTCGCAGGTAGGATTCGGCTTGAATGGGGGGAAATATGAGAAAAAAGGCTGTTACAGAATTGTGACGCGCCCGCCACAACCCTGTAACAGGCGGGGGGTATAAAGTAAGCATGGAAAGACACACACTCACCCCGCCCAATGAATCTGTTCTCATTGCGTCCGCCCAGGAAGGTGACCTGGATGCTTTCAACTCGCTCATCCTGCTTCACCAGGACGCCCTCTTCAACATCGCCCTGCGCACTCTTGGCGATGAAGATCGGGCTGCAGATGCCGTCCAGGAGGCTCTCATCGCCGCCTTCCGTGGTCTGTGCACTTTTCATGGCGGTTCCTTCCGCGCCTGGCTGGCGCGGACGGTCGTCAACAAGTGTTATGATGAATACCGGCGCTCCTCCCGCCATCCCACTCTCCCGCTGACCCCGCTCGTGGATGGCGATGAACTGGAGGAAGGCAGCTGGCTGCGCGATCCCGGACCATCATTGGAGACCAGTTTCGATAATTCCGAACTGGCAGATGCGTTGCAGGAATGCCTGAAATCGCTTCCATTTGCAGCCCGCGCCGTGCTCGCCCTGGTCGATGTGGATGGTCTCTCCTATGAGGAAGCCGCGCTTGCTTTGCATATCCCTGTCGGCACGGTAAAAAGCCGCCTTGCGCGCGCCCGGGCTTCCATGCGGTTTGCCTTGAATAATTTCATGGACATCCTGCCGTCCGATTACCGGTCATTCCAAACCATGTCCATGCAGGCTTGAGGAAAAATGCGCCGAATATTGGGTCTGGTTATTATTCTGACACTCTTGCTGACATCTTGCGGCACCTTCGAAGTGATCCTCACGAACAGTGATGAGCTTGCCATGACTCCCGCCACCGAGGTTGCAACGGACAACCCGTTGCCGCTCAATATGTACTCCAGCTCGGATGAGATCCGCCAGTTCATCCTCGAGAGTCCAACCAGGTGGCAGTCACTCTTTTTGGATGCGCAGGTTTTCTCCCCGTTCGAACCCGTCCAGCGCATGCAGGTTTGGGTGGACCAGCCGGCGTTATCCTTCCGCGCCCTGGCGGGACCGGCGGATGGAGCCGCTGAGACATATCATTCATCGGACAGCAGGAGCCAGCTCGAACTGAACCTGCTGACGGGTGAATCCTCCATTGCGCCATTTGAGGTCGGGGAAATCGCGCTTCCCTACACACCGCAAGCGCCGGTGCCGGGCGGGGATTCCATTCAGCCGCATCCTCTATCAACCGCCTCCGGAATGCACCTGGGCATATTGGTCTTCCCGTCGGACATCGCACAGAATGAAGGGACGTTCACGCCGGTTGCGATGGAGGTCGTTGCCTACCACATCACCCTGGTCGTGGATTGGACGTACATCCAAAATGAACTGCCCTCCTACCGTGCCTGGGTGGATGTCTCCACGGGCATCTTCCTTCGTTACCAGCAATTTGAGAAATCCGGCGGGACCGAGGTCAAGCAGGAAGCGCTCGTTACGCGCGTGGATTATGACCTCGCTTTTCCACCTGAAATGTTCAGCCCGAATATCAGTGTGATGCCCGGTTTTGTGAGTGAACCGCTCGCTCCAGTGGCTCTTTCGATCACGCCCTCTGTATTTGAGAGCACCGACCCTCTCGGGCTGGTGTATTCCTATGTGACGGACAACAATTACCCGGTTCCTGTCATGCGGCTGGTCCGCCTCCCCGCCTCGTGCGTCATTAACCGGTCTGATTGTCCCCAGCCGGAGATCATTGAAACGCCTGTTGCTTTGACCTCCTCACTGCAGCCCCTGGTCTGGTCCCCGACCCGTAATGAAGCTGCCTGGGCTTATCCCGTCAATTCCGATGCCCGCATCTGGACCTTGTACCTTTTCGATGCGCTGGACAAATCCTGGAAGGAATTGGTGCAAATGGACCGGTACATGGATCCGCCCATGTGGTCGCGGGATGGAACGTGGCTGGCTTTCCGCATCCAGGATGGGAACGGGGGCAGCCAGGTGTACGCCATCCGTCGTGATGGCAGTGACCTGAAGGACCTGACCGCCAGTGACCAGCTCCCTGCAGATGGCAAGCCGTACGTAATGGATGCCTGGCTGGGTGAGAATGTGGTCCTCCGTTCCGGCAAGCCCGGGCAGATGGGCACGCTCTACTTGATGCGGGTGGGGGATGGGTACGTCAAACCGCTATTCGATGACCTGTTGACCAAAGCCCCTTTCAACGAATTGCCGGATGGCACCCTGCTGGCGACGGTCGATTATGATTACAACAGCCAGAAGCAGGTGGTCAGGATCATTTCCCCGGATGGCAGGACCCTGCGGGACCTGGCGGTCTTCGCGGGCGGCTCGGTGCTGAGTCTCACCTGGTCACCGGATGGCGCGCAACTCGCCTTCATCCACCTCACGGACAGCGCCTCCAGCATCTATGTGATCGATGCTGACGGGCGGAACCTGCGCCAGGTCTACATGAGCAACACGGATGTGCATTTTGTCTTCTCGCCCGATGCGCAGTACCTGCTGGTGCAGGCGATCGACGGGACCGGTGAGCACTTGTACATCATCGACCTGGAAACACTGGAACCATATCTCATCCAGGTGCCGGGCGTGGCTTTGAATGAAGCCTGGATGCACCCGAGCTGGAAAAAATAAACTGATCTCCGGATAAAAAAACGCGACCTGGACAGGTCGCGTTTTTTTATGAATGGAGCAGATGCTCAGTCTTTTCTTCCCTTGAGCACCAGGCGGATGGGAGTCCCCACAAAGCCATATTCCTCGCGGATCCGATTTTCAATGAAGCGCCGGTAGGAGAAATGAGCCAGTTTCGGGTCGTTAACGTAGATCATGAAAGTCGGCGGGTCGGAGCGTACCTGGGTGCCGTAATACATCCTCAGCGAACGCCCGACATGCGATGGGGCAGGGTGTTCATCCTGCGCCTTTTGCAATACCTGGTTGATCTGTGAAGTCGTCAGGCGCGCCAGCCGCTCCTCCTGAACCTGCAGCGCCAGTGGCAGCACCTGGTCAACCCGCTGACCGTTCTTTGCCGAGATGAACAGCAGGGGTACGTAGGGCATGAAGTTCAATTCCTCGCGAATTCTTTCGGTGAAGGCGTTCATCGTGTAATTGTCCTTCTCCACCGCATCCCACTTGTTCACCAGCACCACCACGCTCTTCCAGGCTTCCAGGATGAAACCCGCGATGTGGGCGTCCTGGGTGCTGATTCCCTGGACGGCGTCGATGACCAGCAATACCACATCCGCCCGTTCGATGGCTTTAAAGGCGCGCAGGACGGAATACTGCTCCACCCCATGCTCCACCTTTCCGCGCCGGCGAATGCCGGCAGTATCGATCAACGTGATGGGTACACCGTTGAAATCAAATTTTGAGTTCGATGGCGTCGCGCGTGGTGCCCGCGATCGGGCTGACGATGGCGCGTTCCTCGCCTGCCAGCTTGTTGAGCAGGGAGGACTTGCCCGCGTTCGGCTTGCCCACGATGGCGATCTTGACCGAATCATCCTCCTCCTCCACGGGTTGCGACGGGAAGGATGCCACCAGCGCGTCCAGCAGGTCACCCGTGTCCGTCCCGTGCAATCGAGGAGATGGGGTAGGGATCACCCAGTCCCAGTTCGTAGAATTGGGATGCCATGTCGCGCCGTTCAGCGCTCTCGCATTTGTTGACGACCACGAAGATGGGCGGCTGGAATTGATCCCCGACCTTCTTCTGTGTCCGCCTCAGGATCTCCGCCACTTCGCGGTCAGGTTCGGTCACGCCGGTTTCCCCATCGGTGATGAAGAGGATGGCATCTGCATCGCGGGCCGCCATCAACGCCTGCTCACGGATCTCACGGATGAAATCCGCCGAGCCAATGGAGAGCGGGGTCTTGCCTCCATGTTCGGGGTCAATGCCGCCCGTGTCCACCACGTGGAAAGCCCGCCCGTTCCACTCCGCCTCCGATACGAGGCGGTCGCGCGTGGTGCCGGGTGTGTCGTCCACGATCGCCAGGCGCTCGCCGATGAGACGGTTAAATAATGTGCTCTTGCCCACGTTCGGGCGTCCGATCAATGCTACGACAGGTTTCATGAATATTTTCGGTTTCCAGTGGATCTGTTATGGCGTCGGAGTGGTCGCCGGGAGGATGATCACCTCCAGGGTGTTCGGCAGGATCGATTCCACGGTGATGTCTGCCACCAGGATCTCGATCCTGGGTTTGAGCTGGTAGATGCCCGGTGCCAGTCCCACCACATCCACGATGACGCGGATATCCTGCAGCAGCAGTGAGTCCAGCAGGGGCGCAGGTCCCGAGAGGATCACGTCCACTTCAAAGGGTGAGATCTGCGCGCTCAATACCATCCGCCAGTCCCACCACTTCGACTTTTATATTCGAGAGCGTCAGGTTGCTCTGGATGGGGGAAATACCCACATCCACCTGAACGCTTTGTTCGCCCACCACGGAGATGCCCTGCGGCAGGTTCAGCGCGAGCCGGGTGGAGATGTCCTCGCTGGCACCGCGCAGTTCGAGGGGCAGGGTTTCCACGATGCCCGGCAGCGCGTTGACCAGTTCGGGGTCATCCGAGTAGACCGTGATGATGGGCGGGAACACGGACAGGTCGGTCAGCAGGTAGCCATTCGCCACCTGTCCCTGCACCAGCACTTTAACCGCCACATCACGGTAACCGCCCTGCTGCAGGACGGGAATGCTCACCAGTGCACTTTCAGGATTGATGCTCAAGCCCTGTACGAGCTCGTTGGTGGAATTGTAAAGTTGGATCGCCAGTTCCTGCCTGATGCTCTCGCGCGTGCCGGTCAAATTAACGATCACCCGCGCCCGGGCGACCTGCTCAACCAGGTTCTCAGCCCCCGATACCAGGACCTTCTGCGGATCAAGCACAGCGTCCCCAGCCTGGTATCCAACGGCAGGCTGCCCGTTCAATGTCAATGCGATGGGGAAGCTCCGGCTTGCCAGGGGTTCCAGCATGATGGTAAAACTGCCTGGGTGTGGCAAGCACCACCCGCGAGGGGGTCTCAGAGACCTGCACCTGCACGCTGACCTCATGTTCCCCTGCGCTCAGCCCGGAGAGATCCACGATCGCCCGGATGGGCTTCTCCTTCCCGTCCAGCCTTGCCCAAACCGAGCGCGGCGCGCGCAGGGTCACCTCGACCTCCAGGGGAATCTCGCCGAGGATGACCAGGCTCGGGTCCTGCCCGACGATTTCGATCGTCACGGGCTTGCTGAAATTTCTCTGCTCATCCGGGTCTGCCGCGGTGACAGCCGCGATCCAGACCGCGATGGAGAGCAGCAAAGCCCATACCAGGGAGAGCCAATTTTTGCGGATCCAATTAATCATTCTCTTCCTTCTCTCTGCTGCTGAACAGCCTTGGGAAGAGACGCCGGATCAATCCGGGTTGAGGGGAATTTAATGGACGATAAAAAGCCATCAGGATGTTTTCCAACCGGTCGGGGTCGATGCCGCGGATCATGCGCCCGCTGTGAGCGATTGCGATGGATCCCGTCTCCTCGGATACCACCACGGCGATTGCATCCGTCGCCTCGGAGATGCCCAGTGCGGCGCGGTGACGCAGTCCCATCTGTCGTTCAGGCGAACGGTTCAGGATCCCGCTGGATGAGAGCGGCATGACGCAGGCAGCCGCGACCAGCTTTCCATCGGCGATGACCACCGCCCCGTCATGCAGGGGGGTATTCGGGTAGAACACCTGCAGGAGCAGTTCGGGTGTGACCTGTGCTTCCATCCGCACCCCGGCATCGATGTGGGTCTCCAGGCTGTCGAGGCGCTGGAGGACGATCAGGGCACCGTGCTGTCTTGCGGAGAGGCGGGCTGCCGCGCTGACGATCGCCTGCAGGGTTTGTTCCATGTGCACGGTCCTGGCTTTGTTGCTGGCGGTCATCAGGGTGCCGGCGCGCCCGATCCTTTCCAGGGCGCGGCGGATTTCCGGTGCGAATATGACAGGGATGGAGAGCAGCAGAGCGGGCAGGGCGCTGCTGACCAGCCAGGAGAACGCAGGCAGCGCCACCAGGCTGGTGAGCAGGGTGAACAGCACGAACAGGAAGATCAAGCCGCGCAGCAACGACATGGCCTGGGTGTCGCGCACGCTGTACAGCAGGAGGAAGAAAATCCCCGCGACCAGCAATATGTCAAGGACACTCAGCCAGTTCAGGCGTTCAAAGACGAAGAGGAGGTTGCTGACGAAATCTGCCACTTTAGTTTCAGGTAATCATTGACCAGGAATAACAAACCAGGGGAGCGGTGACCGTTTCCCGATTCCTGTTCCTTGACCTGGTGTTCCTGATCAGATCGGTCGCAGGATGCGATCCCGCCGCATTTGCTTGAAGAACAACGCCGTACCCTTGGGCATGGAGTCGGTGGCTGCTTCCTGCCAGGCTTGAACACCCAGGGTCTGGGGGGTGCGTTGTTCGTAGCCCAGCTGGGTCCAGAGGGCATTGTTCAATGCCAGGTCGGCTGGCGGGAAAATGAGGGAGGCCTCGGATTGCAGTTCGGCCGAGGCGCGTTCCACCTCGTTGACCAGCACCTTTAATGCAGCCGTTGCGTCCAGGCTGGAATCCAGGTAAAGGTCGGTGGTGCGCGCCACCAGGTTCTCCACCTGCCAGCCAGCCAGCCCCACCAGTTTTCCGTTGGAGTGGAGCATCAGGTAGGCTTTTTCACCGAAGGCTTCCATCACGCTCTCCGAGGTCATCTCGCGGTGACCCTTGCTCAGACGGGTGATCAGTTCTGCGATCGCCTTCGAGTCGCGCGGTCTGCCGCGCTGGACCCTCAACTCTCCAGCCCGTGGTCTCAACGGACCTCGGGCGTCAGGTCGACCAGCGCCGCGACCTGTTTCCAGGCTTCCGACACCTGTTTCCACAGGTCGTCGTAGGAGCCTGAATTGCGGATGACCACTGCGGCTGCAGCGATCTTTTCGCTCTGGGGCAGCTGGGCGTGGATGCGTTCGAGCGCCTGTTCGCGGCTCATGCCGCGTTTGCGCATCAACCGTTCCACCTGGATGTTCTCCGGTGCGTAGGTCACCCAGATCGTGTTGCAGCTGGTCTTGAGACCGCTTTCCAGCAGCTTGATCGCTTCGACCACCACCACCTTCTGCCTGGCGCGCCGGATGAAGATATCCACCGCCTGTTCCACCAGCGGGTGGACGATGTCTTCCAGCTGTTCCAGCGCAACGGGGTCACGGAAGACAAGACCAGCCAGCCTCGAGCGGTCGATCTCGCCATCCTTGCCGATGATCCATTTGCCAAACAGGTCCAGCACGGGCTGGTAGCCGGGTGCGCCTTTTGCGATGGCGCGGTGTCCCAGTGAGTCGGCATCGATGGTGTACGCGCCGAGATGTTCCAGCATGCGCCGGACCACGCTTTTACCGGTGGCGATGTTGCCGGTCAGACCGATGATGTATTTCCCGGTCGGTTTGCTCACAAGGACTCCTCAAATGGATTCGTATCACTATTTTACTTGAAAATGTCCAAACATTCACCCCGCGACCGGTTTTTGGTTGACTTCCACAGGCTCCGCGGGTATGATGAAAGCACCTCAGGCTGGTCGGGCGATCGCGGTCCTGTGTTTACGGGATCGAGGAAAGTCCGCACTCCACAGAGCACGGCGTCGGATAGCACCCGGGGCGGGGAGACTTCGTTTGGAGTCAACCTGCCGGATGAGGGCCACAGAAACAAACAGCCCCCGACTGGTGCCTCTCCTTCGGGAGGGGACACACTGGTGGGAGGGTCATGGTGAAAAGGTGGTTTAAGAGACCACCGGCGTCCGCCGTAATGCGGGCGGCCAGGTAACCCCCGCCGGGAGCAAGGCCAAGCAGGGACGATTCCGTCTGCGGACGGGAGGAGGCTGCTCGTCTCCTTATGCGCTCCTTCCAAGGGAGGGAGCCAGTCCCGGGTAGGTCGCGTGAGCGGGGCGGCAACGCTCCGCCAAGAGAGATGATCGCCCAGGCAGGGAGCAGGGATGAAACCTCCTTCGGGAGGCGTAAACCTGAACGACCCTGCTGGACAGAATGCGGCTTACAGACCAGCCGGGGTAAGCATGTAGCGCGGGATGTTTCTCGCGCTACGTTGTTATAATAAGGGCATGCGGAAAATCATCCTTCCCTCCCTTGCCCTGTTGTTCATCCTGGCATGCAGCCTGTTCTCTGGACCGCCTCCGTTGACGATCGAGACACTGCAGGCGCAGGTTACGCTCAATCCCAACCCCAACCAAACCGGCATCCCCTCGTCCACGCCATCCATCGAAATCACGCCCGGGTTTCCGGCATCGCCCGTCCCGTCCACGGGCGGACCCTCCGGCAAGATCGTGTACACCTGCCAGGTCTCCGGCAACCAGATCTGCATCATCAACGCGGACGGGACCGGTTTCCGCCAGTTGACCAGTGGTGCCATCCGGCACTGGTACGCCTCGCTTGCGCCGGATGGGAACAGCGTGATCTACAGCGCGTACGCAAAGGATAACGTCTTCGAGATCTACGAGCTGAACCTGGCAAGCGAAAAGCCCGTGCAGTTGACGACGGACCTGGGCGTGCTGATCGCGCCCGAGATCTCGCCGGATGGAAAGTCCATCGCGTTCACCTATGGCGACGCGGCAGGCGCCTCGCAGATCTGGGTGATGGACAGGAACGGGAATAACCCGCACCGCATCCACAAGCAGGGTTGGGACCCGACCTGGTCGCCGGATGGGAAGCAAATATTATTTGCATCCAACATCGAGGGCGCCAACCAGTTGTTCGTGATGAACGCGGACGGTTCCGGCGTTAAAAGGATCACGGACTTCGACGCACTGCGCGGGCGCTCGGACTGGTCGCCGGACGGGCAGTGGATGGTCACGTACAACGGTCCGTCCTGGCATCGCGAGGTGTTCATCTTCCGCCCCGATTTTTCCGACCTGCGCCAGTTGAGTCCCCGCGGGAGGCAACAGCCAGGGACCGGCTTTTTCGCCGGATGGGAACTGGGTGGTATTCACCTCCTACTTTGACCTTTACGGCGATGACCTGGGCTGCGAGATCTACATCATCCGCGTGGACGGCACCGACCTGCGCCGCTTGACCGATAACGCCTATTGCGATTACCAGCCGCGCTGGGGACCATAAATTAAAACCCCTGGTACACGAAAGTGACCACGTTCATCTGCGGGCTGAGGAAGAGCACCAGCAGCCAGAGCACCGCCACCAGCCCCCATGCCTGCGCGGCTGGTTTCCACTTGAGGAAGAAGGCATCCGTTTCGTGACGCGATTCCTGCCAGTCGATCCACAGGCTGAGCAGCATCGCCGCGAGCAGGTCGAGCAGGGGGATGTAGGAGGTGACCTGCGTCGTGAACGCGAACAATCCCGTAAAGTATTCGACCGCGGTGCGCAGGCTGGAGGCCACGAAGGGGATCAATGTGAGGGTGATGACGGAGAAGGCGACCAGGACCGATAACACATTCCTGAGCCCGCCGGGTTTGCGCGAGACCCGCAGCCACTGTTCGATGACCAGGATCAATCCCTGCAATGCCCCCCAGACCATGACCGAGGCATAGGCACCGTGCCAGAACCCACTGGCAAGCATGGTGAGCAGCGGCGGCAGGATGACCGCCAGCAATTTCGGCCAGCGTCTTTGCATCAACCAGCGGCGCGCCGGGAAGAAGATGTAATCCCGGAACCAGAACGACAGGCTGATGTGCCAGCGCGTCCAGAAATCGCCCAGGGAGTTGGCGAAGAACGGCTGGCGGAAGTTCGGGCTGAGTTCGATGCCCATCAGCGCGCTCAGCCCGCGCACGATGGAGGTGTAGCCCGCGAAGTCGTTGTACAGGCTGATGAAGAAGACCAGCAACCAGACGATCTTCTCCAGGGCAGAGAAGGCTGAAGGGTCGGAGAAAATTGTGGGGGGCAGGAAGGACCTCAGGCGGTCTGCCAGGATCACCTTGCGGACGAGACCGAGCAGGATGAGTCCCAACCCGCGGGCGAGAGCCGATGCATCCACGTGACGGTCATTCTGAAGTTTGGGGAGGAAACTTGCGGGTCGCTCGATGGGTCCAGCCAGCAGTTTTGGAAAATAACCCAGGTACAGGGCAAAGTCCAGCAGGCTGCCTGCCGGTTCTGCTGTTTTATTGTGCACATCCACCAGGTAGGAGATCGCCTGCAGGATGTAGAACGAGAAGCCGATGGGCAGGAGCAGGCTGAGGACATCCGGCGGCACGGGCAGCAGGCGCGGACCATAGGGACCGGAGAGCAGCTTGAGCGCCATGAAGCTGGACAGGTTGAGAGCGATACCCAGCGCAAGCCAGGCGCGTGATCCCACCTTCTGTCCAATGAAAAAGTTGAGGACGGTCACCCCAAACAGGACAAGCGCGTATTGCCAGCCGAACGTGGCATAAAAGAAATAGGAAACCAGCAGGAGCCAGATGTTCTGGGCTTTGCGCGACAGCAGATAATAGACCGCCAGAGTGAGGATGGAGAAGGCGAGGAATTGGACGGAGAGGATCTGCATGGTTATTTGAAGAGCTCCGCGTTATCAGCCATCTGTCCGCCAAGCCACAGGCTGAATGTTTCCGCCCCGGCGCTGTTCAGGTGGAGCCAGTCGTACCAATTTGACCTGGGGATCCGGATGGAAACCGCCTCGGTGCGCCAGAAGGGGATGTCATTCGCAGCGAGGATCTCCAGCAGGGTGGGGAGATAATCGGTTTGATACATCAGCCAGGTCTCGGCATCGGACCCGTCGGCTTCGTGACAGGCAGCTCCCTCCAACAGGACGATGGTCACGCCTTTTTCGCGCAGGGCAAGGAAGCGCTCCACGGCTTGCGCGCGACCAGGGTCGTTCCAGACCCCGCGCAGTCGTTCGGGGGTCATGGTCGAGGTTGGGGATGTATGGCGTCGCGGATGCCCTGTGCAGGCTGGAAACCTTTCCCCGTGAGCCAGAGGATATCCTCCGCCATTTTGAGTCGGTTCTTCTGTATCAGCAAATAACGCCAGGTGATGAAAGTAACGCCAGGCATGGGAATGATTGACCAGCCAGCCATTGAGCGTGGGCACGCCGCGGTTGTAGGTGACCCAATCGATGCTCTCCAGGTGATCCACGTTGGCGGTGAGGTCATTGAGGTCCCTGGGGAGGACGGCATAGATGAGCACCTTCGGATGGAAGCGCGCGATGACCGCCTCCGCGATGACGGTGGTATTCTTCAGCGTCAGGGCGGGCATGCCCAGGTTGTAGCAATGAATGCTTTCGCCGGTCTTCGAAAAATAGGCTGCTTCGACCAGGTCGGGGTCGATATCGGAATTGGACACCGAACTGCCGATGAACAGGCAGTCGAGACCCCCATCCTGCCGGACCTGCCGTTCGAGAGCATAGATCTTTGCATCAAAGAGGAAATTATCCGCCTGGACGCTGGGGGCGGGGAGCAGGGTCCCGAGCGGGGAGCGGGCGACGATCTCCGCCAGTAACAGGAGGATGGGGATGGTTAGAAAGAAAAGAAGAAACCCTCGCACGAATGGCGAGGATCTGGAGATCTTCAGGTCGAGGGTTCCCCGGGAGAAAAGACTCATTTCATATCAATCCAACTTGCCGGGAATACCGGGGGTTACATCCGGTCCACGTCATGGGGATTGGATTCGCGCGCGCCAGCCGCGCTGATCTCAACGAACTCCGCCTTTTCCTGAAGTTCACGGATGTTGTGCGCGCCGCCGTAACTCAAGCCGGAGCGCAGACCGCCGACCAGTTGGTGCAGGATCTCGCTGACGTTGCCGCGGTAGGGGACGACCGCCTCCACGCCCTCGGGCACGACCTTCGACCAGTCCTCGGCGTCCTCGGCGGATTCGTCCTCGCCGCGCTCGGACATGCGGCGGTCCATGGTCGCACCGAGGGAGGCCATGCCGCGCACCACCTTGACCTTGGTGCCGTCGCGCAGGACGGGCGAACCGGGCGCCTCTTCACAGCCCGCGAACAGGCTGCCGATCATGACCGAGTCTGGCGCCGGCTGCCAGCGCCTTGACCAGGTCGCCGGGGGTGCGGATGCCGCCATCGGCGATGAGCGGGATGTCACGACCGGAGTCGCGCAGACCGTCGGCGCTGTCGATGATGGCGGTCAACTGCGGGACGCCGAAACCGGTGACGATGCGCGTGGTGCAGATGGAACCGGGACCGATGCCGACCTTGACCGCATCCGCGCCCGCCTCCGCCAGTTCACGCGCACCCTCGCGGCGAGGCGACGTTCCCGGCGATGATCTGTACGTCGGGGAAATCATTGCGCAGAGACTTGAGCATGTTGATGCAGTGGTCGGCGTGACCGTGGGCGATATCCAGCACGAGCACATCCGCGCCCGCCTCCACCACCGCGGCGGCACGCTCGCTCTCGCGGGCGGTGACACCGATGGCTGCGCCGACGCGCAGGCGTCCCTTCGCATCCGTGGTCACATCCGGGGATTGGTTGAGTTTAATGAGGTCGTGGGAGGTGATCAGCCCGATGAGGGTGTCGCTGTCATCCAGCACGGGCAGTTTTTCGATGCGATGCTTGTAGAGCAGGGCGCGCGCCTGTTCCACCGTGACATCCGGTTTGGCGGTGACCAGCCTTTCGCGCGGGGTCATCGCCTGGCGGATGGTCTCGATCGAAGTCAGGCGCGAGCATCAGGTCACGCTGGGAGACGAGACCGATCAACTTGTCGGCAGCGTCCATCACGATCAGCGCGCCGACCTTGTAGCGGTCCATCAGGGCGCGCGCCTCCTCCAGGGTTGCGTCCGGACCGATGTTGTAGGGATGTTCGATGATGAAGCCCTGGGCGCGCTTGACCGCCTTGACCTCCTTGACCTGCTGAATCGATGCTCATGAAGCGGTGCAGGATGCCGATGCCCCCGGCGCGTGCCATGGCGATCGCCATGCGGGTCTCGGTGACCGTGTCCATGTTGGCGCTCAGGATGGGGATCTTCATCTGGATGCCGGCGCTCAGGCGGGTGGTCGTGTCCACGTCCTGGCGGGAGGCGATGGAGGAACGGCGCGGCAGCAGCAGCACGTCGTCGAATGTCAGACCTTTGGTGGGTCGAATCTTCATGGGGACCTCTTCAATCGGGCAGACCTGCAGCCTTGATATCCTTCAGGTTCATCTGCAGGCTGATGCGTTCATTGAACTCATTGGCTTCAAAAGTATACAGCACGTCCAGCTGCGAGGGCAGGTCCTCGAACTGGTCACCGAGGCGGAAGCCGATGGCGTCCACGGTATAGCGCCCATCGGTGAGCGACAGTTTCAGGTGTTTGCCTTCCATGCCGACCGCGCGCTTGCTCCTGACCTTGACATTGCGGGTGATGAAGACCGGTTCGGGGTTGCCATAGCCGGTGGGCTGGAGACGCTCCAGTTGCTGGATCAAGCCGAAGTTCAACTGGGAGAGCGGAATCTCGGCATCCGCGGTCATGCTCATGCGCAGGTCCCGGTCGCCCAGCTCGCGCTCGGCGATGCACTTGAGCCGGTCGATCAGAATTTTTAGGTTCTCATTGCGGACGGTGAAACCGGCAGCCGCGGCATGCCCGCCGTGACGCACCAGCAGGTCGGCGCATTCGTCCAGGGCTTTGGTGATGTGGAACTCGGGGATGGAACGGCAGGAGCAGCGCGTGGTCTCATCGCCGTAGTGACCGACGATGGCGGGGCGGTAGTACATCTCGGTGAGACGCGAGGCTGCCAGCCCGACCACGCCGTGATTGAATTCCGGGTGGACGGCAAACAGCAGGAGCGAATCCTTATCGCCCTCCAGTGCCAGCGCCTCCGCCTGGGTTTGGATCTCCCGGGTCAGTTTCTGGCGTTCCACGTTCTGCTGGTTAAGTTTCTGGGCAAGGTCACCGGCTTTGGTCACATCCGTGGCGGTGAGCAGGTCGAAGGAGGCCAGCGCGGATTCCAGCCTGCCCGAGGCATTCAGCCTGCGGTCCGAGCGAGAAGCCGATGGTCTGGGCGCTGACCTTCTTGAGGTCCGAGCCGGCTACGCCTGCCAGCGAGAATAATCCCTGGCGCGTGGTCTCGCGCATGCGGTCCAGCCCGCGGCGGACGAGGGCGCGGTTCTCGCCGGTCAGCGGGGCGAGGTCGGCGACGGTGCCGAGCGCGACCAGGTCGAGGCAGTCATCCAGCAGCAAGCCGTGCTCGATGGTCAATGCCCCGTCCTCGGTGAGGAGGGCTTCGGCGATCTTGTAGGCGATGCCAACACCCGCCAGATATTTTTCCGGATAGGCATCGCCCGCCTGCTTGGGATTGAGGACCGCCAGCGCATCCGGGAGTTCGCCGGAGGGTTCGTGATGGTCCGAGATGATCAGGTCCAGCCCCAGGTCGCGGGCGTGACTGGCTTCGTCGGGGGAACGGACGCCGCAGTCCACGCTGATGACCAGCTGGATGCCCTCACCGGCGAGGGTGGTCAGGGCTTCGTTGTTGAGACCGTAACCTTCCTCGAAGCGGTTGGGGATGTAGGGGATCACATTCCCGCCCAGGGCGCGCAGGACCTGCACCAGCAGGGCGGTGGCAGTGACGCCGTCCACATCGTAGTCGCCGTAGATGGCGATGGGCTGGGAATCGCGCAGCGCGGCGCGGATGCGGTCCACGGCGATGCGCATGCCCTTCATCTGGAAGGGGTCGGTGTCGAAGTCCGTGCGGGCGTCGAGGAAGGCTTCCGCCTCCTCAGAGGAGGCGAGGCCGCGGTTGAAGAGGACCTGTTGGATGATGGGCGGGTAAGCGGAGAGAGCCGCCCTGGCTTCGGGCGTGATCGGGGTTTGAATGAGCCAGCGATTTTTATGAGTCATCGGGCGTGAGTATAAACGGGGAGGGGATGAGGCGGAAGAGGGAACTCTTTCGACAGCATGTATCTGCCGGTGGATCGCATGGGACGGGCGTAGCTTCCAAACCAACCGGATGCCTCCCCCAAATGACGGAGACGAATACTCTCCACTTGATGGATGTGATCATTGTGAGCTAATCGTATCATTGGAGGGGTTTTCCTATCCACGTCAAAATCGGATCGTTCAGGAGATCGAGAAATGAAGAAAACTTCCCTCATCATTCTGGTTGCCCTAATCCTGGTCACGATGACAGCTTGTGCCCCCGGCTCAACCATTACATTCAACAAGAACGATTCTGAAATACAATTCACCCTGCCGGGTCCCAACCCTGAGCTTGATAAAAAGGCTGCGAACGGATCAGTTCCCGGCTTTGGTACAGGACTCTGGCATGGGTTCATCTCCCTGGTGACCTTGTTCATTTCGTTCTTCAACCCCGCGATACAAATGTACGAAGTGCACAACACCGGACCTTTGTACAACCTGGGGTTCCTGCTGGGAGCGATATTTTTGTTTGTGATACTTGGGTTCATGGGTGGCAGGCGGCGATAAAGACCCGGGTTATCACTGCAGATCCAAGGGTGTGTTTTGAGTCATCGCATTAACGGGGAAGGGCATAATTGATCCTGCGGGAGTGAACTACCTGCCCTGCGTCCTTTTTGCCTGTGCCCGTGCAATGAACTTTTCAGTTTTGATGACAACACGCTCATGGATCGCTTCGCCGATCTTTTCGACAGCATCCCAGGCTTCGATGTGAAATACCAGTTTGCGCCCTTCGACGGTCCTCAGTTCCGCGCGGGCGCGGACGGTCATGCCGACCGGCGTGGCGGCAAGGTGCTGGACGTCGATGCGCCCGCCGACGGTGGTCTGCCCCTCGGGCAGGTGACCCTCGAGGGCTTTGACCGCGGCGCCTTCCATCAGCCCGACCAGGGAAGGCGTGCCGAAGACGGGAACCAGCCCGCTGCCCCATTTGGCGGCGGTGTCGGATTCGGTGACGATGAGGGAGATCTCTGCGGTTAAGCCGGGGGTGAGGTCGGTCATTTTTATTTCCTTATTGGGAGCATTGCGATTATATCTCATGGAAGTTGGGGGTAATGCTCAATGGTCTGAATGGTCGAATGGTCTAAATAGTCGAAGATCAAAGGTCGGTTAATGGAGAATGGAGAATGGTGGATGGAAATGCAGTTGAACATAAAGGACACAAAGGCAACAAAGGAAAGATGAAGGAGGAAAGAAGGAGGAGTTGACTTTGGTTTGCCTGCCTGGAAGGGGCTTAAAACCTGCCGCGAGCAGTGTCGCGCGGGGAAAAGAGGTTCGAATAGGTTTTCTCTCTTGAAACGGGCATTGGAACCGCGGTTCGAATAAATTCCCTTCGTAGAAAAAGGCATTCGAAACGCGGTTCGAATAGGTTTTTAAGCCATTTTTCATGGGGGAGATTAATGCCAGATGAGAAAGATTAAATCGCGTGGATTTAAAAAAATACGCGGATCAATTCCATTTTGGTTGGAGGAAGTCCAAGTCATGTTTTAAAAATGTGATGACGTTTAGTCTGAGGAAACGGGATCCTGGAAATGGCTGGTTGGGTGATGCCGGGAGATTGCTCGGGAGTACCCTCGCAATGACACTTAAAAGATTAGAAAGATGATAACGCCTCGATTCAAAAAAAATACGCGGAACGAGTCCATTTCGGTTGGAGGAAGTCCAAGTCAGTGTTTTAAAAAGGTGATGACGGTTCGTATGAGGAGGCGGGATCCTGGAAAGGGCTGGTCGGGTAGCTGCCGGGAGATTGCTTCGGGTGAGTACACCCTCGCAATGACACTTGGTAGTGGGTTGAAAGATGAGAAACATGATATCGCGTCGATTTTTTAAAATAAATCGAAACGAATGGATCCTGGCTGGGGGTGATCAGGGGTGGGGTTTGGGACTGGTTATTTTTGTGGTCCATGAGTAATTTGTGTGCATTTGTAAATTTTAAATCCAAACGAATACCCTTTTTCGGGGTGATTTAAGGCGGAATTAGAGTGGTGGCTGAAGGTTTCAGGTTTCATGCGGAAGGGTCCTATTATTAAAATGTCCCGACTTCCTTATGGGCGTCGGGTCAGGGTTATTTTAGTACAAATGTTCTAAGTTGTCAAGGGGAAATGGAGACCTGCCCTCTACGAGGACCCTCGGCGATCAGGACGGCGACGGGATCGGGAGAGTAGGATCTCGACGAGTTCAACAATATGGTCTATGCTTTTTGTATATCAAGCAATGGCCGCCAGCTATAATCACCACGTTCTCCAAATATATTTATTATTTCTATGGCTTTCGTTCTAAAATCATCATCCGCCCATCATTGCAGATATGATGATATTTTCGGTTCCCTTTTTTGCATCATCTCGTAAATACATCTGTTGATCGGATATAACTATTATATGCAGGAGTAAGATAGCCAACCCTGGATGGTTCTCACAATTCTTTCCTAAATACTTAATGATTTCCTCAATTTCAAATCCATTAGGTTTAAACTCAAGTGTTTGCTTGATAATGAGATGAAGTTCAGGCAATTCCAGCGGTACATTCTTCATTAGCCGGCTAAAGCTTGATATTTCCTTGAAGTAGTTATTTTTTTCGGTGGATGCAGTTGCTTCCTGTAGTCTCCATTGCCATAAATTCCATATTTTTTTCCAAATTGCGTCTTGTGCAGACGGCTTTTGTGCATCTAAAGCCTGACTTAGCCAAAAGTTTCCATGCGAGCGCGTATCGTCATCAGCCTTCTGATAATATAAATGTACCAATCCGTTTTTGAAATCCAGTTTGATCATGTCCAATAAATATGCTTTCAGGATATGAGTCGCCATTTTTTCGTCTGAGCGATCAAGACCTTTTTTCTTTTCCAGAATTGATAATTCTTCAAGCGCCCTTTGATATTGTCCTACCAACTCCGGAAATACATTAGTATATATATCTGAAAATCGAATGTATGCACTCCACGCAGCATGCCAATACTTGATCATTTCAGTTTCAATAGGGAATATTTTTTCTCGATTTTCCAATGCCCATTCTTTGTCGAGATAAATGAACTGTGGAATATACCAACCTAAGACAGAGTGAACTGCCGGACTTGGATTCTTTGTTTTGTCCAATTTTTCGGTTAGAAGCTCTTTCATCAATGGAACCATTACAGGTGTCCCTTTTTCACCCATTTCTTTCTTTCTTTTGCGCTCGCAATAAAGTCCATACGAAACTAGACTATGCATTGCTACCCCGTGAACACAATTTAGAGAATGTGTGGCAGGATCATAACCTTGAGCATCCTCATTATCAGGAAATGGTTCCACTTGTAGAAAAAGCAATGCAATTATTTGCCCACAACTGCCCAATAAGTCATTTTCAATATAAGGCTCTTTCACTCTGAAAAGTTCTTCAAGGAAGTGTGCCACAGCTAATTTTGCTGCTGATAAGCCGTCCTCAAGTTCTTGTTTTTGAAATTTATCTGTTTCTTGATTAACTATATACTCACAGAGCGTAACCACATCTGTTAAAGCAAACTTCCTTTTGCTTTTAATCGCGTTTTTCAATCCTCTCAGAAAATGGGTGTGATATACAAAAGGCAGTTCTTCATTGATGAATAAAGTCGCCTGATCAGCATAATCATCTGCCCTAGCCTGGGCGTCGGTTTCCAAAGTGCGACCTAAGCCCTCCCTGGAAGGTGACATAAAGGAATCTTCGGTTAGAGGTTTGTAGGCAAGAAGATAATGTACTACATCGGTGATCGATTTCTTAGCTAATTCATCAAGTTCTATTGGACTTTCAGGTCCCACCCAAGACGATATTTCTACTTGTTCCTCTGGTCGAGGAAGTGGTTCGCCATATTTCTTGTGTAGATACATGTAATAATCTTTTTCTTCATTTTCTAGATTAGCTGATATCGGGGCTAATCCATTTAGTTGTAGTCTTTCAATAAGGATTTGCCTCTTTTTTCTTCAAATGTTTCGCCTTCATATTTCTCAGGCTGGTGATCCAGTAGTTCGGTTACCAATTGTAAGTCAGGGCTTTTCCTTTCCTCAATTATCTCTTTTTTGACATTGGACGGAAAATTATTGAATTGAATTTCTGCGAATCGGTCAAATTCAGACTGTCCGCCAATAATCGGTTCTTTACTAAACTTAGTATATGCTTTTGTAAGCAGACCAGGATACTGTTTCCCCCAACTACGAAGTACATAGACAGATATTCTGTGAAATATGGAATATTCATTATCAATATAACTTTCCAGTATATTCGACGTTCTATCTATCTTTTGTTCACACGCCTTGTTTACAGCTAGAATAATGGTGTTCACAAGGATGTGTTTTATATCATTTCGTGAAGATAAATCTGATTGAGGATTTATATCCCATAACCAGTAGCTCTTTGATTTCTTGTCCTTTTCATCAACATTTGGGTCAATTTCCAATTCGATTGCTTTTAATGAGCTGATTTTCAGCAATGCCAACTACACCGATCGGGGCGATTTCAGTTAATACGGGAAGGTTATTTTGAATTGCCTCGACTTTAGCCAGTGAAAATCATGATGGGTGCTGGCAATCAACTTTGTTTCGTCAAACCGATCTTTGATTTGTATGGGCTCTAACAATATATCAAGAACTTTCAATGCGGATTTCGACTTGTCCGCCCTTGGCAAGGTATTCCATAATAATTCCCAATTCATGGGTTAACATCATCGAGCGAGCAAATCGGGTTTCTGTCCACCTCCCAAATTCGTTAACTGTTTCAGCTGTTATGTTCACTGGAGTCCTAAGTAATGCCTGGCATTCGTTCGAAATCGCCCGAGAATTATCTGTGACTAGTGATAAGGCTATATCTTTAACGACTTCTGGAAATTTAGCTGCCATCCTTTTTAAGTATTCGCCTGCGTGCCAGATTGGCATACTGAAGTACCCAGGATTACTTGGATCTTCGAGCGGAGGTGGAACCTTTGTAAATATGCCGTTTTCATAAAGCGGTAAAACCCAAACAGGATTCTCTAGATTAGTGAAAAAATACATGGCATAATGATCATCATCAAGAAACTTTAGCAATGAGCGGATCTGTCTCCTCATTTGGATGCTGTAACCCTTTGTATTCATCCAATACTATTACAATGTCATAGAACATTTTAGTCATACAATATCTCCCGCCTGAGTACCTCGGGGTGACAAAGTACTGGTAAGATTCTTTAGGTCTACGATGATGTTTTCGACACTTTTATGAAATGGACCAGGGTTATATCTAATTGATTGAACCCCTAATGACCTTAGTGTATCGTCTGCGGTTTGGATTAATTCTTTGACCAACTCGTCTTTTTGAATGTCCGTCAAATCCTTTGATTCATTCTTATCTATTTGGACGTGATTTTCTAAAATTGCAAAGTGTTTTGTTCCTGTTATAGCAGGCAATAGCCTTGAGGTTGGAATCTTTTGGTGTTGCAATTCTATCTTTATCAACTTGCTCTTAATATCTCAATTAATTCCTGATCTTGGGGACTAATGTTATACCCAAGAAAGATTACGTTTTGTTCAGAGAATAAAACGATTAAAATTCTTTACGCTGTTTGGATTATCGTTGTATGCTTTGCAAGAAATCTTCGGTTGTGAGTATGACTGATCTAACTGATGTATGGGAATTGGTTGTGATCAATATACCCATGGATATGTTGAAGAGATTTGTTGCCTAATTCGCTTTTTCTTAGGTATGGAAAAGAAAGGGAAACCTTGTTTACACCTAAATCATGAAAAGCAAGCTCGATACATGCATCGTAATTTGTGGTGATAAAGGAATTACACGAAATTTGTACTAAGTTAGCGTGAATTGCGGTGAACCTTGATTGATTATTTTCAGGATCGAGATCTGTCGACTAAAATATTATAATATTCCTCTCCTAATTCATTCTTACAGATTTGTGCTTTACTTTTCCAATCGCCCTCTAGCCCCACATTTCCATTTCGCTCCAAGGCTTTGACGTGGAGTAATTGGATTAGATCCTTCAGAAGCGGATACCCAGCGCTAACAGAGAGCCCTGCTCCAATGAACAATGCTGTTGGTCGCTCCTTAATAATAGGGACAAGGGAGTTTTCGTAAATATCCCTATCTGATGGACTACGCCAATTTATCATCGATTTCTCTTAGCATTTGACTTATATCTATTATACCTATTAGTCGGTTTTAGTTTCCCCTCAAGTTTGATTTTATGTTGGGCAAGTGAACAGCACGATAGATTCTTATGAAACAGGGGCATCCTGAATAATGCACGTATGTTCGATTTTAACCTGATATCGCGGAATGGACACACACGGACGGGGACATTCTCCACGCTGTTCGTATAGGGATGAATGATACTGTCGTGTGAGCGATAAGACGTGGAATCGTCCGTCGAACTGGGTCATCCTGTATAATCCTTCAGGTAATGGACTTTAACGCATCCGTATCCCGGCTTCCCAGCCCGTCTGCGAAACGAATTGCGCTGCGTATCAGCGCGCCCGCGGAGCGCGCCTTGCGGCAGGGGCATCCCTGGGTGTTCGATCAGTCCATCACCGGGCAAAGCCACAAGGGCGGACCCGGCGACCTGGCTGTCATCTTCGATGACAGGCGCCGCTTCCTGGCGGTCGGTCTGTACGACCCCACGTCCCCAATCCGCGTGCGCATCCTGCAATCCCGCGAACCCGCGGACATCAACGCCGAATGGTTCCGGAACAAACTGGTCAGCGCCACGCGCCTGCGCGCCGCGCTGGATGGGCAGGACACCACCGGCTACCGCCTCGTCCATGGCGAGAACGACGGCTTGCCCGGTCTGGTGCTCGACCGGTATGCCGATAGCCTGGTGCTCAAACTTTACACGCCTGCCTGGATCCCCCAGCTCAAGGAATTTTGCGAGGCGCTGGCACAGGTCAGCCCGGCAAGTCATTTGATCCTGCGACTGAGCAACTCGCTTCAAAAGCAGACGGAACTCCTGCACGGTCTCAACGACGGGATGACGCTCTCGCTCCAGGCGCCCCCGAGCCTGATCCTGTTCCGGGAAAACGGTCTGGTCTTCGAGTCCGATCCGGTGCATGGGCAGAAGACGGGTTTCTTCCTCGACCAGCGCGACAACCGTGCACAGGTTGAAAAACTCTCCAAAGATAAATCTGTATTAAATATGTTCGCCTACACGGGCGGATTTTCCGTCTACGCAGCCCGGGGCGGCGCGAGACAGGTCGTCAGCGTCGATATCAGCGCGCCGGCTATCGAAGCTGCGCTCCGCAACATGGGCTACAACCGGGATATTCCTGCGGTAGCGTCTGCCTCGCACGAGACCATCACCGAAGATGCCTTTGAAGTCCTGGAGCGCATGGGGTCACAAAAGCGCCTCTTTGACATGGTGATCCTGGACCCGCCCATGTTCGCTCAAAACGAAAAGCAGAGCGCGGGGGCATTAGCCGCCTATCGCAAGTTGACCCGCCTGGGTTTGGGCGTCCTGCGGCAGGGCGGCACGCTGGTGCAGGCGTCCTGTTCCAGCCGGGTGAGCGCGGATGAGTTCTTTGCTGCCGTTCACCAGTCCGCCACGGAAGCGAGGCGCAAGTTGACAGAGATCCGGCGCACCGGTCACGCACTGGATCATCCCATCGGCTTTGCAGAAGGGGCGTATCTCAAATGCCTGTTTGCGACAGTTGGGTAGGCTACGAGAGGGAGGGCGAAAATTCTTGCTGAGCGCAGTCTGAGATTACATCCTTAAATTGAATAATTTTGCCAGTGAAAGAATTAAAGATATATAGAAACTGTCTACATTGTTGTTAAACCTATACCAAATGCTCCACTCGTCTCCGAACATTTCTGGGGAAAGACGTAGCTGTATGTAGCAATGGTTATTAAATCTCAAACCGGGTAATTTTTACCTCCATTTTCTTCGGCAATCCCAAGCGCATTCTCGGGATCGATCATTCGATCCAGGTCAATGTTTTTCCAGCCAAAAAGGAGGCGGGGCGCGTTTGCGCCCCCTCCCCATTCAACATAACCATATTTTGGCATGATGGAAAATTCACGTACAGTGTAGCTATCCCGATCAGGAGCTAATTTGAAATAAATAATATTGCCTTCATGAAATCCGCTTGGAGCCTCCTGACAATCTGCATAAAAATACCATCTTATATAGTTCCCAATCGTTTAAAGAATCCTTCCATACCTTTTGGTTTAGTGCCTCTGCGATCATCAGGTAATCCCTCGTAGTCCAATTGATCGATTCCCAGGTAACATCCTCTGGCAACATTCCATCCACTATCTCCGAATTAGGCAAAAACACATCCATATCTCCATTGTTGAGCGGATCGAGAATTGTTTCAGAGTTGATAAGAAAACTGCCCTCTTCAGGCTGCCAGGATGAATTGGGAAAGACGTAGGGATCATAAGAGAGGTACCCAAAGAAAATATACATACATCCGTAGAGTAGTATAAAAATCCCGAGTGGAACGATGATGAGCCAAAGCAGTAATTTCTTTTTCATCGTGCGGCTCCTTTTGGTTGTTGCAAGATATGCCCTACCCCTAACCCCTCCCCATTTTCAAAGTTCGAAAATAGGGAGGGGAACTTATCCATGCACTCCATTTAAAAACCTGACAAGTCTCATGTGTGCCATAACATTTTGGGCTCGTCTCTGAATTCAGGACCACGATCTACAAGGTATCAAGAAGACATGTCAGGTGCGCTGTGCGCAGGAGGGTTCAGCAGGGAGGGCAGGTCGAGATCCGTGAAATCGGAAACGGCGCGCAGGACATGCGGCTGACCGGCGACCTCATGCGCGTCGATGGTGGTGCAGATCAGGACGGCATCCATGCCGGCGCGGCGGGCAGCCTCGATCCCGGTCAGCGCGTCTTCGAAGACCAGGCAGCGGGCGGGTTCGACTCCCAGGATTCGGGCGGACTTCAGGAATATTTCGGGGTGCGGTTTGCCGTGCTGCACGTCATGACCACCGACCACGGCTTGAAAATAGCGGCGCAGGTCAAGTTCATCCAGGATAAAGTCGATATTTCCGGGCGGAGCGGCAGATGCCACCGCCATGGGGATGCCGAGGGCATGGGCTTGATCCAGCAGGTGCAATAGACCGGGCAGCGGTTCCCGGCAGCAGGCAAAGCGTTCGCGGTAGAGGGTTTCCTTGCGATCACCCCAGTATGCCAGTTCAAAATCGCTGAGCCGGGAGCCGAGATACATCCGCAGGATCTCCTGGGTTTTCTTGCCGGTCGTGAGACGGTTGAATTCCTGCTGGTCAATCTGGACGCCGACCTCCGCAAGAGTGTCCTGCCAGGCCTGGTTGTGGATGGGCATATTATGGACGAGCGTGCCGTCCATATCAAAGATCAAGGCGCCATATTTCATGTGATTGAATTATAAAATCCGTTGGGATCCCTTTTTCTGAGGAGATTGCCACGTCCTTACAGGATGCTTCTCGATCCGGCGGGGTTGGACAACGCACTTCGACTCGCCCGGCGCTACTGTATGTCCGACGATGGGATGCGGGACGTATGGCTCTTCGAGGTAGGCGACCTCCTCGTGGGGTGAGTTTCACTGCGCAGGGCGCCGACGGCATCCTCCAGGTGCGCGATCTTCGTCGCACCGATGATGGGGGCCGTCACGGGTTCCTTCTGCAGAAGCCAGGCGAGGGCGATGTCAGCGCGCGGGGTGCCATGCTTCCCGGCGAGCTCCGCAACCCGCTCCACGACCCGGGAATCCGTTTCGGCGGTGGCACCGTATTTGCCCTTGGCGATCTGGTCGGTCTCGGAACGAGGCGTGCTCTCCGCTGACCAGTCACACGCCAACCTGCCGGAGGCAAGCGGGCTGTAGGGGATGACCCCGATCTTCCGGTCGCGGCAGAGCGGCAGCATCTCGCGCTCCTCCTCGCGGTAGATCAGGTTCAGGTGATCCTGCATGGAGACGAAGCGCGTCCAGCCGTGCATTTCGGCGGTGTGCAGCGCCTTCTGGAACTGCCAGGCGAACATGGCGGAGGCGCCGATGTAGAGCGCCTTGCCCGCCCGCACCACGTCGTTCAGCGTTTCCATCGTCTCCTCGATGGGGGTGTCGTAGTCCCAGCGGTGGATCTGGTAGAGGTCCACGTAATCCGTCCCGAGGCGCTTGAGGCTGGCGTCGATCGAACTGAGGATGTGCTTGCGGGAGAGGCCGCGGTCGTTGGGACCCTTGCCCATCTCGCCAAAGACCTTGGTGGCAATGACGACCTGGTCCCGCTTGGCGAAATCCTTCAGGGCGCGACCGAGTATCTCTTCACTCGCCCCAAGGGAGTAGACATCGGCTGTATCGAAGAAATTGACCCCCAGTTCAAGGGCTTTCTGGATGATCGGACGGCTGTCCTGCTCATTGAGCACCCATTTGTGGACCCAGCGTGCCGCGTCCCCGAAGCTCATGCAACCGAGGCAGATGCGCGAGACCTGCATGCCTGTCCAACCCAAGCGAGCGTATTCCATATTTACTCCTGTCCAGTGCTTTGCTGAATTGACTACAGCCCCGTCGTGCGCGGGACCAGCTTGAGGGTCGCTTCGCGCGCTTCGGGCTTGAACAACGGAGCAACATATTGCGGGTAGCGGGCATACTTCGTCCGGTAGGCAGCATCGACTCTCGGTCGATGATCCCGGGGTCGGTCACCTCCACGAAGCTGACATCCTTCTCCACGCCGCCAGCCCGGATGTGCCCCGCGTGGCAGGTCTGTGCGTGGCGGAACCATATGCCGGCGCGACCATTGACGCAGCGAATATAAATATCATCATCCACCCGAACCATCCAGATGATCACCGGCTTGCGCAGCGTGCCGTCGCGCCGGAGTGATTCGATCTGCAGTTCCTCCGCCTTGCCGATGCGGTTGAGTTCATCGCTTGTCCAGGTTGTCATGGGTGTATCTCCTTTGCATCAATCAACGCGCCGCATTCTACCAGGCGTAGGCATTGGGCGCTTCGCCTCCGGGACCGGGGAAAATCCCGTCGAGCCGCTGCATGGTTTCCACCGGGATGGAAATGTCAAGTGCCCGCAGGCTGCCGGTCAACTGCTCCACGGTGCGCGGCCCAATGATCGGAGCCGTGACGACCGGGTTGTGCAGCACCCACGCCAGCGCGATATCGGAGGGCGCCTCACCGAGCTCACTGCAGAGCGCCTCGTACGCCTCCAGTTGCGACCGGTGCTCCTCGATCCGCTGGACCTGGTGTCGACCTGCCCGGCGACCCTCACTCGCCTTGCGCAGTGCCCCGCCCAACAGTCCACCCGCGAGCGTACTGTAAGGGATGAGACCCAAGCCATAGTGCCGGCAGGCTGGGACGACCTCCAGTTCGATCATGCGGTCCGCCAGGCTGTACAGGCTCTGCTCGGACACGAGACCCATGAAGTGGCGCGCCTGCGCGGCGCATTGCGCGGTGGCAATATCCCACCCGGCGAAGTTGCTGCTTCCAACATAGATCACCTTGCCCTCACGGACCAGCCGCTCCATCGCCTGCCAGATCTCCTCCCAGGGCGTCGAGCGCTCGATATGGTGCATCTGGTACAGGTCGATATGATCGGTTTTCAGGCGCCGCAGGCTGTCCTCGCAAGCCTTGCGGATGTGGTACGCCGACAGACCGCGCTCATTCACGCCCTCGCCCACCTTGCCAAAGACCTTGGTAGCCAGGACGACCTGGTCGCGCCTGCCAGCCTGTGCCAACCAGCGTCCGACGATCTCCTCGGTGAGACCCAGGTGGAGGTGGGAGGTGTCACCGTTGGCGGTGAAGACGCCGTAGACATTGGCGGTGTCGAAGAAGTTGATGCCCTTTTCAAGCGCCTGATCCATGATCGCGAAGCTGAGAGCCTCGCTGGACTGCGGACCGAAGTTCATCGTGCCCAGACAAAGCCGGCTGACCTGCAAGCCGGTGCGACCGAGAGATGTATATTTCATAGCCTTGCTCCTGTTCAGTACCGGTCACCGACCACCTTGATCTGTGACATGGCGTTGATTTCACCGAGATCACCTGCAGTCAATTCGATCTTTACTGCTCCGAGGTTCTCATCCAGACGCTCCAGTTTGCGCGAGCCCGGGATGGGGACGATCCAGGGTTTTTGCGCCAGCAGCCATGCCAGCGCGATCTGCGCCGGGGTGGCTCCCTTCTGCCCGGCGATCCTCTCAAGCAGGTCGATCACGACCCGGTTGGCTTTGATCGCCTCCGGTTTGAAGCGGGGATTGCGGCTGCGGATATCGGAGCTGTCGAAGGTCGTGTGCTCGTCAACCTTGCCGGTCAGGTAGCCGCGCCCCAGCGGGCTGTAGGGCACCAAACCGATACCGAGTTCTTCACAGGTTGACAGCACGGCGTTTTCTTCAATGGCTCGCCACCAGATGGAATATTCGCTTTGCAAAGCAGTGACGGGCTGCACCGCGTGGGCGCGGCGGATCTGTTCGGCATTGGATTCGGACAGCCCGAAGTGTTTGACCTTGCCTGCCTGGATCAAGTCCTTCACCGCGCCGGCTACGTCCTCGATGGGCACGTCCGGGTCAGGACGGTGCTGGTAGAACAGGTCGATGGCCTCGACCCGCAGACGCTTGAGAGAGGCATCCGCCACGCGCTTGATCTGCTCGGGGCGGCTGTCCATGCCAACCGCTGGGATGCGGTCCCTTCTCGACCATGCTTCCAGCCGAACTTGGTGGCGATCACCACCTGTCCCTTGAAAGGCTCCAATGCCTCGCCCACCAGTTCCTCGTTCGTGAAGGGACCGTACACTTCCGCGGTATCGAAGAAGGTGATGCCGCGCTCGACGGCTTTGTGCATGAAGGCGATCATCTCCGCTTTGTCGGTCGGCGTATCGCCAAAGCTCATGCGCATGCAGCCCAGTCCGAGCGCCGAAACTTCCAGACCGCTATTTCCAAGTTTACGC
The DNA here is from genome assembly GCA_963823545.1 of uncultured Chloroflexia bacterium. GTDB lineage: Bacteria > Chloroflexota > Anaerolineae > Anaerolineales > Villigracilaceae > Denitrolinea. Next base: position 58,925 of record CAWGMC010000005.1, on the reverse strand, counting down.
TTTTGCATTTTTCATCTCCTGTCTTTTTCTGATATCCACCTTGTGCAAAACCATTGCAGTGAGGTGGGAATCAACGACCGGTCATCTTCAGCACCGCTTCGGGGAGCCGGGCGCCTTGTACCTGGATCCTTCGCGGCAGCCTCTTCGATCTCACGCAGATCGTCCGGCGTAAGTTCGATATTCGCTGCCCCGATGTTCTCCTCCAGGCGAGCCAGTTTCGTGGTGCCGGGGATGGGAACGATCCAGGGCTTTTGGGCAAGAAGCCAGGCAAGCGCGATCTGTGCGGGTGTCGCCCCCTTCTGTTTTGCGACCCGGTTCAACAGATCCACCATGGCTTGATTCGCTTTGCGAGCCTCGGGGGTGAAGCGCGGAGAGATGTTGCGGAAATCAGTACTGTGAAATGTTGTGGCTGCATCTATTTTTCCGGTGAGGAATCCCGCACCCAGGGGGCTGAAGGGAACAAAGCCGATCCCGAGTTCCTCCAGAACCGGCAGCACCTCCGCTTCAGGGTCCCTTGTCCAGAGCGAGTATTCACTCTGGAGCGCTGCGACCGGCTGAACGGCGTGGGCGCGACGAACCGTCCCGGCCGCGGCTTCGGAAAGACCGAAGTATTTCACCTTGCCTTGCTGAATCAGGTCTTTCACAGCCCCTGCCGTTTCTTCGATGGGCACGTCCGGGTCAACCCGGTGCTGGTAGAACAGGTCGATCACATCCGTTCCAAGCCGCTTCAGCGAAGCCTCAGCCACCTGCCGGACATGCTCCGGGCGGCTGTTCAGACCACCCCGACGCGATCCCGTAGCGGGATCAATATCAAAACCGAACTTGGTGGCGATCACGACCTGGTCACGCAGAGGCGCAAGCGCCTGACCAACCAGTTCCTCGTTCACGAAGGGACCATAAGCCTCCGCCGTATCGAAGAAAGTGATGCCGCGTTCCACAGCCGTTCGAATAAGGGCTGTCATCTCCCGCTTGTCGGCAGCCGGACCGTACGCAGAACTCATTCCCATGCAGCCAAGCCCGAGGGCCGAAACCTCCAGACCGCTGTTGCCAAGTTTACGCTTTTGCATTTTTAATCTCCTGTCTATTGAAATCAGACCATTTCCGGTTCCAGTGTTTTGCCGAGCTCCTGCTCGCGTTTCAAGACCGCGTCCTCGTACACCTCGATCTTATGGTCCAGGATGTCCAGGGTCTTCTGCATTTCCTGCATCCGGGATGCCAGCAAGGCTCGCTGTTCCTCCAGGATGCGCTTCCTGGCTTGAATGGTGGCGTCACCCTGCTGGACCAGACCGACATACTCGATCAGCACCTCGATGGGAAGCCCGGCGCTGCGCATGCACTTGATGAATTCCACCCGCCTCAGGTCGAGGTCGTTGTAATCCCGGATGGCGCTCCCATTCCGGTGGACCGGCGGGATGAGCCCGATGCGCTCGTAATAGCGCAATGTATCCGCCGAAAGACCATAGCGTTCACTTACTTCTGTTATCTTCATATTTCACCTTGTGGCTAGTGTAATACCTGGAGTTTACTCCAAGTCAAGGGTTTTGGAAGAACCCGTCTGAACGGGGGATGGTGGAGAAAGAAGGAGTTTCGAACCTTAGGGGGCGGGTCGTATCCTGTATAATGCACGTATGTTCGATTTTTCACTGACCGCCCGGAATGGACGCGCCCGCACGGGGACATTCTACCACGCCGCACGGCGACCTGCTCACGCCTGTCTTTGCGCCGGTGGGGACGCAGGCGACCGTCAAGACGCTCACGCCGGAGCAGTTCGAAGGCTATCAACGCCACGCTGGTGTTGAGCAACACCTATCACCTGTACCTGCGCCCCGGCGATGACCTGGTGGCGGAGCTGGGCGGGCTGCACCGCTTCATGCACTGGCCGCGACCCATGCTGACCGATTCGGGCGGGTTCCAGGTCTTTTCGCTGGCGCAGACCGCGCAAGATCGACGATGAAGGCGTGACCTTCAAGAGCCACATCGACGGTTCGACGCATCGCTTCACGCCGGAACGCTCCATTCGCATCCAGGAGAACCTCGGGGCGGACATCATCATGGCATTCGACGAATGTTCCGATCCCAACGACCATGCGTATAGCAGAATCGCCATGGAGCGGACTCACCGCTGGGCGGAACGTTCCCTGCAATGCCAAGCGCCGCGCCGACCAGGCTCTGTTCGGGATCGTGCAGGGCGGCGTCAGCGCGGACCTGCGGGCGGAGTCTGCTCAATTCATCGCTTCGCTCGATACGCCCGGCATCGCCATCGGCGGGCTCTCGGTGGGCGAGACCAAGGAGGAGATGCATGCCATGCTGGATGTGGTCACGCCGCTCCTGCCCGAGAACAAACCGCGCTACCTGATGGGAGTCGGCACGCCCGAAGACCTGATCAACGGCGTGGCTGCGCGGCATCGACATCTTCGACTGCGTCCTGCCGACGCGTCTGGCGCGCCATCACTCCGCCTTCGCGCCGGAGGGACGCCTGAACCTGATGAACGCGACCTTTGCGCGCGACGCAAGTCCCATTGATGAGACCTGCGATTGCTACACCTGCAAGACGTTCACGCGCGCATATATTCGTCATCTGATCGTGGCGAAGGAACTGCTGGCGGGAACGCTGCTTTCCATTCATAATCTGCGGGCGCTGATAAGATTGATGGAAGAACTGCGTGGTTATATTGCGGATGGTTCGTTTCGAGTCGCGGGTCCCTGAATTGTTGAAGCAATGGGAAAATAATGCGAGTAGGGGAATGGAAAAGGCTGAATAAGCTATGGAAAACATGGATTTTTTGGCTGTTCTGAGGTCAATAAGGAACTGGTTATTAGTAATTTCGTTTTGTGCGGTCCTTTCTTTTGTTTGGGGCTTCTTTGATCTGTATTTCCTTATGCGTTACGAAGGAAAGATCAAACGTGGAATTAAAATTTGGAGCAAGCCTTTATCGGATGATCTACGAAATTACCTTTCGACTCTGTCCAGCGATGTAATCGAAACAAAAAAAACCTTGTTTATTTGAGAGAAAAACTGGTTTTATTCGCATTGAAAACCGTGAAGCATTGATCTATTATCGTCGTCCACATTGGGGTACTTCATGGCCGATACGTTGGTTATGTGAATCTTTTCAGAGCCAGATAGCGTTCTTGAGTTTCGTTCTTCGTTACCGATGCATTTGTTCTTGTTGCCTTTTATTGTGTCAATTATTGCGATTCCCTTTGTTCTAATTATTGATGATCATTTAACTATTTTATGGTTAATGCAATATGTAGGTCAACTATTTCATAAAGATGAAAGCCAGTCTCTTCCCAACCTTTTGATACGGGTTATTCCGATGCTCCATCTTAATTTTCTCCCCGATGCCCTTGAGTCCATCCTCCGCCTGGCAATTGTCGAGTGCGGAGAGATCTGCTACAACCGCAGGTTGATGGCCTCCAATGACGGCAACATCTCCGTCCGCCTGGATGACAGCCGGGTGCTGATCACGCCTGCCGGGCTGTGCAAGGGACGCCTGGATGCGGATGACCTGCTGATCGTGGATATGAACGGGAAGGCGCTGACGCAGGTGAGAGACCTGCTGCCTTCCACGGAAACCCCCATGCACCTGGAGGTCTACCGCCAGCGACCGGACGTGCGCGGGGTCATCCACGCGCATCCCACCTATGCCACCGCGCTGACCGTGGCGGGTTTCGATTTTCCGGACGACGTCCTGCCGGAGGTGGCGCTCTCGCTGGGCAAGGTGCCCGTGACCGCCTACGCACGCCCCTCCTCGCGCAAGGACGCGGAGGTGATCAAGCCGTTCATCCGCGACTGCAATGCCATGATGCTGCGCCAGCATGGCAGCCTGACCGTCGGCAAAAACCTGGATGAGGCGCTGATCCACCTTGAACGCCTTGAATATGTGGCGGAGGTCTTCCACCACGCACAGCAATTGGGGAATGTGAGGCGCATCTCACCCGAAGAGATCAGGAAACTGGCGAAAAAATGAGGACGATCTTTTGGGAGGAAGGCGCGGTCAGGATGATCGACCAGCGCCGTCTTCCGAATGCGCTGGAGATCCTGGCATGCCATACCCATGTGGAGGTCGCGCGTGCCATCACGGACATGGCGATCCGCGGCGCGCCGGCGATCGGAGCCGCGGCGGGATTTGGTCTGGCGCTGGCTGCACAGGAATCCACTGCCCGGACTCCCGCTGACCTGAAGACCGACCTGCAAGCCGCGTCGAATCTACTGCGCTCTGCGCGACCCACCGCGGTGAACCTGGCGTGGGCTTTGGAGCGGGTGATGAGGAAGGTCAATTCCTTCTCAGGCACAAATACGGATGAACTGCGACAGGTCGTCCTGCAGGAAGCGCAGAACATCGCGGACGAGGATGTGGAGATCAACCTGCGCATGGCTCGTCACGGCGCGGAATTGATATCGGACGGCGACACGGTCATCCATCACTGCAACACGGGCGCGCTGGCGGTGGTGGACTGGGGCACCGCGCTGGGCGTGATCCGCATGGCACACGAGCAGGGGAAGCGCGTGCATGTGCTGGTGGACGAGACCCGCCCGCGCCTGCAGGGCGCGCGCCTGACCGCCTGGGAACTGGAGCAATACGGCATCCCCTACGAGATCATCACCGATAACGCGGCTGGATATTTTTTGAGATCCGGGAAGGTGCAGAAGGTCTTCTTCGGCGCGGACCGGGTGGCGGCGAATGGCGACGTGGCGAACAAGATCGGCACGTACATGCTGGCGCTGGCTGCACATGATAATCATGTCCCGGTCTATCCGGTCGTCCCGACCTCGACCATTGACCTCTCCCTGGCGCACGGTGGATTGATACCGATCGAGGAGCGCGACCCGGATGAAGTGCTTGGCATCCAGTTTCATGGGGAGCCGATCGCTCCGAAGAATGCCAAAGCGCGCAACCCGGCTTTCGATGTCACACCGAATCGCCTCATTTCCGCCATTGTTACAGAGAATGGGATTGTGTATCCTCCGTTTGAGGTAACACTCCCATTAACCGATTAACAAGGAATTTCCATGACCCTCTTCCACGCATTCCTGCTCGGCATCATCCAGGGATTGACCGAATTCATCCCCGTCTCCTCCACCGCACACCTGCTGATCGGGCAAAAGCTGCTCGGTCTGCCGGCGGACGATGCCATGTTCTCGTTCCTGGTCATCGTGCAACTCGGAACGCTGGTCTCGCTCTTCGTCTTTTATTGGAAGGACCTGCTCTCCATCCTGCGTGCCACGCTCGATTTCCGGCATGCCACCCCCGAACGGAACCTGGGTTTTTACATCATCATCGCCACCATCCCGGCGCTGCTGGCGGGTTACCTGCTGAAGGATGCGGTCGAGGCACTGTTCCGCCAGCCCATGCTGGAAGCCTCCATCCGCCTGACGACTGCCGCGGTCCTGCTGACGCTGGCGGAGTGGCTGACGAAGAAGAGCCGCCAACTGGATTCGATGACCTGGCTGGACGCGCTGCTGATCGGGGTCATGCAGGTCATCTCGGTCTTCCCGGGCGCCTCGCGCAGCGGGACCACCATCGCGGGCGGCATGTTCCGCGGCTTTGACCGTCCCTCCGCGGCGCGCTTTGCCTTCCTGATGTCCGTGCCGGTGATGCTGGCAGCGGGTGCCTACGAAATGCTGGATGTGATCCAGATGCCAAACCTCTCACAGTTCCTGCCCCTGCTGGCTGCGGGATTCATCACTGCAGCGGTGGTTGGCTGGTTCGCGGTGCGCTGGCTGATCGGTTACCTGGGGAAACATTCCTTGTACGTCTTTGCCATTTACTGCGCAGCCTTGAGCCTGATCATATTCTTCCTGCAATGAGAACTTCCTTCCTCATCCTTCTCTCCCTGCTCCTGGTCTCGTGCACGGCGGTCACTCCCTCCGCAGTGCAGGTGGTGAACGTTTACGCCAGCGGGGGCGCGCGTCCGTGGCTGGAGGAGATGTATGCCTGTGCTGAGGATGCAGGCGCGGCGCTGAACCTGACCTCTGAATCACCGCAGATCCAGCTCCGCCTCGGTGAACCCGAGGATTGGAAGGGTGCCATTTACCAGGTGGGCACCGAGGAGATCGTCGTCGCAGCCCAGTTACAGAGCCCGCTGGGAAGCCTGACCCTGACCCAGGCGAACGAGATCTTTTCCGGGAAGGGAAATCCATCCGTGCAGGTCTGGGCGTATGCAGCAGGGGATGACGTCCAAAGAGCATTCGACCGGCTGGTGATGAACGGCAGGGGCGTCACTTCGTTCGCGCGGCTGGCGGCGAATCCCATGCACATGTCCGCTGCGTTGACCGCGGATGTCAACGCCATCGGCTTCCTGCCGCGGCGCTGGATGACAGGTGAGTTGAAGGAATTATTGGCTGCCGGGAGCGTGCCTGTGCTGGCACTGACCCCCTCCGAACCGGAGGGAATCACCCGGAGTCTGCTTGCGTGTATGCGAAAATAATTGTCGGACAATGGCATTTTTGCGATAAAATCAATTAAAGAGGACGAAATATGCGTGCTGTTGATGTCATTATCAAGAAGCGCGATAAAGGGGAGTTGACGCGCGAAGAGATCCGCTTTTTTGTGACCGGGATCGCGAATGGGCGCATCCCTGATTACCAGATTTCCGCCTGGGCAATGGCTGTATTATTGAACGGCATGACGCCGCGCGAGACCACCGACCTGACGCTCGCCATGGCACAATCGGGCGAGGTGCTGGACATGTCGGATGTGGTCAAGATCGCGGTGGACAAGCACTCCACGGGAGGCGTGGGGGATAAGACCACCCTGGTGGTCCTGCCCGCCGTCTCCGCCTGCGGACTGCCGGTTGGGAAGATGTCGGGGCGCGGATTGGGGTTCAGCGGCGGGACGCTCGATAAAATGGAATCCATCCCCGGTTACCGGGTGGACCTGACCACCGAGGAATTCGAGAAGCAATTGAAGGAGATCGGGGTGGTCTTGTGCGGTCAGTCGAAGAACCTGGCGCCCGCGGACGGGAAACTGTATGCCCTGCGGGATGTGACCGGCACCGTGCAGTCCATCCCCTTGATCGCCTCGTCGGTGATGAGCAAGAAGATCGCCGGCGGCGCGCACGCGGTGGTGCTGGACGTGAAGGTGGGCAACGGCGCCTTCATGGAGAACCTCGAGCAGGCGCACGAACTGGCTGACCTGATGGTGAAGATCGGGGAGCTGGCGGGGCGCAAGGTGGTGGCGCTGCTTTCGGATATGAACCAGCCGCTGGGCTGCGCGGTGGGGAATGCACTGGAGGTGCGCGAGGCGATCGACACCCTGCACGGAAAGGGTCCCGCCGATTTTTACGAACATTGCCTGCACGTCGCCGCGCACATGCTGGTGCTCGGGGAAGTGACCGATTCGCTGGTGACCGCCCGGAAACTGGCGGAGAAGTCCATCGAGGATGGCTCGGCGCTGGAGAAATTCCGCCAGCTGGTGATGGCGCAGGGCGGGGATGTCTCGTACGTGGACGATCCCGACAAACTGCCCAAGGCGAAACTGATCGAGGTGGTCGGCGCGCCCCGGGACGGATACCTGGAACAGATCCAGGCGCGGCTGGTGGGCGAGGCTTCGGTCGCGCTCGGCGCGGGACGCGCCAAGAAGGATGATGCACTGGATCATTCCGTGGGGTTTGTCATCCATCACAAGGTCGGCGACCAGGTCAAAAAGGGCGAACCGCTCTTCACGGTGCATGCGGGTGATCAGAAGAAACTGGAAGCGGCGATCGAAGCGGTGCTGGCGGCGCATGTGTTCGTAGACCACCCGGTGCCGCCCCTGCCGTTGTTTTATGATTGAAATGTTCATTTCCTTGCTTTATTTTTAAGAATAAGGCATACTTGCTTCAGGAGTGCTGCCATGGCAAAAGTCCCCCTGCGAAAATACATCAGCGAGATCGAATCGCTGATCGAACACGGTCAGACCGAAGAGGCAATTGCGCATTGCCGTCACATCCTGAAGACATTCCCGAAACACCTTGAAACCTACCGCCTGCTCGGCAAGGCGTACCTGGAATCCAAACGCCATTCGGAAGCCAGCGATATCTTCACGCGCATCCTGATGGCAGTCCCCGACGATTTTGTCTCGCATGTCGGCTTGAGCATCATCGCAGATGAGAAGAAGCAGCTGGAGAATGCCATCTGGCACATGGAACGCGCCTTTGAGAAGCAGCCCTCCAATGCCGCCATCCAGGCTGAACTCCAGAGACTGTATGGTCGGCGCGACGGGCGCGAACCGACCAAGATCCGCCTGAACCGCGGCGCGCTGGCGCACATGTATTACCAGGGCGAACTCTACACGCAGGCAGTCGGCGAGATCCGCTCGGTGCTGAACGAGGATCCCAGCCGCACCGACCTGCAGAGCCTGCTGGCATTATGCCATTTCCGCGCCGGGCAGAAAGTGGAAGCCTCCGAGGCATGCTCGAAACTCCTTGAAGACCATCCCTACAGCCTGGATGCGAACCGGGCGCTGACCGAGATCCTGCCGGGAACAGGCAAGGCGGATGATGCCGCCATCTACCGGCAGCGTGTCGTGGAACTGGATCCCTACGCGGCATTCACCCGCGGTTCCATCTTCCAAACGGCTGACGTTCCCGATGAGGCGGTAATGCTGGAGCGGCTCGAATACAGGGGCAAACCTGTTGAGACCCGCCCCGATTGGACCGGGTCGCTTGGCAGCGCAATGGGTGCCGATGCAGCAGCCGCGCCAGCTCCCCAACCCGACTGGTTGAAACAGGACCTGGACTCCGCACCCGTCTCCGCGTTTCCGCAGGATTTGAGACAGGAAGTCGAGGAGACGTTCCCTGCGGAGGAACCTGAGCAGCCCGTTGCGGGTACCGGCGGTCCGATCGCGGAAAGCCAGGGAGGCGAGAGCGAGGAGATCCCCAATTGGATGCGACAGGCGGGCTGGGGTGAATTGACCGGTGCATTCGATGAATCAGCCGCATCGATCACCGAGGAACCCGGCGGGGAGGTGGCTGAAGAACTCCCCGAAGGCGAACTCGCCAGGGCAGACCTGCCGGATTGGATCAAGTCCATGGCTCCGCAGGATTCTGAACCGGCGCCTGCCGCCGCGGAACTTTCCGCCACGGCTGAATCATCCGACCTTGACCAGGATACGATGGACTGGCTGAACAAATTAAGCGGCGACAAACCCTTTGATTCCACACCCGCTGCGGAGATCCCGCAGGCGGATATTTTTGCAGAAACTCCCAAGGAGGAGGAACCTGTCGGAGTACCTGACTGGCTTGCCAGCCTGGATGCACCCTCCGGGGATTCCGCCTTTACCACCCCCGCTGAGACACCCAACTGGCTTTCGGACCTGGGAGAATCGGGCGAGCGCGATCGCCGGTACTGCGGCGGCAGCCTCCACAGCGGACTGGCTCTCGAAACTCGACGAAGAAGAGACACCGGCTTCTGAAATAAAAGCAGAGGCGGCTCCCATGCCCACGCCCAAAAAGGAAATTCCTCCCGCACCCGAGCCTGTCGTTCCTGCCCAGCCAGTTGTTGACGCGGGGATGGGAAACCTCGGCACAACCGCCGCGGAACAGGACGCAGCCATGCTCTGGCTGGAGAGCCTGGCAGCCAAGCAGGGAGCCAAATCGGAAGAACTGATCACCAAGCCGGAAGACCGTCTTGAGAAACCACCGGAATGGGTGGAGCAATTCGCGGAACAGGGCAGGGAAACGCCTGCTGCCCAACCTGTCAGCCCGGAACCTGAAACAGTCGAGCCCCTGCCTGAATTTGTCAGCCAGGTGACCGAAGAACCCGAACCGTCGCTTGAAGTGACGCCCGAACCCGTCAGCCAGGAGCCCGTGAAGATCGAGCCCGCATCCCAGCTTGAGTGGAGCCAGGAAGCCGAACCGGTCGAGGCTGCCCCCTCGGAGATGATGGAGATCGACCGGACAGGCATCTGGTTGAGCGAGCTCGATGAGAAGGAACCGACAGCTGAAAAGACCCCTGAGGTGGAACCGACGGACTGGACGGGGGAGATCGAGATCACCCCGGGTCTCCCAACCCCGGCGGGTGAATTTGCCCACGATGAGGATGTCCCAACCTGGTTGAAGGAGGCGGATGGAAGACCGATCAAGCCTGTCACCAGTTCCCTGGGCGATATGCCGGAGTGGCTGAAAGGGGAGGAGCGCGCCGAACCCGCGATCCCTGAACCGACCCAGCCTGCGGATTGGATGCCCGAGTCCAAGGTCACCGCTCCTGAACCTGTCAAACCGCCGGTCCAGAAGCCGGAACCAAAGCCCAAGCCCAGGACGACATCCGAGTTCAAGTTTGAGTTGAAACCTGAACCGATGGTTGAACCGAAGTCCCAGCAAAAACCTCAACCGAAAGTTGAGCTGAAGCCTGAACCGAAGGTTGAACCGAAACCTCAGCCGAAAGCCCAGGTCAAACCTGAAGCAAAGCCCAAGCCGGTTCAGAAACCGGCGGCAGCACCAAAGGAAGATTTATCCAAGGTGAGGCGGAATGGAATGATACCTTCATTGATCGACCCCAGTCTGGCATCCGCCCGTGAGGCGATGTCACGCGGCAAGATCCCCGATGCGCTGCAGGTTTACGAGAGCCTGATCCGCAAGGGCAAAATGCTGGAGGACATCACCTTTGACCTGAAGGAGGCGCTCTACCGCTTCCCGGTGGAGGTCTCCATCTGGCAGACGCTTGGAGATGCATACATGCGCTCCAACCGCCTGCAGGATGCGCTCGACGCATATACCAAGGCGGAAGAACTGCTGCGATAGTTGATAAGAGACCAGGTTTCCATACGAAACCTGGTTTCCAAATATGAATTCCGGAGGAATCTGTGGAACGAACGTTGGTGCTTGTAAAACCCGATGGTGTTCAGCGCGGGCTGATCGGTGAGGTCATCTCACGGCTTGAACGGCGCGGGTTGAGATTGGTTGCTGCCAAGTTCATCAAGGTCAGCAAAAAGCTGGCAGAGACGCATTATGCCATTCACAAGGGCAAGCCATTTTATAACGGCTTGATCGCCTACATCACATCCGCGCCTGTCATGGCGATGGTCTGGGAGGGTCCCCAGGCGGTGGCGGCTGTCCGCCAGACGATGGGCTCCACCCGCCCGGTGGAAGCCGCGCCGGGCAGCATCCGCCATGATTTCGCGCTGGAAGTGGGGCGCAACCTGACGCATGCTTCCGACTCTGTCGAGAACGGGAAGAAGGAAGTGAATCTCTGGTTCAAGCGGACCGAACTGGTGAACTGGAAGCGTGAAGTGGACCAGTGGATCTTTGAAAAATAAGCAACAGGGTGTGTCAAGCGATCGTCCCGCAGAAAAAGTCTGCGGGACGATTTTTTTATCGGGATGGGAGGATTCAAACCCCGGGCGGTCACTGCACCCGCACCAGCACTTTGCCCTCCTGCCACAATTCCTCCAAACGGTAATAATTGCGCTGGTCACGCGAGAAGAGGTGGACGACCACGCTGCCAAAATCCACCACCAGCCAGCCGTCATGGGGTTGACCCTCGATGCGTCCCTTCCTCTGGTGTTTCTCGCGCATGGCATCCTGCACCGATTTTGCCAGGGCGTCCAGCATGCGGTCGCTGGTGCCGGTGCAGATCACAAAATAATCGGTGAATGATGCAATTTCTTTAATATCGATCAGCAGGATGTCTTCGCCCTTCTTGTCCTCCAGGGATTCCACAATTGCGCGTGCCAGGTTAAGTGCGTTCAGATAATCACCTCGTTGTTTTCGTTGATGGAACATCCAGAACGGCGCGGGTGTCCCCTTCCAGTGGTGCGGAAAATAGTTTTGTATAAATGGAACCGCCGGGCTGGAGGTCGCTCTTGAACAGGCGGACTTCCCGGATGCGGGCGGTGCCAAGGTCTCCCAGGTGCGTCCCTTCAAGCGCGCTGCGGATCTGCTGCTGCTCTCCCGTGCTGACCTGCTGGCGGACGCGCCCGATGGTCAGGTGCGGTGAGAAGGGACGCTCCTCCGCCTCGTATCCAAGCCGCGCAGCTCCGCTTTCGATGCCGTGCTGAAGGGATGACAGGGCGGGAGGCGCCTGGATGCCGGTCCAGATCACGCGTGCCCGCCGCGGACTTGGGTAGGCGCCCAGCCCGCCGACCTGCACCTGGAACGGCGCAACAGCCGCCGCCTCGATGCCCAGCATCTGTTGGATCATTTCCACGTTGGCGGGCGAGACCTCCCCGATGAATTTCAGGGTCAGGTGCATGTTCTCGAGTGGTACCCAGCGGATGAGCGGACCGACCGCGCGGCGCAATGCCCCGGTCTGTTCAAAAATAGCCTGCCGGATCGGCAGGGGGATTTCGACCGCGATGAAAACGCGCAGGAGGCTCATGTCTCAGACTTGGCTGGAGGAAGCGGACCCGTTGCGCCCCCGATCAGGCTCTCCACGGCATGGATCAAGTCCAGGTAGGCAACCGGCTTGGTCAGGTAGATCGAGGCGCCCGCTTCCATGCCTGCTTGGATATCCTCCGCTCCGCTTTTGGCAGACACCACCACAACGGGGATCTTCTTCAGTTCCTCGTCCCGGCGCATGAATCGCATCACATCCAGCCCGGAAATATCCGGCATCATGATATCCATGATCACAATATTGGGCTTTACCTGCGCGATCATCTTCATCGCCGGGGTGCTGCAGAACATCTTGATCACGTTATAGCCATTAACGCGCATCATGACCGCGAACAACTCAGCGGCGTCCGGTTCATCTTCCACTATCAGGACGGTCTTGGGAGTGTGTGCCATTCCTCATCAAAAATAGCACAAGATGAAGGAAAAGGCAAGAGGCGGTAAGGATTGTCTGGACGATGCAGTCTACAGGGTATTGGAGGAATCATGTCTGAATTGGAACATTTCCGCGCCGACAAGGATGATTTTTTTGCCAGCCATCCGCAGAGCCCCCTGACACAGGCTCAAAAACAGCAATTTAAGGGATTAAATTATTTTGATGAGAATCCCGCCCTGCGCCTGGAAGTGAAGGTGATTCCCTTCCCGGAACGGGAGCAGGTGGAGATCCAGACCTCGACCGGGGAGGTCCGCGTTTACACCCGCTACGGGCGTTTCAAATTCCCGGTGGAGGGGCAGGAAGTTGAATTGACCATTTATGAGACCGAACACGGCTTTTTCCTGCCTTTCGTGGATTCGCTGGCAGGAGTCGAAACCTATCCTGCCGGGCGCTATCTCGACCTGGAGGTTCTGCCTGACGACCGCTTCCTGGTGGATTTCAACCTGTCCTACAACCCCTATTGCGCTTACAACGACGTCTGGTCCTGCCCGCTGACGCCCTTTGAAAACCGCCTGAAAGTTCCCATCCGCGCCGGGGAGAAGCTGTTTCATTCGTAAATCTCCGGCTCCATGTGGATTTTCTCCCTGTCATGGCGGCTGCCACGGGCAGATGTACACCGCCCACGCAATGACACACCAAAAATGTAAAAAAACAGTCACCTTTCAGGGTGACTGTCTTTCTTCTGTTTCGGGGGGTGGGCTGGCTTTCACCAGCACGTCCAGCAGAGCCTCGTAGGCATCGCAGCATTGCGTACAGGTCTCCAGGTGATCATGGACGACCGGCAGCAGGCGGGCTGCATCCTCCTTGCGGATCTCGATCTCGGCGTACTGGTCCAGGGCGCGGAATGCCTCATCGCACCCCTCGTCGCAATTCTCGAGGTAGCGGATCAGATCCAGCACCGCGTCGTCTGATAGCGGTCCCGCTGAGCCTTTTTCACTTCCAAGATTTTAAACCAGTCGAGTAGATTCATGTTCTAAATTCGTTGACGATGGGCGGTGAAAATATCTTACCTGTTCTCGAAGGCGGTCAGCACTTCATGTGCAGACAAGCCTTCCACGATAAGACGCCGCTTCAGCCGCAGGCGGGCATCATGCAGCAGCTTGTAGAGCGCGTTGCGGTTGGTCTTCAACTTGCGGGCTGCCTCTTCGATGGGCATGTCCTGTACGGACAACATCAACAGTGCCTGGCGCTGGCGTTCGGTCAATTCCTCATCAATGATGCGGCGGATGCGGTCCAGCGTGTCCGCGCGTTCCACCGAGATCTCCGGGCTGGCGCTGGGATCCTCCATGAGGGAGTCGGGTGCGGGTGACTCCTCGTCGTCCACCATCTCATCCAGGGAGGAATCGCGCCAGCGTTTGCGGCGCAGTTCCGAAAGGGCGATGCGGATGGCGATCTTGTGCACCCAGGTGGTGAACTGGCTCCGTCCTTCGAAAGTGTCCAGGCGGTCGAGGATGCGCAGGAGTGTCTCCTGGGTCACCTCCTCCACCAGGAACTCGAACTGCGGCTCGTTCGCCGGCATCCAGCGCGTGAGGGCATAGGGCAGACCTTTCATGATGACCTTGCGCAGGTCCTCCAGCGCGGCATCCCGGGATGGACCGTCCGAGCGCAGGTCTGCCAGCCATTCATCGTTGGTGCGGGTGTGCATGGGGGGGATTATAACCAGAAACCAGGTTTCTTTAAGAAACCTGGTTTCAATAATGGTGGGCGCGGAGGGACTCGAACCCCTGACCTCATCAATGTGAATGATGCGCTCTAACCAACTGAGCTACGCGCCCGGGACGATGGGCATTATAGCCGAGGCGTTTATCTTTGACAAGCCGCAGATTGATTACGGCGGCGGCAGGAAGTTCCACGGGTTGACCTTGTAGGTCCCGTGCATGATCTCGAAATGCAAATGCGAGCCGGAGGATTTCCCGGTCGAACCCATGGCTGCGATGGTCTGTCCCTGTCCCACGCTTTCACCGCAGGAAACCCAGATTGATTCCAGGTGTGCGTACAGCGACTGCCAGTCGTTGCCGTGATCGATCATGATCATGTTGCCGTAGCCATAATCATTCCAGCCGGAATAGACGATCACGCCGGCATCGGTGGCATAGATCGGGTCGCCGGTCTCGCCGTCGATGTCGATGCCCCAGTGATTTGATTCGGGGGAGTAGTCATAACCGGAGAGGATATGCTTGGCAGCCGGCCAGACGTAGGTGCCATAGCCGATGTTTCCACCGGAGATCGGTCCGCAGGCACCGGGTCCCCAGGCGCGGGCAGTGGCGGGGTCTTCGCGCGTGACGCCGATGGGGGCATACCAGGTGGTGAACTCGCGCCTGCCGCCGGGGATGATCAGCCAGGTTCCCTTTTCAATGTTCGGGTTGACGTAATCGCCGATCTTATCCGGGTCGAGGTTGTTGCCGGGATAATCGATGATATCCTGCGCGGTGACGCCGAAGAATTCCGCCCAATCCTCAAAACTGATGTCGCCCAGCCATTCATAGTAGATGCCGTTGACCGGCAGGATGACCAGCTCCTGCCCGGGTCGCAGGGAGTGCGGGTCGTCCGCCAGGGTGGTGTAATTTCCCCACAGGATGGTCTGGGGCTCCAGCCCGAACTTCTCCGCGATGCCGAAGACCGAGTCCCCGGTCTGCACGGTGTACTTGACGATATCCTGGCGCGGGCGGGTGGGAATGTTGGTGCGCGGCAGAGCCAGCCGCAGGATGCCGGAGATGGATGTATCCACCGGGGGCGGGATCAGGCTGGGGTCCACACTGGGGGTGGGGGTGGGAGCCGCAGCCAGGGCGGGACGGATCCGTGCCGTGAGCGGAACCTGTTCATTAAAAATGTTCATCAGCCAGATGACCGCCGCGATCAGGATCAACGAGAGGACCGCCGTGCCAACCCGCAGCATGGACTCGCCCAAACCCAGGGAGAGCAGTGTGTCGGTCCATTCAGCCAGCAGGTTGCGGCGGACTTTCGGAATTCTGGTGCCATGTTCCACAGTCTTTTTCCCCTCTTTCAGGCTCTGTGGCGTATCTTCTCTTGGATTGGGGTCCATTCATGTACCTCGCCCGTCATCATAACAAGGATAAAAATGGGCGTCAAGTTTCCCTCTCATGCAGGATTAAGCAGTGGCAGCGCGGACGCCGGGATTTGCCAGGTGCAGCCAGAGGTAGATGACCAGCAGGAGCAAGGCACTCACCAGCATGGTGACCGGCACCCCCCAGCCCTGTGAGCTGGCACCGATCAGCAGGCTTCCGAATGGTGCCACTCCCTGCAAACCCCATAGGTACACGGCAAAGACACGCCCGCGCAGTTCATCCGGGACGCGCATCTGGATGAGGGTGTTCATGTTCACCAGCTGGGACACCGTGCCGTACCCGATGAAGACCATCAGAACGAGCGCCAGCGGCAGGCTGGAGGTGAATGCCATCAGCATCAGGGCGGCGAGGAAGATGACCTGACCAAGTGTGAGCAGCCAGCCTTTGCGCGGATTCCGGCTGAAGTAGGCTGCCAGCACGGCGGCGGTCAGTGCGCCCACGCCCTGCATGAGATACACCTCGCTGGTGCGCGTGGCGATGAGTGCTTCCGTGTCAAGCGCGGTCCGGAAAACATCCCGTGCCAGGGCGGGGATTTGCTGGAGCAGGGGCATGCCAAAAAAGCCGAGCAGGGTCGCCATCAGGATGACCGTGCGGATGAGGGAATTGGCACGGATGTATGCCAACCCCTCGCGGAATTCGGCGGCAAGATTCGAAACGAGGCTCTTGAACGGGACGTCCTTGCGCGGCAGTTGATAATGGGTGCGCGCCAGCATCAGCCCGATGATCACGAACACAAAACTGATGCCGTTGACCAGGAACGCCATGCCTTCCCCACCCGTGGCAAGGATGGGGGCGACCAGGGTGGGTCCGAGGATGCGACCGACATTGAAGGCGGTGGTCTGCAGGGCGATGGCGCTGGAGAGTGACTCGCGTCCCACCAGTTCGATCAGCATCGCCTGGCGGGCTGTGATCTCGAAGGCGGAGGCGGTGCCGAAGAGCATCGCCAGCAGGGCGATGTGCCAGATCTGGATGTGCCCGCTGAAGGTGAGGATGGCGAGACCAAAGGCTTGCAGGGACATGACGGCTTGCAGGACGATGACTGCCTTGCGCTTGTCCCAATGTTCGACCAATACGCCGGCGGGTAGCGCGAAGAGCAGGGTCGGCAGGGTGGCGGCAAAGCCGATCAGACCGAGGTCAAAGGAACTGCCGGTGATACGGTAGGCAAGATAAGGCTGGGCGGTGTTGTGCATCCACGTGCCGATGACGGAGATGAACTGCCCAGCCAGGAACAGGTTAAAGTCGCGTGAACTGAGAGCGGGGAAGCGCTGGGTGAGTTTCACGATGCCAAAGATACCACATCTCAGGCTGGCACGACCAGCTCCGGGCGGTCATTGGCAGGCGAGTTGACGAGGGTGCCGACGGGATGGGCTTCCATCCGGGATGCGGGGAAGGGTTTGAGCAGGGGCTGCAACTGGTCGGGCTTGCCCGCTGCCGGATCGAGCCAGGCGGCATGCTCGGAGGGCTGCAGGATGGCGGGCATGCGGTCGTGGATCGGCGCCATCAATTCGTTGGGGGCGACGGTGATGATGGCGGCGGTGCGCAGGAGACCTCCGTCGGGGGAATGCCATTCATCCCAGAGACCGGCAAAGGCGAAGGGCTGGCGGTCCTTCATGTAAATGAAATGGGGAATCTTGGCTTTTGAGCCGGGCTGGCGTTTCCACTCGTAGAAGCCATCCGCAAGGATGAGGCAGCGCTTGTATTTGAAACTGCCGCGGAAGGAGGGCTTTTCTGCCAGGGTCTCACCGCGGGCATTGATCAGGCGCTGTCCCATGGAGGGGTCCTTTGCCCAGGAGGGGATCAAGCCCCACAGGAAGAAATCAGCCGTTTGCTTGTTGTCATTGGGGATGGCGAGGATGGGCTGGGAGGGGGCGATGTTGAAGCGCGGCGCGAAATGTGCCGGGAATGTGTAATCTGCAAAAGCTTCCCGCAGGTCGGCGGGGTCAACGGTCAGGGTAAAGCGTCCACACATGGAGGTTCCTTTTTTGACTGGGCGGGGTTCAACTGAATTGGGCGATCATGCGGTCGATCTCGGCGATCGCGAAACCTGCCAGATCCTTCTGTTTTGCGATCGAGTCCGGGTCGGTGGAGGCAAGGTCGCCGAGGATGAGGATGTTCTCATCATTGAGGAAATTGGCGGGATGCGTGTAGTTATAGCTGCCCGCGATGATCAACTGCTCGTCGATGACCATCAATTTATGGTGCAGTTTCCTGGGTTTGGGTTCCGGCAGACCGGGGCGCGGGACAAAGAACAGGGAGACCCCGGCATTTTCGAGTTCGGTTGCAGCCGACCATGCCTGGTTCGCCTGCGAGGTGAACATGGCTCCACGCACGGCAATGCCCGAGTTCCTGGCCAGGATCAACTGGTCGTCAATGCCGGACGAGGAGGCGAAGGTGAAGATGGCGAAATCCACGCGGTTCCTGGCTTTCGCGATCTGCTTCATGATCTCCATCTCGGGGTTATGGTCCGGCGAGAAGAGCACTTTTACGCGGACATTCGAGACCGGTATCTCGGCGGGGGTCAGGTCGTGACCCTCGTTGCGCTTGCCGAAATGCCCCAGCAGTATCTCCTCATATTCCCGCTTGTAGACGCGGGTGACATCCCCGTTATGGACGATGATGATGTGATTGAGATTCGTGGAGGTGTCGGTATCTGTGAAGTTCGTGGAACCGGTCAGCAGGGACTGGTTGTCGCGGATGATGAACTTCTGGTGGAAGATGTCCGGGTTGAAATCGGAACGCACGAAGATGCTGGAACGCAGGATGGCAGCCTGCAGCAGGCGGTTGGCTTCGTTCTCGCCCTCCGCCAGGAATGGGTCCAGCTGGGGGGTCTTCTCCACCAGGTAGTCCGCCTCCAGCACCACCTTCACCAGCACGTCGCGCTTTTTGGCGCGGATGATCGCCTCCGCGATCGGTCTGCAGTCCAGTTCCTGCACGGCAATGTACAGGCTGGTCTGCGCGCCGTCGATGAAGTTGACGATCACCTGGCGCAGGTCATCGGGGGCGCCCAGTTGCTGCGGACCCATGTAGATCTCGATGTTGTCAATGATCAGGGACATGAGACACTCCTTTGGCTGGCAATCCTTTTATATCATGGAACGCCGGGTGTTTCGCGCCTTGATTATAGAACAAAAGTGCGAAAAATAAAAGTTAAAAAATCCCCCCTTGAAAATCAAGTGTTTGTCCGGTTATCAGGGCAGATCGCGCAGCATGCCTTCGCCCTTGGTGAACCATGAGACGCCAAAGGCGAAGATGGCGAGCGCCTCGAGCCAGAAGATCGGTCGCATGGGGGCGAGGCTTGCAACAAGGCTGTCCGGCAGCAGGTAGGTGTAGACCAGGATCAGCAGGAAGCTCAGGAGCATGGTGTAACCGCAGACGCGGTACACCACGTTTCGCTGGAGTTTGCGCGGGGTGGGCGGGACTTCAAGGTCGGTCTTAATGAAAAGAAAAAGGCAGAAGTATGCCAGGGTGAGGAATAAGAAACCGGCAAAGACCAGGTGCACCACGCTGATGATGCCGGCGACCGGTCCGGCTGCGCCTTCCGGCGAGGTGGGGAAGAGCGCGACGCCGATGGCGAAGACGCATGCCAGTTCCCCGGCGATGTTATCGGCACGCTCGTAACCCTCATAGGAGAACAGGAAGAAGCCGATCGCCCAGAGCATGCCGACAAATACGTCGCGCATGCCGGTATGGTAGTAGGCGCTGATGGAATTCTGAAGACCGGTCTGGAAGAACGCCATGGCGCCGAGCGAGACCACGAAGGGCAGCGCCATGCCGAGCACACCGATGATGGTGCGCAGGGTGAGATAGGGGAATACCAGGTTGAGGCGCTGCTTCTCGAGGTTTTCCAGGCGACCTTCGAACGCCGCGATGCGTTGGATGATCTCATCCTTGTCTTCGGCTGGTTGTGGCATATGCACTCCTGTGACAGTGGAACCGGCGTTGACGCGCCATTTTGATAAGTTTACATTATTCCGGCATGAGGCAAATTACAATTCCATGTTATTCAGCAAGTCTTTCAAGGTGGATAATTCCTCCCCGGTGAGGGTGACCCCCTTGCCCATTTTTTCATGGTCGGGCGACCATTCGCGCAGGTCATACTTCGGTTCACGGTCGTTCCAGCTGACCAGGTTCAGTTCCTTGGTCCAGCCGGAACCGGCGGTGGACAGGATGCCTATGCTTTTGACGATCACGTACTTTATGTCGGACATATTGACTCCTTGTAATGCTCACACAGTTCTACATTTTCCTTGCACCGCGGTAAAGCCTTCAGGGTGTATTTTTTCAGCCAGGCACAATTCGCTTTTCTTCTTCCGGTGGTTTGAGTATGCTGAATTCACGCCATAGCAACAGGTCATAGATGATCTTTAATCCACCGCAGAGGAAAAATGGAAGGCTGAGCAGTGAAGGCACGCTGAGGAAAATCCCAGCCAGGGAGGGTGATATTGCCGCGCCCACCGAACGCGCGATCGATGTTACACCCGCCGCGGCAGAACGCTCGTCCGGAGCAACCACTGCCAGGGTGTATGACTGGCGCGTGGGTACATCCATCTGCGAGATGCTGAAGCGTAACAGTAGCATGGTAATCGCCAATGATAGGGTGGGCATGAGCGGCATCAGGATCAGCAGGATGCTGGATGGGATGTGGGTGAAGACCATCGTGTTGATCAGCCCGATCTTTTTGGAGATTTTTACAGCCAGGAGCGCTGAGATCCCCGCAAGGATGTTGGCTCCGAAAAAGATGCTGCCGATCACCCCGCTATCCAGCCCAAAGCGGAGTTTGAACCAAAGGGCAAACATGCTCTGGACGATCAAGCCTCCTGCAAAGGCATCCAGTGCGAACAGTGTTGAGAGTTTCAGCACTATCTGGCGTGATTTGTGCAAACCAAGGATGTGTTTCGCATGGTTGGCTCTTTGTTCCACTTCCACTGCCGGGGAAAGACCAAGAAAGCAGAGTGACAATACCAGCCCGGACAGTGCGTAGCCTGCCAGTACCATCTGGTAGGAGGCAAGCACCGTCCAGCCGTTGGACTGTAATCCTTGTGCCAGCCAGCCACCGGAAAGAGCGCCTGTAGCGGTCGCAAAAGAACCAACCAGGTTGTACCAGGCAAAAGCCTGGGTTCGTTTCTTATCCGGGATGAGCTGACTCAAGGATGCCTGCTCGATCGATAGAAAGGGACCGATCTCATTCCCGCTCGGGCTGATCACGCCGATAATGGCAGCCAGGGTCAGCAGCAGCGTATTGCGCGTGAACACAAAGACGATCCCTGCCAGGATCATCAGTATTGACCCTGCGATCAGCATCCGGCGGCGGCCGAGGCGGTCAGCGTTTGTTGTCAGCCAGAGAGTGATCGCAGCATCCCCGCCCAGGGTGACTGTCAGCAAAAGTCCGATCTGCGTCTCGCTCAAGCCGGCTTCGGCAAGATACAGCGCCAGCACCACCGACAAAAAGCCATAGGCAAACAGGCGCAGGATGCGCGTGGTGAATAATAGGGTTATGTCATGCTTTGTTTTTGGCAACATCGAGACGGCACCAGGCATAGAGTGCATCATAAACTTCAAACTGCTTCTCCAGGTTCTCCAGATCATCCGGGAAACGCAGACTGTAACCTCTGGCGATCGCCTCCAACCCGCGGGCGATGGGATCACTGTCAATGTCCTTGGCTACGTCGGCGGCATGTACGATCTTTGCCATGCGTAATAACCCGGGCTCATTGAGACCATATTTTTGGATGATGGACTCGAAGGAACAACGTCCATCCACGTGCCCAAGTTCAACCCCCGGTGCGTCGAACGGGATTCCCCCGGTCTCCTCAACAACCTTTTCGATCTGACTGGCTGACACGAACAGGAAATCCGCGTCGCTGTCAATAAAACGCGTGATTAGCCAGGGGCAGGCAATGCGATCTACATGCACGTGGGAACGGGTGATCCACAACATTGGTTATCTCCTTCCATGAAGTAGCCCATACTACCAAATACCGGGCAGCAGCCTGTACCTGGTGCGTCCTGCATATTCAGCATAACCGGGCAGTTCAGCCTGCAGGGTGCGGTCCTCCAGCGAGGTGCGGGTGATGACGAGCATGGCATACAGCAGGAAGGGGATCAACCCGTAGAGCGTATCCAGCACGAAGACGCTGCCCAGGAAGCTGACCAGCATGCCGGCGTAACCGGGATGGCGGATGAAGTGATACGGACCCCCGCTCACGGCTGTGTGCCCGCGTTCGGTCTGGATGCGAACGACCTGTGCAAAATACTGATTGGAATACATCGCCCACAGGACGACTGCATAACCGAGAATGAACAATGCCGCACCGGAGACGATAACCCAGA
The DNA here is from genome assembly GCA_963823545.1 of uncultured Chloroflexia bacterium. Classification (GTDB taxonomy): domain Bacteria; phylum Chloroflexota; class Anaerolineae; order Anaerolineales; family Villigracilaceae; genus Denitrolinea. The sequence continues at coordinate 36,755 of CAWGMC010000005.1, read as the reverse complement.
GCGGCAGCGGCGGACTCCAACCGAAGCGTTCGTCCAACCCGGCAAGGATCAAAAATCCAAGCGAGGGGATGGCGATCAGCCTGGTGATCAACCGGTCCCAGGATTTGCCGCCCTCCACACCCTTGGCGCGCTCAGCGATCACTTCCGGGCGGTGGGGGATGATGACAAGGGATGCCACGACCAGCATCCCGAGGTAAAGCCCCAGGTACCACCAGGCATTGGACCAATGGATCGTCCCGGCACTGAAGAAGAGCAGGAAGGCTTGCAGCGCCACCAGGGCGAGCAATTGCAGGATGCGGCGAAGGATGGGGGACATGCGCCTCCTTTCGGTGGCACGGTAATGGAAGTTACTTTCTCAATTTCCTGACGTCACCCTCACGGACGGTCACGCCGGTGAGGTCCAGGTGTTCCAGCAGGGCTTGCACATACTTGCGGGTGGTGTTCAGCAGGTCGCGTACTTCCGCCAGGGTGATTTTTTCGCTCTTCTGCAGGGCGGCTTTTATCCTTTTCACCATGCTCCTGGTAATCCCCGGTGCGGAAGATGACCTCCGCTGAGACGGTGGTCAGTTCGCCCATCTCGATCAGCGCGTTAAGAATTTCCTCACCGACCTCCGCCTGGCATTCCTTGATGGAGGGAGGACCGAACGGGTTTGCGGCGAACTTGCGCATCAGCCCCGTCACCTTTGCCTGCTGGCTGGCATCAAAACTGACCTTATGGGAGGCGAGGCAAATATATGCCTGGTTATCGAGCAGGGAACCCTGGTGATTGACGATGTATGCCACTGCGGCGTTGAAAATGCGCGCAGGCAGCTTGAGCCTGGACTTCAATTCTTCGCGCGGGATGCCCTTCCGCAGTGGATGGGTCTTGTGATATTCCTCCACGAGCTTCAGGCTCTTTTCCTGGATGGAATTCCAATATGGGGAGGTGACCAGCAGGCTGTCCATCGTCTGTGCGCCTTCATCCAGGTTGAGCAGTTGACCATTCCCCAGCAGTTCCGTTATGGCAGTTTGGGCAGCCTCTGTTGCCAGCCTTGACCTTGCGATGACATCCTTTGCCGGGCTGGGACCGAGGGCAAGTGCAGCCTCCATCAGGATCTCGGCAGGCGACCCTTGTGCAAGCGATTCCAATGATCTTAGAACATTTTCATCGAAGCGTTTATGACGTTCCTTGGGATGCGGGTCCACGACCGAACCCCCGCCCAGGGTCTCACCGGGAGAGGGACGGCGCAGGATCAGGCGGTCCCCGCGCACGGCGACCAGCGGGTCGCGCAGTTCGAGCTGCACCCAGCCCTCCTGCCCGGGCGCGAGTTCCTCCGTGCCCAGGATGCGCAGGCTGGCGATGGTCTCGGCGGTGCCCAGGAAGACCTTGACCTCGCTGGCATGCTTGAGCGGACCTGTGATGTCGCCCAGCAGGCGCAGGCGCACATCCGCCCGGCGGGTGGCTTGATATTGCCCCGGATGGACGAGCACCTCGCCGCGCCGGATCTGCTCTGCGGCGACGCCCGAGATGTTGACCGCCGTGCGCGAGCCTGTCCCGGCGCGCTCCTCTTTTTCTTGTGGGTCTGCAGACCGCGCACCCTGCCCTTCGCGCCGCCCGGCAGGATCTCCACTTCATCGCCCAGGGACAGCGTGCCGTCCGTCAGCGTGCCGGTGACAACCGTGCCGAAGCCTGGCATGCTGAAGACGCGGTCGATCGGCAGGCGCGGTCGCCCGAGGTCCGTTCGTTCGGGCTTGGTCTGCAGGATCTTCGAGAGCACGGCGAGCAGGTCATCCAACCCGGTCCTGGTCTTCGCGGAGACGCGCACCAGCGGCGCATCCTGCAGGACGGTCCCTTTCACCACCGCGCGGATATCCGCCTCCACCAGTTCCAGCCAGCCGCCCTCGGCAACCAGGTCGGTCTTGGTCAGGACGATGATGCCCGCGGGGATTTGGAGCAGGTCGAGGATGGCGAGATGTTCGCGCGTCTGCGGCATGACCCCCTCGTCCGCAGCGATGATCAGCAGGGCGGCATCGATGCCCCCGATGCCCGCCAGCATATTCTCGATGAAATCGCGGTGACCGGGCACGTCCACGATGCCGATCTCATTCCCATCCGGCAGCGTCAGCCAGCCAAAGCCCAGGTCGATGGTCATCTCGCGCGCCTGCTCCTCCTTCAGGCGGTCGGGATGGACGCCTGTCAACGCGGCGATGAGCGTGGACTTGCCGTGGTCTACATGCCCTGCTGTGCCAATGACGCGCATGTCACTAAAGAATGTTTACTTGGAGGCTTTGGATGGTTTGGATGTGGTTTTCTTGACGTGACCCATGATGCGTTCGCTGGCGTTGAGCCATTCGTGCGCCCAGTTCATCAGTTCCTGCATCTGGCGCTCGGTGGCATCCGTGCTCTGGTGCAGTTGATCCTGCGCGGTCTGCACGAGCTCATCCAGGCTGGTGATCTGTTTTTCAGTGGCAACCGCAGCCTGGCGCAGTTCCCGGATGGCTTCGTCCTGCGAGAGCGTGTAACTGGTCCATCGTTTTTGATCGTCGGCTTTGAAGGTCACCCATTCCTGCCGCGAGCGTTCGTCGGAAAGACGCTGGATCTCGGTGATCTCGTTGATGCGCCGTTCCAGTTTCTGGTTCAGTCCCGCGTAGGTGTCCTGGGCGCGCTTGGCGGTGCGGGAGGCTTCATCCGCAAGCTGGATCTGGGTATCCAGGCTGGCGACCTGTTTCTTGAACTCCTCCACGCGGGCGTTCCAATCCGCCCAGGCGCGTTCGCGGTCCACGTGCGCCATGGATTGTTGTTCGATAAAGGAGGTCTGCGCCTGTTTGCGCTCGGATTCGGAGGCAAGCAGTTCGGTGATGCGGTTTTCCACGATGCGCTGGCTGTCGTTGTTCAATTGCAACTTGTCGCGGATCTCGTCCAATCGTTTTCTCAAGGCTCCCACATCGCCCATCACATCGGCAATGCGCTTGAAATCGGTGCGGCGGCTTTCGTCGAATGCCTGCTGGGCGCGCTCGATCTTCTCGTGCGTGGAGGCGATCTCCTCGGCGCGGGCGCGGATGTCTGTCAGTGATTGCGAGATGCGTATCTCCTCGACCCCCTTGTCCTTCATAGCCTTGCGAATGTCCGACACATCGGTCAGTTTCCTGACCTCCTCGATGGCACGCGTCAGTTTTTCCCACTCCACCTGCTGCCGCCTGGTGAGTTCCAGTTCCCGCTTTTGGGCGGCTTTATCCACCAGGTCCACCGAGCTGGTGACCTCCTTGCGCTGCTTGGAAAATATCTCCTCGAACTGGGTCACGCGCGAGCTCAGGCTGGGTATCTCAGCCAGTTCCTTATCGACGGCTCGAATTTGCTTGACCAGCGCGGCGACATCCCGTTCAAGGGATGCCAGCCGGTCGCCGGTATCAGAGATGCTCTCGCTGGTCTTGCGCTGCTGTGCTTCCAGCCAGTCCAGCCGTTTGATGATCTGTTCGAATTCCATGGAATCGCTCCGAATGGCTCTTTTCTTTAAGGTTGGAGATCGGACAAATTATAGCACTTCACTGTCCGAGGTTTTCGAACAGGACGGGAAGTTTATCCAGGAGGAATTGCGACACCTGGGGGAAGAGACCCAGCCCGATGAGCGCCAGGATCGCAAGCCCGATCAGGATGGACGGCGTGCGCGCTTCACTGATCTTCCAACCGGTCTCCTCGGAGGAGGTTGCGAATAGCAGCGTGCGGAAGGCGCCGGTCATCAACCCGAGCACACCGGCTGATAGCCAGATGGTCGCGACCAGCGATTGTTTTGCCAGGCTCTCCAGCAGCGCGATGCGGACCGGGAAACCTGCCAGCAGGGGGAACCCGGCGGCAGACAGGTTCGCCAGGACAACGCCCATGGTCGCGATCGGGAAGCTGTGTGCCAGTCCGCGGATGTTGGCGAAGCGCGGCGGGTCCGCCCTGGACTGCAGGATGGAAAGGGACATCGCCCAGAGCGCGAGTCCCAGCCCGCGCGGGATGATCTGCAGGAAGACCAGTTGGATGCCGTCTGCGGTCCCCAGACCCAGGGCAAGCAGCAGGAAGCCGGTCTCGGCAATGGCAGCGTAACCCATCAACCTGCCGAGGTGACGCTGGAAGGCTGCCCAGATGCCCGCGCTGACCACCATCAGCAGTCCGGCGGCGCGCAAGGCGGTCAGCAGGTCCTCCGAGAGACGCAGGAAGGGGTAGTTATTCAGAAAACCCATCGCGAACAGGGCGGTCGTCTGCGGCAGCACCCAGAGCAGGAAGCCCATGGCATAGGGGGAGGCTTCCTCCATCAACATGGGTACCCAGCTGTACAGCGGGAAGATCGAAAGCAGGAAGGCAAAGCCCAGCGCCAGCATGGCGGTGGCTTGCACGGTCAGGTCCACATCCCCGGGGCTGGTCTCCACGCCCGCCAGCAGCCAGCCCGCGAACAGGATGAACGGAACCGCCAGGGTCTGAAATATCAGATAGCGCAGCAAGCCGCGCCCGGGTTTCTGTGTGGGCGGCAGGAGCATCGGCACCGTGAGCAGTACGGCGATCTCGATGAAGACTGCTGCGAACAGGAAGGGAGTGACCGCTGTGGCAGCCACCAGCAGGGCAAGGATCGCCAGCCCGGCGGGAACCATCCTGCGAGCCACCTTCAGCGTCTCTGCGCCGTAGAACCACATGGCAGCCAGCCCGTACAGGATGGCAAGCAGGGGACCATCGGCAGTCTCCAGGACAAAACTGCGTCCCAGCACGCTGAACGATCCAGCCAGTTTAAAGGAGAAGGCACCGGACAGCATGACGGTATCAATGGGAACCAGGAGCGCCAGCAGGCTGAGGATGAGCGCGATCATCCCGCCCACCACGGCAAGCACGCGTTCATTGCGGAACAGTAAAAGGAATCCACCCATTACGAACGGCACGACGATCCACAGGATGGGTGCGTTCATTCCGCATCCTCCTTCGGAGCAGCCGTCATCAGGTAGGCGCCTGCCAGTGCCAGTCCGAGGTTGATGGTGGTGAGCAATCCAGCCAGCAGGATGGAGGTCTCCACGGTGGCATACAGGATCTCGAATCCCGCCATCACGGTCAGCAGACCGAGGATGATCTTCAGTATCCCGGCTGAGATGCCGAGCAGCAGCACGCCCATGCCTGCCAGCAGCAACCCGCCTGCGATGACCGGGCGGCTGACTCCGGGGATGATCTTTTCCACGGCAGGTGTGCCGGCGATGACCAGTACCAATATGATGGCAACTGCGATCACGCGGAATAAGCGCCCCCCGGGCAGGCTGGATTCCTCCGTTTCTTCATCCTCCGGCAGGTCCATGTGCGTCACGCCCAGCGCGGCGGCAGCCATCCAGCCGGTCACCAGCTTGATGGAAGCGAGACCGAAAGGCCAGTGCAGGCTGACCATCCAGAACATGCCGAGATATTGCGCGGCGAGAAATCCGAGGCTCCAGCGCCAGTCGCGGCTGAGCAGCAGCCCGACCGAGGTCACCAGCAGGAGCCCAACCGCAACCCAGGAGAGAATGGTGGTTGTCATGGTCACGGAGCCTTCGGTCCAAGCAGGGACAGGTAAAGTACGAGGAACAATAATGCCCAGAGGATGCCGCCCCCGCCTTCCAGCATGTCCGCGAAGGTTTTCGTCAGGCGCCCGAGGGTAATGTAAAAACCGGTCAGTGTATTGTTAAGAGCATCCAGCCGCGTGGGTGCAGATCCTGCCGGGCGGACCCAGTGGGCGCGGATGGGACTCAGCCAGCGGGAGCGCGGCATCAGCCAGATGATCAAGATCGTCAATGCCACACGCTGCCGCCGCGGCAGGGATGTTGCCGATCGTAAGCGCACCCTCCCAGCCATAGAGCCCGAGCAGGATAAGGGTCCCCAGCGGGAGCAGGATTCCCAGCGGGTGGATATTGCGTGCCCAGGCGAGATGCGCATCCAGGGGAGTCGCCGAGGACTGCCATAACGTATGGCGGATGAATCCCGCCGCAAGCATGGCTTGCACGGTAACCAGGAGCGCCCATGAGATCCAGGAAAACCAGCTCGGAGCAGCCGCGCTTTCCCAGCCGGTGGCGGTGGGTGAGAACGGCAGGGATGATATTCCCCATATCCCGGCGACCAGCAGGATTCGTTGGAGGATCCTGTGCTGGACGGAGAACAGGAACAGCGCGCCGCCTGTCAGCACGAGCGCCACACCCCACGCGACCGATCCGGCGGGGTTGCCGCGCAGGGCTGCCGCGACGGCAAGCGCGGCAAGTGCGATGATCCAATACGGTCTGCCCGCAAGTTCATCGGGCGAACGGACCCACATCCAGGCGCCATACAACCCGGCGACCGCGACCAGTACCAAAACAAGGGGTGCGAAAGGTGAGGCGATCTCCTGTGCGGGGATGCGCGCCAGGATCACGAGACTGGAGGCAGCCGAGACCAGGCGCAGCACCGTGCCGAACCCGCGCCGGTGATGGGTTTCAGTTCCGTAGGCAAGATGCAGGGGCAGCACGCCCAACCGCAACGCCGCAGCCAGGATCATATACACGCTTGCATCCGGCAGCGGCGAACGGAAATCGAGCGGGACGCCGCGCCACAGGCTGGTCAGACCCGCCCACAAGAGCAGACCGATACCCAGGGCGCGCACCCCAAATCCGGTCACCACCCGCTGGCTGGAAGCTTCCCCTTCCACGCTGACCAGTTGTGTGATGAGTTCCACGATATCCAGACCCGCCCAGATCAGGACCAGGGTCAGGGGGTTGTCAGCCAGCACTGCCAGCAGACCAAAACCGGTCAATGCCAGGATGCCCGCCCAGGGGAAGCACCGCCGGGAAATTCGGGCGCACCACCGCGGTCAGGATCGTGGCAAGCCCCAGGGTGGTCAGGGCGAGCGCGTACGCCCAGTTGATCGGTTCAGCCTGGAAGAACAGGGAATTCGCGAACAGGCTCTCAGATCCCCAGGCTGGGAGTTGCAGTATGAGCGGCATGCGCGCCTGCCAGAGCAGCACGCTGATCCATGCCAGGAAGGCGCCGCCCACCGCGATCAACCAGGCGAAGCGGTAGTTGGGGCGCATCACCTGCAGGGCGACCAGCAGCAGCGCGATGGCGAACAGGAAGGTGACCGTGATCAGGATCAACATTGCAGAGTTGGAATATTTTATCAGGTTTGACGCGCGGGGGCGGGTTTGTTGTACAATCGATGCCATGCGCCGGTCTTTGAATGCCTGCCACGCTGGATCCCGACTCCCAGCCCTGCCCGGATTCCTGGTGCTCATCCCGTTGATCTTCTCCGCCTGCACACCTCCCCCGCAGGTCACACCCACCCCCATGTTCGTGCAGGGCGAAGCCACCCAGACGCCATTTCAACCCGTTAACGGTCTCCTGCCCGCTGCCCCCACGGTCGCGACACGCCTGCCGGTGCATGCCACGCCCAATTTCACGCTGGAGGCGGTCACGCTGCCGGCGGCGGTCAATCCGGATGCAGCAACCGCTGAACCTGGCGGTGGATATCAACCCGCTGACCGGTCTGCCGCCCTCCGATCCCGCCCTGTTGGAACGGCGCCCGCTGGCGATCAAGATATCGAACTACCCGCGCGAGATCCGCCCGCAGTACGGGCTGACCCTGGCGGACCAGGTCTTTGAGTACTACATCGAGTGGGGCGATACGCGCTTCATCGGCGTGTTCTATGGGAACGACGCGCGCCAGGTCGGTCCGGTCCGTTCAGGTCGCTTCTTTGATGAGCATGTGGCGCGCATGTTCAGCGCCTTCCTGGTGTTCAACTACGCCGACCCGCGCGAATGGAACTACCTGAAGGAAAGCGACTTATATCCCTACCTGGTCATCCCCGGCTGTGTGGATTGTGCCTGCCCGCCGTTCTTTGTCTCCAATTCCAGCAACCTGCCGGATGAGCGGCACTTAACCAATTACTTTGACATCACGCGTTTTAACGAATGCAACGCCAGGGAGGGCGTGAATAATTCGCGCCAGTCCATCCGCAACGGTTTCTTCAGCGAACTTTTACCAGCCGGGTATTCCACCCAGGTCAGCCGCATCTACACCAGCTACTCGGAGCGTGATTACCACTACTGGGAATACAACTCCGAATTGAAAAATTATTTACGCTTCCAGGAGACGGTCAGCATCGACCCCGTGGCGGGAGTTGCCGCAGCCTACGCGCCGCTGGTGGATGCCGCCACCAGCCAGCAGGTCAACGCGGAGAACGTGGTGGTGCTGTACGTCTCGCATACCTTCGCCAACAAGTTCAATGCCGAGGACGAGGTCTATCACATCAACCTGCTGGACTGGGGACACGCCTACGTCTTCCGCGATGGCATCGTCATCCCGGCGTTGTGGTTGCGCCCCGAGAAGGACCAGCCGCTCTACCTGACCACGCCGGAGGGTGACCCCATCTTCCTGCGCCCCGGGCGGACATTCTACGAGGTCATCGGCATCTCCTCCACCCTTCAGCAGGACGCGGAAGGCTGGCATTTCCAGTTCATTACACCCTGAAACGGGGCTCCATGTCGCGGTACAATCACGACATCTGAAAGGAGCGACAGCATGTCCATCGATCCAGGTTTCCTGAGCAAGTATGCCCTCGTCCTGACCGGTTTTGGCGGCGCGTTTTTAGCCGCGCTGTGGGTCAGCCTCGTGGTGTGGACCTATCGCGATATCCGCTCGCGGCGCGCGATCCGCTGGTGCATATCCTTTCAGCCCTGCTGGTCGCTGTCCTGAACATCCCCGGTGTGCTGGTCTATCTCATCCTGCGCCCCCAGCGCACCCTCGAAGAGGAATACCAGCATACGCTCGAGGAGGAGACCCTGCTCCAGTCGCTGGAGGACCAGTTGCTCTGCCCGGGTTGTGAGCGCCGCGTGAAGGAGGATTGGCAGGTCTGCCCGAATTGCCAGACGCGCCTGCGCAAAGCCTGCCAGCACTGCGAACGCCTGCTCGAGCTCCCCTGGAACATCTGCCCGTATTGCGGTACCGTCGTGCCCGGCGCCCGGAAGGAAAGCATCGACCTGGACGATGCCTTGCGCGACCTGCGGCTTTCCGACGATTCGAAAGAATCAGCCGGCACACCCTCCTGAACCTGACCCGCTGAAATGAAACTCGGATTCCTGACCCTGGCTCACCTGCGCATGCCGCTCGTGTCGGCATTCGAAACCGCCTTTGGGCGCACCACCCACCGCGAGTGCATCCTCATCTCGCTCGCCGCGGAGGGTCTGATCGGCTATGGGGAATGCGTGGCGGACCATGATCCCGGGTACAGTTACGAGACCACCGGCACTGCCTGGCACATCCTGAGGGACTTCATCGCACCCGCCATCCTCGGGCAGGACATCCCCGACGCGGAAAGTTACCAGCGCCGCGTGGAGGGCATCCGCGGGCACCAGCTTGCCAAGGCGGGCGTGGAGATGGCGATCTGGGACCTGCTCGGCAAGCGCGCCAACAAGCCCCTGCGCGAACTGATCGGCGGGGAACGCAAACAGGTGGAGGTGGGGGTCTCGGTCGGTCTGCAAGCCTCGCCGGAGAAACTGGTCGAGACGGTGGCGGAGTACGTGGCGCAGGGTTACCGCCGCGTCAAGATCAAGATCAAGCCCGGGCGTGATTATGTCGAGACCCTGGCAGTGCACAAGGCTTTCCCCAACCTGCTGCTCCAGGTGGATGCAAATTCCTCCTATACCCTGGTGACCAGCGAGGCGCTGCTGCCCCTGGACGACCTGGGACTGCTGCTCATCGAACAACCCCTGCAGGAGGACGACATCTGGGATCACCGCAAACTGCAGGCGCAGTTCAAGACCTCCATCTGCCTGGATGAGAGCATCATCTCAATGCGGCACGCGCGCTATGCCATCGAGATGGAAGCCTGCCGCATCATCAATGTCAAGCCCGGGAGACTGGGGGGATTGAGCCAGGGCATCGCGGTCCAGCAGCTCTGCAAATCGCGCGGCATGCCGGTCTGGGTGGGGGGCATGCTGGAGACGGGCGTGGGGCGTGCCTCCAACCTGGCGCTGGCGTCACTGCCCGGTTTCACCCTGCCGGGCGACATCTCCGCCTCGAACCGCTATTACATGCGCGACATCACCAATGAGCGCTTCTTCCTGAACGCGGACAGTACCATCGATGTGCCCACCGCACCGGGCTTGGGCGTGACCCTCGACCCCGGCGCGATGAAGGCTTACACCATGGCGGAGACCACCATCCGGTCGTAATTTTTTTCAGGGGGATGCAGCGTAACTTTCCAGCAGGTTCTGAATTAATCCAGGTTCTCCCACCAGGTTCCCTGCCTCATCGTACGATCCATACAGGATCGTGTTCGACCCCACTGCGTTGAACGAAAGCGTCACCACGACGAAGGCTCTGCCCTTGTAGAGCAGGATGCCCGCGTCGGCGTTGATCGAGCCATTCGTGAAGAAGGCGTGACCGTTCTTGCTGAGCGCGATCGCCTGCATTTCCCGCGCCATGTTCTTGAGATAGCCGCGCGCCGGACCGGGTTCGTCCACCTTCAGCAGTCCGAGGGCGGTCTCACGCAGGGACTCATCCTGCAGTTCGTAGAGCCGCTGGTAGAACCTGAAGAGATCGCGGGCGGTGAAGGTGTTAAAGCCCGTGTAGGCGGGGTCGCAGTTCAGCACCGCGGTCCGGTTCGCGCAGGTGTCCTTCAGCCCGAAGGTGGATAGGACCGTTTCCTCCGTGCTTTCCTCCCCGTTCTGGATGACGGTATCCCAACTGTATAAGCCCCGGCGCGCCTCTCCGTCCTTGTATTCGATGCCGGTAAATTCGTCGAACCAGGCATTGAAACCCGTGATGGCATTCGGACCGCCGCAGGACAACTGCGCATTGGAGGTCTCCGGGGGATTGCATTTCTCCTGGACGAACTTCAGCACGTCCGCGGTGGCGAGGTTGCTGCTCTGCGCGATCATCGCATAGACCTTCTCCAGCACGAAGTAGCGTGTGTCGACCTCGCCTCCCGCGCCGTTCACCATCTGGCGGTGATCCAGGAAAAACGCGTCCGTGCGTTTCCAGTTGACCGGGTCAGAGATGAACTCGCTGATCAGCTCTTCGTATTCCACGCTGGTAAAGAGCTCCACGTTCTTCGCCGCCTGGGGATCCTGGAAATACACCTCCCATTCCGGGCTGGCGGGATCCCAATAAGCGCGGCAGGAGGAGAGGAAATACAAAAGTACGGGTGCCTTGAAAGCCGAGGCATACTGGAACGGCACATCCGCGTTGACCGAAACCAGCTCGCGCCCCTCCTTCAGGTCGTAGATGTAGACGCCGATGTCATCGCGCGTGCCGTCCGGGTGGCAGCTCTCCGGGTCGGAGGGCAGGCTCTCGAGCAAATCCTGTTGGTAATCGGGCGTGGGGGAAGGGATCCGGCTGGGAGCCGGGCGCGTGGCACGCGGCTGGGTCGGGAACGGGGATGGGCTGGGGGTGGGGCAGGGCGTGGAGCTGGGGACTGCCTCCGGTGCAGGCTGGCAGGCGGATGCCAGGAGCAGGAGCGACAGGAGCAGGGCGTGGATTCGCAGGGAGGGGGCGTTACTTTTCATGGAAGCTGCAATTCTAATATCATAATCTTAAAGTGGTATAAGATGTTAAAATACTAACAATCGGAATAGGAGAAGGAGACCAGCATGAATAGACCACGCGCAAAACGCATCCTGGGCATGAACGGACCCCAATGGCTGACGATCGGCGTCCTTCTCCTGTGCCTGTGTGGCATATTGGGGGTTGGGTACTCGTGGTTGAACTCGAAGGTTGCCAAGGCTTACGAGGCTCCCATCCTGGATATGGCAGGCATCACGCCCCTGCCCACGCACACCGCCGCGCCCACCGCCACCCTGGTGCCGACCGCGACCCTCACGCCCATCACATACGAATCGCTGATTCCGGCAGGCTGGAAGCGCTTTAGACCCGAGACCGCCACCAATGTTGAGGTCTGGATGCCGGATACTTACGCCCGGCAGACTGACAAGGATAAGAAGAATTCCTTCAAGATCTTCGAGCCTGCAGAGTGGCGAATCCTATGAAACCCTCCTGGAGTTGAAGGACACCGCCCCCAGCAATTACCTGATCATCACCAGCTTTGTGATGGAGAGACGCACGCTGGAGGTCCATGACCTGGACGCCATGATCGACCAGGAGTTCAGCGGCTTGATGCGCGAGGGACGCCTGCTGGAGCGTGGCAAATTCCTGTTCAAGACCGAGAGCTATCCCGCCCGCCGGCTGGTGTTCGACATCAACGCGGGCAGCGTGAACGCCGGCATCGCGCTGTACGTGATCCAGTCGGGGAAGGACATTTACTTCCTGAGCTTTGTGACCATCTTCAACGAGCTGTACGTGCGCCTGCCGGCTTTCGATCAGAGCGTCCAGACCTTCAAGATCACCCCCATCATCCCGACCAAAACCCCCACGGCGACCATCCCCGTGCCGACCAATACCAGTCTGCCTTAGTCTCGTCGCTACGAGCTCATGCGAATGTATCGCGAAAGCAATCTCCACTTAACCCGGAGGTTGCTTTTTTATATGTTTCCCGCTCAGCAAGTAGCCTCCATCCACCACGAGCACCTGCCCGCGGATCATCTCTGCCGGGGGGCTGCACAGGAACGCCACCACCTCCGCCACATCCCCGGGGGTGACCAGTCGTCCGGCGGGCGTATTGGCGATGGCTTTTTCGATCAGCCCCGCCTCATTCATCGAATCGAAATGCTTGAGCGCATCCGTCTCCACCAATCCCGGTGAGACCGCGTTGACGCGGATGTTCTTCGGCGCCAGCTCCACCGCCAGGTAGCGCGTCAGCGATTCGAGCGCAGCCTTGGAGGCGCCCACCACCACGTAGTCGGGCAGGACGCGGACGGATCCCGCGCTGGTGATGCTGACGATGCTCCCTCCGCCGCGCTTCTCCATCAGCGGGACGGCGCGCTGGGCGGCAAAGAGCAGCGCGCGCGCGTTGATGTTCATCGTCCAGTCCCAGCCCTTCGGTTTCTGCTCCAGGGCGGGGCGGTTGTATCCGGAGGCGGCGTTGTGGACGAGGATGTCCAGCCCGCCGAAGTTCTTCTCCACCTCGTCGAAGAGCTTGGTGATGCCTTCGATCTCGCCCACATCCGCCTTGACCACCAGGGCGCGGCGACCGAGTGCTTCGATCTCACGCGCGGTCTCCTCGGCGGGGGCGCGGTTGCGGAAGAAGTTGACGACCACGTCCGCGCCGTTGTGGGCGAGGTGCAGTGCGATGGCGCGGCCGATGCCGCGCCCGGAACCGGTCACGAGCGCGATCTTGTCCTGGAATATGTTCATGGGGTCACCTTTGGCAGGGGAGATTTGATTCTGACGGGAGCGGGAATTTCGCTATTCGTGCCACTCGAGCGGCTTGAGCAGGGACCAGTCCATCTCGTGCATGCGATCCGGTCCGAGCTTCTGCCATGCCTCCACCGCCCGGGTGAGATCGGCGCGCAGCCCGGCGATATTTACACCGCGGCAGGTGTCAGACCACTGGTTCAATAGTTTCATGCACCTTTGATAAACGCGCACCGCACCCAGGTGGTTGCCGCGCCGCATGTGCAGGTAGACCACCGCGGCTTGCAGGATGCCTTTATACAGGTTCCGGACAGGTCCGGTCTCCGCCCGCCAGGCAAGTTCGAGCGCCTCGTGGCACTCGAAGTACTTCCCTTCGTTGAAGAGACGGAGTCCCTCCTTCGCGTGCGGGGGCAGTTGTCCCGTGCAATCGTCCATGCGGGGAGTATACATCAGAAATATTTACTACATCGGAGTCCTGAAGTTCTACCTCGAGTCCTGGAGTCCGAAGTTCTACTTCGGGGTCTGAGTCCTCAAGTTCTACTTCAGGGCAATGATACTACTGACGCTCAAACCTTCTGGCAGGTGTTGAGTTTACACCCCTACCCGCCTATTGTGATTTTGTGTTATCCATCGTAATATTGAATGATACTCACGATCGGAAATGGAGATTAACATGCTGGAAGCTTTTGCAACACCGCAAAATAGGAAATGGACGTATATTTTCCTGGGATTCTGTGCAGTATTTGTGATCGCCGCCGCGGTTATGGGCACTGACGATAACCCGCCCGGGATAATCTCAGCCTTTCTCGCGACGGTTGCCCTGGTGCTGGCTTTCGCCCACCCCTGGAAGACCTCCAGGCAATACCTGCGCCTCCTGCTCTTCTCTTTCCTGGGTCTGGTCCTGTTCATTGCCCTCATCATCGGTATTTCAATAACCGTTGAAAATATGGACAGCTCAAGCCCGTTCCTAAAACTGGTCGACACCGTTGGCAACCTCCTGATCTTTGCCGCCATTGTCTGCCCGGCAGGCATCCTGGTCGGTGCGGGTGGAGCTCTGTTGAGGGCGGTAAGAAAGTAAGGATTTTTTCGTCAGGCTCTTTTTTCGATGATTTAATCTGAATAATCACCCAGCCACTGCACCCACTTCAGTTTTTGGTGGACGCTGTTGTAGAGCCGCCTGTCGGCGGTTATCAATTTCTCGCCGTGTGCCTCTCCCAGTGACAGGTAGGCTGCATCGTACGCGCTGAGATTGAAGCGGCGCGCCAGGGGCAGGCTTTCGCCCCAGTCGAAGGGATGCAGGGCGATGTGGATGCCTGATGCAGCCTGCAGGATCTGGTCCGCCTGGGCGGTCGTGATCCGCCCGCGCCGCTCCGCCTGCCAGACGGCGTTGGTCATCTCGTAAACGATCAGGGCGGGCGCTTGCAGCTCGATGCGACCCGATGAATGGGCGCGCAGGATCGCCTGGGCTTGCGCCTGGGCTTCATCGGGAAAGAAGGCGCTAAGCAGGACGCTGGCGTCAAGGATCATTACTTGCCCTCCAGTTCATCCCGCGAGGCGCGATACAGATCAGAAGCATTCACCCCGCTGTCGCGCAGGGTATGCGAGAGGCGCACCACCTGCCCGTAGGCTTCCAACTGGCACAGGCGTTCATATTCCTCGGGGGAGAGCAGCACGCCCACGGGCTTGCCGCGGCGGGTGAGGGTGATGGGGCTCTTCTGAACTTTCCTCAGTAATGCAGACAGGCGGTTGTGGGCTTTTGTAACGGGTATGTCTATCATGGTTTCTCCAACTGTCTATATTGATGCACATTATACACGACAATTGGAGTTGCTGGTAGCTCTCACTCCCCGATGAAATCCAGGATCATGTTGTTCAGCCGCTCGGGGTATTCGAACATCGGCAGGTGACCGCACGGATCGAAGACCTCCAGGCGGGCGTCCGGGATGTTTCTGACTGCCAGTTCACCATGTGTATATGGCAGGTAATCATCCTGCCTGCCCCAGGCCACCAGGGTCGGGCTTTTGATAAATGGCAGACCTTTCCGGATGCGAGCCAGGAAGCCGGGTTTTTGCCCCGCCAGGTCGGAGAAGGTGCGCAGGAACTTGAGCGTGGTCTTGTATTGACCCGGTCTCTGTTCCACCCGGTAGATGCTTTCCATCAACTCATCGGTGATGTGGGTGGCGTTCTTCGCCGCGGATCTTACCCGGCGCGCATACTTGTTGACATGCGGGGTGTATCCCAGGGATGCCAGCACATCCCCCAGTACCGGGATGCTGATCAGGCGCACCAGTGGACTGATCTCCCTGCCCAGCCCCGCGCTGGAGATCAGCACCAGCTTCCGGACGCGCTCCGGAGAATCGATCGCCATCCGCAGGGCGATCGCCCCGCCCAGCGAATGCCCGACCAGGTGGGCGCGCTCGATTCCCAGTTCTTCCATCAGATCGGATACGAACTTTGGGAAGTCATCAAATGTATATTTCCCCGAGGCGGCTTTATCGGTGCGTCCGTGACCGGGCAGGTCCGGCGCGTAGACCCGGTGCCGCGCCGCGAGCGGACCGATGCAGGTCAGCCAGCCGGAACCCGACCCGCCTGCCCCGTGCAGGAGCAGCAGCGGTGAGCCTTCGCCTGCGATCAAGCAGCGCACCTTGAGCGAACCGACCTTGATGGTGTGTTCCTGTGGTGATGTCATGGGGTTGTGGGGCGGAGGGTATTGGAGGAATGACCTCGCTACATTAATGCGCATAGCCTTAAGTCCAATATCCCAATCTCCCAGATCCCCAATCTCCCAATCTCCCAACCGCCATTTTCCTAATCATAGTTCTCTTCCAACGCAAACTTATGACAATGCGGGCAATGGTATCGAAAACTGCTGCCGCCGTCATCGAAGTAATTCACTTTTTCCAGGTCCAGCAGGCTCGGGACCAGTGGATAACCGCAATCGCACCACAGCAGAAACCCGATGCCTCCGCGGCGTTGGTTGGTCAGTTGACCGATTTTGTCCACGATTTTCCGCTCCTCCAGCAGCTTCCGGATTCTGCGATTTTTTTCATCCTTCCCCTCCGCTGAGTCCAGCATCTCCAGGATGCGGTTCCGGGACTTCACGCGTGCAGTGATGCGCACCCTGGGCTTGGGCGTGTAGGTCACCTCACACTTCGCCGGCAGTTTTATTTCCCGGTTGTAGGTTCCCGGCACGGCTTGCACCATCAGGAACTGTTTCCTGGGAGGTTTCAGCAGGGTCACCCGCAGTAGTTCAGCACCGGAGAGCAGCAATTGTCTTGGGAGCATTCTTGCGCTGGCTTCGTCGAGTGCTTGCACCTGTTCGTTTATCACCTGCTCCGGTGTCAGCGTGGATTGCACGTCCCGCGCACCCGGGGGCAGCAATGCCAGCGCTTTTTCCTGTGCTTCTTCTGGCGTCCTGGCGCTCTGGCTGATTTTCTCCGGTTTTCCCTCTGAAAGGATCTCGTGCTTGACGATCTCGTGATCCTCCGGGACCTTCGACCCAGCCAGTTGTTTTGCCTCCTCCAGTGTGTCTGCGGATTCTTCGATGACCAGTGCTTCAGATTCCATGCGCTCTCCAGAAAACAGGTAATAGTAAAGTGTGTAGTCTAAGTCCTATTATTGCTCCGTCACCATCCCCCCCGATGAAACCGAGCATTGGGTGCTCCTTGGGGAATTGGGGGATATATGTTAGGACGGGGATGAGGCGGAGGAAGGGGAGTCCCCATGTTTTAGGCTTTAGCGAGGTCAATAAGCCCTCGCTTAGCAAAGCCCGGTCATCGTTTCATCATCCACCACAACGCATCCAGTGTCCATAGATCAATGTTCAATGATTTGGCAAAATACAAATAAAGTTCGTTCATTTCAACATAACTGTCGCCCGTTGGCTGTTTCTCCCAGCGTTTATCCCATAGCCTGACGATCTTCAAACCGTCATCAGATGTATTGTTCCATATTCCGTATTTGTCAGGTTGGGTCACTTGCAGAATGGCGGTCAGCATGGGCATGCCTAAATGTGAGACCATGCTTTTGGTAGCCCAAATGCGTTCAGGCCGAAGTTCGTTTAATCGATCTTGGACAGGGCGACCTTCATCCACCAGGATCAATAAGGCTTCACGCAACAATCCCATATCAGCCACCATATACTTGGCAACCCTGTTCATGTTTGTCCAGTGATGATTGTTTTTGAATAGCAGGAAAGACTTAAGGTTGCCTCCGTCAACTGGGGAATATGACCCGCGGAAAACATCGGTTGGTAGCGAGCCAGGACTACATCCTTGTGAGTTGTGATGTCTGTAAAGTCGGGATGTGGATTCCGGTCGTTATTCAGCGTATCTTCGATTTTGATAGCGCGTAGGTGACTTTTGGGTCGTTAGCCAATGATTGATACATGCCATGACCTCGATGGAGTCGGAGAAAAAATGTACTTGTTTGATACACCCACTTTACATCATAAATGAATTTCTGAATAGATAAACAAGTATCACATACACCAGGTGTGATGTTTACGGTATATCCCCATCCTTTATTCAATTAATAAAGTTTTCGCGTTAGCGGCTTGCCGAATCCTTCGCGCAGCTCCTTGCCGAGATTAGTGACAATTATTAATCCTATGATAAGATAATCGAAGCGTAAGGATAAAAAGTTAAGAAGAAGGTTTTCATGAATGACAACTTGTTTTGTCCATTTATCAAGCAAGAATGTAAAAAAGATGAATGTGCCATGTGGAAAACTGACGCATGTCTAATATATGGTAGATTTTAATAAGTGGCATTTATTCAACAGTAAGAATAGATAGTAAAAGTAAATTGTTAGAAACCAATAGTGATTTGGTAAACGAGTTGTTTCCAGGTTATGCGGCTGAACTTAATCAAAGTGAAGAACAGGAAACAAAAAATATCGAATTGGATACTCTATTTTCAAAATCAGCAGAAGAATTTGCTATCGACATAATCCAATTTGCAAAAGACGAGAACCTAATTGATGATGAAGAAAGCTATTTACCTCATGAAGTATTAGAATTGTTTTGGACAAATAAAGGTATGAATTAACAAAAGATACTCAATCCAAAATACCGCGAAATAATAAAAAAATCAGGGTTAATTGCATCTATAAAACTTAAGAAAAGATAGCAAACCTAGTTTATTAGATAGGCTTGAAAGACCACAACCAATTATTGAAGAAAGCAACGAAGATGAGAAATCTACCGGATTTTAAGGATCCTATCAAGGACGAGAAATCTATTAGGGATTTACCAAACGAATTGTTGGCCGAGCAACTTCTAAACTTTTTTGAAGAGTTGAAACTTGGACAAGACAGCATTGAGGATTTCGAGCGGGAAATATTAGATCATTTTTGGAAATCAAAAGGAATACAAAACACTTTCACTGCACCTACTGATTTCAGAATTAAAGTTCAACTGGTTGAAAGGTTAGCCCGTACTAAACTTCAAGAAAAGGTATTCTCGGTTTCCAAGGCTGAATTAAGTCAAGAGTTGGCCGATTTTACAAAAAGGAAATCAAGGCAAGATGATGGTGAACGTGTTTTTGTTACATCACAAGCCTATTCATTTTGGCGAAATAAGGGTCTTGGTTCCACAATCGGATTCTTCGGAAATTCACAATAAAATGGATGAAGTTCAGCGATTAGCCCAAGACATCATTGATAACGAGGTACGACGAATACAGGGCAAAGGTCGCCGAGATGAAAAAACTTGAACTCGAGAAGCGTCTTGAAGCTGAAAAGCTCGAACTCCCCAAGTTGATTGAAAAATGTTCTGATTGGGCACGTAGTACAGGAAGCATGAACGTCACATTAAAAGACGTAAAGTTTTTCTTGCTTGAAAATCATACTGATATTTTGGAGGCTACGGAACGGGCATTATATTTATCTACAAATAATGAGTTGAAAACCAGAAAGAAAGCAAAATGAGACCTTCGATCAGGGTCTCGGTGGGATTGTTGCGCGAAGATCTTACCGATAGAGATTTCCCCTCCCCAAACTGCTTTTTTGTAATTTAGGGATGGCGGGGTATTTCGAGCATTTCACATCTCTACTTATTTGTGATTTATCATAAGCCTTATTGGTTTCGCTTGGTATGTGACACCTGGCAGTTGAGCGAGAATTGCTGCAACATATGCGGGATTGAAATTACTGTAATGTTCACGGATGTCGCTCCTAGTGAGTTCCCCGATTGCCTCTAGGCGTTTATATGCACCTCGAGTTCCTTCCAGGAATTCTCCTTTCAAGATTTGTCAGGTGAGGTATTAAATTACAGCATGATCTGTAACCTTTACAATCGTAAAGGGTTTATGTTGATCCAGCGTAACAAGTGTTTGACCTGCTAGTTTTTCGACTTCTGTCCACATGTCAATCTCCATCTCATTCTCCTTTTCTTGTGGAAGGATCATTTTTGTGCGTTTCAATTTACATCAAATAATTAGTTTTGAAAAGATAACCTGTATCATTGATACTAGTATAGTGGGCAGGGGTGAGGTCGGTGTTGGGGGTAGGACAAAAAATCTCTCATCGTTTTGGAGATACAGCCCAGTAATTGAAGGAGGAATTTTGTCTGTTATAATGATTAAATTAACTATGAATATACCAATACCTATCATAGATATTTTTGCCGGTCCGGGAGGTTTAGGGGAAGGCTTTTCTGCAATCCGGTCAAAAGACGGCAATCCTAAATTTAAAATAAAGTTTCTCAATAGAAAAGGACGACCATGCCCATAAAACATTGGAGTTGAGGGCATTTTTCCGCCAATTTCATCCAAAAAAGATGCCATCAGAGTATTATTCATTCCTTAGAGGCGAAATCAGTGACAGTACCCTTTTTGAAAAATACCCAAAGCAGTATGCTACTGCAAAAAGCGAAGCTTGGAAGATTGAACTTGGTAAGAAAAACAGAGAACTTGTAAAGAAAAGAATTGGAGATGCGTTGAATGGTATCTCCGACTGGATTTTGATTGGTGGTACTCCATGCCAGGCTTATTCATTAGTCGGCAGATCAAGAATACGTGGACAAAATAAAAGAAAGTACCGTGAAGATCATAGACATCATCTTTACAAAGAATATCTTCAAATATTGGCGAACCATCAACCGACTGTTTTCATCATGGAAAATGTAAAAGGATTGCTGTCTTCAAAAAGAGTTAGAAAAGAAAATACCTTTGACCTCATCCTTTCCGACTTGAAACATCCAAATGAAGTTAAGTTAGCAGGTACAAGAATCTCCATTAACGTACTTGCTATTTTCTTATCAAGAGAACATTTTGTCGGCAGAGAGATTGAGCCAAAGGATTTTATTATTCATTCTGAGGACTATGGAATTCCTCAAGCACGACATAGATTCTAATCAGTTTGAAATCAGGAAGGATAAATTTAATCGAATCCCAATATACTGAAAAAAATCTCGAAAAGAGTATATATAAATCATGTAATCGACGATTTGCCCAAACTCAGGAGCGGATTGTCAAAAGAGGAGACTTCTCCGAAGAATTGGAAAAATAACATCACATCGATTGTAGATAAAAAGTGGCGCGGAAAGATATCAAAAAAAATTAATAGAAAAATGGATAGCGTGCTAAAGGATATAAGCGACAATCTGTCTCGTGGTGAACCTTTTACCAAGTCGAACAAGAAGCCCAAGAAATATTCCAATTGGTATGTTGACGCGAAGTTAAAAGGCGTATGTAATCATGAATTCACGATCCCACATTTCAAAGGATCTTCACAGGTATTTTTTTGCATCTGTGTTCGCCAGTGTTAATCATCGTTCTCCAACGCTGAATGATTTTCCAAAGGAATTACTTCCCAAGCATAACAATATAAATGAGGCTTTGTCAGGTTCAAAATTTAACGATCGCTTCAGAGTTCAACTGTGTAACAAGCCGTCCACAACTGTGGTGTCACACATTAGCAAGGATGGCCACTATTATATACATTACAATTCAACGCAATGCCGGAGTCTCACAGTTAGGGAGGCTGCTCGCTTGCAAACTTTCCCTGACAACTATTTCTTCAGAGGTACCCGGACGCAGCAGTATCACCAGGTTGGGAATGCTGTTCCACCTCTGCTAGCGAAAAAAATAGCAGATATTGCGTATGAAGTATTGAAAAACTTAAATAATGTATAAAGGACAATTATTGGAGGACAATTCACGATTAGTCGAACAAACGGCCATGAAGTTATTCCATCTGCCAAGCGCCTAATAAGATCTCTTAGGGATCTGGGATATGATTTTCCAACCGCCGTTGCAGATCTTATTGACAATTCAATTGAGGCTGATGCTACACAAGTCAATATCGATATTGAGTTCACCGGTGATAACTCGTGGGTGAGGATCTCAGATAATGGAAACGGCATGAACCCTGTTCAATTACAGGAGGCTATGCGATATGGATCAGATAGGGAATATGATGGTGATGAGGCCTTGGGAAAATTCGGTTTAGGATTAAAGACAGCATCAATGAGTCAATGTCAGCGGATGATTGTTGCCAGTCGAGGCAGCATGAAACAGAGAGAAATTTATGCTTTCTGTTGGGATATGGATCATGTAGACGCAACCAATCGGTGGGAAATCCTCAGAGTACCTAAACGCGAACTTAGTCAGGTTCTTGCTAATAATCTTGGCACAACAACAGGAACGGTTGTTATCTGGCAAAAATTGGACAGAATTTTAGGATACAAACATCCCTATGGAGAGAGTGCAAAGAAAAGATTATTATCTATGTGTAGGGATTTGGAGGCGCACCTGGGAATGGTGTTTCACCGCTTTCTGGCTGGCGAGGTTCCGCGGTAGAAAAATCCGAATTACTCTAAATGGAAACCAAGTGCAACCTTGGGATCCGTTTGCACGAAAAGAAGGTAAAACCCGAATTCTTGATGCAATACAACTTCGCCTTGAAAATGAAGGCAAACAGGGAACTGTGATTCTTGAACCTTATGTGCTTCCACATCAGGATGATTTTTCATCACGGGATGCATTTAATCATGCAAGTGGTCCAAAAAAGTGGAATCGCCAACAGGGTTTTTACATTTATCGAGCCAATCGATTAATACAAAGTGGTGGGTGGAGTGGTTTGAAGACTATTGATGAACATTTAAAACTTGGAGAATTGCTGTCAGTTTCTCTCCTCATCTGGATGAAGCCTTAAAATCAATGTTGCAAAAATGAAGGTTCAATTACCCATGCAAATTCGGGAAGAAATAGATGGTGTTATAAAACCCGCCACAAAATTGGCACAAGAGATATATCGTAAGGGCACTAAGAAATCTCCTGTGAATCCAATGCGCCAACCCCCCCAGCCTTTTCCTGCCAGTGCAAATCCTCAAGACGCAATGCAGTATCACCCGGGAGACTTGGCGAAGCACCGGTTCCTTATGACCCAACTCAATCCAAGCAACCTGATCGATATTGGACTTTGGAAGAACTTCTCGACCGATTGGAAACCTTGGCGAAACCAGACGAGATAAAAGTACTTCAAAATGTTTTTGAGCGACTTCGAAAGAATATGAAATTTGTTGGGGGTGATAAATGATGATCCTAGAAACTGCGTTGGGAATTGTGAGATTACTCATTGATGGTGGAGTGGACAAGAATGAGGCGATTAACGATCCAGCCATTCCAAACGAATTTCGAGATCCCATTCGGGAGATACTGGAGCGGGAGGAAAACATACTCCTTGAGCCGGCTGAAATCTTGGTTTCCGACGATGAGAGGGGGGAATGGTTACGGCTACTGATCGATCCGATTGGTATTATTGGCCTACACTTCGAGCCTACCTACTCGGTAATAATAACTGGCCTGCCCCTGCAGTGAGGTCGCTTGACGAAACAACCGATAGGATAATAGGGCAAATGTCAGATCCGCTTATCGAGCAATTTGATGTTCGCGGATTGGTTGTGGGTTATGTTCAAAGTGGAAAAACTGCTAACTTCACGGCATTAATTGCAAAAGCTGCCGACATCGGTTATAGGTTGATAATTGTGCTTTCGGGAATTGATAACGGATTACGTCGCCAAACGCAAATCCGTCTCAATAAGGAACTTGCAGGTTATCCTGATAACCGATCTAATGCAGTTCCCCTGCCGCCAATGGGACGCCAATGGCATCAATTTACTACTGAAGAACCAGATGGGGATTTTCGACCAGGAAATGCAAACTATGGGGCGCTTCAGGGAACACAACCGGTTTTATTGGTTGTAAAAAAGATGGTCCTGTATTACGTAGATTGCATACTTGGCTGGATTCCGCCCCGGAAGATGTAAGAAGAACACTTCCGGTACTGGTGATCGACGATGAAGCTGATCAGGCGAGTATTGATACTCGTGGATCCTATCACGAAGAGGGAGAACCAATCCCGGAAGATTACGAAGAGCCGACGGTTATTAATCGGTTAATTCGGGAATTGTTACGAAAATTTCAACGTAAGGTTTATGTGGCGTATACAGCCACGCCTTTTGCTAATATTCTAATTCCTCACAATACCTATGATCAGCGCTATGAAATCGATCTTTACCCTAAAGATTTTATTATAGACCTACCTAAACCTGATGGGTATTTTGGCGCAGAAGAACAATTCGGTAGATTTGATTCGGATGCCAATAACACAATTGGGGGGCTGGACATAATCCGTAATGTTCCTGAATTTGAACTTGATGATCTAAAGGATCACGGAATTCTGCCACCATCCTTGGAAAATGCAATGCTAGACTATGTACTTGCCGGTGCAGGACGAACGTATCGAAAAACAATTCAGGGTCAGGGCGATTTTCCTGCCACGATGTTGCTCCATGGAAGTCATCTAGTGCTGCGCCAGATGGAGATGGCATCTTTGATTAGTCAACGGTTTTCGGAATTGCGTGATGAATGGCGGTATCAAAGAAATCAAGGAATTCTTGATAAATTGCATAGGCAATGGGAGAGAGAATTCATCCCAGTTACGATGGCGAGTGAACTCATCCTTGGTTTCGGAATTTTCTCAAATTGAACCATTCATTGGCCCGTTTTTTGAGGCTGTCCAAATTCGAGTTATCAATAGCCGCACGGGTGATGTACTTGATTACGAAAGAGAGCCGCACTTAAAAGCCATCGCTGTTGGTGGGGAATCGTTTGTCTCGTGGGCTCACTTTAGAAGGATTGCTAACCAGTTATTTTTTCCGGTCCACGGCTATGTATGACACACTGATGCAGATGGGACGCTGGTTTGGATTCAGGAGGGGTTATGCGGATCTTACTCGAGTATATATGACCAGCGACTTGTCCAGTTGGTTCAGCGATCTCGCATTGGTGGAATATGAACTTCGGCAAGACATAGGAATGTATGAAGCTCTTAATGTGACGCCCATGGAGTTAGGAACCCGCATTCTTAGGCATCCGGCTATGTTGGTTACCAGCAAATTGAAACAGCGTTTCTCCCGAACGATTATCATAGACCTTGAACAAAGCTATTCAAGTCAGGTATTGCAAACTTTTAGATTTCCATTTGATCAATTGGACGAGTTGACCGAGTTATTGGATGCAAATCTCGGAAGAACGAGGAGTTTAATAAATTCTTTGGGTATTCCAGCATGGCAGGATCAAATTCCATTATGGCAGGGTGTCTCTGCGGATAAAATTATCGAATTTATCCAGGATTATCAGATTGAATCAGGAAGTAGCTAGAAATATAAATCCAAGAGCGCTTATTGCCTATATTCAGCGACAGAATGAATTGGGAAAATTAACCTCTTGGACAATAGCTGTGCGAGGCAGGGAAACAGAAAATTCAGTACTGGGATCAATAAATCTTGGTTTGACCCGCCAAATACCGATGATTAGCCGTAATAGGCTAAGTCAGCGATCCTGATTCTTTAGGCATTATCACCAACCCTGGGGATGAGGAAATTGGCTTGAATGCAGAGCAACTAGAGCGTGCTGCTCAACTTAAGGATCTACCGGTCAGACGGCTAATCCAGTTGCCAGGTTGGTTCGATCGCCCAATGAAGGATTATTATTAATTTATCCAGTTAGCCGGTTTTCCGGTCATGAACGTATACCAAAACCATCTCGCCGACGAATGTATGAGGATCCGAATAATCCTTTGTGTCAAGATGTAATCTGTTTTGCTATCTCCTTCCCAAAATCTGACAGAGCACAGGTTTTACGAGGACAGTATGTTTTAGGCACAGTTGATTGGAGGCCGGTGTGACTTCTGTCGCTCAGGAAACATGGGCTAAACTTGCAAGACCAACAGGTGATAAACTTGCGGCTCGTTTGGCATTACCCGAATATACTCCAAGGTTATATTGTGGTGTTGATGTTGGGGGGAATAGACATTTGTTGATACCTTTAAGGGAAACTGATGAGGAATATTATGATCGTCAAAGTCGAGGGATCAGCATTATTACTAATAATTTAGCCGTTCATGGGGAAACGCGGCCGCGATATCTTGATCTCGTTTGTTTAGATGCAGGAGGGCAAGCTATTTTCGACTTGATGGGTGGCGAAATGGCAATTGGATTATCTGATGGAACCAAGCAACCATCAGATATTGTAAAAAGTGTTCTGGCAAAATGGAGACAATTCTGGGGACAACTTCCTCAGCCTTTAATGTCCCATGAAGAACAGTTGGGTCTTTTTGCTGAATTATGGTTTTTATCTGCATGGCTGCTTCCTAAGCTTAGGTTCCGAAGCTGTTATGGCTTGGAGAGGTCCGTGGGGGAGTCGCCACGATTTTGAATGGACAGAAAAAGCAGTTGAAGTAAAAGCAACTACTAATACTCGAGGTCGGATACATCAAATTCACGGTATAAGCCAATTGGAAAAACCGGAGAATGGAGTTTTGTATTTATTTAGTGTTTGTATGCGTGAAGAATCCGGTGCTACAAATAGTTTGCAGGGGTTGATTACATTCTGTCAAAATCAACTTGCCACATCGGAAGGTAGCTTAATATACTTTGAAAATGCGCTTGTACATTTAGGCTACTCTCCTATGTTTGATGAAGAGTACAGCAAATTGAAATTGCGGATTTTAGATACTTCCCTATTTACTGTAGAAGGTGATTTTCCAAAACTAACCCGGGATAACTTCATAAATGGCATATCTGAAGGCATTGAGAAAATTAATTATGAAATCAATCTTAATTCGTATAATCATTTAGTCATTGCCAATCAACCTGATCAATTATCTTTTCAATAATTAGCCTATGCCCGATGTGTTTTCCAAAGAAAACGCTCAGAAGTCATGTCCCATATCCGGGGAAAGGGAAACAAGGATACGGAACTGGTAATGATTCGTATTTTGCGGAATCATCACATTTCAGGCTGGCGGAGAAATCAGGCTGTATTCGGCAAGCCTGATTTTGTTTTTCCAAAACACAAGGTCGCGTTGTTTGTGGATGGCTGTTTCTGGCATGGGTGCCCAAAACATTCAAATACTCCCAGGAATAACCGTGAATTTTGGATAAAAAAACTTGAGGGAAATGTCAGGCGGGATCGATTGGTATCAAAAACGTTGAAAAAGGCGGGATGGATTGTTGTACGTGTTTGGGAACATGACCTTTCCAAATCCGACCAAATCGCAAATAGAATTCTCGAGCCTTGCTAAGAACACCTCTACCCTGGACAAATAGACGCCATCCTGGTATCCTGGGAAAAGGAGAACATAAATAATGTATAAATCGAAATTCCGCATTGATGGCGATGGAGACCCTGAAGAATATTTTTGAGGGATATACAGACGGAACACATTGGAATGGATGGGCAAATTGCTGCTTTACACGCGAACAGGTTTCAGCATTACTTGATACCTCTCCATATGATTACCGGTTCCTCGAAGCAAGGACAAAACTCAATCGAAGGGATTACCCTGTCCTACTCATATATTATAGTGATCGGGAAGAGATTGTTGAATCAACGCCCCTTCCCACAGATGATGGGGATATTTTGGAGGGTTATTTCATGGAAGGATACTGTTTTGTTGAAGCTGGTAAGGTATTCACTCACACATCCTAATCGCTCCCCCTTCGTATTGACTTAAATTACTAAATTAGCATGCTGGTATCCAATTGACCACATTTCATATAAATTGACGCGATTGCCTGACAAGGAGGCTCGACCCCCAAAAATCCGCGTTTATTCCCTCAACATTTAAATTTTTTTCTGCCTTTTTCCCGATGTAATGATATTACTGCTGGAAAAGGTTTAACGTGGGGATAGCATCATTTCCAATCAATGTCTGTTGCCACCCATATTGCCAGATCATCTATTATCGTTTTCGCCTGGAGAGTGGCAAATATTTTCATTCCTATGCGGAGCCCGTTTCCTTCTATCTCACTTGAAGGCACAACAAATGTCCACCGCTTACGCAAGTTGATACCTTTGGCCGGTTCTTCGTGGATAATTATTTCAAGGTAAGGTTCATTCACTAGATCCCCAAAGTAGTTTCCTGATAATCAGGTTGTCATTGAGCTCAAAACGCTTAAAGAAATTGATTTTGTTTATTTGGTAAACAAGCCCCTCAATTTCGCAAGGTTCATCTGATGGTAGTTCTTCACTGTAAAAAATTTTTCCCGGGGCTCCATAATTGGATAAGTATTGGTCCAATTCTAGCGGAATTGGAATGCCGCTCACCTTGGCTTCGCTATCCAACAGCTTTCGATTTGCTCTTGGCTTAGCACCTGAATTTAGAACCGTTCGGGCATTATAAATAGGGCAGTGTCCGGCATGGAGCGGCCAAGGATCGCCAAGTGCATCAAAAAATACCTTCGAACCGCAAGTACAAGCAAAAAACCACACTCGTTTATGGCAGTCCGGGCAGTTCGTACGCCATGTGATTGTTTTGCAATCGTAACGATGTGTTGGCATAGACTATCTCACTTGTCTCCTATGGAATATGAATAAAGCATACAGCCAAACCATCGTTTAGACAAGTGATGAGCTCAACCAATCCACATTATTTCCCCCGCCATTCCTCGGCATCTGGCCTCTCGACCTTCGACCTTTTACTTTCGACCATCAGCCGAGCTGTCATCCAGCCAGCATCGGCTATGTCAAAGCCAGATGCGAGTTGCTGACGTCGACCATTTAGACCCCTTCAACTATTCCAGATTCCCTTCGACCATTTCGACCAATCTCCATTGACAAATTAGAAATTTTGTTCTAAAATAATTGCCCTGCCTCTCGACCTTGTCGCCGAGGGTTGCCCCTGGACTGCTGGGATCGGCTTTTAGCCGAGCCGGCATCTCGTGCGTGGCGATTTCAAGTCGCCATCCACTTTGGGCACCGCGTCTGCCCGGTGCAGTGCAGGCGTCGCACTACATTGGGGCACGAGTTCACCAACGCAGCCAGCATCGGCATACATCTGCGAAGCACCCTGGAATTGGTCCACTATGTCTAACCTTCGACTTACGACCTACGACTATGCCCCATTCTCCATTAACCATGATCGCTTTCCCTCTATCCTAATTCACCCCTCCCCGCCTCGAACCATCCTGGAAGGACGTTTGTTGTTCCATCCAAAAATGGGCTAAAAACCTTTTCGTACCTAGGTTCGAATGCCTTTTTTTACGAAGGAAAATCTTCGAACCTCGGTTCCAATACCCGTTTTACGAGAGAAAACCTATTCGAACCTCTTTTCCCCGCGGACTCTGCTCGCGGCGGTTTATAAGCTGCTTTTGGGCAAAAAAAACCCTCGCACCTCCATAAAGCGCCAGGGTCTCGAACTTATCAGCCCTTCCCAATCCCCATTCACCCTGCCCCAATCTACCATTCTCCCTTCACCATGATCCATTCTCCATTAACCATTCTCCCTCCCTCAATCGTAAATCGTTATTCGTAAATCGTAAATTCCCCATGATTTCAATTGTCCATACATCCTCCAAAATCACCCCAAAAAACGTGCAAATTTGCATAAAAACCGCGCCCTGCCTAAAGGGAAAATGGAATTGATAGGAGGTTCAAATCGATCATTGAATTTTCCATCCCCCTTCTTGGCTCCTGTTAAAACACCTGTTTTTTATCAAAAAATTTCAGTTTTCGCCATGAAAATGATTGTCTGGACATAATTGAATCGCTTTTTGAATTGCGAACTCCTCGCGGCAGGTTTTTTAGCCTGCTTTGGGGACAAAAAACCCTCGCACCTCCATAAACGCCAGGGTCTCGCAATTTATCAGCCCTCCCCGAATCCCCAATCTACCATGTCCTAATCTACCAAGTCCCTAGAGGCTCGTTACCGATCCATTCCTCCCTCACTGACCACTGAACACCGAAAACTGAACACTGATCCCGTTATTCCCCTCCCGCTACTGCCTAACCACCCACTGCATGACTCGCCACTACTCAACCATCCAAACTATCCAGACTACCAATGGTAAAATCCTCCTGATGCACTCCCTCCTCTCCCGCCGAACCGTCTTCCTCGTCTTCTCCGCCCTCGCCATCCTCGCCGTCATCCTCCTCGCCAGCGGGCTGAACGACCTCACCTTTGCCGAGCCGCGCGCCTTCAACCGCGCCGAATCCGAGGACATCAGCTTCTCCGTCGCCGCCCTCGTGCGCGACCTCGCCTCCATCCCGCGCTGGAAGCAGATCCTCTTCTGGGTCGGCATGTACCTGCTCGTCCTGATCGTCACCTCCATCCTCTCCCCCGACCTGCGCAAAAAACTCCTGCGCCTCACCCTCCAGTTCGCCATCCTCTCCATCGCCATCCTCTACCTCGTCCAGAACGGCGAACGTTTCGGTTTCCTCGACATGCAGCAGTTGCAGATGGAATCGACCGCCGGCGAAGCCCCCGTCCTGGACCTGGAGCCGCCGGTCTTCAAAGCTCCCGTGATTCCCCCCGCGGTCGTCTACCTGGTCAGCGTCGCGGTGGTGCTCGCCGGCATCGGCTTTGCCTGGTACCTCAGCCGTCAATTCGCCTTCCGCCGGACCGCCCCCGTGCCCGACCTGCATCTGGATGCCATCGCTGCCGCCGCCCGTGCCTCCCTGCGTGACCTCTCGGAGGGGCGCGACTGGGAGGATTCCATCCTGCGCTGTTACGCCCGCATGACCGAGGTGGTGGCGCGCAAGCGCGGCTATCAGCGTGACGCCCACATCACTCCCTCCGAGTTCGCCTCCTCCCTCGAGCTGGCGGGTCTGCCCTCCCACGCCGTGCGCCGCCTGACGAACCTCTTCGAGTCCGTCCGCTACGGTGCCCGCGACTCCGCTCCGCGCGATAACGCCGATGCAGTCGATTGCCTGCGCCAGGTCCTGCACTACTGCGGGGAGGGCGCATGAACCGGCGCACCATCCTCCTGCTGGTTGTCATCGCGGTCGCCGCCCTCCTTGCCTACCTGATGCGCGACGCCATCGAGCAGCGCATCCTCCAGCCGCTGATCTTTTTCTTCTGGGTGCTGGGCGTCTATTACCGTTCCCTGCCCCAGGCGCTGATCTGGATCATCCTGGTCGTGTTGATCGTCATGATCGAGGTTCAGAGCTTTGCCAGCGAAGGTCGCCTCTCCGAGGGCAGGCATGACTCCCAGGAAGCCGCATCAGGGAGGCGTGGAAACTCTGGCAGGCTGGTTCCGCCGCGCCCCGCATGGTCTATATTACAAATGGCTTCTCGCGCAGAGGCTGGGCAAGCTCTCGCGTGAACTGATCGCCTTAACGCCCGTCAGAAGGCGCCCTCCGGTTCCGAGGCGCTCACCGGTCCCGGCTGGGATCCGCCCCGCGAGGTCGCCGCCTATCTCGAATCCGGGCTGAACGGCTCTTTTGCCGATTTCCCGCGCCCCAGGTGGTTCTTCCAGCGCATCCCCCCGACCCCCCTGGACCTCGACCCCTCCCGCGCCATTGATTACATCGAGACCAAAATGGAGAAGAACTAATGTCACACTTGCCGACTGGCGTACTGCCCGTGGCAATCTCACATCTCCCGTATGTCATTGCGAGGAGGGCGTTCTTCCCGACGAAGCAATCTCCTCATCGACCTTCGACCTTCGACTTTCGACCTTCGACCTTTGACCATTCAGACTATTTAGACCACTCAGACCACTCAGACCCCTGGAGTCCCGTATGACCGAAATCAAAGATGTTTCCCTCCTCTGCAACAAGATCATCGACGAAGTCGAGCGCGCCGTCGTCGGCAAGCGCACCCTGCTGGAAATGGTGATGTCCTCCGCGCTGGCAGGCGGGCATGTCCTGCTGGAGGATTTCCCCGGCCTGGGCAAGACCCTCGTCGCCCGCAGTTTTGCCGCAGTGCTCGGGCTGGATTTCAAGCGCATCCAGTTCACCCCCGACCTCCTGCCCGGCGACATCACCGGCGGCTATATCTTCAACCGCACCAAGAACAAGTTCGAACTGCGCAAGGGACCCGATCTTCACCAACATCCTGCTCGCGGATGAGATCAACCGCGCCTCGCCCAAGA
Source organism: uncultured Chloroflexia bacterium (assembly GCA_963823545.1). Classification (GTDB taxonomy): domain Bacteria; phylum Chloroflexota; class Anaerolineae; order Anaerolineales; family Villigracilaceae; genus Denitrolinea. The sequence continues at coordinate 5,126 of CAWGMC010000005.1, read as the reverse complement.
CCCAGTCCGCGCTGCTGGAGGCCATGCAGGAGGGGCAGGTGACCCTGGAAGGCGAGACCCTGCGCCTGCCCGAGCCCTTCCTGGTGCTCGCCACCCAGAACCCGATCGAATACGAAGGCACCTTCCCCCTGCCCGAGGCCCAGCTCGACCGCTTCATGCTCAAGCTGACGGTCGGCTATCCCACGCCTGGAGGAGGAACGCGAGATCCTGCACCGCCGCCGCGAGCGCAAGCAGGACGAAGTCACCCTGCGTAAGATGGCGGACGCGAAGAAACTGCTGGCGATGCGCGACGCTGGTCGAGACGGTTCACGTGGACGCCGACCTGGAAGCCTATATCGCCGCGCTGGTGCATGCCACCCGCACGGACCGGCGCGTCGCGGTCGGCTCCAGCCCGCGCGGTTCGCTCGCCTTCCTGAAGGTCGCGCGCGCCCATGCCGCCCTGCAGGGTCGCGATTACATCCTGCCCGACGACGTCAAGCATTACGCCACCGCCGTCCTCAGTCACCGCATCATCCTCCAGCCGGAATACTGGATGTCGAGCGCGGTCACCGGCGAGGTCATCACCGAAGCCCTCCGCCGCACCCCCGTCCCCGTGAATCGTCGTAGAGCGAGATCCTATCTCGCTCAACATCACTGAACACTGAACACTGAACACTGACTACTGACACTGATCACTGACCACCTATGTCCCGCACCCTCCTCCTCAGCCTGATCACCTTCACCCTCTTCGCGCTTGGCATCGCCGCGCGCAAGGGGGAACTGGTCGCGCTGTGCATCCCCCTCCTGCTCTACCTGCTCATCGGCTACCTGCGCATCCCGCCGAAGGTGGAGTTGGAGGTGCGCCGTCACCTCTCCTCCGAGCGCGCCTCGCCGGATCAGACCGGTGCAGGTGACTCTCTCGGTGTCCAACCAGGGCGCCGCGCTGGATGAGCTCCTGGTGGAGGACCTCCTGCCCCCCGACCTGCGCGTGACCGACGGCTCGAACCGTCACCTGGTGAGTCTCGCGCGCGGCGAATCGCGCTCCTGGGTTTACACGGTCAGCGGCGGGCGCGGCTACTACTCCCTGCCGACCGTCCGCGTCGAAGCCCGCGACGGTCTTGGCTTGATCTCGCACACGCTGGATTTCGACCTGCCCGGTCAACTGCTGGTCCTGCCGCCCGTCCTGCGCCTCAAGCATGTCGCCATCCGCCCGCGCCGGACGCGCGTCTTTGCCGGCACCATCCCCGCCCGCGTCGGCGGACCCGGCGTGGATTTCTTCGGCGTCCGCGATTACCAGCCCGGCGACTCCCCGCGGCGCATCAACTGGAAGGTCAGCGCGCGCCGCATCGAGGGTTTGTACTCCAACGAATTCGAACAGGAGCGCGTGGCGGACGTGGGCATCCTGCTGGATGGACGCGAACGCACCAACCTCTTCGGCGGCGGTCATTCCATTTTCGAACATTCCGTCCTTGCCGCGGCCGCGCTCACCGACACCTTCCTGGCGCAGGGCAACCGCGTCGGTCTGTTGATCTATGGCAAGTACCTGCATTGGACCCTGCCCGCCTACGGGAAGATCCAGCGCGAGAAGGTCCTGCATGCACTGGCGGGCGCGCGCACCGGCAACAGCGACATCTTCGCCAGCCTCGCCCACCTGCCGGCGCGGCTCTTCCCGCTCAACTCGCAGATCGTGGTGGTCAGCCCGCTCGCCTCGGACGACCTGGGGACGCTGGTGCATCTGCGGGCGCGCGGCTACCAGGTCATGGTGGTCAGCCCGAACCCTGTGAATTACGAGCTGGCGCACCTCGCACCGAGGCAGGAAGTGAAACAGGCGGCGCGCATCCTCACGCTGGAGCGCGCCCTGGTGATCCAGCAATTGCGCAGGGCGGGCATCCAGGTGCTGGACTGGGACGTGACCCAACCCTTCGACCAGCTGGTGCGGCATTCGTTATCGCGCGCTCCGCAGGTGATGCGGGCGGTGGGGAGTCTGACGGCATGAAATTTACCAACATCATTTCGATCCTCGTCGCGGCTGGCGCATTGGCGAACGGCTATTATTCGCAGGGTCACAAGACCGGCGCCACCTGGATCCTGGTGCTCGGGGGCATCTGGCTGCTCGCCGAGATTCGCCGCCTGCGCTGGTTCGCCTCCATCGGATTCTTCCTCTGCGTGCTCCTGGCGGGCTACGGCTTGTGGATCGACCTGCCTGGCTTGTGGATGCTGGCTGGCGCGGTCAGCGCGCTGATCGCCTGGGACCTTTCGGATTTCCTCCTCAGGGTGCAGGCGTCCGCGCCCGAGGACGAGGTCCCGCTGATGGCGCGGCGGCATCTGGTTCGGCTCAGCATCCTGTCCGCCATCGGGCTGGCGCTCTCCCTTTTCAGCATGTTCTACGAGTGGAAATTGTCGTTCGAGTGGGCGGCGTTCCTCGCCATCCTGGCAGCCCTGGGAGTGACGTATTTTGTCGGGAGGGTACGCAGAGGTGAGCGCTAGGTTTTCGCCTCTCTGCGGGCTTCTGGAAGCCTCAGGAGGCATGCCTCAGCCTGATGGGGGGAAAATCCCCCTTAAATTCGCTTCACTTGGACGGTATCAGGCAGTTTGGGATCACCCGGTTCCGCGCTTCAGCCGCCTCGCCCCGAAGATCCCCACGACCGCCAAAGCCGCGATCAACAGCAGGATGATCCAGCCCAGGACGATGGATGGGTTGACCTGCATGGACGGCAGGCAGACCCAGATGGACCAGTTCATGGATGCGTGGAACAGCATGGTCGCCAGCACACTGCCATTGGTGTTGTTATAGATCCAGGTGAAGAGGATGGACGTGAGCATGATCACGACTGCGAGCGCAATGAACAACGCCGGCGAGTTCGTCATGAATTTTCCCGGGACGAAGACCGCCGGCAGATGCCACAGCCACCAAAAAAAGCCAAGTATGAGGCTGGAGGTGAGCGCGGAATATCGGGATTGCAAACGCGGCAGGGCATAACCCCGCCAGCCAAATTCCTCCTGCAGAGGTCCGCCCGTCAGCAGGATGACGAAAAAACCGACCAGGATGTAGCCGGGTTGGAGAGCAGTGACCAGTCGCTGCCAGTCTTTCCAAGGAAGATGGAGATCAGGATGCCTCCACCGAAGAGCAGTGGCAGCAATAAAAATATCGGGATGAGCCAGGTCTTCCTGAAACGAAGGTCCAGACCCTTCTTCAATAGTTGCCCGACGCCCCTCCAGCCCTGCTCCAGCAGGACGGCGATCAGCGCCGCGACGAATGGACCGAAGGCGGCTGGATTGAAGGGTCCGGTGATGAATTTTTCCAGCGCGGGTGAAAACTTCACCCCGTTCACGAGCAGGGCATTGGGAATCCAGAATGCCCATGAGAAAGCAAAAGTGAGCAGGAAGTACAACCAGAGGTAATTGCGTTTGTTGTTTTCCATCATTTCATTCTCCCTTTATTTACTGGCTGTGATGCGCGATTTCCTCTTTCAGGATTGACCAATTATAATCCTGCCAGCCACTGCTCAGCCTGCCGCGGTGAGCGCAGATGAATGATCTGCAGGTGGGCATATTCAGGCAGGGCAAATAATTTCGGGAATTCGCGTTTACGGCGCCAGTAGGTCTTGAACAACCAGTGGAACAGGGAGTCATCCGACCACAATTTAAGGTGCCACCAGAATTTCTCCCGGTTGCCGTTCCAGAGTTCCTCCTTCGTGAGGCTGCGTTTGATGGTGCGCTTGAGCAGGCGCCAGAAGACGACCGGGAAGGAATAGTCCAACCAGACGAGCGCCTGTGCGTTGGACCAAAGCAGGTGCCGCACCACGGAGTAGTTCCCCGCCGCGACCCAGCCTCCGGATGCCATCGCCTTCTCCACGCCGGCATGGAACTCCTCGGGCTCTGCGGCTCTCCAGTTCGGCTGCCAGTGCAGGGCATCCAGCTCGATGAGGTCAAGCCCCAGCCGGTCTGCGATGCGGCTGGCAAGGGTGGACTTGCCTGAACTGGTGGTGCCGACTACCACCCATTTACGATGGGGAATGGTGTATTTCATATCCCTATTTTAAGGTATATTAGCACCTATCAAAAGCGTAAATCCTCCCTGTACCAAAGGATGATAGGATTTATATGCGGGGTGTTGTAAGCTTTATTACACCGCTTATTCCCGACCCTCCGCGCACGCTGATGAAATATCATTTCTCAGGAAGTGACAATGTTTGATCTGCCCGATGATGAGATCCTTCCGCTTTCGAAGGAGCACGTATTCTATACATGGTCAGCCCAGGCGAAGGTGAATCCGATCGCAGTGGAACGGGCAAAGGGGGTGTACTTTTGGGACATTCATGATAAGCGTTACCTTGACTTCAACTCGATGACGATGTGTGTCAACATCGGGCATGGGAACGAGCGCGTGATTCGCGCCATGCAGGAGCAGGCGGCTTTATTGCCCTATGCCGCGCCGGGCATGACCACGAAGATCCGCGCGCTGGCGAGCAGGGAGGTGGCAGACATCACCCCCGGAAAAGAACTCAGCAAGATCCTGTTCACGCTGGGCGGGGCGGACGCCAACGAGAACGCGATTAAACTGGCGCGCGGTCACACCGGGCGCACCAAGATCCTGACGCGCTACCGCTCCTACCACGGGGCGACGATGGGTGCGATGGCGCTCACCGGCGATCCTCGCCGCCACATGTGGGAACCCTCCACCATGCCGGGCGTGGTGCATTTCCTCGACCCGTACCGTTACCGCTCCACCTTCCACCGCACGAATCCCGATATCTCCGAGGAGGAGTTCACGCGCGATTATCTCAACCACCTGGAGGAGATCATCCGCTACGAGGGACCGGAGACCATCGCCGCCATCCTGATGGAATTGGTGACCGGCACGAACGGCATCCTCATCCCGCCCGAGGGGTACATGCAGGGCGTGCGCGATCTGTGTGACAAGTACGGCATCGTGATGATCGCGGACGAGGTGATGAGCGGCTTCGGGCGCACCGGCAAGTGGTTCGCCATCGAGCACTGGAACGTGGTGCCGGACATCATGACCATGGCGAAGGGATTGACCTCCGCCTACGCACCCTTGGGCGCGGTGGCGATGAAGCCTGAGATCGCAGCCTCCTTCAACGAGAAGGTCTACGAGAGCGGGTTGACCTACACATCCCATCCCA
>CAWGMC010000004.1:0-139825 GCA_963823545.1 uncultured Chloroflexia bacterium | reverse complement strand
GCCTGTTCGATGTGTGGAAGGGCTGGCTGTACTGCATTGAATTTCGAAAACCTTGGGAGGCATGATGAAACCGGAACCATTTCGTGACCGGGTCGTGATCATCACCGGGGCGTCGGCGGGAATCGGGAAGGCACTGGCGATCCAACTCGCCGGACAGGGGGCGAAAGTGGCAATCGCGGCGCGACGAGCTGAACGACTGGAGCAGATCGCGGCGGAATGCCGGGCATCAGGAGGCGAGGTGCTGGTCATCCCAACCGATGTCAGCGATGAATCACAATGTAAAAATCTGATCGAGAGGACGGTTGAGAAGTACGGGCAGCTGGATATGCTGATCAACAATGCCGGAATGGCGGCGAGCGCGCTGCTGGATGAATTCCCCGACCTGAGCCTGTTCCGGCAGACCATGGATATTAACTTTTATGGCACCGTATACTGTACATATTATGCCCTGCCACATTTGAAACAAAGCAAGGGACGAATTGTGGCGGTTTCGAGCCTGGGTGGAAAATCAGCCATCCCCTACAATACGCCATATTGCTCCAGCAAGTATGCCGATGCATGGATTTTTCGATTCGCTGCGGATGGAGCTGATCCAACACGGGGTAAGTTGCACAGTCATTTGTCCGTGGTGGGTGGCAACAGAATTCCACGAAGCACAGTTAACCAAAGATGGCAAGCCGCGCGGTCCGATCGGTCGTGCCTACTACACCAAAAAGACGATGACATCCGACCAGTGTGCAAAAATAGTCCTGGATGCCGCTTATAAACGCCGCCGTGAAGTATTGATGGGACCCGGTGTACTGACAACCTGGCTAAAAGTGATCGCCCCGGGTTTCGTGGATTGGTTTGCTGTGGAGATGTTCCTGAAATCCGCAGCCCGCCGAGCGAAGTCAGGGAAGATCGAGGTCTGAACATGAACGCTGGAGGAATCGAAGGCATCATCCACTGGCTGGGCGGACTACTGGCGTTATCGGTACTGGGATATCTTGGTATACGGCATCTGGCGAGGCACCCAGCGACAAGCGGGCAGGTCCTCCGGGCATATATGGGCGTGGTTCCGTTCCCCGGCGTTTTACCTGGTCACCAGTGGGATCTTTCTTGGACTTGCCTGGCTTGGGTGGATCCCCCTGCCATTGACGCTTTCGCCATTAGCCCGAACCGTGATGCTGGTGGCGGCTCCCTGCTCTTTTTCCCCGGCTTGATGCTCCTGCTTTGGGGCAGGCTGGAGCTGGGAAAATACTACTTTGTATCCACCGCGCGGGGCGCGCAGTTATTCAAAGATCAACCGTTGATCACTTCGGGTCCGTATGCCTATGTCCGTCATCCGATGTATGCCGGGCTGATCCTGGCTGGATTGGGGAGTCTGTTGATCTACTTTACATGGACAGCGTTCTTTAGCGCAGTATTAGCCCCGTTAGTCATGTTCCGTGCGAGGCGCGAAGAAGCAGCGCTGGCGGAAGAATTTGGTGAGGAGTGGCGGACATACTGTAAACGGGTACCGGCGATCTTTCCAAGAATCACCCGGTAAGAGATGAGACAATGTCCGCCTACTCCCTGCCAAGGGACAGGATATTTTCATATCAACCTGGAGTTCAAAGATGAAGATGACCAACCATCACAACCTGATTGCGTACCGCCTATGGGCACCGATCTACGATGCGACCGTAAACCATATCTTCCTGCCCGGACGCAAGCGCGCCATGGAACTCCTGAACCTGCAGGCTGGTGAGAAGGTATACCTGGTGGGTGTCGGTACGGGTGCGGATCTACCCCTGCTGCCGGCTGGTGTGGATGCGACCGGCATGCGACCTCAGCCCGGAGATGCTCGCCAAGGCTCATCTCAAGCGGACGCAAAAACTGGCAGCCTTAAAATTGATCCAGGGTGATGCCCAGACATTACTGGTGGAAGAAGCTTCGTTCGATGCGGTAATTTTGAACTTGATTTTATCCGTCATCCCGGATGGCAATGCCTGCCTGGTATCTGCCATGCGTGCACTCAAGCCTGGCGGACGCGCGGTCATATTTGACAAGTTCCTGCCGGAAGGGAATGATCCATCTGCTCTTCGCCGGGTATTAAATTATTTCAGTACCATGCTGGGGACTGACATCAACCGCCACTTGAGCGACCTGATGAAGGATTGTCCCTGTGAAATCATCCATGAGGAACCCAGTATTGCGGGCGGCATGTACCGGGTGGTCCTGCTTGGAAGAAAGTAAAAAACAGCCACCAGCAATTGCCGGCGGCTGTTCGATGTGTTTCCTGCACTCCCGCTATTTGTTCCCCGAATCATCCTTCCATGCTTCAGCATTTTTCCGGATGGCATTCAATTGCTGCCAGTGATGTTGGATCGCTTCGTTCCCTTTTTTTGTCATGCGGGCGCGTGTGCTGGGTTTTTTGGCAACAAACTGCTTCTGGATACTGACCAAGCCTGCCTCCTCGAGTTTGGATAGTTGAACGGAGAGGTTCCCATCACTCAGCCCGGTCAGGCGCCGGAGGGCAGTGAAGTCCGCGCTTTCGCAGGCAGAGAGAGCCGTCAGAATGGCAAGGCGGGCAGGTTCATGAATCAATTTGTCGAGATTGGCAAGTTCTTCAAAGGGCGTTGGCATTGGATCCCTTCTCCGCTGTTGACAGGGCGCGGGCAATGCGAATGTGCCCCCATAATCCTGTCAGGATGATGATGGTACCAACGACCAGGAACACCCCGGTCATCTGCGATCCGATTCCGAATCCTTCCCACCAGGAGATGCCAACGAGAGGCAGGACGCTAACGATCAAGATCAGGATCGATGCAATGAAATTCTCGGGGAAGGTGGTTGATTTATCAGCGTAGATCGATCGGGTGGTCCGCCAATCAACGAACAATCCAGCGGCAAACACAAGCCCAAGCAGGCTGACGGGGAGAATTTGAGCCGTGTCGAAGGCAAAGGCGAGCAGGGCGGCTACACAAAACACGATCGAAATTACAGCATCCCGCCTGCGTTGACGCGGTGTCGGTTTCACCTGACCGAAGACGCGGTTGTAGTAGATATCTATCAGCCAGTACAGCAGGAGGGTAGCGACAAGGGCAACGAGCGGACCATCCAACTGACCCTGCCGCGTGTTGTCCCAGACAGCCACGAATATACACAATAAGCCAACCGGGATTGCCCGCAAGCCTTGCAGTTTTGAGTAATTGGCGGTGAGGAATTTGATCTGTGAATAGCGATTCTCCATCAGGACTCCTTTCTTTATGAAAGTACTTTATATTGTAAAGTACTTTCATATTATAAATAGAATCGGAGTTTTGTCAAGAGCCCAAAAAGAAGCCGCCAGGAATTCCTGGCGGCTATCTTATAACGGGAGTATTTGCTGGAAAAAGTTTTTACTAATACCAGGCTATGGCGTAGGATGCAAAAACGACGATGTTGGGCAGGATGTGGGAGAAACCGCCATGTTATCTCCTGATCACTGATACTTGTAAAATCCTCTTCCGCTCTTCCTGCCCAGGTAGCCTGCGTCCACCATCTTCCGCAACAAATACGCGGGGCGATATTTATCATCGCCCAGGTCACGCTGGAGGACCTCCATCACGAACAGGACCACATCCAAACCGATCAGGTCGGCGAGGGTGAGAGGACCCATGGGGTGGTTCATGCCGAGCTTCATGACCGAGTCGATGGCTTCCGGTGTGCCAACGCCCTCCTGGAGGGCGAAGATGGCTTCGTTGATCATCGGGCAGAGAACACGGTTGGAAATGAAGCCCGGCGAATCATTGGCTTCGACCGGTTCCTTGCCCATCACCTTGCAGATATCCACAACAGTCTTTGTGGTTTCATCGGAGGTGGCGAGACCGCGGATGATCTCCACAAGTTTCATCAAGGGGACGGGATTCATGAAATGCATCCCGATGACCTTGTCAGGTCTTTTGGTCGCGGCGGCGATCTTCGTGATGGAGATGGATGAGGTGTTGGTGGCGAGGATGACCCCATCCCGGGCATGCGCATCCATATCCTTGAAGATCTTGAATTTCAGTTCGGGGTTCTCGGTGGCGGCTTCAATGACCAGGTCGGCATCCCCCATGCTGCTCATGTCGCTGACGAACTGGATCTTATCCGCACCGGCTTTCTGCTCCGGGGTGATGATCCCTTTTTCGAGCAGTTTGGCGGTGGATTTGGCAATGGTCGCCCTGGCTTTATCCAGGGCGGCAGGCACCACGTCCATGCAGGAGACGTTGTAGCCGGAGGTGGCAGCGACCTGCGTGATGCCGTTCCCCATGGTGCCCGCACCGACAACGAAGATGTTTTTTATTTCCATGTCAGCTCCACATATTTCCTATTCGATCTCGACAGCCATCGCGACAGCTTCGGACCCGCCGAGGCATAACGAGGCGATGCCGCGCTTGAGACCTCGATCCTTTAGCGCGTAGATGAGGGTTGCAAGCAGGCGCGCTCCACTTGCGCCGATGGGATGCCCGAGGGCGATCGCACCGCCGTTGACATTGACCTTCGCCCAATCCCAGCCCTGGTCCGCAAGGGCGTACCCATCCGCAAGAACCTGGGCGGCAAATGCCTCGTTGAGTTCGACCAGGTCCACATCCGCGAGAGTCCACCCGATCGATTTGAGCAATTTCGGGATGGCAAGAGCGGGAGCACGGAAGAGGAACTTTGGCTCATCCGCGTACTGTGCATAACCGACAATGCGAGCCAGTGGTTTCAGCTTGTTCTTCTCTGCATAGGCGCGGCTGGCGATGACGGTCGCGGCGGCTCCATCATTCAACCCCGGAGCATTGCCGGCGGTGACCTTGCCATCCTTTTGGAAGGCAGGCTTGAGGGTTCCCAGCCCTTCCAGGGTGGTATCACGGCGAGGGGATTCGTCGGTGTCGAAAATGGTCACGCCTTTTTTGGTTTTTAGTTCGACCGGGACGATCTCCGCCTTGAAGCGCCCGCCATCCACGGCGGCGAGAGCCTTCTGGTGACTCTCAAAGGAAAACCTGTCCATGGCTTCGCGGGTGACGGCATACTCCTTGGCAATAAATTCAGCCGCGTCGCCCATGCCCCAATTCTCAAGCGCGCACCAGAGACCATCATTGAGCAGGGCATCGGTGAGCTGCATGTGACCAAAGCGCAGATCCCCCGTACGACCGTTGACAAGATAGGGTGCGCGGCTCATCGACTCGAATCCGCCGGCTATGAAGAGCTGCCCATCCCCTGCCTTGATGGCTTGCGAAGCCAGCATGGCAGCCTTCATACCCGATCCGCAGACCTTGTTGATGGAGGTGGCGCCCACGGATGAAGGCAAGCCCGCCCCGATGACAGCCTGGCGGGCGGGTGCCTGTCCCAAGCCGGCGGAAACAACGTTGCCCATGAAGGCTTCATCAATTTCGGCTGGGTCGATGCCAGCGCGTTCGACCGCAGCTTTGACGACAATGGAACCCAATTTTGGAGCCGGGAACCCGGACAAGCTGCCCTGGAACTTTCCGCTCGGCGTGCGAACAGCACTCAGAATGACGACATCATGCTCGCTCATGGTTTCTCCTGTTTGGTTTGGCGGTATTGAAGTTGAAGGTGACTTCCATTATAGTCTTATGAATGTTTGTGCACAACGGAACAAGTTGATGGATCAGACCAGAAAGGCGGGGGAATCGACCCGGGAAAATCATTCCAGGTGCTTCATTGCCTCGCGGCGGCTCAAAGGGTGGAGGGGAGTGGCTTTAACGAATTTTTTGACTGCCTGAGGGTTGGTCCAGGCATACTGGCGCAGTGCCCAGCCGATGGCTTTATTGATGAAGAACTCCTTTGAATCGAGGTTCTCGCGAATGAGATCACAAAGGAGGTCGAAGTCGGTGTCCTCCTTATATCCGAGCTGGAACAGGAGGCAGGTACGGCGCAACCAGAAGTCCTCGGACTTGCGCCATTTGGCAAGGTATTTTTCCTGCACCGCGGGGAAACGCTTGAAATGGACGCCCACCGGTCCTCCGGCGAGGGTATCCACGGTATCCCACCAGGATTTGTGGGTGATCAAGTATTCGAATGTCCTGGTGAAGCCGGAGGGAAGTTGTTCTTCAAGCCTGCCCACCAGGCTGGTGGCAACATACTGGTATTCCCTTTGCGGAAGGGACCACAGGTCAAGCACAATGGAATCCAGTTCGGAAACGGGCGGCAATCCATGTCCATCAAGATGCTGTTTCATCAGCAGTTTGAATTGGGGCGACTTGATCCCCAGGTATTCGAACTGGTCGCGCATGTATTTTTTCATCGGCGCGGCTTGAGAGGAATCGGCATTCTGCGAAAAGAGGGAGACGAGAGGTGAGAGGTAGGTATGCAATGGAAGCCTCCTTTATGGCACAGGCGTGTCAAGTGGATCAGCGGGCTGGACAAACCAGATCAACCACTGACCATCGCCGAGATCCCTGACTTCGGAAAAGGGCGTGACCAGGTGGATCCAGGTCCGCCCGGGGTGCAGGGCGATGGGGTTGTTGTTCGTATCCAGGAAATAGAGCGGGCGCGGGAAGCCGCTCTGCTTTTCCCATTCACGGTTAATGGTGGACCAGCGGATGGGGAAGTACTGCCCATCGCGGAATAAATAAGCATAGCCGCGCTTGCCTGCCCCGATGTCTATCTCGAATTGATTGTGGCGGATGCGGAGATGCTCTGCGAAGACAACAATGACATTTTCAAAAGATTGCTGGCGCCCGGTCAACCTGTCCGTGGCAGGGAGGAGGGTGCCGGTTCCATCCGCCAGGTCCGTCCAGCGGAGGTAACTTGATGAGACGGGGTCATATCGCCAGGCGGATTGGGTATAGTCGTGATAATGCACGGCTATCTCCAAGGCGGGGATGCCGCCGGAGGGGACTTCATCCGTGAAGATATTGCCCGAATAGTTCACGGGTTGTCCCGCCACCAGGCTCTTTTCAGCCAGTTGACGCAGGCGGGTCACGGTCAGGAGGGAACTGTTGGGTGTGTAATCGTCCACGCCGTAGATGATCTCGCAGGCATCCAGCGCGTCGATAATGCCGCGTCCGGCGCTGGCAAAAACGAGGCAGCTGTTCCAGAACATCCTGCCGATCTGGTTGTAGGTCATGCGCCCGGAGCGGATGGGACCAATATATGGTTCCTGCGGGATGAACCAGTTTTCGGGTGTACCTGTCACAACGGGGCTGGGGGTGGGGGAAGGTTTGTCCAGGAGAATCAAACCCGCATCCCAGTATGGTGCAGTTTCGTCCGCCCTGAAAGGAACCGTCCCGCCTGTTCCCGGATCCGCGTCTGAATCCGTATCTTCATCGCCAATATTCGGAGTGGTAAATTCGTAGGCTTCGGACGGGAGAAATTGCAGGATGACCTGACCGGCAGGACGATCGAAGGCGAACCAACCATTCGAGTCTGTGGTAGTTTCACTCAGGATCCCGTGACTGGTCGCATCCAGGAGACGGATACAAACACCACCGATGCCGACCTCCCAGTCATCCAGGCGACCGTTCGCGTTCTCATCCAGCCAGACGCGATCCCCGATCCAATCCCCCTGCGGGCGGATGATCTCAGTGCGTGTCTCGCAGCCACCACTGACATTGGGGATATCACGGACTGCATTCCCATAAAAAACCGACATGAAGCGGGTGGCGCCCTCGCCAATATAGAGTTCAAAGATCCAGGAGGCAAAGTTAACGCCTGCCTGCGGGCGGGCAGTGGCGGGCATGTTACTGATCGAGACGAGAACTGCCGGCAATCCCAACCAGGAGGGGTCCTCCACCTGGCGTGCGGTGAGCGGATTCACATTTGCGGGGAAGGAATCCAGTTCGGGACCGAGCTGGACGGGAGACAGATGAGATTGAGGGGTGGGAGTGAAAGGGACAGGGGTCTCGGTGACGGGTGTTATGAACGCACGTGATGCAGTTGGTGTGGCAGAAGCAGGCAGTGTGGGCTGGCAGGCAGCAAGAACGAAGGAACAAGAAAGAAGAATGGACAGGAGATATGTATGCATCGGAAGACCATTCCGGAATCTACATCCCATCCCCATCATGTAATTATTCTTCGTGCTGATGTTTTTTCCATGCCTCCCTGATCCTGTTGTAGGTATCCTCAATCGTCTCAGGCAGGACGCGCGTCTCCCCGAGGATGGACATGAAATTCGAATCCCCTGTCCAGCGAGGCACAACATGAAGGTGCACATGGTCCGGGACACCAGCTCCAGCTGCCTTGCCAATGTTCGCGCCGATGTTGAAGGCATGCGGTCTATATATCTTTCTCAGGATGACAATCGCCTGGGAGACCAGTTCCATCATCTCAGCGCGGGTATCAGGGTCAAGCAATTCAAGCGAGGGTTTGTGATCCAACGGAGCGACCATCAGGTGACCGTTGGTGTATGGGAACAGATTGACAATGACAAAGGCGCGCTGTCCGCGATGCACAACCAGGTTCTTGTGATTATCTGTTTTCTTCCCCAAAGCATTGCAGAATACACACCCGTCTTCCTTTTCATAGCCTTCAATGTAGGCTCTTCGCCAGGGGGTGGACATCCGTTTCATGAGGCGATTTTAGCAGAGAAAACCCAATCGTGAAGGTTAAAAGTTGTGAAGAATACCAGGAAATCAGAAAGCGGGATTTTTTTGGCGTTTCATAATTCAACGGTTGACGCCCTCCCTCCATTGGAGTATCCTCATCCCCGTGACGCAACCAAGTCTCTTTGCAACCGTCCAATGGACGGTGAGCCGCCTGACCCAGCACCTGCGGCAGGTGATCGAATCCGACCCTGCATTGCAGGATGTATGGGTGCGCGGTGAACTATCCAACGTCTCGCGACCCGCCTCGGGACACCTGTATTTCACCCTCAAGGATGCAGGCGCTTCCCTGCGGGGCGTGATGTGGAAAGTGGACGCGGCGAGACTCAAAACTCCACTGCGGGATGGAATGGAGGTGGAGGCGCACGGGCGCATCGGCATCTATGAGGCGGGCGGGCAATATCAACTTTATGCAAGCATACTGCGCCCGGTGGGGGAAGGTGCCCTGTATGCCGAATTCCTGATGCTGAAAGCCCTGCTCGAAGCGGAGGGGCTTTTTGACCCCTCCCGGAAGCGCGAAATACCCCAACAACCAAAACGGATCGGAATCGTGACATCCACGACCGGGGCGGCGCTGCAGGATATGCTCAACACGCTGCGGCGCCGGATGCCGATCGCGGAAGTCATCCTGGCAGCTTCCCCTGTGCAGGGTGCAGAAGCCCCGCCTGCCCTGGTGATGGCGCTGGAAAACCTGAACAGGCAAAATCCGGACGTGATCCTGATTGCGCGGGGCGGGGGCTCGATCGAGGACCTGTGGGCATTCAATGATGAGCGCGTGGTGCGGGCGGTGGTGGCGAGCAAGACCCCGGTGATCAGCGGGGTGGGGCATGAGACCGATTTCACCCTGACCGATTTTGCGGCAGACCTGCGCGCCCCCACTCCCACCGCGGCGGCGGAACTGGCAACTCCCGTGACGCTGTTCGACCTGGCCTCACGGATGAGCGAGCTCGGTCAGCGGGCTGAGATGGCGATCTCAGGAATCCTGGAGAACGGCAGAGATGAATGCTCAAACATCGAGACCCAGCTGACATTTTATTCCCCTGCCCGGTGGTTGCAATCCGAACTGCAGAGGGCAGATGAGTGGACGCGGCGATTGACCGGCGCACAGATGCATCGTGTTGAACTGGAAACAAGCCGGATGAATGGGATGACGAAACGCCTGGAGGCGCTAAATCCGTACCAGGTGCTGGCACGCGGTTACGCGGTCATCACCCGGCAGGCGGATGGTATGCTCGTTCGCAGTGTAAATGACATTGGCGAGGGGGACGGCATGCGTGTACGCCTGGGCGATGGAGAGTTGGAAGGCACGGTAACAGGTAAACAAGGAAGGAGAAAAGGTGGCTAAATCGACTGCTGTGAAAAAAACAGGAGAGTTATCCTACGAAGAGGCGATGGCGGAGTTGGAGAACATTGTCACGGCGCTCGAGGGGGGAAACCAAAAACTGGAGGAATCCATGGCGTTATTCGAGCGCGGACAAGCCCTGATGAAGCATTGTGCCAAATTATTGGAGGCGGCGGAACTAAAGGTAAGGAAATTATCAGGGGACGAGTTGACTCCCCTTGTGGAGGAGTGATGGGGCTGGCAGGATTATTGGATAACGGGGTACTGATCGGCACCCTGGCGGCATGGTTGATCGCGCAGGGACTCAAACCGCCGATGGAATACCTGCGCACGCGGGAATGGAAATGGCGGACGATGTTCAACGCGGGCGGGATGCCCAGTTCCCATTCGGCGTTGATGGTCAGCGCGACGCATGGCATAGGTTTATTCATCGGGTATGATTCACCGCTTTTTGCATTGGCGGTGGCAATCACGATGATCGTTGTCTATGATGCGGCGGGGGTGAGACGCCAGGCAGGCATCCATGCCGAGCGCATCAACCTCCTGTTCGATGAACTCCTCAAGGGGCATATGTGGGACCAGAACGAACTGCGCGAGGTGCTCGGGCATACGCCCCTGGAAGTGATGGGCGGTTTTTTGCTCGGGTTGGCGGTGGCGACGATCAACTGGCTGATCTGGAACTAGACACTACAAGATATTAGATATCCAGGGGAAAATTCATTATTTTGGGAAGAATTCAGGGCAGCGGAACATACAAGAGGTGTTTATCGTTTCCCATATAAAGGAATAAGAAATGAAAACATGCCAAATTCACGTTTTACTTATCGTCTTCCTGGTTCTCACTGCCTGCGCACCCGCGTCTGAACACCGAGGAAGAACCGCCGGAACCCATCGTCACGAAAACCGCAGACACTCCTGTGTTGACCTGGGAAAGGACAGGGGGATTGCAGGATTTTGTGACAAGGTGATTATTTACCATGGTGGTTCGGCAGATGTCAGCAACTGCAAGGGGGATATCCGGATACAAAGCCAATTAACCCAGGGTCAGCGGGTAAAAATGGATGGCTGGTTGAGTACCCTCAAGCCGATCGAATTCACCCAGTCGGATCCTGCCGTGGCTGACGCGATGACCATCTCGTTGTCCCTGGCGGGGAAGGGTCCGCAGACAGCGGATGAGGAGACCATCCGGCTCATCGCCGAGTTTGCAGCAGATATTGCCTCCCAGGTGGAGATGGACAGAAACCTGCCTCCTGAAAAAGAGCTGGCTGAGCAGGTTTTGCGTGAATACCTGTCCGCGCTCAACCAGGGAGATTACATCCTGGGCGCCAAACTCTACGGCGGAGACGACCGAAATTCTGCCAACCTGGAATCCCGATATCCCTGATGACCTGCCAGCGCTTTTTGAACGTGCCTGCACCCAGAATGGACTGGTCTGCATGAACCCATTATCAATTGCCTATCGCGGAGTGGATGAGTTCGGCAACCAGCTTTTCCAGGTGGAGTTCAGCAATCCTGACGGGTCGCTTTTCCAACTGGGTCCGTGCTGCGGCGAGGAGGAGGGTCCGATCGTAACGAATTTTCTTTTTCGCGTACAGAAGACCGAGGTGGGTTACGTCGTGCTTGATCTGCCTCCGTATGTGCCATGACACTTACTCCGCCTGATTTCATCATGGAGATCGCGGAGCGCAGAAGGAAGAGGAAAATACTTTATCGCCTGATTTTATTTCGCGCCCATTGAATGAGGTTTTGGACCTCCGACACGCGCAGGACGACCATCCCCAATCCATAGATGAATCCCCCAATTGCAATCCCTCCCAGGGCGATGATCCAATCATTCAGATGCCGCGTGGCTTGAGTCCACGCAACCAGCGAAGCGGACATTGCCAGGACGGCGACAACTGCCTTGCCCGTCCCATTTGCCAGCCAATTTCCCTCAATCCCCACCAGGCGTTTCCGCATAACGATGAAGAGGGCGGTTGCTTCCAGTGCGGTGGCGAGGGAATTCGCCAGAGCCAATCCACCCAGCGGGAGCCAGCCAACCTGTTCAAATAATCCTGAGAAGACAATGCTGAACAGGACATTCAGCGTCATGGCAATGGTGCCGATGATGACGGGAGTCTTTGTGTCATGCTGAGCATAGAAGGCGCGCGTCAGCACCTCCATGATGGAGTGACCGACCAGACCTGCAGCGTACCAAAGTAGAGCCCATGCCACCAGCTCGGTTGAGCGGGCGGTGAATTCACCACGCTGATACAAGGCTGCAACAATGGGATGGCGGAGAAGGATGAGCCCGAGGGAGGCGGGAAGTGCCATGCAGAATCACACCTCGCAGGGAGGCGGCAAGCGAGGCCCGCATTTCGTCATGTTGACCGAGAGCATGCTGCGCGGAGAGAGTCGGCATGACAGCGATGGCAACAGATTGGGCGATCGCAGCCTGCGCCATCAGCATCAATGCGAATCCATAGGACAAACCTGACACGCTTCCCTCCGCCATTTTGGATGCCAGGAAGGTGTTGACCCAGAAGTTGACCTGGACGACTGCCACACCGAGCAGACGCGGTCCCATAAGAAGGATCACGTGACGAACATTGGAATCACGAAAACCGAGGGACCAGCCTCTCCAGGTTGTGACCAGGGGATCGCCGGTGTCCAATCGAATGAGAGTGGAAATCTGCAGGAGCAAATAAAAGCCTGCGCCGAGAACCACACCCCAGGCGAGACCGTAGACCCCGATCGAGGGCGCCAGGAAAATCGTCCCCAAAATGATGCCAAGCTGGTACATGGCAGGCGCCAGGGCGGGTATAAGAAAGACGTGGTGTGCGTTGAGGACGCCCACAAGAAATCCACCCAAACCGAAAAGAATGGATGAGATGAGCTGGATACGCAGGAGGTTGACCGTCAGGGAGAAGAGTTCAGGGTTTGCTGCAAAGCCCGGGGCGAGTGCATAGCGGACGATCTGTGGGGCAAACACTGCAGCCAAAACTGCAAGCAGCATGAGAACCAGAGTAACAAGTCGGGCAAGGGAGGTGGCAAGCTTCCAGGCTGCGGAGCGCTCCCCTTTTGCCAGGATGCCTGTGAAAGTTGGGATGAATGCCGAACCGAGGGCGCCGCCTGCCACAAGCGTGAAGAGCGTTTCAGATACACGATTGGCGGCAAAAAAGGCATCCAACTCCGGGGCAGCACCGAAGGCGCGCGCCACAAGCATGCTGCGCACCAAACCGATGATCTGCCCGAAGACGGTGGCAATCATTATTGTCCCCGCAGCGCGGGCAATATTTTTATTCGCAGGGGAGGATGTCACGGAAGGAATTATATCAGCGAGGTTAAGCTGGCTTAATTGGGGACTTCTTTTGAGAACCAGAGGTTTTCTGAAACACAGACAAAGCCCACCCGTTCGGCGAGCTTTTGCATGGGGATGTTTTCACTGCTTGTACCCAGCTGTGCAACGAGCGCACCGCGCTGCTGAATGGAGCGCAAGCCGGCACTGAGGATGGCTTTCCCCAATCCGAGCCTCTGGTAGCGCTGATGGGTGCCGATGGGATCGGTGTACCCGGTTTGTTTATTCCCTTCCTCAAACCCGCAAATGCAGAAGGCGCATAGCTCCCCGTTCGGTGCGGTCACCACAAGGTCCAGGTCGGGGACATAATTCGGGGCGCGCATGATCGCCAGACGTTCCTCCACGGTCATTTTTTCCGTTCCAAAGGCGGCTCGGAACAAATCAACCAATGCTTCCACTTCATCTTCACCCGTTGCAGGACGCAGGGAAAAACCCGGGGGCAGCGGGAAAATATCAACCGGTTTGTCAAGCGAAAGGGAGTAATGCAAAGAGCGGACCGATTCCGGTTTGAATCCAAATTTATTCAGGAAAGCCAGGGTTTCCACATCATCCCCCCGGCAGGTGGCATCCAGGGTCGCTTTTTCCCCGGTCCTGTTGTTGCGCTGCCTGACGCAATTCAACCCCCAGTCCAGGATCTCCTTTTCAAGCAGTTCGGTACGAACACCGGGGTCAATGTCAAAGTGCAGGTTGTTCCCTGAATCCACATAGGCGCAGGCGACCAGTTTACCGGCATGCTGCCATGTGCGAAAAGTGGACCGGATGTCGGGAAGCTGGACCTGCTCTTCAAAGTCGCCCATGTGCGTCCCATGGGGCAGTCCCTTGATAAATACGCGAAGTTGCTGGAGGTCGGTCTCATCACGAAGAAGTGAACTATTCATTTATATGTTCCCGAGAGTGATTATACATATGGCTTCCTGTATAATTGTGTTAATTACCTGATAGGAGTATTCATGCCCAAACGCCGTCTGCCTTTGGTTTTATTCCTTGCTATCCTGTTCTCCGCCTGTATGCCTGCCACTTCGACAGGCACGATCCCAGCAGGGACAACCATTGAGGCACCCGGGACCGATACGCCAGTGACGCCGGTACTCGAGGAGATACCTGTTTACGTGGGACATGGCGCCAAGGGTTCATTCTTTGAGATCTATTTTACCGATCCATCCAACCCCGCCTCCAAACAGCAATCGGGTGGAATTGAACAGGCATTGATCGCTTCCATTGATACTGCACGGTTGAGCGTGGATGTGGCAATCTACAGTTTCAGCCTGCGCGAGGTGGGGAATGCGCTTCTGAGGGCTCGTGACCGCGGCGTGACGGTGCGGGTGGTCATGGAAAGCGACAACACAGACCGCTCCGTGCCGGAAGCCCTGGTGGAAGGCGGTATACGCATCCTGGGTGACCGCCGCGAGAGCCTGATGCATAACAAGTTCATCATCATAGACCGTTCCGAAGTCTGGACAGGTTCGATGAACTTCACAGTTACCGGTGCATACGAGGACAACAACGGCTTGATCCACATCCGCTCGAAAGAGGTGGCAGAGAACTACCTGACCGAATTCGAGGAAATGTACACGCGAGACCTGTTCGGGACCGACGCTATCGCCGCCACGCCGAATCCTTCCGTAACCGTGGACGACATCCAGATAGAGACCTATTTCTCACCGGATGACGGGGTCGCCTCACAGCTGCTGCAATTGCTGCAGGGAGCCCAGGAAAGCATCTACTTCCTGGCTTATTCCTTCACGTCTGATCCGATCGCCCAGGTGATTCGCAACCAGCACGAAGCCGGCATCACCGTGGCTGGTGTAATGGATGATGAACTGGTGGATTTGAACGATGGTTCCGAATTTGAATTCTTTCTCGGGTCTGACCTGAATGTACGGCGGGATGGGAACCAGGGATTGATGCATCACAAGATCATCATCATAGACCGATCCATCGTGGTCACAGGCTCCTACAACCTGACCGCATCAGCGGATGAACGCAATGATGAGAACATCCTCATCATCCACAGCCCGGATATTGCGGAATTCTTTTTCAGTGAATTCGAGCGCGTTTTCGAGATGGCACTGCAACCGTAGACCCGAATTCAAAACCTAATATGACCATATTCTCACTAAAGGAAACGGTTACAGTCTTGTGCCTGCCTGAAAAAAACGTTATTATACAGACAACCAAACGTGGAGGTAACCATGCTTGACACTGAAGGTAAGTTCTTTCTTGGCCGCCTGTTCGATGTCAGTAAAGGCAAACTGGCGGATAAAGCACTACTCTACGATCCTGCCGACCTGACCACCCATGGGCTGGTTACCGGTATGACAGGCTCGGGAAAGACGGGCTTGTGCATAGGCATTCTTGAAGAGGCCGCGCTTCAGAACATCCCAGCCATCATCATCGACCCAAAAGGCGACCTGACCAACCTGTTGCTGCACTTCCCTGAGACTGGCGCCGGAGGATTTCAAGCCCTGGCTGGATGCAGACATGGTACGGCGGGAAGGCAAGACGCTGGATGCCGCCGCCCAGGAAACAGCTGCCATGTGGAAGAAGGGACTGGCGGAGTGGGGTATCGATCGCGAACGACTGGTGGCGCTCAAGAATGCAGCCGAGTTCGCGGTGTACACCCCCGGCTCCGACGCGGGCATTCCGGTGAGCGTGTTGTCGTCGCTCAATGCTCCGTCGATCCCATGGGCGGAAAATCGCGAGATCCTGCGCGAACGCATCTCCTCGACCGTGACAGCCATCCTTGGGTTGGTCGGGATGGATAACGTGGACCCCCTGCGTTCACGCGAGCACATCCTGCTATCCAACCTTTTTGAAACCGCCTGGAGCCAGGGAAAAGATCTCGATCTGAACGAACTCATCCTGCAGACGCAAACCCCTCCATTCGAAAAACTGGGCGCATTCCCGCTTGAGAATTTCTTCCCGGAAAGAGACCGCATGCAGCTGGCGATGATGCTCAACAACATCCTGGCATCACCCGGCTTTGAAATCTGGCGCGAAGGTCAAAACCTGGATATCCAGGCGCTGCTTTTTGCCAAAGACGGACGCCCGCGCCACAGTGTGTTCTATATTGCACACCTGAGCGATTCTGAGCGCATGTTCTTTGTAACACTTCTGCTTTCAGTGATCGAAACCTGGATGCGCACACAGGCAGGATCGACCACCTTGCGGGCACTCATCTATATGGATGAGATCTTCGGCTATATGCCGCCAACCGCCGCGCCTCCATCCAAGCTGCCCATGCTGCGGATGCTGAAACAGGCGCGCGCTTTTGGGGTGGGATTATTGCTAGCCACTCAGAACCCTGTGGATGTGGACTATAAAGGCATGTCCAACACGGGCACCTGGATCATCGGGAAGCTGCAAACCGACCAGGACAAGCAGAGACTACTGGATGGGCTTGAAAGCGCAACAGGCGGTACGAACCGGGCGACAATGGACAAGTTGATTTCTGCGCTCGGCAAGCGCGTCTTTGTCATGCACAATGTACATGAGAAGGCACCGGTCGTCTTCCAAACCCGTTTTGCGATGAACTACCTGGCAGGTCCGATGACCCGTGCACAGATCCCTGCGTTGAATAAATTGGTGGGGGCAAAGATGACTTCCACGGGAACGACCCAGGCGGCAGCCATTTCAGAAGCAGGTCCGGTTGCCGTTTCTGCGGCTGCCGCGGCACCCAGACCGGCTGCCAGCCGCCCTGCCTCCACTTCAGGCGGTAGTACAACCCGACCGGCGGTGCCCTCTGCGATCGCGGAATATTTCCTGCCCATGACGAAAAGCCTGCCCGAGGCGTTCCGGGCAGCAGGCAAGACCCAACCCGCGGATGCAAAACAGACAGGCATCCTCTACCGCCCCGCGCTGGCAGCCTCCGCACAGGTGCGTTTCCTGGACCGCAAGTATGGCGTGGACGCGGACATCAGGCGCAGCGCATTGATCGAGAACCCTGAACGGCGTGCAGCCCAGCGCTGGGAGGACTTTGTATCGGCTGTGTCATTTGACAAGACCGAATCATCCCCTGTGCCCGGCGCCCGCTTTGAGACACTGACGGCGACCCTTTCGGACGCGAAACTCATCACGGCACTGCAAAAGGATTTTACCGATTGGGTGTACCGCTCCACGACCGTCAAGGCGCGTGCAAATGAGGCACTCAAAGTGTATGGCGGACCGGACGTCTCCCAGGCGGATTTCATGAAGGCATGTTCCGAGGCAGCCAGCCAGTCCCGGGATGCAGAGATCGAAAAACAGGCAGGCAAGATCGATAAACAGATCGCAACCCTCCAGGATAAACTGACGCGTGAGGAACGGGAACTTTCACAGGACCAGGCAGAGCTCCAGAACCGTAAGATCGAAGCCGGGGCGAACCTGCTGGAACTGGGCGCGGGCTTGATCGGTTTTGGGCGAAAGAAGAGCGTCACGTCACAATTCACCAAGCAGCGCCTGTCCTCAAATGCCAAGGCGGATGTGGAAGAATCCCTGCAAGCCATTCAGGAGTACAAGAAACAACTGGCTGAACTCCAGGCTGAGCGCACCCGCATCGCGGAGACCGTCAACGCCAGCTGGGGTGATGAGGTCAATCGAATCACGGAAATCACGATAAACCCCAAGAAGACGGATATCTACGTCAACGTATTCGGGGTCGCGTGGACACCCTACTACATCGTTGAGGCTGGCGGACAACAGATGGAACTGCCCGCGTTCGGAGCGGAATAGACCCCCACAAACCTCCCGGCAAGTAAGCTTTCCTGTCGTCCAGCAGTCAAACCTGCTGGACGATTTTTATTGATTGCCATCTGTGTTCCTACGAGGTCAATATGAGTATCCTCATCATCTCTGTCTCTCTTCTCCTATGGGGACTGGTCCATTCCCTGCTTGCTTCCCATGGCTGTCAAGAACAGGCTGGCAGATGGGATCGTAAAGCGCGGCTATCGCCTGTTTTACAATATCTTCTCGCTACTCAGCTTTCTTCCGATCCTCTACCTGGTCGCAAGCCTGCCTGACCAGGCACTATATTCCTTTCCCGCTCCCATTTCTTATGGGATGCTGCTTGGGCAGGCACTGGCACTCGTCCTGCTCATCGTGGGGGTGCTCCAAACCGATGTGCTTTATTTCATCGGGTTGCGGCAACTCCTTGAAGAGGACCAACCCGCTAAATTTGTGACCGGTGGGTTGTATCGACTTGTCCGCCATCCATTGTATACTGCCGGTTTATTATTCCTATGGTTGTCATCCAGTATGACGATCAATACCTTCACGATGGCGGTGGGGGCAACCCTGTATATTCTTATTGGTGCGTATTTCGAAGAGAAAAAACTGGTGCGTGAGTTCGGAACAGCCTACCAGGAATATAGATCCAGAACGCCGATGCTGATCCCTTTCATGAAGTTTTAATCTATATAGGCACGAAAATCATGTTCCGGATGGAACCTGTGTACAGCCGCGCTCGTCATTAAGGCATCTCTCACCCAAACAGGTATAATTCACAGCATGACCGCGTACACGAATTCCCATCTGCGTACCATTCCCATAACTTATAAAGTACTGACAGCATCCCTCCTGGGATTTGGCGCATTCATCGCTGTTCTCCTGGCCGCCACCCTGGGCTACCAACTACTTTTCGCAGGCAGAATCTTCCCGGGCGTGACAGTTGGGGGCGTGGATCTTTCGGGATTATCCCCCTCGGATGCGGCACTCAAGCTCAACCAGGCACTCTCCTTCCCGGTTAATGGGAAGATCGTTTTTCGGGATGGCGGGGATGCATGGGTGGCTTCGCCGATGGAATTGGGCATGGTCTTTGATGCCTCCTCCAGCGCACAGGCAGCATACCAGCTCGGGAGACATGGCAATCCCTTCAGTGCACTCCTGGACCAATTGCAATCCCGCCAGGGAGGGGTGGATGTGGCACCGGTCATCATTTTTGACCAGAGGCTGGCGTATGCCTATGTCAACGGACTGGCTGCAGGCATCAACCGCCAGGCTATTGAGGCAAGTCTTAAGATCGAAGGAACCAATGTCCTTGCACAGGCAGGACAGGTGGGGCGGCTGGTGGATGTGGATGCGACCCTGGTTTTCCTGAGCGCGCAACTACAAGCGTTCCGCGATGTGGAAGTGCCGCTGGTGATCGTGGAGACACAACCCCGGATAATTGATGTCTCCGCCCAGGCGAACGTGGCACAGCAGATCCTATCCGCGCCGCTGCAAGTGTACCTGCCCAATGCCGCGCAGGGAGACCCCGGTCCCTGGCTGTTCGAACCCGCCATCGTGGCAGGCATGCTGACCGTGAAACGCGTGGACAACGGCGGACAAGCCCAGATCCAGGTGGGTCTGGAGAGCGGGGCGTTTGCCAAGCTGTTGATCCCCATCGCCGGGCAGGTGGACCGCCAGGCAAAGGACGCGAAATTCTATTTTGATGACAACACCAAACAACTGGTGCTGATCGAGAATTCGAACATCGGTCGCACCACGGATGTCCCTGCCACCATTACGGCAGTTAATGATGCATTGATGGCAGGCGGGCATTCAGTAGCCCTGGTCGTGAAGGAGGAGCAACCCCGGGTGGCGGATACCGCCACGGCAGACTCCCTGGGCATCCGTGAACTGGTCAGTTCGCAGACTACGTATTTCCGCGGTTCGAATGCCGAACGCATGCAAAACATTGAGATCGCGTCGAGCGCGTTTCCACGGTATCTTTGTTGCCCCCGGCGAGACCTTCTCGATGGGTGAGATCCTTGGTGATGTCAGCCTTGATAATGGTTTTGCCGAGGCATGGATCATTTACGGCGGGCGGACGATCAAGGGCGTGGGTGGCGGTGTATGCCAGGTCAGCACCACCCTGTTCCGGGCAGCGTTCTTCGGCGGGTTCCCGATCGTGGAAAGACACTCACACGCTTATCGTGTATCCTATTATGAACAGACGGCTAGCGGGCGAGATAACCAGCTGGCGGGGCTGGACGCGACCGTTTATTTTCCACTGGTGGATTTCAAGTTCGTCAACGATACGCCCTACTGGCTGTTGATGGAAACCTATTTCAATCCCAGCTCCCAGTCGTTGACATGGAAGTTCTATTCCACCTCCGACGGAAGATCGGTGACTTTTGAAGCCAGTGGTCCGCTCAATATCGTCCGGGCACCTCGGCCATTGTTCGAGGTCAATCCTGACCTGAAAAGAAATGAGATCAAGCAGGTGGATTGGGCTGCAGACGGAGCGGATGCCACGATCGTCCGCACGGTCTGGAAGAATGGAGCTGTCTATTTCACCGACACTACCTCCACCCATTTTGAACCGTGGCAGGCTATCTGCCAGTATGGACCCGGTACGGAAGATGTGGAAAAGCTGGCGGATAAACAGAATAAATGCCTGGTTCCATGACCCTGTCAACCACCACACTCCTGCCCTTTAATATCCAGGCATCCGGGTCAGGTTTCTAGGGTAAAATAACCGCTTGTTCTGAACGTAGCTAAGGAGTATCCATGATCAGTAAAGAACTTCTTGAAATCCTGCGCTGCCCGAACTGCGTAAGAGAAAAGAACGGCTTGCTCACACTCCACCAGGATGTATGGCTGGTTTGCAAGGAATGCGGTCGCAAGTACCCCATCCTTGATGACATCCCGGTCATGCTGATCGATGAGGGCGGCAAGTGGGTGAACACTCCCGTTGAGAGCCTGCCCATCCCGCCCCCGGAGAAATAGTGCCTGGGTTGTCTGACCTGCTGGCTGACCTGACGAGCGGTGATGATGTGCGCGCCGAAGCAGCGGTTCCACTCCTGGTGGAATTGGGCGAGGAGATCGTCCTGCCGCTTCAGAACCTGATGAGCTCAACTGATGCAGATATTCGCTGGTGGGCGACCCGGGCACTGGCTTCGCTGCCATCCCTGGACCCGGCAGTCCTCCTGCCTTCACTGGAGGACCCGGAACCGGAAGTCCGCCAATGCGCAGCGCTGGGTCTGTCCAGTCACCCGTCTGAAACTGCCATCGATCCCCTGGTCAATGCGCTAAGGGATAAGGATGGAATGACTGCAGAGTTGGCTGCAAAGGCGCTAAGCGCAATCGGGTCACCTGCAGTGGATAGGCTGCTGCAGGAACTTCAGAGTGCTCCACTCTCAGCCCGCATCCATGCCATGCACGCCTTGTCTGAAATTGCTGACCCACGCTCCATTCGGATCATGATCGCTGCCATGTCTGAAGAATCCGCCATGCTGCATCACTGGGCGGATGCCGGGCTGGAAAAGATGGGCGTGAACATGGTCTACTTTAAACCTTGAGATGAAAATGAAGAAAATAAATCTGCCGAAATTGATCTGCCGAAATTGAATATCAAACGACCCTCCGTGGGCGTCATCATATTTGGAGTTGTCGCCATTGGGCTGGGTGTGGTGGCGATGTTCCTTGCCCGCAGCTTCCTTACGTGCTGGACCATCACCAGCCTGCCGGGTATCGCACCTGCCTCGTGCGGAGAATCTGCCGCCACAGGTCCGGTGTTCAACCCGCAAGGGACGGAAATCGCGACCCAGGCTGCAGCCACACCGGTGATTTCCGCCCCGGTGAATACAGCTCCCACCTGGGACCGCGGCAGCCGCGTGAATGTGCTGTTTATTGGTGTGGATGCCCGCGACTGGGAGGCGAATGCCAGTGCGCCGCGCTCTGATACCATGATCCTGTTCACGATCGATCCTGTATCCAATACGGCTGGCATGCTCTCCATCCCGCGCGATATGTGGGTGAACATTCCCGGATATGGGTATGGACGCATTAATACCGCCTACAACCTGGGGGAGGCATATAAACTTCCGGGAGGCGGTCCCGGGCTGGCAATGAAGACGGTGGAGCAGTTCCTGGGCGTACCCGTGAATTACTACGGGCAGGTGGATTTCAACACCTTTATCGCCATGATCGATACCATCGGCGGGATAGACCTTCAGGTGAAAGAACGACTTGTGCTTGACCCGGTGGGAACGGGCATGGACAAGGTGGTTGTGACCCCGGGGTACCGGCATCTTGTTGGCTGGAAAGCCCTGGCATATGCCCGCACGCGCAAGACCGAAGGTGGCGACGTGGATCGTGCCCAACGCCAGCAGGATGTGATATTTGCCATCATGGAAAAGGTGCTCAGTCCGGATTATTTCCCAACATTTGTGAAACAGGCTTCCGGTCTGTATGACCTGATGGCGACCGGTATTCATACCAACCTGTCCTTCGATGATGGTTTGCGCCTGGCGGTCCTGCTGCAGGGCATCCCGCGTGGGAACATCAGGACCGGCGTGATCAACTACGACATGGTGACATTGAGCAGCACCATCCTGGATGGTCAGAATGCGAGCGTTTTCAAGCCCAAGCCCGATGATATCCGCATCCTGCGCGACGATATCTTCGGCGGAGGCTCTGTAGGTGCACTGGCTGAGAAGGGCGATCCAGTCGTGTTATCCAAGGAAGAGAATGCCCGCATCCGGGTGAATAATGGATCCTTTACCCCGGACTTCGGACAGAGGACATCCACCTACCTGCAGGGATTGGGTTTGAACGTGACAGAGCTGACCAGCAGCGGTCCCTACGACCGGACGGTCATTGTCCTGTATTCCCCCAAACTCTATACCATGCGGTTCCTGTTCTACCTTTTTGGTATGAACGGCGCCTCCGGTACATCCCAGATCCGCTTCGAACCCAACCCAGCTTCTCTGGTTGACCTGGAGATCCGCATCGGGAATGATTTGGCGAATGCGAATATCATCCCCTGATTGAGATGAAAAAGACCCCGTTTTCCTTTTTGGAGGAAAACGGGGTTTTGTTTTATAGCATGTTATGGACGGTGGAGTGTGATCTTAAGACCACCGTAATAGGTTTCCCCGTTCTCCCCTGTACAAACAGGTGGCGTCAGTTCTGATATGAAAGCCCCGCCATCCGCAGCCCGCAGGCTGTAGATCACGCCGGGCTGCATAATCGCATCCGCATAACCGTTTCCCAGCTCCGGTTTGAAGCCGGTGAAGAAATGTTCCTCGCCGCCTGCCCAGGAAAGGATGAGCTCGATCCCGGGTATCTGCCTGCGATTGTTGGATGTGATGGTAATGACCTGCAGCAGCCCCTCTGCGAGCGACACGTCACATATGGTTTCCTGTTCCAGCAGTTTGAAGGGTGCACCCGGCTTTGCGGTGGGTGTCCGTGTGGCACGCGGGGTGGCGGTATAGAAGAGGGGGATATCCGTTTCAAGCGGTAAGGATGTTTCGGAAGGATTGACGGGAGCAGGCTTGGATGTGGCTGACAGGTCCAGCTGGGCAACCGGACTTGTGGGGGTATCCGGTACATCGACCGGGTTTAATCCCTTTAATGCCGAAGCCAGTTGGGCGAGCTGGTAGGATTGCAAGGCATCCCCGCTGGATAGTGCTTTTTGTGCCTGTGCCGACAAGGCGGCGTAGGAGTCGGCGTCTCCGAGCAGGGCAAGGCGCGAGCGGGCGCGGGCAAGATCGTCATTCGCAGCATAGGCTGCGGCGATGACAGAGCGGTATTGATCCTTGAAGTCAGCACGCAGGGCGGAGGGGATCGCATCCACAACAGCAACGGGTGAGATCACCCAGGAATACAACAAACCAAGCGCGATCCCGATGAGCAGCGCGAGAATGGCCTCCCAAGGCAGATTTTTTTTGCTCATGGGACGACTCCGGAAGATGGCTGCCATGTACGCAATGCCTGGACGAGCGCCTCGAGATCAGCGATCTCGGAAGCAGAGAATCCGGCGGAGGTCCCGAATTGAAGCGCCTGCGCGGCGATCTCGACGGGTGGTTCGCTGCCAAAGATGGCAAGCCGGCGGGCTGCCAGGTCGAGGTCTTTTTCCGACCGGTACGCCTCGGCTACCATCAAAATGTAGTCGGCGCGATAATCGGCGCGGAGCGTGTCCGGAGGCAGGTTCACAAAGTCGACCGGACTGATGACCCAGCCATAGAGCAATCCGAGACCGATCCCGGCTGCCAAAGCGAGAAAGAACCAAAGCCAGCGTTTCATGTTTGTATTTTGCCACAAGTCGGGATAAATGAAAATGCCCGGACAGGCGACCGGCGGCACCCGAAAGACTCCCACTTACCGTTGCTGCCTTTCAGCCCTGGCGGGGTTCGCAGGGCTTCGCCGCGCCGGGCCTGCCCGGACGGAGCAAGGATACCCGATGTGATTCGGGGTGTCAATCATACGGTGATGGAACTGTCCCGTATATGGATACAGCCATTCCCGGAACGGGAGTTTGCCATTTCACCCAAGAGGCATTACAATCGGCGCACATTTCAGATTGAACTGATGGACCGCGAGGCCCCACTCCCTTTTTTGTAACGGGGGAATGAGGGGGAAGAGGTTGGGCTTGGCGCTCCCTGAGTTCCCGGGAGGATCCCTTGACTTACCATTCAGACAACGGGGTGAAACATAACTCCGTTCAGGCGTTGATCGAACGCCTGGATCTGCCAGTTAAAAACCCATCCCTGTTTGCCCGTGCTTTCACGCATCGTTCATTTGTCAACGAGCATGCATCGCCCGTGGAAGATAACGAACGGCTTGAATTCCTGGGCGATGCGGTGCTGGATTTTGTCGCAGGCGCCTGGGTTTACAATCACTTCCCTGAAATGGCGGAAGGCGAATTGACCCGCCTGCGCTCTGCGCTTGTGCGCACAGACCGGCTGGCTGCATTTGCACGGAAACTGGATTTTGGACCGGTCCTTCGCCTCGGGCGCGGGGAGCTGGCTTCAGGCGGACGTGACCGGGATAACCTGCTGTGCGGTGCGTTCGAGGCGTTCATCGGCGCACTTTATCTTGAAACGGACATCCAGACCGCGGCAACATTTCATTGAGCCTCTGCTCGAGTCCACCCGCGAGGAGATCTTTGCCCGACCGGACCTGGCGGATAATAAATCCCGCCTGCAGGAATGGATCCAGGGGCAGAAACTCGGACCGCTGGCTTATGCGCTGGTGGATACACGCGGTCCGATCACTCACGCACCTTCGAAGTGGAAGTGCGCGTGAATGGAAAAGCCCTTGGACGCGGGCAGGGTTCCAGCAAGGCTGCCGCGGAACAGGAAGCTGCAAAAGCCGCCCTGACAGCCATGGGAATTGAATAATACCAACCGGGATATTGCAAACCACACATGCCTCTTCGACTGAAATCCCTTGAACTGCACGGATATAAAACTTTTGCCTCGCGCATGGAATTCCAATTCGGCGAGGGGATCACTGCCATTGTCGGACCCAACGGTTCGGGCAAGTCGAACATTGCGGACGCGCTGAGGTGGGTGCTCGGGGAGCAATCCTACGGGCTGCTGCGCGGGAAAAAGACGGAGGACATGATCTTCGCCGGGTCCGAACACCGTCCCAAGGCGGGCATGGCATCCGCGACCATCACATTCGACAACTCCGATGGCTGGCTGCCCGTGGATTACTCGGAAGTCGCACTTACGCGGCGCGCCTACCGCGATGGACACAATGAGTACTTGTTGAATGGACAGCAGGTACGCCTGCGTGACATCAATGAGCTGCTGGCTGCCTCGGGTCTGAGCGAACGGACCTACACGATCCTCGGACAGGGGCTGGTGGATGCATCCCTGGCTCTCAAGGCGGATGAACGCCGGAGACTGTTCGAGGAGGCTGCGGGGATCGGCTTGTACCGCACGCGCCGTGATGAAGCCACCAAGCGCCTTGAGACAACGCAACGCAACCTGGAGCGCGTCCTGGATATCCTGGCGGAACTGGAACCGCGCCTCAGGTCACTGGAGCGCCAGGCACGCCGGGCAAATGAGTTCTCGCGGGCGCAGGCTGACCTGAAGGTGCTGCTGCTGGATTGGTATGGTTATCACTGGCATCATGCCCAAAATGAACTCAACCAGGTGCACGCGACCAGCCAGAGTGAGGAGGTGCGTGCGAAGGAAGCCCGCGACGCATTTGCCCGCGTACTGAGTGAATTTGGAGCCTTCCGTGAACGGCTGTCAGGTCTGCGCGTCCAGCTTAATGGCTGGCACCGGCAATCTGCGGAGCTTCATTCCGCCTCGGAAAAAGTGTCCCGGGAACTGGCAGTCCTGGATGAGCGCCGGCGTGCGCTGGTGTCCACCCGGCAGTCCCTGCTGACCGAGCAGGAACGTGCCACCGGTGAGGAGTCGCTTGCCCAGGAGCGAATTCTGGGGATCGAGCAGGACATCCTCCGCCGGCAGGGAGAACATGAGGAAGCACAATCACAACTGGCGGCTGCCCAGGCTGCGCTGCAAACGCGCCAGGCTGAACGTGCTGCGGTCGAGGAAAAGCTCAACGAGGTACGCCTGCAAATGAATGCATTTCATACCCAGCGGGCGGAGACCCAGGCACGCCTGGATGAACTCACACTGCGCATGGATGTGCAAACTCAAAAACTGGAGTCCACCCGCGGCGTGATCCTGTCCGCGGAGGCTGCACTCCAAAAGGCGGAAACGACCTGGAAGGATGCACAGCGGAAACGCGAACAGGCAGAATCGGACTGGAAGGAAGCAGAGCAAAAGGCAACCAGCGGAAAACAGGTTGCAGAAAAATTGGAGGAGGAACTGCGCCTCCGAACGCAGCAACGGGATGCGCGCGCCACGGAACAGGCACGTCTCCAGGCACAACTGGAGGTGATCGAACAGGCGGAGGCTTCGTTGTCAGGCTATGCCGAGGGGGCAAGGCTGCTCCTGGATGCTGCACGACAATCCCGTCTGACCGCACGCGGGGCATTGAGTTCCGTCCTGGATGTGCCTGCAGAACTTGAAACCGCGATCACAGCCGCGCTGGGTGATTCCCTGGATGCGATCCTTGTCTCCTCCCATTCCATCGAGGATGCGATCAACCTGTTGGAACAGGGGGAGGGGCGTGCTGCGATCCTGCCCATGGATGGAAACCAGACCACCCAGGAGTACCGCGTGCCTGATGATCCTGATTGCATCGGCATGGCTGGAGCTCTTATTAAGGCTCCTGATGATTTGCGTAAAGCCGTGGATATGCTGCTTGGTAATACGCTGGTCGTCAAGGACCGCACTGCAGCGCGCAGGCTGATCAAAGGATCACCAGCCCATGCGCGGGTGGTGACGTTGCGCGGTGAGGTCTTCCGGGGGGATGGGCTGATCCTGGCTGGAAAAGCGCCCGGCTCTGGAACACTGGGGCGTCCCCGACAGAGGCGGGAAACACAAGCTTCCCTGGCAGGCGTGGCTGAGATGTTATCCACGCTGGAAAACACCCTGGCGCAGGTGGGTGCATCCCTTGAATCTGCCCGGCGGGAACAGACGCAAAATGAGGCGGCTGTACAGGAAGCCCGGGCGCGGCTCAACAGCGTGCGCGAGTTCGAACAAAAATCCATGCTCGATTTTGAATCAGCGCGCAGGCAGTATGAATTTGCAAAGACCCAGGACGAAAGCCTGAAGGAGGAAGTCACAGCGGCGGAAGCCAACCGGGTTCGGGCGGCTGAATTGATCAGCGGGGTGGAGACGCAGGTGGTTACGCTGCAGGAATCCATCCGCGGGATAACATTCGAGCTGGGCACGCTGTCCCTGGATGAAGCCCAGGAACAGGTCACTTATTGGACAACCCGTACTGCGGTCTCAAAAGGTGCGCTGGTCGAGGCGCTCAATCGCCGGACTGAGAGCACCAGTACCGCTGAGAGATTGGGTGGACAAAAGTCCGAGGTCGTGAAAAGGATCGAGGAGATCGGGCAAGCCATTACCGGTCTGGATGCAGAGAAGGAGACGTTGCAGGCACAGGAAGCAGAGCTGGGCGCCCGCATTGAAAGCCTGCGGTTGCAGATCGAACCCGCTGAAAAGGACCTGGAGAGCGCGGAACAACAGGAGAAGGTGTACCAGGCGCAGGAAGGGGAGACGCAGCGGGCGATGACCAATGCCGAGCGGTCCCTGGGACAGGTGCAACTGGAGATGGCAAAACGGCAGGAAGGATTGATCTCACTGCGCCAGCGCATCGAGGATGATTTTGGTCTGGTGGAGTTCGATTATCGTGAGAACGTATCCGGACCGGTGCCTTTGCCCCTGGAGGGAATGGTGGAGCAGCTGCCGGTCGTCACTTCGCTGCCTGCGGACCTGGAGGAACAATTGGCACGCCAACGTGCGCAGGTCAGGCGCATGGGCGCGGTCAACCCGGAGGCTGCGCAGGAATATGACGTTGAATCACAGCGTTATGGATTTATGAAGGAGCAGGTGGATGACCTTCACCAGGCTGAGGCGGACCTGCGCCAGGTGATCGCGGAACTGGATGACCTGACCCAGCGGGAGTTCCACAAGACATTCGAGCAGGTGGCAAACGAGTTCCGCAATATTTTCATCAAGTTATTCGGCGGCGGCTCGGCGCGGCTGACATTGACCGATCCCGATAACCTGATCGAGACCGGCATCGAGATCGAAGCCAAACTTCCGGGACGACGCGAACAGGGTCTGGCACTTCTTTCCGGCGGCGAGCGTTCCCTCACGGCGATCGCGCTGGTCTTTGCGCTGCTGAAGGTGTCGCCGACCCCCGTGTGTGTGATGGATGAGGTGGATGCGATGCTGGATGAAGCCAACGTGGGGCGCTTCCGCGACCTGCTGCGGGAATTATCACGGGATACCCAGTTCGTTGTGATCACGCATAACCGCAACACCGTCCAGGCGGCGGATGTGATCTACGGCGTGACGATGGGACGCGACTCATCGAGCCAGGTGATCAGCCTGAAGCTGGATGAGATCAGCGATGAGATGCTTGGGAGAAGCAGGGGATAGCGGTTAATCAGAAGTTAAAAGAGACGCGGTAGATCTTCGCGTCTCTTTTTTATTCCACCATTTGTGCAAGGGCAATGGCACCCAGGCTGCCGGAGAGGTTTCCTAAAGCGGGCGGGACGATGTAATGTTCGATATCCTGCAGAATAAATGGATGAACGACATAATCCTGCAGGAGATCCT
The DNA here is from genome assembly GCA_963823545.1 of uncultured Chloroflexia bacterium. Classification (GTDB taxonomy): domain Bacteria; phylum Chloroflexota; class Anaerolineae; order Anaerolineales; family Villigracilaceae; genus Denitrolinea. The sequence goes on along the minus strand of CAWGMC010000004.1, from coordinate 110,713 downwards.
GTACTTTGCGCCTGACCATTGGGAACAGAAATGCACGTCCCATCACGCCACCACCAATGACAATTTTCTTCGGTGACAATGTCAGAATAAAGTTGACCAGCGCAGAGGCGATATAGCCTGATTCCACCTCCCAGAAGGGATGATCGTCCGGGAGGGATTCGCCGCGCGAACCAAAACGTCCCTGGATGGCTGGTCCGCTGGCAAGACCTTCGAAACAGTCCCCGTGGAATGGGACAGATTCCCCGGTATGGGTCCAATTGCATGTCATGGGGTATGCGGAGATGACCCATCTCAGGATTGAGCAGACCGATCAATGGTTTCCCATTGATCACATAACCGCCACCGATACCTGTCCCAACTGTGAGGTATAAGGATGGGTCACAGCCCTGGTTTGCTCCCCATGTAAATTCACCCATGGCAGCCGCGTTGACATCCGTGTCGATCGAGATCCTGACATTCAAAGCGCGGTTAAGGATCCCACGGATATCTGTATTGCTCCAGCCCGGTTTGGGTGTGCGGGTGATGGATCCATAGGTTGCCGAAGTGGGATCCAAATCCAGGGGACCGAAACACCCGATGCCCAGGGCGCTGATCTGACGGGATGAAACAAAAGGTCGAAAGAACTCCGCCGTTTTTCCGAGTGTCTCTTCGGGTGTTGTGGTGGGGATGCGCGTTTGTTCAAGGATGTGGTCAGGGTCGCTGGCAATGATGCAGACGAATTTTGTGCCGCCTGCTTCGATCCCGCCGCATACTGTTTTAGTGGGCATAAAGTGATTTTAACATGGCGGAGGGGAAAAGAAAACAGGCACGGTGAGCTCACCGTGCCTGTTCAGGATAATTCGCAATGACAAGAGACTGTTTGTCATTCCTCCAGGGTGGATATATCACCCTCCGGCAGTCCCTGAGCACGAGCTTTCAGGACGCGGCGCATGATCTTGCCACTGCGCGTCTTCGGGAGTTTATCGACGAACTTGACATCCTCCGGACGGGCGATGGGTCCCATGTGAGTGGCGACATGCTGACGTAACTCCTCCGCCAGTTCAGGGGATTGCGTATATCCCTTGCGAAGAAGCACGAAGGTGTGGATGGCTTGCCCTTTAATATCGTGCGGAAGTCCTATGGCTGCAGCCTCCGCCACGGCAGGATGGCTGACGAGAGCCGATTCCACCTCCGCGGTGCCAAGCCGGTGACCGGAGACCTTGATGACATCGTCAGTACGCCCGATGATCCAGAAATATCCGTCCTCATCGCGCTTGGCTGAGTCGCCGGTCATGTATTTACCCGGGTATTTTGACCAGTACTGCTTTACGTATCGTTCATCATCACCATAGATCGTCCTCAGCATGGCTGGCCAGGGGCGCAGGAGCACGAGGAAGCCCTCCTCCCCATCCTCGACGAGATTACCTTCCTCGTCCAGAATCTCTGCCTGCTGCCCGAAGAAAGGTCTGGTACCCGAACCCGGTTTGAGCGGGACAACAGGAGTGGGTGTGATCATGAACATGCCGGTCTCGGTCTGCCACCAGGTATCAATGATGGGGCATTTTTCCTTTCCGATGACACGATGGTACCACTTCCATGCCTCCGGATTGATCGGTTCGCCCACGGTTCCCAGGAGCCTCAAGGATGAGAGGTCGTGTTTTGCCGGCCAGGCTTCTCCAAAACGCATCAATCCACGGATGGCAGTTGGTGCGGTGTAGAAAATATTAATTCCATATCGCTCGATGAGCTGCCACCAGCGGTTCGGATATGGATAGGAGGGTCCGCCTTCGAAAAGGAAGGAGGTCACACCATTAAGCAAGGGACCATAGACGAGGTACGAGTGACCGGTAATCCAACCCGGATCGGCAGTGCACCACCAACGGTCTTCGTCCTTCACGTCAAAGACATATTTCAGCGTGGAATATATCCCCACCATGTAACCGCCATGAGTGTGCATGATGGCTTTTGGTTTACCCGTCGAGCCGGATGTGTACAAAATAAAGAGGGGATCTTCGGAATCCATGATCTCAGTTGTACATTTGCCGTTGGCGATGGGCAGGACGCATAATTCATGGTACCAGTGGTCACGGCTGGTCTCCATGGGAACATCGTGACCGACACGCTTGACCACGATGACATTTTCCACGGACGGGCAGGATTTGAGCGCCTCGTCCAGAATGCGCTTTAGTTCCACGACCCTGCCACTCTGGTAACCACCATCGGCAGTGATAACCAGTTTCGAAGCAGAGTCTTCGATACGTTCACGCAGGGCATCGGTGGAAAATCCCCCAAAGACCACCGAGTGGATCGCTCCGATCTTCGCACATGCGAGCATGGCAAAAACGATCTCCGGAATACGCGGCATATAGATCGTGACGCGGTCGCCTTTTTGCACGCCCATCGCCTTGATGATGTTAGCCATCCGGCAAACTTCCCGGTTGAGGGCATAATAGGAAAAGGTGCGTTCCATGTCCCCTGCTTCACTTTCCCAGATCAATGCCAGTTTATTTCTTCGATATGATTTTAAATGCCGGTCCAGTGCATTGTATGTTATGTTCACTTTTCCCCCAACAAACCACTTGAAGAAAGGTTTCTTCGAATCGTCCAACACTTTCTCCCAGGTGCTGAACCATTCAAGTTCCTCCGCTTCCTTCTGCCAGAAACCTTCCAGATCCTTATCGGCGGAAGCCGCCAGCGCATCCCAATCCTGGATAAGTGCCTGATTGATAACATCCTGGGAAGGATAGTACACCTCCCCGCGCAACCTTTTCTCCGATTTGGCGGGCATAATCTCTCCTTTGGCGAGTTAATTGGGCGAAATATACCTAAAAACATCACAAGGCGCAAGTACAAGAATCAAAACTGCCACCTTGTGGGGGTGGCAGTTTGAAGTTTGGTGGAAATTACTGACCGAGAGCCGTAGCCAGGTCGGGATCCAGCGGGACGCGGTCCATCCAGATGTCAAAGATCTCGACCAGACCAGCCTCATCCGCCTTGGCGCGCAGGTCGATCAGCCAGTTGTCAAAGACGGTCTGCTTGGTTTGGGCGAACTCTTCTGCGGTCAGCGGGCGGTCTTCGTGACCGATGACCTGGATGATGTGCCAGCCAAAGTCAGTTTTAACCGGTTTACCGATCTCCCCGATCTTCTGGCTGAAGGCGGCTTCTTCGAAGGGAGCCACCATTGCGCCTTTAGCGAACCAGCCCAAGTCACCACCTGTTTCACTGTTGCTGGTGTCCTGGGAGAGTTCCCTGGCAAGTACTGCGAAGTCCTCGCCATCCAACAGACGCTCGCGCACCTGGTTGGCGGTCTCTTCATCACCAACGAGGATGTGCCGTGCCCAAACCTGCTCCTGGCTCGGTTTCATGTCCTTCGTCAGATATTCCATGATCTTGGTGCGCAGGATATCCAGCTCGATCAGTTTGCGGTAATCCGATTCGGAGATGCCGACCTCGGCAAATGAAGCCATGCCGGTTTTGAAGGTCTCGTCATAGGCTTCCCTGGTAAAGGGAGTGGCGGTCGGTTCCGGGGTATTGGTGGGAGCCGGGGTCGCGGTCTGTGTGGGAGTGGAGGTCATGCTCGCGGTCGGGGTGTTGGAGGGCGCGAGCGTGGCAGTCGGTTCCAGGGTTGCTGTCGCAGTGAATGATGGATCGATGGTGGCGGTGGCGGTGGCGTTCGGATCGACTGTCGCAGTGGGTAACGGGGTGGAAGTCTCCGTCCCCGACGGCGTCAACTCAAGGGTCGGTGTCGGAGTGATGGTTACGATGGCAGCCTGCTCGGCAGAGATTCCCGGTATGACCACTTCGGTGGGAGTGACCGATGGAACGGGTGTCCCATCCGGGTAATAGTCGAATACTTCCTGTATCCGCTTGTCGATCTCTTCCTCGCTGGCGGTGATGCCGAGTTTTGCTGCCTCGTTGCGCAGCAGGATCTCATTGATCATCGAGTCCAGCACATTCTGACCCAGGGATTGGGCTCCCAATTCCGAAAGCTGGTATTCCAGCTGTTGCAATTGGGACGAAAAGTCCATCCCGAACATCTGACCAAATTGATAGTACTGGAGATACTGGTTGATGGTCTGGTCACGCTGCAGGCGAACGCGTGCCTGGAACTGTCCGGTGGTGATCTTCTCTTCACCGATGCGGGCAACAGCCTGGCGCGGTTGTATGAATTTTTCATTGAGCAGACTATAAGCGATGAGACCGAGAACGATCGCGACAACAGCTGCGGCAGTCCAAACGATGATCCTCGTCTGACGGCGTTCCCGCTCAAGGCGGGCGATGTGCTTCTTGGTAAGCACCTTGGGATTTTTATTGGATCTTGAAGGCATTTTTCCTCCGAGCGAAAAACAGGGCATGGATGCATTCCATGCCCATATCATCGCGGGACTAATTAGCGATTATCGTCCCAGAGGCGGCCTGTGTAGGGCAGGAGGGCGATATGGCGGGCTTGCTTGATGGCACCAGCCAGAACGCGCTGGTGGCGGGCGCAGGTGCCCGTCTGGCGACGCGGGCGAATCTTGCCCTCGTCGGTGATGAAACGCTTAAGCATGTCGACCTTTTTGTAATCAATGGTCATCTGCTTGTCGGCGCAGAACTGGCAGAACTTGGGACGGGCATAGAAACGGCGTTCGCCGCCCTCGCCACCTTCCATCCTTCCGCCGCGTGCATTATCTTCAGACATGTTACTTCTCCAATCTTGCTAGAACGGAAATTCGTTATCCGACATGGGTGGTTCACCATCCTCGCTGGACGGGGCACTCTCGTGGTTCGGGTGACCACTCTCGCGTCGTTCGCCGAGCATCATCATCTCGTTGGCGACGATCTCCACGCTGGAGTGCTTGACACCTTCCTTGTCATCCCAGCGCCGGGTCTGCAAACGCCCTTCGATGTAGACCTGTTGTCCCTTGATCAGGTACTGCTTGCAGATCTCTGCCAGATTGCCCCAGGCAACGATGTTGAACCATTCGGTCTCGGTGTGTCGTTCGCCATCACCGGAGTTCCAGGAACGACTGACAGCCATGGTGAAGGTGGTGACAGGCTTGCCGGAGGGGGTGTAGCGCATCTCCGGGTCACGGCCAAGGTGGCCGATGATCATCACTTTATTTAAGCCTCGGCTCATGTCAAACTCCTTGTATTACCGAATCCGAAACAATTATTCAACCACTCTGAGCATGTGTCGAATGACAGGCTCAAGGAAGCGCAGATTGCGCTCCAGTTCAGCGGTGGCTTTGCTGGGCATGGTGACGTTCAGCAGAACATACTGACCGTCGCGCAGCTTGTGGATCTGGGTCGCCAGGCGGCGCTTGCCCCAATTCTCCACTTTGTCCACGTTGCCACCGGCCTCACCGATCCAGCCTTTGACCTTCTCGACGACGCCGTTAAAAGCAGTTTCGTCCAGTTCGGGCTGGATGATGCAAACCAGTTCGTATTTACGCATTGGGAAAACCTCCTTTCCACGGGTTTGCTCCCATTCACGCCGTGGGCGGGTTGGGAGCGGAAGGAGACACAGATAGTGTCTTAATCGGGCGGTAGTTTACTACATAGTAGTGTATATTGTCAACGTAGATGGCGGGTGAATGGTCAGGAAGATGAGAGCAAAATCCATGAGGGGAAAAGGTACGATGAACAGCTGTTCGTAATTCCAGGTTAGCGAACGTATATGGGATTGCTGTAGATCCAGCCGCGCCGGGCGCCGAGATAGGGTCGATGGACCTCCACGCGGTAGGCACCGGTTTCCATGGCGGTGTATGCACAAGCAGACGTCCGCTTCCACGTCTGGATTATTTGCCCGTTCCTCGAGAGAGTGATATCTGCATCAGCGGGGAGTTTGACCTGTAATGTTATGCCTCCATCAAGAGGTATCTCCTCACCCATTACGGCATCATTCTCCCTTCCCTGCGCGGTGAAACGAAAACCGCGTGTCGATCCCATCAGGTCATATCCCACCCAACCCCTTCCAAGCGCAAGAGATTCGAGCACCAATTTGCTGTCTGCATGCGCATCATCACCGAGGGGACGGTCAATCAGCAGGTGGGTGTTCAAGGCAGAGAAATGGAAATCGTAAGGGAAGATCGTTTTGTGAATGAGACCAAGGTGGTAATGGAGCGCATGTGCATCCGACCCGCCAATGGCTGCGATGTGCCGTCCGCTGGCAAGCAATTCGTCCCATTTTCGCAGAGTCGGAAGGTCGGGACCGCGAGTGTAGAAGCGAGGGAAGAAGACATGGAAAACTGCCTGGAACCAATTCTTCAGGACATGTTTCAACTGGCTGAGGTGGTTCCAGAGCTCGATGCCTGTGAAGCCCTGCACGCTCCAGTCTTCCCAGGTGATGTCTGTCTCATGGAAGATGGCTGCTGATGTTTCATGGGGATGGGCGAGGAAGCAGATACCGCCGGAATCGCGGACTGCGTTGATGAGAGCCTGGGGATCCCCGGCGAGCGGGGCAAGATCGCGGTCCGCGCCGAAGATCAGCAGGTGGTTTTTCTGGGGCACGCGTGCCTGGTCGTGGACCTCCTGCCCAACCAACATGAGAACATGCTTATCGCCGTCCTGGTGGTAGCCTTCAAAGTCCCTGACCAATACATTATGGTCGGTGACGATGACCACATCCAGTCCGGTGCGCATGGCAGCCTCGGCGATATCCTTGTGCAGACCACTCCCATCCGAGTAACGGGTGTGCATGTGCAGGTTAACGGTAATCTCTTTCATGATAATTCTTTGCCAGGTTTCAATATAGATAACCAAAGACCCTGCTTTCATACCCCATTGATTTCCTGGTTTCAGGATGGAGAATATCCATCTTCCCGGGGTAAGCAGAGTGTGTGAAGGCTTTCTAATGATGTTTTTATTATCTCGTTTGACGATTTATTAATATCACAAGTATAATTCCCCCGCTATTTTAGCAGGAGGCTACAGATGACTCAGTTTTTACAGATTGGATTGATTATAACTTCGGTTGCCCTCATTCTCAGTGTAATCTTGCAGAGCAAGGGCGCCGGATTGGGCGGGTTGACTGGTGCCGATACTGGCAGTGTGTTCACCGCACGGCGCGGCATTGAGCGCACCCTGTTCTGGGTGACGATCGTGTTGAGCGTGGTGTTCTTTGCCCTGGCAATCACGCTCATCTTCTTCATGTAACTGTTCCCTGATCGAAAAGTCTCCGGTCGGCTGAGATTCGCCGCTGGCAGGCTTTTCTTTTCATGCTGATGAAACGCATACGCTGGCAGATCCTGGTGGTGGTGATCACACTGGTGCTGGTTGGGATTTTACTTCTCAGCCAGGGACCGGTTATCACCCCCATCCTGCCACAGGCGACCAGCGGCGGGGTTTATACCGAGGGGTTGGTGGGCGCGATGGGGCGCTTGAATCCCCTGCTGGATTGGAACAACTCCGCTGACCGGGATGTCGACCGGTTGATCTATAGCGGTGTAATGCGCTTTGACGCGCGTGGCATGCCGGAACCGGACCTGGCAGAATCATGGGGGACAACCGCGGACGGCACCATCTATAACTTCAGCCTGCGTCCCAACGCAACCTGGCATGATGGAAAGCCTGTCACAAGCGATGACGTCATCTTCACGATCGAATTGATAAAGAGCGCGGCCTCATTCTATCCCCAGGATGTGAAGGAACTCTGGTCCAAGGTCGAGATCATCCGCCTGAATGATAAAGCCCTGCAATTCAAGATTCCCGAACCTTATGCTCCCTTCCTTGACTATATGACCTTTGGCGTGCTGCCCAAGCACCTGCTGGAGGGAATACCGCTTGAGCAGGTATTGAATACGGATTTCAACCTAAAGCCGGTCGGGAGCGGACCGTACAAATTCGATCATCTGCTGATCGATAACAACCAGATCACGGGGGTGGTGCTTGTCCGCAATGAACAGTACCATCTTGTCAAGCCGTTCATCGACCAGGTGATTTTCAAATACTATCCCACCTCAATGGATGCGATGGAGGCATACCAGGCGGGTGAAGTGGCGGGCATCAGCAGGATCACCGAGGATGTCCTGCCGGAGGCGCTTGAGGATACGAACCTCTCCAAGTACACCAGCCGGCTGCCGCAGATGGGTTTCGTGTTATTCAACCTGGGCAATCCGGAGGTCGCCTTCCTGCAGGATGCAAAAATGCGCAGAGCCCTGATGCTGGGACTAAATCGTCAGCGCTTGATCGATGTTTTCCTGCAGGGACAAGCCATTCCGCTGGATGGACCGATCCTGCCCGGTTCATGGGCGCATTACGATGGCGTCGAAAAGATCACTTACGATGCAGATGCCGCCATCGTCCTGCTGAAGGAGTTGGGCTACACCCTGCCGGCGGAAGGGGGAACGGTGCGTGTCAAGGATGGGAAACCGCTGCAGTTCAGCCTGGTCCATCCCGACGATGCAGTCCATTCACAGATGGCACAGTCCATCCAGGAAAACTGGGCGGCGATCGGCGTCAAGCTGGACCTGATCCCGGTCCCGTACGCCAGCCTGCAGAACGATTACCTTGCCAAGCGCAGCTACCAGGCTGCACTGGTGGAACTGGCGATGTCGCGCACACCTGATCCGGATCCGTATCCCTTCTGGCACCAGGCGGAGGCGACGGGCGGACAGAACTATTCGCAATGGGACAACCGTTCCGCCAGCGAGTATCTTGAGCAGGCACGCGTCACCACCGATTTCGGCTTGCGCGCCAGGCTTTATCGAAACTTCCAGGTGATCTTTGCGCGGGAACTGCCGTCCCTGCCTTTATATGTGCCGGTGTATACCTATGGCGTGAACGATACGGTCCGTGGAGTGCAGGTGCCGCCGCTTTACGATTCGGGTGATCGCTTCCTGCTTATTTCGGACTGGTATCTCGTGACGCGCCGTTCGCTTGAAGTGACAACCACTCCGGAACCATAGGATCTTATTCCAGTGAATTCGCCCGAAAAGGACAAGGCGTTCTTTGAAGCGGGACTCCAGCAATTGGAGACATACATCCTGTCCAAAGAATTGTACTGGCTTGCACCTGTTCATACCACCGATTTTACGCAGATCACGCCAGGCGCCATGCTGCTTGTCCGTGAACGGTTGAAGGGCTGGAGAACACCAGGAATCCATGAGCTGTCCATGCAGATGGAGGCGGACCGCCTCAAATGGCGGTCGGCATGGGATGCAAAGGTAAAACGCGAATTGCACGCAAGGCTGGAATTGTGGAAGGATTATCTGCATGAGGCGCGGCATTTACCGGCTGAATTTGGGAGACAGTATCCATACCAGGTGCGACAGCGCGTCATCCTTAAGCTCCTGCTGGATGAATTACAGGAATCCCCATCCGGTTTGATGATCGTTCTTGATGCTGAATTAACCCGCATCTGGCAGAACGGCAACTTTGTCTGGGACCCGGCACTGGCATGGGTCTTTCCACAGGAATTATTTCTGGTTTTTATACGGCACACCGAAAGCACAGGAGAAATGATATGTCTGATCCCCGCAGCAATGCCCTAACTTATGCCCAACAAAATCGCGACCGGTTCCTTGAAGATCTGAAGGACCTGCTCGTCATCCCATCCATCTCGACCTCGACGGAATACAAGCCTGAAATACTGCGCGCAGCCCATTGGGTGGCTGACCATCTGCGCGGGCTGGGAATCGAGAACGTGGAGGTGATGCCGACCAAGGGACACCCAGTGGTATATGGAGAATGGCTCAAACTTCCCGGCGCCCCGACAGTACTGGTTTATGGTCATTATGATGTGCAGCCCCCTGATCCGCTGGAGAAATGGGAAACCCCTCCGTTCGAGCCCAAAGTGCGCGGCGATCGTCTTTACGGGCGGGGCGCCTCGGATATGAAGGGGCAGGTGATCGCGACCTTCAAGGCGGTCGAGTCTGCCCTGAAATCGGGGCAGATGCCGGTCAATGTGAAGTTCATCATCGAAGGCGAGGAAGAGACAGGCTCGACGAACCTGGGCGAGTTCATCAAGGAAAACGCGAAAAAATTGCAGGCGGACATCTGCATCAATCCGGATGCAGGAATGATCGGCGAGGAGTACCCGACCATCACCTATGGTCTGCGCGGATTGGTGTACATGGAACTGCGCATGTATGGACCGAGCAAGGACCTGCACTCAGGCTTGTTCGGCGGTACCGTCCACAACCCGGCACAGGCACTGACGGAACTGGTTGCGAGCATGCATGACAAGAATGGGAAAGTCACACTGCCCGGGTTCTATAAGAAAGTGCGCAAGTTGAGCAAGCGTGAACATGCTGAATTTAAACGCCTGCCGACCAATAAAAAGTTCTATCTTGACCAGACCGGCGTGTCCAGGTTATGGGGTGAACCGGATTATATCTCCTGCGGAACGTGTAGGCGCGCGACCAACCCTGGAAGTCAATGGTCTGCTGTCAGGTTGGACCGGTCCGGGAACCAAGACGGTCCTGCCGGCATACGCCATGGCAAAAATTTCCTGCCGCCTGGTGCCCGATCAGACGCCCAAGGAGATCTTTGCGTTGATGCAGTCCTATCTGAAAGCCAAGGCTCCAAAGGATATCCGCTGGGAATTGCTGCTTTTGAATGATTCCGGCACGGCGATCACGGATGTGAACAGCCTCGGGGTCAAGGCGATGGCGGATGGACTGGAACGCGTCTGGGGCAAACGCGCACTCCGCCGACGGGAGGGCGGATCGATCGGCGCGGTCGTTCAATTGCAGGAGTACGCGGGCGTTGAATCTGTGCTGACAGGATTTGGATTACCCGAGGATAACATCCACTCGCCGAATGAGTGCCTGCACCTGCCCACCTGGTATAAGGGCATTGATGCACTCATCCATTTCTTCTATAACATGAAGGGATAAATCCCCCAACTCTTCCCCTCTAAAACGCGAAGGGAAAAAACCTTCGCGTTCTTCATTCAACTTAGAAGTACATTTGGAGCAGGAACGTAATATGGAAGACCGAATTATCACATACGGCGGACAGGCAGTCATCGAGGGCGTGCTCATGCGCGGACAAAAATCCCTTGCCATCGCCATGCGCAACCCCAAGGGAGAGATCGTCCTCCACACAGAGCAGCTTGCAAAGGTCTACCGCTCGGGAATCACAAAAATCCCCTTTTTACGCGGTCGTGATCTTGTTGTGGGATGCGCTTGGACTGGGCATGCGCGCCCTGACCATCTCGGCAAATACGCAGACGGGGGAAGACGAAAAACTGGAAGGCGCACCACTTTACCTGACCATGGCATTATCGTTCGCCTTTGGCATCGGGCTGTTTTTCCTGCTGCCCGCGGTGATCGGCGGCTGGGTGGAAACCCTCTTCCACCCTTCCACAGGAGGCGGAGGAGGATTGCCTGCCCCTGCACTACAGGCGATTGCATCCTCCCCGGGTCTTTGGATCGGCAACCTGGTGGAAGGTGTGATCAAGCTGGCTTTACTGGTGGGATATATCTGGGCGATCGGTTTCATGCCCGACATTAAGCGGCTGTTTGGATACCATGGTGCGGAACATAAGACCATCAACGCCTACGAGGCAGGGGCTGAGTTGACCCCGGAGAATGTTGCAAAATATCCTGTCCAGCATGCACGCTGCGGAACAGCCTTTCTGTCTAACCCTGGTGCTGCTCTCGATCCTTGTCTTCACTGCGCTTGGACCACTGCCCATGCTTTGGAGACTTGTCAGCCGCATCCTGCTGATCCCCGTGCTGGCGGGTTTTGCAGTTGAATACATCCGGTGGACAGCCAATCATCTTGATAATCGAATCGTGCAATGGATGATCAAGCCAAACCTGGCTCTGCAATCCCTGACGACGCGTGATCCTGACATGCAAATGCTGGAAGTGGCAATCGCCTCGTTCCAGGCGATGAGGCAGGCGGAGAACCAGAGTTAATATTCCCATCACCAAAAAGAGCCCCGTTTTCGCAGAGATAACGGGGCTTTTGGTTTTATCTGCAATTAATCTCGACGGGCTAAAATCCCAGGTATGAAATCGAAACCAGGCAAGCGTACCCTCATGATCGGGTTGGTCCTGCTCATCGTTCTTTGCATCGGTGGAGGCTTGCTGTTCCTGCGTCACCGACCTGCGCCGGTACCCGTTAAACAGACCCTGCGGCAGGGAGTGGAATACCAGCGGATCGTGAAGGTCGTGCCGCGACCGATGGTGATCCATGTATTGAAGATCAACATGAAGACCAAGGGATTGCGGGTCCTGATCACACCACCGGACAATCCCAATAGTGACATGCCCCTGAAAGCGCGGACAACCTCCCAATTCCTGGAGGAGTTTGACCTGGATATTGCCGTCAACGGGGATGGATTCTCGCCATGGTGGTCGCGCAGCCCCGCGGATTATTACCCGCATGCCGGTGACCCGGTCGCGCCGCGTGGCGAGGCTGCCTCGCGGGCAGGTCTATGGCAGGGAGGCGGAGCCTTTCCCGACGCTGTACATCTCCTCGAAGAACGGGCTTTCCTTTGACCCACCCAACAAGACCTACGATGCCATCTCCGGGGAAACGCGCATCGTCATGGGTGGTTCCCCGGTGGATGGATTGACCGACCCCGAAGTACATCCACGCAGCGCGGTTGGATACTCCCAAAATGGGAAATTCCTATTCATTGTCGTTGTGGATGGACGCCAACCGTTCTACAGCCAGGGAATCACCCTGGCTGAACTGGCGGATCTGATGATCGATATAGGTGCACATGACGCCATGAACCTGGATGGCGGTGGTTCCTCCACGCTGGTTATCCGTGGCGAGGATGGCAAGCCGCGCATCCTGAATTCCCCCATCGACCTGTATATTCCGGGTCGCGAACGACCGGTTGGCAACCACCTGGGGATCTACTTCAAGTAGATCAAAAAGCAATTTCGCCGATCTGCTCGAAATTGATATCGAAGGATTCCATATTTTCCGCTTCCGCCTCGGCATCATGCCAGTCGCCTGCCACGCCACCGCGCTTGCAATATGAACGGTAGGGACAGTAACGGCATTTACCCTGATCGTCGGTCAGAATAAATTCACTCAACCCTTCAATTTCGGTGACCAACTTTTCAAGCCCGGAGGCATCACGGGAGAATTGCGCCTGGTCATAACGGAAGACAGCCGCTTCATTTGGGTAATCTGTGTACCAGTAAATCATCTCGATGTTTTGGGGTGGGATGGATCTTCCATTGTTGAGGGAAGCACCAGCCACGCTCAGCAGGTACCGGTATACGCGCGTCTGCAACCGGACAGCCATCCACTCATTCCGGGGTCGTTTGTGATAGGTTTTCCAATCGTAAATGGAGACCTGGTCATCGCGGATGGTGACCAGGTCAAACTTTGCCAGCAGTCGATGATTCCCAATGGGCGCGGAGAGAGTGATCTCGGGATACAGCTTTCCAAGTCCTTTCGGATCGTGAAAGCCTGCCTGGAAATTCTCCCACCAGCGGGAGAGATCGGGGGAGGCCGCGAGCCGCGACAATCTTTCGGATGGCATGCCCAGTAAGTATTGCTGGGCGAGACGATGAAAGAGCATTCCCTCCTGCTGGCGGCGTTCGTTTTCCAGCGCGGGTTCAGCCTCCTCCGCAGGCCAGTTCAACCTGGAGATATGCCGCAACTCAAAACGGCGCGGGCAGTCAAAGTAATCCTGCAGGGAGGATTGTGAAAAAACAAAGGGGGAGGGCAGCTTGCTCATTTCTTCCGCAACTGTACCACAAGCACTCCAACTCCGACCAGTATCAATCCAATGACTTCCTTCGAGGTCAGGGATTCACCAAGAAAAATGAAAGCAAGGATGGCGATCTGCGGCATCATGAGGCTGTTGATGACACTTGACTCAACAGCCGAGAGGGTTTGCAGGGTGTGATTCCATACCGAAAAAGCAAACGCAGTATTGACAACTGCCAACCAGGCGATGATCATCCAATCTGTTGAGGTTGGCGATTCCAAAGCCCTGCGTGAATCCCCCGATCAGGAGTAAAACGATTGAACCAAAACCCATGCTGACGAAAGTCACGATGAGCGGCGAGAGATGGTTTTGTAGATTGACCTTCCTCCCAAGCAGGGAGGAGGCTGTGTTCCCCAGCATTGTGATGAAGGCTGCCAGCAATCCGAGCCCAAGCATGCCAGTGACAGATATGGGCAGGAAAAATACACATACGCCGGTCACCGTGATGGCAATCCCGAACCACTGGCGACGGGTGGGTGATTCCTTGAGTAGAGGTATACCCGCCAACCCAACAAAAACAGAAGTCGTGTTCAAGACCAGGCTGACCATGGCAGCGGGCAACATGGAAAGACTCAGAAATTGAGCGCCCTGTGTTACTGTGATGACGACCAGCCCAAGCAACGCCAACCAACCCCAGTCGGCGCGGCTTAGTTTTTTCAGGGTGGCGCGCTCTGCAGGAATTGCCAAAACGACCGGGAGGAGGCACAGGAAAGCAGCGAAATAACGCAGACCCGCAAAGGACAACGCAGGCAGGTCATTTTTCAAACCAATTTTGATCAACACCCAGGAAGTGGACCATAGAAAAGTGATGAAGACACCCAGAAGGATGGCATTGGTATGGCTGGATCTCCGGACCATGGTTCGATTATGCCAGACTTTAATGCAATTCCCGTGTATAATCCGGCACATGATCTACGATCTCAGTACAGGCAAATCACCATTATGCATCGGTGTACGTGGATTTATCCCCGAGGGGCATCCTCGAATCGCGCCTGTTTGATGAAGTACTTTCTTCCCTCCATCACGCCGCAGGCTGCCTGCGGCGTTTTCTTTTACGGAATATGACATGATACAAATTCAACTTTCGAACCTGACCCTCGTACTCGGTGCAAAACGCATCTTTGAGAACCTTAATTGGGAGATACAACGCGGACAACGCATCGGCTTGATCGGCGCCAATGGCGCCGGGAAATCATCGCTATTCAAACTGATCCAGGGGGAATATTCCCCGGAACTGGGCGGGAGTATCACCCGCGCCCGTTCGGTTACAACAGGATACCTGCCCCAGCAACCCGAATTGGATTCTTCTCTAACAGCATTTGAAGCCGCGCTCGGAAGGTAATCCACGTGTGGCTGAAGTTCACGCGGAGCTGGCGTCGGTCGAAGCCAGCCTGGGTGATCCGGAGGTCTATGGGGATGACCGGAAATTACAACACGCCCTGGAGCGGCAACATATCCTGATCGAGGAGTACCATGCGTTTGGCGGTGACTCATATCCGGAGCATGTCCGGGGCATCCTGCTTGGATTGGGACTTGCCGAAAGCGAGCTGATAAAACCCCTGTCTGTACTGAGTGGCGGGCAGAAAAAACTGGTCGGGCTGGCGCGCCTTATCCTGGTTCACCCGGATGTGCTGCTGCTGGACGAACCTGATAATCACCTGGACATGCCAGGCAAGGTATTCCTGGAGAACCTTATCCGGGAGTATGAAGGAACGGTCGTCATCATTTCGCATGACCGCTATCTGCTTGACGCAGTCGTGACGCACATTGCCGAACTTGAGGATGGCAGGCTGTCCGTTATCGCAGGGGATTATTCATCCTTCATTACGGACAAGGAAATCAGGATGGCACGGCAGGAGGAAATGTTCCGCGCGCAAAAACATGAGATCGACCGGCTGCAGGCGGCGATCAAACGATATGCGATCTGGGGAAAGGTCTACGATAATGAAGACTTTGCCCGCAAGGCAAAGTCGATGCAGAAGCGTCTCGATAAAATGGATAAGGTGGAGAAGCCCATCCTGGAACGCCGCAAGATGGGATTTCAAATTAATGGATGGCGCGGATCGAACAAGGTGCTCGAGCTTGCCGGGTTGTCCAAAGCGTTTGGCGACAAACAGGTGTTCCTGGATGTAAACGAGACCATCTGGCACGGAGAACGCGTGGGGTTGATCGGTCCCAACGGCGCCGGGAAATCCGTGTTGATGCGCATGATCCTGGGAGAGGAGGAAACCGATTCAGGGGAGGTCAAGATCGGTCCAAGCGTGGTCATCGGGCATTATGCACAGGAACACGAGACACTGGATCCTGACCAAAGCCTGCTGGAGGCAGTGCGATATGCCGGGGAACTGAGCGAGTCGAAGGCAACGGCATTCCTGCTGCGCTACCTGTTCACATACAAGCAGGTTACACAGAGGATAGGAGATCTTTCGGGCGGAGAGCGCAGCCGCCTGCAACTGGCTCTGCTCGTCCTTTCGGGTGCGAATTTCCTGCTGCTGGATGAGCCGACCAACAACCTGGATATTGCCTCCGCTGAAGTGCTGGAGCAGGCGCTGGAGGATTTTATCGGGACGGTGCTGGTCATATCACATGACCGGTATTTCCTGGACCGCACCGTGGATCGATTACTGGTGATCGAAGACGGCGGGCTGGTGAAGTGCCAGGGAGGGTATAGTGATTACCTTGAGAAAAGGAAATCCAACCTTCCCTGATCCGTGCAATTATTCGTTCCTGTAAACCCCATATTTCGGCAGCCGGGAAAATTCCACGCGCTGCATCCGTTCGCTGGCGGGACTGACCAGGTACGCATGACCGTTGCGGTGAAGCAGGGGGAAGCGCTTCTTCCTGGATGTTGCGTACGCGCGCAGTCGCTCGGAGTGGAAGGTGTAATTTTCAAAGACATCATCGAAGAGGGCGAGCAGATTATCAAAGGTGCGGAGGAATTCGATGCGGTATTTGTCCGTGACCGCGTCCAGGTTGCTGATGACCCAACAAGTGGTCTCCATTTCCCATTCGCAGGCAAGACCGAGGATGCGGTAATCGGAGGTGATGTAGGGGAAAAAGGGAAAGGCGCGGCAGCAGAGGGCACGGTAGTCCCGCTGGCATTGATCAGGTCCAAGACAGGCAAGAAAGAGCATACCTTCCGGGAGTTCTGAATCTTGCAGGGTGTGACCGGTGTCATCCGATCCTTTGCATTCCCTGCCGGTGTAGCGATGCCAGAGGTCGGTCGTCTCCTGGAAATAGTTCCACTCTGATCTGTAGGCTGCAGGGACGGCATGGCAGATGTCGCAGCAGAATGGCTTGCCGGAAGGATTATATGGCGCGCACTTTTTCCCGCAGTCCAGCCTGGCGATGGGGGAGTCAAAGCTGTTATAGATCGTCCGCAGGTCGGAGGCGGTGAGATCGGTCGGGGAATGAAGGACGCGAGGCACCCAGGGATTATAGTCGATGGGTGCGTGTCATTCGAATAGAATCCGGGTTATATTTATATAAAAGGAGGTTGCAATGGCACAGGCAGGCATGCATGCATTGGTGGGGATGGTTGTCCGCAAGAGCACAGGCAGGAAGGAATGGTTGTTACTCGGGGTCCTGCTTGGCAGTTTGATCCCGGACATGGATAACGTGGGCGTGGCGGTCGCGACGCTGATGAAATTACCGACTGAGGGCATTCACCGAACTGCAACGCACAGCTTGTTCTTTGTGGCGGCAGTGATGATCGTTTTTTATTTACTTGGACTCTGGAAGAAGGATGCGCGCTGGACTAACCTGGGTTTTGGGCTTGGTATAGGGACGTTACTCCACATTCTGCTTGATCTTTTGATATGGTTCAACGGGGTGCAATTGTTGTGGCCGCTGGCAGGGGAAGTAAATTTCTGGGCAAAGTCGGCACCACCTGAGTGGTTCATGAAGTTCATGGATCCAGCCGAGTTTCTATTTATTGGTCTTTATTTATGGGCGTTGGGAATCTGGGCGTCGTGGGGCGAAAACAGATGGTGATTTCATGAAAACCCATCGCGTCTGGTTGATCCTACAGTTTGTGCTCTTTGCCATTTTCACGCCGCTCGCATACTTCATGACCAAAGGATTTTTAACGATCTTTGGTGCACTCTACCTGTTTTCGCTTTTCATGGCGTTCTTCGTGACCATACGAATGAGGAAGACGATCGAAGCGGCAGTCTAGTTTTCCTTCCACTCTTCGGTACCTTTGCTCCTCAAATATGAGAGCACCAGGTGACGTCGCGTGAAATTTCCCAGCGTGACGAGTTCTATGAACATGGGCTTTCCGCACAGGGCGCGCACGATGGCATTCACATCCCAGCCTTTACTGTGCAGGGAGAGGACCTTGTCCCCGAATTCCTCAAGGTAGGAGATCTTTGATTCGAGTTCCGCCTTCGGATTCTCGCGGATGCGGGCGCTGCCGGGGAACATCACTGATGGCGGGGAACGAGTTTATCCTTTTGAGCGAGGCAATGATCTGCCAGATGTCATAGCCCTCACGCAGGGCGCGTTCCCATCCGCCGACAAACAGGTCCCCAGTGAACAGCCAAGCGTGGTCGGGATCATAAAGGCAGATATGATCGGGACTGTGACCGGGAGTGTAAAGAACCTGCAATTGGAGGTTGCCTGTCTTTATCCATGATCCGTCATCGAGAGGATCCGCGCTGGATGGTTCGGGCATGCCCCAGAATAGCCGGCGGTAGGGATGCAGGTAGATCTGCCCGCGTGGATCCTTCAGCACAGGGAGGGCGAGCGGATGGGCGAGGATCTTGAGGTTTGGGTACAGGCGCTGAAGAGGACCATTGGCACCGAAGTGGTCTTCATGCGTGTGCGTGTTTACGATGTGGGTGAGCCGGGTGCCATCCAATGCCCTGACCAATTCCCCCGCAGTATGGGCACAACCGGTGTCAACCAGGACTCCATCCAGAAGATAGGCGGTGGTCCAATAGCGGCCGCGCCCGGCAAGGGTCTGAGCCAGGTCAAAGCGGGTCACGGATGCAAAGGTAGTAGCTTTAAGCATGACATCCTGAGTTTGCCCAGTTTATGGCTGGTTGTCAAGCAGTCCAAGTATGCAGGATGAGAGGTGGAAATTGCGGATAGTGAATGGAGACAGGGCGCGGACACACGCTGGAGGAAACGAATAGAAACGAATAAGAAATTTTGGGCTTTTGAGGGTGCCGGTTGCAGAAGGAACTAGAAGGGATCGAGGAGGGATAAAAATAGGAGGCTTGTGCAGCCTCCATAGTATTCGTTAGTATTCGTTTTTCGCATAGCCAGTATATAACTAGGGTGTTGGGGTTGGTTCAAGAGTAGGAAGCATGGTGGGGGCGGGGGCAGGTTCCACAGGGGTGGGTGTTGGGGTGACAGGAGCGGCTTGAGCCTCGGGGAGACCGGAAAGCAGGATCTGCCAGGCGATGTCGAGGTCGTCGCTGGCGGCGACGGGGAAGGCTGGCAGGTTGGAGAGGGTCAGGTCGAGGCGGTGGATGACCTCCGCAAGGTCATCGGCGAGGTCGTAAGGCGTGGAAGGCTGGAGGGTGGCCAGCAGGTCGCGGGCAGTCTGGACGTCCTGGCGGGCGAGACCAAAATTGCTCTGGTACATGAAGAGGCGGGCGCGGGAGAGAAGTTCCATGGATTTCATCAGGCTGATCTGGCGCATCAATTCAGCGTTGAGAGCCTGGTTTTCCTGCTGAGCCAGGTTTTGCATTTGTTCCAGGGATGCCAATGCCCGGGTGTGCTCCTGGATCTGTCCCTCGATGGTCTGCATTTTCCCTTCAAGAGTCGCGATGGATTCGGCTTGCCGGGATTGGGCAGTTTGGATGGACTCAATCACAGCAGGGAATTCCGCGATGGCTGTCTGGTGTTCTGCAACCTGGGCTTTGAGCTGTTCCAGTTGGGCGGTATTATCGCGAACAGGCTGGATGTATCTCTGATAGAGCAGGGGAAGACCGTAGGATAATCCCACGGCAATCGCGGCAAGGATGAAGAGAACCATGACGAGGCGCAGGAGGAAAAGTAATACCTTCCTGACCCGTTCACCGAAGGTCGGTCCGCGGGGGGCGGTTTCGGGTGATGGGATTTGGGGTTCTTCCGCCGCCACCATATCGGTGGCAGGTTTCTCAACCGGGACGATCTCCTCTGCGGGCTGGTTCCTGTTCACTATCAGTCATGGGATCTCCTATGCTCGAATTGATATCGAATTTTTTATTCGAAAAAGGGCTAAGTAGATTCTGGTAGACTTCAGGACCCTGTAAATGAGAGGTCAGTACCTTTTGATTGTAAGCGATTTTGGGGAAGTGGGCTCCAGCATCGCGGCTGGTATTGCCTTATACCCAAACCGGTTTAATAAAAAAATCAGAACATATTGTTCCGATTTTTTATAAGAACTTTGCAGTGTCTGTATTTACGAAATGCGTTTTCCTTTTTTATCCACGGTCCCCGGGACGCTGTTCCTGCGGGTTTCCTGTTTTACCAGGCGGATGTGTTTACGCATGCTTTTGGATGGACGCTTGGTCTTTAGTTTTTCGGTTGTTGTGCTCATTTGTTCTCTCCTTTCATTGACAGACGATGAAAAGCACCTCTCCAGGGAGGCACGCTGCCGGGATTCAGACTCGGTCGGGAGTTTTGGTAGTTTTGTTTACAAGTGTCTATTCGTTTCCCCCAAGCGGTCAAACAAAATTGATAAACTCAATCACCATCCGGTGATCGAGTTCATTGTACTACGTAATGGGGATAAGCATGGGATCTGCCGCCACCAATCCAGGTTTTAGCCCCCTGATAACACAAAACGGTCCCGGTGTTTCGATGTCCCGGGACCGATTGGGTGCAGATGGATAGAATCCGAGCTACAAATTCGCAATCACGCGTTGCAGCTTTGCCTGTACTTCCATTGCAACAGGTTCCAAAGCGGGGTTATCGACGCGGGACATCGCCACGAGCGGATCAATGGCAGAGACCTCGGTTTTTCCGTTCCCGGCATCCTGTACGATGACATTGCACGGCAGGAACAAGCCGATATTTGGTTCTGCCTGTAATGACTTATATGCGAAGGGCGGGTTGCATGCGCCGAGAATGCGATATGGACGAAAGTCCACATCCAGCTTTTTCTTCAGTGTAGCAGCCATATCGATCTCGGTAAGTACGCCGAAACCTTCCTTCTTGAGTTCTTCCGTGACGCGGGTGATGGCGTTTTCAAAGGGCAGATCGAGGGTTTTGGTGAAGTAATATTTTGTCATGTTTTACCTTTATATGAATTAGGAGTGGATTGGTCTTAATAGATAATGATATGATGCAAATTCCCCCGATTATCTTACGATAAAAAAAAGAGCAGGACTCACTGACCCGCCCTTTGATTTTCCAACCAGCCTGACAACTCCTGGAATGCCTGACTGGGTTGGGTCTCACCCTGCCTGCCTGTGTTCCAGGTCACGATCAGGTCCTTCTTTGCGCGCGTGATGCCCACGTAAAATAGGCGCAGACGCTCCTTGACGTAGTCCAGGCGCGAGCGCATGGTTGCGGCACCTTCCTGGTACCAGTCAAATTCGCCTTTCAACTCCAGCGCGTCCAATTGCGCCAGGGCTTCCGCTTCCAGGTTCAATTTATTCCTTACGTACCAGCGTTCCGAAATAAAGTTGTCATTCGGCATATTGGAGGGGAAGTCATAGTTGTTGACCGACACCAGGTAAACGCGATCCCACTCCAATCCCTTGGCTTTGTGCATGGTGGAGACCACCACCCGTCCGCGATGACGATCGGGGTCAAAACCGGAATCGTCGGAGGAGAAACCGATGAAGCGCCGTTCGTTCTTTGCGATGACCACCAGTTCCGTGGCTAATTCAGGCAGCCGCCAGTCGATGTGATCGTCCGCCACCTGTCTAATACCAGTGCCAGTTTATGCGCAAGCGCCAGGTCTGAGGCTTCCGTGAAGACATCCTGGGCGAGGGTCAAGATGAGTTGATCGACGGGAAGCGTGACCGCGTTCAGCCAGCGCTTTATTTCGATGCGAAATTCCACCAATTCCTGCAATACATCTTCCGCGTCGTCCTCCTCCAGGACTGGAGCCCAATTCCGAGCGATGGGGGAAACATAATCCTCGACATTCCCGATCCTTTTCAGGACATCGCATACCTGCTTGACCAGGCTCATTTTCTCCGAGTCTTCGCGCCAGTCCCGTCTCCAGACCTCGTATGCCTTTGATAATTTCTTGGCGGATTGCGGGTCTGCGAGATATGCCAGCAGGTGGCTCAATGAGCCCGCGGCAGCGCGGGTCTCGGAGGTGCTGGCAATCAACTCGATCGGTTCAATTCCCCGCCTGCGCAGTGCGTTGACCACATCCACACCGCGCATGTTGCGCGGGACCAGGATGGCGATGGTCGGTTGTTCCTCCACGGGAGTGCCGGCAAAGGACTCCAAATAGTCCTTGACCGACCTGACCACCGCTTCAACCTCCTGTTCGGGAGTGAATTTTGTCCCGATAAACTTAATCGCCTCCGGGTCATCGGGCGGGTTCTGCTGCGGGTCATCCTGCGGGACCGGCAGGATATGCGGCAGAGATAATGCCGTCCGTGCTTCGGGGATGGGATGGGAGGTCATGACCCAATCGATAAGGTGGTTCGCGAGAGCCAGGATGGACGGTTGGGAGCGTCCAGATTTGGGCATGTCTTCGCTGGGATTTTCCCGGATGAAGGCGCGCAGGAGCTCGGGGGAGGCGGTGGTGAAGGTTTCGAAGATCGCCTGGTTCGGGTCGCCCACCCGGACCCAGTTACCAACCTCACCCATGTCCCCTCTCCCGTGGGGAGAGGGGGATTGCTCACCACCTGACAGGAGAGTCAGTATCCTTTCCTGCGTCCGGCTTGAATCCTGGGCTTCATCCTCCAGGATGAAGGGATAGCGATACTGCAGGCGCTGTAAATACTCCCGGTCGGATTCGAGCAGGATCAAGGCGAGGCGAATCAGGTCATCAAAATCAACCGCGCCGCGATAGGCAAGCGCGCGTTGATAGTCGGCATAGATGCTCCAACCAAGTTCGGCGAGCGGCAGGGGAGCAGGGGCAGCATCCAGCCTGGCTCGCAGGTCATCCGGTGCCAGGAGGCGGTCCTTGGATGAACGGATGAACGCATTGGCGAGGGAGTCCAGCAATTCCGGAAGATATTTGCGCCTGACCCATTCCCGCTTTGAATCATCCATTTCGGGGTCGAGGTATTCATCCAGGGAATTGGTCGCCAGCCAGGCATTGACCGCCTCGTGGCGGATGAATCCAGCCTCGCGTTCATCGATGATGCTGAATTTCTCCTCCAGTCCCACCTGACCGGGTTTCTCGCGGACGATGTCATGAGCCAACCCGTGAAGGGTGCGGACGCGGTACCTGTATAGCGCCTGCAGGGGATTCTCGAAAAAACGCTTGATGCGCGCTTCGAAATTATCCACCGCAGAGTTGACGAGGGTGACGATCAGGACTTCCTGTTCGTCCTGGAGGGTGCCGCCCTGGATGATCTGCGCGGCGAGGGCGGAGAGGATGTGGGTCTTGCCCGCGCCAGGAACCGCAGCAATGCCAAGACGCCCACCGGTGTAGCGGAGGATGTTCTGTTGCGAGGGGCGAGGGGTGAAGTCATTCATTTTCTTTAATGGATGCAGACCCAATCTCATCACGTTTGTTCATATTTTTAGCCTGGTCATTTCCATGAAAGCTTTATGGGGCAGGCGTGAAAGTTGCGCAGGTCGTCCCGCAACCGCCCGGACAGATGCCTGGACAGAAATACGCTTCGTTCGTTCCAATGGCACATACAGGCGGCGTGCAGATGGTGGATGGGGTGGCACAAGCCAATCCACAACCGCCAGGACATTCTCCAGCGGGGCAGAAGAGAGCTTCATAAGGACCGCAAGCTGGTGCGGTGCAGGCGATGATGGGCGATTCTGTGTCCGTACCCGGGACAAGAACAAAATCTTTTTCAAGTTCAGGACGGGTGAAGAAGTCGAACTCCACCATCTGTGTAACGTAGCCTTGTGATTTTCACTTCCAGCCAGACGTGGTCGGTATCGTGAAAGAAGATATCCGGAAAAGTGTATGTGCCGTCTGCCTCCGTGACGGTACTGGTATTACAGGTTGCGGGAGACGTGTAAGAATAATGCCGGCAGATAACCGTGACACCGGCGATGGGAAAGCCTGTCCTTGCGTCTGTCACCTTTCCATGGATCGATCCCCAACCCAGGTTACCGATAATTGTATTCGTCGGGATCGCCGTCGAGAGGGTCGGCGTGAACAACAACGTGAAAACCGGTTCCGGGGTGGGCGGTGTTGGAGATGGGATGGGGAAACTACAGGCAAGGATGGAAGATAGCAGAATGATGGGCAGAGAGGAGCTTTGTCAGAGTTCTCATACAGAGCCTCCTTGATCACCGGCACCGGTTTTAAGGGCTTTCTGAAATGCCCGGAGCAAGACGCCGCGCTGCTCAAAACCAGTCTCGCCAAGGTCGGCAATACCCAGATAGACCTTATCGCGGCAGCGACTGAGAAGCCCGCGCACGAGCCGCGCAAGGGATTCGGTCTGGGCTGCCACTTCCTCCGCATCCGTCCAGGTGCGGGAGGGATCCCACTCCCGGCGGAGGACATAGGGTTGTGTAAGGGGTTGGGCGAGACGTTCCACCCAGCCATTCGAACCGGGGTCCAGCCAGAACTGTACCGAGACAGGACGGTTCATCATCAGGAAGGTATGGGCAGGTGCCACCAGGACCGCATCCGCAGCCTCTGTCCTCCATGATTTGAGGTATTGCGCGGCGATGACCCCATCCTGCAGCATGGCAAGGTATTCCTTTCCAAGAAGGAGGGGGTCTCCGAAGCCCCGGGAACCTGCACTTGTCGGTTCCAGTGCATCCCTGAATTTTTTCACCGACTCGATCAAACTGCCTGCCACGCGCACGGCGTCGAGGTTGTCGTGAAATCCAAATCCCGATTGAGAGAGAATTTCACCGAAGAGCTTCCGCAGGAAGTGGTCGAGAGGCAGGGGGTCACCTTCACGATACAGAAGGAACCAGGTGCGCAGCGCTTCATAGCGCTCGCCCAGGGCATAGGTAATGCGTTCCTGCACTCCAGGTTTGATGTCATTGAATCCGGACAGCTCCAGGTCCTTTGGATGATAGATGTTATCAGCCAGCAATTGGGCGCGGACAAGGTCGGTGCCGAGGGCGAACATGAAGGCATAGGTTGCATCAAAACGCGTTGGATGGACATGCCAGGCGGGATGCGCCAATGCGGCGAGGGTCAGCAGAGCCTGTGAGGCGGGTTCATCGCGCAGGGAACGGGAGGGGCGGTGCGACCGCCAGGGGATGCCTGCCTGTTCGAGGCGGTGCGTGATCGAGAAACGCAGGGCATCCGAGAGGTAGGGAGCAAGGATGACAATGTCGGAGGGAGAAAGCAGTTGATCCGAGAGCAGTGATCTTGTCTTATCCACGATCGCGTCAAGCAGTTCGGGATAGAAGCGGGTGGTGAGCACATCCGCGGAATCAAATGCGCCAGGCGATCCATCACTCCCTGAACCGGTGATGGCTGCGGTCAGCGTGCTGGACAAGCCTTCAATATAATCCGACATGACGAAGGATCCGCTCATTTCAACGACCTGGTCGCAGACCTCGCCGAGTGACTCACCTGAAACCGGGTCCCCACCGAGGAAGGTACGATACCCGCCACCCTCATCGAAAACCAGGAGCGCCGAGTTGAATTCGGGCATCCATGCGCGGAGGATGTCGTGGGCACGCGGGGCATCCTCCTCCACATTATCATAAATGAGGTGGCGGTAGGTTCCCAGCAGATGGTCGCGCACCATCGGTTCCGACCAGAGGAGGTTGGCAAATATCTCCAATTGCAGGGAGAAATCCAGCAGGTTATTTTCGAGACAATATTCCCGGAAAATGGAGGCGCAAGCCTGGGCATCGTTATGGACACGCTTCTGCGCCGGGTCACCCGTCCAGGCTGAAGATAACCTGTCTGCTATCTGGCGATAGTCAAAGCCCACCATGGCAGACTTGTTCAAGTTGTCGATGATCTGCGAGTACAGGCGGTTGCGGTCGATGGTGACCGACTCGAAAAAGCCCTCATCCAATTTCGGGCGGACGAGATGCGCCATGTAATATTGGGCAGTTTCCAGTGTGAGGAAGATGGGAGGCTGGTCGGGATCCCGGAAACCTGCGCGTTCGGAAACCAACGGCCAGAAGAGTTCGCACATGCGCCGCGCAAGACCGCCGATGGTGGCAAAGGTCAGCTCTCCGCCCGAGTAACCTGCCCTGAGAATGCGCTGCTCGTATGGCTCCTGCAGTGTGCGCTGAGGGGTAAGGATGAGGATCGAGGCGGCTGGCAAACCCTGATCCAGGAAATGGACCACCCTCTCCACCGCCGCGGTCGTCTTGCCAGCCCCGGCGCGTCCGCGGAGAAAAATCCTCGAACCGACCGGCGCGTCCGTAATTGATCGCTGGATGGGAGTCAGAGAGATGTCCATCATGAGGAGATTATACAAGCAAACTTGTTTGCCCCTGCCTTTTGTTGTATAGTATGGTTCATCTCATAAAAGGAGTGATCCAATGTCCCCAACACCCCGTTGCCAGAGCCGGCATCGCCACCACAAAACCAGTCACATACACCAAGTTTTCATCAAAGTTAACCGGTTCACTCGACCAGATCAGCAAGATGATCGAAGATAACGCGAAGATGATCGATTCCATCCAGGAGGTGGCGCTCGAGCTGACCGGTTCGATCGGCGCGCTGCATACCCTGACCGTGAAATACGCGGGCACTGCGAACAAGGTACTGGACGTCCTGCTGCCGTTCATGCAAAAGATCCCGCTGATCCCTCCAAAGCTGACCCAGTTCGCGACCGACCTGGAGAAGTTGACGCAAAAGATCATCGATGAACAGGTCGCTACAAATAAAACCATCACCGATGTCCGTTCCGGGCTGCAGACCGGGGATGTGTCCAAGTTGCAGAACCATGCGGGTGCGCTGCAGAACCTGACCAAAACACTCACTTCGATCCTGCCGAAATAAGGTAATATATTCTTGTAATCGAGTAGAATAGACAAGAAGGATATTTGTTTCCTCACTGGATGGCATCCTTAAATCATGTTTGTTGCCATCCCTGAGGAAGAAACAATTGTAAAATATAAAAGGAGATCACAATGGCAAATCTGGAAAATGTTGAAGGGATCGGTCCGGTCAATGCAGCCAAGTTGAAGAAGGCTGGTGTTCGTTTCACAGGTGACCTATTGAAAAAAGGTGCCACGCCGAAAGGGCGCCAGGAGATCGCGAAAGCCTCCGGCATCGCCGGCAAGGTGATCCTCGAATGGGTCAACCATGTGGACCTGTTCCGCATCAAGGGTGTCGCTTCCGAATATTCGGATCTGCTGGAAGAAGCCGGTGTGGATACGGTTGTCGAACTCTCCAAGCGGGATGCCAAGAAACTGGCGGCAGCGCTGGTGGAAGTGAGCAAGAAGAAGAACCTGACGAATGCCGTGCCGGGTGAAAAGCGGGTTAAAGGCTGGATCGCCCAGGCGAAAAAACTTCCGCGCGCGATCTCGTACTAGCTGGATGGTGGAGCAGGGGGGAACCCGCCTGAAAATTCGCATTTCTGACGGTTGACAGTTCGCAAGACCTGCCAGTATAATCCGTCCGCTTCTGCCCTGGCAGCAAGATCCGCCGGGGCGGATGTGCGTAAACCGGCTTCCCCTCAGCCCGGCGCTGGATGCAAGTCCGCCCGCAGGGACTGAGGTGAAGTGAATCCGTGGAGAAAACATGAAATATGCAATTGTTGAAACCGGCGGCAAGCAGTATAAAGCCGTCGAAGGCGAGACCATCGCGGTGGATCGCCTGCCGGTAGACCCCGGCGAATCGTTAAATCTTGAGCGCGTCCTGCTGTTGGCAGATGGGGACAGTTTTTCGGTCGGGACACCCCTGGTGAGCGGGTTCGAGGTGCAGGCATCCGTCGTGGAACATTTCCGCGGCGAGAAGGTGCTGGCGTTCCGCTACAGCCCGAAGAAGCGCATCCGCGTCCACCGTGGTCATCGCCAGGATTACACCCGTCTGCTGATCGAGCACATCGGAAAAGCGGGCGAACCGAAAAAAGCCAAGGTTGTGAAAAAGGCTGAAACCCCCGAAGTCAAACCTGAAACGACAAGCGAAGCGGACGACCTGATCAAGATCGAAGGCATCGGACCGAAGGTCGCGGCAGCGTTGAATGCGGCGGGCATTAAGACCTTTGCCGCGCTGGCTGAGTCCAAGGCTGAAGATATCCAGAAGATCCTGACCGAAGCGGGATTGAAGATGATGAATCCCGAAGGCTGGATCGATCAGGCAAAACTGGCAGCCAAGGGTGATTGGAAGGCTTTCGAGAAACTGCAGGAAAAACTGGTTGCAGGACGCAAGCCCGCTCCCAAGACTGCGAAGAAGAGTTAAGTGAGGTAGACAATGGCACATAAAAAAGGTGGCGCTTCCAGCCGCAACGGACGAGACAGCAATGCCCAGCGCCTGGGTGTGAAGCGATATGCAGGTCAATTCGTATTGTCGGGCAATATCCTTGTACGGCAACGCGGCACGCACATCAAGCCGGGCTTGAACGTGATGGTGGGCAAGGATGACACCCTGTTCGCCACTGCGGACGGCCTGGTGATGTATGACATCGTGCAGGGACGCAAGCGCGTGAATATCGTCCCCAAGGCGGAGTAAACATGAAACCTGAAATCCATCCCAAGTTTTACACCGATGCGAAGGTGACCTGCGCCTCATGCGGAGCGACCTGGACGACCGGTTCCACCCGCAAGGAATTGCGCGTGGACATTTGCTCCAACTGCCATCCCTTCTTTACCGGTGAACAGGCACGCCTGCTCGATATCGAAGGACAGGTGGACCGCTTCTTCAAGAAGGTCAAGGCTGCCCAGACCCACGTGGAACAGAAGAAGGCGCGCGAGATCGCAAAACTGGAGCGCCCCATTTCCGAGCTGGAATTGAGCGACCGCGCCACCAATGCGTTGATCAAGAACGGCATCAAGAACGTGCCGCAGTTCCTGGCGAAACTGGCTGAGGGCGAGGAAGCCCTGCTGGCGATCGAAGGCTTTGGACGCAAACCGCTGGTGGATGCCAAGAAGAAACTCAAGGCGTTCGGATATGAACTTCCGGCAGCTCCCGAAGCACCGGCAGTCGAAGCCTGAACCTTGCAGACTTTGTAATCTCGTGTAAACTTAACGGGCAGATGTGCAAACATCTGCCCGTTTGAATTTACGCCCACCCGGTCCCGTCGCGACGAGGTGAGGCTTGAGGAGAAGTCATGCGCCATACACACGGCTCGGTCGAAGTGATCTGCGGATCGATGTTCAGCGGAAAAACGGATGAGTTGATCCGCCGGATCGTGCGTGCCCAGATCGCCAGACAGAAAGTGCAGGTCTTTAAACCTGCCATCGATGTGAGATACGCAGTCGAGAAGGTCACCTCCCACGCGGGTTCCAATTTTGCCGCGATCCCCGTTGGGAAGGCTGCCGACATCCGTTCCCGCATGGATGCTGATACCACCGTGGTTGCCATTGATGAAGCCCAGTTCATGGACGCGGAGGTGATCGAGGTCGCGCGTGAACTGGCGGACAAGGGCATCCGTGTGCTGGTGGCGGGACTCGACCAGGATTTCCGCGGCGAGCCGTTCGGACCCATGCCCGACCTCATGGCGCTGGCCGAACATGTTGATAAACTGCATGCCATCTGCATGGTCTGCGGGGATGAAGCCTCGCGCACGCAGAGACTGGTCAACGGAAAACCTGCGCGATACGATGACCCGATCGTGATCGTCGGTGCATCAGAAATGTATGAAGCGCGCTGCCGCAAGCATCACGAAGTGCCGAGATAAGGCGGGTAAAATGCAACCATACAACGAATTTCTTGCTGAAACTTTGATCGACCCCGAGACCCTGCAGAAGCGGGTCGCGGAACTGGGCGCGGAGATCAGCCGCGATTATGCAGAGGCGGGCAGCCCGCTGCTGTTGATCTGCATCCTGCGCGGCGGGGTGCCCTTCCTGGTGGACCTCATGCGCCACATCACCATCCCGCACATGCTGGATTTCATGGCGATCTCCTCCTACGGCGCGGGAATGCGTGAATCCAGCGGGAATGTGCGCCTGACGATGGACCTGATGACCAACATCCACGACAAGCATGTCCTGCTCGTGGAGGACATCATCGACAGCGGTCATACCATTGCCTCCGTGCTCGAACTTCTTGGAACGCGCCAGCCGAAGAGCCTCAAGGTCTGCGCATTGCTGGACAAGACCGAACGCCGCGAGGTGGATGTGCCGGTCAACTATTGCGGTTTTACCATCCCCAATAAGTTCGTGTTCGGCTACGGTCTTGACCTGGATGAGTACTACCGCAACCTGCCCTTCATCGGCGTGGTGGACCTGAATAAATACAAACCCAGTTCGTGACCATGGATGACGGGAATCTGTTCGCCGGTCGCTGGGTTGCGTTGATCAGGGGAAAAATCATTGCGCAGGGCGGCACGCCGGAACAGGCTCGTCATGCTGCGCAAGCAAGCCGACCGAAGGAACCAGCCGAGATCGTCTACATGCCTCCGACCACTCCTTTTAAATTTTCGTCCCTGCTGGACAAGGTTCACGCAGCCCTGCCGGATGTGGAACTATACCTGGTCGGTGGGGCAGTGCGGGATGCCATGCTCGGGCGCCTGTCCCTGGACCTGGATTTTGCCGCGCCGGCGGATGGAATCCGCCTGGCGCGGCGGGTCGCGGATGCGCTGGGGGCGGACGTGTTTCCGCTGGATGATGAGCGTGATACCGGTCGCGTCATCCTGACCGGTGAGAACGGCGTGCGCGAAAAATTGGATTTTGCAACCTACCGTGGGGAGTCCCTTGAAGACGACCTGCGCCACCGGGATTTCACGGTCAACGCCATGGCGGTCGATCTGCGGAACATGTCCCTGCTCGATCCCCTGGGGGGGGCGGCTGACCTGCGTGCAAAGAAATTGCGCGCCTGCTCGGATGCGTCCATGGAGGATGACCCGATCCGCATCCTGCGGGGAATCCGCCTGGCTGCCGGGCTGGGATTCCAGATCGATCCATCCACGCGCAAGGCGATGAAGTCCGCAGCGACACGAATCGCAAGCATCTCCCCTGAACGCCTGCGCGACGAACTCTTTCGCATCCTCGAAGGACCGCAGGCATCCGCCTCGATGCGTGCCCTGGAGATGCTGGGTGTTCTGCGTCACATCCTGCCTGAATTGAAGGCAATGAAGGGGGTGGCACAACCCGCCCCGCACGTCCATGATGTATGGGAGCATACACTGCAGGTGTTGTCTGCGCTGGATGAGATCCTGGCTGCCCTGACGGTTGGATACGATCCCGAGTCCACGGGCGACCTGTACACCGGGATGCTTGTCATGCGCCTCGGTCGTTACCGGGAGCAATACGCCCGGCATTTTTCCAGGCTGCTCAATGCCGATCGCTCGGTGCGCGGGCTGCTGTTCTTCACCGCGCTGCAGCATGATGTCGCCAAGCCGCAATCCCTCACCCGGGATGAGAATGGACGGGTCCGCTTCTGGGGACACGACGAGCGCGGCGCGGAGACGGCTGCCATGCGAGGACGGGCACTTGCCCTGAGCAACGATGAGATCCAGCGCATGACGCTGGTGATCAAAAACCACATGCGCATCCATTTCCATGCCAGCCGGAAGGAGGGGGAGGGAAAAGATCCATCCCGCCGCGCCATTTACCGCTTCTTCAGGGATAACGGAGAAGCGGGTCCAGACCTGATCCTGCTGGCGCTGGCGGATCTGCGCGGCACATACGGGAACGAGCTCAGGCAGGAGACCTGGTCTGCCGCACTGGATATCTGCCGCATCTTCCTCGAGAATTATTGGGAGCATCCTGAAGAGGTGGTTGCCCCGCCGAAACTGCTGGATGGGAACGATCTGATGCGGGAACTTGGATTGGCGCCCGGACCGCAGGTGGGTGATGCACTTGAAGCCATCCGGGAGGCACAGGCGACCGGAAAGGTCACCACTCTCGAGGATGCGTTCACATTTGCCAGGAAATGGCTGGAAGACGGAGCCAAAAAATAACAGGACTGAAATGAATATTGTTTACTTTGATCTTGAAACTCAGAAGACCTTTGATGAAGTAGGCGGGCGCAACAACATCGCTGCGCTCAAACTGGCATGCGGAGTCACCTGGTCAACCAGCCGCAATGATTTTGCGGTATATTGGGAATCCGATGTTCCCGCCCTGGTGGCGGAACTCAAAGCTGCGGACCAGGTGGTCGGCTTTAATGTCATCAACTTTGATTACGAGGTCCTGCGCGCCTACCTGCCTGCAGAACCTTACGCCTTCCGTTCGCTGCGCACGACGGACATGCTCAACGATATTTTCCGCACACTCGGTTTCCGCCTCAGCCTGGATTCGCTGGCGAAGGCTACCCTGGGAACGACCAAGACCGCGGACGGTTTGCAGAGCGTGGAATGGTTCCGCAACGGGGAATTGGACAAGGTGGCAGAATATTGCAAGGCTGATGTGGATATCACCCGCCGCATCCACGAATTTGGGCGGGAGAATCGTTTCGTTTATTACTATTCAAAACTGGGAAGTAAACTAAAAGTTGAGGTAAATTGGAAATGAAAACAATACAGGCAAATGGTTCAACGCTCGCATACGAAAGACTTGGAACCGGCACCCCGCTGGTCCTGATCCATGGGTTTCCCCTGGACCGCTCCATCTGGAAGGATGTCATCCCGCTGCTGGAGTCAAACTTTGACCTGATCCTGCCTGATCTGCGGGGGTTCGGGAAAAGCGTTTCCGGCACACCCGTTTGGACGATGAATGATCTTGCTGAAGACATCACCAGCCTGCTTGACCAGCTGGGAATCGAGAGCGCGTTCCTGGCGGGGCATTCGATGGGCGGGTACGTTGCGCTGGCTTTTGCGAAGATGCACCCCCAGCGTGTACGAGGTTTGGCGTTGGTGTCTTCCCAAACCGCCGCAGACGCACCGGAAAAACAGGAGGACAGGCTCGCCCAGGCAAAGCTGATCGCCAGTGAGGGAATCAGCAAGACCGTGGCAGGAATGACGACAAAACTCTCCGCGGATGTGCGTATCCAGGGTATTGTCCGGGAACTGATGCAGAAACAGGAACCTGCCGGGTTCATCGGTTCCCTGCACGCGATGGCAGGACGCGAGGATACGCTGTCCGTGCTGACCGATTCAGCCTTTCCGGTCATACTCATTCACGGTGAGGCGGACAGCCTGATTCCCGTACAGCGTGCCCGCGATATCCAGGCTGGCTGTGCCACGCGCCCGTCTGTTCCTGATCCCCGGGGGTGGTCATATGCCGATGATGGAAGCACCGCAAAAGGTTGCCGAAGGATTGGCAGCCTTCCAATAATGTACCATTGAAAATCAAAGACCGCCTTCTAGACTGAACCCTATTGGCAAGACAAAAAAAGAAAGCCCCCACTGGTCAACTGGACAGACACCTGATTTCAAAAGGTGTCTGTCTTGTTTTCAATTGTATCCGTTCATAGTTGTAAAAGTAAATATATTCATCAATGAGTTGCTCTGTATCCTTAAAGGTGGTTTGTTTGAATTGACGCAAATATTCCTCTTTCGAGGTGTCCAAAGAAGTTCTCCATCGGAGCATTGTCCCAGCAGTTTCCACGGCGCGACATGGA
Organism: uncultured Chloroflexia bacterium; assembly: GCA_963823545.1. Classification (GTDB taxonomy): domain Bacteria; phylum Chloroflexota; class Anaerolineae; order Anaerolineales; family Villigracilaceae; genus Denitrolinea. Next base: position 77,375 of record CAWGMC010000004.1, on the reverse strand, counting down.
AGGCGTGATGTTATACTCGGCGGTAAGGACATGATATGCCTGTGAAGTATATTGCGTACCCCTGGTCACTATGGAGGACAAGTCCATCAGTGACCTTTTCTTTTTGTTTGGCTCGTTTCAGTGTCTGCGTCACCAGAGCGATTGAATTGGTTTGATCAAAGACATGTGCCACAATGAAGCCATCGTAGAGATCCTTGATGGTGGACAGATAAGCCCAGCCCTGCAAGGTGCGAATATAGGTGACATCCGTGACCCATTTCTGGTTGGGTTTGGTCGCGACAAAGTCCCGATTGAGAACGTTTGGATAGCGGTGGTAGGTACCGATTTCTTCCAGCTTTTTGTACATTTTGGGCTTTCTGGCTTGTGAACGGATCCCCAGCTTGTCCCATCAGCCTCAAAACAGCCTTGTGATTGATCTGAAGACTGAGTTTTCGCTGGAGTTGCAATTGTAATCCGCCGATACCCGTAGCTTTTATGAGAAGCCTCATAGACCGCTTCGCATTTCTTCCCATGCGTTCCTGATCCGGTCTTCGGCGGTCTTTTTTTATCATGTTCCTTCGAAGGGTGAGCTCGGCATGGTCCCGGCAGACGGAAGCCATTCATTGGCTAATTTTTCCGGTGTCAGGGAAAGCCGACCAGTCCGCTTGATGAGACGGTTCAAATGCGCCACGAGCACCTGGCAGGGGACAGGCTTGACAAGGTAATCGTCCGCGCCGCTGTCAAGCGCACTGGCAACCATATCAGGATCATTGAGCGCGGAGAGGACGATGATCGGGACATTGCTGAATTCGCGGATGGCGCGGCACACCTGTCGACCATCCATATCGGGCATCCTCAGGTCAAGTATGACAGCCTGGGGAAGTGTCTCGCGGACAAGCTGGATCGCCTCACGGGCTTTGTTGGCTCCGATCACCTCAAAGCCGTAGCCGCGCAACAGCTGGGCTGTCAACTCAGTCATGTTGACGTCGTCATCTATGGAAAGGATTCGCATGGGGTGGATTATCCTTTATTATTTCCCGGCAGCACTTTGCAAAGTACTTACAGAAAAAATTGGGATGTTCTTCAACATTGTACAGATGAGACGACAGAATCTGTAAAAACAGGGTGATTTTTGATGTATTTGCCTGTGGTAAACTTGTAAGGATGTAGTGACACCGAAAAAAATTCTCCTCACTATATGGAGGCTCTTATGAAAAAATGGGTTTATTTCTTTGACGAAGTCGCAGCAGCACAAAAGGCTGCAGGCGGTTCGTGGGAGGGAGTCAGGTCCCTGTTGGGCGGGAAAGGCGCGGGCTTGTTCGACATGACGCGCGCAGGCGTGCCGGTTCCTCCGGGCTTTACGGTCACAACCGAAGCCTGCAATGAGTTCCGCAAGGCTGGCAAGTTCCCGCCCGGTCAATGGACGCAGATGCTGGCAGCCATGAAGCAGACCGAGAAGAAGACCGGCAAGAAATTTGGCGATCCATCCAATCCGCTGCTGGTTTCCTGCCGATCCGGGGCGAAGTTCTCCATGCCAGGCATGATGAACACCATCCTGAACATCGGTCTGAATGACGAAGTGGTCGAGGGTCTGTCGAAGCTGACGGATAATCCCCGCTTTGCCTATGACTCCTACCGCCGCCTGATCGAAATGTTCGGCACGACCGTCTTTGGCATGGATGACGAGGTATTCGAGCATCCCATGGCGGAATTCAAGAATGAGCGCGGGTACAAGCTGGACACGGAAATGACCGCAGGAGATTGGAAAACCCTGGTGGGAATGTTCAAGGCAGTTTACAAGAAATCCATTGGCAGCGATTTCCCGCAGGACGTGTACAAGCAGCTTGAACTTGCCACCAAGGCAGTGTTCGAATCCTGGATGGGCAAGCGCGCCATTGATTACCGAAAAGCCACCAACATCCCCGATACACTCGGCACGGCAGTCAACATCGTGACGATGGTCTTCGGAAACATGGGCTTTGACTCGGGCACGGGTGTTGCCTTCACACGCAACCCGTCCACGGGTGAGAAGAAGATGATGGGCGAGTACCTGCTCAATGCGCAGGGCGAGGACGTTGTGGCAGGCATCCGCAACGCGGACCCGATCGTGAATCTTTCCAAGCAGATGCCAAAAGCCTATGACGAGTTCATGAAGATCACCTCGCGCCTTGAGAAGCATTACAAGGATATGCAGGATGTGGAGTTCACCATCGAACGCGGCAAGCTGTGGATGCTCCAGACCCGCAACGGAAAGCGCACCGCCAAGGCTGCGGTCTCGATCGCAGTCGCCATGGCGAACGAAGGTTTGATCTCCAGGGAGGATGCAGTCCGCCGCGTCACCCCCGCGGATGTGGATACCCTGCTGCACCCGCAATTCGACGATGCCGCCCGAAGGAAGTCCGTGGTGCTGGCGAAGGGCGTCAATGCCTCGCCGGGCGCGGCTGTGGGACAGATCTACTTCGATGCGGATACCACTGAAAAAATGGCAAAGGAATCCAAGCAGGATGTGATCATGGTCCGCCCGTTCACCAAACCGGATGACGTGCACGGCATGATCGCGTCCAAGGGCATCCTGACCAGCGAAGGCGGCGCGACCTCCCATGCGGCAGTTGTAGCCCGCCAGTTCGGCATCCCGGCGGTGGTCGGTGCCTCAGCCATCAAGATCGACATGGAACGCCGCCAGATGATCATTGGCGAACGGACCATCAAGGAAGGCGAGTGGATGTCCGTGGACGGCGCGACCGGCGAAGTCTACATGGGCAAGATCCCGGTGGGCGCCCCCTCGCTCGAAGAGCAAACCGACCTGTTGACCCTGCTCGGTTGGGCGGACAAACTTTCCCGCCTGCAGGTCTGGGCGAATGCCGATTATCCGAAGGATGCCCGCCGTGCCCGCTCCTATGGGGCAAAGGGCATCGGTCTTTGCCGGACCGAGCACATGTTCTTCGAACCGGAACGCCTGCCGATCGTGCAGGACATGATCCTGTCCGCGACCAGTGAAGGACGGACAGCCGCGCTCAACAAATTGCTGCCTTACCAGCGCAAGGATTTTGACGGGCTGTTCGAAGCCATGGATGGTTACCCGGTCATCATCCGCCTGATCGACCCGCCGCTGCATGAGTTCATGCCCGATGAGGAAAAACTCTTCGAGGAAGTTGTGACCATGCGTGTCAAGGGGCAGACAGAAGGATTGGCTGCCAAGGAAAAACTGCTGAACTCGATCCGCGGCATGCGCGAGTCCAACCCGATGATGGGCATGCGCGGCGTCCGCCTGAGCATTGTCATGCCTGAGATCGTGGAGATGCAGGTGCGCGCCATCTTCGAGGCGGCTGCAGACTGCACCCTGCGCAAGATCGTGGTCCATCCCGAAGTGATGATCCCCCTGACCGGCACGATCAAGGAACTGGAGTGGATCCAGCCGCGCCTTGAGCGCATCGCTTCGACCGTGATGGCTGAGAAGAAGGTCAAGTTCTCGTACAAATTCGGCACGATGATCGAGATCCCGCGTGCGGCAGTGACTGCCGGCGAGATCGCCAAGCTGGCACAGTTCTTCTCGTTCGGAACGAATGACCTGACCCAGATGACCTTTGGTTACAGCCGTGACGATGCCGAGCGCAACTTCCTGGTCACCTATGTGGAGCAGGGCATCCTGCCGAAGAATCCCTTCCAGACCATCGACCGCGACGGCGTGGGCATGTTGATGAAATGGGCTGTGGATGAAGGGCGCAAGGTGCGTCCCAACCTCGAGGTGGGCATCTGCGGTGAGCACGGTGGAGATCCCGAACTCGATCGAGTGGTGCCACCTGATCGGGAACAATTACGTCTCCTGCTCTCCGTTCCGCGTGCCGATCGCCCGCCTGGCCGCGGCGCACGTGGCGCTGAAGTATCCCGCGAAGAAAGCTGCACCAAAGAAGAAAGTCATTGCGAAGAAGGTGAAAGCAGCCAAACCAAAAGCAAAGGTCCCCGCCAAGCCCAAGACCAAGGCAGCCAAGAAGAAGTAAATCGAAGAGCCGTGTCCGAGAGGACGCGGCTCTTTTATCTGGAAACCAGCCAGGTAATTAATATATCCACGCTTCCGTCCATACAGTGGAATCCACGGAGAGGAACATGGAACTATTAACTGCAATTCACACACGCATCTCGATACCGATCGTTAAGCCAGACCCCATCCCCCGGGAGACGATCCAAAAATTATTGGAGGCGGGGAACCAGGCACCCAACCATCACCGCGTGAGACCGTGGCGTTTTTATGTCCTGACAGGCTCTGTGCGTGAACGGTTGGGCGAGGTGATGGCTGCCTCGCAACGGGAACGCCAACCGGCACTACCACCCGAAGCGTATGAAAAAACGCGGTCACTGCTCCTGCGCGCGCCGGTTGTGATCGCGGTGGGCGTGGATCCACCCGCTCCCGATTCCAGGGTCATTGAGATCGAGAATGTGGCGGCTGCCTCGGCTGCCTGCCAGAACATCCTGCTGGCTGCGCATGATCTTGGACTGGGTGCGATGTGGAGGACGGGAGAATGGGCGCGTGATCCAAAGGTGAAAGCCTACCTTGGACTGGCGCCTGAACAACACCTGATCGCTTTTATTTACCTGGGGTATCCCAAAGGGGAAACAAAATTCACCGAACGCCCGGCAGTGGATGATCGCGTGGTGTGGATGGAGTAGGGGGACTGCTCCGGGAATTGAAAAACGACGCTCACGCTGGAGCGTCGTTTTCATTTCTACCTGTGATGGTGACCGTCACTCTTTTCCCCCGCCGGCACCCGGACCGGCAGCCTGTTTTGTGGAGGGGGCAGGGGGCAGGTGGCGTAATCAGTATAGGAGCAGGGAGGGTTGTATGCCATGTTGAAATCCAGAATCACCTCGCCGTCCTTTGGCGGATCGGTGGCAAGGAAACGCCCGCCGGGGTAGGTACCATTGCCGTTGGTTGGGTCGAAAAAATTGAAGAACAATCCCGTTTCGGTCTTTTCCGCTTCGAGCCGGCATTCCTTTCCACCCAGTTCAAAGAGGGCAAACCCCGGGAATTCCACATCGTATTCCTCGCCGATCACGTCCCGTATCTTCAGGATGTGCGGCGGGTCGTAGGGGATAAAGCGCGCGTTGATCCGGAAATGCGGCTTGACGGCATAATGCTTCAGCCCGGTAAAATTCCTTCTGGCAGGGCTTTTCTTATCCCAAACCCGGATCAGGCAGTTGTTGCCGCGCTGGATGGTCAACAGGATCAGGTCACCGAGTTCAAGAAAATCCGGATTCTCATCGATATCAGGACGGAGTACCCTGGTGGCGATCTGCTCGCCATTGCAGGTCACCCTGACACCTTCATTAACCTTGATAGTGACCTCATCGTTCTGATAAAGAAACACCCCGGCACTGGCAGGAACAGAGGCATTCTCCAGCTGGATATCATTGAATGGGTCGCTGCCGAAGGTATTGTTTCCCTCCTCCAACCAGTACAACCCGACCAGCGCCAGCCAACTGCGTTCATTTTCCTTCAAGCGGGTTTCCCGGTCAGCCCGGAATTTTAGTATCATATTTTCGTAGGTTTTTGTGGTCATCATGGGAGTTAATATACAACAAAACCATTTTATGGAAAAGGGCGTGCCCATCTTGATTGACAATTCCATCCATCCCGCATATAAGTGGCTGAAAATACGGAACCAGGGAGATCGCCATGCTTTTCATGACATTGTTGTCTGAAGATATACCCAATACGGAATTGGGCTGGTTGTTGTATGTGGCTTTGGGTTTCTTCTTCCTCATGGTAGTCATTGGCTGGTACGTCAGCAGCAGGGAATGATCCGGATCCCGGGGCGGAATCCAGCCAGGCATGCCTGATGGGTTGATGGCAAAAGATGGGAATCCTGTCAGGCATGCAGGGCTTTGATCGCCTCGCGAGCCAGCTTTGATAGTTCGCGGTCGCTGCGATCATCGGCAACAGGGGTGAGCATCGCGACAGCCCGCAGCGTCCTTTGATTCACCCATGGATCGGATGACCTGTTGTACTACATGCCGGTCGGGGTCTTTTAGTGCTGCCGCCATAAGTTGCAGGACGTCAGGATGCTTGATCCTGGATAATGCCCGGATGGCGTGCAGGCGGATGCCGGTCTCGGGATGCTTTAGCGCATCCTCCAGGACCCCGAGAGCAGAGCTGCCGAAACCTGCAAGGGCATCGGCGGCTGCCTCTCCCACCTCGATATGCAGGTCATAGAGCGCCATTCCGAGCGGCTCGACCGCGCGCATATCGCCGATGTGCCCCAGCACCTGGGCTGCGCTCCTCCGCACCGTGCCCTCGGGATGATTCAACGCAGTGATCAATGGCTCCACCGCGGCAGTGCCGAATGATTCCAGCGCCTGCAAAAGGGGCTGGGCGGCATTTTCCCGTTCATACCACCAGAATGAATCAGCCATTGCCTCGATGAGGTAGGGGACCGCTTCCGGCAGGCTGGTCGCGGCCAGTCCCCGGGCGGCAGCCTGGCGGACTTCGATCTCGCGGTCTTCGAGTAACAGGTCAGACAGGCGGATGAGAGATCTCCCGTCCTTAAATGTCCCGACAGCCAATGCTGCTGCAATCCGAACGGTCGGCTCGTTATCCGACAGCAAATTAATCAAAGTCGGGACGGCTCGGGCATCCCCTATCTTTGCCAGGGCGGATGCGGTGCGCGAACGCACAGTGAAAAACTGTCCAAGGGCGGCTTCCAGCAGGGCGGGAATTGCATCCGGATGGCGAATCTCCCCGAGGATATCCACGATCTGCTGGCGGGTTTCCGGGTGAGTCGAGGCAAGGAGTTGCGCCAGGCGCGGGATGGCGGTCACCCCCAGCCTGACGAGCAGTTGTGCGGCAGGAACCCGCAAGCTGGCATCTCCACCAGCCATTGCTTCAACCAGCCCATCCACCGCGGCAGGACCAATGCGCAGAAGCTCACCAGCTGCTGCATTGCGCATGGCGGGATTGCCCAGTTGGGCAATGATCTTTTTCGTGTCGTCCCTTCTTCCGGTGATCCAATCCATATTCCAATTTTACTCTGGTTCAGAAAAGCGAAGACCCCCGTTGACAGGGGGTCTTCAAAGAAGGGTGTGGGGATAAAAAATTAGAGACCTTTGACGAGCAAGCCGAGGACAAGCAACGCCCAGGCAACGAAGAGAACCCAGAAAACGTTGGCGGTGATGAAGGGGATCGTAATTAATGTGGAAAGGAAAGCAAGCAGACCGAGAACAACGGCGATCCAGAAGGTAATGGCTTTCGGGGGGGTGAGTTTCATTTGCATTCTCCTTTGATTTAGTAGTGCTTATGGGTTCCCACACCCAACATTAACAACCCTTATTATAGTATTGGTTGCATGTGTTTCAATAGTTCCATAGTTTATAAAAGCCACCAAGATGGTATGAATTTAGGCTATAATCTCGTCTACGCAGGAGGATATATCGCCGGGGTCGCCCCGGTGTTGTTTTGCCTGTATAAATAAGCTTTCCAATATGGAGCAATTATCATGAAGAAAGAACAACAACTTGATTTGTATTATCAAATGGTGTTGATCCGCCGCGTGGAAGAACGCGGCGCGGAGCTGTATCAGGCGGGCAAGATCGGCGGTTTCATGCACCTGTATATCGGGCAGGAAGCCGTTTCGACGGGTTTGATCGCGGCGCGTGAGCCGCGTGACCGTGTGATCACCGCCTATCGTGATCACGGCGTGGCGTTGAACTGCGGCATTTCCGCCAATGAAGTGATGGCGGAATTGCTTGGCAAAGCAACGGGCATGTCGAAAGGCAAGGGCGGCTCGATGCACATGGCGAGATACGTCGAAAAGAACATGTGGGGCGGACATGCCATCGTGGGCGGTCACCTGCCGATTGCTTCCGGGCTTGCGCTTGGGCGACCAGTATGCGGGAATGACAATGTCACCATCTGCATGTTCGGTGACGGCGCGACCAACATCGGTTATTTCCATGAAGCATTGAATTTTGCCAAGACCTGGGGATTGCGCGTGCTATGGGTTTGCGAAAACAATCAATACGGCATGGGCACGTCAGTGGAGCGCGCTTCGGCTGTGACTGATATCCGCCAGAAGGCGGAAGGCTATGGCATGAAGAACGGTCAGGTGGATGGCATGGATGTGATGAAGGTTTATGAAGCTGCAAAAGAAGCGATTGAATTCGTCCGCAAGAATAGCCAGCCTTATCTGCTTGAAATTGATACCTATCGTTTCCGCGGTCATTCCATGGGCGACCCGGAACGTTATCGCAAAGCGGAAGAAGTGAAGAAGTGGCAGGAGAACGACCCGATCGGTATTTTCAACAAGCAATTGCTGGAAAAGAAAATCGCCACGCGCAAGGTTCTGGATGAGATCGAAGCACGCGTGGAAGAGGAAGTGATCAAGGCGGTTGAGTTCGCCGAGGCTTCCCCTGAACCTGCGATGGAAGAGTTGTTCACGGATATTTATGTAGATTAATTAACGACAATGGACACGAAGTATCACAAAGGATAATTGCCATCGTGTACCTTTGTCGACCCTTCGTGGTAAAGGAATTACATCATGGCAAAAATTACAATGCGCGAGGCGATCTCGCAAGCTCTTATGGAAGAAATGGACCGCGACCCTGCTGTCTTTATCATGGGCGAAGAGGTCGGCGTTTGGGGCGGTACGTATGCCGTCACCAAAGGCTTTTATGATAAGTACGGCGCGGCGCGTGTCAAGGATACGCCCATCGCGGAAAATGCCATCATCGGCGGGGCGATCGGCGCGGCGATGGTGGGTCAGCGTCCCATTGCAGAATTGATGACCATCAACTTTGCGTTTCTCGGCGATGGATTACATTGTCAACCAGGCGCCGAAACTGCATTACATGTTTGGCGGACAGTTCACAGCTCCCGCTGGTGATCCGCGCGGTCGGCGGCGGCGGACGTCAGCTTGGGCGCAACGCATTCGCAGACGCCCGATGCCGATCTTTGCGCATTTCCCCGGTCTGAAAGTCGTCAGCCCCGGGACGCCGGAAGATGCCAAGGGATCTGCTCAAATCAGCCATCCGGTCGAATGATCCCGATCCTTTTCATCGAGCACGCCACCATGTATCAGGTCCGCGGCGAAGTGCCTGATGGCGAATACCTCATCCCGATCGGAAAATCCAAAGTGCAGCGCGAAGGCAAAGATGTCACCATCGTCACCTATTGCAAAGGTCTTGAGCTTTCGATGAAAGCTGCGGATGAACTCGCCAAGGAAGGCATCGAAGTCGAAGATCGTTGACCTGCGCACCCTGCGCCCGCTCGACATGGAACCCGTGCTCGAGTCGTTCAAGAAAACCAACCGCGCCGTCGTCGTCGAAGAAGGCTGGAAGTCCTATGGCGTCGGCTCCGAGATCGTCAGCCGCATTTACGAAGAAGCCTTTGATTATGTCGACGCGCCCATCATCCGCGTTGCGCAAAAAGAAGTGCCGCTTCCCTACAACCGCACGCTCGAACAAGCCGCGCTCCCGCAGGTGGCTGACATCATTGCGGCGGTAAAGGAGGTTTTGAAATAATGGCTGAAACAATTTCCATGCCCAAACTTGGCTTTGACATGGCGGAGGGTTTGCTCGTCCGCTGGGTGAGACAAGTCGGCGAAACCATCAACAAAGGCGATGTGCTCGCCGAGATCGAAACCGACAAAGCCACCGTTGAAGTTGAATCTTCTGCGAGCGGCGTTGTCCTGCAACTGATCGTCGACCAAGGCACGATGGTTCCCGTCAATGCGCCGATTGCGATTGTGGGGCAGGCGGGTGAGAAAGTGGATCGCACCGGCAGGGGACAGTGGAAAACAGAAGACGGGTGAAAAGGCGGAGGCAAAACCAGCCGCTCAGAAAGTTGTCACCTCCGCTGCACCCCAGCAATCCCAACCGCTGCATGCCGGTCCCGTCAAAGCTTCAGCCCGCTTGCGAAGAAGATTGCACGTGAGCAAAAAGTGGATCTGATCCAACGTGCAAGGCACTGGTCCCGGCGGACGCATTGTCCGCAAGGATGTCGAAGCAGCACTGGCAGGTGGTCCAAAGCCGGCTGGTCAAAAGCCCGGTCGGCACCTGCTTCGTCTCCAACCTGTGATCATCTCCCACGATGACCAGGTGGTACAAACCACCAAACTGCGCCAAGCCATCGGCCGCCGACTGGTCGAATCCAAGACAACCATCCCGCATTTCTATGTGACCCATGAATTCAAAATGGATGCGTTGATGGACATGCGCAAGCAGGTCAATGCGTATTTGCCCGATAATGAAAAAGTCTCGGTCAATGACTTTATTCTCAAAGGCGTGGCGTTGTCATTGCGTCAATTCCCCAATTTGAATGCGACCCTCAAAGGCAATGAAGTCGATCCAGTTCGGGCATGTCAATGTCGGCGTGGCAGTCACCGTCCCCGGCGGACTTGATGACCGTTGTCGTCAAAGACACCGATCAAAAGACATTGCGCCAGATCTCAGGCGAAGTCAAAGCCATGGCTGCCCGCGCCCGCGAAGGCAAGGTCAAGCCTGAGGATGTGGATGGCTCCACCTTCTCCACCTCCAATCTGGGCATGTATGATGTCGAAGATTTCATCGCCATCATCAATCCGCCCGAAGCTGCGATTTTGGCGATCAGTTCTGCAAGAGAAGTGCCTGTTGTCGAAAATGGTCAGATCAAAGCGGGCTGGCGAATGAAAGCCACCATCTCCGTTGACCACCGCGTCAGCGATGGAGCCGAAGCCGCGCAGTTCATGCAAGCGCTGGCGGAGTTCCTGGAAAATCCAGTCAGGATGTTGGTGTGAAATTGATCCTTCCAAGGTGAATCCGACTTTGGAAGGATTTTTTATTAATTTCCACCGAACTCATACGCACCGATATCCGGTGCATTCCCAATATAGTTGTCGTTTATCCCGGGGATAACCACACCCAGGTCAATATTTGGACTCGTGGCGAGCAGGGTGAAATCGCCTGCCAGCGGATTGACCAAACCGGGCGGATTCTCATGCCCATTACATTCCAACCCAACCGCCTTGCACAGGTCGGCAATTCCTTCAAATTCAATATTTTCCCATTTGAAGCGGGGCTTGCCGGGACTGCGCGTGGTGAACCAGTTGTCGTAATTCCAGTCGTTGCCGGTTGAACCATAATGCGTTGACTCGAAGGCATAAGAGCTGCCCTGGAAGATATTATTGCGCATGACCGAGTTATGGGCGATGGTGATCATGCTCATGGCGTTCAGCCCCGGTACATCCGTCCAGAATGTATTGTGATACAGGAAGACCCTGCCCGCCGGATTACTTGACCACTTAATGCTGGTGGCTGAAAAATTGGTGAACAGATTCCGGATGACCCAAACCGGTCCTGCTTTTACGGGGGCGTTGGAAAAACCGACCAGCATGGTGTCGATGCGATTATCCCGGAAACGATGGTTGAGGCACATGCCTTCGGGTTCCAGACCGTCATCACTGATGTTATGCAATAAGTTGTTGTAGATGTCGGTGTCGAGGGCGACGTCCGGGTTCTCCGGATCGCCGGACGAACCGGTGTAGATGCCATTAAAAAAGTTGTGAATATAATTGCCTCGCACGATGGCGCCGACATGACCGCGCACGATAATGCCTGTTCCCTCCATGTATGTTCCCTTGACGGAGTCCCAGTCAAATTCATCCACGTTGGGGTCAAAGATCTCGTTGTACTCAACCCGGGCGTCATTGCCCTGCTCAGCGGTGCCGTTCCAGTTGACATACACTCCGATCTGCATATTATGGATCCGGTTTCCACGGACCACGAGGTGGGAGGCATTTTTGGTGCATACTCCACATCCGCCGCCCGTGCCTCCGTAATAACGAATCTCAAAGCCTTCGATCCAGATCCAGGATTGGTTTTCCACGTAGAAGCCGCGATCGAGAAGCGCGGCATTCCATGAGTGAGTGGAGGGGTCCTCCGCGCTCCGGACATAAAGCCAGTCGCCCTGCATATCGTGGAACCAGCCCTCCGTCACAGTAGTCTTTCCGTGCCCGCGGCTTTTCTTCAGCGAGCTCATATCGTCGTACCTGTAAAATCGTTTCCCGTCACGCGCCAGGTAACCGATGAATCCAGAGGCTCTAATGGACCATACCTGATACAGGCGCGGCACAAGGAGCCATTCACCCTCCACTTCCTGCGAACCGTCGAGGATGGCGCCTGCCCCTGCCGCTTTTACCTGTATCCAGTCATCCTTCGCGCCGGAAACAGGGAAAGTGACCGCCTCATGGTAGATGCCGTCTTGAACGAGCACCTGGGTGCCTGGGGACGCATGGTCGATCCCATCTTGTACGGTCTGATAAGGTGCCGCAAATGAGCCATCACCTCCCGGTTGGGCATCGTCATCCACGTGGATGATCTTTGTTGGTGTGAATGTCAACTCATCAGCCTGCGTGGTGAACAATCCACTGACCTCGGATGAGCCGTGCACAACCTTGACAAGATAGTTCGCCTCGGGCTGGAGATAAAAGAGACTCCCCACCAGGCGCCCGTCCCTGATGCGCAGCAGGGGATGACCCTGTTTCCAACCGGCATCATAGTTTGACCGATAATACAGTTCGGCTGTTTCAGGCAGGTCCACCCCGGTAACGTAGATGCCTGCCGTCTCGATGTTCGGGACAAAGGATATCTGCGCGGAGGCAAACTCCCCGCTGGCGGGGGAGGGGGTTAATTCATAGGTCTGGATGGGTATGGGGGTTGCCCGGGTTGGAGTGATCGTTTTTGTGAACGGGATGGAGAGAGTGGGAGTCGAATCCACCAGGTCCTCCACGGGGAGAACCCCGGGAAAATTACAGCTGAAAATGGACAGTACCACGATCACAACGGACAACAACTTGATGGCTTTCATGAATTCTCCTGTGCCTGTCAATTAGATGGCATTGTGTGGAAAAAATCAATCCCCAATTTACCACCCATTATGGTTAAATACCCATGTGAGTGTCCGGATCATCAATTGTTTTTCCAAGAGCCTGCCCTGGCCTCCCTTTCGCCGGATAGGAGCTGTGTGCCTGGTGGTCGAGACGAACCGGGGACTCCTGCTGGTGGATACCGGTTTGGGTCTCCAGGATTACAGCCATCCCACGAGGATGATGCGTGATTTCATGAATGTCATGCATGCAACCAGGGATCCGGAGCTGGCAGTCACCCGCCAGCTGGCTCGCCTGGGTTATCAGCCACAGGATGTGCATGATATCGTACTTACACACCTTCACCTCGATCATGCCGGCGGATTACCGGATTTCCCCGAGGCGCAGGTACATTTGTTACGGCGTGAATACGAAGCCTGGCTGCACCCCCGAAAGCTGCTTGAGCTGGGGTATAACAAGGCGGACTTTGCACACAACCCCGATTGGTGTTTCCATGAATCTAAAGGGGGAACGCTGGTATGATTTTGAGGCTGTAAGACTGCCGGGAATCGAGCCCGAGATATGGCTGGTTCCCCTGCCTGGTCATACCTCCGGTCATTGCGGCGTTGCCATCCAGACCGGGAATGGCTGGATCTTTCAATGCGGCGATTCTGTGCCTGTGAATTTGCAGTTCGAGCTTCTGCCAGTCCTGCTCTACCGTCCCACGATAGGTCCGCACGTGCCGCGCCTGAAGGCATTTTCCAGGACTCATCCTGAAGTCCGCATGCTGGCGGGACACATGTGGCATGAATGGTTCGAAAAAGAGGCACCTCAATGACCATCCGGAAGTCCTGTTGACGAACAGCCATATGTTCCCCGAGTTTTTTGAACAACACCCCAGCATCCCTTGACGTACATCTACCTCCTGATCGAATTCCTTGATGAACTGGTCTACGGTGTGAGCGAAGCCGCCTGGCCTTTCATCCGCGCGGATTTGAACCTGGACTATGTCCAGATCGGGCTGGCGCTCAGCCTGCCCGGTCTTTTGGGGAACTTAATCGAACCCGTCCTTGCCATATTGGGGGATGTGTGGAACCGCCGTATTCTTATACTTGTCGGCGGAATCTTCTTCGTAGCCTCGCTCCTTTTCACCTCCATCAGTTTTTCATTTATTTTCCTGTTGGTCTCGTTCATCCTCTTCAATCCAGCCTCAGGTGCGTTCGTCAGCCTCTCCCAGGCTTCGCTGATGGATTCGGATCCCTCCCGCCGCGAGAACAACATGGCGCGCTGGACCTTTGCCGGTTCCGTGGGGGTCGTGCTCGGTCCGTTGCTCCTGGGCGGTGCGGCTTACATTGGATTTGGCTGGCGGGGAGTATTTGCCTCCCTGGCTGCGTTCTCCGCCATCATCCTGTTCATAGTATGGCGCCGGCTATCCACACATCAAAAGACACATGCCAACCTGCCTCGCTGGTCTGATCTTCAGATCGGTTTTCACAACACAATTTCTGCCCTGCGTAACAAATCCGTCCTGCGTTATCTCATCCTGCTCGAATTCTCTGACCTGATGCTGGATGTACTCTTTAGTTTCCTCGCCCTTTATTTCGTGGATGTGGGCAGGTTGACACCTGCGCAGGCGGTCCTGGCGGTCGCGGTGTGGACGGTCGTCGGTCTGCTTGGAGATTTTCTGCTCATTCCCCTGCTCGAGAAGGTGCGTGGACTCGATTACCTGCGGATCAGCGTGATCATCGAGCTGATCCTGTTTCCCGCCTTTCTGCTCGTCCCGAATATTGTTTTTAAACTCATCCTGCTTGCGTTCCTGGGTTTCTTCAACTCGGGTTGGTATGCCATTCTTCAAGCCAGGCTTTACGATTCGATGCCACACGGTTTGAGCTCCACCGCCATCGCGGTTGGCAATGTGACGGGTTTCTTTGGTAAACTGCTCCCGTTCGGCATCGGGCTTGCAGCACAGGCATTTGGCTTGGGCAATGCCATGTGGTTTCTACTTGCGGGTCCAATCGTCCTGTTGATCGGTCTTCCCCGGGGACGAGTAACAACCGGATCAACAGCTGGGAACGGAATAATGACTGACACTTCGATCTATATCCATATCCCTTTTTGCAAGCATCGCTGCGCCTACTGCGATTTCAATACCTACGCAGGGCAGGAGGCTTTGATTCCCGCTTATGTGGATGCGCTGATTCGCGAGATCCATTACGTTGGACAGCGTTCAGGCGAACATCCGGATGGTCCGGCGGATGTGCATACGATCTTTTTCGGAGGCGGAACGCCCTCGCTTCTTAGCGGTGCCCAATTATCTGCCATCATGGATGCGTTACGCGCGGCTTTCGCATTCCGCCCTGGATATGAAGCGTCGCTCGAAGCCAATCCCGGCACCACTTCACCTGATTTCCTGCAGCAGATCTTTGCCGCGGGGTTCAATCGCATCTCTTTCGGTGTCCAGTCTGTGAACCCCGAGGAATTGCGCATGCTGGAACGCATCCATGATTTTTTTGAAGTGATCCAGTCGGTAAAATGGGCACGACAGGCTGGATTTAACAATCTAAACCTTGACCTGATCTACGGTCTCCCCGAACAGACCCTTGACCGCTGGCAGAATACGGTCAGGCGCGTTGTTGATCTCCACCCGGAGCATATCTCTGCTTACGCCCTGACGCTTGAGCATGGTACGCCTTTCGGTCATTGGTCCTCGCGTGGATTGCTGCCGATCCCGGACCCTGATCTTGCCGCGGAAATGTATGAGTGGGCTGGGGAGTACCTGGATGCGAATGGATATTCCCAGTATGAGATTTCCAATTGGGCAAGGGCAGATTTAGAATGGATGTGCCGTCACAACCTGCAATACTGGCGCGGACTTCCCTACCTTGGTCTGGGCGCGGGGGCACACGGCTACGCCAACGGTCTGCGATACTCGAATGTCCTGCGCATCAAAACCTATATTGATCGATTGGCGGACTTCTCAAGTCCGGGATATACCTTACCCTCTTTCACCTGCAGCGGTGAACCACCACCGGCAGACGCGCCGGGATGACATGGGGGAGTTCATGATGACCGGTTTACGGCTGACGCGGGAGGGGATCTCTTCCACTGTATTCGAATCACGCTTCGGCATGCAACTGGAGGATGTCTACGGCAAAGAGATCGAGGAACTGGTGCGCCTGGAATTGATCGAACGCCAGGCTGAACGATTGAGGTTGACTCCCCGCGGACGACTGCTGGGAAACCAGGTCTTCATGAGATTTGTGGATTAGGGGAGTTTAGCCCAGGATCGCTCTCTGGATGGCGGGGGCGATTCCGGTCAGGTCGGTCAGTCCGTCTGCAAATTCCCGGCGCGCATCCCTGGAACCAATCAGCAAACAGGGAACAGTTGACGCTGTATGCCGCCGTGTGGATAGATCCTCAAGGTTACCGTGGTCGGAGGTGACCAGGATCAGCCCACGATCTTTATCCCACGAATCCAGCAAACCGCCCAGCACTCCGTCGAAGGTCTCCAACAGGCTGCAAGCCGCAGACATGTCCTGTTTATGCCCGGCATAGTCGGTTGCCCAGTATTCAAAGAGGGAAAAATCATATTTCGCAGCAAGTTCAGCGGTCCTCTTCCCTGCCTCTTCCGGGGAGAGTAGTGGCGCATCGGTCAAGCCGAGGAGACTTCGCCAGCCTTCGCCTGTGAAATCTGCCGATAGGGCACGACCCGCGTAGAGGTCATCCCGGGTGAAGAGGGGGTATCCTGCGCTGGTCAGTGCCAGGGGAATGGCTGAGTACAACCTTCGACCTGAATCTATCCCCTGGAAATAGCGCGGGGGATAAGCATTCAATAACGCAGCGGATTTATTACTTGCGCGTAACCGTGAGAAGATGGTATTTCCATTATTCAGGTATGCCGCCACATCCGGATTGGGTTTGGGTCCGTAGTGGTAACCGATCTCTTTTGCGATGTTGATTCCGGTCAGCAGGACCGCCTGCCCGGTTGCAGATTGGGGGAGCCCATTCACTCCAAGAACTGCATCAAGCGCAAGCAGGCTGACATCCTCAGCTTCAAAAGGCGCAGTGGAGGCTGTGAGCGGATCGACCACCCAGCAGAGCGCGCAGGTTGGGCATTCGCGCGGCTACCAGCGGATTGACCTGGGAATCATCCGCTCCAAGACCGACACCATCCAGAAAGAGGAAAAGAATTCGCATCTATACCAGTAAGTCTAGTTTCTTTTCTCAAATAACAGCCAGGCAGATGGACGGTCCTTCCGGTCAAATCCATCCGTGCGAGAGAGCTGGGTGAAAGCCCGTCCCTGGATCAGTTCAATATCCTTCCCGGTAAGCCCGACACCAGTCAGGTCTGATTCGGGTTTGAAGAAACCGTATAACAGCCAGTGTCCATGCGGCGCAATGATCCGTTCAAGTTCATCCAGGTATGCTGATTTATCTTTTACACCATGGAAACAACCGATATCAAGTACGAGGTCAAAAGGACCAGTAATGCCCCGCAGGTTGGTCACGTCCCCCACATGCAGGTCTGCCTGGATATTTGCCTCCCTGAGCTTGCGTTTTGCGATCCTGATCGCCCGCGGAACAAAATCCACGCCCGTCACCTGCCATCCATTCCGGGCCAGGTGTGATGACATTGGTGCCGGTACCACACCCGAGGTCGATCGCCCGACCCGGCGTAGTGGGTGTTGATGATAGGATATTAGTTCAGGAGGAGTGATGCCGCTATCCCAGGGGGGATGGCGGAGATACATCCACGCGAAGAGCAGTCGTCTCATGGTAATTTCAAAGATGTCGCGCAGGTGTTCAACATCCAGTCCGCCGATCTGACGCCAGAGTTCCACTCCATTTGCATCGAAGAAAATAAAGGTGGGGGTGTATTGAAACCTATAGACGGATGCAAGTTCACGACCGACACTTTCCTGCACGTTTACACGGATGATAATTAATTGTCCTGCAAGTTCCTTTTCGAGCCCGTCCACGACGGGTTTCATTTGGGTGCAGGCAATTCAGTAGGGGGATTGGAATTCCAGCAGGACGGGGGTTCCTGCTCCGATCAGCGCCTGTACATTTTTTGCATCGTTCATGGGTGTGGTTTGCACTGGGCGCAGGAAAAACCAGGCAGTGAGCGATCCGGCAATAATGATGCCCGGTAAAACCAGTTTCAGGGCGCGAGATTTACGTTTGAAAACGAAGAGGAACACTGCCAGCAACAAGATGGTGGCAGAGATGACGGCGGAGTATTGATTTATGACTTGTGCCATGCAGATACCATGTTTGTAATAATGTAATACCGTGAGATGACAATTCTCACTTTGACAATAACTTCGAGTTCCTATAAAATCGGGGGGTCTTACACTATTTCTGTGAAAGGGTGATGTGATGAAAGAGTATACCACTGAGTTTATTCGGAACATTGCCCTCGTCTCGCATGGTTCTGCGGGGAAATCCATGCTCGCCGAGGCATTTTTGCATTTTACGGGGGCAACCACTCGTCTCGGGAAGATCGAAGATGGCACGACCGCTTCGGACTATGACGAAGAGGAGATCCGGCGCAAATTGTCCTTGTACACCAGCGTCCTGCCGGTGGAATACAAGGATCATAAGATCAACTTCCTGGACGCGCCTGGTTATACCGACTTTGTCGGTGAGATGATCTCCGCTCTCAGCGTGGCGGATGGGGCGGTCATCCTGGTGGATGCAGTGGGTGGTGTGGAAGTGGGCACGGAACTTGCCTACCACACAGCCGGTGAACTGGGTCTCCCGCGTTTCATTGTCATCAACCGCATGGACCGCGAGAATGCCAGTTTCAGTCGCGCTTTGGAAGCTGTCGAGCAGTTCCTGCATCTCTCGGGTGGGCGTGCTGTCAAGGTGCAACTGCCCATCGGAGAGAAACACGAATTTCAAGGGTGTCATTGACCTGGTCTCGATGAAGGCTTTCATGGGGGATGGAAAGACCGTTGCGGATATCCCTGCAGACATGAAGGATGCCGCTGCAGAGGCGCATACTGCCCTGGTTGAAGCTGCAGCCGAAGGAGAGGACAGCCTCCTGGAAAAGTACCTGGAGAAAGGTTCCCTGACGGATGAGGAGCTTATCCGCGGTTTGAAAAATGTTGTTCAATCCGGATCTTATATGCCTGTTTTTGTGACTGCGGGTGGACATGAAATTGGCATAGCGCCACTGTTGAACGCCATCCTGGACCTGATGCCTTCTCCCGCCCAACGCCTGCACGGGTTGCCGTGGGCAAGGACGGCGAGGAAAAGATCACAAGTTCCGATACGGGTCCGCTGGCTGCCTACATCTGGAAGACAACGGCTGATCCATTCGTGGGCAAGATGACCTACTTCCGCGTTTTCAGCGGTTCCATCCAGGCGGATGCCCGTGTCTGGAACCAGGGCAAGGGCGCAGAGGAGCGCATGGCTGGTTTGCATCTCCAGCGCGGCAAGGAACAGACTCCCGCCAAGGTGATTCATGCCGGCGATATTGGTTCCGTCTCCAAGCTGACCGTCTCCGCGACGGGCGATACTTTCAGCGACAAGGCACATCCACTTACCATCCCTGCGCCCAAATATCCCGCTGCATTGTATCGTGTCGCTGTACATCCCAAGACCCAGGCGGATGCCGCCAAGATCACGCCGACCCTCACCCGCCTGTGCGAGGAGGATATGACCCTTTCCTGGTACAACGAAAAGGTCACCGGGCAGACGATCCTGCAGGGCATGGGCGATCAGCACATTGATGTTGCCATCCACCGCGCGCAGACCAAGTTCCAGGTGGGATTGGTGATCGATCAACCCAAGGTTCCCTATCGTGAAGGCATCACCCGCAAAGGTTCAGCCATGTACCGCCACAAGAAACAGACCGGTGGCGCCGGTCAGTTCGGCGAGGTCCATCTTCGCATTGAACCCTATCCCGAAGGCGATTTTGAATTCACGGACGAATTGGTCGGGATGAGCTTGTCCAAGTCCTTCCTGCCGCCCATCGAAAAAGGCATCAAGGCTACCATGGAGCACGGCGCTTTTGCCGGTTATCCGATGAGCAACGTGCGCGTGATCGTGTATGACGGCAAGGAGCACCCTGTGGACTCCAAGCCGATCGCCTTTGAAACCGCCGGTCGCGAGGCTTTCAAGCTGGCTGTGGAGCAGGCTGGTCCGGTTCTTTTTGAGCCGATCATGAACGTCCGTATCACTGTGCCGGATGCATACATGGGCGATGTGATGAGCGACCTGAATACCCGGCGCGGCCGCGTGCAAGGAACTGAAACTGAGCATGGCAATACCGTGGTCGTGGCACATGTGCCTCTCGCTGAAATGCTGCGCTACACCACGCAGATCCGCTCGATGACGGGCGGGCGCGGCTACTTCACCATGGATTTTGACCGGTACGAGGTCGTACCCCAACACCTGGCAGCCGCCATTGTGGAACTCCACAAGAAGGAATTGGAAGCCAGGAAGGAAGAGTAGTTTACGGATGGACTTGGAACCGGGTTTTCTCAGAAAACCCGGTTTTACTTTTTAGCCCAATAGCTTGAAGGGTATTCGATATGTTTGGGGAAATTCATTCCTTGTTGAAATCTTGATTTGAAATGCTATTTTCCTTGATGGTAATTTGGCCACCCGTAAAATTAACAATTAATGTCGTATTCATCCACATTGTTTTTTATGTGGGGGCATTGATTCATTTTTTTACTGTCTCCTTGTCAAGAAACTATAATTTCTTGGTGAATGGGAGCAATATCTTCCTTTCTATTACATTTACATTACAAAAATACCTTGCATTTTCTTTACAACGCCAGGTATTTTCTTGCTACAAATGAAGGTGCAACATTATAATTGTGATAGTACTTTTGTACTACTACAAATCTACTAACTAATCAGACAGATGCTTTGATGCAGGTACGATTTTTTTGGGCGCTGAACATACCTGTGGAGCAAGTGGCGCAACCGGCTGTCTTCCATTTTTCGTATCTATGGAGGATGCATGTTGAAAAAATCAGCCGGTTTGATAATTTCCCCATTCAATAGTAGGATTTTCCAATCCAGCCTGCAAGTTATGCTGATCTTTGCTGTCCTGCTTGCTCTGGTCGTCTCTGTCATGAGCTTCCAGCCGGCGCGCGCAACAGGCAGTTTGACGATCACGCCCATTACCTGGAATGTCATCGGTCTGGATAGCAACCTGGTGACAGTCGGTCCGAACAAATTCCCGATTGGGGCACGCGTCTGTAATACAAGTGGTAGTGATTCCACAGTATCCGTGACCTTTAATTGGGATGATGGTCTGAATAAATATACAGGTAATGCGTATATCAACCTGCGTCAAGGCACGTTGGATGTTGTTTCTCTCTCGATACCTGCCGGTCAGTGCAAGGATGCCTACTTTGAGGTGGAGGTTACGCGTGACTCGATACGGCATATAACAAGACTCGGGGTTATACCATCACAGCGAATGATACCGTTGTTTCCGTTACGACCCCCTCCCCTCGTGAACTCTTTGTGGAGCACCTCATCTCCCAGTCCCGCAACTCGACCACCGATGTCCAGTTGAGTACAACAGGTCTGGTTGGCTCCTATACAAGCATTGTGCCAGGTGGTACGATGTCGTTGATGGTCGGACAGGAATATTGGATCAAATTGATCGGCTCCACAGCCACCAATGGGTACGAACAGATCGAAACCTTTTTAAGCCTTCCGAACACCATCTTCCAGGTGCTCTCTGTATCCACAGACTATACTGCGGATACATCGAATAACGTCAGCGATCCCAACGATCAACTGTATGGGGACAGTTGTATCTGGGTGAATAATCCGCTAAGCCCGAATTACCGTGCCTGCGTGGATGTTGGAAAGAATGGTGGTGAGATTGTTGTTGATTATCATGTCAAAATCTTATCGATACCAACCAATCCGCTGACCAACCCGGAAGCCTTGCTCTCCCTGATCTACGACTTCTCCGGCTCCAGTTATCACTACAATGCGGACTTTGCTGGATCTTTGCGGTATGCCATTATTGTCAATGCCAGCATCACCAAAATATTTTCACCCAAGGCAATCAATGCAAATACAACTCCGCCCGGCACTTCCACGCTGACCTTTACGATCACAAATCCGGGTCCGGATGCGATCAGCAGTGTGAACTTCATCGACAATTTACCGGCGGGTGTGAGCCCGACTGGTGGTCAGATGTCCATTGCGAGCACAGGCATCACCTACACAGGGTGCGGTACCCCATCCCCAGCCTCCCTAACGGTGGGACAGGCAGCGCTATCGTTCAGCAACATCACAGTCAACGGCTTAAGCACTTGTACGATTGCCATTACGGTCACAGCCGATGCGGATGGCATCTACAATAACACATCGGGGCATTTATTTATTGGCATAAACGACACCGGAAATTATGCTCTGGATACGCTGATTGCCACCTCCAGACCACCAGGACCGTCCACATGCGGAACCCCTGTTACTCTTGCCACCTGGACAATGCCCACCACCGGTCAGGGCAGTGGTGGTCCGCCGCCTCCCTATACCACCAAGGCGACAGATGTCTCCAGTGCCACTGCGAGCAGCTCAGGCGGCACGCCGAGCATCAGCACCACCGGTAATCCCGCGAACTCATGGATGATCACTGGTGGGTGGAACACCATCGGGCTTCTGCCCAATTCAGCCTCCGCGCCTTATTTTGAATTTACTTTGGACACAAGTAACTATGGTGGTGTTGCGATTTCGTTTGAAATTTACATTGGTGCCCCAGGTGATTGGCAGAGTGGTGGTGGAAATAATAATGCCTATGTATATTCACAGGCAGACACAGGTTCCTACAGCGCCGGGACAGGTACAACAATTGCCAAGGCGAAATGGGAGCCAGTAGCTTATTCTGCCCCCTCTACTGGTATCAGTCAAACGACCTTCAGAGTGAATCTTGCAGGCGGCGCCACTGTCGATGCTTATGCAAGAATTGACAATGTCACCATCACTGGCTGCCCTCGCCCGCTGCTCCCGACCCTGACCAAGTCATTCTCGCCAGCCTCGATCGCCACGGACAGCCAGTACAGCACACTGACCTTCACATTCACCAATCCCAATACCACATCCTTGTCAGGCGTGGGTTTCTCCGACACCCTGCCGACCGGGTTGGTGGTAAATGATCCGAATGGCACCCCAACCGTCTCTTGCACACCCGGTTCAAGCACCGGACATACCATTTTGGCTGTACCTGGGAGTACACTAATAAGCTTTAGCGGCTCGACGTTGGCCGGGAACTCCAATTGTAGTTTTTCGGTCAGGGTAAAGGGGACGGATGCTGCAGATTACCGTAACGTAAGTGGGAACATTACATCGACCGATACAGGGATTAACTGATCCTCCTCCGGATATGGCACGTCTGACCTGGAAGTTGTCAATCCTCCCGTCATAAGCAAGTTATTCGGGTCTGCCTATGTTCTCACCGGGAATTCGACGACCTTGACCTTCACGGTCATCAATCCCAATGCACACGCCTCCCTGAGCAGTGTGGAATTCGCGGACTCGGCTAGTTGGCCTGCGGGATTGCAGGTGGCGTCTCCAAGCGGATTGACGGGTACCTGTGATGATCCACCATACAGTGGAACGATCACTACCACTGCTACATCGGTTAGCCTGAGCAACATGAGCATGCCTGCTGGATCCACATGCTATTTAACGGTGAATGTCGTTGGGATCACCACTGGCGTAAAAGAGAACACGACCAATAATGTGTCTCATGTCATCAATGGTTCCACTGTGAATGGCAATACAACCACTGCGAACCTGCTCGTGCGAGAACTGATGCCTGGCATCTCCCTCGAGAAGCAGGTGGGCACCACCTCCTCCGGTCCCTGGTATGACTCCGTGATCATCCCTGCAGGATCCACGGTTTACTACAAGTTCACAGTGGAGAATACTGGCGACGTGCCGATTTCCTCCATCGGCATCAACGATCCCATCGGTGTCCCGCTCTCAGGCTGCGAGTGGGATCCAGATTCCCTTATTGATCCTCTTCCAGTGGCAGTGACAGGCGATCCCTACGACCTGCATATTGCCACCTGTATAATTGATGTGGTTACACCAATTACTGCTGTTGCAGGTTACGCGACCAACACTGCTCAGGCATATGGAACGTACAGCGGTACCGTATTATCAAATACAGACTCTGCATCTTACCTGAACGGCAACTTTGGTCATTTGCCATCCAAGTATCTGAACATGAACTTGTTCAACGACGGTGGGGCGATGAATATCAATAGCACCACCTATCTCGGTACCCGCCTGCCCGGTCTTGGTGGATACCCGGGCGAGACAGATGGTATCAATATGACGGATTATCAATTCCAGGCGACTGATGACGGTGTCACCTGGACAGGTAACTGGAATTCCGGAGAAGGGACTGCCTCAGTGGTTGCCACCTGCGATCCGGCAGGAACAAGGACTCTCTATGCCTGGTTCGACTGGAATAACGATACTGATTTCGGTGACGCCCTGGAGGCGCAATCTTTTACCGTGAATTGCAGTCCGACCGGCGCGTCGACTCCATCATCATCATCGACTACCCCGGTGACGGCAATCTTGCAGCTGGTACCTTCTATTCCCGTTTCCGGATCTACGATATACCCCCGACTTCTCCGTCTCCGCTCGGTTACTCGACCCTGGCAGGCGAGATCGAAGATTACCCCATCACAAGCGATGGAGGCAGGTGGCACGCCCACCCCGGTGACGCTGTCATACTTCAAATCGGAGCGGCAGGGTGAGCAGGTGTTGTTCACCTGGTCGACTGCCACCGAGACAGGCAATGTGGGTTTCAACTTGTATGGTGAGCAGGGTGGACGCCTGGAGCCGCTGAATGATGAGCTGATCGGTTCCAATGTGATCGACTCGCTTGACCCGCCAGGATTATGCCTTTACTGCGCAAACGGATGCCGAGCCGTCTTCTACATTGAGGATGTGGATGTTGTTCGGGGATACCCGCCGCCATGGACCTTTCACGCTGGGTGAAGAATATGGCTCCCTGGACGAGATGGAACCAATCGACTGGCAGGCAGTGGAAGCCGACCTGGAGTTTGCACGGTGTACTGCAACCGGAATTTGTCAAAGGCTGCCGGTCAGGTGAATGCTCTCAATATGCAAGTGAACCAGACCGGTCTTTACCGCATAACCTATGAAAAACTGCGGGATGCCGGATTGGACCTGAATGGAGTGCGACCGACGAGCATCAAAGTCACCCTTGCCGGGAAAGCGGTTCCGATCTATGTCCTGACCACGGAGGGCAGGTTCGGTCCAGGCAATTACATCGAGTTCCATGGACGGGCGCTGGACACGATCTATACCAGACACCAACGTGTACACCATCCATCTCAACCAGGGCAGATCCCCGTTCATCGCTGTTGACAACGCCCAGGTTCGAGCGCGGTCAAAAGGTTGTCTCAACTTATAACGAAACCCTGGTGGTTAACAACCAGCGTGCCTATGCCAATTATGCGCCCGGCACGGATGCCTGGTATGACACCTCCATGCTGACCTACACGACATCGAAAAGTTGGGATTACCAGTTCCAGGTGAATGGAATGGCGAACCCATCCGCACCGGCAACCTTGACACTGGTGGTCTGGGGAGTGACAGACTGGCCGCAGAGCCCTGATCATCACCTGCTGGCAAGCGTGAATGGGATACCAGTTACAGATGTGATGTTCGATGGGCTGACTGAAAAGGTGATCAAGGTCACCCTTCCTGGAGGTACTCTGCATGAAGGTGCCAATACTTTGCGCCTGACCCTGCCGGGTGATAGCGGTGTGAAGTATGACATGGTCAACCTGGATAAATTCAGCATTACCTACAGACGTTTGCTGCGTGCCCAGGATGGTCGGCTGACCTTTACAGCCAACGGACGGGCTTTCCGTGTCACGAACCTCCCAAGCTCGAACGTGGTTGTCTACCGGTTGGAGAATAATCGCCCGGTGCGTGTCAGCAAGGTTACAGTGAAAGCCAGCGGCGCGACCTACACGGCTACCTTTGCCGGTTCGACCACAGTTAATACCTACCTGGTCTCAACAGTGGATTCGCTGTACAGCCCCGCCTTCTCGAAAGTGCCAGCCCAGGCTAATCTTGAAACCCGGGCGCAATATCTGATCATCTCCCATCCGGCATTTATCGATGGCATACAGCCTCTGGTGCAGGCTCGCAAGGCGCAGGGACTGACGGTCAACGTGGTGGATGTCAACGATCTGTATGCGAAATACACCTATGGTGTCTTCGATCCGCAAGCCATCAAGGATTACATCGCATATGCCGCGCAGAACCTTGGCACGCAGTATGTCCTGCTGGTGGGTGGTGATACCTATGATTACCGCAACTACCTGGGAAAGAACAGCATCAGTTTCATTCCCTCGCTGTATGTCACCACGAGTAATGTTGCCAAATTCGTACCAGCCGATCCCTTGTATGCAGACTATACACGGGGATAAGGTGCCGGACCTGGCGATCGGGCGTTTCCCGGTGCGCACGGTGGCTGAGCTGGAACTGATGGTGAACAAGACGCTTGCCTACCAGGACAAGGACTATGGGCGGACCGCGGTCTTTGCCGCAGACAAGGTGGATCGGAGGCTTCTCCTTCAAGAGCATCAGCCTGATCATGTCCGGGAGCTTGCCGTCCAGTTGGTCGGTGGAGAATATCCATCTGGATGATCTAAGCGTTTCGACCGCCCAGGCGCAACTGGTGGCAGCCATGAACCGGGGCACGGCCCTGGTGAACTTCACCGGTCACTCTGGTCCGACGGCGTGGACGTTCAGCGGCTTGTTCAGTACGAAGAACGCTGCCGGCGTTGACGAATGCCGGGCGCCCGTTCGTGGTGGTGCAGTGGGGCTGCTGGAATACCTACTATGTGGATCCTGTGAATAACTACCTGGTGCAGAGCTTCCTGTTCTCCGGTGATCGAGGTGCGGCAGCGGTGCTGGGTGCCTCGACCCTGCACGGATTCGTACTCGGAAGAGTTGCTGGGGAACCTGCTGATGCCGCGGATGGTGACACCCGGCATGACCATGGGGCAGGCTTTGCTGGATGCCAAACAGGAGCTGGCACTGGCACATCCAGACCTGCTGGATGTGTTGCTGGGTTGGACCCTGATGGGTGATCCGGCGCTGGTGGTCGAACCTTAACCGAGTGGTCAGGTTACCCTCGACCCGGAAAATCGACTTTGAGTGCCATTGCAGTGATTTATGAACGTGCCAATACGCCGGTGGAAACCGGCGTATTGGAACGCGTTATGGAATGTCTGAAACACCGTGGACCGGATGGTTCTGATGTTTATCAGGCTGACCGTGTTGCTCTCGGTCACTGCCATTTCTGGACCACTCCCGAGGAGCAGGGGGAGAAACAGCCTGTTGGCCTGCCAGGATTGCCCTTCAAAATTGTTTTTGATGGCAGGCTGGATAATCGGGATGAGCTGATTGCCGCACTTGGATTTCAATTCATCCGATGGCAGGGGATATTTCGGATGCTGCCATGGTCTTGCATGCTTATGCCCGCTGGGGGGAGGATTGTGTTAAACGCTTCCTTGGTGAGTTTGCTTTTGCCATCCTGGATGAACAACACTCTGAGTTGATCCTGGCCCGCGATCCTCTGGGGACCGCACGCTTTTCTACTCGCGAACGGGGAGTCGATCTGTAATTGCGTCCGAACCCTGGGCGGTTGCGGCAGCCAAAGATTCTCCTCCTGAATTGAACGAAAGCGCGGTGGCGCATTATTTTTCCTTTCAAGTCCCGGAAGATGGGCAGACATTGTTCAAGGATGTTTACGAATTACTGCCCGCTCATATCATGATAATAGATGCCACCCGGGAACGACTTGTACGCTATTGGAAGCCGGACTTCTCCCGGAAGCTTCGCGGCTTGACGGATGTTGAATATGCCGGACAGTTCCGTGCATTGTTGGAGGAGAGTGTCCGGTGTCGCATGCGTTCGTCATCCCCTGTTGGGGTTCTGATGAGCGGAGGTTTGGACTCCACCTCGGTGGCTTGTATCGCGGCTCGGAGCAATCCCGGTGCCCCATTGACCACCATCTCGTATGTGTTCAACGAATTAACGGACTGTGATGAACGGAAGTACATCGATGCAGTGAAGGATGAGTACTCACTGAAATCCATTCAGATTCCCTGTGATGATCTCTGGCCGTATGGGAATTGGAAGGACATGCCGCACAATCCAAATCAGCCGGAGGGGAATCCCTATCGGTTGATCAAGGAGCGCGCTTATGAGCGGGCGCGGCAGGAGGGAGTGCGTGTCCTGCTGACCGGCGGGTTTGGAGACCATCTTTACAGCGCAGGCATGGATTGGTTGGCGGATCTCCTTGCCGATGGGAAATTCCGATTGGCTGCACACGAATTGGCATTGTACATTCGGTATGCCGGTTGGCGCTGGACATTATCTGCCGGTTTTATTTCGAGGGTTGTCCGGCGCATATTGGATTCGCTTCCCGGGGAAAACCTCCTGCGCCGCCGTAATCAGCCTTCCATTTGGTTGACGTCATATTCGAAAAAGCAATTATCTGCCTCCTCTGCATCAGGTCAGTTCGTGGGCGATCGATCCGGGAATATCACCAATTTGTTCGCTTCCCGGAGCAGTTCGGGTGAAATATACAATTCAAATCGCCATGGATTGGAACTTCGCCATCCCTACCGTGACCGCCGCCTGGTGGAATTTGTTCTGTCACTGCCTGCGTACCAGCTGTATTTTCACGGAAGATACAAGCATGTCTTGCGGAATGCCATGCAGGGGATACTTCCTGAAATAATCCGTACCCGCCGGCATCCCACCTCTTTGATACCTCTCTACCTGCGCGGGGTGGAGCGGGAGAGTAAATGGTTGCAAGTCTTCCTGGAATCAGCTAGACTCTCATTGGAGCAGGTTTGTCCGACAAGAGTGGATAAAAAAAATATGGAATGTAAAATTTCGCCCTGAGGAAGATGGACCTCATGCACTTGTACCCTGGCTTTGCCTCTCATTTAATGCATGGGAAGAGTCTGTTTTTCCAAGATATAATCAGCAAGGAGTAGTTCTATGAGTAGTTTTCCTATTACTGGATCAAGAAACCCAAATAACGGAATGAATCCATCCCGCAAGCAATATCGCAAGCCGGTACTTGAAAAACTGGGCGATCTGCGGACTATGACCCTGGGAGGTTCCCCGGTGTTGGAGACAGCACAGCTAGTGGGGATCCGGAATTTCCCTTCGCAGGGGATACCATCCCTCCTTTCCCGTTGCCGGATGAATTTAAACCACCGGAAGACCCCTATTATCCTCCTCTATAAGCATGTTTCCTTTCATGCCCACTTATCGCGTCGCCGGGCAGGCAATTACTTTTCCCATGCCGTTATCGGAATTGGAACGTTATGCTGTTCCAGGATTAAAGCGGAGATTTTTCCGTTTAAAGGTGATTCAAAAACTGAGTTGATCAGCCAGGTGACTGGCTTGGTTGGAAATGAAATGCGCCGGGTCGAGGTTTGGTCCGGCGCATTTGGTTATCTTCTCAAAGTCGCTGGCGGGGGTGATGTATGCATTTCCCCGGGCGGTGATTCGATTCTCCGGGTGGATGGCACTGTGGAGACTACTTCATTGGATCGCGATATCCTGCTCGGTCCTGCGCTTGTTCTCGCGCTTGCCTTGCGCGGTGTCTGGAGCCTGCATGCCAGCGCATCCATGTTCAGGGACCACCTGGTTATGTTCCTTGGTAAATCCGGGCAGGGAAAATCCACCCTTGCCTCATACCTGGCAGGATCTGGCGGAGGTGATTGGCGTTGGGTGGCGGATGACATTTTGCCGGTTACCGTCCACACTGGCGTGGATGCGTTGCCGCATTTTCCACAATTGAAAGTATCAGTCGAATCCCAACCTGGGTATTCCCTCCCTGAAAAGGTTCCGGTTGGACGAATTTGCCTGATAAGGGAAACGATCGGGGATCAGCAGCCAGGGTTACAATTGCTCCCACGCGGCAAGGCTGTCCAGGTCCTGGCTGGTCATACCGCGGGCGCCCGGCTTTTTGACCAGCGCCTGCTTGCGGCTCACCTGGCATTCGCGGCTGAGGCGGCTCGCCTGGTGCCCGTTTACGAGTTGACATATCCGCGCCGGTTTTCCGCCCTTGAGGAAGTGAGAAAAATTCTGGAAACCCCATGTTGACATTGGATTCTGTCTTGCGCATACCCGGGACGGTATTATTCACCACGGTGGATGGTGATGCAGTTTTACTTAACGCCCGTACCAATCAATACTATTCCTTGAGCGATGTGGGCGCGCGCTTGTGGGAATTATTGAGCGGCGGGAGTTCGCTTCGTGCCGCGTATGAGGCGATCCTGGCGGAGTATCAGGTGGATGCGGCTGAACTGGAACGTGACCTGTTGGACCTTGTTGCAGATCTGATGGAGAATGACCTTGTGGAATCGGTTTCTGCATAGACTTCGCCTTGCCGGAAAACTTTCGCTCCTGGACTGGCTGGCATTGTTGGATGCCTGGTGGGTCCTTTTATATTTCCATTTCCGCCTGCGCTGGGGAAGTTTTGAGAGGCTGACACAAACCAGCATCCATCATGCGGGCAGAACTGTTGATCAGCTTCCTGTTGCGCAGCATGTGGCTCGCCTGGTCGGCTGGGCATCCCGTCTGCATCTACTGAGGATGACCTGCCTGCCCCAGTCCCTCACACTGCGCTGGATGTTGGGCAGGCGCGGCATCGCATCGGAATTGAAGATCGGCGCGAGGAAAACCCGGATCGGGATTCATGCCCATGCCTGGGTGGAAGTCGACGGGGAAATAGTTGGGGAGGCTGGGGGAATGGAATATGGTTTTTACACCCTGGATTCCATTAATTAATTCGCTTCAAATCTTTGTTGACCAGGAGAGGATGGCGATTGCCCGTTCGCTGCCCACCGGGAACTTCGTGATATAATTTTTCCCACTTGAAACCAGACGCTCATCCCAAAGTGGAGGCAAGGAATGGAAACTGTAGTCAAAGAATTCAAACACTGCAACGTCATTGAGATCAAAGGTCGCGTGGACAGCTCCACCGCTCCGCAATTGAGCCAGACGCTGGAAAGGATCTGTGACGACGGTCATTTCAAACTCGTTCTCGACATGGCTGGGCTGGAGTACATGTCCAGCGCCGGATTCCGTACCCTGCTTGCCACCCAGCGCACCTGCAAGCGTTACAACCGCGGCGAGGTGGTGCTGGCAGCGGTGCCGGTCCGCATCCGCGAGGCATTGGAACTTGCCGGTTTCACTGAGCTGTTTAAGACTTACGAAGACGCACTCGCTGCGGTTGGTAATTTCTAGGAAGTTCCAGCCGCAGCAGGTGCAATCCATGGCCGCTTCCAGCATAAATTGTGGAGGCGGTCTTTTATCTGCGGCATAAGATTTTACTGATGAAGAAAGCCAAGTTTTCTGCTGATTTCAAGAACCTGGACGCCATCCGCGACCTTGTGGGAGAGGTTGCGGAGCAGGCGGGGTTTTCCTGCAAGGATATCTATTCGATCCAGCTTGCCACGGATGAAGCCTGTTCGAATATCATCGAACATGCATATAAGAGTTTCCCGAAGGGGAAGTTGGATATTTCCTGCGATGCTGCGGGTGGGGAATTGACCGTCATCGTCCATGACCACGGTAAAGAATTCGACATGTCCAGGGTCCGTAAACCAAATCTGAGCAAGCAACTGAGTGAACGGGAGGTGGGCGGTCTGGGGGTGTACCTCATGCACCAGTTGATGGACGAGGTTCATTTTTCCTCTTCGAAAAGATTTGGGAATACCCTCACCATGATAAAGAGAAAATCGGGGGATTCATGACTCCCCATGTTGTTACTCCCAATCCATCCGCCTGGCGCGGCCTGGCCAGCCTGGGAGAACAACTGGCAAGTGCGGATTCACTATCCGCTCAGCAGGAGCGTATTCTCGAGGCGATCCGCCGCCTCGTGAATGGGCGCGTCTCGCTCTGGCTGGATGAGGTCTTGTTCCGTCTGCCTGATCGCGAATCCACTGCCCTGTTCCCTGCGGAACCCCCTTCGGGCGGTTTACGCCGTGCCTTTGAAAAAGGGGAGATCATCCGTTCCGGCAAGGGAGTCAAGAATCACTGGATCGCCCTGCCCATATCGGACCATGGCATGCGCCTGGGCGCGCTCCAGGTCAGCCGTGCCAAACCATTTCGCCCCGAGGAATTGGATATACTGGAGGGATTTTCCTCCATTGTTGCGATCGGTCTGTATTCCTCGCATCGCGCCGCGGTGGAACGCTTCCGCCTGGGGCAATTGAACCTTGTCCGCCAGGTGAGCGCACAGATCGCCAACGTGCTCGAGATTGATGAACTCGCACGCAGCGTGACCGGTCTCATTCAAAAGACCTTTAATTACTACTTCGTTGCCTTTTTCACGTTCAAGCCGGGCGCCAAATCACTGCGGTTCCGTGCCAGCGCCTCCGCCCCGCGACCCGGACGCAAAAAGAACATCATTGTGGATGCCGA
This sequence comes from uncultured Chloroflexia bacterium, assembly GCA_963823545.1. GTDB lineage: Bacteria > Chloroflexota > Anaerolineae > Anaerolineales > Villigracilaceae > Denitrolinea. Next base: position 45,066 of record CAWGMC010000004.1, on the reverse strand, counting down.
GCTGGGGGAAGGGATGATCGGGCGGGCTGCCGAGACGGGCGAGCGCGTTCTCAGCGATGATGTCAAGCAGGACTCCCGCTATCGTTTTTACAATCTATTGCCGGAGACGCGTTCGGAAGTGTCCCTGCCGATAAAGATCGAAGACCAGGTGCTGGGTGTGCTGGATGTCCAGAGCAACCAGCCCGCGGCTTTCCACCCCAATGATCTGCTGGTGCTCGAGGCACTCGTGGATTCGATCGCCCGCGCGGTGGAGGGAGCCCGGCTTTACGGTGATCTGCGCCGCCGTGCCGACCAGTTAAGCTTGATCGCCGAGGTAAGCAAGGGTGTGACCTCCTCCCTTGATCTGACCCAATTGATGCGCAGTGCCGCACAGTTGATACAGAAAAGGTTTGGTTATCCATTCGTGCACATGTATTCGGTGCACCCGAATCGACGCACGATCGAATATGAGGCTGGCAGCGGGCGCCGGAGCAGGCGCCTGCAGGGATTTGCGTTTTCGTTGGATGACCCGCAGGGAATCATCCCCTGGGTGGCTCGCAATGGCAGGACCGTCCTGTCCAATGACGTTCTCAAGGAACCTCGTTATCGTCCATCCCCGTTGCCTCCGAAGGATATCCGTTCCGAATTGTGTGTGCCTCTGGTCTATGACAGGAAAGTGGTTGGTCTGCTTGATATCCAGACCGAACGCCTCAATGCCTTCAAGGAGGATGATCAACTGATCTTCGAGGCAGTGGCTGATAATATCGCGGGAGCCATTCACAACTCCGACCTGTATCAAACGGAACAATGGCGTCGTCGGGTGGGTGACAGCCTGCGCGAGGTGGCGGGTCTCCTTTCCGATAATGTCGGTCTCGATAAATCCCTGCAAGCCATCCTGGATGAACTTGCGAACAACCTGCCGATCGATATCTCTGCCATCTGGCTTTTGGGTGAGCAGGATCTTTACCTGGCTGCCTGTTCCAACTGCAGCATCACCACGCTCGAACAGGCTCGTTACGATAATCCGGAAGCCTCGGCAGCCATGATGTCCGCACTGGTGGCGCCCGAGCCGGTCATCCGCAAATCCGGCGATCCGCAATGGCCGATGGGCATCGCAGCAGGCTTTGGCTCCGAATATTCCTCCATCGTCGCTCCCTTGCGCATCGGTGACCAGCCATTGGGTGTCATCGCCCTGGCACATCACACTGTGGGTCGATATGGTCATGAAGCCCAAAACATGCTTTCGACCTTCGCCAGCTATGCCGCGGTCGCCATAGAGAATACCCGGCTCTACGACCAGGCACAGGAGCAGGCGTATGCCTCTGCTGCCCTCTTGCAGGTCGCGCAGGCGGTCGTCAGCCTCAATGATCTTCAAGAGATCCTCGGTACCATTGTCCGCATCATGCCCATCCTGGTGGGCGTTCGCCGGACAGTGCTATATCGTTATGATGACGGGCTGGACCGCTTTATACCCATTGAGGAATACGGGTTTGATGAGATCGATGAGCCGCTCTTCCAGCGGAGCCTCGCGCCGGGTGAGTTCCTCCTTCTCGATTCTGCCTGTGAAAATAATCGCCCGGTTGTGCGCACACTCGACTCGGAGTCGTCCCCGGATGCATGGTTTCACCTCCCCCTCACTCTGATGAGGAACTGCCTGCGGTCCTGGCGAGCGACGCACCGTTGCTTGCCGTGGTGCCTCTCTCCATCAAGAATGTCGTGTATGGCGCCATGCTGATCGAAGAGGCTCCTGGTGGATTGCGATTCCGCGCCCGCCGCGTGGAGATCATTAATGGGATCGCCCAGCAGGCTGCGCTTGCCATCCAGAATGACCTCCTGCAAAAGGAGATGGTGGTCCGGGAGCGCCTTGAGACCGAGGTCCAGCTGGCGCGCCAGATCCAGCAGACCTTCATTCCGGATGTCCTGCCGACCCATGCGCACTGGCAGCTCTCTGCCCGCTGGCGTACAGCCCGCCAGGTGGGGGGTGACTTCTACGATGTGATCGAACTTCCGGATGACCGTCTTGGTTTCTTTATTGCAGATGTTGCTGACAAGGGCATGCCAGCCGCCCTGTTCATGGCATTGACGCGCACTCTGCTCCATGCTGCCGCCAGGGAAACCACATCTCCCGCACGAGCTTTGACCCGGGTCAACGCGTTGCTGTTTCCGGACACGAGACAAGGCATGTTTGTTACGGCGTTTTTTGCGGTGTTGGACCAGAATACCGGTGAGCTGACCTATGCCAATGCCGGTCATTGCCCTCCGCTCTGGGTGCGCCAGGACTCGCTTGAACGCTTGACGCGCACAGGCGTGGCACTCGGTGCATCGGAGAATGCGCACATGCAGGAGAAGACCATCACGATCCAGGAAGGGGAATCCGTCCTGCTTTATACCGATGGGTTAACTGAGGCTTTTAACCTGGAAGGTGATATGTTCGGCGAGGAACGCATCCTGCGGGCGGTAGGCTGGCAGGAGACAGGGTCTGCAGATGATATGCTCAAAGCCATCGAAACCATCCTGGATGACTTCGCCGGTAACGCGCCTCCATCTGACGACCTCACCATGCTGGCGGTCAGACGGATATAGATATTTCCTTATCGGGGGGTAGATCGAATAATTTACCTCCTTTTTACATCCACGCCATACTCCCATAACCCGGGCATTTTATACTGACAGCATCACAACCAAGGAGGTTGACCATGAAAACGATGCTGTTCAAGAAAACGATTTTGGTGGCATTGATAGCCGCCCTTGCCCTGGCTGCTTTCCCGCTGACGGGAGTCTCGGCATCTGGAGAGACGGATACCCAACCACCTGCCCAGGGAACGGCGATCAGCAATGAGCGCCTGGAAAGGATCTGGGCGCGCATGAACCGCCGGTATGAGCGCTTTGGCAGGTTCCTCGACAAGTCGGATGTACTGGTGGAGAAAGCGAACAGGATGATCGAGCGCCTCAAGGAGGCTGGAGAGCCCACTGCGGAACTGGAGGCAGCGCTGGAGGCTTTCGAAGAGGCAGTCAAGCAGGTGCATCCCATCTATGAATCCTGCAAGGGCATCATCAATTCCCACAAGGGATTTGACCCGGATGGCAAGGTGATCGATGCCGACCAGGCGAAGGAAACCCTCAAGGACCTGGGGACGAAATTTGGGGAGATCCATTCCACCATGGACGGCACCGGCAGGGAGCTCATCGAACTGATGAGATCCATCCGGGAAGCGCATAAACCTGCAGCTCCTGAAACCATGGAAGAGTAACCTGCGAAAATACGGTCAGCATTAATTCGCCTTCCCCCATCTCCTTTCAATGGAATGGGGGAAGGTTGATTTGCCCGCTTTTTGGCTGACTACCCGGCGGCACTCTCATTCGACTATAATCACCAAATCACCATCTCTCAAGCGAGGTAACATGTCAAAATCCGGGAATAAACAGGTCATTTCCACGCCCAATGCCCCCCTAGCCATTGGACCCTATTCACAAGCCATCCATGCAGGGAATTTTATCTTTACCGCAGGACAACTGGGATTGGATCCGCAGACGATGGAAATTGTCGCCGGCGGGATCGAAACCCAGGCGCGCCAGGCTCTCACCAATCTTCAGCACGTTCTCGAAGCTGCCGGCTCGGACCTGGGGCATGTGGTTAAAACCACTGTTTTCCTGACGGATATGGCGAACTTCGCCCCCATGAATGCCGTCTATGCTGAGTATTTCACTGAGAATCCGCCCGCCCGCAGCACGGTCGCGGTGGCAGCCCTGCCCAAAGGCGGGTTGGTGGAGATCGAGATCGTAGCCCTGCCTGCCTGATCGGGCTGCCACAACTTGTATCTGAAGGCTGTCTACCGGGAACCATGCCCTCCGAACTCGTTCTTATCGTGGATGACGAAGCTTCCATCGTGCAACTGGCGCAGATGTACCTGGAGCGCGAAGGCTTTCGGGTCAAGTCGGTTCCAGATGGGGAGGCTGCCCTGGAAGCGGCTGGAAAGCTTCATCCTGCGTTGATCGTGTTGGATGTGATGCTCCCGAAACTGGATGGCTTCGAGGTCTGCAAGCGTTTGCGTCAGCGTGATGAACCGGTCGCCATTCTTATGCTTACCGCCCGGGACGAGGACGTGGACAAGATCCTTGGTCTTGAGCTGGGTGCCGACGATTACCTGACCAAGCCCTTTAACCCGCGTGAGCTCGTGGCACGGGTCAAAGCCATCCTGCGACGCGGGGACCGGGGAGCAGACGCGTTTCCTGCCCCGGTTCAAGTGGGGAACCTGGTGATCGATCCTGCCCGCCGCGAGGTCCATCTTGGCTCGCGGATCCTTGACCTGCGTACCCAGGAATTTGACCTGCTCCTCACCCTTGCCGGGGCGCGGGGTCGCGTCCTGACGCGTGAGCAGCTGCTCCAGCAAGCCTGGGGATTTGATTTTTACGGTCAGACCCGCACGGTGGATGTCCATGTGGCGCATTTACGGAGGAAACTGGAAGGCAGTTCTGTGAGGATCGAAACCGTGACCGGTGTGGGTTACAAATTGGTGGTCGATTGATGGTCTCTTCCATCCGTTCCCGTCTCTGGTTAAGTTATGCCCTCCTGATCGTCACCGCGCTCTCCGTGGTGGCGGTTGTGCTGTTGATCTACCTGATCCGCAATCCGTATGCCTCCCGCCAGGTGATGACACGCCTGAATACCGCGGAGAAAATGATCCTTAAGCGTCCGGTGGAATTCGTCAATGATCCAGCCAACAGATTATTGGAGGATGCCGCAGATCTGTTTGATGTGCGTGTGCTCATCTACTCACCGGATGGGAATGTGCTGCGTGATACGCGTCCTGGCGCAGAGTCCATAACCCTTCCCCAACCGGGGGGTGTTATTCGTAAATTGCCGGCAACGCGGGATGCAGCTGGTAGACTGTGGCTTTACACGCTGGCAACGCTGGAGGACGGAAACATCCTGCTGGTCACAGCCCCGCGTCCACGCGTTGCCTGGCTTTCACTTTTTGCGGATGAACTGATGCCATTGTTCCTGGGAGGCGCCGGGATGGCGCTCCTTTTGTCCCTGGTGCTGGCATATGTGGTTGCCCGCTGGGTTGCCGATCCGCTGCAGCAGATGCTCCTGGCAGCACGCGCCATGCCATCCGAGGCGGCAAAGCCCGTTGAGCCGCGTGGTCCGCGCGAGGTCCAGGAAGTGATGCGGGCGTTCAATTCCATGGTCAAGCGTGTGCAGGTCAGCCAGGCTTCCCAGCGGGAATTCGTTGCCAATGTATCCCACGAATTGAAAACGCCTCTCACCTCCATCCAGGGATTTGCCCAGGCGATGCTGGATGGCACAGCCGCCACACCCGAAGCGCAAACACAGGCGGCGCAGGTCATCTATGACGAGTCAGGGCGGATGCACCGCCTGGCGGTCGACCTGCTCGAGCTGGCACGCCTGGATGCGGGAACCGCTGACCTGAACATGGTTCCCCTGGACCTGCCCATGTTACTGAACTCGGTGGTTGAGAAATTTTCACCCCTGGCAGCCCGCGTGGGTGTGACGATCTCGTTGAAAACCGAAGCGCTGCCTGCCATATCCGGGGATGGAGACCGCCTGGCACAGGTGTTCACCAATCTGCTCGATAATGCCCTGAAATTCACACCTGCAGGTGGGGTGGTGACTATAACAGCCCGACAAGAGCAGACGGAGGTGGAAGTGGAAGTTCGTGATACCGGGTCGGGTATTTCGGCGGAAGCCTTACCACATATATTTGACCGTTTTTATCAGGAAGATGCCTCCCGGGCACATCATGGCGCAGGCTTGGGTCTGGCGATCGTTCATGAAATTGTGACCGCACACGGTGGTAAAATAAACGTCCAAAGCCAAACGGGGCAGGGGACGAAGGTAACTGTCCGGCTGCCCCTGGCAAAGGACAGTACATATACGGTTTCCACCCGCAAGTAGGATGCGAAGTACGTAATACGCAGCGCAAGGGACGTATTCCGTACTTCGTACTGCGTAAATAGCAAAGAATGCCAAAAGTCTCGATCATCATCCCCTGCTTTAATGAAGAAGCCACCATTGGCGACACCCTGTCTGCCATTCATGGGCAAACCTTTTCCCGCGCCGATATGGAGGTGGTGGTCTCAGATTCCATGTCCACAGACCGAACCCGTGCAGTGCTGGCGGAATTCCAGGGCTCCCACCCGGATTTGAGCGTGCGTGTCGTGGAGAACACGGCGCGCATCATCCCCGCTGCTCTCAATCGCGCCATCGAAGCCGCCCGCGGGGAGATCATCCTCCGCATGGATGCACATTCCAAACCACATCCCGATTATGTTGAGAATTGTGTCCGCGCTCTCGAGCAGGGTCATGGGGATAACGTGGGAGGGGTTTGGGAAATTCAACCTGGCGCTCCGGGCTGGGTTGCGGCGGGAATTGCAGCTGCCGCTTCGCACCCCTTCGGTGCAGGTGATGCGGCCTACCGGTTGAAACCCGAGGCAGGCGCGGTGGATACTGTACCCTTCGGTTCCTTCCGTAAATCGCTGGTTGAAGAAATCGGCGCGTTTGATGAGACCCTGCTTTCGAATGAGGATTATGAGTTCAATGTCCGGGTGCGCCGGGCAGGGAAGGTGGTCTGGCTGGACCCGCGCATCCGTTCGGTCTATTATGCGCGGTCCACTTTTGGCGCTCTGGCGCGCCAGTACTGGCGCTATGGGTATTGGAAAGCCCGCATGCTGCGCCGTTATCCTGGAACCCTGCGATGGCGGCAGGCACTCCCTCCCGTCTTTGTTGCCAGTGTGATCATCCTTTTGCTCCTGTCATTCTGGCTTCCCGCGCGCCTCCTGCTTGGTTTGGAATTATTGGCTTATGCGGGTCTGCTCATTGGCCGCCGGTCTTCTGCTGGGGATCCGTCGTGGGCAGCCTGCGCTTGCGTTGAGCTTTCCCATCGCGGTGGCGACCATTCACTTTTCATGGGGGACGGGGCTGCTCTGGAGCCTGATCTCATCCCTGGGAAAAGCAAATGGCTGAGCGTACAACGCGACCTGTTGGCTGGCGTCTGCGTCCGAGTGAACATCGCACCCTGTTGTTCATCGGTGACCTGGTCTCATCCATCCTGGCAGGTGTGGGGGCGTATTATTCCTGGCTGGCTTACGCCTGGTACCAGTTGATCTTGACCGGTGTTTCCCCTCTGGCTGCCATAAAGTATTTTCCGAGCGCAAGAATTCCTTTGTGGTTTTACCTGCTGCCGTTCATCTGGATCATCTTCCTGGTCGAGATATACGATCCTCATTCAGCTGCCAATCGCAAGCGAACCCTGCGGGGAATCGCCATTGCCGCCGTCCTGGGGCTGGTCCTGTATTCCCTTTTCTTCATCACCAATCGTGACCCGCAATCCCTGCCGCGTTTCATCGTGGGGGTGTTCCTCCTGCTGGCTGCCCTTCTGACCCTGGTCTGGCGCCTGCTTTACATCCGTCTCTATACCTCTTCAGGTCTCCAGCGCCGCATCCTGATCATCGGTGCCGGCAAGGCGGGACGCACCCTTGCCCGGCTGTACCATTCGATGAATCCCCCGCCTTTCCTGCTGGTCGGATTCATTGACGATGACCGGGAAAAAGTTGACAAGACCATTGAAGGATTTACTGTCTTTGGGAACAGTGAACGCATGTTGCAGGTGATCGAGGACCAGCATATATCGGATGTGGTCATCGGCATCATGGGCGTCATGCGCGGAATTACCTTCCAGCGCATTTTGGACGCCCAGGAGAGCGGTGTTGAGATCATCCCCATGCCCACGCTCTACGAGGAAATGACGGGTCGTGTTCCGATTCATCACCTTGAGTTGGATTGGCTTGTCCGTTCCTTCGTGGACCAGGCGCGTGCAGGCGGAGGCTATGAATTATTAAAGCGGCTGATGGATATCCTGGGCGGGCTGGTCGGCATGCTGGTGTTCCTGGCGACGCTGCCCTTCATTGCGCTGGCAATCTTTATCAACAGCGGGCTGCCGATCTTCTATTCCCAGTCGCGCCTGGGGAAGGGCGGATCGCTGTTCAGCATCAGGAAATTCCGCACCATGGTCAGGGATGCCGAAGCCGATGGTAAAGCGCGCCCCGCAACGGAGAATGACCCGCGTGTCACGCGTGTCGGTCATTTCCTGCGCAGGATACGCCTCGACGAGCTGCCCCAGTTCTGGACCGTGGTGCGGGGTGAGATGAGCCTCGTTGGTCCGCGTGCGGAACGGCCTGAACTTGTGGCGGAATACCAGAGGCAGATCCCATTCTATCGTGCCCGCCTGCTGGTGAAGCCCGGGCTGACGGGCTGGGCACAGATCAATTATGGGTATGTGTCCAGCATCACCGAGACCGGGGTCAAGCTGGAATATGATCTCTACTACATCAAGCATCGCACCCTGATGATGGATATTCAGATCGTTCTTCGCACCATCGGCACGGTCGTGCGCGCGGTGGGGAGGTGAGCATGAATGTGCTTGTCACAGGCGGCGCGGGTTTTATCGGCTCGCATATCGTCCGTGCCCTGCTCGAACGGGGCGACCGTGTCCGTGTGCTGGATAATTTTTCAACAGGCAAACGGGAAAACCTGGCGGGACTGGACGTTGAAATTCACGAGACCGATCTGCGCGATGCGGCGCGGGTGACCCAGGCTTGCCGTGGGATGGATACCATCTTCCATGAGGCTGCATTTGTCTCGGTGCCGCAGTCCATGAAGGAGCCGCCGGGTGTTTTGACGTGAATGTGACCGGTACCGCATCGCTGTTGCAGGCTGCACACAAGTATGGCGTCCGGCGGGTGGTCTTTGCCTCCAGCGCAGCGGTCTATGGTGATTTGGATGCGCTTCCCCTGGTCGAAGAGACCCCTCTCCGTCCGCTCTCGCCCTATGCGGCCTCCAAAAGGGTGGATGAGATCTATGGTCAACTCTTCACGACCTCGTTTGGTTTGGAAGTGGTCGGCTTGCGGTACTTTAATGTCTATGGCCCCCGCCAGCGCCCCGATTTGCAGTATGCTGCGGCTGTACCCATCTTCATCCGCCGCCTGTTGGAGAAGCAACCCATTACCATCTTTGGCGATGGCGGTCAGACCCGTGACCTGATCTTTGTCGGTGATGTGGTGCGTGCCAACCTGCTTGCTTCCGTCCATCCAGCCGCGCCCGGGCAGGTGTTCAACATCTGCACCGGCTTGGAAACGCGGATCATTGACCTGGTTGAAGTCTTGCAGGACCTGTTCCCGGATGCTCCCGCACCCGGGTTTGCAGACCCGCGCCTGGGAGATATTTATCGCTCCATTGGCAGCCCGCGGCTGGCTGCTGAGAAACTGGGTTTCTCCGCCATGTATCCCGTTGGAGGATGGTCTGAAGCAGACCGTGGAGTGGATGAAAAACCAGAAAAGCTGATATTCGTATAGTCGTATTATGGCTGATGATCAGTCAGATCAATGAACCAGAAATTTTCAAGCCCCTACTTCCGTAATCGCTTCGTCCTGCTGGCAGACATAGTGCTTGTGCTTGTCTCCGTGCTGGGCAGTTTTGCGTTGCGCTATGACGTGGGGCAGATGTCGTTCTATTTTCCTGCCATCATGATCATGGCAGGCGTGGCATTGGTGGTTAAAGATTCCCACCTACTTTTTCTTTGGTCTTTATCGTCGTTTATGGGTCTATGCCAGTGTCGGTGAACTCAAATTGATCGCGGCAGCAGTTACGACCGCCTCCGTGTTGACGAGCGGTGTGATGCTCGCCTTGAGCGCGGCGGGCTTGGTCCTGCCCGGCATGCCGAGGACTGCGCTGATCATTGACTGGCTTTTTTCCCTGGTGCTCGTCGGAGGGTCACGCTTTGCTTTGCGTATCCTGAGTGAACAGATCGGCTCGAAGACCAACAAGGGGCGCAAGACGCTGATCATCGGAGCGGGGGATGAAGGTGCCCTGGTTGCACGCGAACTTCAAAAGACCAGCCAGCTGGATTGGGCACCGATCGGTTTCCTGGATGATGACCCTGCCAAGCAAAAGCATGTCATCTACGGGGTTTCGGTCATTGGCAAGGTGAGCGACCTCGCCTCCGTGCTTGAGAACCGGCAGGTGGATGAGGTGGTCATAGCCATCCCTTCTGCGCCGGGTCGCCTGGTTCGCCAGATCACGGATGTCTGCCGGAGGAAGGGCATCCCCTCGCGCACCATGCCCGGGATGTATGAACTCATCGGGGGGACGGTCAGCGTGAACCGGTTGCGCGAGGTGGATATTACCGACCTCCTGCGCCGCGAGCCGGCAACGATCGACGACCGGCTGGTGGGGGCGAGCTTGAACGGCAAGCGTGTGCTGGTGACCGGAGCCGGAGGTTCCATCGGGCGGGAGCTCTCGCGCCAGATCGCCCGCTGGCGCCCCTCGGAATTGATCCTCCTGGGACATGGCGAGAACAGCATCTTTGAGGCATTGCTTGAATTGCGCGAGGATTTTCCATCCCTCTCACTGCAGCCTGTCATAGCAGACATACGTGACGAAGCGCGCATCGAATCCGTGTTCCTTGAACGCCGCCCGCAGGTGGTGTTCCATGCCGCCGCGCATAAACATGTCCCGTTGATGGAGGCGAATGTCGCGGAGGCGCTGACCAATAATGTTCTCGGGACCCGCAATCTCGTGGAAGCCGCGAACAGGCATGCTGTGGAACGGCTCGTACTGATTTCCACCGACAAGGCGGTTCGTCCTGTGAGTGTCATGGGCGCCACCAAGCGCCTGGCGGAGATGATCGTTCTGAATGCCGCCCACCGGACTTCCGGGGCGTATTCGGTCGTCCGTTTCGGGAATGTCCTGGGCAGCCGGGGAAGTGTTGTCCCGCTATTTAAAAAACAGATCGCCCGCGGCGGACCGGTCACGGTGACGCACCCCGAAATGCGGCGCTATTTTATGACCATCCCGGAGGCGGTCCACCTTGTATTGCAATCGGCAGCCATGGGTACGGGCGGAGAGGTCTTCTTCCTGAACATGGGACAACCTGTGCGGATCCTCGACCTGGTGGAGGACCTGATCCGCCTGTCCGGTCTGGAACCGGGTCGGGATATCGAAATTGCATTTACGGGCATCCGCCCCGGCGAGAAACTGATCGAGGAACTTTCGGATGAGAGCATGAGCTTTTCCCCGACATCCCATCCTGAGATCGTGCGCGTGGAATCCGATGAAGCCGTGGATGGTGCGGAATTGAATACCATGATCGATGAGTTGGCGCGCCTCGCCCTGCAGGATGAAACGGATGCCCTCCTGGATATGCTGGATGGGGTGGTGCCGGGTGCAGCCATCCGGTCCACGCCGCCGCCGGACATGACCTCATTGGTCTAATGGTCAGGTATCGGGTAAATAATGCCTGAAGTCTCTCTGGTGGAGTGGAAGGATTTTTTACATCGTCATCCCAACGCGCATATCCTCCAGACTGGCGAATGGGGGGAATTGAAGGCGGGTTTTGGATGGGAGCCAGTGCGGTTCATATCAGGGGAGGCAGGCGCGCAGATCCTTTTCCGCAGGCTGCCGCTTGGATTAACAATTGCTTATATCCCCAAGGGACCGGTCCCTGCCGGCAGACTGGGGGATGGTTTTTTTGCGGAGATTGACGCGATTTGCAGGCAACATCACGCCATTTTCTGCAAAATTGAAATTGATTCCTGGGATGATGAACAAATTCCAGCGCTCCATGGTCCATCATCCATCGTCAGCCTCCACAATATCCAACCTCCTCGCACGATCATTATCGACCTCCAGGGGACCGAAGAGGAGATCCTGGCGCGCATGAAACAGAAGACGCGCTACAACATCCGCCTGTCAGAGAAAAAAGGAGTGACTGTCCGCGCCTGGGGGGATATCCAGGGATTCCATAAAATGATGCTGGTTACGGGCGGGCGCGATGAGTTTCGGTGTGCATTCGCTCGAGTATTACCGCCGTGCCTATGAATTATTTCACCCGTCGGGCGCGGCAGAATTATTGGTCGCGGAATTTGATGGCAAGCCTCTCGCCGCGTTGATGGTCTTTGTGCGCGGGAAACGCTCCTGGTACATGTACGGAGCCTCGACGGACGAGGAACGCAACCGCATGCCGACCTACCTGCTGCAGTGGGAAGCCATGAAGTGGGCAAGAGCCAAAGGCGCGCAGGAATACGATCTTTGGGGTACTCCGGATGAAGATGAAGCAAAACTTGAGGCGGAGTTCGAGAATCGTCATGACGGTCTCTGGGGTGTTTACCGTTTCAAACGTGGCTTTGGCGGCAGGTTAAAGCGTGCTGTGCAGGCAGTGGACCGAATTTACAATCCTTTACTATATAAACTCTATCTCTGGCGCATGGCGGGAAGGGAAAATGGTTGATGGAAAAATGTGGGATCTGCTGATCTCCCGCCTTCCCAACCCCCATTTCCTCCAAACCCATGAGTGGGGTCAGGTAAAAGCCAGGTATGGCTGGACTCCCTGGTACGCGGTATGGCTGGATGACGGCAGTTTTTTGATATCTGAATCCACAGAAGGCTGGTCACTGAAGGTTGAAAACTGTGCCGCCGCCTGCCTGCTCCTCAAACGCGCCATTCCCATCCGTGGCTTTGCTGCCCGTCTCTCGGTCTTGTATGCTCCGAAAGGACCTCTATTGGATTGGTCGAATGAACCTCTCCGGAGGCGGGTCCTGGATGACCTGCAGTCCTTTGCTAAAAAGCAGGGCGCGATCTTTTTAAAGGTCGATCCCGATGTCGTTCTTGGCAAGGGTATTCCCGGCGCAGAGGACGCGGTTGAAGAGAGCAGGGGAGCGATCGTGCAGGAGGAATTGGCGCGACGTGGGTGGGTCTACTCATCCGATCAGATCCAATTTCGGAACACGGTATTGATCGACCTCGTGCCAACCGAAGAAGAGATGCTGGCGCGCATGAAACAGAAAACGCGCTACAACATCCGCCTGGCGGAGAAGAAAGGTGTGTCAGTTCGTATAGGCACCGAGGGGGATTTCCCGATGCTCTACAAGATGTACGCGGAAACCTCTGTGCGGGATGGCTTTGTCATTCGTGATCAGGATTACTACCAGACTGTTTGGAAAACCTTCCTTGATCATTCGAATGTCCAGGATCAACCGTCCGTGATCCCCTTGATTGCAGAGGTCAATAACGAACCGGTGGCAGGCTTGTTCCTCTTCATGTTTGCAGGTCGTGCTTATTATGTCTATGGCATGTCGCGCGATCTCCACCGCGAGAAAATGCCGACCTATCTGTTGCAATGGGAAGCCATGAAACACGCCAGGGCGGCTGGATGCACGCTGTATGACCTCTGGGGCGCTCCGGAGAAATTCGATGAGACCGATTCGCTTTGGGGTGTGTATCGTTTCAAGGAAGGTCTTGGCGGAACTGTCCTGCGTACCCTGGGCGCCTGGGATTATGCACCCAACAAATTCTGGTACAGGATGTATTCCGAGATCATCCCGCGCGTGCTGGATGTGATGCGTTTCAGGGGCAGATCACAGACCCGCCAGAGCCTCGGCAATTAATCAAGGATATGCTGTGACTTCAATACCCCGCCTCCACTTTGCCCACCTTCCCACACCGATCGAAGAATTACCCCGGCTGTCCTCCTTCCTGGGCGGACCGCGCCTGCTGGTTAAGCGCGATGACCAGACCGGATTGGCTTTTGGAGGGAACAAGACCCGCAAGCTGGAATTCCTCGTCGCCGAGGCACAGGAGCAGGGAGCGCGGATGCTGATCTCCGCTGGGGCGGTACAGTCCAATCATTGCCGTCAGACCGCCGCGGCTGCAGCCCGCTTTGGACTGGAATGCACGCTTGTGTTGACGGGGGATCTGCCATCCGAACCCTCCGCCAATCTCCTCCTCGACCAACTGTTCGGTGCCCGCATCGTCAATGTGGCGGATCGCAAGGACCGCGACCGGGTTTTGCAGGAAACGTTTGACAATGCAACCCGGGACGGCAGGAAGCCTTACCTTGTCCCTTATGGTGGTTCAAGTCCCACAGGTGCCCTGGGCTACGCGTTCGCAATGGAGGAGTTGATCAACCAGGGCGTCCACGCGGACTGGATCGTCTTTGGCACGTCCTCGGGCGGCACGCACGCTGGCTTGGTGCTTGGTCAGCGCGTTTTTGGGTTCAAGGGCAAAGTGCTGGGCATCAGCATCGACGAGTCGGTGGATTGGTTGGGTAGGAATGTATCTTCGCTGGCGTCCTCTGCCAGTGAAAAACTTGGCGGGCGGATCCAGTTCACTCCCGGGGATGTGCTGGCAAATGCTGACTATTGCCGCGCTGGTTATGGGGTTCTGACCGGTGCGGAACGGGAAGCAGTCAGATTGTTTGCGCAATATGAAGGTCTGCTCCTGGATCCGGTCTATACCGGGCGCGCTGCAGCAGGGATGATCGACCTGGTGCGCAAGGGATTTTTCAGGCAGGATGAGACGGTGCTATTCTGGCACACGGGTGGGCAGCCGGCACTTTTTGCAGAGAAATACGCAGCCCACCTTTGAAAATTCTGGCTGTTCTGTTCTCAATTTTCATTATTGTTGTCATCATCCTGGCTGACCTGGGCAGCCTGGGTTTCCTGAAGCATCTCTATGATTTTCCGTATGGCGATAAACTGGGGCATTTCACGTTATATGGCATCCTGAGCTTTCTCATCCTTTTTGCCGTTTTGCGGTCAGGTCAAAATACGGATTCGCGTCATGCAGCTATTTACGTTCCCCTTATCCTTGCTCTGTTGATAACCGCGGAGGAGATATCCCAGGTATTTATCGCCAACCGGACATTCAGCCTCCTGGATCTGGCATTCAGCTGTGCGGGTACCTTTCTGGGGGCATGGCTGGCATGGAAAATTGCAGGTAAAAGCAGGTAAGTTTTTTGAGTAATGTGCATCTATATCTCTGGTGAAATTAATCACATCGTCCTGTTATGGTGGAAAATCATGGACAGGAGGGTGGAATATAGATGGTTTCGGAGAAAATATGCCTATCTACGAATTTACATGCAAGGAATGCTCCAGTAATTTTGAAGATCTTGTTCTAAGCGTCAGCCAGATCGACCAGGTGATCTGCCCTGTTTGTGGTAGCGGGCAGGTGAAGAAGAAGATGTCAACCTTTGCGTCGAAAGCTGCAGAGGGAGGCAGTTCTCTCTCGTTCAATGCCGGTTCAGCCTCCTCCTGTTCAGGGAGTGTCTGAGGGGTTTGACCTGGTTGGCAGTTTGCCGACATAAAATGAAAAAGACCCTGGAGGAATTATCCTCCAGGGTCTTTTTTGATGGATGTTTACGGTATCAATACCAGGTGCCCTTCAGCATCCTCGATGACCGATGCCTGTTCCCACCACATGGGATAATACTGGACGGTCGCCCATAGGGGAATCATATCCGCGTAATGTGGGTGGAATGCGTGCCCGGATTGTCCCGTGGTATGGAGAGCCAGGGAGTTGTCCAGGTTGCTGAGGTCCACGATCTCACGTTCCGAGGGGAGCCAGTCCACCTCAAAGGATTCCCCCAGGATCCAGCCGGTGGCATTCACCAGTTCCTCACCTCCGCTCGTGCTGGCTGGTCCGCGGTTGAACAGGCTCTCGATCAGCCCGATGCCGGATTCTCCCAGGGTTTGATTGCGGAAGGTGGCGGTGTGCAATTCGCCCCATTTCCACTTGCTGATATCCTTCCCGAATTTATCGACGCAGAGCTGGCAGTTGACCGCCTCGCCGAAGGCTTTGGCGAAGATGTCGTCGCGGGTCTCGATCTTTCCGGTGGTGGTACGGTCATCCCACCAGGGGCTGTCAGGCTGCTTGACAAGGTTTTGCATGACCGTGTACCAGCGGGCTCCGCCTGCAGGGGCTTGGTCCTCCGGCAGATCATCTGCGAATGTGTCCAGCAGCAATTCCCACCAGAATGCTTCGAACAGGGTCGCGGAGACCGAGTCGGCGCGTTCCTGGTAATCCCAGGAGGCTAGATACTGATCTCGAAGTGCGGTTAATTCCGGGTCCAGTTTGACCGCAAGCAGGATCGGTACCATCACCTCCGCGTTCAGGCTTTTGGAATCACCATGCATCGTCTGGATATATGCCGCGTCGATCTTGCCGGGGGCATTCGTGATCATATCCACGATGCGGCTGGCGCGGTATCCATGGTTGAAGTCGGTCGTGATCAGGTGAGGATAATCACGCGGGTTTGCCTGGTTGTTGGCGGTGACGATATATCCACTCTGCGGGTTGAGCACGTAGGGCAGTTCGTCGAATGGGATGTACCCCGTCCAGTCATATTCACCCGTCCAACCGGGAACCGGGAAGCGCCCATCCCCTTTCTTGCGGATGGGAATATCACCGGGTGTCTGGTACCCAATATTGCCGTCCACATCGGCATACAGCAGGTTTTGCGCAGGGACGTGGAAGTTCCTGGCGGCGGCGCGGAATTCCTCCCAGTTCTGCGCCTGGTTGAACCCCCAGATGGCTTCAAATGGTGTGGAGGGCGTCAGGGCTGTCCATGCCAGGGCGATGGCATAATGTTCCGGCAGCTCCACCCCCGCCTTCTCCTTGAAGGGCTTGGCTCCTTCGTCCTTGGGGTCCACCTCGTCCATGAGCGACCCGTAGGTCCCGGAGATGACCGGTCCATGCCGTGAGATGCGGACGGTGAGCTCCACCGGGTCACCGCCGCCGACCAGGATGGTCTCGGTGCGGGTTTCAAAATCCACCCACTTGCCATCCACTTCATACTGGTTTGGGTTATCCGGGTTGACTTTTTCTATGAACAGGTCCTGCACATCCGGACCGAGATTGGTGAACGCCCAGGCGATGCGGTTGTTGTGTCCGGCAACCACGCCGGGTACACCCACAAAAGAGAAACCTGTTACCTCGATCGAACAGCTTTCTGAAATGGGCTGGCAGTGCAGGTCATTCTGGTACCAGATGGACGGCATCTGGATGCCGAGGTGCATGTCATTTGCAAGCAGGGGCTTGCCGGTGGTTGTCAATTCTCCGGAGACTGCCCAACTGTTCGAGCCGATGCCGGAACCGGTGGGACCGAGGATGCCTTCCATCAGCGCAATGCTCCTGGTGAGCGTCTGCAAGTCCAGGTTGGAATATTGAAGTGCAGGAGATCCGACCCTGGAGACCGGATTCTCAACTCTGCCTGCATTCACCCCGATCTCCGGCACGATCACCGGGTGATCCTCCGGGTAGGGCGGGAAGAGCTCGTCCACCTGTTCCGGGGTGAGCGTCTTCAGCAGGATGGCGCGCTCGATCTCCGCATCCATGTTGCCGCCCAGGTCCCAAGCCATGGCTTTGCCCCAGGTCAGGGAATGCACCGGTGTCCAGGCTTCGATTTTGTAATCAGGATTGAGAACACCGGTCAGGATGAAATACTCCAGGCTGAGTTCCACCGGTTCGCGGTCCGCGATATAGGCGTTCACACCGGCGGTATACGCGTCCAGGATGGCTTTCGAATCCGGTCCCAGGCTGGCATATTCCTTTTCCGCCACCTGCTTCCAGCCAAGTGTGCGCAGGAATTTATCCGTCTCCACCTGCCCGCTCCCGAACATTTCGGAGAGCCGTCCCGAACCGATGTGGCGCCAGAAATCCATCTGCCAGAAGCGGTCCTGGGCGTGGATGTATCCCTGGGCGAAGAACAGGTCGTGCTGTGGTGCTGGCGTAGATGTGGGGGATGCCCATCTGGTCACGATAAACATCCACCTTGCCGTCCAGCCCCTCGACCTTGATCTCTCCATCCGTTGTTGGGAATGACTTTTCTGCAACTGTGTTGGGAATGTAGGATTTGAAGAGGTACGCTCCCCCTGCGCCAACCAAAAGCGCAATTACCAGTAGACCGATCAAAATTATGCCGGCTATCTTTTTCATATTTCCTCCAATGGCGATTGACGGAATTATTCGTATTAACCCATGAATGATTGCATGGTCTCGGCGAGTATAATCCCATTTCGTGGGACGTCAATCTGATTGGTCTGTCTTGTTGCTGCTTTCCGCCATCCTTCTGGGCGGTCTGGTGCGCCTCATGCCTGCCATTCAGACGCATTTTCCGATCAACGATGGCGGCATGTTCTACACCATGGCGGGGGAACTGGCTTCGAATGGATATGCACTCCCTGCACAGACCGGCTACAATGGCTTGGACCTGCCTTTTGCATATCCACCCCTGGGTATTTACCTTGCCTCGCTGCTCGCGGATTTTGGGCGGATTCCGTCCCTGGCGGTGTTCCTCTGGCTTCCAGCCCTGGCGAGCCTGCTTGCCATCCCTGCATTCCACCTCTTCGCCCGTTCCCTCCTCCAGGATGATCTGCGCGCCGCCCTCGCGACCCTCTTCTTTGCCTTGACACCGGGGCGTTATGACTGGCACATCATGGGCGGCGGTGTGACGCGTGCGGTGGGGATGTTGTGCCTGTTGCTGGCGGCATATTTTGTTCTTCGCCTGTTCAAAGAAGAGAAATGGAAATTGCTCCCTCCCGCCATCCTCTTCTGTTCGCTCGCCGTCCTCAGCCACCCTGAGGTGGGATTGCAAACTGCAGGCTTGTGTGCCGTTCTCTGGCTATTCTTTGGCAGGACGCGGCGCGGGGTGCTCAGCGCGTTCATGGTGGTTCCGGGGGTGATGCTCCTCACTGCGCCCTGGTGGGGGACTGTCATCTCTCATAATGGTTTGGATCCCTTCCTGTCCGCGCTGCAAACGGGCGGTCATGCCACCGCCGGGTGGCTGCCAACTTTTATCGGTTTATTTACCACAGGCGAGTTCCTGCCCATCCTTATCGTTCTGCGGGTGACCGGCTTTATTTATGCCATCCTCAAGAAACGCTGGCTACTTGTTATCCTGGTCGTCGTTCCTGCTTTTGTGGATCCGCGCTCGGGTGCATCCATCGCCCATCTGTCGCTGAGCATGCTGGCTGCCCTGGCTGTTATGGATGCCATCCCTGCCCTTGTGAAACGGGTACGTGGGGTAAGTGAAAATTCGCTTCGGAGTCAACGCCTGGGCAATGGCTGCGCTGATCCTGACCGGCTTGATTCTTTTCATTGAATGCGGGTTGAGCAATTTCCGTCTCATCAACACCACCCTGACCCCGGGTGAGCGCGAAGCCATGACCTGGCTCCGGGAAAACCTGCCTCCGGGTGAGGATTTTCTGATCATCACGGGAAGAACCTATTCAATGAGCGACCCGGTCCAGGAATGGTTCCCTGCCTTGTCCGGGCACCACAGCCAGACCACCCTGCAGGGGCTTGAATGGACCCTCGGGGCGGGATTTGAAGCTCGGCTGGAGGATCTTGCCGACCTGCAGGCCTGCACCGCATCTCACTTGTTTGGAATCCTTTCAGGAGCGCACTGGTTTGACCTATGATTATTTATGGCTCAACCGTCCATCACAGCGGATCACTCCACGGTATGAAAATGACCAACATTCACTCCTTCCGTCCCTTCAGGCCTCCGATCGCTTCCAGATAATTTACGAGTTCGGATTCCGTGTTCATCTTCAAGGTGGTGGGGGAGTAATACTTCATTGCAACCTGTCATGCGTTAAATGAGTAGGATTGTCATATTCCAATCTATGAATATAACGATATAATATATTCGAGTTTATGAATATGAAAAAACAAACACTTCCCCATATCTCTGAACAAATCGCTGTGCCTCTTGCTGCAATTGCCTCCCCGCCGCGCATCGCCATCCTGCTGGCGATCGGCACCGGGGAAGCCTGTGTCTGTCATCTTGAGGCTGCCTTGGGCTGGCGGCAGGCGTACATTTCACAACATCTGATGGCTCTCCGCAAGGCGGATATTTTATCCGACCGCCGGGATGGTCGTTATGTTTACTATCGATTAAAGAACGCCTCGCTCCTGGGACTTATCACAAACTGCTGCCTTCTTGAGCGGACTCACCTCGGAATCGATTTCCGCATTGATCAACACGCGCACGTATCCCGCCTGCGAATGCCCGCATTGCGTGCCAGCAGTGATCCCTGTCGAAAGCCTGAAACCAGCATGAACATCCTTTCCTTCCTTACCCACTTGCTTTACGGCGGGCTTGGCAACCTTGCCTCCTACCTTGCCGCGCATGTTCTGCTTTGCCTGCTGCCCGCCTTCTACATCGCCGGCGCAATGACCGCCCTGATCCCCAAGGAAACGGTCACGCGTTTTCCTGGGCGCAACACGCCCAAATTCATTTCCTATCCTGCCGCCGCGCTGGCAGGTTCGGTGCTGGCAGTCTGCTCCTGCACCATCGTGCCGCTGTTTGCGGGCATCTACAAAAAAGGCGCGGGGATCGGTCCCGCCATCACCTTCCTGTTCTTTGCCCCAGCCGCCAACATCCTGGCACTGATCTACACGGGCGGCGTCATCGGCGCAGACCTGGCCTTTGCACGCCTGTTCCTTTCCCTGGCCTTTGGCATCGGCATCGGCATGATCATGGCGCTCATCTTCCGCAAGGACGATGCCGCGCACGACAAAGCCACCGATACCATGTTCGCCGCGCAAGGAACCATGCGCCGCGTTGCATTGATCTTCCTGCTGGTGCTGGTTACACTTCTGCTTTCCGGCACGCTCAAAGTCGGATTGCTGACCAACACCTATGCCACGCTTCACCCTGCCCATCTCTGGCATGGATAAGTTCCAGGATTTCCTCTACCAGCCTGGTCCCCTTTGATCCAGCCAAAGGCGAGGAGGGCGTTACCGCGCAGGGCGCGATCCTGATCGGTCTTGCTGGTCCTGATCGGACTGACTTCCTGGAAAGGCATTGAAAACATCCACGAGGGCTTCAACCGCTGGACATGGACTTCGCTCGGGCTGGTCGGCGCTGACTCTGCTGGTCGCCGCACTGGGCATGTCACCACATGCAGGCGGGCTGGATATTCTCATCAACGGGAAATTCTTCGGCGTATTGATCGCGCTTGTCATCCTCGGCTGGATGTTGAAAACCAAACTGACCGAAGACGAAACCCGCGACTTCCTGTGGGAATCCTGGAAATTCGTCAAGCAGATC
Source organism: uncultured Chloroflexia bacterium (assembly GCA_963823545.1). Classification (GTDB taxonomy): domain Bacteria; phylum Chloroflexota; class Anaerolineae; order Anaerolineales; family Villigracilaceae; genus Denitrolinea. Next base: position 24,175 of record CAWGMC010000004.1, on the reverse strand, counting down.
TTCCCCCTGCTGGTGGTCGGTGTGTTCGCAGTGGGCGTCATCCGCGCGCTCATCAAGCCCGAATGGATCGAAACCCTGGCAGGGCAAAATACTCTGCTTGGCAATCTGGCAGGCGTGGTCTTTGGTGTGTTCATGTACTTCCCCACGCTGGTGGAAGTTCCCATCGCGCAAATGTTCCTCAGCCTCGGCATGCACCGCGGTCCGCTGCTCGCCTATCTCATGGCAGACCCCGAACTCAGCCTGCAAAGCATCCTGATCATCTCCACCATCATCGGCAGACTCAAATCCTGGACGTATGTCGGCTGGGTGGCGCTCTTCAGCACCCTGGCAGGTCTCATCTATGGCGCCTGGGTGGATGGCGCCAGCATCGGGCTGGTTGCGCTGTACCTGTTCATCTTCCTCGCCCTGCTTTCTGGATTGCTGTGGTTCGTCAATCGTCGCAACGAAGAAATCCAGTACGATTCTGCAACTAATCTCATTAACTCACTATTCACTACTTTCTATCCAAAGGAGTTTCTCATGATTACCATCAAAGTTCTCGGTTCCGGTTGCGCCAACTGCAAACGCCTGGAGCAGATCGCACACAAAGTTGTCGAGAAATGGCGTTGGAAGCCGAAGTCATCAAAGTGACCGACTACAACGACATCATGGCATACAACGTCCTGTCCACGCCCGGTCTGGTGATCAATGAAAAAGTTGTCAGCTTCGGGCGCATCCCTTCCGAGGCCGAGGTCACCACCTTTCTGGCAGATGCAGCCGGGAACGCATAAACGAAGGCAACCGAATCTCCGCAGGCAACAATCCACTGTCTGAATCTCGATACGTTGGGAAAATCGCAACGCTCGAGGAGCTCATGATCGAAGCGCCAGCTATTGGATGAGGAGGTCGATATGAAAAAAGCATTGACCGTTGTGCTGGAAGATAAGGACATCATCGAGTTGATGCGCATACTGATGGACAGTGACCCTGATGGCGCGCTGGAGTTCCTGCGGGAACATTTCAAAGGCAAAGCGCGTGACCTGCTCGAAGGCGGCTGAAAGGTGATGATCCAGGTGCCCGGTGCGGGCGCATTGAAAGTCAGCAGCAACCTGTTCAAAAAATGAGCTATCTCGATTCCATTACCCTCACCAAAACCATCCCCTGTCTGGCGGAGCCTGGCAGGATCATCGTCATTGGGAAACCATCGCAGACATTAGGTGAAGTTTTACCTTATCTTGCCACCCTTCCCGGGATCATCGCCTGGAATCCGGAAACCCAGACACTGACTTTTCGCCGTCCGCATGGCTTTATGACGTTATACAATGACAAGGTTTACATTACACAGGTTGTGGATGCCGCTGAGGGATTGGAATTGTTTGCCACGCTGACAGAAGCGGTCAACGCGGTCTGGGAAAAACGTGCTGAACTGGTTGCCGTAACGACAAAGAAGCGTGCCCCGCGACACCTGGATATCTGGGAACTGCTGCCACGCTCCAATTGCAGGCAATGCGGTGAAGCCACCTGTCTGGCCTTCGCGGTCGGACTGCTGCAACACAAGCGGGAACTGGCAGAGTGCCTCCCCATGCAATCTGATCCATCACTAGTCGACCACAAGGCGACCCTGGAGGCGATGTTATGAAAAGAGAAGATTTGGTGGTGCAGCAAAAACGCAAAGTTTTGTTTCTTTGCACGGGTAATTCCTGCCGTTCGCAAATGGCGGAGGCGATTGTCAATGCACGGCATGGGCGAGGAGTGGGAAGCCGTCAGCGCGGGGACGAAACCGGCGGGCTATGTCCATCCCAAGGCGTTGGCGGCGCTTTCAGAAATCGGGATCCAGCACGCGGGTCGCTCAAAGCGGGCGGACGAATTCCGGGAGACGGCCTTCGATCTGGTCGTCACTGTCTGCGATTCGGCGGCGGAGGAATGTCCTGTCTGGTTGCCTGTCCCACGACCGCAGGGAGAGGAGGGAAAGGAAAGCGCATCCATCATGTTTCCCGGACCCTGCCATGACCGATAACATGGATGATTTTCGCAAAGTGCGCGATGAAATGTTGGTGGAAATTCCCAAACTGCTTAAGCAGGCTGGATAAAATTTTCAAATCGGAGGTTTTTCATGTCTGAAGCTGCTGCAACGCAAAGCCTGAGCAAGAAACTCTCGTTCCTTGACCGCTACCTGACCCTGTGGATTTTCCTTGCGATGGCGGTGGGCGTGGGGATTGGCTTTCTGTTCCCGGAGGGAGTGCAGCAGTTTCAACGACGGCGGTTTCGGTCGGGACGACCAACATCCCGATCGCGATTGGCTTGATCTTGATGATGTACCCGCCCTTTGCGAAAGTGAAGTACGAGGAACTGGGGGATGTTTTCCGCAATAGAAAAATCCTGGCGCTCTCGCTGATCCAAAACTGGGTCATCGGTCCCATCCTGATGTTTGTGCTTGCCATCATTTTCCTGCGCGGTTACCCGGAATACATGGCCGGGCTGATCCTGATCGGTCTGGCGCGCTGTATTGCGATGGTGATCGTCTGGAATGAACTGGCACACGGCGATACCGAATATGCCGCCGGGCTGGTGGCGTTCAACAGTATCTTCCAGGTGTTGTTCTACAGTGTCTATGCCTATGTGTTCATCACGGTCCTGCCGACCTGGTTTGGTATGACCGGCAACAGTGGTGGACATCACCATCGGGGAGATTGCCAAAAGCGTGTTCATTTACCTGGGCATTCCGTTCCTTGCCGGTTTTCTTACCCGCCTCATCCTGGTCCGCATCAAGGGCAAGGAATGGTATCACAAGAATTTTGTGCCGAAGATCAGCCCGCTGACCTTGATCGCCCTGCTGTTCACGATCGTGGTCATGTTCTCTCTCAAGGGCAACCTGATCGTGCAGATCCCGCTGGACGTGGTGCGGATTGCCATCCCGCTGCTGATCTATTTCGTGGTCATGTTCCTGGTCTCGTTTCTGGATGGGACATCGCGTGGGCGCGGATTATTCCAAGACCACCACGCTTTCCTTCACTGCCGCCAGCAACAACTTTGAACTGGCGATTGCGGTGGCGGTGGCTGTCTTTGGCATCAATAGCGGCGCGGCTTTTGCGGCGGTGATCGGTCCGCTGGTGGAAGTGCCTGTGATGATCGGGCTGGTCAATGTGGCATTTGCATTGAAAAGGAAATATTTCGCTTGAGATAAAAAAGAGCGCCGGAAATTCGTGATGTTATACTCGGCGGTAAGGACATGATATGCCTGTGAAGTATATTGCGTCCCCTGGTCACTATGGAGGACAAGTCCATCAGTGACCTTTTCTTTTTGTTTGGCTCGTTTCAGTGTCTGCGTCACCAGAGCGATTGAATTGGTTTGATCAAAGACATGTGCCACAATGAAGCCATCGTAGAGATCCTTGATGGTGGACAGATAAGCCCAGCCCTGCAAGGTGCGAATGTAGGTGACATCCGTGACCCATTTCTGGTTGGGTTTGGTTGCGACAAAGTCCCGATTGAGAACGTTTGGATAGCGGTGGTAGGTACCGATTTCTTCCAGCTTTTTGTACATTTTGGGCTTTCTGGCTTGTGAACGGATCCCCAGCTTTCCCATCAGCCTCAAAACAGCCTTGTGATTGATCTGAAGACTGAGTTTTCGCTGGAGTTGAATTGTAATCCGCCGATACCCGTAGCTTTTATGAGAAGCCTCATAGACCGCTTCGATTTTTCCCATGCGTTCCTGATATTCCGGCGCTCTTTTTGTTTTACTTGATCAACCCCAGGAACCTCTGGTACCAGTACCACAGCACATCCCCAGCCGGCTTGCCGTGGATGGAAGCGGATTTGTCCTGGAGCAGTGTGGGTGGATAATAGCCGCGGCTGATCACCCCGCTTACCCAGGGGCGGGTGTTGACCGCCGCCATCAGGATCTCGTAAATGTCAGCCTGTTGCTGCAGGTTCAAACGGATATCGGTCCGGTCGGCATTGGGCTGCGAGAGGGCAGTCCAGTCCAGGCAGGCAGTCCCCTGTGGAGGGCAGGCAGTTGGCGCCTGCGCCATTGATGGATGGATAGGCAAACGCCAGGTAGACAGGTTTGCCGGTCACCGATTGCAGGGGTCCAACGCTGTTGTCCAGCAGGGAGGCTGCTGCGGATTCCAGCTCCTCCTTCGTGGGAAGCAGGTTCCTGCTCAAATTGCCTGAAATGAGCAGGTACACGCCATCGGTCTGGGCGATGAAGGAGGGAGTGGTCAGGTTGGGCGCGGTGTATGGCATCGCCCACATGATCTGCCCTCGGAAATGGGCGCGCACCTCGTTCAGGATCGCCAGCCAGCGGGTCTCTGCATCGGCTGGAACCCCGGAGGGATTGCCGTCCAGTGTTCCATTGGGCAGGGCGGGGTCGATCCAATCTCCGCCGAGAATGAGCGCTTGCGCCCCGCTCTGTGCGGCAAGGTCGGCGTAATGGACTGCGAACCCGCGGTAGGAATCAAACCAGATCTGCCACCAGGTCTCATCGCGTGGCGCGGATCTCCAGAAGTCTGTGCTGGTCGCCGGGAAGTGCGGTTGCGGGAAGATGCCGACGTTCAGGTTCAGGGCGCGTCCCTGCGAGATCATGAGTGCAGATTCGGTCCACAATGGATCTGCGCTGGGGCGTGTCCCGAAGATCAGCGGGTTGATCGAGCTGTACGTCCAGGTGGGGGTCAGGATCGCCCAGTTGGAGCCGAGTGCCTGGACGTTCTGCATGGCGAGTGGAATGAAGGCTGACCAGTTCGGATGATAGTACGCCTGGAATTCGATCCCCGCCATGAACGTGCTTTGGCGTGCGATCACGTTGCTTCCCGCCAGCGTGGTGGGATTGCTGGTGGTCAGCCAGGACCAGCCTGTTACCGTGTCCCGCACATCCTGCCTGGTGATGGCAGTACCGATCTGCCTTCCCACTGCAGAATCACCCGTGGTGGATATGTCATCTGCCACCCCGCATTCCCCATTGCGGCAATAGCGGTAAAAGATGGAGCGCAGGTCCATCAGCCCGTAGAGCGTGTATTTCCAGACATTACTGCCGGACGACCACATCGGGATGGGCTCGGTCCAACCGTAGGGATTGAACTGGATGTAAATATTATCCCCGGCGGGAGTGTTGGGGGGACCGTCACTTCAAAACTGATCGGACCCGAGGATCCGGATTGCCAGGTGACAACCTGGTCCTCGATGGTCATCCCGTTGGGCGGGACAATGAACTGGCGCACCTCAAAGCTTCCGTTGGATGTCCGCTCTGCATTCCAGAAACCATCACCGAGCGTGTATTTGTATTCGATATGCGCCCCGACCGGCAGGTTGATGGTGTAGTTGTAGATGCCTTCAGCGGAACGGGTCATGACAGGCATATGGTCCGCAATGACGCTCAGCCCGCCGCGCAGGTCGGAAAAGGTGTTGCCCAGCTGCAGCAGGTTGCCCGCCATGCGCACAGGCGCACCGGGCTGGGTGTTCTCGGGCACGTGCACGGTGAAGACGACCGGGGCGAGCATGACAGGAGTTACGCGCACCTCCACGGGGGTTGCAAGTCCCTGGGCTACGGTCGCTCCCTGCTCGAAAGTCGTGTAGCTGCCGTCCATCGAGTAACCGACCACGTTATGCGTCCCGACCGGCAGTCCCTGGAGAATAAAACGCCCGGCTGAGTCGGTGATCGCCTGGATGCCCCCTGCCGATACCAGCAGGTTCGGGATGGCAGTCCCGTTCTGTGAATTGATGGCGGTACCCTGCACGCTGCCTGTCAAACCGTTGGATGGACGGTCCGGCCAGCCGGCGATCAGGTCTGTGGTTTCAGTTGAACTGATGATGTTATGCAGGCGGTACCGGATGGGCTGGTTGGCGGCATTGGTTTCCTGCACCTCGCTGCCTCCCTTCCGGACATAGCGGTATTTAACGACCGAGTTCAACGTCAGCGGGATGCTGACGGCATAATTGAGGGCGTCACGCGCCTGCATGGCGTATTCGCTGTAGTTAAATCCGAGACCGGTCACTTCATCCAGGATGCGGATCGAGAGCGTCTCGTTGGGTCCGAGGGCAGCCGGCAGTACGGCATGGAACGTGACCTGGGTGGTGGTGAGTGGGGTGGCTGTGGGTACGGCAGGCGTGGGCGTTTCGGGCGTGTAATTAATATCCGGCCAGTCAAACAGGGTAATGCTGCAGGCTGGTCCGCTCAAAAGAACGAGGACAGCCATGATGACTGGGATGATCTTCCGGAGCCGGTTTGGATTGGTTTTCACATGTCCTCCTGGGTACCAGGGAGAGGGGTTGGTCAGACGGATGGTTCTACTTCACTTCTGGATCTGCCCTGCAAATAGACCACCAGGTAGCTCAACCCGATGCTGATGATGTATAAACCGATGGTTGGCAGCATGACCAATGACATGTTCACGGGGTCCACGGTGGGCGTGATCACGGCAGCCAGGATGGCAATGATCACGATCGCGATCCGCCATTGATCCTTGAGCATCTTGGGTTTGACCACTCGTATCATGGTCAGGATGACGATGATGACGGGAAATTCAAAAGCCACCCCCATCCAGAACATCAGGTTCGTCACAAAACTGAAGTAGGAATTGGGACGCAGTTCGGCTTTGATGTCCAGGAAGTTCACCAGGATCGGGAGACCGTTGGGAAGGATGACATAATAACAAAAAGCCATGCCGCCCACGAACAGGAGCGCGGCAAATGGCATGGCTACCAGGCTGAAGGTCTTTTCGGATGGGCGCAGACCGGGCGCGGCGAACAGCCAGAATTCAAAGTAAATGGGGATGAAGGCGAGTATCACACCGCAGACCAGGGAGACCTTCATAAAAACCCCGATGGATTCGGTCACATCGATGGCGGTCAATTTTTCCAGCCCGCCGATCGGTATTGCCAGGAAATCGATCACCTGTTGATTGAAGGTGAAAGAGATGGCAACTCCCAGGAACAGCCAGATCACCGAACGGAGTAAATGTTTCCGCAGGGTATCCAGTTCTTCGATCAGACCCTGGCGGGCTTCCTTATCGCTCACCATGGAGACGAAAACATCCGACAGCGGTCGCTCCGCCGGTTCCAGTTTCAGGAATGCCACACCTTTTTTGATCAACCTGAATGGCAGGCTGATGACCCACCAGACCGCCCGGAAGGGTGCGGTGATCACTTTCCAGATTCCGCCCAGGATTTTACGCATTCTTTTTCTTCCTTGGTGCTGTTTTGCTGGCGGGTTTGGTTGTCTTCTTTTTGTTTGTCTTTTTCGTTGTCGTTGTTTTTTTGTGTGATGCAGGGCTGGATTTCTTCTTCGCCGGTTTGGATTCTGCCGGCGTGGGGATGATCACGGGCGGCTGGATGACGTTCCCCTTTTCCGTTTCGGCGTTGGGTCCTTTGTTGACGGGGGGGAGCATGGATTTGATCTGCCCCTGCCAGGTGCCGGCGTTGCTGCCGGCGGTCGGGTTGGCGTCTTTCTCCGTCTTGAACTTTTCGAGGTTCGCTTCACGCATGAGGTTGGTGGGGAGCTGGCGCAATTCCCTGGAGGTTTTCTGCACCATTCTCCATGAGTCCGACTGGACCAGACCGTTAAGCCACTTGCCGATCGTGTTCCCCGTTTTGGCAAGATCCTTGGGACCGATCACGATCAGGATGACAACGATGATTAATAGAAATTCGGTCGGACCGACCCCTAACAATTCCATGCTACTTTTTCTCCAGGTTGGTTACGCGTTGGCGGATCTCATCCTTGTGTTCCGCGAGACTTCCCAATACTCCGTTCACGAATCTCGGCGCGCTGTCGGAGCCGAACTGCTTTGCCAGTTCCACCGCCTCGTTGATGGCTACCTTGACGGGCGTATCCCGCTGCACGGCGAATTCCCAGAATGCGATGCGCAGGATGTTCCGGTCAATGACCGCCACCTGGTCGAGCGGCCATTCCGGTGCATATTTTGCGATCATTTCATCCAGGTCCTGGATAAGCGGCAGCACCCCAAAAACGATCTGCCTTGAAAATTCCGTCAGCTCATCGGATAGCGTATTATCCTCCAGCCGGGATTGAAAGACCTCGACTGGAGGGTGGTTTGCCATGTCAACTTCGTAAAGTACTTGCAGGGCAAGGCCGCGCGCCCTGGTGCGGGATTTCATAACGGTCAGGCCTCGGAATCCTCGTAGTCTATATCCTCGATATGGATGTTCACGTGCCCGATCTCCATCCCAACCATCTCCTGGATGGCGCGTGCCGTCTGTTTCTGGACGTTCCGGCTGACCTCGCGGATGTTGACATCCTGCTTGACATTAAAGTAAAGGTCAGCGAAGACCGTGTTCTGTTCGATCTCGATGCGGACTCCGTCACCGTGTCCGCGCCGGAACAGGCGGTTGACCCCGCCCGGGATGGGAGCCATGCGGCTGACGCCCGGCACTGCCAGTGTGGAGAGCCGCGCGATGGTCACGAGAACATCTGGGGAAACAGTGGTCTTTCCCGGTAAATCGTAATTGGTCATAATACTCCTTCCGTTGGCTCAATCTGGGCGGCATGCCGCCCTTGCTGGTCTTCAAGAGATGGATTGGTCACGGAAATACTCTTGAAGTGGAATTATACCGTTATTAACCCTCAAGCGTATTCCATGTTGCGTGGTCTCACCTGGGCTTGTTTTCGTATTCCAAGCGCGAGTCCCAATCCTCCCGCCACGGCCAGCCCGGCAGCGAACAGGAATGCATCCTGCCAGAAGCGGAGCGGGAACAGGCGGATGAGGGTGTCGGAATATTCGAATAACCACAAATCCCCTTCGAAGAAAATGCTGTGAAAACCCGCAAAGAATGACCAGAACACGGTTGGGCAGCAGGAACATCCCGGTCAGGACAACGACCGCAACCGCACCCGCCAGCCCAACCATGATCCAACCGCCTCGTCTCAAACCATCGAGGAAGGCGCTCATTTGTTGGGGACGCCTTGACCAGAGCCCGATCAACGCCAGCGCCGCCAGCGCACCGTAGAAGACATTCAACGACGCCCTTTGTCACAACTTTTACATCTTCCATGTGGCTCAGTTCGCGTTCATTGAAGAGCGACCTGCCGTTATCAAAGCGCAGGTCAGCCAGGAATTCTCTGCCTGCATTGTTTGTCAGGTAGGTCGCGCGTAGGGCGCCCAACGCAGGCGGTCTTCGAGGCTGAACCCGTAGGTGTCCGCCGGGAAACCGGGCATGCGGTATTCCACCTGCAGAAAAAGCGGCGAGAGCATCAGGCGAAGCGCCAGCCCGAGCAGGACGATGGGTGTGAGGATGCTTGTGACCAGGGAAATAATTTTGGGAGGCATGGTGTCCGTATTTGATTGAAAATGAGAATATTGATGGATGCCGGTCTATTGTAAAGACTCGACATCTCCGTGCAGGATGAAGTTGATGACCAGGTTGTTCGTCAACCATTCGATCGGGGCGCGGTCATCGGTGAAGACCATGGTGGTCTCAAAGCCGGGCTGCAGGTTGAAGTAGGCGGAACTCATCGCCTGGATCAGGAGCGGATGCGTGTCCGGATCGGCGGACAGGCGCGACAGGTTCGCCAGGAAATCTTCCGGGGTGGTGGGCTGCATCGTGGCATAGATCATCGAGTTGAGCGTGCCGGGGATGTCCGAAATGTGCAGGGAGGGGAAGATGGTGGCAAGCGTGGTCGCCAGCCCGTTGATCAGCGAGCGGTCTTCCGGCGCGCGTCCCACGTTGATGATCAGTACGCCGTCCGGGGTCAGGTGGGAGGCAGCCATCGCGAAGAACTCGCGCGTGGTCATGTGCGGCGGGATGTACGGCGGGCGGTAGGCGTCCACTGCCAGGATGTCGAATTTCTCCGTGCTGTGTGAAAGACCGTAGCGACCATCTTCGATGTGAACTACCAGGTTGGGCATGGTCATGCCGAAATACTTCTGACCCACCTCCACGATTTTTGGGTCGATCTCCCACCCGTCGATCGGGATGTCGCCATGGATGGCGGTCGCCTGGCGGGCGGTGGTGCCGGCTGCCAGCCCGATGATGCCGATGCGCTGCACGTCCGCCGGATCCGTGTCGGGATTGAAGTAGGGACCGGCGAGGAAGAGTTCCCATGGACCGTTGTAGAAAAGCACGTCAGGATGGTACATGGAATGGATACCCTGCCCGTCATTCAACCGCAGCATGGTGTAACCGTTCTTCTGCAGCACCTGGATATAGTTGTATCCCAACTCGGTTTCATATACCTGCCCCTCGGAATTCTTCAGTGACCCTCCCGAGCCGAGCACCGCCAGGACGGCGAGTGCCGCGACCATCCAAAGATGCAGGACAGCCTGTTTCTTCATCCCGTTGATGCCCATGCCTGCAATGGCAACGAACAGCAGCACCAGGCTGAAAAGCAGGAAGGTGCGGGTCGTGCCGATGGTCGGGATGAGCAGCAGGTTCGGCAGGAAGGTGCCCAGGAATGAGCCAAGTGTGGAGATGGCGTAGATTCTCCCGGATGTCACGCCGGCATGTGCCGGGTCATCCAGGCTCAGGCGGATGGCAAAGGGTGAGATGGTCCCCAGCAGTGTGATGGGGACGATGAAAAGGATCAAAACGGCAACGAACGCGCCGCCCAGCACACCGAATTGAAGTCCATCGAAGGCATTCGCGGCGGCACGCAGCACCGGGTTTGCCACGTACGGGACCACCCCGAGGGTGAAGGCACCCCACGCCAGGACGCGGTACATCGCAAAGGGGGTGGGATATTTATCCGCCCACTTGCCCCCAAGCCAGTAACCCAGGGTCAGGTAGATGAGGATCAAGCCGATGATGCTTGCCCAGACCAGGTTGCTCGTCCCGAATACATTTCCCAACAGGCGCGAGGCGGACATCTCCGCGGCAAGTGTGGTCATGCCGGAGACGAAAACGGTGAAAAGAAGGTAGCGGCGCATGGGGGCGATTATACCTGTCTTGATGAGCGGCGAGGCCATCCCGGGACTGGTATTGTGATAAACTCCTGCCCGTGAAAAAGAAACAAAAACCAGTGGTTTTGGCTGGCACGATCGGAGACCTGAGCATCCGCCTCGGGTATGACGTCCGGGATGTATGGATGGCGGGGTACTCGGATGAACAGATCAACGGGGTTCTGACCGGCGAGTACACCCTCAGCGATCTATGGAAGATGAAACCGCTTGGCAATGACCGCACCCCGCTGGGGAAGGAGATACTCTCCGGCAGGCACAAGCCTTGACGAAAGGCTTTCCCGCGGCTAAAATCCCCTATCCAGTCAGCCCCGCCTCCGCTGGAGGCTGCTTTTTTTGCCTGTTGACAGGAAGATTCAATGCCTGACCAGAACCCCTCTCCCGCTGGAGCAGACGACCAACCCGAGGTCGTCAACATTTCCCACGCTGACGTTGAGGCAGTGACCGCCGAGATGGTGCGCATGCACCAGTCCAATGCTCAGACGATCACCAGCGACGACGTGGAGATGAACGTCAGCGCCGCCGCGGTGGTCAATTCCAAGGCGATCACAGCACGCCAGAGCCTGATCGGCGGAGTGAATGCAGAATCCGCACATCTTACCGGTGGTTTTGTCGGCGGTCTGCGCGGGACGAACATCGATGCCGAAGGTGTGATCGGTGGTGTGGTGGCAGAGACTGTCAACCTGCAGAATGCCCGCGTTGGGTTGACCGTCGGGAAGGAAGTTCGCGGCGGGCAGGTCGAGTCCCTCGTTCTGCTGGCAGGACGCGTGGAAGGCGAGGTTCACACGGCGGTGGATACGCGCGGCGCCATCCTTGCAGGACTGGTGGGCGGTCTGGTAACAGGTCTGGTCATGCTGGTCGGGCGGTTCCTGTTCCGCCGGGATGAAGACTGAGATTTCATCCCTGAACATTATCAATCCCCGGCGCTCCTGCGCTGGAGAAAATTTTTCAAAGAGCGATGGTAACCCGTGAACCGGGTGAGAGGCGCTCGAGGAGTTATGTAAGATGGAGAAAGTTGTTCTAAAGGCAAACAAGCGGGATGTGATCGGCAAGCAGGTGCGGGCTATGCGCCGCGCCGGGCTGCTGCCGGCGGTGATCTACGGGCGTCATGTGGAAAATCCCATTTCGATCTCGCTGGATACCCGCGATACCACCCGTGCACTGGCGAAGGTTTCCTCGTCCAGCCTGGTCATGATCGACCTGGAAGGCAAGGAGATCCCCGCCCTGATCCGCGAGAAGCAGCGTGACTTTATCAAGAACCGCCTGCTCCACATTGACTTTTTGGTGGTCTCCCTGACCGAGAAACTGACAGCCAGTGTGGGTATTGAACTCACCGGTTTGTCACTGGCGGTTAAGGACTTCAACGCGGTCCTGGTCACCGGTCTGAGCCAGGTCGAAGTGGAATGTCTCCCGACCGATCTGCCGGAGCGCATCGTGGTCGATATTTCCGCGCTGGTCAAGGTGGGTGACGCCATCCATGTCAGTGATCTGGTCCTCTCCGACAAGGTCAAGGTGCTCTCCAGCCCCGAGGAGATGATCGTGATCGCCACAGCTGCCAAGGTGGAAGAGGAAGTTGTCGCAACTGTCGCAGCCGTGGAAGGTGCGGAAGAACCCGAGATCATCGAGAAGGGCAAGAAGGAAGAGGAAGGCGAAGCTGCAGAACCTGCCAAGGCAGAGAAAGCAGAAAAGGGCGAGAAGAAATAGCCCTCTGGTGTTCGTATATGACAGCGGCGTCCATTTGGACGCCGCTGTTCTTATTAATTATGTTGGAAAGCAGATCCAGAAAATCCACTGTCATCCTCGCCGTGGCACCCCACAGGGTCTCCCCGTCATAGGGATGATAGACGATGACATTGTGTCCCCGTCCCGGCAGGTTGAATTCCCAGCGGTTGGAGCGTTCCGCCAGCCACGCCAGCGGCATGGTGAAGATGCGCGCCACCTCCGCCTGTTCGGGAGAGAACACCGTCGGCCACGGGATGACGCCCACCACCGGTGTGATGTTGAACGATGTGATCGTCAGCATTGGGCGGAGACGCCCAAGGATGCGCACCCCGCCCGGCGCGAGCCCGATCTCCTCCTGCGCCTCCCGCAGGGCGGTCTGTTCCGGCGAGGTTTCCCCTTCGTCGCACGCCCCGCCCGGGAAGGAGACCTGTCCCTTGTGGCTTTCCACCTTTTCCGTGCGGCGGGTGTAGAGCAGGTGCCATTCCCCGTCCTGGCGCAGCAAGGGGATCAGCACCGCCGCATGTCTGGATGCAACGCTGCTGCCTTGCGCATACCCATCCGTATTGCCCGCTTGTTGGGTCTGGCGTAATTGCTTTACGATCTCTTCTTCGGAGAGTTGGATCATCCTTCGGCGCGTATGGCGCTTCCACACCAGGCACATTCCGCGGTCACTTCATCCAGCCATTCCACCTCGTCCGCCCGGACAGCGCCTCCGCATCCGGGGCAGCGTGTCGGCAGGACGGGCTTCTTGACAAACGCAGCCGCGCCCATTTTTGTCCCGCCAGGCGCTGCGGGCAGGGCGGTCTTCAGCCATTCCGTGATTTCCTTCGCTTCCTCGTTCATGCCCATTTCGCTTAGTTCGGTCACTGCCAGGTTGCCCAGCCGGAACAATTGGGCGGGATGATTCCTCAGCATTCCCAGTCCCTTCTTGACGAACGTGAACCCGGCGGGTTTATGTCCCGCCTTGATGTGGGCGCGTCCTGCCAGCAGGTATAACTGCGGGGTCTTGGGTGGTTGCGGGTTTCCGCCCCGCGCGCCAGTTTCTCGAATGCCTCGGCTGCTTCTGCATATCTGCCGCTTTCCATCAATTCATGCGCCTGCCTCAGCATGGGCGGGACATTGGGCTGGGCATTGCGGATCATCGCCCGACGAAATCCTCTTCGCATGCTTGTTCTCCTTTTTTGAGCACTCGATCAGGGGTTTGTTTCTTCTTCCTTTTGTTCATGGGAGGATCGTTCCTCCTCCCCTTTTTCATCATCCAGCATGCTGACCGCGCCAACCTCCTCCATCAATTCCCTGGCGCGCACATCCTCGCTCGGTTCGATGCGGCGCGCAAAGACCAGGAAGCCCGTGTGTGCCACCATGCGGTCCGTCGGGCGCAGGCGGGTTGGCTCCGGTTTGTAGTAGCGCAGCAGCAGTTCGCAGGTCTCGATGAATGCGAAGCGGTGGTGGCGCAGTGCGAACAATATCCTCTCCACCTGGTTGAAGGTGGGCAGGAGCGTGCAGAAATATCCGCCGGGTTTCAGGGCGGCGCGCACCTGCCCGATGTAATCGTGGGGATTTTGCACGTCCAGGAAGAAGGCATCCGCGTCGGTCTCATCGAAGCCCTCGGCGATGTCGCGCAGTTTGAATTCCACGCGTGCTTCGAGCCCACGCGCACCAGGTTCTTGTGCGCCAGGTTCTGGAAATCCTGCCGGTATTCGTACGAGATGACCTTGCCCGTCTCGCTGACGGCATGCGCCAGCGCGATCGTCATCGACCCCGATCCGGTTCCCGCCTCGATCACGCGTTGACCCGGACCGATGCTCATCGTCACGAGGATGAAGCCGATGTCCTTGGGATACAGGATCTGCGTGTTGCGCGGCAGTTCGTTGAGCAGGTCCGCCAGCGATGGTTGGAGCAGGAAGAACGGCGCCCCGATGTGGCTGAAGACCTGCGTGCCCCAGGGCAGACCGATCAGGTCATTGTGTTTGAGCACGCCGCGATGCGTTTGCAGTTCCCCGTCCGTGGCAAGGGTGAAGATGAAGTGTTTATGCCGCAGACCGACCAGTTGTGCGACCTCACCTGCCGCTGCGTGCGTGGAGGATGGGTTCCAGGGCATGAATTTATATTACCATGTTCTCGCTGGCTGGCGGTTCGATAATTTCAGGGGCGGCGGGGGCGCTGACCGTCTTCCTGAAGTGGCGGTTGATCGCCCACAGGAAGACCGGCGCAGCCAGGATCAGCATGCTGATGAAGAACAGCGCAATGATGGCGATGAATATGCCTGCAATGCCCGAGGCTGTGTTTCCGGACAGCATGGTCATCCCGCTGGCATAGACCATGACCACCACGCAGGCATTCCAGATCACCGTGGATGGATATCCCCAGCAGGTATCGCCACAGGGCGGGCAGGACGCGCTTTTGGCTCGCCGCGATCCCGATGCCCCAGCCGACAATGCCGCTGGTGATGATGTGCATGGCGCTGCTGGCAGCCCGTACCGCCAGCGTTGCCCCCCAGGTGGAACCGGGCGTGGTGGAGATGAGCAGTCCTTCCATCAGCCCGAACCCCGCGCCGCTCAGCGCGCCCAGCGCAAATCCCTGGGCAGGCGATTCCAGTTTGCCCCAGGATGCCCACACCGGCAGGGATTTGGCGGTCTCCTCCACCAGCGGTGTGACCACGGCGAGGAAGAACAGCGCGCTGATGATCACCAGCGGATTGGTGATGAATGGTGCCAGCAGGGCGATCGCCTGCTCCTGCGTGCCGATGGTTTTCAGTTGTTCCGCCATCGACCGGATCTCTTCCAGCCGCTGCGGGTCGAGACCCATCAGGACCAGGACGATGATCACCAGGAATGACCAGCACCACCCCTTCTGCAATTCCGGAGAGCAGGGGGGCGACCGTCATCCCCCCGGAGAGCGTGCCCCAGCTGCGCAGTTTACTGCCCGGGTTCAATCCCCATGTCCCGAGCCGGACCAATCCGTAGACGGGCATGCCCACTGACAGCAGGTAGAACGGCAGCGAGAACCACTGCAGGATCGGTCGATCCACCAGCACGATCGCCAGCACGATCGACAGCACCCAACCGAGGACAAACAGGATGCCAGCCCAGACCGGGAAGGATTTCATGCCTGCAGGTTCGGATGGCTTGTTTCTGATGCGACCCAGTGCCAGCCATCCCGCGCGCCCGATCAAAGCCGATGCCAGCAGCAGTGCGGAGATGGTCAGGAAGGCTGGCAGCAGGCTGAGGGAGATGTCGTGTGTATCCTTCCATTTGGTGATTCCATCTGCCAGCGTGATTGCGGCTCCGGTCAGGAACGCCAGGATCACCAGTGCGCAGAATACCGCCAGTACGATCGCTTGCCAGTTTTTGCCCGGGTTCTCTTCCATTATCGCTCCTCGATGATGATGCTGATGATGACATCGCCCTCAGGCAGGTCGGTGTCCTGGCTGGGATCGCGCGGTGTCAGTTTTTTCAGGACGTCCATCCCGCTCAATACATGTCCGAAGATGGTGTAGGAACCATCCAATCCGGGCTGGGCGGAATAGGTGATGAAGAACTGGCTTCCATTCGTGTCCACGCCCGAGTTTGCCATGCCCACCACGCCGGGTGCATTGTAATGCAGGGCTGGATCGATCTCGCTGCGGAAGTAATAGCCCGGTCCGCCCACCCCGGTTCCGCTGGGATCGCCCGCCTGTGCCACGAAGCCGGGGATCACGCGGTGGAAGGTCACCCCGTCATACCAGCCGTTGCGCGCCAGGAAGATGAACGAGTTCACTGTCAGCGGAGCCCTGTCCGCGTACAGCTCGATCACGATGTTGCCCTTTTCGGTTTTGATGGTGGCAATGTATTGCTTGTCGGGGTTGATCGTCATTTCGGGGCAGGTTCTGAATTGACGCTTGCTGAGCGCCCACAGGCGCACGATCTGCTCAAAGGAACTGGTAGTCGGTCGGACCGATATATATCTCGCCGTTGATCAGGATCAACGGCAGGACGGGGATGCCTGCCCCTCTGGCATCCGCCTCCGCCTTCTGGATCCTTGCGAGGATGACCGGGATCGTCGAGATCCGCTTCAAATTGTGGCGCGGTCTATGCCAATGGCTTCCGCCTCTTTTGCGACCCAGGATTTGAACTCGTCCGGGGACAGGTTCACCCATTCCGCTTGTTTTTCGAACAATATGTCGTGCATCTCCCAGAACTTGCCCTGCCTGCCGGCTGCCTCCGCCGCCTGCGCAGCAGGATACGCCTTGTCATAACGGTCAGCCTGGGGGAAATGACGATAGACCAGCCGCACATCCTCGGGAAATTTTTCCGCCAGTTGGATCAGCATACTTTCATTGCATTCGGCGCACTGGAAATCGTTGTAGATCAGGATGGTGGTGGCTGCCTCTTCTGGACCTCTGCTCCAATCCGAGGCGCTGATCTCCGGGAAGGCGGATTTCACGGCTGGAGCCGGGGTCGGTTCAAGTTCCCGGCATGCAGGCTGGGTCGGCACAGGCGGGGGGACCGCTGTTGCCGTGGCGACCGCGGTCCCGTCTGCCGGTGAGCAGGCGCTGAGCATGAATATCAGGATCGGGAGCAGGAATGATGATTTTTTTCATTGTGAATTGACCGCCTGCCCGATGGCTTTCAGCAGGTCCTCGTATGAGTCCATCCAGGCGATGGTGTTCAGGAAATCCGCCAGCGAGTCGCTTTGGGCGCGCAGTTCCCGCACTGCCGGACCGACCGGGTCTTCTCCGGCAGGTCCGCCGGGAACATCGGCATAAGCCCCGTAGAAGGCAAAGTATGCCTGGTTGAGCTTGCGGATGGCATAGCCGTTATCCCAGAAGAACTGGCGGCGCGCCTCCATGTATGCCTCCGCCTCCTCGATTTTTCCCTCCGCCAGCAATTCATCCACGCGCACGCGGGTGGTGTGCATCTCCGCCCGGAAGTCGAAGGGAGGCGGGTCCTCGCGGGGGATTCGCACCGGGTTCCACGCCGTCAGCCGAGGTATTCGTGATCGCTGTGGTCAGGGTGGGATAGTATCTTGCCAGCAGCAGGGGGGATAACTCGTTCTCCACGATCGAGGCGGTGGTCTCGTTCATGGTGCGCAGTTCGGGGGTCACGCTGTAGTTCAAGCCCAGCGGGCGCAGGGTGAGGAAATTATGCGTCCACTCGTGGATGACGGTGCCGACCTGCCAGGTGAAGTAGTCGGTGCGCATGACCATGGTCGGGTAGGTGCCGATGCCTCCCACCGGGACGACCAGCGTTGAGACATCCAGCTCCTCCGCGACCCCGTCTTCGATCTTGATCTGGTCTTCCAGCTGGGTGCCGGGCTGCAGGGAGATGGCGTTGATCTGCTCGATGCGGTCGCGCCGCGAGATGATCAGGTTCATCGGCAGGGGGGTGACGTGGTAAAGCACGGGCGGGGTTGGCTGTCCGCCCAGGGTCAGTCCCGCTTCCGCCAGCACCTCCGCCACCTGGGATTGCAGCACTGATTCCGCCAGCGGCGCGAGCTGGTCCTGCCGGGCGTTCAGCGCATCCAGTTCAGCCCGGATGTGCGCGGCTTCCTTCTCCTTGTCCTTGATGTTCGGGTCGGTGAAGATCAGCTGCAGTGTGTTCTCGGCGCGCAGGATGGATTGCGTCAGGCGCAGCGATTCCATGACAGCCTGGATCTGTTCTTCGCGATCGATGTAATTTGGCAGACCGAGCGCGCTCTGCTGGATCTTGACCCACGCCGCGTCCACCGTCCAGGCATCGAAGTTGAACTCGTGCGGGCGGGTGAAGGTCCGCGCCCGGTCCAGGTCGGAGTCCTTTGCCGTGGCATCCGATGTCAGGAGCAGGATGAAGAAGATGGATAATAAAACCCACTCCAGGGTTCGTTCGAGCCTTCTGAGCATGAAGGGATTATACCCTGAGGAATTTTTTGGATTTTGGGTGTTGGATTTGAATATTTTAGAGATGTGCAGTTGTGCTGGCTGGCGGAGAGTGAGGAAGTTGGATAAGCATTTCGTGTAGCCTTAACGATTATAAAATCCTAATCCCATTAATGATTTCCAGTCTTCAGGTTATGCTATCCGGTCTTCAAGTTGTGATGTCCGATCTTCAAGTTATTGGTGTCCAATCGCCAATTTATCGACATCCGATCCTCAACCCAGGTCTTCTATCCACTAACCGAGTCAGTTAGTGGATGCCCTTGAGCTGATTCCACCTCTTCCTCGATCAAAAACATTGGAGGCGACTCTGGTTCATGAAAAATGCGGTCGTCTTTTATTCTTCCTTTCGAGTCATGCCGATCCAGTCAATATCAATTCCCTGGTTGCCAAGTCGTTCGCATAGTTCGCCGGTATGTTGCTGCAGGTGGCGGATATTGTAGAACTGGAGCTCGGTCTTATCAAAAGGCAGCCAGTCGAACCCGGAAGGTGCTCCAGGTCCAGCCCGTCCACGATCTATCAACCTGTTCATCACAATGATCAAGATACGTCGAGCACTTCCTGCCGGGTATATGGCTCCCCGATCGTGGGCTCCTCGTGCGGAGGCCAGGGTCTCCTGCCCAGGAACTGGCTTTCATCCCGGTGCCTGGACCAGCGGCTGAAATCCGCCTCCGTCGGTTGGAGATACAGGTGGGTGTAGAAAATGGCGTGAAATGCGATCCGCCAATAATGGTTCTTTGGCTCCGTTGATAACCACAAGCTGTCAGGGCATTTTTCAACTGCCTGCCTCAGCATGGCGAACGCGGCATGGTATTGGGATTTGATGATTTCTTTTAGATCCATGGGGGTATCCTTTGAGTGCTCAATTGTTGTTTTGTTTGTCGACAGTTTTTGTGCTTCTAAAAGTATACATCAGTTCGGAATGCTGTATGCGTCAGGAGTACTCGATCATCTCAAATCAGTACGATCGTAAATCCTTCAAATCCTTCGTAAATCGTAAATCGTAAATCGTAAATCCAATCTCCCCTTAAACGAACAGAGACGGCCTCACCCGTCTCTGTTTACTGTCCTCCTCGGAAAATGATTACTTGTTCCGTAAATATTCGTCGATTGCCTTGGCGGCTTTGCGTCCGCCCACCATGGCGGTCACCACCAGGTCGGGCCCGGTCACGCAGTCACCGCCGGAGAACACGCCCTCGCGGCTGGTTGCGCCGGTCGCCTTGTCCTTGACCGCGATCAAGCCCCAGTCCTTCACTTCCAAGCCGGGCGTGGTCTTGCCGAGGATCGGGTCAGGCCAGTAGCCGAGCGCCAGGATGGCGGTGTCGCATGCCACGCTGAAGTTCGAGCCTTCGATCGGGACCGGCTTGCGGCGTCCCTTGGCATCCGGTTCGCCCAGTTTCATCTCGATGCATTCCACCGCCGCCAGTTTCCCGTCCTCCCCGGCGATGAACTTGACCGGCTGGGTCAGGAAGCGGTACTTGGCGCCTTCGTCCCGCGCCATCTTGCGGTCCTTCTTGCCGCCGGGCATTTCCTTCTCGGTGCGGCGGTACAGGCAGGTGACCTCCTCCGAGCCGAGGCGCAGGGCGGTGCGCAGGCAGTCGGAGGCGGTGTCGCCGCCGCCGATCACCACCACGTGCTTGCCCAGTTCCAGCGGCTCGCGCATGTCCGCGGGCAGCTGGTCGGGGTCCACGTTGCCGCGGATCAGGAAATCGGTCGCCTCGTACACGCCGGGCAGGTCGGTGCCGGGGGTGTCTTCCATCTTGGCATCGATCTCCGAGCCGACGCCGATGAAGACCGCCTCGAAGCCTTCCTTGAAGAGCTCGTCGATGGTCTTATCCTTGCCGATATAGGTGTTGGGGACGAACTTGACGCCCGCGCCTTCGAACTCCTTCCATTTTTCCTGCCAGACGTTCTTGGGGAGTTTGAAGTTGGGGATGCCGTACACCAGCAGTCCGCCGGGGGCGGGCTTGGACTCGAAGATGGTCACTTCATGCCCGTGCTGGACGAGTTGTTCCGCGCAGCCCAGACCGGCAGGTCCGGCGCCGATGATGGCGACCTTTTTCCCGCTCGGGGTGCCGGTCGCGAGTTTGTTACCTTCGTGCCGGCGCTTGTAGTCCACCGCGAAGACTTCCAGCTCGCCGGTCAGCACCGGGGTGTGGTGTTTGTTCAGCACGCAGGAGCCCTGGCAGAGCGCCTCGTGCGGGCAGACGCGCCCGCAGATCTCGGGCAGGGAGCTGGTCTGGTGGTAAAGGTTGGCGGCCTCGGCGAAGCGCCCCTGCTCGATCAGCCACATGGCGGAGGGGATGTCGTTGTGGGCGGGGCAGGCCAGCATGCAGGGCGCCGGGTCGGGGCAGTGGATGCAGCGTGCCGCCTCCGCCATGGCGCGCTCGGGGCTGAACTCGATGATGACGTCGTTAAAGTCTTCCGTGCGTTCCTCTGCCGGTCGCAGGTCCAGGTCATTATAGGGTTTGTTGGCGCGTGCTTTGCGGTCGATGCTCAAAGTTTCGCTGGGGACTGCCTGCATGGTCGTTCTCCTCTTAAAAAGATATTCCTAACGATATTGGTAAGGATTTCCATCTGATGATACCGAATCCGGGGGGCTGGACACAGGCGAAAATGTCACCAAACCCGCCGACAATCGTCACCATTAATAATGTGTGGAAAATGTGTTCGTCGTATATGATTTCCGTAATAAAACTCTCCCTTACCTTGTCTGTGGGACATGTTGCGGGTAGAATAGACCTGTCGGAGGACAATCATATGTTGCAATTCCTGAAAAAGAACAAAAAGATCATAATTCCCGCTGGCATCCTGTTGGTGCTGGCTGTTGTTTTCTTTGCTGTCCGCGGTCGGGAGATCCCGAGGCGCAGTATCAGACCAGCAAGGTGGAAAAAGGTGAACTGGTCGCCACTGTTGGCGCAACAGGGACCGTGCGCGCCCGCCAGAGCGTGACCCTCGTCTGGCAGACCAGCGGTTCGGTGGAGTCGGTCAACGCCGCGGTCGGTGACCTGGTTTCCGCGGATACCGTCCTGGCATCCCTCTCGCCGACCTCGGTCTCGCAGTCCATCATCCTCGCGGAGGCTGACCTCCTGAATGCTCAGCGGGCGTTGGAGGACCTGCGCGCCTCCGATACCGCCCGTGCCCAGGCTTTTATCGCCCTGCGTGCCGCCCAGGATGCCTTTGAAAAGGCGAACGACCTGTACGAGGCGATGGTGAACGGCGATTACCAGTACGACCAGATCGTTTACACCACCATCCGCGGCATGCGCGTTCCCACCGTGGAAACCGTGACCGTCGGCGAAGTGGACGCGGAAACCCTCGCGGATGCAAAGGCGGACATGGAACTGAAGAAAGCCCAGTTGGAGGACGCCCAGCGCGCCTATGACCGTGTCAAGGATGGTCCCAACCCCGCCGACCTTGCCGCCGCCGAAGCGCGTGTCAACGCCGCCCAGGCGACCCTCAACATGGCGCGCCTGATCGCCCCGTTTGACGGTACCGTCACCGATGCGCATCCCTTGCCCGGTGACCAGGTGACCGCCGGCACGCTCGGTTTCCGCGTGGATGACCTCTCCAGCCTGCTGGTGGATGTCGAGGTCTCCGAGGTGGATATCAACCGCATTTCCGTCGGTCAGCCTGTCACGTTGACCTTCGACGCCATCCTCGGCAGGAATATCATGGCGAGGTGATCGCAGGTCGCCCAGGCAGGTAACACCGTGCAGGGCGTGGTCAACTTCATGGTCACGGTCAGGATCACGGATGCGGATGAGCTGGTGAAACCCGGCATGACCGCCGCGGTCAACATCATGGTCGAGAAACTGACGGATGTCATCCTCGTCCCGAACCGCGCCGTCCGCCTCGTGGATGGCAAGCGGGTGGTCTACGTCCTTCGAACGGTCTGCCGGTCCAGATCGAGGTTCGTCTCGGTTCCTCCTCCGATACCATGAGCGTCCTGGCGGGCGGTGAGGTTAAGGAGGGTGACCTGATCATCCTCAATCCGCCGGCTATCTTTAATACCAGCGGCGGACCGCCGTTCTTGGATTTGAGGCAAAATGACTGAAGATTGGGTGGTCGTTGCCAACGACCTTGTCAAAGACCTATAAGATGGGTGAGGTGGAGGTCAATGCCTTGCGCGGCGCCTCGGTGAAGATCGCGCGCGGCGAGGTGGTCGCCATCATGGGACCCTCCGGCTCGGGCAAATCCACCCTGATGAACATCCTCGGCTGCCTGGACCGCCCGACCTCCGGCGAGTACTCGCTGGATGGCGAGGTGGTCGCCAATATGACCGACGATCAGCTTGCCAGCGTCCGCAACCGCAAGGTGGGCTTTGTCTTCCAGAGTTTCAACCTGCTCTCCCGGCAGACCGCGCTTGTCAATGTGGAACTGCCCCTGCGCTATGCGGGTCAGGTGGAAAACCGCCGTGCCCGCGCCGCGGAGGCGCTCAAGGCGGTCGGGCTGGAGGATCGCATGACGCACCGCCCGACCGAGCTTTCGGGCGGGCAGCAGCAGCGCGTCGCCATTGCGCGCGCCATTGTCAATCAACCTGCCATCATCATGGCCGATGAACCGACCGGCAACCTGGATACAAGGTCGGGCAAGGAGATCATGAGCTGCTCCTGAACCTGAACAAGGAGCACGGCACCACGCTCATCATCGTCACGCACGACCCTGCCATCGCCGCGCAGACCCAGCGCATCATCCGGTTGCGCGATGGGTGGTGAGGATGATGGATCTGCGGCAGGAGCGCGAATGAACCTGTCACAACCATCCTCGAGGCGCTCGAAAGCCTCACCTCCAACAAGCTGCGCTCCGGCCTGACGATCCTCGGCATTGTCATCGGCGTGGCGGCGGTCATTGCCATGCTGGCGGTCGGCACGGCGCGCAGGATTCGATCACCGGTTCCATCAGCGGCATCGGCACCAACCTGCTGTTTGTCTTCCGTGGCGGCGGCAGGATGGGCGGGGAAGCGGTCCGCAATCCCAAGCCGCTGACCCTGCAGGATGCCGCCGCGATCGCGGACCCCTTCGCGGCGCCCTCGGTGGAATTGGTTGCGCCCGGTCCTGCAGGGTAGTCTGCTCGTCGGCGCCGCGGGGCAGACCACAAGCGCCAGTGTTTCCGGTGTTGACCCCCGATTATTTCCGCTCCGCAACTATACGCTGACGGAAGGCGAGATCATCACCGAGGAAAACCTGCTTGGTCGCGCTTCGGTCGCTGTGATCGGTCCCGATACTGGCGCGAACTCTGTTCGGGCGTCGCGATGGCTGGTGGGCGAGACGCATCCGCATTGAAGGACAGCCCTTCCGGATCATCGGTGTGCTTGCCGCCAAGGGCGGCGGGATGTTCGGCTGGAGGACGACAGGTCTTGATCCCCTTTAACACCGCCCAGACCCGCCTGATCCAGCGCCGCACGCGTGACCAGGTGGACATGCTCCTGGTCCAGGTGGTCAGCGCTGAAGTCGTCCCGCAGGCGGTGGACGAGATCTCCGCCATCTTGCGCCAGCGCCATCGCACCGCCATCGGCGCGGACGATTTCACCGTCTTCACTCAGCAGGATTTCCTCAGCATCGCCGCCACCATCACCGGCATGTTGACCATCTTCCTGGGTGGCATCGCGGCATCTCCCTCCTGGTGGGTGGCATCGGCATCATGAACATCATGCTGGTCTCGGTCACCGAGC
>CAWGMC010000003.1:0-50504 GCA_963823545.1 uncultured Chloroflexia bacterium | reverse complement strand
GGGATCAACTCCGCCCTCGGCACTCAAAATCGGCTGAAAAGCCCTTCCACATATGGTGGTCTTCTTGAAAAAGAGGCCACCATTTTCGTTATATGTCTGAGTGGAGGATAATGTTCGAGGCTGAAGGCGAAGGCGGGAGATGGTGAGGTGCGGTTAGGACAAGGTTGATAGGATGACAGAAACGATAAAGCCGCCGAATTCTTCGACGGCTTTGTGATCTACCCATCCTTTGCTGGTACTTTTTTGCTATTTAGTGAGAGCCGCAGCGGGCTTGTGGATCGTTGCGAGCAATCCCTTCCAGTTCACGAACAGCCCCATGCCGAGGAGGAGCAACCCGGTGCCGATAATTGTCATGGATGTGTTGAAGGCATCCGCGTAGTTGACATTGTTCCAGGTGTGGGTCGGACCCATTGTGTACTGGATCGTAAGGGTCATGATGCCCAGCATGATCGCGGCTACGCCGCCGGCAGGCTTGTTCTTTTCCGCCCTGGCTTTGGCGAAATCCACCCCCTGCCAGATGGCGGGAATCTTGAAGATCAGGAAGATGACCAGCGTGAGAACGGTGGTGTACACGATGGCGTCGACAGGCATGGATTTGCCGCGCAGTGCACGCGAGACAAAAATGTGGATGAAGCCGACCACCACACCTGCAATCAAGACATACAACGCGTCCCGGTACGATTTCTCCCTGCCTTTGATCAGGTCGATGGTTGCGCGAATACCCAGCACCCCCAGGACAATTCCCACCAGGACGAACAGGATGTACAGCCATTGCATGGGCGCCAGGGGTGCCATGCTGTCATAGCCGGTGGGGTTCAGCGCCGCGCAGCTTGTGCCGATGCCGCCGAGGAGGGTGAAGCCTCCGGTCAGTGCCATGAACAGGATGCCGATGAAACGCAGGATCTTGGCGAACGAACTGTTTGTTGACATAGCATTCTCCTTTTGAAAAAAATAGGTCACGCCAATGCGTGACCGTGATGACCAACATTTGTAAAACCATGATGGAGCTTTGAATTGGCGCACCCGCAAACCTATTCCGCCCAACCTGCCAAACATGATCCCCAGGATGGCGCACATGATGAAATCCGCTTCGGGAGTGAATGGAGGCATGCGCCCGATAATGAGTTTGATGACCACCAGGAACCAGATCAAGAAGAGATAGACGCGGTCAAGCGATAAGCGTGACTGCCCGGAGTTCGAGGTCCGCTTTCATGGGGACGATCAGGCTCAGCAGAAAGCCTACAGGGATGAAAAGCATGAACAGGTACGCCGACCCATTCCCAATTGAAATATCCATTCCCAATATCCCGGAAAAAATATAAGACAAAAGATCGCAGAGAATTGGATGAACAGGAACGCCCGCAGCCAGATCTTGAAGCGGCTTTTCTTCATCTCGCCGCGGAAAGATCTGCCATCGATACCAGGGAACTTATTTGAGGGATCATCCGTACCTGAAACCCAGGACAAAACAGATCGTCATCAGGAACAACAAGCCCGATAAAACTTTGAGAATCATTTCCTTCGACAGGATCGGCTTACCGGATTTTAGGAAGGACAACAGGAGTCCGCCGATGCCGATCAGCGCGCCGCCGACCCCGACCAGCGAGAACAGCGGGTTGGTCTTCCCCTGCAGGGAGAGCAGGATCGGCATCAGGAAGATTGTCATGCCTGCAATGCCATGAACGAAAGCCAGCACCAGCGTTGGGAGTTTGCCAGGCATGGGAAGGGAGCGGGTCAGAAGGATAACCAGGAAACCGACCAGGACAAATACCAGGAAGGGAATTCCATAAGCAGGCGTATACTGCCAGACCAGCCCGGTCGCGAGGCTGAGGGGGATCAGCGTGGAGACAATGACGACCCAGGGGCTGTCGAGTATATCAAAGCCCCAAATGATAAGCAGTAATCCTGCCACGAGCAGGACACCGAACGCTATGGTATAGGCGATGATGGGAAGTGTGGAAAAACCATCAATGCCGACCGCAACCTGATAGGCAGCCAGGAAACCGGTGAGGAGCAGCAAGACGCGGTCGAGCGGGGTCATTTTCATGGGGTTAGATCACCTCAGAACAACCAGGATCATGGCTGCCAGCATGTAAACGGAGGCGTATTTGAACAGACCGAAGTTGACCCGTTCGGAGGGTTTGAAAGTGATGGCGACCGCCAGCATGAGCAAGCCAGCAGAGAGCACGCCCAGCAGGCGCAGGTATCCCCAATCCATGCCGATGCCACAGCCAGCAATGACCATCGCCAGCGCAGCAAGAAGGCTTGAGATGGCGATGGTCGTGCGCGTGAACTTCGAATCCATAGGTGGATGGGAAGGTTGGCACACAGGCATCGGCGTAGTCCTTGTCATATTTCATGCTGAAGGTGAGGGTGTGGGTGGGGATCCAGAAGAGGATGCCGAAGCGCGAGCGTGAGCCCGATCCAATCGATCGATCCCAGACCGAGTGCCCGCCCGGCGAGGATGGGCATGGCTCCCGATATGCCGCCCCAGACGATGCTCCAGGAGGTTCGGCGTTTGAGCCAGATGGTGTAGACGACCACGTCGAAGAACAGACCTGCAAAGACGATCAAGCCATAGAGCGCATCCATCGCCACTGCCAGCCCGACGCCGAGCAGGGAGAGGAGTCAAACCAAGCCGCAGGACTTCATTTTCAGTCACCTGCCCGGAGGAGGTGGGGCGCTTTTTTGTGCGTCCCATTTTGGCATCGATGTCGCGGTCCCACCACATGTTGAGCACGGTGCTGCCGCGATGGCGAGGAAGAGACTGCCAGTCAACCCAAGCAAGGTGTCCAATGTTGAAGACGGGACAGCGTGCGCTCATGTAACCCGCCAACCCCGTGGCAAGCAGCAAGCCGGTTTGCAGGGGCTTTGGTCAGCGGCCAGTAGAGGCGGAATTTGGTGAGCAAGGTTTGACATTTGTACTCCGATGGACAGGCGATTGTTGAATAGTCGATAAAAGCTGCTGAAGTCCGTTATCTTTACCTTATCGGGCACAGCGGAATCCAACGCCAGGGCTGAAATAAGTGGGCGTGGCGTTGTTGCGAACCCACAGGCGCAAGTCCATATCGTAGGTATCCTTGGAGCCGCCGCGCATGAAGCGGTAGTGCATGCCTTCGTAGACGTCGCCTGTCCACTGCCAGACGTTGCCAGCCATGTCGTACAATCCGTAAGGCGAGGCGGAGTCGAGCGTGGCATAGCCGTCGTATGTCTTCCCGTTGTAGAAGCCGACCGGGCTGGTGCGCGAACCGAATGAACTCATATCTTCGAATGGATCGCGGCTGGAGTAGAAATTGGCATTCTTCGCGCAGAGATCTCATCGCCCCAGGGGAAGGGACGCGCATCCGTGCCGCGCCCTGCCTTTTCCCATTCCATTTCGGTGGGCAGGCGCCAGTCGTTGTATTCGCAGTAGCCCCAGGCGCCGAACCAGGTGACCATGGTCATCGGGTGGTTTTCGTATCCTGCCTGGACCGTGAATTGGGTGCCGTCAAATTTGATCCTCTGGGACGGGTCATCCAGCGGGATGAAGATCCAATCGCCAGCCTTGATCTCTTCCTCGTGCTTGACGCCGCGGAATGTCGCCTGGGTAATAGCCGACGATCTGTTCGCCGTCCACTTTGACTGTACCCATCTGCGAGGGCGGCGTTGAGGAAGTCTGCATATTGTGCGGTGGTCACATCGGTGATCATGATCTCGTAGGCTTCAGTGGATTCGACATCTTCATGCTGACCGAAGTAGAATTCACCGGCGGGGATTTGTGCCCAGGCGTTCGGGTCGATGCCTGTGTCGAAGGCGGGGATCGGAGCATTCAGGTCAACGGGGGCGCAGGAGGCCAGTAAAAGCGACGCAACAGGCTGAGGGTGAGAAGGATGCGTTTCATTTCATCACCTCCTGCGAGAGTTCGTGTGTCACTTCTTCTGTCCAGCGTCCTTTGTGCTTGAAGAGGTCGATCAATCGCCAGACCATCACGATCGCGAGCAAGACCAGCAGCATGCCGAGACCGAAATCAATGGCGTACATCAAGCCGTTGACCAGCGGCTGCTGTTCGGCTTCGCGTGATGAAGAGACGCTTCATCTCGAAGACGGTCACCGCGCCGAAGGCGATGTCGGAAAGGATGATGATGCTCCAGCCATACCACTGGCGGACTTTGCCTTTGAGCCCGATCATGTCGCCGTAGTACAGCAGGATGATGGTGGCGATGATGGCCGAGAGGACGTGCCAGTGACCTGTCAGTTCGATGCGTTCTTCGCGGGCAGGCCAGACGCGGAAGATCTCATCCAGCCTGATCGCCATGAAGATGCCGATGCCGCTGGTGGTGAAGTTCATGAAGAGCATCTGCCAGGTGGGACCGAACTTGAGCGGGTCGCGCACGAGCGCGCCGAGTCTTTTGCCGAAGGTTTGGCTTTTTGATGTGGGCAGTGCCATCCTTGATGAGTTTGTTCCAACTCCAGATGAGCAGGAACAGCGCCGCCAGCATGGACGGGGTCGCGCCGACATAGATGATCATGTGCGCGATGGGTTCGAGCGGAGTGACCACGCCCCACACGCCGAGGTTGAGCACGATGGTGCCGAGGATCATCAGCGGCATGGCAATCTTGTGCAGGATGCCCTTGAAGTTCAGCCAGCGCCCGATGATGAGCGTGATCATGATGGCGATCAGCGCCAGCATGATGTGCAGGTGACCGATGACCGAATATTCCATCGTGGTTTTTTCGGGATAGCGGATGATGTTCTCCGCCAGGAAGACCTCAAATCCGTTGCCGAAGAATGAGCCGGGCACCGCGCCGAACAATGCAGAGATGACGGTGGTGACGGCGGTGGCGAAGAATGCCACGCGTTCCAGGTCAACGCCTTTTTTGGTGTGGGCGTAATCCTTGTCTGTGACGTAGTATTCCTTGTTCCACGGCCAGAGTGCGACGCACAGCAGCACGCCCGCGAAGAAGATCAGCGACAGACCGGTGATATAAAGTCCGTGGAATGCCCAGTTGTGACCGAAGTAGGCGAAGCCCATGCCGAAGATCATGGTCAGGATGTAGCCGACGGTGATGAGTAGCACGCATGGCCATCTTGAAGAAGTCTTTCATCTTCAACAGGCTGGTGACCATGTAGGTCTCGATGGCGACGATCGCCATGGCAATGGAGTGGTACAGGATGATGATGCGTCCCTCGCGCTCCGCCTGGACAATATCCATGCCGAGCAGTTTGATCACCACCTCGCGCACACCCATCTCAGCCATTGGACCGGAGAGCATGCCCCAGACGGCGGTGACGATGCCGATCATGGCAATCGCCACCAGGATCAAGTCCCTTGGTGGAGTTGAAGAGGTAGTTGAAACGGGTTTTGATAAATTGCATGGAAATACTCCTAATATGGATTTACAGCCTATCTGAAAAATATCACAAATCAGGCTGTGTGTCTTTGACAAAAGACAAATGATGCGAGTCTTCACACCTCTCATACGAGACGGGTGATTTTTGATTATTATCCCTTCTTTGTGAAACCAAGCGCGAACGCGCCAGTCATCAGGAAGAGCAGGGGAGTGAGGATCAGCATGACGAAATGCGGGGCTGAAGAACAGCAACTGTGCGCCGACGGAAATGAAGGCGAGCGCAATGCCGCCAAGTCCGATCAGCACGCCGCCGATGCCGACCCAGAAGAATCCCTTCGGTGCGCCCTTGGCGATAGAACGGTCCAAGGAAGATCACCAGTCCTGCCACGCCGTGGAAAAGCGGAACAGCGATCTTCTTGAGCGTGTCCATGCCGCCGATGCTGGTGATGGCAATGGCAAGGAAGCCGATCAGCCGCGAACCATTTGAAGTACTTCTTCCAGGCGGGGAAGTACTCCTCAGCCAGTCCCATCGAAATGCCGAGCGGGATCAGGCTGGCGACGGTCAGCACGTAGGGCGAGGCGAGAAGTCCCAGTGGCCGAGGAAGATCAGCAAAAATCCTGAAACCAAAAGCACTGCAAATCCCATCAGATAGTAGATGTTATGCAGTGCTTTGTGCAGGTTGTACCGCTGGTAGAAATACCAGCACAGGTAGGCGGCAAGCAGGCCGGTGAGCAGCAGGAAGAGGTTGTCATAGCGTGAACATTTGCATTCTCCTTTTAATTTAGACTTTGACAATAGTCGGTTGTCGTATGTGAATTATTGCACAAATAGTCGTCAAATTTCTGTGACATAAATCACAGTTTCGGCTTGACACTCAAACTGTTTTTGACTGAAACCACTGTCTTTGCCTGCACTGGCTTCTTCTACTCTGTCGCATTCCACGCTTCGAGCATTCTCCGTGTGGATGGGAGCAACAGGTAGATGAGCAATCCCGTGCTCATCAACGGGGCGGGCAGGAACATCGAGAAGCGATGCACTTCGACCACGCGTTGTGCAGTCCCAGCGGATAGCCCGCCAGCATGGACATGGTCGCCGCGAAGATGCCAACGGGAATCGCCCAGGATTTCTTTTTCAGCGCGGCAAAGATGAAGATCGCCCAGGCCGCCGCGCCCCACCAACTGACCTGTTGCGACATCACGTACATCCCATTCCAGAAGTGGGTTCTGATCGTGTCGAAGGTGGTCGGAATTTGGAGATCGGCGCAACACCGTCAATGAAGGTCAGCACGTACGCCAGTCCCGCGATGAATGTCAGCGTGATGATCTTCCCGCTCACGCCGCCGATGAAGAGCATTCCGAACCACATGACAGCCGCCAGCTAGAAATACCACATCGTGGGCGTCGGCAGTCCACTGTCCATGGCGGGGATCATGGGGAAGAAGCCAGCCAGCAATAGGATGGTCGCGGCGACCGCTCCCCAGAACCATGCCCATTTCTCCTTGTCCGAGAAAAAACGTACAGAACTGCCGCCCAGATTGCCCCGGCGGTATACCAATCCACCCAAGCACGGCATACGTGATCGTGACGGAAGTGGCTTCATCAGTCCGACCGGCGGCAGTTTTAGTATCGATCACCAAGTTGTATTGACCGGCGAATAGATAGAAAACGAGCAGTCCTGCCAGGATGCCGATGATTGCCAGCACAGCCCCTAATTTGTTGTTGCCTTTCATAAAGAACCTCCTTGATTTGAATATGAAATGAATTGATGCGCTCGCAAGTGCGGGATTGCTCTAATGGAACATCATTTGCTTTTCTGTTTTTGCACCACCAGCAGGATTATGATGACAGCCCAGATCGTCAGGCGCACGGTCATTGCCATGATGCTGTCTGGAGCAACCACCTCGCGATAGGCGGTTTGCAGGACCAGCATGACCATGGCATGTACACCGAACGTCCCGATGGCTGCAGGCATGGCAAACTTGTTGTTCTTCCAGATCACTATGGAAGAGAAGAAGACCGAGACCACACCCATCACGAAGTTGTAGATGACCAGCCAGTCGATCACGTAATAATCGGGAAGTATGCCGAGCAATACCTTCCCGCCCGCAAATATCGCCATGGCGCCGATGACAAAAGCAAGCACGGATGCGATCTTGTTAAGAACTGAACGTTTTTTCATGACATTCACCTCGCGATCTGGTTGCAAGGAAGGATCAGGGATTTGATTCCTGCACAGGGGCGTTTCTTCTCTTGCGTTGATTTTTTACGATGTAGGGGAGCAGGTACAAATAAGAGCCTGTGATCGCCATGAAAAGCATGAGGATCGAGGGGAGCTTGTCCCATTTTTCCCAGAGAGCGGCAATTTCCGGACTGCCGAACATCTTGATGATGAAAGCCGCCAGGATAAGCAATGCGGTCGGCACTGCGATCCAGCGGTGGATCTGGCGGAACCATTTGTTAAGAAATTTATTCATACAAGTGTCCTTTTTCGTTTTTCTGGTTTAGATTAACTGTTCTCGCCGGGCTGGGCGCGCCAGGGGCGTCGATGCGGTTGACCACCCCGCACACCCCCTGGATCCCTCCGGCGATCTCCGCCGCAACGATCCGCGCCTCAAGGGATGCCACCCCGCCTGCCAAATGGACGATGCCATTTGATACCCCCACGCGTAGATTTGCAAAAGCGATTTGGTCATTGGACGCGAAACTCGCCAGGATGGCTTTTCGCAGGATTTCGTCGGAGGTTCGGATAAGGTCCCTGGGACATGTCAGCTCAAATGAAAACAGGTCAGTCTGCTTGAGTGTACAGACTGACCTGTTTTTTGCGTACGACTTTTGTCGTGTACGATTTGTTATTTCGAAAAAGGCTTTTACCCGTCAAGCCCGTTATCAATTAGCATCTGCATGGCGGGTCAGGAAGATGGGAGAGGGGGGTGATTTTTGCCTGCGCTTTCGAGCATTTTTTTTGTACCGGGCAAGAGCAGGTAGATGAGCAATCCCGTGCTCATAACAGGTGCAACCAGGAACATGGAAAAGCGTCCCTTTACAATAACATCGGTCACGCCGACAGGGAAACCTCCGAACATGGACAAGGCTGCCGCAAAGATCCCGACGGGTAATACCCAGGGTTTGCCTTTCACCAGCCCAAAAATGAAGGTCGCCCATACAGCCGCCCCCCACCAGTTGACCATCTGGGACATGCCATACATGGAACTAATGAAGCCCCTGGCTTCCGTTTGGTGCCGGGATATGGCGCCGACCCCGTCAATGAAAGTCAACACATAAGCCAGTCCGCCGACAAATGCAAGCACGATGATCTTCCTGGCGATGCCCCCGATAAGCAACATACCGAACCATAGCAGGAAGCCGATCAGAAACACCCAGATGGTTGGCGCAGGCAAGCCTATGCTGGATGGTGGAATGATTGGGAAGAAACCTGCCAGGATCTGGATGGTAGCCGCCACCAGCCCCCAAAACCATGCCCAGCTTTCGTTATTCAGGAAGCCATATAGAACCATCACCCATAATGCTCCGGCTGCAACACCCAACCACCCGAGCAATGCAAACACAATTCGTACTGTGATGGCTTCATCCGGACGTTCCCCTGCCAATTTTCCGTCAATATTGACCTGGTAGATGCTGGCCATTAAAAATAGGACAAGCAGACCAGTCAGGATTCCGACCACGGCCAATGCTGCACCTATTTTGTTATTGCCTTTCATGGAAGCCTCCTTATCATATGTCATAACACTTGTTGTAAGGGATTTTACATTTTGCCACGTTCTGCCAAACCTTTCGGGTCAAGCAGCAGGATGGCGTGTTTCTCCACTTTGAGCAATCCCTCCCCTTCAAGTGTTTTTAGTGCGCGCCTTAGCACATCGCGTACTGTGCCCAATCGCACAGCCATTTCATCAAAGGTGGTCCACTCGCGTCGTGGGACGATGAACTGTCCATCCTGTTGCACTGAATGCTGCAAGAGTGTGCTTGACAAGCGCGCCTCCACACTGCGTAATGAAAGATCTTCGACCAGGCTGATGTAGTGAAGCACGCGTGCGCCAAGATGGCGTATGACAGCCGTGGCAAATGCGGGATGGCGCGGGATAAGATCGAGAATGGTTTTTGAAGGGATTGTCCAGACCTTCACATCATCCAGGGCAACCACAGTACCCGGGTAGGTTGTGCCGGTTAAAACGGCGATGTCGCCAAACACATCAACCGGACGCAGGAACATCATAGCCTGCTCCCGCCCTTCACGGGTCATCCGGGTGGCTTTGATCCAGCCCGATTCCAGGATGTACATTGAATCGGCGGGTTCGCCTTCCACATAAATAACCTGCCCGGCTTTATAGTGGTGCCGGGAGGCAGCCGCGGTCAGCAATTCGATCACTTCCGATGGCAGACTGTCGAAGTGATGGAGATGAGCGAACAGGGCTTGAAATTGAGTACGGGATCTGGAATCAAAGGAAAAACCGGAGTGCATGGCATATCGCTCCTGATGGATGTTATGCCGATTGTACCCCGGCGTAGATGGGGACGGTGCTGCTTTTGGAATTACCATGACAGGCATAGTGATAGAACAATGCCCGGTAACCCGGGCATTGTATCCACATCTTTCCCATTAAGTAGATTCAGATCCCTCAGCCTTGGTCAGCTTCCTGCCAATTGACGGGACAAGAAGTAAGACAAGACTGATGACGGACATGATGATCCCGATCATGAATTCCTTTGTTCCAGTATGCGTCACAAAGAGCATCAGGTTACCCATGAAAATGATCCCAACTCCCACCACTGCCAGCCTCCAGCCTGCCCGCGTGCCGTGCAGCCAGGAATGGGATGGAAAAGATGGTGGCGAGATACACCCGTCCAGATGACGGGAACGCCGAGAATAAAACCGGTGTTCGAGGCGTCCAATGGGGAGTATTCCGGACGCGCCCAGAACATGCGCAGGGAGGAACCTCCATTGCTGAAACTCCATGCCGCAGTCACACCCAACATGAGGAAAACAAAGAACTTTGCTATTTTTTCGCTTGCAGGAGCTTTTCCCCATAACAGGATGGTGAAGTACGGTACGAGACCCAGCAGGGCGACCAGTATGAAAATGGGTAGTGCGCTTTTTCCAAAGAACATGACCGGACCGGAGAAATATGCTCCTGTGATGGCTGGGATGGCAAGCAGACCAATCGCTGCCGGGCGCGCCCAGGCTTCACCTTTGTAAATCGCCCATGCAACCATCAATAACGCAATGCCCGCCGCAATACTTAATCCTCCCCACACCGGAAAGAAAGCGATCACAATGCGCGGGGCAGTGGCGATCAAGGGATTACCGCTGGCAGGAATCTTAACAGCTGCCCCCTCAAGTACTGCTGTCATCACCCTGGCGACCATGAATGGCAGCGCGGTGAAGCAAAGCAGTCCGGCGATGGCAGCAACAAGTGCCATGCCTGGATTGCCTCTGCCTGTTTGTTGGGTTTTCATTTATTATTTCTCCTTAGGGTAGTGTTTGAATTCTGGATCCATGATGCTGGTGTGTTTTATTGGTTGATAAGCTGCTCCTTTCACGGCAGGGAAATTTATTTCACTTTCCGATTTTTAACATCAGCGACCCCTCGCGTGCGCAGGTATCCATGCATTCGAGGCAGCGGATGCATTCGGTGTCGGACAGGTTGTTGGGCACTTCCTGGATATCCATGGAACACTCGATGTCACAGCGTCCGCAGTTGTTGCAGTGATTATTATCCGAGACGATGCGCACGGGTGAGATCTTGTTGAAGAGCGCCAGAGTCGCGCCGAGCGGACAGAGATATTTGCACCAGAAGCGATCCACCAGAATGGAGCCTGCCAGGAAGACTGCGAGTGAGACCCATAACAGTGTGGTCATATGCAGACCGAACACGGAGCGCACGGGGCAGAACTCGCGCAGGGGCGGAAATGCCGCGTAAAGACTGGCGATCATGATCCAGATCAGTGCAATATATTTTGCATAACGGAGCGGGCGGTCAATGCTGGCAGGCAGGCGCAGGGGCAGGATCGTTTGACTGTGTTTGCCGCGCACGTGCCGCTTCTCACCGAGAAGTTTCCGCGTCCACTCTGCGATGAAATCCTGGATCGCGCCCAATCCGCACAACCAGCCGCAGAAGGCGCGTCCTGCCACGAGCGACACTCCCAATGTCCCGAGCAGGACCGAAAAGTTGAGCAGGTTGGTGGATTTGAGCAGTTGCCCGTTGAAAGATGTAAGGCAGGAGTGTTTCGATCCCACCGAACGCGCAGAACGAGTCGAACGATCCGCCGCGTGAGGCTTCGCCTGGCATGATATGGCGCAGTCCGATCACAAATGTGCCGATCACCACCAGCCATTGGATCGTGCGGCGGCTTTTTGATAGCGAGAAGGGTTTTTGGCGGGCGGTGGAATTCATGAAAGAATCTCCAGCGTCATGAGTGCGAGTTGCATCAGGGCGCTTTTTCCATGGCTTTCACCGCCGCGTTCAGGTCCAAAGCCGAGCAGAATGCCGAGCAGGAGGAAGATCACGTATGCAGCGATGATGATTGCGGGGTAATAGCGGGGATTGATTTTCATGGCAGGCTTTCCTCCCCCTCGATCAACGAGGGGGAGGTTGCAAAGGAGAATGAGCCGTCTAGTTCTCGCCGCAATCAGCGCCTTCTTGAATTTCGGATGGAGCAGGACAATGAACATCCCGAGCATCACCGGCATACCGTATGTGTAATCCAGGGCAGTGGAATCGGTCATGGTGAGACGGATGATCTGCATCGGAACGTCGATCGCCACAATGGATGTGACGGAAATCAATGCCAGCCACCATCCGGAGAATTTGCGGGCAGGCGATCAGGTAAATGGCAATGAAGAGCAGAATCACGCAGATCCACTGGATGGGTTGCGACCAGGCAAGCACCCATCACCCAGTCCGTCGTACATCGGTTTTTCGGGACGGGTCAGCAGCGTGCGCAGGTTGCCGATGCCGACGATGAAGGCATGCGTGGACAGCATCCCGGCGAAGGTCAACGCCAGGAACTGACCCCATTTGATCCATTTGTCCACGTTACGGATCAGGATGAGCGACCAGAAGAAGATCAATCCCACGATCGATACGATCATCGGGAGGGGGAAACCATCCACGAAGGAGACATAGGGCATGAACATGAACATGCCGCCGGCGGACGGGAAGGCGGAAGCCAGAAGCGCGACCGGGAAGGTCCATTCCTCTCCCCGGTAGATGGATTTAGCCAGCAATAGCAGGGTGATCCCACCAATGAAAATCAAGCCCCGGTAGAGAGGAAAGGCATAGGAGAAGAGCAGGATCCCGCTGGCATAGGCGGGTTTCTCTGCTGCGACGATCTGAAGTTCTGTGAGAACCCGTTCCAGTGAGGTCTGAATGATGAAGGGCGCAACTGCGACCATGAACAGACCGACGATCACAGCCAGGATGGCAAGGATCAAGCGTTTACTTTGAGATGTTTCTTTCATGGCATCCTCCGGAAATATATTTGGGAATCATGCGTGAAATTTATCACAAGGCTGGTGGAAAATCTTTGCCTTAAAGCAAACCCGGGACCTGTTGGCCAGCTGGTCCCGGGCTGCCAAGGAGAATGCGGTCAGCCTGAATATTCGTTCAACAGGCGTTGTTTAAAGAATGGGACGAGCAGCATAACGACAATACTTAATCCCATCAGGGCGCCGTACAGGTAGTCGTTGGTGGCATGGCGGACGTAGTGGGTGGCTCCACTCGCGACCAGCGTGACCAGACCGCCGATCAGACCGGCGTACCAACCGGAGATTTTCTTCTCGCCCAGTAGATAAATGGCTGCGATGCACAATCCCATGCCAACCCATAGAGCCAGCCAGCCAAAATAGGTTATGGCAATGTCCTCAGCAAACAACGGGCGTTTTGGGTGACCATAAAGGATGCGGAAGGCAGCGTGCCCATTGGCAAAGTTCTCCGCGGCTGTCACGCCCAGCATCAGGAATACCAGGAATTCAACAATCTTTTGTTTCCAGTCGACTTTTTCAGCAAGAAGCAGGACGAAGTAGGGAATCAACCCAATCGTCATTGGAATGACAGCGGGAGGGAAACCGCCCTTCTCGCCGCCAATGAAGTTCATCCAGGGCACGATCATATAGGCGCCACCGATGGATGGTACTGCCAGACAAAGCAAGGCAAGTCCGCGAGTCCACCTTTCGCCGCGATACAGAGGCAGCGCGATCACGAGCAGCACGATACCTGCAATAAAGGACAGGGTGCTCCAGAACGGGAAGAAGAAGCTTACCAGCCAGACGGAGTACGCAAGTAAAGGTGCCTGCGGGTTGCCCTCAGCGGTGAACTTCTCGATGCGCGCCTGTTGTGCTGTGACGATCGGGTTCACCATGTTAAATCCGATGAATGGAACGACCGCGATCATCAGGATCGCGGCGATCACCACGAGGATGACCACTGTCAAACGTACCTGGCGGGGTGTGGAAAGTAACATTCGTCCTCCTATAGAAGTGAATTGTCCTGAACCTGGTTCAGGTTGTGATAATATGTACACATATAATATTCACGCTTCTCCTTTCCCGCCTTGACTTATGTCAAGAATTTGTGACACAACATAAAAGGATCAAGTACATGCCGGATCTATCCCGTCTGCTGGAGAATGCTGAAGTACTGGGGAAAATGAATGAAGGTCAAAAACAGCACCTGGCTAAAATGGCTGTTCGCAGAATGATGAAAGCGGGGGAAACGCTCTACATCCAGGGAGATCTCTGGAAGAACGTGTTATTGATCGCGTCCGGCAGGCTGCAGGCGGCGATCTATTCCACGGATGGAAGGAGTTATATTATTGCTCCCTGGGAGAGCGGTGAAGAGTTTTGGCCGCATTGTCTCTTCGATGATGAACCCATGCCTTCCACCATGGAGGTCGCCCGGGACTGTGTCTTTTATCAATGGGATGGCGAAGATATACTGAAGATATTGATCGAAAATCCAGCTGCCATTCGTGCCTTGCTGTCCAGGCAGGTCAGGCTGATCCGAAAACGGCGGGACACGATAGCGGACCTTGCATTTCAACCTGTGACAGGACGTCTTGCAAAACTGCTGTTGGAGCGTATTCCAGCAGAAGAGACTTCCGCCCAGCGCGACCTGACCCTCGACCAGATCGCCTCCATGGTGGCTACCTCCCCCGAGGTGGTCTGCCGTACGCTCTACTCGCTCCAGCGGACCGGTCTGCTCAAGGTAACACGAGCCAGTATCACCCTGAATGATCGGGCTGGGTTGGAACGCCTGGTTGGGAAGGATTGAGATGAGGTTGTTTGATTCCCGGATGATTGAAAATCCTGCAGGAGGTGCCGACAGATGAAAACCCTGCGTGAGTTAATGAATGGCAATCCTATCTTTGCCGCGCTTGCTCCGGGGGATTCTGAGCAGGTTATTCAATTGGCTGCCTCACGTTCTTATGGAAAAGGGGAGAAAGTTATCCTATTTGGCGACATCTGGCCCTATCTCCTTCTTGTGGGAGAAGGGAAGATCGAGGCGGTCAAGGAATCCATGGAAGGTCGCAGTTTGTCTGTCGTCTCATTCGGGACGGGCGACTTGTTCTGGGGACTGGCGTTCTTTCACGAAAATGCTCCCATGCCAGTCACGCTGGATGTGCGCGAAGACAGCATCTTATATCTCTGGTCGCGTAAAAACATCCTGCCCATCCTGCTTCGCAATGGTCAGGCTTCCTGGGAGCTCAGCTGCCTGATGGCAGAACGCATGCAGCGTGCCAGTGAACTGGTGGACGGGCTGGCTTTCCAGCCTGTGGCGCGGCAGGCTGGCGCGGCTGTTGCTGGATAATTTCGATGTGGCAGGCAATACAGCCATCTCGCGGCACTTGACGCTTGATGATATGGCGGCGCGCATCGGATCCACGCGCGAAATGGTCTGCCGCGCCCTGTATAACTTTTCGGATAAGAAGTTGATCGAGGTAACGCGCACTGAGTTTGTTTTAACGGACCGCGAAGGTTTAGCTCAGCTTGTTGAACACACGTGATGCTTTAGTCAATGACCATCAAACCAGTATCCAGCTCGGGACGGAAAACCAGGAAGACATCCCCGCGGGTTGTCAAAAAGCAGGTTCGCAGGATCGCCTCCTGTGGACCAATCCGGTTTGGAGAATCCTGTCCTCAATGTCAAAAAGGGAAACTGGATTATGATGGCTGTTTGAATTTGGTCTGCCCGACCTGCGGATATAACGCTCCAGGTGCGGGCGGATTTTCCTGATGAAATCCCCCGGCAGGCGTGACCTGCCAATATGCTGGTGTCAGTCCCTACTTGCCGAAAAACAGGTTCCACCACACCTGCCAGTTCGGCATGGGTGTCGGGGTTGGCAGTGGGAGTGGGAGTGGCGAGCGTTTCACCATTGCCTGTCCCGAACGGCACTGCGGGGATATCACCATCCAGGATCATGTGGTTATCATCACGGGCATAATCCTCCACGGCGGCATCCGAGGTTGCATAAGCAACCTGTGCCTCCAGCGCCGCCTGGGTTTGCATGACCTGTGTCGCCTGGGCACGGTGGGTGGCAGCCTCATCCGATAGCCGGTACAATTCCTGAAGACGGGAATTGAATTCGATCACGATCAGCACCAGTAATGCGATCCCGAAGAAGATCCCGACCCGCCGCCAGTTGATGGTGAATTTTCCCATGGGGTTATCTTACCCTGCCTGTTTCCAATTGGCAAGACACCGTTCCTCTGGTACAATCTGCCCCCGCAGGGCGTAGTACCCTTCGCCCTGACATTTCTCCCAGGAAAGGGCTTGAATAAAATGAAAGTCATGCTTATCAAGGATGTTTACAAACTGGGCCGTGCCGGCGAC
This sequence comes from uncultured Chloroflexia bacterium, assembly GCA_963823545.1. GTDB lineage: Bacteria > Chloroflexota > Anaerolineae > Anaerolineales > Villigracilaceae > Denitrolinea. Next base: position 34,326 of record CAWGMC010000003.1, on the reverse strand, counting down.
GTGAAAAAGGTCGCGGATGGCTACGGTCGCAACTTCCTCATCCCGCAGGGTCTGGCTGTGCTCGCCACCCCGGGCGCGCTGAAGCAGATCGAAAAGATCAAGAGCCAGGCTGAGATCCGGCGTACCAGCCAGAACGAGGAACTCAAAGACCTCGCCGGACAGGTTGACGGAGTTGCACTGGATTTCATCGTCAAGGCTGGCGAGACGGGCAAGCTGTACGGCTCGATCACCACGCAGGATGTTGCCACTGCATTGACCGAGAAGGTCCGCTTCGAGATCAAACGCCAGCATGTGGACATGCAGCCGATCCGTGAAATCGGCGAGTACACCGCTCACATCCGCCTGACGATGGATCTTGTTCCGACCATCAAGATCGCCGTCCACCGCGAAGGCGAATCTGCAGTTGCGGAAGAGGAAGAGAAGGAGAAACCGAAGGCAAAGCCCAGGAAATCCAGGGCAAAGCCCGAGGCAGAAACGCCTGCGGAAACCGCTCCTGAAAAACCCGCAGAAGAGTGATCGGATGAATTAAAACAATGACAGCCGCCTGCCAGGTGGCTGTCATTTCTTTGTTGTGGTAAACTTTTGACATGCAGGAATCCAAGGAAACCATCGGGCAGCGGCTTAGGCAAATCCGCGTTGCCCGCAAGATAAGCATTGAGAAAGCCGCGGAAGACACTCATATCCGTGTCCAATATCTGCAGGCATTGGAAGCGGATAACTATTCCGCCATGGCTTCCACCGCCCAGGGACGCGGATTTCTGCATCTGTACGCCGGGTACCTGGATCTTGACCTGGATAGCGCCATGGCGGAACTCCGCGAGGGTGGAATGGCAAGCGCTATCTCCTGAACCCGTCATACCTGCTGAGGTGATCCCGACTCCGGCATCCCCAGAACCCCCTTCCACTCCAGCCTCAGATGAAAAGCCTGCCCCCCGTCCTTTCTGGGCGCGCCTGTTGCGGCGTTCCACCCCCGAATCCTCCGCGGGGGAAGATGCGCTGAAGAAAACGATGGAACCTCCGGAGACGCCTGCGCCTGCGCTGGAAGAAGAACCTGCTGTAAAAAGCGACGATAAAAAAAAAGTCTCGAAGTAAAGCCGGTGGAGCCGGAATCGCAAACCGCCGCGCCCCCGGTTGAAATTCCCCCTGAACTTGAAGTCACACAACCTCACATTACTGCAGATGATATGGAGGATGCCCGTCCAGGTCTCTGGGCGCGGATCCTTTCCAGGCTGGGAATACGCTTTAAAGAACCGGGTCAGACCGAATTCCAGGAGGATGCTCCCGCAGAGCCTGCAGGTGAAGCGGATGTAGCATCCGGATCGGACACCTGGATCAGCAGCCCGGCAGAGCCTGTACAAATTAAATCATCACGCGATCTGTTCAAAGAGCTGGGAGCCCAACTGCGTGAACGGCGCGAGGCACTTAACCTGACGCGCGAAGAGATCGAACGGCACATCCATTTGCGGTCTCATTATCTGCAAGCCCTGGAGCAGGGTGACTTCGATGGGCTGCCATCGGCTGTGCAGACGCGCGGCATGTTGAACAATTACGCCACATTCCTGGACCTGGATGTGGATGCCCTGCTTTTGCGCTATGCGGACGTTCTGCAGGTCCATCACCGTGAGCGCCATCCCCTGCCGCCAGGCGCACGCGGTCGTCCTGCGCCGAGCGTCCCCTCCAGCCTGCCGCCCCTGCGCGGTTTCATGGTGGCAGACCTGATGGCGATCGGGCTGGTCCTGTTACTGGTTGCTTTTTCGGTCTGGGGTGTCCAGTATGTCGTCCAAAGGAACGCGGAAGGCAAGACGCCGACTCCCGCGATGATCGATGCGCTGCTGGCACCCTCCAAGCTTGCGCCGGGCAACACACCGGTGCCCACCTCCGGTCTGCTCGACCTGGATAATATGACCGCCACGTTGCAGCCCCTGGAGACCCCTGCCGGTTTGCCAACCATCCCCGAGGGAATCAATGTGCAGATCAATATCATCGCGATCGAGCGGACGTACCTGCGTGTGATCGTGGATGGAGAGGTGGCATTCGAGGGCAGGGTCACCCCCGGCACCGCCTATCCCTTTGAAGCGGACACGCAAATTGAGATCCTGGCAGGCAATGGCGCCGCCCTGAGAGTGACCTATAACCTGCGCGATATGGGCTTGCTGGGAAATTATGGCGAGATCGTCAACCTGATCTACATGCGCAACCAGGTGATCACTCCCACACCCACGGTGGGTCCGAGCCCGACCATCACCTCCACACCCACAATTCGACCGACACCGACACCGTCCGCCACTCCGACGCGTACACCATAATGTTTCCACACGGATTTTTATTGTTATGAACAAAACAAAAGATACATTTCACCTGGTCTCCATGGGTTGTGCCAAAAATTCGGTTGATTTAGATTCAATGGCGGAGTTGCTGGTCCGGGATGGGTACCGCGCCGTGATGAAGCCCGAGCGTGCAGGCGTGTTGATCGTTAATACCTGTGGATTTATCGAATCGTCACGGCAGCAATCCATTGCCATGCTCAAGAAACTGGCGAAGAAGAAAAAGGATGGTCAACTGCTCATTGCGGCAGGCTGTCTCACCCAGCGCTATGGTGCCGAGGTGGCAGAGCAGGTACCCGGCGTGGATGGCATCCTCGGCACGCGCCGCTGGATGGATATTGTGCAGGTGGTACGCGGGCTGAGAAAGACGGCTCATCCCGAACCGCTCTATCATTTGCCCGAGTCACCCACGGTTGGGATGGATGAAGCGGATGTCCTGCGGGCGCATACGTATGGCACCACCGCCTATCTCAAGATCGCGGATGGCTGCCGGCGTCCCTGTGCGTTCTGTTCCATTCCGCTTATTAAAGGAACAACGGTCTCCCGCCCGCTGGAGACGATCCTTGACGAGGCTCGCCGTTTACGCGACCAGGGCGTGCGTGAGGTGATCCTGATCGCGCAGGATACCACCGACTATGGTCACGACCTGGGAATGAAGGATGGTCTGGCTGTCCTGCTGGAGAAATTTTCCAGTGCGGTTCCGGACCTGGATTGGATTCGCATTATGTATGCCTATCCCGGTTATGTGACCGACCGGTTGATCGATGTGATGTCATCTTCAAAACAGGTGTTGCATTACCTGGATATCCCTCTGCAGCATGCCCACCCGGAGACCCTGCGCCGGATGAAACGTCCTTCGAATATGGACTGGGTCCACAGAACGCTGGAGAAGATGCGTTCCAGGATGCCGGACCTGGCGATACGCACCACGTTCATCGTCGGTTATCCTGGAGAAACAGAGCAGGAGTTCCGGGCGTTGGAGGAGTTCGTCCGCGAGGCGCGCTTTGATCGTGCCGGCGCGTTCGAGTTCTCCTTTGAACCGGGCACAAGTTCCGAACCTCTCGGAGACCCGGTGCCGCCCGAGGTCAAACAGGAGCGCTTTTACCGCTTGATGGAGCTCCAGGAGAGCATCTCCCTGCAGATCAACCAAGCCTGCATTGGCAGGAAACTGGATGTACTGATCGAAGGATACAATGATGGGGTGGGTGTCGGGCGGTCTTATCGCGATACACCCGAGGTGGATGGTTTGGTCCTGGTGGAGCAGAAAGTGAACGTGGGGGAGATGGTGCCCGTTAAAATAACGGGTGCTTTTACCTACGACCTGACAGGGGTGCGGGATGACCGGTTGATCAAGTTGTAGTTCAAAACAATTGAGGATAAAAAAGAGACTCATCGCGAGTCTCTTTTTTGATCCTTGATCGTGTACCAGTTTGCCGGTTCACGCCGCCCGAGCCAGGGCAGTCGCAGCCAGGATGAGGATGGACAGGATGAAATTCAACCGTAACAATCGTTCTTCGCGCAGCTTGAGCCGGTTGATCTTGTCCTCGGTGGCACCTTTTTCGCGGAGCATGAGCGTGCGGCGGATGGCAGGAAGGACTTCCCAGGTTTGCACCGCACTGACGACCACCATGACAGCCACCAGTCCATGCTTGATGAGTATTGCCAGGGACCATTGGGTGCTGATATCGAAAAAGCCGTTGTAATGGGAATTCGCACTCAACTGGAACAAGCCGGTTGCGATCAGCAGTACGAGGCTGAACCAAGCCAGGGGTTCCAGCCGTTTCTGCATGGCATCAATGAAAGCGAGCTGGTCCACCGGCTTCAGGCTTTTATGTGCCGCCGGCATGACCAGCAGGGAGATCGAAACGATCCCGCCGACCCATGCCACGGTGGCAAGCATGTGCAGCCAGTAGACCAGCGCCAGTGCCCAGCCGGGAGGTGCGCTCATTTACGGGGTGGGGATGATTTCCGTGGGGACAATGATCGGAGCAGGCGGCATGCACTTCATCATGGCAATATAGGCGTTATTCGCGGCTTCGCCTTCCAGGTTCATCACTTTTTGGGCGTTCTGGTATTGCTCGTATGCAGGGCACCATTGTTCCAGCCCGAGGAGTTCATCGCCATACCGGAGGGAGGCCTGGAAGTAAGCGCTCGCTGGCGGTCATCGAGCCGTCCCAAAGTTGTGGCCAGGCCATATAAACCTGCGAGAAATAAAAGATGGTGTTCTTCCAATCCAGACCCCAGAAACTTGCTCCGAGCACATACAGCCTGGCGCCCTCGCGCAAGCCGTTGGCATTGCTGTCCAGTGGACCAAAGCGCTCTGCCAGGGTAAGCTGGTAGATGCCGCCTTCCAGGTTACCCTGCTTGGTGATCAGGTCATAACCATAATTGCGAAGGGCAAAGTAATACATCCCGTCCACTTCCGCGGCGCGATAGGTGGGGTCCTTACGCCGCAGGGTGTCCAGGTAGGAGAGCGCGGTCACCCAATCCAGGCTGTTGATGCCCTGCAGCGCCCGCTGGTAGATCTCCTCCACGCCGCTTTTATCCGGGGTGGCGGTCATGGTGGGAAGGGCGGTGGAGGTTGGGATGGCTGCCATCACCATTACCTCAGCCAGTTTCTGGCTGGCTCCCGGGAAGGACGGGTTGTTCTGGATGATGAATTCCAGCCGTTGCTGCGCCATGGCGTAACGACCGGCATCGATATCAAGGAGGGCGAACGCATATTGCTCGGTCAATTGCTGGGAGACGACCGCATTTTGCGCGTTCAAGCGGTCCTGGATTGCGCCTCGGGAACCTGCAAAGAGGCCAAGACCGATCAGGATGATCAGCGCCAGCGCGCCCAGCAGCAAATTGCGCCAATTGAAGTGGTATTTCTTTTTTGGAGCCGGTTGGCTCTCTTGTGTTTGTTCAAGGGTAGGGTCAGACATGGCGGCTATTATACTCCGACAGAACTCCGGTTATTCAGGAAAGCCCGGGTTCTTATATATCTTTCACAAATGCAGCAGCAGGCGGAAATCCTGCCATACGATGGCAAGGGCGACGCCTCCACCCACTGCCATTCCCAGCAGGGCGGTCACGACCGCTCCACCTGGTATGTAAAGAGCAAGCAGGTAGGCGATTACGCCCCCGGCGACTGCCGCGATCAACCCGCGCACTACCGAGCTGCCCACGCGGATGGGCTGGTGAGTCCGCCTGGAGAGCCAGGTGAACAGGATGACCGCCTCGATCAGCAGTGCGATCTCAGCGAAGGCAAGGACCGGAGCGCCGATCCCGCCCAGGAAAGTGACGCCCATGATGCCGATGGCGAGGAAGATCAGCAGGCGGATGCCGACCGCGTACAATGGGTACATCGGTTCCTTGCGAGCGTAGAAGGATCGAGCAGCCACCTCGTGGATGGCATAGCCTGTCAGTGTCAGCAAGTATGCCCGGCTTGTCCAGGTCAGCAGGGTCGAGATGGATTTGTCGAAACCGAAGACCGCACGCACCAGGGGATGGATGCCGGCAGCCATGACGGCTGCGACCGGCAGGGTGAGCGCGATCAGGACCCGCAGGGCGCGTTCGACCGTGTTGCGGAACTCGTCCCAATTCCCGCGCGCCGCGAATTCGGACAGTGTGGGGAGCATGGCGGTGGCAATGGCAGTTCCCAGGATCGTCTCGGGGACCTGCATGATCATCCAACCGTAGGTCAGCGAGGTCACGGCGCCCACCTGGTCGAGGCGGGATGCCAGGTTGTCGCGTGCCAGTATGATCAATTGGATGCCACCCATGGTCAGCAGGCGCGGAGCCATCAATTTAAGTGCCTCTATCAAGCCGGTATTTCTCAGGTCGAGCGAGGGAGTCCAGTGGAAGCCGAACTTGAACAGCGCGGGGACCTGGATCAGCAGGTGCAGGGCGGCACCGAGGATGACGCCATAGACCAGCCCGTGGATGCCAAAGCGCGGCACAAAAAAGACCGCGCCGATGATCTGCCCGACGTTATACAGGATGGGCGCCATCGCCGGCATGACAAAATGCTGGTTGGCTTGCAGACTTGCCATGACCAGCCCGCTGATGGAGAAGATGATCGTGCCGATCAGGTTGAGGCGCATCAGCTCTGCCAGCAGCGCGCGTTGTTCCGCACCGAAGCCCGGCGCGATCCCGATCTCAGCCTCCACGATCGGTTCTGCAAAGATGGCGATGAGGATGGCGATCCCGCCCGTCACCAGGAAGGCTACATTGGCAACGCGCGAGAAAAGATCCCAGGCTGCAGCGCGGTTCTTTGTGGTCAGGTACTCGGTCAGCAGGGGGATGAATGCCATCGCCAGCGCGCCGCCTGAGATGAGGGCGAACAACACGTCCGGCAGGTTGTTGGCGGCATTGAAGGTGTCCAGCATTTCGACCGAATCGGCGTACTGGCGCGAGATGATGCCCGTGCGCACAAATGCAAGGATCTTGTCCACCAGGAAAAAGGACGCAACGATCAGTGAATTGAGGCTGACGCGCGACAGTTTTTTCATCGTCTGATGGTTGGAGATTAGTGCTCGTGTGGTTTGACCGCGGGCGGGTTAAAACCCGGCAATTTCTCAGCCAATTGCCCCGGCTTGTGAATCAGGATGGGCAGGCATTGCGCACAGATACTCCGGGATTCACCTGCGAAAGGTCAGGTGCAATAAGGGGGTTTCCTTTTCGGATTTGCCGCAATTCAGACATGCTTTTTCGCTCATTTTTTTCTCCAATCTAAAATCTAAAATCAAATCGTGCCTTTATACATTCCGCCATCCACAGTCAGCATCACACCGGTGATGTAGGAAGCTGCCGGGGATACCAGGAAGGCAGCTGCGTTGGCAAATTCGCCGGGCTGTCCCATTCTACCAAGCGGGCTCTCAGCAGATTGCTTCTTGATCTCCTCTTCCAGCGTGGAGTGATTGGTCTTCGCCCGATTGGTCATCAATTCCTGGACGCGTTCCGTCTCCGTCCAGCCCGGCAGGATGGAGTTAAAACGGATCCCCTCGCGTCCGAGTTCCAATGCCAGTGACTTGGTCAAACCCACGGTGGCGGCGCGGATGCTGTTCGAAAGCACCAGGTTGGGGATGGGCTGCTTGACCGAATAGGAGGTGACCGTCAACACGCTCGCCGCGGCTGATTTTTTCAGGTGGGGCAGTGCCGCTCGAATCAGGCGGACGTGGCTCATCAGGGAAAGGTCAATGCCTTTCTGCCAGTTGGCATCGTCGTGAGACTCGAACGGACCGGGGGGAGGTCCACCTGCGTTGGTGACCAGGATGTCCAGCCCACCGAACGCCTCCACGGTTTTCCCAACCAGTTCCGCAGGCACCTCGGGCAACCCCACATCTCCTGCCAGACCGATGACCTGCGTCCCTGTTTCCTTTTGGATCATTTCAGCTGCTGCTTTGATCTTCGCTTCATTCCTGCCGTTGATCGCCACGCGGCAGCCTTCTTTTGCCAAAGCCAATGCGGTTGCATATCCCAGTCCACGTGAAGCGCCCGTGACCAGGGCAATCATACCTTTGATTGTAGGTCCATGAATTGCTCCTTTTACTGTACAAGGTTCTTTTTCTCGGCTACACTTTGCCTATCCCATCCTTGCAAAGGCTATATCCTTGCATGGATAATTGCTGGAGGTTGAATGAAACTGGATCTTGGCCAATGGATGGTTATCGGAATTTGTGTACTATTGATCTTTGGTTACATCCGAGGCTATTATTATAACCGTCCAGCACGCAGGGGAAATCCTGGCCTGGTTGCACGAGGGGTTGAAGACCCTGGGGCAGGTCTCGGCGGGTGAGAAATTGCCGGGCATGGCTTCGGGCGGACGGTTGGAGGTGAAACAGGCTGAACCACCGTTCCGGAGGGCCGAGGCGGTTTACCTGCTGGCTCCGCGCGAAAACCTGCTATTCTGGTTGTTTCATCGCTTGCAGGGCAAAGGCGACGAATTGGTGCTGTGGATCACGTTTCAGTCCAAGCCGGAGCAGGAGTTGGAAGTTGCCCGGCGTGGTGACCGGCAGTTGCAAAGCCGTCTCAAAGATACAGACAAGCAACCGTTGACCGTTTCCGATGGACCGAATGAACTTCAGATTGCCGGTGAAGGCAAGAAAGCCGGGGCGTTGGACCAGAAGGTGCGGTTATTTCTGGAGCGTTATGGGGCGACGGTCCTATACCTTGCCTTGCGCGGCAACAAACCGCATCTGTTCCTGCGTGCCGACTTGCGGATCATCCGGTCTGGCCCGGCGGCTGAGTGTCTGTCTGCGTTGAGTGAATTGGCGAAATAAAGCACCTGTGTTTAACGCGACAAAAAAATCGCAGAATCCATTAATGAAAATTCGTCGCGTTTTTCGGGGTCGCGACGAATTTGTTTTATTCCGCAAACGGGGTTAAACTAAACAATAAACCAGCCGTGCGCTTGAGCATTTCTACGCCGCGTACTTCGGTCTCGAGCAGCGGCAGGACGGCGCGCACCTGCCGTCAAACTCCTTCCAGATCGTCTCCATGTGCTCGTCCTGCATCGCCACGCGGTTCTTCACGAAATCGGGCGAGTCCGTCTTGCACGCTGGCCTTGTCGATCAGCATGTTGACGATCACGCCGCCCACCGGGATGCCGAACTCGTGGAACCAGTTGATGAAGCGGGTGATGACGGCGATGGGCAGCGCCTCCGGCAGCGTGACGAAGAAGAACGAAGTCAGCGCTTCGTCGGTCAGCAGCTCTTTGGCGTTGGCCATGCGCTCGCGCAAGTTGAGCAGGTAGTCCATCAGCGGGTCCTTTTCCTTCTTCTTCTTGCTGTAGGAGAGCAGGTCCTGCAGCGACGGCGGCCTCTTCGCGGCTCTGCACCATCTTGTTGACCCACATCGAATAGACGCCGGACATGCCCAGCAGCCGGCGGGCGTTGGCCGTGGGCGCCGTGTCGAAGACGTAGACGTCGTACTTGTCCTCGAACATCAGGTCGATCATGTTCTCGAACATGGCCGATTCCTCGAAGGCCGGGTTCATCGTGGCCGATTCGACGAACTCGTCCGCCTTGGTCTTGATGTCGGCGAACTTCAGGAACCACTCGATCTTCTCGCGGATCTCCTTCTTGGACTTCTCGATGGTGTCGTGGGTGTCGATCTCGTAGGCCGTCAGGTTGGGCACGCCCGTCACCGGCGTCGGCTTGCCGAAGACATCCTGGCCGAGCAGGCTGCTGAGGCGAGTGCACCGGGTTGGTGGAGGCCAGCAGGGTCTTCCTGCCCTGTGCGGCGAACCACAGCGGCCGCCGTGCCGGCCATCACCGTCTTGCCCACGCCGCCCTTGCCGCCGAAGAAGATGTACTTCAGGCTCGGATTCTCGGCCAGGTACTGTTGCATGGATGTTCTCAATCATCGCTACTTCCCTCCGAACATCGCCTCGGCCATGCGTCTCGATCATGGGCAGGCCGGTGATGTCGCGCTCGAACTCGGGGACGTGGGCCAGCACCTCGCCGCCGAAGACCTGGTCGATCTCGGCCAGGTAGCTTCTTCTGCATCTCCAGGCGGTTGCGCAGGTAATCGGGGATGTCCTGCTGCGCCAGCTCTGGCGGGATGACGCGGTTGACGATGTAGCCGGACAAGCGGCACGTCGAACTTGGCGAACAGGCCGGCGGCCTTCTTCGTGTCCAGGATGATCATCTCTTCCGGGATGACCACGAAGAAGAAGGCGGTCTTCTGCTTGTCGGTCAGGATGCCGGAGGAGGTGTTGATGCGGTGCTTGATGTACTGCAGCTCCTTGAGGATCTGATCCTCTTCGCTCTCCTTGTTGCGCTGCATCACGGCCGCCACCTGGGCGTACTCTTCCATCTCCGTGCGCAGCGCGGTGATCTTGTCGATCCACTGGTCGTAGACCGAGGCCATGCTCAGGTAGTACAGGGCGTGGCCCAGCGGCACCAGGTCGTAGATGTAATAGTCGTACTCGCCGCCGACCGACGATATCCACCACCTCGTCGAAGATGGCGCTCTCTTCCATGGCCGGCTCGGCCGCGGCGGCCTGGATGTAGTTCTCGATCTCTTCGGGGACTTCTGTCCAGCCCGTACATGTCGCAGGATCTTCTGGCGGATTTCCTCCTGGTACTCCTTGATGCGCTGGTCGGCGTCGATCTCCTGGGCGTACAGGTTGGGCATGATCTCCACCGGCCCCTTGCCGAAGATGTCGCGCTTGAAAATGTCGGACAGGCTGGCCTGCGGGTCCACCGAGAAGACCAGCACCTTGTGGCCCTGCTTTGCCAGCCAGTAGGCGGTGGCGGCGCGAGAAGGTGGTCTTGCCCAGGCCGCCCTTGCCGCCGAACATGATGTAGCGGCGTTCGGGATTGTTCATCGAAGATCTTTCAGCGCATGTGACATGATGTGGCTCGCTATGCCAGGGCGTCGGTCAGGTCGCTCTCGCGCAGCATGCGGCGCTTCCAGGTGCTGATCTGCGGCACCACGTAGGGCAGCAGGCGCAGGCAGTAGTAGGGCGGCAGGATGGGGATGCCCAGCAGGTCGCCCATGGTGATCAGGATGAACAGGTGCTCCATGCTGCCGCGGGTCTTGAGGGCGTAGCGGGCCATATCGTGGCCGGCCATGCCATACAGGACGCTCTTGGCGCCGTCCAAGAAACCGGGTTTCTTTTCTTTCTTGTCTGCCATTGCAATGTACTCCTTGTCTTGGAATGAGATTTAGTCTGACAGCAATTAATGCTTAAGCCGATTTCCTGGTCGCACAGATCGGTCAGGTCGCGTTCGCGCAACATGCTGCGCCGCCAGCCGGCGATACTGGGCACGACGTAGGGCAACAGGCGCAAGGTGTAATAGGGCGGCAGGATGGGCACGCCCAGCATGTCGCCGAAGACGATCAGGACGAACAGATGCTCGAGATGGACGCGTTCTTTGTTCAGGTCGCGCACCATCTCGTAGATGGTGGCGCCATAGATGATCTCCCGGATGCGCTGACTCGAAGGCGTTTCACCGATTTGCTGCATGAGTCGTCATGGTCTGCAGGGTCGCGAATGTTTGGCTCGACAGCGCCGTCACCGGCTTCCTGCAGGGTCTTGCTCCAACTGCGACATGTCCAGCCCGACAATTTCTCGTGACCGTTGACAATAAAGGTTGGATAGCGCTGCGACGCCGTAGCGAATGGCTTTCAACAGTCCCTGGAGCGAACGCGGATCCCAGATGCGGATCATGACCGAATCGCCGTAGCGCACGGACAGATTCAAGGATCGCGTCGGACAGGCGTTGAAAGTCTGCCTGCCATTCGGGCGGATACTCGTCCAGGCCGCGCTCGTGCAGGTGCTTTGTCCATCCTGGCCTGGGCGATCAGCATGTCTCACAGGAAAGACACATGCCCCAGCCTTCCGGCAAGGGTGTGATCACTTCAACTTGAACGGGTGCCATGGTCATTTTCGCGGCAGGCTGTGCGACGCGCCGACAGTGACACGTCGCATAGCCGTGACGGACTACTCTGATCTTAGCCTTGTCGGCTTGCAGCCTGGCTTTTGCGCGCATAGCGCAGCAAAGCCTTGAACGCATCCAAGGCCAGGATGAGCGCCGCAATCACCAGATAGATGGCGATCAAGCCAGCCAGCCAGTTGCCGATGACCTTGTCAATTGGCAGGTCAGGGGTGGTCAGGACCTGATTGAATAACGTTATAGGCTTGATCAACAGCGCGGCGATCGGTGGTGACGAACATGAAGATGAAGGGGATGAATGTCCACAGGTAGTTCTTGCCCTTGGACATCAGCCACAGGGTGACCAGCAGCAGGGCCAGCGACGCCATCAACTGGTTGGCGCCGCCGAAGACCACCCAGATCGTGCACAGAAGCCAGCATAGATCAGCACGAGCTGAGAGCAGCAGGGCGACGATGGTGCCGAAGTGGTGTTCTTGAACAGCGGGACTGATTCGCCCAGAATTCTGCCGATGGCAACACGCATGAAGCGCACCACCAGGTACATGATGGTCAAGCCCATCAGGGTCAGGAAGACCGAGCCGTAGGGCAGGCCAAACGAGGTCGGGACGCCGATCTTGGCCATCATCTCGCTCAGGCAACGGCAAACAGACCGGCGTTCTTGGCCAGCCGCGATCATGCCGACATAGCCGGCGAAGCCTTTGGTCACACCGACGCCGACCACCGCGGTCAGCAGGGACAGCGTGGCCAGGAACATCTCCAGGAACATCGCGCCGCCGCCGACGTAGAGGGCATCGGTTTCCTTCTCCAGTTGGCGGGCCGTGCCTGAGGAAGAGACCAGGCTGTGCCAGCCGGAGACCGCGCCGCAGGCGATGGTCACGAACAGGATCGGCCACAGCGGGCCGAGGCGAGCAGATTGGGCAACAGTTTGGATCAACTGCGGAGCAGTCCGCGGCGGCGCACAGGTTACCGCTCCAGTTGGTGAAGGCCGGGAAATCTGCCGAAGGCCGGGTGCCAGATCAGCAGGCCGACGTGCCGGCCAGGATGCCCAGGAAGACGATCCAGAAGGAGACATAGTTGATCGGCTGCGCCCAGCGCCAGATCGGCAGCACGGCGCCGAAGTAGCAGATGACCACGCCAGCAGGCTCCAGACGAATTGCGCCTGTGTCACCGCGACGAAGAGCATCGGGCTGTCGCTGGCCCATCGCACGGTGGTGCCGACGGCGCATACAGTGAAGAAGTTCTTGACGAGCGCCAGCGTGCCCAGCCAGATGCCGACGAAGGCCAGCACGACGGTGACCACGCTGGTCAGGATGATGTCCTGCTTCCACTTGTAGGTCATCTGGCCGGCCAGCATGCCGACGACGATCACGAGTATCACGCCCAGCGGCACGGCCGGGTTGGTCATCAGGTCATAGCCAACGATCTTGCCGAAGGCAGCCCATGATCAGCAGCAGATAGAAGTAGATGAAGGTCATCAGGATGCTGCGCGCGCGGGCGAGATGAGGCGGTAGCTACAGCGCGCCGAAGGATTGGCCTTCCTCGCGCACGCCCATCATGATGCTGGAGTAGTCCTGCACCCAGCCGATGAAGAAGGTGCCGAAGATGATCCAGAGCAGGGCCGGCAACCAGCCCCACTGGACCGCGACGATCGGGCCGAGGATCGGCCCCAGCGCGGCGATGGATTTGAACTGGTAGCCGAAGAGGACGTTGCGGTTGGCCGGGGTGAAGTCCACGCCGTCCATGTACATCTTGGCCGGCGTGGCCTTCTTGTCGTCGGGTTGGATGACCTTGGCATTGATTGTCTTGGCATAGAATCCATACCCAACGGCAATCCCGACGAATCCGAGTAATAGTGCTAGTACAGCATTCATATTGCGTCTCCTTAGAAAATGACATCTTAATGGATCGGCAGCTAGCGGACTGACCTCAGGTTGTCACAACTGGGGAACGATCATCGGTTTTGCGATACGCACCTCCTTCTTTATCCTTGGGCGAATGATTGACAAACTGCTTAACGTGGTATAGTATGAAATCTCAATTTCTGATACGATACTCGAGGTCGATGTGAGTCAATCCATTTCTGCTTCTCTTGATTGGTCTCCTATATACGTTATTGGTGGGCGGGTTGGCTCTGTTACGTCGTGAAGGGTTTTCCATGCGCTTCGCGCTGGAGTCCGTTGCCATTACACTCATCATCAGCGGTCTGGCAGCGATCTTGGGGTATCCAGTCAATCCGGTTGTGTTCCTCATTTTTCTCTATTTGTTGACCATGCGGGTTCGTCTGCTGATTGATCTGGCGAATATATTTGCAAAACAAGGCCGGTACAATCAGGCTGAACGAATTTATGGAATTGCTTCACACTTGTGGCCTGATATCACGGGGAATCTATCTCTAAAAGTCAATCAGGCTACCCTGTTGTTACAGGAAAACAAACTCAACGAGTTGATTGCATTGTTCATGGATGTGCTTACGCAGGCAGGCCAGGGATACCTCGGAGTGAAATATGAGGCAGCGGCGCATTACAACCTGGGTGTGGCATACCTTCGTAACAACATGGACGCACGTGTGGCCGCCGAATTTAATGCGGCGATTGATACCTGGCCGATGTCGGTTTATGCCAGGCGTGCCGAGGAAGCTTTGGAAAAGCGCCGCCGCAAAAATTTGACCACTACCCTCTAAAGAAAACTCCTGAGATCCTTCACGCGGAAAGTCGTACTCTCCGTTAAATGACGCAGGCGACAGCCGCCAACAAAGCGGTCGTCGCCTGTATATTTTTACCGGTGCCGGCATCCGATGGTCACATCCAAACCTGATAGCCTGGCGATCATGGATCGGCTCGGAAGGGGGAAGGATTCAGATTTTGATTGAACAAAAAAGAGCGTCATTGCAAACCTTATTGTGAGGAAATTCCTTTCTGTGAGGTTTGTTACAATCAACGCCAATTGTCAAATGTGTTTATCATTTTACACACCAATTTGATGAAAATCAACATTGGTATCATAAAAATACCATAAAAATTACAGGAAGGATTTCAGGACTTTGTACCCGCCTTCCGTTCAACTGGTAATAACGCCGCGTAAATAAAATCGGCAGTTGGAGTGGGGACTCCCAACTCGCGCCCACGTTGTCCGATCACACCGATCATTGCCTCGATCTCTGTACGTCGCCCTGTCTCCACATCCAACTGCATGGAGGCTTTGATCTGCGGAGCAGCATTGTCGATGAACGCCATTGACTTTTCGACCACATCCATATCCAATATCACCCCCCGTGCCCGTGCCACCGACTCCACCTCCCGCATCAAATTGATGATCAAGGTGCGTGTCTCCGGCACAGACCGATAATCGCCCATAGGCAGGCGGGTCAGCGAGCCCAGACCGCTGGCGGCTGATATGAACACCAGTTTTGTCCAGAGTGCCTTGTAAATGTTTTCGGTTATCTCAGTTGTGATTCCTGCTCCTTTTAGGACTGCCTCGATGGACCGGACGCGTTCCGATCATGCTGCCATTCAACTCCCCAAGGACGATTCGACGGAATTGGGATACCTGTTTAACCACTCCCGGGGCTTCAATGGCGGAGGATATCTGGGTTACACCACCAAGAACGTGTTCCATACCAAGAACTTTACCAATGCGTTCCATGGCGTCGATCCCGTTTTGTATACTGATCACCGCGGTCTGCGGACCGACCGCGGGTCGAATCGCTTGGGCTGCCTGGTCTGTATCATAGGTTTTTACGCAGAAGAGGATGAGGTCCACCTGCCCAATATCGGCGGGATTCTCCGTGGCTATAACCGGGTGAATCTTGAAATCCCCAAAGACACTTTTCACATGCAAGCCATTGCTCTGTAAGGCAATAAGGTTAGAGCCGCGCACGATAAAAGACACATCCTGTCCCTGTTGAGCCAATAAACCACCATAATAAGCTCCAACACCCCCGCTTCCCATGATCATGATTTTCAAGGTCGGCCTCCTGTTCGAGTGGGCTGAAATATATAACCCGGTTCGGGTTTAAACGATTTCAATTTTCTGGCGAATCACATCGCCGTCAGTCCAGTTTCCTTCCACCCATTTTGCCACACTTTGCAGGGATTGTTCCGCTACCACTGAATCTGAGTTGACCAGCGCGCAGCCTATGACTGCCTCGGTCCATTTATCCTGCAAGTCCAGTTCAGCCACGGATATGTTGAACTCCTTTCGCAGGCGCGCCATCAGCGGCTTGATGCGTCCGCGCTTTTCCTTGAGCGAGGTGCAGGCTGGCAGGTGCAGATGGATGGTGAGTTGACCGAGCATGCTACTTCATCGTTTCGCGCAGTTTATCCACCAGCGCGAGCGCGTCCTTTTCCTCGCAACTGTCATCCCGCGCGAGGAATTTCAACCCGCGCTCAGTCACATCCCTGCTGCGCGGGACGATCCAGCAGTGGAAGTGCGGCACTCCCTCCATCGAGGACAATTGGTAGATGCGCTCCGGTTGCAGGTGGAGATTGAGGGCAGCATATATCCTTTTCAGCACGGCTCCCAATGCGGCTGCCTCCTCGTCTGTCATTTCAGCATAATTAAGGAAATGCCGCCGCGACTCGATGAACAATGTCCCCAGCGGACCGGCTTTACTGGCGCATGGCAGACCATCCAGTAATCATCTTCATGGATATATCCGCCGGGTGGAAGGGCTTCCCGTCCCTCATGTTTGTTGCAGATGAAACAAGTTTCCATAGTATTGTCCAAATTATAGTCTGAACTTACTCTCTTTCCATATTTACCAGTCTACCAATTTACCAGTCTACCAATTACAATCCCCCGCATGGATACAGAAAAAGACTACAACCTGGCGCTCGACTACCTGTACAGTTTCGTGGATTACAGCCTGAAACATGCCTCCGAGCTCGCCAAGGCGGATTTCAACCTTGACCGCATGTTCGCCTTGATGGAATCACTCGGGAATCCGCAAAAGAAATATCCGATCATCCATGTGGCAGGCACCAAGGGAAAGGGTTCCACATCCGCGCTGTGCGCCTCGGCATTAAAGGCTGCCGGTTACAAGGTGGGACTGTATACCTCTCCGCACCTGGAGGACTACGTTGAACGAATTCGGGTGAACGGAAGACCCATCACGCACTCAAGGATGGTGAAACTGGTGGAGGAGATCAAGCCTGCCGTGGCGAAGATCCCGCACCTGACCACCTTTGAGATCACGACTGCCCTCGGCTTCCTGGCGTTCGCCCGCGCCGGGGTGGATGCAGCGGTGATCGAAGTCGGTCTGGGAGGGCGGCTGGATGCCACGAACGTGGTCACCCCAAAGGTCTCGGTCATCACCTCGCTTTCGATGGACCATATGGCTGTGCTGGGTGACACGCTTGGGAAGATCGCGGGGGAGAAGGCGGGTATCATCAAGCAGGGAGTGCCGGTGGTCTCCTCACCTCAAAAGAAGGAAGCCTTGGAAGTCATTTTGCGTGTAGCCGAAGATAAAAGTGCGCCCACTATACTTGGTGGGCAAAGATATCGAATTTCGATTATTGAAATCTCCCTGGACGGGCAAACTGTGCAACTTACGGATAACCTTCAACCTTCAACCTTCACCTTTAAACTGCCACTGCTCGGCTCCCACCAACTCATCAATGCCGCGACCGCCTATGCTGCCCTGAAAGCCAGCGGTTTGCGTATTTCAAATGCAGCCATACAAAAAGGATTTTCTCAGGTAAAATGGCAAGCCCGTTTCGAGGTGGTGCGGAGAGACCCGCCAGTCATCTTTGATTCGGCACACAACGACAACTCCTTTGCCAGGCTCCGCGAGACGCTGGATGCATATTTCCCCGGCAAAGAGGTCTACCTCATCTTTGGCGCCTCGGAGGATAAGAATATCCCGGGCATGTTCCGTGAACTACGATCGAAGATCAGGAAGGTCATTGTCACGCGGGCGGACCATCCGCGTGCCCTCGAAGTGGAGAAGATCCAAACGCTGGCTGTACAAGCCGGATTGCAGAGCGAAGCGGTCACTCCCGTATCATCCGCTTTGGCGCGCGCGTTGGAACTCTCCGCAAACGATGGAAGCATTGTCCTGTCAGCGGGAAGCATGTTCGTTACTGCTGAAGTGATGACGGCATGGAAAGCCTTGAAGGCACATTAATCCTGTTGTGTATGATCTTGTCTGACATCGCAGGGGCACACCAGGTTGACTAATTACGATGTGTGCTCGAATTTCGCTGTGACCCTGCAAAATAATGGATATACTTAATTAGGAAACAAGATGAAGCATCCCGACGACTGGCACGAAGAGGAAGAGGAAAATTTCAACCTGGCGCTTTCGCAGCGTACCGAGGAACTGTACCGCGTTCCGAACCTGGAAGCGGATGAGCAGGGCATTATCGAGGCGCTGGTGCTGCCGTTACGCGACCTGGTGGTCTTTCCGCGCATGGTATCACCGATCTTCGTGGGGCGCGAAGCCTCCCTGCTGGCTGTGCAGGAAGCGCAGCACCGCAACCAGACCGTGATCGGTCTGACCCAGCGTGACGCTGAACTGGAGGAACCCGGTCCAAAGGATTTCCTGCCCATCGGCGTGGAGATGGCGGTCGGACGCCTGCTCTCGATGCCCGACGGCTCCTCGTCCGCGCTTGTCCAGGGACGCCGCCGCGTGCGAGATCCTGGAGTTCATCCGCCTCAAGCCGTATATCAAGGTGCGGGCACGCGTCCTTTTCGAATCATCCACTGCCGATCGCCAGACCCAGGCGACCATGCGCTCCGTGCTGGACCTCTTCGATCGCTGCGTCCAACTGGACCGTTCCATCCCGGAGGAGGCGCACCTCTTCGCCATGAACATCTCCGAGCCGGGCTGGCTGGCGGATATGATCGCCTCCTCGCTCTCGCTCAACTTTGAGGAACGGCAGACCCTTCTCCTGACGACCGATCCGTCCGTCCGCCTGGAACGCATGAACAAGATCCTGGCGGAGGAAGTGGATGTGCTCGAGCTGGAGGATGAGATCCATTCGCGGGTCCAGAACGAGGTGGACAAGAGCCAGCGCGAGTTCTACCTGCGCGAGCAGATGAGACAGATCCAAACCGAGTTGGGGGAGGGCGATGTCTTCACCCGGGATGCCAGTGATCTAAAGGAACGCATCCTCAAGGCGGTGCTGCCGGATGAGACGCGCAAGGTTGCCATGAAGGAACTCGAGCGCCTGAACCAGATGCCGCCCATGGCGCCCGAGGTGGGCATCATCCGCACCTACCTGGATTGGATCCTCGACCTGCCCTGGGCGAACGTCACCGAGGACAACCTGGATGTGAAGAACGCCGCGCGCATCCTGGAACGCGATCATTACGGACTTGAAGAAACCCAAGGAACGCATCCTGGAATACATTGCAGTCCGTTCCCTCAAACCCAGGAAGGAACGCCAACCCATCCTGTGCTTTGTGGGTCCGCCGGGCACGGGCAAGACCTCGCTCGGTCGCTCCATCGCGGATGCCCTGGGGCGCAAGTTCGTGCGAGTTTCACTGGGGGGTGTGCGGGATGAAGCGGAGATCCGCGGTCACCGCCGCACCTATATCGGCGCTTTGCCGGGTCGCATCCTGCAGACCATGAAACGTGCCGGCACCGCCAACCCTCTTTTCATGCTGGATGAGATCGACAAGCTATATTCTGATTTCCGCGGTGACCCGGCTTCCGCCATGCTGGAAGTGCTCGACCCCGAACAAAATAATTCATTCAGCGATCATTATCTCGAACTGCCATTTGACCTGTCGAAGGTCATGTTCGTGACCACCGCCAACTACCTCGGTCCAATTCCGCCTGCGCTGCTCGACCGCATGGAGGTGATCGAGTTTCCCGGCTACATCGAGGAGGAGAAGCTCGCCATCGCGGAAAAATACCTGATCCCCCGGCAGTTGGATGAGAACGGCATCCATGATATCCCCCTGAAATTTGAAACCGGATGTGTGCAAAAGATCATCCGTGAATACACCTACGAGGCGGGCGTTCGCAACCTGGAGCGCGAGATCGGGCGGATCAGCCGCAAGGTGGCACGCCTGAAAGCCGAGGGTAAAAAACTCCCTGAAGCGCTGACCGGCGAATTGATCGAGAAATTCCTTGGACCACCCCAATACTTCCTGACGCTTGCTGAGCGCAAGGATGAGGTCGGTGTGGCGACCGGTCTTGCCTGGACCGAGAACGGCGGCGAGATCTTGTTCGTGGAGGTTGCCGTGTTGGATGGCAAAGGCAGCCTGCAGATCACCGGCCAGGTGGGCGATGTGATGCAGGAGTCGGCGCAGGCGGGACTCTCCTATCTTAAGTCGCGCGCCGGCGTCCTGGGCATCGATCCCGAGGTTTTCGACCGGTTGGACATCCATCTCCACCTGCCTGAGGGCGCCATTCCCAAGGATGGTCCCAGTGCAGGCATCACGATGACAACCGCGATCATCTCCGCTTTCACCGGGCGTCCAATTTTCAAGGATGTTGCCATGACCGGCGAGATCACCTTGCGCGGGCGTGTCCTGCCGATCGGCGGTCTGCGCGACAAGGTGCTGGCAGCACACCGCGCCGGCATCAAGACGGTCATCATCCCGGAGCGGAATACAAAAGACCTGGTGGATGTTCCCAAGCAGGCGCAAAAGGATCTGAAGATCATCCCTGTCAATCACATGGACCAGGTCCTGGAGATCGCCCTGTCGAAGGAAGTAGTTTCGGAACCTCCGAAGCCGCGCGGTAGCAAGAAGGAAGAACCACCGGAAGAGGGGGATTGATTCGCACCATTGACCAATCATAAAAGCGCAGTTCATCGAGAACTGCGCTTTTTGATTCCATTTGCCCCGGCAGCTGTGTCAAATATCCTTTATAGCCTTGTCCTAAAAAGATTACATTAAGCATGGCATTAGTGACAAACATCACTATTACAATCACCCCCGGATGTATAAAATGCTTGTGGTTATATATGCGTTTATTCAAATATATCGGAATACAAACATGCTAACCCAAACCCTAAAACAGGAAATATCCCAGCTTGAAGCAAACCTGTGCGTTGCTCTCGCGGATCCAACGCGTATCCTCATTTTATACGCATTGAACGAAGGTCCCCGCAGCGTCACAGAATTGACCAATGAACTGGGCACAACCCAACCCACAACCTCACGCCATCTCAAGGTACTGCGTGAGCGTGGGCTGGTCACGACGACCCGGCAGGGGGTGAGCATCATTTATGAGATCACTGACAAACGGCTGATCGAAGCTTTGGACCTGTTGCGCAGTGTCCTGCGCAGCACCATCACCCAGAAAGCCGATCTGATCGCGGAAATTGATTCAGAATCCTGATCCCAGGAAGAACCTTCTTCGAGGAGAAAATATGCACAGGAAAGCCACCATCTATTTTGTCTTTGCTGGTCTGGCGCTGGTCATCGCCGCCGGCATCTTTTTGGCATCTGCGACACCCGCCAGCGCGCAATGCGGTTCGCAGGCCTCCTCCTGCAAGAATTGCCATGAAGTGCAGGGCAAGGATCCCGTCAACGCAGACGGGACGGGCTGGCACCAGTCGCATGCCTTTGGCGACTTCTGCTATATCTGCCACGGCGGGAACCAGCAGGCGACGGATGAAGCCGGCGCGCATCAGGGCATGGTAGCCCCGCTCTCCGACATCAATGCCGCCTGCCAGCAATGCCATGTGGCGGATCTGCAGGAGCGCGCCCAGGTCTATGCCGATACCCTGGGAGTGACCATCGGGTCTGATACCGCGCAGCCGGCAACCGGGTCGACGGAAGAGGTGACACCGGTCACCACGGATAACGCTCCAGTCGTCGTGTCCAACCAGTGCAATGAAGTGGTCGTGGACGATCCGAATGTGGTCAACTATGCACAGAGTTACGATGAGATCGTGCTGGGCAAGAAACCCATCAACTGGGGCAACATGATCCTGATCGGCATGATCGGCGTGATGCTGATCGGCGGCGGTGGTTTTGTCATCACACGCGAGAAGCTGGTCAATGTGAAATTTGGCGACACGCGCAAAGTGGATGATGAATATCCTGCCGACGTGGTGGAAATGCTGCCGAAGATCGCGGGATTGAAGGCGGGCGCACGCAAGTCCCTGAAAAATGTGCTTGATAACAAAAAAGCGGACAAGGTGCTTGACCTGATCGATACGGTCATCTCGAAGGAAGAGGAGTGAAGCATGAAAGCCATAATGAATTACATCCGCAAGGAAGAATGGTCGCCCTATGTGGCAGGCGTCCTGCTCGGCATTGGTGGGCATCGCTGTCGGTCTGGGCAACCGACAGCCTGCTGGGCGCTTCGGGCGCATTTGAAAATATGGCCGGCATGATCGGCAAAGTGGTTGCGCCTGCGGCGTTCGATAACATGTATTTCAACTTCATCATGCCGCCTGGCATTACGCTGGGGTGTGATCCTGCTGGTCGGCATGTTCTTCGGCGGCATGGTCGGCGCGGCAACCAGCGGCACCCTGCTGTGGGGTAAAAAAGGCTCTGCCAACCCGGACGCGCAATGGAAGCGTATCTTTGGTCCGCAGGTATGGAAGCGCTGGGTGCTGGCGTTCGTGGGCGCGATCATCCTGGAGTATGCGGCCGGTATCGCGGGTGGCTGCACCAGCGGGCTTGCCATCTCGGGCGGCATGTTCCTGGCTCCCTGCGGCGTTCCTGTTCATCATGGGCATGTTCGCCTCGGGCATCCTCACCGCGCTCATCATCTATCGCAAGAATTATTAAGTAACAAGGAGATCTGACATGACAAACTTCGTACTTGCCCTTGTTTTTGGCGTGTTCTTCGGGTTTGCGCTGAACAAGGCTGGCTTGACCAAATATCACAAGATCGTGAATGTATTCCGCTTCACGGATATGGCTGTTCTGAAATTCATGATGACCGCGCTGGTGGTCGCCATGATCGGATTGTATGCCCTGCGCGGGCTGGGTTGATCACCTTCCCCGCGATCCCTGCAACCTATATTGTTGGCAATATCGTGGGCGGGCTGATATTTGGCGTGGGCATGGCGCTCACCGGGTACTGACCGGGTACTTGCGCCGCCGGTGGCGGCGAAGGCAAATTGGATTACATTGTCCCTGGTCTGCTCGGTTTTCTGACTGGCGCCGTGATCTATGGTCTGACCTATGAGCAGGTGTTCCCGCAGATTTCCGCGATTGCAAATTACGGCAATGTCAACCATGCCCGACCTGTGGAATCTCAACCCCTTCCTGTTCATCCTGGCTTTTGCTTTGATGTCGCTCCTGCTGTTCTATTTGATCGACCGTGTTGGCTGGCAGCGGAAGGATAAACTGGAGCAGAATAGGTCTGTTATCTGGCATATCACTGAACTGCGGAGTAATCTATGACAAAAACAATCTCAAGACGCGATTTTCTAAAACTGGGCGCTGCCACCGCAGGAGCACTGGCGGTTGGGCAGATGCTCCCGCCCAGGGTGGCAGAGGCGGCGCGCCAGGCAGGGCATCTCAATGCTGAAGGGGATGGCACCATCCCCAGCATGTGCGAGATGTGCGTCTGGCGCTGCGGTCTGCTTGCGAAGGTCGAGGATGGGCGCGTCGTCAAACTGGATGGAAACCCCGAGCACCCGCATTCGCGCGGCAATCTCTGTCCGCGCGGGCAGTCGGGTTTGATGAACACCTACGATCCCGACCGCGTGCTGACTCCCTCTGATCCGGGTGGGCAAGCGCGGCGAGGGTCTCTTCCGCAAGGCTTCCTGGGAAGAGGCGCTGGATCTGGTCGCCACGAACATGCTCAAGATCAAGGAGCAATACGGCCCGGAGGCGATGGTCTTTTCCTCCACGCATAACCTGAGCCAGCCGCAGTTCGAAAACCTGCTCTATGGATTTGGTTCCCCCAATTACGGCACGCAGCGCTCGCTGTGCTTCAATGCCATGATCATCTCGAACCTGATGACCTATGGCATGGAAGAGCCCGGTCGCATCTACAACGATAAACTGGAATACATCCTGCTGACCGGGCGCAACCTGATCGAAGCCATCTCCACCTCCGAGACCCATGACCTGATCACAGCCATTGACCGCGGCGCGAAGGTGGTTTATCTCGATCCGCGCTACACCAAGACCGCCTCCAAAGCGACCGAGTGGCTGCCGATCAAACCCGGCACGGACCTGGCGTTCCACCTGGCTCTGCTCAACGTCATCATCACAAAGCGCCTGTATGACAGGGGATTTGTGGATGCACTACACCATCGGTTTTGAAGAACTGAAGAAGGAAGTCAGGAAATACACACCCGAATGGGCAGCGCCATTGACAGGCATCCCGGCGGAAACGATCACGCGCATTGCGCAGGAATTCGCCGCGGCCGCGCCGCATGCCCTGGCACATAATGGCTGGCGCACCTCCAACTTCATCAACTCCTTCCACACGCAACGCGCCATCAGCATCCTGAATGCCCTGGTGGGCAACTGGAACGTGGTTCTGACTGCATCCGCCGGCGAGGAAGGCGGAGTCCTGGGCGCACCGCCTCAACCTCCGTATCCCGCGCATCTCCGCCCTGCGCCTGGATGGTGTGCCGTGGAAATATCCTGTTGTGCCGTTCAAGATCGGTGTCTTCCAGGAAATGCGCGACAACATCGTCAAGGGCGATCCCTATCAGGCGCATGGCTGGTTCATCTCGCGCCAGAATCCCATCATGTCCATCCCTGACCGAGGTCGGACGACTCGAAGCCTTCGGCAAGATGGACTTCATCGTCACGGTGGATATCATCATGAACGACACCGCCTGGTTCTCGGATGTCGTCCTGCCGGAAGCCTCCTACCTGGAACGTTACGATCCACTCCTGCCGGTCGGGGACAAGATCTTCCTCCGCCAGCCGGTGATTGAACCGCAGGGCGAGGCAAGATCCGCCCTGTGGATCTACAAGCAATTGGGTGAGCGTCTTGGACTGGGTGACTTCTTCCAGTATGACGATGAGGAGGATTACATCCGCCAGCAACTTGCTCCGCTGGGCATCAGCCTGGAAGAAGTCAAGGCGAAGGGATATGCTGAAGTCCCCGAAGCGTCCCATGCAGGCGAAAGCAGTGAACCCACCTGGAACACTCCCAGCGGCAAGATCGAGTTGTATTCCGATACGCTTGCAAAAGCTGGTTTCCCCGGGGTGCCCACCTGGGAGGAACCGCCGCAGCCCGACGAAGATCAATTCTATCTGCTGACCGGCAAGGTGGCGGCAGTCCACGCAATTCGGCACGCAGAACAACCAATTGCTTCATAAATATTCGGATGAGCCGCGCCTGTGGATGAACGCCCACACCGCTGCGGAACAGGGTCTGGCAGACGGATGATTGGGTTGAAGTCACGAGCGAGGTCGGTCAACTGCATGTGAAACTGCTCGCCACCGAAGCCATCCGCCCTGACTGCGTTTATATGACCCCGGGTTATGGACATCTCTCCAAGGGTTTGAAAACCGCCTTCGGCGTCGGCGCCTGTGACTCGATCGTTGCACGTCACCTACACCGACCCCATCAGCGGCGGTCAGGCGCTCAGCCAGACCTTTGTCACGGTGAAAAAGGCTTAGAGGTGAACCATGACTGAAATCAAACATCACGCCTATCTCTTCGATGCCACACGCTGCATTGACTGCCGTGCCTGCATGGTGGCTTGCAGTGTGGAGAACAACATCGAGATGGACAAGACCCGCATCTGGGTGGCAGGACTTGGCATCACAGGCGAATTCCCCAATCTGCAACGCGGGACGATGGTCTATCACTGCATGCACTGCGAGCATCCCGATTGCATGTCAGCCTGCCCCGTGGGTGCGTACACCAAGCGCGAAGACGGACCGGTGATCTACAACCCCGACCGCTGCATCGGCTGCCGTTATTGCATGAATGCCTGCCCGTTCGGCGTCCCGCACTTCGACTATGACAAGGGCTTGGTGGAGGGCGCCTTCATCGATAAATGCACCTTCTGCCCCCAGCGCATTACAACGGACAGGAACCTGCCTGCGTTGCACACCTGCCCCACCGACGCGCTCGAATACGGCGACCGCGACGAACTGATCAAGAAGGCGCACGCCCGCATCGCCGCGCACCCTGACCGCTATATCGACCATGTCTATGGCGAGTTCGAGAACGGCGGCACATCCTACCTGATCCTCTCCCATGTCCCGTTCAGCGAACTGGGTCTGCCGGATCTGCCCGAATCGCCCGTCAACCAAGTCAGCGAAACAGTGATCGGCATGACCATGCCGGTTGCCCTGGGCTGGGGTGCGGCGTTGACGGCAGTCTCGGTTGGCGTGCACCAATACAATCAATCCAAGGCTAAAAAAGCAGCTCAGGCTGGGAAAGATACAGATCCGGAAGGGAAAACGGAGGTGGTCAAATGAAAGTGAACCTCACGATCAAACCAGACATCATTCCCGCCCGCTTCCGGATGGGATGGTTCCCGGTGATCCTCCTGGTGCTGGCTGGCATTGCCTTTGTCATCGCGATGATCCGTTTCATCTCAGGCATCGGCGCCATCAGCAATTTGAACAATGCCTATCCATGGGCTTTCTGGGTCAGTTTTGACCTGTTCACGGGCATTGCCATCAGCAGCGGTGCCTTCATCCTGGCGTCCATCATATACATCTTTGAGCTGGAAGAGTTCCGTCCGCTGCTCCGCCCGACGCTTCTGACCGGCTTGTTGGGATATGTCATGGAGGTCATCGCCCTCCTGGTGGACCTCGGTCGTCCGGAACGCATCTGGCACTATTTTGTCTACCAGAACTTCACCTCCTTCCTGCTTATCATTGGTTTCTTTGTCATGATCTATTCAGCGGTCATGGCAGTTGAGTTGTCACCGGCATTATTTGAAAAGCTTGGCTGGACAAAGGCGGCTCAAGTGGTTCATCGCTGGATGAAACCCATCGTCATCGTTGGAGCGGTTCTCTCAACACTTCACCAGGCGGCGCTTGGTTCCCTGCTGCTCATCCAACCCACCAAGTTGCACGCCCTCTGGTGGACGCCCTGGATTCCCCCGTTGTTCTTTGTGTCCGCCCTTGCCATTGGTCTGGCGATGACCATCTTCGAGTCGAACATGAGTTCCCGTTACTTCAAGCGCGGGCTTGAAACCCATCTGCTCTCAAAACTGGCGAAGTTCATCCCCTACATCCTCGGGCTGTACCTTGTGATGAAGTTCGTTCAGCTTGCTCTTGAAGGGAACCTGGGATTGCTCTTCACCAGTGGTTTGATGAGCATCCTGTTCTGGGCTGAGACCCTGGTCGGTGTGGTCATCCCCCTGATCCTGTTCTCGATCAAAAGTGTCCGTGAGAGCCCGCGCGGATTGTTGACAGGTGCCATCCTCACGCTGCTCGGCATGATTCTCAACCGCTTCAACATCAGCTGGTTCGCGGTCAAACACGCCGATCCGCTGTTCTACATGCCAGCCTTCATGGGGAAAGTCACGTACTTTCCATCCATCCCGGAAGTCGCGATCTCCGTTGGCATCTTTGCGGCGGGCATTTTCGCCTTTGGTCTGGCAGTGAAGTATCTGCCCATCTTTGAGGATGAAGAGGTTGGTCATTAGCATGAAGATCGCGTTTGCCACGGACGATGGGAAGACCATCAGCGCACATTTCGGAAAGGCGAGCCACTACCTGGTGGTCAGCATCGAAAATGGTCAGCCTGTCCAGAACGAATTGCGGGATAAACCTGCTCACGGTCATACCGCGACCGAACCGCATGGATTGCATGATAACGGGTCAGCCTCATGGCTTTGATCCCGCCTCCCAGGATCGCCACAACCGGATGATCGATTCAATCCGCGATTGCGAGGTCATGATGAGCAGAGGCATGGGGCGCGGTGCTTATGCATCCCTGCTGTCTGCCGGTCTCCGCCCGATCGTCACGGATATCCCCGAGATAGACCAGGCGGTGACCGCCTTCATCAAAGGTGAGATCGTGGATCACACCGAGAAATTGCACTAGTATGCAAAACCTCCCGCTGAAAGGCGGGAGGTTTGTCTGATAGAATCCGGTCATGCGCCCCAATTTTTACCATCATCTGCATCCCCCCAGCATTCCAGCCACCCAGTCGCGCTGGCGGTATACCCTGGGCGCAGGCGGGACCGCTGTTTTCCTCATGCTGGTGCTGGCGATCACGGGGACGATCGAGATGTTTTACTACGTGGCAACTCCTGCAGAAGCGGGACTCTCGATCCAAACCATCACCTACCTGGTCCCATTCGGGGGATTGATTCGAAATCTTCATTTCTGGTCGGCGCAGTTGTTGATCATTGTCAGTGCTGTTCATCTCCTGCGGGTCGTGTTCACGGGTGCCTACATTCCGCCGCGCCGTTTCAATTACCTGCTCGGGCTGGCGTTGTTCGTGGTCGCCATCCTGCTTAATTTCACGGGTTATATCCTGCGCTGGGATACGGGCATCCAATGGGCACTGGTGGTCGGGACGAACCTGGTCAGGACCATTCCGCTGATAGGGGAAAGCCTCTACAGGATGTTGGTCGGCGGGACGGAACCCGGTCTCGCCACGTTAACCCGTTTCTATGCCTGGCATATCTTTGGACTGATGCTTATCGGGGCGGTCCTGCTGGTCTGGCACGCCTTCCGTGTCCGCCGGGATGGGGGCATCGCGGTTCCACCACCCGCCCTGCGGGAGAACCGGGAGCGTATCAACCGTTTTGAACTGGTCCGCCGCGAGGTGTTGGCGATGCTGTTGACCGGAGCTTCCCTGGTCCTTCTTTCGGTTTTCTCTCCCGCACCCATCGCCGCGCCCATCACGAACGTCACCAGCATGGTGGAAGATTCACGAGCCCCCTGGTTCTTCCTTTGGGTTCAGCAGATGCTCAAGTGGGGTGACCCCTTCCTCTGGGGCGTGCTCGTCCCCTTGCTGGTTCTCGTCATCCTCGTCCTCATCCCCTACATTTTCCCCAAAACCGCGGAAGCGGAACTTGGTAAATGGTTCCCGCGATCCAACCGCATTGCCCAGGTCACTTTGGCGCTGATATCCCTGTTGATTCTCCTGCTCACGATACTGGGCTGGTTGCCTGCATTGTAATCATGCGGAAATTTATCGTCATTGCGTCCGCTGCCCTTTTACTGGTAATCGCTCTTGCCTGGTGGATGAATGCCCGCCAGCCTGAGGCGGTGGTCCTGATTCCCGCTCTCACAGGTCAACCTGAATACTGCCTCACCTGTCATGCTGACCTGCCGGAGATCAGCCCCTCGCACCCGGTTGAGACATTCGGCTGCGTCCTCTGCCATGGAGGAGAGCGTCTCGCCCTGGATGCGGATCTTGCCCACAGTACCATGCGCGCAGGCAGGAATCCCTCCGATCTTTCGGTGGTCGAAGCCTCCTGCGGCGGGAGTGACTGTCATTCGGGGGATGCCGCGGATAACCGTGACCATATCCAGCGCGTCATGACCAGCATCCAAACCACTTACGCGGGTGCCATCACGAACATCCGCTTTACGTTTGGCGCGCAGCCTGACCAGGTCGCCCGTTTCGGTGTGACTGCCGTCACCGATGAAAGGACCCGGACGGGGGTCACTGAGCTCGGCGCATTCCAGGTGTCCGCAGGTGAAAATCCAGCCATCCAAAAATTCGCAGAAAACTGCCTGACCTGCCATATCAACGCCCCGGCGCGTGAAGGCGAGGCTTATGCCCGGCTTACGGGTTGTGCAGCCTGCCATTCCCCTTTGCCTGTTGGAAAGAGTTGGGAATCCGGGGATGTTCATGTACTTACGACTGCCATCCCTTATACCCAGTGCAACACCTGCCACAATCGCGGCAATTACGATCTGCGGCAGATGGAATTCGTTGAGAGGACCGATCATCCCACCCGGCGCATCGATGATTATTACCAGCCCATTGCCCAGTTCGTCCGGTGTGAATACACACTCGACTGCGTCGATTGCCATACCCGTAATGAGGTCATGGGCGATGGTGATCTGCATGGATCAAAGAAGGACATCCAGTATATCCAGTGCAGGACCTGTCACGGCACCCCGACAGAACTGCCGCTCACAAAGACGCTGACAGACCCGGACGATATTGCGTTCACACTTGCATTCCTCAATCCTGTGGTGGAATTGAAACTGGGCGATACCATCCTCATCACCGAAAAGGGGGAGGCGCTCTGGAATACGCTCGTGTTGCCGGATGGAACCTACTCCCTGGTCGGGATGGCAACGCGCCAGTATTTCACATTTCTCCCGGTGATGGGCAGCGCCTGCACCCAGACCGGTGAAGATCAGTCCTCTGCTTATTGTCACACCTGCCACGCCGTGGAGAGGTGATGCATGCCTGATCCCTCACGCCGTGATTTCCTGAAACTTGCCCGGAATATATTGCTCTCCCTGAGCGGCGCGCTGGCTTTGGGCGGTCTGTTCCGTTTTTTTGATTTTGATCCCAAACCTGTACCCCGCACCGAATTCGACCTTGGACCTGCGGATGATTACCCCCTGAACTCCCGGACCCTGCTCTCCGATCCGCCTGCCATATTGCTGCACACCGATCAGGGGTTTTCAGCCTTCAGCCTGGTCTGCACGCACCTGGGTTGCACGGTGGAACAGTCGGATGGCGGGTTTGCCTGTCCATGTCATGGTTCGCGCTTCGATGAGGATGGTAAGGTGACCCACGGTCCGGCTGCCAAACCCTTGCGTCCCTTGCGCGTGGAAACGACCTCGACTGGCGATCTGCGTTTATACCTGGATTGAAATTTACAGTCGCTCAAAGCCTCATCGCACCGGGAGGCTTGATTAATTTCTTCATCCCTTCTTAAGTACCGTATCCGGGATTTTTCCTTTGGTACTGCCTGATAACAGGATAAAATAGCACCAAGGTGATCATGAACCTCAGAGGAAAAGTCGTTCTTATCACGGGTGCCTCATCGGGTTTTGGGAAGGATGCGGCACGTTTGTTTGCCTATGAGGGGTGCAAGGTTGTTCTCGCGGCGCGCCGGCTCGAGCGCCTGCAGGAGATCGCTGCCCGGATCCAAAAGGAGGGTGGGGAGGCGATTGCCGTCCCGGTGGATGTGGTTAATCGCGATGAGATCGCGGTCATGGTCCAGACGGTCCTGGACCTGTACGGCAGGATCGACATACTTTTTAACAATGCCGGTTTTGGGCGGCTCGTCTGGCACGATAACATGTCCGCCGACCGCGATATCGATACGCAGATCGCGGTCAACCTGACGGGGCTCATCCATGTCACCCACTCGGTTCTGCCGGGAATGCTCGAACGCCGCAGCGGTCATATCATCAATATGTCCTCCGTGGCAGGCTGGATCGCCCCT
Organism: uncultured Chloroflexia bacterium; assembly: GCA_963823545.1. Lineage (GTDB taxonomy): Bacteria > Chloroflexota > Anaerolineae > Anaerolineales > Villigracilaceae > Denitrolinea. Next base: position 3,389 of record CAWGMC010000003.1, on the reverse strand, counting down.
CCCACCTATACCATCTATTCCACCACCAAGTTCGGTGTGCGCGCCTATACCGACGCGCTGCGACGTGAAGTGCAGCACTTCGGGGTGTATGTCTCTGGCATCTACCCCGGTCCAGCCAGGACCGAGTTCGGTCATCATTCAGGCGCCCATCCCCTGAAGTTGTCCATCCTGCGGCGCTTTTTCCCCCCGATGACATCCGAAGCAGTAGCCGCACGCGTGGTCAAACTTGCCAGGCATCCGCGCCGCGTGGTCATCATGCCCTGGTATTACAGGATTGCCATTTGGGCTGACCAGATCATCCCCTGGTTCGTGGATTGGGTCACGGTCTCCGCGTTAACAAAAAAACGCCATAAATACAAATAGAGTTCTTTTGAAAGGATTTTTATGTCATCCCGCTTTGAAAAACTCACTGCAGCGATCAATGCATCCCAACTTGATGCGGTCATCCTGAATCCTGGTCCAACACTCACTTACCTTACCGGCTTGCATTTCCACCTGATGGAACGCCCGGTTGTCCTGTTTTTTGCACCGGGAGCGAACCCGGCAATTGTTCTCCCTGAGCTGGAGATGCAAAAACTGACAGGTCTCCCGCTGACACCCTTCCCGTATGGCGAAAACCCCGAAGGTTGGAATGCAGCCTTCCGCGGCGCAGTCCAGTCCCTGGGGCTGGATGGGAGGAAGATAGGCATCGAGCCGCGTCAATTGCGTCTGCTTGAATACCAGTATGTCAGGAGCGCGGCTCCCAAGGCGGATTATCCGGATGCATCCCCTGTTTTGGCGGGGTTACGCCTGAGGAAAGATCAGAATGAAGTGGAAAAAATGAGGCAGGCGGTGAAAATTGCCCAATCCGCGCTGGAAGGGACGCTTCCCCTGATCAAGATCGGCATGACCGAGCGTGAACTTGCAGGTGAGTTGATCATTCAACTTTATAGAAATGGCTCAGACCCTGAATTGCCATTCAGCCCGATCGTTTCCGGCGGATTGAACTCTGCCAACCCGCATGCCACCCCGGGTGACAGGAAATTACAGGCAGGTGACTTGCTCGTGATCGACTGGGGCGCGGCTTTTGAAGGTTACATCTCCGACCTGACGCGCACCTTTGCGGTGGGTGAGGTGGCGGAAGAATATGGGAAGATCCACAAGATCGTCCAGCAGGCGAATGCCGCCGGGCGTGCCGCCGCCAAACCCGGCGTCCCCTGCGCCAATGTGGACAAGGCTGCGCGGACTGTCATCGAAGACTCCGGTTATGGGCAGTACTTTACCCATCGCACGGGTCACGGCATTGGCATGGAGGGGCATGAGGAACCCTACATGCGCGGCGACAACCTGCAGATACTCGAGCCAGGTATGGCGTTCACCGTCGAGCCGGGGATCTATCTGCCGAACCGCAATGGCGTCCGTGTGGAAGATAACGTGGTTATCACTGACTCCGGTGCGGATGTATTGAGCGACATGCCCCGCGAGATGCGCGTGGTTGGATAACATTTCATCATCTGATGGCTGTCAATGAAACTTGAATTGACCCTCCTGCGTGCCTCTCCCGGACACGCCAGTATGCTGACCGATATTGCCCTTGCCTCCAAGCGCCATTGGGACTATCCGGAGCGCTGGATCCAGGTCTGGACACCCCAGTTGACGGTATTCGCCTGAGTACACCCTTGCCAATGAGACCTGGCTGGCGGAGGTCAATGATCAGCCAGTTGCCTTCTATTCCATTAAAAAGGATGGTGACGCCTGGTGGCTGGATCATCTCTGGGTCCTGCCAGCCTCGATGGGGCAGGGATTGGGCGCCCTCCTGTTCCGTCATGCCCTTGCCCGCTGTCGAAAGCAAGGCGGCTCTGTCCTGATGATCGAATCCGACCCCAATGCTGTTGGCTTCTATGAAAAAATGGGCGCACTTAAGGTGGATGAGCGTCACACCGAATTGGATGGTCATCCCCGCCACCTGCCTGTGATGGAGATGAAACTCTGAAACCCTATTGCCGGTACGTTCTCGATCACCCCGAGGATAAATTGAACGGGACCTATCATGATACCCAGTATGGATTTCCACTTAAGCGCGATAACCGGCTTTTTGAACGTCTCACTCCTGGAGATCAACCAGGCGGGGCTTTCCTGGAATACGATCCTGAAAAAAGCGGATAACTTTCACCGTGCATATGATGGTTTTGACATCCCAACCGTCGCTGCATATACTGAATCGGATCGTGCCCGCCTGCTGGCTGATGCGGGCATCATCCGCAACCGGCTCAAGGTCAATGCGGCGATCGTCAATGCCCAAAGGATCCTGGAGTTGAAAAAGGAGTTTGGTTCGTTCAAAGGTTGGCTGGACGCCCACCACCCGCTGGAAAAAGAGGCGTGGGTGAAGCTTTTCAGAGATACATTCGTTTTCACAGGCGGGGAGATCGTCAACGAATTCCTGCTGTCCACCGGATATTTGCCAGGCGCGCATGACGCGGATTGCCCGATTTACGAGATGGTTTTAGCGAAAAATCCCCCCTGGGCTGGAATCAAATAAATGGCTACCTGGATCGTCCATCTGCGAATCGCGGAGAACCTGCTTGCCTGCATCCCCGCCCTGGATGCTGCTCAATTTGCGATCGGTAATGTCGCCCCCGATTCAGGCATCCCCGACGAAAAGTGGGAAAAGTTCGATCCCCCGCCGGAGGTCACGCACTTATAAACGAACGGGAAGTGTCCACAAGGATCTTGCCGACCTCGATTTCTACCGCGAGCTACCTGGCGGATGTTCCGCCGCAGGATGCCTTGCGATTCTCCTTCCGCCTGGGTTACTTCTTCCATCTCATCACCGACAACTTGTGGTCGATCCAGATCGGCAAACCAACGATGGAAAAATATGCTGAGCAGTTCAAAGCTGACAAGGATTTCATCTGGGAGGTCAAGGAGGACTGGTACGGTCTCGACCACATCCATGTGCGCGCCCATCCCGATTGTCTATTCTGGCGCGTCCTGCTTAACGCAGAACCCGAGGGAGCGGACCTGGATTTTCTCCCTCCCCAGGCATTACACCACCAGCTGGGTCACATCAAGACCTATTACCAGCGCCGCGATGAAGATACGGATAAGATGTGCGCCCGTCCCATGATCTATCTATCTGCAGACCGCGTGGACGCATTTATACTGGATGCCACTCAACGCATCCAGCGTATCTACGAGGTTCTTTGGCCGATCCCTCCTGCGCTTGAGGGTCACTACACTTCCCTGGACCTCATAAATTAATTTAATATCCCCGTACTTGTGGAACCACTCCTGCAGGAATGTCTCAACCAATAGGCAAAATGAATGGGAGGATGAGCAATAAAAGGAATACAAGCAGGATGGTCAGAGGCAGTCCCACACGGGCATAATCCCTGAATGTGTATCCTCCT
>CAWGMC010000002.1:0-19904 GCA_963823545.1 uncultured Chloroflexia bacterium | reverse complement strand
AGTTTACCAAGGGAAACAGTCTGTGTCAATATATTGAAAGATTACTTGCAAATTAGTAAAAAATGTTGTATTATTTGCAAAAGCAAGGAATAGTCCTCTTTTGAAGTTATGGCAATTATGGTTCTTATCACCTTCAACTCCCTGCATGGAAAAGGAAAACAATGAAAAACAATATTGAAGCAATCTTTTTAGATGTAGGCAATACACTGCGAATTGTGGTTCCGGATCCCACCTTTATAACGGATGCGAAGCGCCAGATGGTGGAATTGACCGGTACCCAAATGTCTCCCGATGATTTCTTTGATTCTGTTGGAGGAAACGCTATAAAGTACTGCGGAAGCGGGCAAAGCAGCAATTGATCGAAGCCACGGAAAAGGAAATGTGGACCAATGGATGCTGCCGGATTTCCCTGCAGAGAAGATCAGGTCCCTTTCCGCAAGCTGACCGTCTCTGGCGGGATAGTGATGGCCGCCGGGTACCACGTGATGATGTAAAGAAAACGGTGATTGAATTGCACAGGCGTGGATATCTATTGGGGATTATTGCCAATACCATCACTGAAACAGAGATCCCCGATTGGCTGGAAACGGATGGCCTGACAGGTTACTTTGAAACGGTTGTGCTCTCTTCGAAGCTCGGAATACGAAAGCCCAACCCCGAGATCTATTGGGAGGCAGCACGCAGGATCGGGGTTGCCCCGGAAAAATGTGTCTATGTAGGCGACAACCCGGTCCGGGATGTTGAAGGGACCCGCCTGGCAGGTTATGGGATGTTGATTCATGTTTGAACCTGCCACCCTGGCAAAGGAACCACCCATCGAGGATGTTAAGCCCGACGTCACCATCAAATCGATCAAGGATTTGCTTGATATTTTCCCGCCGCGAAAATAACGAGATCATCGCAATGCAAATAAAGGTGGATACCATGGAACAGAACATCCAAGCTATTTTTTTGGATCTGGGCAATACCCTGCGCATCCTGTTGAAGGATCAAGAACACATGGCGCGCGCGGCAGGAGATTATGCACCTGCTTGGGACGGATGAAGATCCTGAGGCTTTCTGCGAAAAACTGAATGTCCGCTATAAATCTATCGCAAATGGGCTTTTGAAAATCTGAGGGAAGCGCCTGAAGCGGAATTGTGGACGCGCTGGCTGGTGCCTGAATTTCCCGCCGAAAAAATTGCTCCACTGGAGCGGAGCTAACCTATCAATTTCGCCAGTCCATGGGGCGGCGTGTGGTTGTGGACGGCGGCAGGGAAGTCGTGGAGGAACTTCATAAGCGCGGCTATATTCTCGGCATCATCAGCAACCTGATCGGTACACGCGAGATCCCGGAGTGGCTGGAAGCGGAGGACTTTACGCCATATTTCAAGTCAGTCGTGCTTTCCTCGGTATTGGGCATCCGTAAACCTGATCCAGCCATCTATCTGAGGCGGCGCGGCTGGCCGGAGTGGAGCCATGCGCAATGTGTTTATGTGGGTGATAACCTGAACCGGGATGTGACAGGCACCCGTGCCGCCGGGTTTGGCATGGTTGTGATCATGATTTCGCCCGAAGAATTGGCAGAGGAAAAATAACGACGAGAATCGTCCGGATATCATCATCCACCAGTTTCGCCAGCTGCTGGATATATTTCCCGGTCCACAGGCAGATCACGCCTAGTGTTGGGATCTTTGATGGTGGAACAAATGATGCTCGTCATCCTCCGCGTGGCGCAATATCACTGGCTGAAGGTGTGAGAGTCCTGTATGCCGAAGGACAGACGGATTATTCCCTCGACCCGCTCGTCCTCACGGATGAAGCGGAACAAGCCGCTTGGGAGGATCAAGGATGGGGATGCGGTTATCTTTTGCTGCCGGCGTGGCGAACGCGAAATTGAATTGACCGAAGCTTTCACCGAGGCCGGGTTCACCCATTTTCCCCGCCCGGATCTGCAGAATCTCAACTTTGTCATTCTGACCCTGTATCATGAAAAATTCAAAGATCTGCCGGTTGCCTTTGCCCCCTCCAAGATCAACGATACACTGGGCGAAGTGATCAGCCGTGCGGGCTTGCGCCAATTGCACACCTGCTGAATCCGAAAAATTCGCCCATGTACTTTCTTTTTCAATGGCGGCAATAACCAGCCTTTCGCCGGGGAAGACGATATCCGCATCCCTCACCAAAAGGCATGCCGTTTGACCAGGTGCCTGAACTGAGCCTGCCGCAGGTCACCGAACAGGTGTTGCAGGGCATCGAGAAGAAATATGACTTGATCGTGACCAACTTTGCCAATGGCGATGTCATCGGGCATACCTCAAATAATGACGCCAAAGATCCAATGCGCCGCAGCTTGTGGATGCACGGCTGGGGCAGGTTGTGGATGCAGCCCTTGCAGCCGATTATGTGATCCTGGTCACTGCCGACCATGGCAACCTGGAAGAGATGACCACACCCGAATGGGACGCCGCATGTAGCGCATACCACCAATCCGGTGCAATTCCTTCTGATGGATCCCCGCACTCGCATCAACCGTAAGCCTGCGCGATGGCAAACTGGCCGATGTGGCCCCGACGATCCTTTCCGCCCTGGGGCTTGCCGCAGCCAGCATGCATGGCTGGTGCGACCCTTGCACCCGAGTCATGACTGGGGCGGCAGGCGACGCGTTCTGCTTGTCATCCTGGATGGCTGGGGCATCGGCAAGGAGGACGATGACAATCCGATCTTCCTTGCCCAGACCCCTGTCTGGGATGAACTGATCCAGCTGCCATCCGCAGCTCGTTTGCAAGCTTCAGGGGAAGCGGTTGGGTTGCAGGCGGGGAAAGCCGGCAACTCGGAAGCAGGGCATATGAATATCGGCGCCGGGCGCGTTGTTCTGCAGGACGATGTCCGGCTGGATCTTGCCATGCAGGATGGCTCCTTCTATCACCAATGAAGTCTTTCTGCAGACGATCGACGGATGTTAAACAACGTGGCACAAATCTGCACCTGATCGGTCTGCTGACCGAGAAAAGTTCGCATGGTTCCATCGATTACCCGCTGGCGCTGTTGAACATGGCAAAGGAGCATGGGCTTGGAAAATGTTTACCTGCATGTCATCTTCGATGGACGCAGCACCGAACCGGGCAGCGCCCCCGCTTTGCTGGAAAAACTGGAAGCGCAGGTGGACGAGATCGGCATCGGGCAGGTTGTCACCGGGGTGGGGCGGGGCATTGCTCTTGACCGGGACGGTAACTATGGTAAAATCAAGCGTGCCTTCGATGCACTTGTGTATGGTGCAGGAAAGCCCTGTCGTAATGGATTAAGGAAGGTGAGCATGGACTTCAATTTCGTGCAAGGAACTGATCACCCCTGCAAAGACCAGGATCGTCATGCTGATCATGGATGGCCTGGGCGGTTTGCCGCTGAACCAGGCGGCAAGACCGAATTGGAAACAGCCCGCACACCCAACCTGGATGCGCTGGCAGGCATTATCCGAGCCCTGGGTCTTTCAGTACCGGTCGGACCGGGCATCACAGTGGAGAGCGGACCCGGGCATCTTGCCATCTTCGGGTACGACCCGCTCGAGTACCGGATCGGGCGCGGTGTGCTGGAAGCTGTCGGTGTGGATTTTGATCTGGAGCCCAGATGATGTGGCGGTGCGCGGCAATTACTGTACGGTGGATGAGGACGGGCTGGTTACCGACCGGCGCGCCGGGCGCATCCCAACTGATATCAGCCGGGAACTGTCCGATTTGCTGACCACCACGCATCGAAGATGTCGAATTCTTGGTCGAGACCGTCAAGGAACACCGCCTTGCCATTGTCATGCGCGGTCCGGGATTGAGTGCCGACGTCAGCGACTCTGACCCGCTAAAGAATGGGTATCCACCGCTGCCGGTCCGCGCCCTGAACCCGAGGCTGAGAAAACAGACGGCCTGTATGAACCATTTTATTGAACGATCACGCGAGGTCATTGAAGCCTTCAATCCAAAACCACCTGCCAATATGCTGCTCCTGCGCGGTTTCGATAAATATCCCAATTCCCGGCTTTTCCGGAATTTTTGGCTTGCACGCTGCTGCCATTGCGGTACATCCCACCTATCGCGGCATCGCCAGACTGGTCGGCATGCAGGTGCTGCCTGTGGAGGGGAGACACAGTGGCGGATGAGTTCACCACACTGGAAAAATACTGGAATGATTTTGATTTCTTCTACCTGCATGTCAAGGAAACGGATACCTGGCTGGCGAGGATGGCGATTTCGCCCGCAAGGTGCGCGTCATCGAAGAAGTGGATAGCCTGATGCCGCGTCTGATGGCACTTAATCCGGATGTCGTCATCGTCAGCGGGGATCATTCCACGCCAGCGGTGCTCAAGGGACATTCCTGGCATCCGGTACCAACGCTGGTTTATGGGAAGTATGTGCGCGCGGATGGCATCGCTGAATTTGGGGAACGCGCCTGTGCGCGCGGCAGCCTGGGCGTTCTGCCCGCGAAGCATATCATGCCGATTGCCCTTGCGAATGCCGGGCGTATCATGAAATGGAGCGCTTGATGTCTTTGACAAATGATATTTATCGATCCGCTCGTTTTTTCGGAAACCTTGTTCGAAAAAATGAAATTGCTTTCGCCCGGCATCCAGGAATTGGAACTCTACGAATTTCGCTATGGGCTGAACGAATTTGTTCCCGGACAAGGCTGGGATTCGAGTCAGGCTGGATAAACGGGAAGCAGATCGAAGCCCGCATTAACAACCGCGTTTCTATGACAGTATCCAGATCAAGCCCAGGGTGGATGATCGGATCGTCCTGGACGCGCAAATCATCCATCTGACCCAGATGCTGTTCGTGGGTCTGGTTACAGGCAAATATGCACCGGAATGGGTGGATGCACATTTTTACTTCGATATCCGCGGCTTTTTCTTCCTGCATCGCACGATCTATTTCACCGATTAGGTCCTGGCTCATTTTGGCGGAAAGCCATACCGGCAGTTCGAGCAGAAACAAAAAGCATTTGAGCATTGCCAGGATGTTGGCTACAAAGCCTTTAGGGAAGCCAATGCAGAAGTGGACCAGCTTTTCATCGAGAGTGTGATGAAACTGATCGCGGTCGCGGAACCCCGATCCTGCTTGCCATCGCCGGTCCGACCGCCGCCGGCAAAACAGAGATTGTCGAACGCCTGAGCACAGCCTTCAACAGGCCGGCAGAAAACCACCTCCATCGAGCTGGATAACTTCTTCACCGATCGGGATTACCGGGAGGACAAGGGTATCGACTCCCAGGGCAAGGAGGCATCACTTTGAGCTTTTCAAGCAGAGTCTGGAGGATATCACCCATGGGAAAAAGATCTGCATTCCCCACTACGACTTCATTGATGCCACCTCCAGCCATGACCTGGATGGCAATCTAAAGCCCGGCAGGTCGTGCCGATCGAGATCGAGCCGGCGGATATCATCTTCATCGAAGGCAATTTTCCCTTCCTGATCGAGGAAGTGCTGCACCTGATCGGCATCAAGGTGGTCTATCTGACCGATGACCCGATTCGCCTGAAGCGCAAATGGAAACGGGATATCGATTACCGCAAGAAATATGAACCGAATTATTTCCGCAACCGCTACTTCAAGGACCAGTTCATCATGGCGAGTTCGCCTACATCCCTCAGATGGAAGTCTGCGACATGGCGTGGATACCACCGGCGCGGCTCTCTGGACCACACCTGAGATCGCCGGGATACTGGATAAGGCTTGAAGGAGCATCCATGCTGGGGTCAAGCAGGCTGCGTTCGCCGCTGGAATTTTCAGAGGCGCTTTATTCACGAATGATACCCATTACGAGCGGTATCAGGAAACTGGCGTTGTATGAATTCCGGTATGCCCTTGATAACCTTTATCCCCAGGAGGGGTGGGATTCGGTCAAGCTGGACAAGCCGGAGGAAATTGAAGGCTTGATCGGAAAGCGGGATTTTTATGAAAACATCCAGGCAAAACCGCGCGATAAGGATCGCATTGTCCTGGATGAGAACATTGCACGCCTGACGCGCATGCTTTTTGCCGGTCTGGTGCGGGGCGAGTATAGCGAGGCATGGGTAGGCAGGCTTTTCTATTTTGATATCCGTGGATTTTATTTTCTACCACGGATAATCTATTTCACGGAGACTGTCCTGGCACATTTTGGCGGCAGACCGTTCCGGCAGTTCGAGCTGCGGCAAAAACGATTTGAAGATTGCCAGGATATCGGTTATTGGGATTTCCAGCAGGCAAATGCCGAGATCGACCAGGCATTCATTGACAGCGTACAGGAAATTGTTGCTGTCCGGGGGACTCCCCTGCTTATTACACTGGCAGGTCCAACAGCAGCAGGGAAGACTGAGATCACTGAACGGCTGTTGCATGAGTTTGACCGGAAGGGCAAAAATGTTACAACCATCGAGATGGATAATTTCCTGCTTGACCGGGATTACCGGGACAACAAAGCCATGGGGAAGGAAACCATCCATTTCGAATTGTTCAGGAAAAGCCTGGAGAATATCCTGGAGGGAAGAAGATCACCATCCCTCGCTACGATTTCCTCAACGCCACCTCCAGTCATGACCTGGAAGGCAACCTGAGACCGGGCTGTTTCCCGCTGGAGATCGAGCCGGCGGATATCATCTTCCTTGAGGGCAATTTCCCGTTCCACATGGAGGAAATTTCCGAACTGATCGGGATCAAGGTGGTTTATCTGACTGATGATCCCATCCGGCTGAAGCGCAAATGGAAGCGCGATATTGACTATCGCAAAAATTATGATCCAGCCCACTTCCGCAACAGGTTTTTCAAGACCCAATTTATGCGCGCCAACGACATATACCTGCCCCAGATGGAAGTGTGTGACATGGTTGTTGATACAACGGGAGCGGCGTTGTGGGTGACGGCTGAAATCGCTGAACTCCTGGGTCGCGATCAGGATAGGGCATAAAAAGTTGGAATCTCCGGTGAACGACATTGAAGCGATTTTATTTGATATGAACGGAACGCTGCGAATGCGGGAACCGCACGAACCAACCCAGCGCGCAGCCATTGATCGGATCCGAAGCCTGCTTGGGATGGAAAACATAACGGATGCTTATCTGGATGAATTAACCCGCCGGCAAAAGGCATACAGTCGCTGGGCACAGGAGAACCTGCTCCAGTTATCCGAGGAGGATATCTGGACGCGATGGATCCTGCCGGATGTCCCCCAGGAAAGGATAAAACCGGTGGCAGCTGAACTGACCCTGGCATGGAGTGAGCGCAAAGGTCGCACTGTTCCCAAGTCGGGCGCAGAGGAAACGTTGGTGGAGTTGAAACGGCGAGGTTATCGACTGGGCATTATCAGCAATACCATGTCAACAATGGATATCCCCCGTAGTTTGGATGTTTACGGTTGGAGAGACTTTTTTGAGGTTGTGATTCTGTCTTCGGCTTTGAAATGCCGCAAGCCTGCCCCTGGGATATTCTGGGAAGCCACGCGAAAATGAGGCTGGAACCGGTGAATTGTGCCTACCTTGGTAACCGGATTTCCAGGGACGTGGTTGGTTGCAGGAATGCAGGTTTTTCGCTTGCCATTATTATCGAACCGGGTGGAAAACCGCGGACAGATGAATTGGATCAGATTGCCAAGCCCGATTTCGTGATTCATTCGTTGGGCGAACTTCTCAATATTTTCCCGGGAAATGGAAAAAACACTAATGAAAGAATACTTGCATAATTCTCTAAAATGATGTATTATTTTCAAATGTAAGTGATGTTTCATTTCATTATCTTTTGAATGCTTTCCCGTTCGCTTGAAGGAGAAAAATTCGATGGATGATATTCCTCCTAAAGTGTTGGACTTTGGTCAGATCATCGGCGAGCATTATGAGGATCTCACCAAAAGCGAGAAACGTATAGCCGATTATATGCGGCAGAACCAGGATGAAGCTGCATTTTTATCGGCGGGTGAGATTGCTGAACGATTGGATCTAAGTGAAGCCACCATGGTGCGCTTCGCCCGTTCACTGGGATTCGACAGTTATCCCGCGTTGCGGATCGCCTTGCAGGAAAAATTCCGACATATTGTCAGTCATTCAGCCCGGCTGCAGAAGCAGGCTGGGCGATTTACACGAAGCAGGGGACATCTTTGAGCGCCTGGTCGCATCTGAAATCAATTTCCTGACCGAGGCTCTCCAGACCGTTGACCGAAATGCATTCAAAACCGCTGTTGAGTTGCTTCGCACTCATCAGCGTTTTTTTGTTTTCGGTCTGGGACCTTCCATCTCACTGGTCGATCTGCTGGAAATTCGTTTGACCCGTTCAGCCCGCCATGTGATCCCGTTACGCACCACCGGGCAGGAGTTTCTTGAACCGCTGCTGTTAATGAACAAGGATGACCTGCTGATCGCGATTGGATTTTTGAACGTGACCCCGTCCCTGCAAATGGTCCTGGAGCATGCCAATCAGCATAAGACGCCTGTCATCCTGGTAACTGATACCCTCGGTGCACTGGTGGGGAAAAGGGCAACCGTGACACTGGCTGCCCGCCGTGGACCGGTCTCCTCCTTCCATTCGCTCACCATCCCGATGACGATCATCAATGCCCTTTTACTTGCCCTGAGTTCGGTCGACCAGGAAAAAGTGATGACCAACCTCGATAAGCTCGATCAATTGCGCGAACGTCTCAAGAAAACTAACGGCTCTTCAGCCTGATATAACCCGCCGGAAACAGGAGAACTTACATGGCAGTACCTACAATCATTACCCCACCCCTTTCCCAAAGGCTGCGGGCTGGTTCCCGAAGGTTCTTCCACTGGCTGACCAAACCGCATGTCGTCCTGGCATTGATCATGCTGGTGATGATGTTCTACATGGTCATCATCCCCCTGTACAAACTGGTCGAGACCACGGTGACCTGGCAGCGTTCAGATCTCAGCCGCGTCCCGGATGCCGTGGTAGGTGATTTCACCCTATTTCACTGGATCAGGATGCTGACCGGAATATTCGGCAGGATATACACCTACACCCCCCTGCAGCATTCGATGACCATCGCCATTGGCACTGTTGTGCTTTCGCTATTGATCGGCGGATCGCTGGCCTGGCTGGTGGTCCGCACCGATATGCCGGGCAGGAAACTGGTCAATCAACTGGCGGTGCTGCCCTACATCATGCCCTCCTGGACCCTGGCCCAGGCCTGGCTGGTGCTGTTCAAGAACAGGACTTCGGGTGGAGCACCGGGGATGTTTGAATACCTGGTGGGAGTGAGTCCGCCCGACTGGTTGTCGTACGGGCCGGTGCCGATCATCATCTGCTGTGCGCTGCACTATTACACCTTCTTCTTCCTGTTCGTTTCTGCGGCGCTGATGTCGATCGATTCCAACCTGGAAGAAGCAGGGGAACTGATGGGCGCCAACCGCTGGCGCATCCTGCGCAAGATCACCCTGCCGCTGGTCCTGCCGGCCCTGCTTTCTGGTTTCATCATGACCTTTTCCAAGGTGATGGGCACCTTTGGCGGACCGAATATCCTGGGTTCGCCGGTCAAGTACTATGTGGTTGCCACCATGATCCGCGGCAGTCTGGCGGCTGGAGACAAGGCGGACGCCTTCGTGCTGGCGATCGTTCTGATCCTGTTCGCCATGGTCACCATTTCGCTCAACCAGAGGCTGGTGGGCACACGCAGGAGTTATGAGACGATCGGGGGTCGCGGCTTTGTCGCCAACCCAAGCAAGTTGAGAAATATGAAGAAGATCATCTTGACGGGCGTGATCATCTTTCAGCTGCTGGTGCTCTGTCGTACCGCTGGGCTTGCTGACCTATGACACATTCCTGCTGCGGACGGGAGATTACAGCTTTGAGTAATCTTACCCTGCAGAACTGGATCGGACAGCCTAACCCGATGTACAACGACGGCGAGCCGGGAGTTCTGCTTAACCCGAGGGTCTACAAAACCGCCTGGAATTCCATCAAGCTGGCCCTTTATACGGCCTTTTTCACCGCCTTGCTGGGCGTCCTGCTTGGATATGCCATCGTCAAAGGACGCGGCACCCGGCTGTCCAAGCTGGTTGACCAGCTTGCTTATATCCCGTATGTCATCCCGGGCATCGCCTTTGGCGCAGTTTACATCGCCATGTTTGCCAGGAAGATGGGACCGCTTCCTTCCTTGTACGGTACCTTTGCCCTGCTGGTGATCGTCTCGGTGGCCAAACATCTTCCCTACTCTTCCCGTTCGGGGGTCTCGGCCATGATGCAGGTGGGGCATGAACTGGAGGAGGCTGCCCAGGTGGCCGGCGCCAATGTCTGGCAGCGTTTCAGGCGCATCATCTTTCCGCTGACCATCAGCGGTTTCGTTTCCGGTTTCCTGCTGACGTTCATCACCACCATGCGCGAGCTATCCCTGATCATCCTGCTGGTCACGCGTGATACCCAGTTGCTGGCCAGCCTGACCATGAAGTATGTTGAAGCCGGAAGGGATCAAATGGGGAACATTGTCATCCTGATCCTGGTTGCGATCACTGTCACAGGAAACGCCATCATCGGCCGCTTCTCGGGCGGCAGTCTTAAAAAAGGTCTTGGGATGTAAAGAGAGGACATCATGGAAACAACCATCAGAATTAATAATTTAACGAAAAAATTTGGAGAAGTGCTTGCGCTCGATCATGTCAGCCTGGTCATCGAACCGGGAACCTTCGTGACCCTGCTGGGTCCCTCCGGGTGCGGCAAGACCACCCTGCTGCGCTGCGTGGCCGGTCTGGAAGACCCGGATGGCGGCGAGATCTATATTGGCGATAAGCTGGTCTTTTCATACGACAAGGGCATTTCACTGCCCTCCAGCAAGCGCGAGCTGGGGCTGGTCTTCCAGAATTATGCCTTGTGGCCGCACATGAAGGTGGATAAGAACATCACCTTTGCCCTGGAGATCCAGAAGATGCCCAAGGATGAAATGGAAAAGCGGGTAAAAGAATCGCTTAAAGAAGTGCAAATGGAAGGCTACGAAGACCGCTATCCACGCGAGATGAGCGGCGGTCAGCAGCAGCGCATTGCCCTGGCGCGCATGCTGGCTTATCGCCCCAAGGTCTTCCTGATGGATGAACCGCTCTCCAACCTGGATGCCCGCCTGCGCATGGACATGCGCGCCGAACTCAAGCGCCTGCACCACATTTCCGGCGCCACCACCATTTATGTGACCCACGACCAGGTGGAAGCACTGACCATGTCCACCAATATCGCCATCATGAAGGAAGGTGTCGTGCAGCAGTTCGATACCCCCGATAAGGTCTACCATTTCCCGGCCAATCTCTTCGTGGCAGATTTCATCGGCAACCCGAAGGTGAACCTGCTGGATGGTGAGGTAAGCGGGAAGAACACGGTTGATCTTGGTACGTTCAAGATCGCGGTGGATACTTTCAGGACCAGCTGGTAAGGTGGTGGTCGGCATCCGACCGGAAGATATCGCCATCTCGAATCGACCCGAACCGGGAGCGGTGGAGTTCAGCGCCTATTCTGTTCTGCCCTCCGGGGCTGACTCGACCATTGTCGCCCGCCTGGACGAGACCGAATTGACCATCAGGGTCATGGGCATCAGCAAGATCAAGATGGATGAAAAGATCTGGCTGAAGTTCGACCCGCAAACCCTGAACCTATATGACAAGGAAAGCGGAAACCTGATTACTTCCTAGAATCAATCCAGATGCAGAATGCTTTGATTATCGTCTCCGAAACTGCCAGTATTGAATGAATGTAGATTATGAAAGGAGGCACATGACAATGAACAGACATTTATGGAATGAATCTTATTGTCGATCTATCTGTTTCCAACTATCATGTAAGGAGGAAGAAATGAAAACGTTTGTAAAGATTTTGACACTTGCTCGTGGTGTTCAGCTTGATTGCCAGCTGTGCGGCGGCAGCCCGAAGCACCCAGGTAGCCGCAGGCAACTCAAGCCCACGCTGAAGCCGACACTCACCGCAAATGAGCAATGGGCCAAGGACAATGGTGTTGGTCCCTACCAGCCTGCAACCGATGACTGGGCGGCGATCGAAGCCGCGGCCATCAAGGAAGGCAAGGTGACGGTCTATGCCAACTCGGGCGGAGTTGAGGACCTGCCTGATGCATGGTATGCCCTGTATCCGGACATCGAATTCGATGCTGCTGACACCGATGGCATCGACACCAAGATGCAGGCAGAGCAGGAAAGCGGGAATGTCGTCGGGGATGTCTGGTTCAACAGCGACGGGCACATCCTGTTCGGGAAATTTGTTCCCAACCAATGGCTGTGGTGGTTCGTCCCCCGGGATGTGGTCATCCCGGAACTGACCGCGGATCGTCCGTTCGCCATTGCACGCCACTCGACCGATGTGATCGGGTATAACAACAAGTTCTACCCGGATGGCTGCCCGATCACCAACATCTGGCAGATCACTGAAGAGAAATACAAGGGCAAATTCTTCATGGAAGATCCGATGTCTGACGTCAGCACGATGGCCAAGATGGCCACCTTTGTGCAAAATGCGGACGAAATGGCTCAGGCCTACCAGGATCTTTATGGCAAGGAGTGGACCACCGATGAACTGGCTGCGACGGATGCCTCCGGCATGGTGGTGGAGAATGCCGGCTATCTGTGGCTCAAGAAATTGGCTTATAACGGTGTTGTTGTTCTCGACGACGGCGATATGGTGGACGCGGCCTTTGCCGGGCTTGAATTGCCCGAAGGCGAAGAGCCCGGGTTTGGTTGGACCGGTTACTCGACCTACGAAGCCACCATGGATGGCGAATTGAACATGATCGCCCTGTTTTAACATGGAACCGGTCATGGGCATCTTCAAGACCAGCTTCCTGGCCATCGCCAACAATGCCCCGCACCCCAATGCGGCCAAACTGTTCATCCGCTTTATTCTCTCGGAAGCAGGTTTCGATCCCTGGAACGAGATTGGCACCTACCCGGCGGCTGAAGGTCTTCCCGTATTCGAAGACAACCTGCCCCTTGATGAACTGATGCCTCAGGTCTGGGAGATGGATCCCATCTTCGACTGGGAAAACGTCAGCAAAGTGCGCGATTTCTGGGCGGCCAGCCTGCTTGTCGCTCCGAAGTAAGATGCATATCGATCAGGATCTTTAGTCGAATGGGATTTTCTTGGGGCACGGACTCCGGGTAGTCCGTGTCCCAGGAGTTTGCATAATTGTGGAATTGTTCCCTGGTAAATTTACCGGTTTAGGTTAATAGAACTGGTTGCGAGCATGATCCAGTGCGTTAAGGTAAGTGCTTCCGAAACATGGAGTATTTGTGATGACGATCCGGGCTGTTTTTTTTGATATGGGTGGCACCATTGAGACTTTCAGGTATACGCGGGAATCGCGTCTGGATGCCACTGCCGCTCTCCAACAGCGGCTTATTGAAGTTGGGATCGATTTACACCTTGGCGTTGAGCAACTTTACGATGTCATCTCCGGCGGGCTGAATAACTATAAACGTTGGTGCATCGAGAGCCTGGACGAACTTCCCCCGCAACAGGTATGGAGCCAATATGTTTTTCCGGGCTATGAGATTGACCGTGTAAAACTGGCGGCCGTCGCCGAGGAATTATCCTTGTTTGTGGAAACGAATTATTACCTCCGGGCCATGCGCCCCGAAATCCCGGCTGTCCTGGAAGCCATTAAAAAAATGGGTTTGAAGATCGGGCTGATCTCCAATGTCAACAGTCGTGGGCAGGTGCCCGCGTATTTAAAGAAATATGGAATCATCCAATATTTTGATCCGATCGTTCTATCCAGCGAATATGGTCGCCGCAAGCCGGACCCGGCGATCTTTCACTATGCCGCCCGATTGGCGAATGTTCCTGCAAGCGCCTGTTTGTATGTTGGTGACCGCATTACCCGTGATATTGAAGGGGCACGGCGTGCAGGTTATGGCAAGGCAATCCAGATCCATCATGATTTTGAGCATGGCGAAAACGATGCCGGCGCCACACCGGACGCCGTCATTAATAATATGACCGAACTGCTTGATATTTTGCATGCGGACCAGGCTTGCAAACAACAAGGACCCAAACCCGGAAAGATTTGAGCTTTTATTTTTGATGCCGGGGACATCCTCTACCACCGACCCGAACGCGGGGCGAAATTTTCCGCCTTCCTGAAAGAAATGGGGATGGATGTTCGCCCCAATCATTCCCGGCAAAAAAAATCCATTGAATACAAGGCTTATCGCGGCGAGATCAGCCATGATGAATATCGCGAGGCGATGGTCCGTCTGTATGGCATCACCCAGCCGGAGCAGGTGGCGCGCGGCAAGCAGGCTTTGATTGATGACGATGCAATTGTAATCTTTTTTGATGGTGTGCCCGAAACATTACTCTCTCTAAAAGAACAGGGCTGCCTGCTTGCAATCATTACTGATACAGCCAATTCAGTTTCTGCAAAGTTGAGCTGGTTTGAACGCGGTGGATTTGGTCATGTTTGGGATTCGATCATCTCCTCGATGGATATGGGAGTCCGAAAACCTGACCCGAAACTGTACGACGCCGCCCTTACCCAACTGGGATTATCCGCTGACCAGGCTGTTTTTGTCGGTCATCGAGCCTCCGAACTGGAAGGTGCCCGGGCGGTGGGGATGCATACCGTCGCTTTCAATTATGAAGAGGATGCCGGTGCGGACTATTTCATTGAGAACTTTGCCGACTTGCTGAAAGTGCCATTGGTGAGTTGATATGGGTCAACAGATTGAAGCCATATTATTCGACATGGGGGGCACGCTGCGAAGTACTGTCAGCAAGAGCAAATCTGAGAAACAGGAACTGGTCCGGCAAATGCTTGACCTGCTCGGCGTTGAGTTCCCATTGGATGAATTCACGTCCATGCTTGCTGCCCATGCAGACGCATACAGGCGATGGGCTCAGGAAACCCTGATTGAATTAAGTGAAAGTGACCTGTGGACAAAATGGATGCTTCCCGACCTGCCTGCCGGGAAAATCAGGGATAAGGCAATCCAGCTCAATCAACTATATCGTTCCCTCGCAGGCACAAAAATTGTTTTCCCTGAAACACGCGACGTCATACTGGAGTTGTTTCGTCGTGGTTACCGGCTGGGGTTGGTCAGCAACACCACCAGCAGCATTGAAGTCCCCGCGGCGTTAAGAGACCTGAACATCAGCGGTTGCTTTGAGGTGGTCATCCTGTCAACGGTGGTCGGGATGCGCAAACCCGATCCCGCCATCCTGCTTGAAGCGACGCGGCGCATGGGAGTTGCCCCGGAGAACTGTGCTTACATTGGAGACCGTGTCGACCGGGACGTGGCGGCGGCACGCAGGGCTGGTTTTTCGAAGGCGATCATCATGCGCGGCATGCGGCATGAGAATGATCCGGAATGGGGGCATGATCCTCATTTTGTGCCTGATCACGTGATCTCCAACCTGACCGGTCTGCTGGATATCTTTCCCAAGCGTTCTCCCCCCAACCTGCAGTGGTTTATGATGTCTCACTCTCAACCATGTGGGCGATGAAAAACTTCCCGACGCTAGTCGATTTTTTTGAAGTTGCCAGGCGGATGGGATTTGCGCGGATTGAGTTGAACCACAAAGTCACCACGCCCATGTTGGAGGGCATTGATCCCGGTCAGTACCAGATCAGCAGTGTTCACGAACCCTGCCCGGCAGATGTAAGTGAGGATGAACTGAAAAAGCGCGACTGGCTGATTTCATCCACCGACGAGACCAATCGCAACGAAGGGGTCAATGCCATCAAACGAAGCATATCGATGGCTGAAGAGGATGGGTGCGCCGGCGGTTGTCATCCATGCCGGGCAAACCCTGCCTGATCATGACAGGTTGGAGAAAAAATTACGGGAGTTGCTGGATGCCGGGCAGCGCGATTCGGATGAATATCGAACCATCCATGAGCGCATGCTTGGTCTTCGGTCAGAAAATGAAGCCGCGAGTTTCACTTCACTTCGGAAGAGCATCCAGGAATTGTTGGATTATGCAAGACCATTGCATATCCAGCTGGGATTGGAAAACCGGTTCCATTTTCTCGAACATCCCAGTCCCAATGAACTGGAAATCCTTCTTGGATTGGCCGGGCAGGATCAGCTGGGCTTTATCTTTGATATTGGTCATGCAGAAACCCTGGACCGGTTGGGATTTTATCCTGGCGAGGAATGGCTGCCTGCTGACGCTTCTCCTCCGCATTATTACCATCTCAGATTGATCACAACAACGATCATTATGCGCCGACGGGCGACGCAAATTTCAACACGCGCCAGGTGGTTGCCCAAATCATTTCGTACATGTGATTTCATTCCTCGAGCGCTTCTCCTCGCGCATTATTGGGACACATCTACATGATGTGATCACAACAGACGATCATTATGCCGCCGGACTGGGCGACGCAAATTTCAACACTGCAGCCAGGTTGCTGCCCGAAAATGCATTTCGTACATGCGAATTTCAAAATTTCAACAGTCCCGAACAGGTGAAAGCGGGGCTGAATTTCCTGGTTAAACACAATTGCATCAAAAAACTCTGATTTTGGAAGGATCCACAACATGCGTACTCTATTTAAAAAGCGACAGAATATTTTCCTTAAATTGATTCATGATCAAGCCTCATTAACGCTGGAGGGCATGGATGCTCTCAACAAGTATCTTGCCACTCGCGATCCCGAAGCCTCCGCCCTCTTAACCGCCAAGGAAAAAGAGGCGGATGAAGTGCGGCGTATTTTCATCGATGAACTGAACCGCACGTTTGTCACGCCCTTTGACCGGGAGGACCTCTTTGCGCTCTCGCGCACCATCGATGACGTGCATCGACTATGCCTACAGCACCGTCAGTGAGATGGAGATTTTGCAGGTGGAACCGACCACTTACATGCAGCGCATGGCAACTCTCCTGCGGGATGCCGCCTATGAATTGTTGCAGGCTGTGGATCGGCTGGAATATCATCCCGGTGTTTCAAGCGAACATGCCCAGCGAGCCAAGGCGCTTGAGAACCGCGTGGAAGGTGTTTACCGGGAGGCATTGGCTGATCTGTTCACCGATGTGGAGGATGTTCAGCATGTGGTCAGGATGTTGAAGATGCGCGAGGTCTACCGCCACCTGAGCAACGCTGCTGACCGCGGTGATGAAGCCGCCAACGTCATCGCAGACATCGTGGTCAAGATAGCCTGAAAGGCCGATTATGACTCCGCTCATTATTACTGTCATTGTCCTGGCTCTCGTATTCGACTTCCTGAACGGCATCCACGATTTCGAGCAATGTGGTCGCCACCATGATCTCTTCGCGGGCAATTCCACCGCGATTTGCTTTGGGTATGACCGCCATGGCAAATTTTTTGGGTCCATTTATCTTTGGTGTGGCAGTGGCGAATACCATCGGTCACGAGATTGTTGATGCCGAAGCGATCAGCACCCAGGTGCTGATCGCCGCGCTGTCCAGTGCCATTTTCTGGAACCTCCTTACCTGGTATCTGGGCTTTCCGAGCAGTTCCTCGCATGCCCTGATCGGTGGTTTTATCGGGGCTGTGGTCATAGCAGCCGGGTGGAACGCCATCCAGGTGCCAGGCCTTGAGAAAGTCCTGATCGCCCTATTCACCTCCCCCCTGATCGGTTACTTGATCGGTTTTATTGTTCTCCGGGTCGTTATACAGTTAAGTTGGAATGCCATCCCCCCGTATAAACAACATGTTCAAGCGCAGCCAGATCCTAACCGCCCTGGCGCTGGCCATCAGCCATGGAACCAATGATGCGCAGAAAACAATGGGTATCATCACCCTGGCATTGGTGACGGGTGGTTACCTGGAAACATTTGCAGTTCCTTTTTGGGTCATCCTGTTATGCGCCGGGATGATCGCTCTTGGCACGGCTGTCGGCGGTTGGAAATTGATCAAAACCCTTGGGGGTAAGTTTTACAAGATCCGCCCGGTGGATGGATTTGCGTCCCAGTTGGCAGCAGCAGCGGTCATTCTTGGCGCATCGATTCTTGGAGGTCCGGTAAGTACAACACAGGTGGTTAGTTCCAGCATCATGGGCGTGGGTGCCGCAGATCGAATGAACAAGGTTCGATGGGGTGTGGCTGGAGAGATTGCCACGGCATGGTTCCTGACCATCCCCGCCACTGCTCTTGTTGCAGCGGGAATGTACTGGATCATAATCAAATTCGTTCCATAGAACATTGAGCCTGAAACCTGAAGGTTCGGATTTCAAAGGTATTCCATGAAAACTTACGACGTTCTCTATATCGGAAATTACACCAAGGATACGATCATCTCCCCGCTGGGTACCAGGTTTGTGGATGGCGGAGCGGTCAATTACGCGGCGCATGCCGCCGCACGTCTTGGAGGAGATGTTGCCGTTGTTACTCATCTATCCAGGGACGATGACCGTGTGGTTCAAAAATTCAGGGATGCAGGGATCGATTGTTTTCCCACCTATACCCCATCCTCCACATTGATGAAATTGGAATATCCCACGACCGATCCCGATATCCGCACACTCTCGGTTACTGCAACCGGGGGCAGTATCACACCGGCTGAGATCGAGCCCTTGACCGCCAGGGCAGCCGTGATCGGCTCCAGCCTGCGGGGTGAGGTGGGCTTGGATGTTATCCAGACGCTCAAGAAAAAGGGCATGCTGGTCGCTGCGGACATGCAGGGGTTCGTGCGCGTACTGCGAGGTTCGGAACTTGGTTATGAATCCTGGTCAGAGATGGAATCCACACTTTCCCAAATTGATATTGTCAAAAGTGATGCCGTCGAGGCTGGGCATCTGACCGGCGAAACGGACATCCTGCGGGCAGCCCGGTTTTTTGCTTCCATGGGTCCCAGGGAAGTTGTCCTGACACACAGGGATGGTCTGCTTGTTTATGCGGATGGGCAAGTCCATGAAATGGGCTTTTTCCCTGAGCGTCTTGATGGACGCAGCGGGCGGGGTGACACCTGCATCGGCGTTTACACGTTCAAACGGATTTCCATGCCGCCGCGCGAAGCCGGGATCTGGGCTGCTGCCGTTACCAGCCTGAAGATGGAAAACCTTGGTCCGTTTACCGCGCCATCAATGAAGTCGAAGCCTTCATCCGTGAAAAATACAACCATGGTCGATAAGCAGCTCCAAATCGACCGGCTGCGTGAAGAGCTTATATCCAACTATCCAGCACTTTGGCAAAAAATCATAACCGGATGGAAATCGCCAGGTCCTGACCGGGCAATGCTGATGTATTCAGCAAATTACCTTTTTCATACAGCCAATATCAAATGGGCTCTTGACCCACTTACGTTGCACTGGCGTTTGAAGGTAAAAGGGCAGGGAGTGGATCCGGCTGATCTACAGGGTATTTCCTTTATTCTCCTTACCCATCGTCACGAAGACCATCTCGATCTTGATCTGCTCTCCGCCCTCAAGGATTTCCCTATCACCTGGGTTGTGCCTGATTATCTTTTGCCCCTGGTGACAAGGGGAGGCGTTTTTAGTAAAAATATAATTGTACCTGCCCTCTTTGTCCCTTTATGGTGGAGGGCATCAAGATTACCCTCTTTAATGGTCTGCATACCTCGTACGAGGTTGCGGGCATATCCAGGGGTGTGCCGGCGGCAGGCTATTTGGTGGAATTCAATGGGAAACGCTGGCTGTTTCCAGGTGATACAAGAAACTATGATGCCTCTCAACTGCCTGATTTTGATCATGTAGATGGTGTATTTGCTCATCTCTGGATGGGGCGAGGCTGCGCTCTCATTGATCCGCCACCATTATTGGATCCGTTTTGCTGTTTTTTTGCCAGCCGGCAGCCTGATCACGTTGTGGTCACCCACTTGATGGAGTTCGGACGTAAAGCCGCTGATTACTGGGATGTATCCCATGCTCGCAAGGCGATTTCCTTTTTCCAGGCTGAGTACCCGCAGATAAACGCCTCATATGCAACAATAGGTCAGACAGTGTTCCTTTTAATCCCGGGTACTAACACGGGCTGCA
>CAWGMC010000001.1:0-15597 GCA_963823545.1 uncultured Chloroflexia bacterium | reverse complement strand
TCAGTTACTCCAGGTGAAACATGAATCGTTCTGAAATCATTTCGTCGCTCCGCACAAAACCGTCCGTGGATGTCTTGATCATCGGCGCGGGCATCAACGGCATCGGCACTTCCGCGACCTGGCCCTCAACGGCGTGGATGTACTGATCGTGGAACGCGCGGACTTCTGTTCGGGCGCATCGGCGGCTTCTTCGCACATGGCGCATGGCGGCATCCGTTACCTCGAGAACGGCGAATTCCGCCTTGTGCGCGAAGCCGTGGGGGAGCGCAACCGCATGATCCAGAATGCGCCGCACCTTGTCAAGCCCCTGCCGACCACCATCCCGATGTTCAAGCATTTTTCGGGATTGCTTAACGCGCCGCTGAAATTCCTGGGCTGCTCGACAAGCCCTGCGAACGCGGCTCGGTGGTCATCAAACTCGGCCTGATGATCTACGACGCCTATACCGGAAGAAAGGACGGTGCCCCGCCAGAGGTTCCGTTGGCGGAGCGAATCGCTGAAACTCTGGCGGCGCCGAATCCGGGATCACGAACCACAGCAGCCTACTATGACGGCTGATCCTGAACCCCGAACGCCTGGCGCTCGAAGTGCTGCTGGATGGCGAAGCGGACGGCGGACGCGCGCTGAACTATGTGTCCCTGGTGGGGCGGAGGGAAACAGGTCACTCTGAGGACGAATTGACGGGAGATTCCCTGACGGTCGAGCCCGACTGGTCATCAACGCTGCGGGTCCGTGGATCGATATCGCCAACAGGACCCTGGGCCTTTCCACGCGTTTCATTGGCGGGACCAAAGGCTCGCACCTGATGCTCAACCATCCCGAACTGCGGGAGGCCATCGGCGATAATGAATTTTTCTTTGAAAACAAAGATGGCCGCATCGTGTTGATCTTCCCGCTGTACGACAAAGTGATCGTCGGCACATCAGACATTCCCATTGAAAATCCCGACGAAGCGGTTGCACCGATGAGGAAGTGGATTATTTCCTCGAGCTGGTCGCCGCGTTTTCCCGGACATTAAAGTGGGACGCAACATATTGTCTTCCGTTTCTCCGGCGTACGCCCGCTGGCGAACACCGGTCGGCAAAAACCACGGGACAGATCACGCGCGACCATCACATCCACGTGGTGGAGGGCGAAGAGACAGGACTTGGTTTCCCAGTCTACTCGCTTGTAGGCGGGAAATGGACATCCTTCCGCGCATTCTCGGAGCAGGTCACTGACAAGGCGCTGGAATTCCTTGGGAGGAAACGCACGAAGAATACACATGAACTCCCGATCGGCGGCGGGCGAGTTATCCGCGCACACCCGAGAAGTGAACAATTGCTGGATGAGTTGGCAAAGCGGACAGGAATTTCAATCCGACGAGCTCAATCCCTTTTTGAGCGATATGGAACGCGGAGTGAGTTCGTCGCCCTGTTCATCACCAGGGAGGCGGACAAGCCGCTGAATTCCCTGCCTGATCTTTCGCAACGGGAGATCGCCTTCTTGCATTGAATGGGAAGATCGTGCATCTCGATGACCTGGTACTGCGCCGGACCCTGCTGGGCATGCTTGGGCAGCTGACGCGTCCCGGCGCTGGATGAGCTGGCCGATATCGTTGGCGAGACCCTGGGCTGGTCCGCAGCGCAGAAAAAGAGCGAAGCGTCACGCACCCTTGCTTGCTGTCCGAAAGGCACGGCGTGGTATTGGGCTGGGGTGATGGCTCCCAGCCGTTAAAATACGGATGGTAGAATCCGCGTCCCATGAGGTCAAATGTCCCCACGTAAAAAAATGACCGTTGATCTTGTCATCCCTGTTTATAACGAAGCAGGGGTGGTCGGCAAAATGCATGCACGGATCCGGGAAGTCGTGGATGAACTCCCACATGCGTTCACGTTCATCTATGTGAACGATGGTTCCTCGGATGCGACCGCCGAGGATCTCTCCGCGCTGGCAAAGTCTGATCAGCGCGTCCGGGTGTTGACGCTCAGCCGCAACTTTGGACACCAGGCTGCTTTGACCGCGGGACTGGATGCAGCGCGCGGGGAGGCTGTCATCACGCTGGATGCGGATGGTCAGCACCCACCCGAAATGATCCCCAAAATGCTGGACCTGCTGGCGCAGGGATACGATATTGTGCAGACGCAGCGCATGGAAAATACCCGCCCCGCCTCGTTCAAGAAATGGACGTCGGGGATGTTCTACCGATTGATCAACTTCGTCAGCGGGACGCACATGGTGCCCGGCGCGGCGGACTTTCGCGCGATGAACCGCAATGCAGTGGAGGACTCAAGTCCATGCCGGAGTATCATCGCTTCCTGCGCGGGATGATCACATGGATGGGCTTCTCGGCAGTCATCCTGCCATACGAGGAACCCGGCAGGATGGCGGGTAAATCGAAGTATTCCCTGGGGAAGATGGTGCGCCTGGCATCGGATGCGGTCTTTTCATTCTCGCTGATGCCGCTATATATCGGCTTGAGCGTCGGGGCGTTGTTCATGATCCTGGCGGTGAGCCAGATGGTCTACGTGGCGACGCTATGGATCACCGGGCAGACGGATAAAATCGTGCCGGGGTGGAGTTCGATGATGGCAGTGCTGTTGATCGCCAGTGGCATCATCATGATCCTGCTGGGATTTATCGGCGTGTATGTCGGTTACATATTCCAGGAAGTAAAGCGCAGACCGGTGTATATCATTAAAGATGAACAGGGCGGGGAGAACTGATGCGGCGATCTTCCCTCCCGGTGTGGAGCGTTCCACTCGTATATCTCAGCGTGACGCTGGCAGCATACGGATTATTTGCTGCGCAACAGGGTTATCACTGGGATGACTGGGGATTTGCATGGGTGAGTCACTACATCGGAAAGCCGGGGTTGGACGCATATTTTGCGCTCAGCCGCCCGTTCTGGTCGAATTTGTATGTAGTCACAACTTCATTCCTTGGTCCAAATCCATTTGATTGGCAGGTGTTTGGATTGGCGGCGCGCTGGCTGCTGGCGGTGGCACTCTGGTGGGTGCTGCGATTAACCTGGCAGGGTCATCCCCGCCTGGCATTCACCGCTGGACTGCTGGCTCTCCTTTATCCGGGGTTCAGCCAGCACTCCATCAGCCTGATCTACGGGCATTACTCGCTAACATTCGCGTTATTCTTTGTTTCGGTGGCGCTGGGACTGCTTGCCATGCGCACGCAACGCCTGCGGTGGCTGCTAATCACCGGTGGCGTTGTTTTTTCCGCCTTGCACCTCTTTTCGGTGGAATACTATTTTGGACTGGAGCTGTTAAGACCGGTACTGATGTGGGTGGTTGCGGGAGAGGCAACACGAGCCATCAAGCCGCGATTAATGAATACCCTGAAGTTCTATCTTCCCTTCGGGGCGGTGTTGGCGGCATTCGGTCTATGGCGCGCCCTGGGATTCGAGTCTGCAGCATATGACCTGGGGGAAAGACAAGCCTCCATCACGCTTGCGAGCCTGATCTCGGATACAGCGCACTCCATCTGGAATGCATCGATTTCCGCCTGGGGCAGCCTGTTTCAGCTGCCTCCATCCGAGGAGATGGGCAGGCGTCTTATCCTTATGTATGCCGGCATCCTGATCGCTGCACTGGTTGGTGTGATCATATTTGTCCTGCGTATCCAGCCAACCAGCGGATCAACCGATGCTGAACCCGGTAAAAAACCATTCCTGGAATGGTTTAGTGTGGGAGGGATCGCAGTAATTTTGGCGGGGATCCCATTTTTCGTGGTAAACCTGCAGATCAAATTAACCTTTCCGTCTGACCGCTTCACCCAACCATTTGCACTGGGAACAGCTTTGCTGCTGGCAGCGGGGCTTGAACTGATCCCCAGGCTCTCCTGGCGTGCAGTGGTGACCGGATCGCTGGCGGCACTGGCAATCGGTGTGCAGATACAGAATGCATTTGCATTTCGCGAGGACTGGCGTCTGCAGGAATCCTACTTCTGGCAACTTGCATGGCGTGCGCCTGGTTTAAAACCGGGTACGGTGATCGTCTCCGAGAAGTCGCCTTTCCGCTTCACTGATGACGATGCGTTGACATTTGGCGTCAACTGGCTATATGAACCAGAATATGAAAAGGGGAACCTGTCCTATGGGCAGGTATTCCTGACCACGCGCCCTGGTGAACTGCTGACCCCCGGTCAACCCGTTGAGTGGAAATTGATCTCAACGGATTTCATCTCCACCACCGATTCCATGATCATCCTCCAGTTCGACAAAGCCTCGTGCCTGCGGGTGCTGCACCCGCTCTATGATGCGGATATGCCGCTGGCACCACTATCCGACCGAATGACCGATTCGCTGGCTGAGATGGGTTATCCGCTCCTGAGACAGGGCACGCAGGAGGCGCTGCCTCTTTCGAACATGGAGCAGGTGATCCCCGATCCCGAAAAACCTGCACGCCCGCCGGAGGTGGTCTTTGGGGAAGAACCGGCACACCAGTGGTGTTATTACTTTGAAAAAGCCGACCTGGCACGCTCGGTGGATGACTGGGCAGAGGTGGCACGCCTGGGGGATGAGGCTTTTGCAGTCCCGTTCCGTCCGAACAATCCATCGGAGTATTTGCCATTCATCGAGGCTTATGCCCGCCTGGGGCGGATGAAAGAGGCGAAAAAACTGACACTGGAAACCGCACACCAGATGCCCGTGCTCCGACCGATGTTATGCGCGCTGTGGCAAAGGGTTTCTGCAAGCGGGGTGATCTCGGGAGCGGATCAGACTGCAGCGGATGAGATCCAATCCAGCCTTCAATACTGCCCAGTGGAGGGTAAATGACCAAATCCCTCCCATATTACGTGACATTCCTTCGTCACGGTGAATCAGTTGGGAACCAGGAAAACCGATTCCAGGGGCAGGCTGATTTTCCCTTGACGGATAAAGGACGTGCCCAGGCGCGGGCGATCGCCGAGCACTGGCAGTCCGAGGGGGCGACGTTCCATTGCTGCATCAGCAGTCCACTCTTGCGCGCCAGGGAGACGGCTGAGATCGTATCCACGATGCTGAACTCACCGCTCGAGATCGATCCACTGTGGATGGAGATGAACAACGGGCGGATGGCAGGCATGCGTGATGATGAGATCGGATGGGATACGCAAAAATTCCTGACACCGTACACCCGGATCGGCGAGACAGGCGAGAGCCGGCTGGAGGTTTTCCTGCGGGCAGGGCGCGGTATCCAATCCATCCTGGACCGAAAACCCGGTCGATACCTGGTTGTCTCCCACGGCGGCATCCTGAACATGACGATGTATTCGATCCTGGGCATCGCCCCCCAGGCGCATCATAACGGTCCGCGCTTCTGGTTCCGCAACACCACTTTTGCAGAATTTTCCTATGAACCGGACTCTCATAACTGGCGATTAATGCGCTTTGACCGTGAGCATTGGAAAGGCAGCGGGAAGTAAGCAGCGCTCAGCAGCGGTTGTCAATGTCTTGTTATAGAAAAATACAGGTAGAAAACAATCCATGGAATCCACCTCCCCCTCGACCCCATTAAAAATCCTCACTTTTGGTGCAGGAGCCATTGGAACCTACATCGGCGGGTCACTTGCCCTGGCAGGACAGCAGGTTGTGTTCGTCGAGAGACCCGGGGTGGTGGAGGAACTGCGCCAGCGCGGTCTGCGCCTTGACCTGACGATCGATGAGAGAAGGAAAACCAAGGATGCCTTTATTCTTCCAGCGAGCTCGTTCGTCATCACAGGTTCGCTTGAAGAGGCGCTGAACTACGGACCTTTTGATGCCGCCATCTTTGCGCTCAAGGCATTTGACGCCGAAGCTGCTGGAGGGGATGAAACCTTTTACTGAAAAACTTCCACCCATCCTGTGTTTTACGAATGGCGTGGATATTGAATCCATGCTGGCAAGCGCAATAGGGGCGGACAAGGTCATTCCCGGGACGGTCACTTCTGCGATCGGACGGCGCGGGGCAGGGGACATCGTGCTTGAGAAGCTGCGCGGTATCGGCATCGCGGATGGGCATCCAGCATCCAAAAAGCTTGCATCCGCATTCAACGAGGCATTCCTCAAGGCGGAACTTTTTCCCAATGCGGCTGCCATGAAGTGGTCGAAGATGCTGACCAACCTGGTCGCCAATCCCACCTCAGCCATCCTTGATTACACCGCCGCCCAGGTGTTCGCGGACAAGCGACTATACAAAATCGAGATCGAAATGCTGCGGGAGTGTCTGGCCGTGATGGAGGCGCAAAATATACCCGTGGTCAACCTGCCGGGAACCCCGGTACGCGCCCTGGCGTTTGCGACACGATTGCCTCTCTGGTTGTCAAAACCCATGCTCGGGCGCGCGGCAGGAAGCGGGCGGGGTGCCAAGATGCCGTCCTTTCATATCGATCTCCACTCGGGACGCGGTAAATCGGAGGTAGACTACCTGCACGGCGCGATCGTCCGGGCAGGGGAGAAGGCCGGGGTGCCGACCCCGGTCAACAAGGTGCTAACCGAGACCCTGCTCCGCCTCACATCCGGTGAACTCTCGCAGGAGCAATTCTCCCATCAGCCGGAGAGATTATTGGACCTATTGAAGTGACAGATCGCAAAGGCATACCAGACCAGCATGGAGAAGATCAAATCCCGCCTGCCCGCTCAAAATGACATCCTGCCTGTCCTGGCAGTGATCTCATTCATGGTCTACGGCTGGACGCTGGTGGTGTTCCTATGGAAAGTGCCATCCTGGGTGATGTACCTGACCACGGGGCAGATCCTGGTCGTGCTGGCGTATTCGATGACAGCCGCCATGCTGGAAAGCCTGGTCGTGCTGGGGATCATCCTTATCCTGTGCCTGTTACTGCCCGCCCGCTGGCTGCGGGATGTGTTCATCACACGGGGATCTGTTGCGGCGATCATTGGCCTGGGCACCATCATGTTGTTCATGTACCGTTTCTCGCTGGAAGGATATTCCTATATTTCAAACCTGATCTCGTGGTCCCTGGTCGGATTGGCAGTCACGCTCCTGCTGACATTTCTTTCCACCCGCAGCAAATCAATCGTCAAGGCTGCGTGGTGGATCTCCGACCGGATGATGGTTTTTCTCTACCTGTTCATTCCCATCTCATTGATCTCCATGCTGGTCGTCCTTTACCGGAACATTTTCTGATGTCATGAAAAACATAAACCGACGTGATCTTCTAAAACTATCAGCGCTGCTCGG
The DNA here is from genome assembly GCA_963823545.1 of uncultured Chloroflexia bacterium. Classification (GTDB taxonomy): domain Bacteria; phylum Chloroflexota; class Anaerolineae; order Anaerolineales; family Villigracilaceae; genus Denitrolinea. The sequence continues at coordinate 8,440 of CAWGMC010000001.1, read as the reverse complement.
CGCGGGCACAACCCTGACGGGGCTGCAGTCACGCGGCGAGGTTAATGGACGGCAGTAAACCCAATTTCGTGATCCTGCTGGCGGATACCATGTCTGCGGAGAACCTGTCGCTGTATGGGTACCGCCGGCACACGACTCCCAACCTGGAACGGCTGGCGGAGCGCGCGCTGGTCTACCACTCGCACTTCTCGGGCGGAAATTTCACCACTCCCGGCACGGCGAGCATCCTGACAGGGATGTATCCCTGGAGGCACCGGGCGATCAACCTGGGCGGGTTGGTGCACCGTCCCCTGGTTGACAAGAACATCTTCCACCTGCTGGGACCGGAATATCACCGCGTCGGATTTTCCCAGAACCTGTGGGCTGACCTGTTCCTGCGTCAATTCATCAAAGACCTGGACCAGCACATTCCATCGCCCACCTTCATTTATGGACAGGAAAAACCGCTCGTCAGCCATGCCTTCATCAAGGATCAGCTCGGCGCGTATTTTGCCATAGATGATTTCCTGCTTTCCACACATCATGTGGTAAACCCGTTATCCGGCTCCGCAGTGATGGGGTATCTGGGATTGTTCTATGGGCTCAGCAACCAGGATCTGACCGTGGCGGATGAGGAACATCCATACGGAATGCCCAGCAACGGGTATTACTTCTTCAAGAACCGGGACCTGTATGATGGAATCCTCAAGACGGTCCTTGACCTGCATCAGAGCGGAAATCCATTCCTTGCCTATTTCCATCTCATGGCGCCGCATTCGACCTACCGCCCGACCAGGGAATATGTTGATTCGCTGGAGGAGATGGAATTTCCGACCAAGCAGTATCATCCGCTGGGTGGACGCGCAAACCGGCGGACCCTGCTGGATTTCCGGAAAAGATATGATGAATACGTAGCGAACGTGGATGCGGAAATCGGCAGGTTGTTGGACGCCCTTGGGGAAGCAGGCGTGCTGGATAATACCTACTTTATCATCACCTCGGACCACGGGGAATTCTTTGAACGCGGGGAATACGGGCACGACACCCCGCTGCTCTTCAACCCGGTCATCCATGTCCCGCTGATGGTGTTCAAGCCCGGGCAGACCTCCCGGCAGGATATTATGCACCCACCAGCAATACCGACCTGGTGCCAACGATCCTCTCGATCGCAGGTCGTCCCATCCCGGATGAACTGGAGGGAGGAATCCTGCCGGGTTTTGGCACAGGCGAGCAGGAATCCGAGCGCCCGGTCTTTTCGGTGGAAGCCAAGGAGGTATCCTCCTTCCGACCGCTCAGCCGGGTGAGCATTGCGATGGTCAAAGGCACGAAGAAACTGGTCCACTACCGGGGCTACGATAAATATCCCGATGCATACGAACTATATGACCTGCAGGAGGATGACCAGGAAAAGCGCAACCTGTACAGCCTTGATCCAACGACCGGAAAACGAATGAAAGAGGAATTGATGGATCGTTTCAACCAGGCAGAGACCACATTTCGAGATGAAAAATAACCGGAAGAAAACATGAGCAAGGATAATTCGTTCACAATCACGCCACCCGCAGACACCGTCCAGATCCATCTCCCCGGGGGGAAGACCCTTACCGGACCACGCGGGGCAATGGTGGGCGATTTCCTGAAAATCGTAAAGAAGGATTTCAGCGCGCCGATCGTCGCAGCAATCGTCAACTGCGAACTGCATGAACTCACCTATCCCGTGGAGATGGAAAGCCAGGTCACCCCGATCACGATGGATACGGCGGACGGGGCGCGGATCTACCGCCGTTCCTTGATCTGCCTGCTGGAGATGGCTTTTGCCGACCTGTTCCCGAAAGGAAAACTGACCATCGATCATTCCCTGTCCTCGGGTGGATATTTCTGCCAGGTGGCGGGGCGCGGATCCCTTTCGCCGGTCGAACTGGAAGAACTCAACAAGCATATGCACGGACTCGTCAAGGAGGACCTGCCCTTCGAACGCAGGGAGATCCCGATCCAGGAGGCGATCGACTACTTCAAGAAAGTCGGTTTTGACGATAAAGTGCGTTTGTTAAAACACCGTTCAAAACATTACCTGACGCTCTACGCTCTGAAGGACCGGATGGATTACCTGCACGGGTACATGGTGCCGTCCACGGGGTATCTTAAATGGTTCGAGCTGTCGCTGATCAACGGCGGCTTTACCCTGCATTTTCCGCGCCGCCACTCGCCAACCGCCCTGGAGCCGATGGGGGACTATCCCAAACTGCTGACCGCCTTCCGCCTGTATGGAGACTGGCTAAAGCGCCTGGGTATTGACAACGTCGGTGCGCTGGACGATGCCATCGAAGGAGGGCATGCCGACGAGATCGTACTTGTCTCCGAGGCAATGCACGAACGCCACCTGGCACAGATCGCGGGGCAGATCGCCGAACGGGAATCCAGCATCGTGCTGATCGCGGGACCCTCCTCCTCCGGGAAAACCACATTCTCACGCCGCCTGTCCGTGCAGCTGCTTGCCAACGGAGTATCACCCTACCCGCTTGAACTCGACAATTACTTTGTGCAGCGTGACCAGACCCCAATCGGGCGGGATGGCAAGCCGGACTATGAATCCATCAACGCGCTCGACCTGCCGCTGCTGGCGGATCATCTCGAGAGGCTGGTCAAGGGTGAGAAGGTTCACCTGCCGCATTACAATTTCAAGTCAGGGATGCGCGAAGAAGGGGAGGTCGTTCGATTCCATAAGGGGCAGGTGCTGATCCTGGAGGGCATCCACGGGCTTAACCCGCGCCTGTTGACGGGAGGGCTGGCAGGGCATGCCTTCAAGGTGTATGTATCCGCCCTGACCCAGGTGAACCTGGACCGCCACAACCGCGTCTCGACGACCGATACACGCCTGATCCGGCGCATCGTGCGCGATGCACGAGAACGCGGCTATTCCGCCACCCAAACGATCTCGCGCTGGGAGACGGTGCGGGCGGGGGAGAAGCGCTACATTTTCCCCTACCAGGAAAATTCTGACGTGATGTTCAATTCGGCACTGGTTTATGAACTCTCCGCGCTTAAACCGCTGGCTGAGCCTCTGCTCAGGCAGGTCCCCCACGGTACGCTTGAATTCATCGAGGCGAAGCGATTGCTGGCATTCCTGGAATGGTTCCTGCCGATCAACACGAGTCTTATTCCCGCCAATTCCATCGTGCGTGAATTTCTGGGTGGGTCGAGTCTGAAGGAATTCAGGGTGTGGAAAAGATAAGCCGCGCCCGAGCGCGATCCAGCTTCCACAAGTAATTCCCCCATAATGAAAAAGGGCGGGCTATGCAGCCCGCCCTTTTTTTGTTTGTATGCCTTTACGGCAGGGTGTTAATCAACCACTGGACGTCAGCAATGAGCAGGTCAGCCCTGGCAGCGGGGATGGAGATCCCGGTCTGCGCAGTCACCTGGCGGATGAACAAATTCAAATAGTTCGCCTTCATTGCACTGGTCGAGGCTGACGCAGCGAGATTCAGCTTGTCGATCAAACCCTGGTAGACAGTCGCAGAGGTGATGTCGCCACGATTGTACAGCCATGTAACGACCGTCTTCATGGCGGCTATGGTTGTCTTCACCCTGAAGCTCACGACCTTGGTCGAGGTGTTGTAGGCATTGTCCGTGGAGGTGATGACCAACCTGTGCGAGGTGCCAGCCTTGTACAGTTTCAGGTTGAGGACCTTTCCGTCCACCACGTTCACGCCATCAAGCTTGGCAACCACCCTCTTGACACCCGAGATATCGTCGGTGACGCCGAAATCGATGGTCAATGGAGCCGTGTTCAGGTACCATTTGGGCAAGCGGGGCGGCGACGGTGGCAACAGGAGCCGTGAAGTCGGAGATGAAGGCAAGGCGACCCTCGATGGCAGGTGAGACCGTGCCCATGTGGGTGACGTAGTTAATCACCGCATCGCGGACGTAATACTGGGTGTCCGCGACGATCTGGTTCAGCGGCCAGAGGCTTACGCCGCCATCGTTGAAGTTGCAGGAGCCGGCCGCCAGGTAGTTGACCGTGGAGACATTGTAGTAGGTGGTGGCATCCGCGAAGTTCACGGGGACACCGCCGATGACCAGCGAGACCACGTTCTTGCCATTCGGCAGCGCGGGATAGAGATCATTGTAGGTGATCACGTTGCCGGCATTGGTGTCGAGCATGCAGGTGGTGTAATAGGAATACCCGCCCTGACGCGGAACATACTTGTAGTAATAGTAGTTCCGGTAGGCGCGTTCCAGGACCGCCTTGAGCTGCGGACCGTTCATGCTGATGACCACCAGGGAGTTCTCATAGGGCATGAGCGAGAACATATCGCTGATCTTCAGGTCCAGGGGATATGGTCCTGAGGTGGCAACAGCCCGGTTGCTCATGGCGCCGGAGAGGTGGAAGTCCACAGTGAATCCCGTGAGATTCGAGTTCGTAGACACCCGCATCAGCCTGCTGATTGGCGCCATTGGTTTCCTGCGTGTAAGCCTGCAGGGTATCGATGGCAACCGTGGTCTGACCGATGATCGTGTTGTTGTAGGTGTTGAGCAACGTGACATAGGGATCGATGATGGCTTTGGTGGCGGCGTCTTCGGTCGTGCCAGGGCTACGGTGAGATAACGCCCGGTCTGGCTGACGACCTCATAGTTGCCACCGCCAAGGTCGCGCAAACCAAGGACGAGCTCGCCAAGGGTGTTGTTGTAGCGATAGGCATGACCGGTGATGACCGGATTGCCATCTGCGTCAGGCGATGATGGCAGGCAGGTACTTGTAAGCCGCCGTACCTATTCGCCGGGATTAGTGTGGCTGTGACCGCCGACCACCGCATCGACCCCGGTGGTCTGGGCTACCAGGTTTGTGTCCACATTGGCATCCACTTCCACCGGGGTTCTCGGTGAAGCCGATGTGGGTCAAGGCAACGACCACATCGTTAGTGGGGCGAAACAGGGCGAGCAGTTCCTGGGTCTTGACAATAGGATCAGAGAAGGTCAAGCCCGGGATATTGCTGGGCAGTTCGTAATTTGGGATACGGTGGTTGCCGATGCCGAGAATGGCGACATCGATATCACCCAGACTCTTCTCCACGTAGGGCTGGATATTCGCAGCCGCCAGCCCATAGGAGCCGTCATCCGTCACATTCGCCTGCAGGAGCGGGAAGGTAGCCTGTCCCAGCACACTGGTGAAGACATCCTTGCCGAAGTTGAATTCGTGGTTGCCCAGGGTCATGGCATCATAGCCCATGGTGTTCATGGCCTTGATGAAGGGGTTGATTGCAGCTGGGATCGGTGATCGGGGTGCCATCGGAGGTAAAGCCGGTGGGGGCGGTCTTGAAATAGTAAATCATCGCGTCGCCCTGAATGTTGTCACCCGAGCTGAGCAGGAGGTTGAGGTGGGATTGTGCAGTTTTTCCTGCTTGATCAACGTGGCGAGCTGGGTATAGCCAACATAGCCCGTCTTGGCCAGGTTGCCATGCAAATCGTTGTGATGCAGGATCGTCAGTGGGACGATTTCGCCGGGTTCGTAAATGTTATCGCCATCCCATCCGGAGTGATGCGCCCGTCAAGCGCACCCATCGTATGGATGTCGACGGTATAGTGTTTCTGACATACGCATTGACACCATTCAGCATATCACCCCAGTAGCTGATATTGGTCATGTACTTGAAGGCGCCGTAGCCATCGCTACCGGCTGGGGCGAGGAATTCATTTGTGCCGACGCTGTGGTCTTTTCAGATCCAGTGGCACCCAGATATGCGGTAGACTTGTTGTAGACCGTTAATCATAGCGCCCCATGCATAGGGCTGCGGACCTGGATTGGTATCGGTGTAGCGGAAGATAGGAATACTTCAAACCCGCCGGCTGGATAACTCCTGCCGCATTCGGGCCATAGTGGAGCACTTCGAGGATTTGAGCCCCAGTCATCTGGCCGACCACCGTGGGATTCCCGAATGGCAGAATAGTAAACATGATCACCATAGGTGAGCAGACCAGGAGCATGGGTGCCGGCTACACAGCCCGTGTTGATCCAGTCTGTGCCATTCCAGCACCATTCGGCGCGGATGCCGCCGGAGTTGTTGAAGAAGATATCGATATCGTTCGGTTCAGTATCGGTGTTCAGGTAGTTGTAGATGGCATCGTCGATGAACGTAGCCCATCATATTAGTCACCGTCGCTGAGGCGGGGCAGATCGACACGTCGAATAACCAACCGGTGTATTGACCAGCGCCGGTAAGTCCGGATCAAGCGAGATATTTATTGATCTCGGCTTCAATGGCAGGGTCCTGGGTGTCCGTTGTTGTGTTGACTGTCAGTCCCCAGTTGATCGATACAGCTACCATCTGTGCCTACCGTGATATCCGCACGTCCAACCTTGCGGCCGTTATAGTGGGACTGGACAATCTTGGTGCTCCCAACAGTTTGGTCGCGGTGGCTAGGTTCGTATGGCTGTGGCCGCCGATGATCAGATTGACTGGTTTGCCAGCGGTATTCAATTTGGTTGCCAGCGTCTGGTCACCGATAGACAGGGAGACCATAGCCATATCCCCCATCCTCGTTACCCAGGTGGCTCAACACAACGATCACATCCGCGCCTGCGGCTTTCATGGCATCATAGTAGTGAAGGATGGAATCCGCGGGATCCTTGAAGCACAGACCGGCGGTCGCGGTCGCCACGGTGATGGTGGGTATTTCGGTGGTGGTCACACCGATGAACGCCACCTTGACCGTTCGGGACGGGCCAACCGTCAAGATTTGATAGGGTGCGTCGGCGAAAGTCGGGGGTGTCCAACCGGCCGTTGCACAATTGCCGGTATCATTCTTGACATGTTCGCTGTGACATAGGGATAGGCAGCCTGGCGTGTGCGATCGGTCAGGTTCGGTCTGACCCCAGTCAAATTCGTGGTTGCCGAAGGTGGCTACGTCGTAGCCGATTGCGTTGTAGTCCGCGATCGTGGGGATGCCTTTCCGTGGGTGTGCCATCGCCCAGGTTCGAGAGCAGGCTGCCCTGCATTTCATCGCCGGCATCGACCAGCAGCACGTTGGCATGCGCCGAAGCGTGCGACGTATTGACAAACTGGCAACGCGGGCCGTGCCGGGGTTTGCGCTGCCGGATAGCCTTCCAACTGCCCATGGAAGTCATTGGTATGCAGGATGGTGAAGGTGACCAGCACGGTCGGAGCGTAGGTGGGCGCAGCCTGGCCAGTGGTTGTAAATAGGGAAAGTACAAGAGCGAGCATGACCAGAATTGTCAGGACTCGCGAGGTAGATTTGATGCTCATAAGACCCCTCCAGGTCAGGTTGGATTTAGGTTACATTGAGCTATGCAGGATGCTCCTGCTTAAGGTTGGGATGGTCGATCCCTTAGAAACCTTGTTCCCCCTTTACGGATTGAACGATGCACAGTTCCCTCAGATCCATGTGCAATCCTCATCTCCTATTTTGATGAAGTAGTTGAAATACCTATCGAATGCGTGAAGTGATTATACATTAATTGTTCGATTAATTCACAATGCCTGACAGCCTTTCATGTAATTATTTCAGGATGTTCTTTGTCATAAAAAAAAACATCCATCACAATATTTACCGGATAGAGTCAATTCTGTCCTCAAGGAACCTGTCAGCAATGACCGAGGACGTCCGCCGGATGGGACAGGTATCCCTGGATGCGTGTGTGCATAGCCTGCCAAGTGGATGCCATCCATTAAAGCATGGCGCTGCCTGCACGCCCAAGGGGCATCTTTACCAGGCTGTTTTCCTCAAAATATTTACCCACAGGCAAGACGCGGAACGGAATCCGGCGGGTTGGAGGCTTCAATCGGGGGGCCAGTGAAGCTGGTGAACGTTACCCAGGGAAAGCGCGGTCATGGATAAGCAAGTCATCCCTGCCCTGGGGATCCGAAAGAGAGGGGTGTTCCTTCACAAACGATATTTTTTCGGCTGCCTGGCTGGCAAAATCAGGGAATTCTTACTTCATAGTCGAGGGGGCAGCAGAAAGTGAACAGGTCATCCGCTGACCAGGACTGGTGTAGGAAGGGTGTACCACATCATGTTCAATGATCGAATCCTGGCCAATGCGATACCTGAATTCCGGGATGGAATTGGCTACCCGGGTGATCAGGTAAACAAAAGCCAATCGAGCAACGGAAAGGTTATTTTGCCCGGTGTATGACATGGAAATGAGTGATGTCCACATTTGCACACAAGCTGAAGTGAGGATGGTCAAAGGAATTGAAAAATTTGAAGTGTTCGCGGTGGCACGTGACCAGGTTCTGCAGGTTAAGAGCGCCGCACGCTTCCCTCCCGGGGTAGATGCGGAATCGCCCCTTTGCCGTCTTCCCCCGATTCAGGGACAGATCCCTTCTGAGAAGAATATCCCTCTTATAGTAGCATTAGTTGATGTGTTTCGCGCGGCGGGTTATCGGGGGAAACGTCATAGCACAAGGATGACAATTGCCAGCAATGCCCCCATGCCTGCGCA